>NZ_CP183840.1:2457014-3685522 GCF_048572715.1 Chryseobacterium sp. CT-SW4
CTGAACCTTACTTTTTAATATAGCATCCATCTTTTGTTGCCCTTCCGGACTCTGAAGTATTTTATTTGCTTTGGATACTCCTGCAAAGGCTTTTAAGCAAGATTCGTCTCCTAAGTCACCACCTAAACCGCCACCTCCATCGAGATTATTATCAATACAGTTGTCATAGATAGTACAACCTCCCGAAGTTCCCCCACTTCCTCCGGATGGCAGACCATTTCCGTTTCCGCCGGATTTTGGTACAGTAATGATAATAGTTTCTATTTCACAGGCAGGATAACCGGGAAAACCACATGTCCCTGATTTATTAAGCCTGTTATTTACGTTACTCTTCAAATACTGTGCTGTAAATAAACTTATGATTTCCGAATAATGACTTTCATCAGCAGACATTTCGTAAAATTCTACAAAAGTTTCTTCGTCTTTTAATGCTGCTACCATTATGCCTGCAACCTGATAATTCCGGATCAAAGGAAAAAGAATGTATTTTTCATTATTATCCGTGGTAAATTCCTGAGAACGGATATTAAATTCTATGTAATCATCCTCTATGCCTTCCGATTTACTGAAAGATCTTTTCATGGCTTTTACCGTATGGCTGACATTATAAAGACTGTCATAGCGTTCCATAAGCATTTGAAACCCGTCTGCGTAATTAACGGTTCTTCCGCCTTGTTCAGAAAATACCTGGAACTTATTAGAGGTATATTTTTCATCCTGACTTTTCAAATAATCATCTTCAGAACTACAGGAATGTAGAAATAAAAAACATGAGGCTAAAGGGAATAGCCAATGAGTAAGCTTTTTTCTCATATTGTATTTTTTTTGGTTGTTAAATATAATATTTTTTAATTATATCACAAATATGGGAACTTTGTCTAAAAAAAAATTACGGGTTTCCCTAATTATTAAAATAATTCAAAGAATATAAGTGAAACATCCATATTCCGAAAATAAAAAAAACCGCACTTTAATCAGTGCGGCTTTTCGTATGATGAAAATTTTTTATTTTTTATCAGCGGATCTCTGTAAAACTTCGTCTACCATTCCATATCCTTTTGCTTCTTCCGAAGTCATCCAGTAATCTCTGTCAGATGATTTTTCTACCCAGTCATAAGTTTGTCCCGAATGGTGAGCGATGATTTCATATAATTCCTGCTTCAATTTCAGCATCTCTCTTAAGTTGATCTCCATATCTGAAGCTACTCCCTGAGCTCCTCCTGAAGGCTGGTGGATCATTACTCTTGAATGCTTAAGTGCTGAACGTTTTCCTTTTTCTCCGGCTACCAAGAGTACGGCTCCCATAGAAGCAGCCATTCCTGTACAGATCGTAGCTACATCCGGCTTAATGATCTGCATGGTGTCATAAATTCCTAATCCGGCATATACACTACCCCCCGGAGAGTTGATGTAAATCTGAATATCCTTAGACGGATCAGAACTTTCAAGGAATAAAAGCTGTGCAGTTACAATATTAGCTACCTGATCATCAATACCGGTTCCCAGGAAGATAATTCTGTCCATCATCAGACGGGAAAAAACGTCCATCTGAGCCACATTTAACCTTCTTTCTTCCATGATGTAAGGCGTAAGATTCGTCGGCCCATACATTCCCATATACTGATCGGTCACTAAACCGTTGTTTCCTAAATGTTTTACAGAGAAATCTCTGAATTCCTTTTTAATGTCCATATTTCTATTTGTATTATTTTAAATATTTGTGCTGTTTAAATTACAACTTTTATTCCTAAAATTTTATAGGACTTTTTGTCACAGGTGACCAGCCCAGTTTTTCCGTAATCTTCTTAGAGAACTCATTCAGCATCATAATTTTTTTAATGGAATCATAATACTTTTCCGGATCCTGATCCCGATACTCTTCCAGCTCCGAGGTCATTTTTTTGATAATAAAGTGAATATAATAATATTTATGGATTAAAATATCACTCTCCACTTCTACCGCCACAAAGTCACCAATAGCGGGCGGAAATATATTGCGGGTAGTCCAGTCGCTTAGCTCGTTTGGAATCATTAAAGCATCTGCCACTTTGGTGGTAATGTCTTCATCCATTAAGGTCAGAAAAAAATTTCCGGCTCTGAGCTCTTCATGCTCAATGCCTTCCTTGATGTTTTCAATAATCTTTTTATTGGTTTCAATCTGAAACTGATACTGCTCCTCTTCAAAGTGCTGGAGGATTTCTTCAATCACGGTTATTTCATATTTTTCCTGCTTATCATTTCTTCTTTGCAGGACTACATCCCCAAACATCAGCATGAGGTCAATCAGCTTATTTTCCTGGTGGAATATATTAAACTGTACGGAATCTACCTCCTGTTCCGGCTGTTGAGGAACAATTTCCAGCTTTGCTGCTTTATTTTCACGCTGCTGGGCAGTCTGGTTCTGGTTTTGGGTAATCTGCTTCTGAACATCCAGCTCATTAAAAAGACTCTGCTCGGATAGCCCGAATTTATTGGAGACTTCTTTTAAGTATACTTCCCGTTTGAGTGCATTCTGTACAAATGAAACAGACTTTACAATATTCCGGATGGCATCCGCTTTTTTTATCGGGTCATTTCCGGCTTCTTTTAAAAGTATTTCGGCTTTAAAATCAATGAAATCCGTTGCTTCCTTTTCAATAAAGTTTTCTACATACTCCTGCGGATGCTTCCTGGCAAAAGAGTCAGGATCATCCCCTTCCGGGAAGAGTAAAACCCGGATATTCATTCCTTCCGTAAGAAGCATATCTATACTTCGGAAGCTGGCTTTAATCCCGGCATTATCACCATCAAAGAGAATGGTTACATTTTCTGTCAGCCTTTTAATCAGCTTGATCTGCTCTACGGTAAGAGAAGTTCCCGAACTGGCCACCACATTCTCAATCCCCGACATATGAAGGGAAATGACATCCATATATCCCTCCACCAAAAGACAGTTATCTTTTCTGGAAATGGCCTGCTTGCTCTGGCTGAGTCCATAGAGAACATTGGATTTATGATAAATCTCCGTTTCAGGAGAGTTAAGGTATTTAGCGGTCTTTACATTATTTTTAAGAATCCTGGCTCCGAACCCCAATACCCTGCCGGAAAAACTATGAATAGGAAATATAACCCGTTCCCGGAAACGATCAATCCCCGAAGGACTGTTTTCAGGAAAAATAGAAAGTCCGGACTTTTCAAGAATATCCTGTGAATATCCTTTATCAAGAGCATATTCCGTAAATGCATTTTTCTTTTCCGGTGAATATCCCAGCTGAAACTTTCTGATGGTTTCATCTTTAAGCTCACGTTCTTTAAAATAAGCATACCCTATATTCTTTCCTTCTTCGGAATCCCAGAGCTGCTCCTGAAAATAATTATTGGCGACTTCATGGATTTTATACAGCTGATCTCTCTCAGAATGGGCCAGCTTAGCTTCTTCGGAATATTCCTGCTGGTCTTCTTCAATTTCAATTCCGTATTTTTTGGCAGCATGACGAAGTGCTTCAGGATAGGTAAAGTTTTCGATTTCCATTAAGAAAGAAATAGCGGTTCCTCCTTTCCCAGTGGAGAAATCCTTCCAGATCTGCTTACTTGGTGAAACTACAAAACTGGGTGTTTTTTCTTCATGAAAGGGACTGAGCCCTTTATAATTAGACCCTGCCCTCTTCAGCTGCACATATTCCCCTACAATCTCTTCCACCCGGATTGTCGAGAAAATTTTATCTATGGTCTGTTTTGAAATCATAGTGTAAAAATAAAGTAATTTTTAAAAATGTAACTTATAGTTACCTTTAGATTTCATTGTTTATTTTTGCACAAAAATACCCGTATGCAATTCAATATAAAAAGTATAGACAACTGGTCCGGAGTAGTGGAAGGCATTCTTCCTCATTTACAGCATAATATCCTTTTGCTAAAGGGAAACCTCGGAGCCGGAAAGACCACTTTCACGCAATTTTTATTGAAAGAACTCGGAAGTAACGATGAAGTAAGTTCTCCCACCTACTCCATTGTGAATGAATACAACACTCCCAAAGGAAAGGTATATCACTTTGATCTGTACAGGCTGAAAAATATTGAAGAAGTATACGATATCGGCATTGAAGAATATCTGGACAATTCTTTTTTATGTATTATCGAATGGCCTGAAGTGTATGAAGAAGAGCTCTACGTGCTTCAATTCCATTCCATGAGCATCGTAAACAAAGGAGATGAAAGAGAAATTATATTCGATTAAATATTATGTATCTTTGTTTAATGAATCAATTTACAAAATAACTTTCTGTAAGTCATAATTTAATTAAGGATGAGCACCACAAATATATTTACTCCTTTCACTGAAGAAGATTTAATGCCGAAGGAAGAAAAATTGGAAGTCATAAAAAAAGGAAAACAATTCAGTATTGGAATTCCTAAAGAAACCTGTCTTAATGAAAGAAGGACATGCATTACACCAGACGCCGTTCAGGTATTGGTAGAACATGGTCATGAAATCATTATTGAAGCGGGAGCCGGAAATGGATCTTTCTTTACCGACATGCAATACTCCGAATCCGGAGCGAGGATTACCACAGACCCTAAAGAAGCTTTCGGACAGGATCTGATTCTTAAGATAAATCCACCCACAGAAGAGGAAATAGACTATATGAAACCGAATACCTATCTGGTTTCTGCTCTACAAATCAATTTGAGAGACAAAGAATATTTTATAAAGCTTGCCGAAAAAAAGATCAACGCTATTGCATTTGAATTTATCGTAGATGAATATAAACAGCTGGCATTAGTAAGACTGATAGGAGAAATTGCAGGTACGGCATCCATCCTTTATGCTTCGGAATTATTAGCCCTTTCCAATGGATTAATGTTAGGCGGAATAACAGGAGTAAGACCTGCGGAAGTAATTATAATCGGGGCCGGTATCGTTGGAGAGTTTGCCACAAAAGCAGCAATAGGCTTAGGAGCCAGCGTAAAAGTCTTTGACAATTCCCTATCCAAGCTGAGAAGGCTTCATACTATTGTTGACAGCAGGGTTCCCACTTCCATCATTGATCCAAAAGAATTAGGTAAAAGCTTACGAAGAGCGGATGTGGTAATCGGGGCCCTTCCGAGATTAAATATGCAGCCTGTAGTAACGGAAGATATGGTGATGAAAATGAAAAAAGGCAGCGTTATTATCGATGTAACAATTGACAATGGTAAAGTAATTGAAACTTCAGAGCTTACCACCATGGAAGATCCCTATATCATCAAGCATGATGTAATCCACTGCGGACTTCCCAATCTTACTTCCAGAATGCCGAGAACCACCACCAAAGCCATTTCTAATTTTTTCCTTTCCTATATCCTCAATTATGATGAAGAAGGAGGTTTTGAAAATATGCTCATCCGCAAAAATGAAATGAAACAGAGCCTATATATGTATAAAGGAAGACATACCAAAAAGATCATCTGTGACCGTTTCGGACTTACTTATCATGATATCAATCTTTTAATTTTCTAAATGAAAAAACTTAAATTTTATCTTATAGGGCTTATTCCCGGACTTATCATCGTATTTTTTATTTTAAACAAAAAAGGAGCAAGCTGCAGTGGTTATTTACCCAACAGCCGTGTGATTGCAGAAACCCTCTCCAAAGATTTTAAGTATTCTGAAAATTTTCAGAATGAGATGAACAGCTATAAGGTAAATGAGAAATTTTTAAAGGATTCAATTATTACCTACGGAAAAATAGACTTCGACCGGAGTCATGCCCAGAAGGAACCGTGTCCGGATTATGTATTGATTTATCCTAAAGAAAAGCCTGTTTATGAGCTTACTTACGAAAAATGTAAAGAAGCAGTAACCTTTACCGGCATCAAAAAGCTAAATTAAAATTTCTTATGGAGGGCAATTACTATATGATCCATGACTATCTTATATTCATAGGAGTTTTTGCCATTTTTTTCTTTCTGACTTTAGGTATTTATCTTTTTAATCAGAATCAACAGCTTAAAAAAAGAAACAATAAATTATTTGAAACCAACAGGCTCATTGAACAAAGACTGAATGAAGTTCAGCTTGAACATATCGGGACCAAACTCAATCCCCACCTCTTTAAAAATATATTAAATTCGGTACAGTCTCATGCCTACCAGACGTATATGTCATTAGACAAGCTGGCCAATGTACTGGATTATATCCTTTACGAAAGCAATAATAAATATGTAAGTCCAAAGGAGGAGCTTACTTTTGCACTGAGTCTTATTGAGATTAATAAAATTAAAATAAATCCTCTATTCGACTTTAGAATTAAATCTAAAATTAATACGACGGACCCCTTGTACGAAGAAAAGGTTTTTGCCCCTCTTATCTCTGTTGATCTTATAGAAAATGCTTTTAAGCATACTGACTTTTTAGCACAGGATTCATTTATTTCCATTAATATGGAGCTGGAAAACAAAATATTTTCCATGAAAGTAATCAATAAAGCTTCCCTTAAAAATACCTTGCAAAAAGAAAAAAGCGGATTTGGGAGTCAGTCACTGGACCAAAGGTTAAAAATGATTTATAATAATCATTACAAATTGGAAAAGAGCTCAAAAAATGGTATTTTCACCGCTCAACTTACCATTAATTTAGGAGATTTTTATGATAAAATGCGTTATTCTTGATGATGAACTTCTGGCTATAAGCTATTTAAAATTGCTTTGTGAACAAATCGATAACGTAGAAGTTATAAAGGCTTATAATGACCCTAAGCTATTCCTTAACGACATTGATCAACTGGACTGCCATGTTTGTATTCTGGATATTGAAATGCCGGGAATGAACGGCTTACAGGTAGCTGAACGTATTTCACATTCTAAAAAGATTATCTTCACCACAGCTTATAAAGAATATGCTGCTGAAGCTTTTGACCTGAATGTAGTGGATTATGTAAGAAAACCTATCAAAAAAGAAAGATTGATTCAGGCATTCGAGAAAGCCCGGGAGCTCATTAATACTTCCCTCAAAAAAGACTTTATAGAATGGAATACCAATATAGGTAAGACCATTATTTTTACGGATCAGATCGCCTATATCAGTACCTCTGAAATCGATAGTCGGGATAAAGAAGTCATACTTACTGATAATTCTACAATCCTCCTGAAAAATCTAAGCTTTAAAAACTTATTGGACATACTTCCTTCACTGGATTTTGCCCAGGTCAACAAAAAAGAGATTATTGCCTTATCTTCTATCAAGGCTGTGTCCTCCAGCGAAATCATAACAACTATCTCCGTAGATGGAGAAAATTACCTTAAACTTCAAATTGGGGATATATATAGAAATTCCTTAATGCAAATGCTGGGGAAGTAGTCCTGTCAGGAGTTTGAGAGTAATAGTACTTTAGCAGTACTAGGGTTTGGAGGAGTTTGAGGATAGAGATTTTAATCTCTTGCTATTTTAGGAGCTGTTTCCCATAGTTTGAAGAAGAGAACTTCGATAGGTTAGTCATTTTTAGTATTATGGATATTCTGCGGGTTTTCTGTCCTTGATTTATTGGATTCTGTTTCCTTTGTATAGTGATTATATAAAGGTTTATTTGCAATCCTTATCTATATGCTGGATATTTTTTCTATTGATTTCTACCTTGCTTTAAATAGACTGGTTTGCCTTGTATAAAGAGGTATATAAAGATTCATTTGCAATCCCTACCTAGAGATGTTTTTGATGGATAACTATTCTGTGTGATTCCCGTCTTGCTTTAGTAGAGTTATCTGACTTTACTCTGTATAAGGATGTATAAAAGTTTCATTCGCAATCCCTACCTATAATGTTTCTCGTGGATAACTATTCTGTGTGATTCCCGTCTTGCTTTAGTAGAGTTATCTGTGTTTACTCTGTATAGGGATTGTATAAAGTTTCATTTGCAATCCCTACCTATATATGTATCTGGTGGATATCTTCTGTATAATTCCTGTCTTGCTTTAGTGATTCTGTTTCCTTTGTATAGTGATTATATAAAAACAAAAAAGTCTCATACATCAGTATGAGACTTTTAAATA
This sequence comes from Chryseobacterium sp. CT-SW4, assembly GCF_048572715.1. GTDB lineage: Bacteria > Bacteroidota > Bacteroidia > Flavobacteriales > Weeksellaceae > Chryseobacterium. The sequence continues at coordinate 2,465,022 of NZ_CP183840.1, forward strand.
AAAACTGGCGGCGACCTACTCTCCCGCGTTAGCAGTACCATCGGCGCTGGTGGGCTTAACTTCTGTGTTCGGAATGGGAACAGGTGAGCCCCACCGCTAAAACCACCCTAAAGAAGGTATATAGCTGTAGGCAGTAGGCTATAAGCTCTTGGCTTACAGCATAAAGCATACTGCTTGTTTATCGGTAAATTTCATCACAAAGGCAAAACCTGTAGCGCACTTATAAGGCTTGGTTTACAGTTTTCTGTAAAATAAACCTAATAGGCTATAAATCTACGGGTAATTAGTACTACTCGGCTATGCTGTTACCAACTTTACACCTGTAGCCTATCAACGTCGTCATCTACAACGACCCTTAAAAGATGTCTCATCTTGAGGCGAGTTTCGCACTTATATGCTTTCAGTGCTTATCTCTTCCAAACATAGCTACTCAGCGGTGCACCTGGCGGTACAACTGATACACCAGAGGTTTGTTCAATTCGGTCCTCTCGTACTAGAATCAAGTCCTCTCAAACATCTAACGCCCGCAATAGATAGAGACCGAACTGTCTCACGACGTTCTGAACCCAGCTCGCGTGCCACTTTAATGGGCGAACAGCCCAACCCTTGGGACCTTCTCCAGCCCCAGGATGTGACGAGCCGACATCGAGGTGCCGAACCTCCCCGTCGATGTGAGCTCTTGGGGGAGACTAGCCTGTTATCCCCGGAGTACCTTTTATCCTATGAGCGATGGCCCTTCCATACGGAACCACCGGATCACTATGTCCTGCTTTCGCACCTGATCGACTTGTTGGTCTCACAGTCAAGCACCCTTATGCCATTACACTCTACGCACGGTTACCAAGCGTGCTGAGGGTACCTTTGAAAGCCTCCGTTACTCTTTTGGAGGCGACCACCCCAGTCAAACTACCCACCACGCAATGTCCTTCTTTCGAAGTTAGGCTCCAAGTAAACAAAGGGTGGTATTTCAACGTTGGCTCCACCTACACTAGCGTGCAAGCTTCATAGCCTCCCACCTATCCTACACATTGTTTACTCAAAGTCAATACGAAGTTATAGTAAAGGTTCACAGGGTCTTTTCGTCCCATTGCGGGTAATCGGCATCTTCACCGATACTACAATTTCACCGAGCTCGTGGCTGAGACAGTGCCCAGATCGTTACACCATTCGTGCAGGTCGGAACTTACCCGACAAGGAATTTCGCTACCTTAGGACCGTTATAGTTACGGCCGCCGTTTACTGGGGCTTCAGTTAATGCCTTCGCTTACGCTAAGCACCTTCCTTAACCTTCCAGCACCGGGCAGGTGTCAGACCCTATACAGCATCTTTCGATTTAGCAGAGTCCTGTGTTTTTGATAAACAGTCGCCTGGGCCTCTTCACTGCGGCCTCCCCGGAGGGAGGCGTCTCTTATTCCGAAGTTACGAGACTATTTTGCCTAGTTCCTTAGCCACGACTCACTCGAGCACCTTAGGATTCTCTCCTCGACCACCTGTGTCGGTTTTGGTACGGGTTGCTTCACTTCGGCTTTTCTTGGATCAGATTACACTACAGCAGCTTCGCCCGAAGGCTAGGCCTTGACTATTCCGTCAGTCTCCAGCAGCTACATCCAACCGTCCCCTTTTATTGTGAGCAAGTATGGGAATATTAACCCATTGTCCATCCACTACCCCTTTCGGGTTCGCGTTAGGTCCCGACTAACCCTCAGCTGATTAGCATGGCTGAGGAAACCTTAGTCTTTCGGTGAGGGGGTTTCTCGCCCCCTTTATCGTTACTTATGCCTACATTTTCTTTTCTATCCGCTCCACAATACCTCACGATACTGCTTCGGCGCAAATAGAATGCTCTCCTACCAGATGTACATAAAGTACAAATCCATAGCTTCGGTAATATGCTTATGCCCGATTATTATCCATGCCGAACCGCTCGACTAGTGAGCTGTTACGCACTCTTTAAATGAATGGCTGCTTCCAAGCCAACATCCTAGCTGTCAATGCAGTTCAACCGCGTTGCTTCAACTTAGCATATATTTGGGGACCTTAGCTGGTGGTCTGGGTTCTTTCCCTTTCGGACATGGACCTTAGCACCCATGCCCTCACTGCCGACGAACATTTATTAGCATTCGGAGTTTGTCAGGAATTGGTAGGTGGTGAAACCCCCGCATCCAATCAGTAGCTCTACCTCTAATAAACTTAACATCGACGCTGCACCTAAATGCATTTCGGAGAGTACGAGCTATCTCCCAGTTTGATTGGCCTTTCACCCCTACCCACAGGTCATCCGAAGACTTTTCAACGTCAACCGGTTCGGTCCTCCACTCTGTGTTACCAGAGCTTCAACCTGCCCATGGGTAGATCACAAGGTTTCGCGTCTAATCCTACTAACTATCCGCCCTATTCAGACTCGCTTTCGCTCCGGCTCCGTAACTTAATTACTTAACCTCGCTAGTAAAATTAACTCGTAGGCTCATTATGCAAAAGGCACGCCGTCACACCTTAATGGTGCTCCGACCGCTTGTAGGCGTACGGTTTCAGGTTCTATTTCACCCTTCTATTCGAAGTGCTTTTCACCTTTCCTTCACAGTACTTGTTCACTATCGGTCTTTCAGGAGTATTTAGCCTTGGAGGATGGTCCCCCCATATTCAGACAGGATTTCACGTGTCCCGCCATACTCATTTATCATCTTTATATACCTTTCGAGTACAGGATTATCACCTTCTATGATTGTTCTTTCCAGAACATTCCTCTAAACATATAAAAACTTTTGGGCTAATCTGCTTTCGCTCGCCACTACTTACGGAATCTCTTCGATTTCTTTTCCTCCGGGTACTTAGATGTTTCAGTTCTCCGGGTTTGCCCCTCCTAAGAGGTAATACATCTTCAATGTATTGGGTTGCCCCATTCGGACATCTCGGGATCAATTCGTGTGTGCCAATCCCCCGAGCTTTTCGCAGCTTACCACGTCCTTCGTCGCCTCTGAAAGCCTAGGCATCCGCCATACGCCCTTAACGATTTCTTTCCTATTTTTTTAGGTTACTCAAGCACTTATAAGTGCTCGGTTTTCTCTTTGTGATGTCTTTACCGTTAATGTCAATGATCTTTAATTCTTCTGTATTAATGTAAAACGTATTCATGTATCAATGACGGCTCTCGTCATGAGGTTTACATGTCTAGTTTTACCAATACAAACTGTGGAGAATAAGGGAGTCGAACCCTTGACCTCCTGCGTGCAAGGCAGGCGCTCTAGCCAGCTGAGCTAATTCCCCGCTAGGTGCTTTTAGCTTTGGGCTTCTTGCTATTGGCTAAGGGCCAGTAGCTAGTCGCTATTTGCTATCCGCTTTAATTAGTAGTCTCGGGCAGGCTCGAACTGCCGACCTCTACATTATCAGTGTAGCGCTCTAACCAGCTGAGCTACGAGACTCTTTTACGAGTCATAAGGCATGAGCCAGAGGTTATTCTCTAATCCCTTTTTCATGTCTCTTTCTCTTTCCCTGATACTAATTTCTAGTGGGTTATATCTTATATATATACCAACCAAACAAAAAAACTAAAGCTTAACTTTAAGAAAGATTTTTGTACTTGCGTACTAATTTTTTTATCGTCTTACGACGCTCTAAAATGAGATGTTCCAGCCGCACCTTCCGGTACGGCTACCTTGTTACGACTTAGCCCTAGTTACCTGTTTTACCCTAGGCAGCTCCTTTTACGGTCACCGACTTCAGGTACCCCAGACTTCCATGGCTTGACGGGCGGTGTGTACAAGGCCCGGGAACGTATTCACCGCGCCATGGCTGATGCGCGATTACTAGCGATTCCAGCTTCATAGAGTCGAGTTGCAGACTCCAATCCGAACTGAGACCGGCTTTCGAGATTCGCATCACATCGCTGTGTAGCTGCCCTCTGTACCGGCCATTGTATTACGTGTGTGGCCCAAGGCGTAAGGGCCGTGATGATTTGACGTCATCCCCACCTTCCTCTCTACTTGCGTAGGCAGTCTCACTAGAGTCCCCAACTTAATGATGGCAACTAGTGACAGGGGTTGCGCTCGTTGCAGGACTTAACCTAACACCTCACGGCACGAGCTGACGACAACCATGCAGCACCTTGAAAATTGTCCGAAGAAAACCGTATTTCTACAGCTGTCAATTCCCATTTAAGCCTTGGTAAGGTTCCTCGCGTATCATCGAATTAAACCACATAATCCACCGCTTGTGCGGGCCCCCGTCAATTCCTTTGAGTTTCAAACTTGCGTTCGTACTCCCCAGGTGGCTAACTTATCACTTTCGCTTAGTCTCTGAACCCGAAAGCCCAAAAACGAGTTAGCATCGTTTACAGCGTGGACTACCAGGGTATCTAATCCTGTTCGCTCCCCACGCTTTCGTCCATCAGCGTCAGTTGTAACTTAGTAACCTGCCTTCGCAATTGGTGTTCTAAGTAATATCTATGCATTTCACCGCTACACTACTTATTCCAGCTACTTCAACTACACTCAAGACTTGCAGTATCAATGGCAGTTTCACAGTTAAGCTGTGAGATTTCACCACTGACTTACAAATCAGCCTACGGACCCTTTAAACCCAATAAATCCGGATAACGCTTGCACCCTCCGTATTACCGCGGCTGCTGGCACGGAGTTAGCCGGTGCTTATTCGTATAGTACCTTCAGCTAGATACACGTATCTAGGTTTATCCCTATACAAAAGAAGTTTACAACCCATAGGGCCGTCGTCCTTCACGCGGGATGGCTGGATCAGGCGCTAACCCATTGTCCAATATTCCTCACTGCTGCCTCCCGTAGGAGTCTGGTCCGTGTCTCAGTACCAGTGTGGGGGATCACCCTCTCAGGCCCCCTAAAGATCACTGACTTGGTGAGCCGTTACCTCACCAACTATCTAATCTTGCGCGTGCCCATCTCTATCCACCGGAGTTTTCAATAATCATTGATGCCAATAATTATATTATGGGGTATTAATCTCCCTTTCGGAAGGCTATCCCCCAGATAAAGGCAGGTTGCACACGTGTTCCGCACCCGTACGCCGCTCTCTAATTCCCGAAAGAATTATACCGCTCGGCTTGCATGTGTTAGGCCTCCCGCTAGCGTTCATCCTGAGCCAGGATCAAACTCTCCATTGTATGTTTGTATCTCTCTCTCAAAGGTTTTAACGCTTTAGTTTTTTCCTTACTTGGTTGTTATATCTTATTTCAATGATCTCTTCTCTTTCGCTACATACAAAACTAATCCTCTGTCTGTTTCATTCCGTATTTGCGAGTGCAAAAGTATGTATTTATTTCTTATCGACCAAATCTTTCTGAAAAAAAATTAAAGTTTTTTTTTAATAACCCTAAATTCCCATCCTAATTCAATCTTAACTCCTGCGCTACCCTCGATAAAAGGGTGGGCAAAGATAATCAACTTTATCTCTATATCCAAAAGTTTTTATACCTTTTTTTAAAAGATTTTTTGCTAATTTTAATTTTATACTCCTGCGCTACTGTTTCTTTTTCAGTGCTGCAAAGATAGAATCTTTTAGTCTCCCATTCCAAAAGTTTATATCCCTATTTTTTTACTTGGGGATAACTTTTATTGTAATTAGCTATTTTATAAATTGTTAGGAATTATCATTACGTTACTAACATTGATCATGGAAGTGAGATGAAGCGGTTATATTACACCGTTAGAAGAGGGAAATGAGGTGGGATTGCAAGGAAAAAAGAAGCTTTACTGCTGAGAACTATTGGGAGATTCTTCGCTCCGCTATGAAGGACATGTTATAATGTCCGTGTTAGAGGGGTAATTTTTTTTTAAATAGCCTACCCTATAATGGGCTACTTCTTTATAATAGACTACATCTTTTATTTACATTACGCTTGTTATATATATTATAGTCGTCGTTACGGTTTCGTTTATACTTAGAGAATTTCGTTACATTTTTCAGAACATTCATTACATTTAAAAAAAATTATGATTTATCATCGATATATTCTTATCAAATTTGCATTTAAAATAATGATACCATGAATTGGGGAAAGTATAGAAATATTATCTTTTATATAAGCACCATCGCCTTTTTTTCGTGCCTGATGTATTGGTTCGTTACTGAAGGGCAAACCTTAGAGGTAAAAGAGAATATTATAGTCAAAACAACGGGTGGCTCTCCGTGGGATAATTTTGCGGAATCATTTAAAACCAATCTTCACCATCCTTTAGCCTTATTACTTGCCCAGGTGGTTACTATTATTTTAGTAGCAAGATTATTCGGATGGTTTTGTATGAAAATAAAGCAACCGTCTGTCATCGGAGAAATGATTGCCGGTATTGTCCTGGGCCCTTCCCTGCTGGGAATGTATTTCCCGGAATTTTCAGCCTTTCTGTTCCCGAAGGAATCCCTGGGAAACTTGCAGTTTTTGAGCCAGATCGGACTTATCCTTTTTATGTATATCGTAGGGATGGAACTCGATCTAAGTGTTCTGAGGAAGAAAGCTCATGATGCTGTTGTAATCAGCCATGCAAGTATTATCATTCCTTTTGCATTAGGAATAGGCCTTTCTTATTATATCTACCAGGAGTTTGCACCGGAAGGTATTCAGTTTACTTCATTTGCTTTATTTATAGCTATTGCTATGAGTATCACGGCCTTCCCTGTATTAGCAAGAATCGTTCAGGAAAGAAATCTTCAGAAAACGAAACTGGGTACTATTGTGATCACGTGCGCTGCAGCTGACGATATTACTGCATGGTGCATCCTTGCTGCCGTTATTGCTATTGTAAAGGCCGGCTCCTTCACCAGTTCCATTTACGTGATTATAATGGCTATCGCTTATGTATTTTTAATGATCAAAGTGGTAAGACCTTTTCTTAAAAGAATCGGAGATTTACAAGCCGGAAAGAATACCATCAACAAATCTATGGTAGCCATCTTCTTTCTTACTTTAATCCTTTCTGCGTATGCTACGGAGGTAATCGGAATACATGCCCTGTTCGGAGCATTCATGGCCGGTGCCATTATGCCTGAAAATGCTAAGTTCCGGAATTTGTTTATTGAAAAGGTGGAAGATGTAGCATTGGTTCTGTTACTGCCTTTATTTTTTGTGTTCACAGGACTTCGTACGGAAATCGGTTTATTAAATGACAGCCACTTATGGATGATCGCCGGGTTTATCATTTTAACGGCTGTTATCGGTAAGTTTGCAGGAAGTGCATTAGCCGCAAAATTCCTCGGCATCAACTGGAAAGACAGTCTTACTATCGGGGCATTAATGAATACACGTGGTCTCATGGAACTTATCGTTCTGAATATCGGATATGACCTTGGAGTTTTGAGCCCGGAAATTTTTGCGATGATGGTCATTATGGCTTTATTCACCACATTCATGACGGGTCCAGCCCTTGATTTCATCAATTATATATTCAGATCTCATAAAGATGAAGAGGAACACATCCATGAGGATAATGGTTCCAAATATCGTGTACTGGTTTCTTTTGACAACCCGGAATCCGGAAGCACCCTGCTGAAACTGGCCCATGATTTCACCCACAAAATGAATGGTAATAAGAGTATCACAGCTATGAATATTGCGCCCGTTGAGGAAATGCATCCTTATGAAATTGATGATTATGAAAATGAAAAGTTTAAAGATGTTATAGAAACTTCTCAGGATCTTCAGTTAAAAATAACGACTCTTTTTAAAGCTTCTACCGATATAGAATCGGATCTCACCCATATTTCCAATAAAGGAAATTATGACCTGCTTCTTATTATGCTCGGAAAATCGATGTACGAGGGCAGTTTATTGGGAAGACTACTCGGATTTACTACAAAAATTATCAATCCTGAAAAATTACTCAATACCGTAAAGGGTAAAAGCCGTATTTTCAACCCCTCTCCTTTTGATGATTTTACTTTACAGATTTTGGATAAGACGAATATTCCGGTGGGAATTCTGGTGGATAAGAACTTTACGTCCGCTGACAAGGTATTCATTCCTATTTTCAATTTAAGTGACTTTTATTTGCTTGAATATGCTAAAAGGCTTATCAATAATAACAATTCCCAGATTATCATTATGGATGTAGCGGGACAAATCAGAAATAATATTGAAGTAAAAGAACTGATCCGAAGTATTGAACAGGTCGCCCCTAATCATATCACCCTGTATAACGAAAAGAAAATTGAAAAAGAGTTTTTAGAAACCCAGGATTTAATGTTAATCAGCAGTAAAAGCTGGAAAAACCTAATTGATACTAAAAGCCTGTGGCTATCCGACGTTCCTTCCACTCTTATCGTTTCCAATCCTTAGCATGCCGGAAGACTAAAATAATTTAAAAAGTAATTATTATAATTTAAAAATATTTTATAACTTCGCCCTGTGAATTTTAATCAAGAAACATATTATTACGGAATTTTTAACTCAGATCTGGGCTAGGGATTCTTATGAACATAACTTAAAACCTCGTCCTTGACGGGGTTTTTTATTTTTAATAAACATAAAAGAATGAAAATAAGTATAATTGGTATCGGATTAATCGGAGGTTCTATCGCTTTAAAACTAAGGGAAAAAGGAATTGCGGATTTTATCTATGGAATTGATCATAATGAAAAGCATCTGGAAGAAGCATTGAATTTAAATATCATCGATGAAAAGGCAGATCTGGAATATGGAATTAAAAACTCAGATCTTATTATCATTGCTATTCCTGTGGATTCCGCCCGAAAAATTCTGCCTCATGTGCTCGATCTGATTTCTGACTCCCAAACCGTGATGGACGCCGGATCTACCAAAGCCGGAATTGTAGGAGCTGTAAAGGATCATCCCAAACGTTCAAGGTTTGTGGCCTTTCACCCCATGTGGGGAACGGAAAATAGCGGCCCGAAATCCGCTATTGCAGAAAGTTTTTCAGGAAAAGCCGGAGTTATCTGTAATAAGGAAGAGTCTGCAGAAGATGCTTTGGAAATAGCTGAAAACATTGTAAAAGAACTGGATATGCATCTTATTTATATGAATGCTGAAGACCATGATGTTCATACCGCATATATTTCCCATATTTCCCACATCACCTCTTATGCACTTGCCAATACCGTTCTGGAGAAGGAACGAGAAGAAGACACTATTTTCCAGCTTGCCAGTTCAGGTTTCTCAAGTACGGTAAGGCTTGCAAAATCCCATCCTGAAATGTGGGTACCGATTTTTAAGCAGAATAAAGAAAATGTGCTTGATGTTTTGAATGAGCATATTACCCAGCTTAGGAAATTTAAATCTGCGCTGGAAAAGGAAAATTACGAATACCTGGAAGAGCTGATCAGTAATGCTAATAAAATAAGAGGGATACTTGATAAGTAATTCTCTTGTGGAGTTTTCTATTAAGGGTTGGGAGATTCTTCATTGCGCTGCGCTTCATTCTGAATGACAGTAGGAATTACAGTTAATGATTAAAGTTGAGGGCCTTTGGTTGGAATGATTGGGAGATCAATTTTTAAGTAAACTTAATGAGTGTCATATCTTTGATTATGGAATATAATAATAGGAACACTTATCAAGTATTCCTATTGTGATTTTTTTATATTACGGGTTTGAGATTCTTCATTGCGCTGCGCTTCATTCTGAATGACAGGGGAATAATTACATTTAATTATTGAAATTGTAGATTCTTCGGTTTGAATGACAGGGCGTGAATAACTAGCACTCAGGGACGTTAACGGCGATTGCAAGTCCACCTTCAGAGGTTTCCTTGAACCTGTCACTCATCGATAAAGCTGTTTCCCACATCGTCTGGATCACTTCATCAAGGCTTACCCGGGCTTTGGTAGGATCACTTTCTAATGCAATATTGGCGGCTGTAATAGCTTTTATGGCTCCCATCGTATTTCTTTCAATACAAGGGATCTGCACCAGACCTTTAATCGGGTCACAGGTTAATCCCAAATGATGCTCCATTGCTATTTCCGCTGCCATTAATACCTGTCCTACATTTCCTCCTAAGATTTCTGTAAGCCCCGCTGCTGCCATTGCCGAAGAAACTCCTACTTCTGCCTGACAGCCCCCCATCGCAGCCGAAATAGTGGCATTCTTTTTAAATAATGTTCCAATCTCTCCTGCCACCAATAAAAATCTCACGATATCATCTTCACTGGTAAAAGGCGTGAAAGCCTGGGAATACATTAAGACAGCCGGTATAACTCCGCTGGCACCATTGGTAGGCGCGGTAATGATGCGGCCAAAACTGGCATTTTCTTCATTTACAGCTAAAGCAAAGCAGGCTATCCATTTATTAATATTGGTAAAATTTTCTTCTGCATCTACGACTAGCTGAAACCATTCTTCTTTATTTTTATAGACCTTTTCACCGAGCAGCTTTCTGTTAATTCCTGCTGCTCTCCGGGAAACATTTAACCCTCCCGGTAAAACGCCTTCTTTATTCACTCCATTATAGATGCATTCTTTGATCTGCTGCCAGATGTATAGTGCTTCTTTTCGCGTTTCTTCCTGCGGTCTCCAGCTTTCCTCGTTTACAAAAATAAGATCTGAAAATTTTTTAAAACCGAATTTTTCACAGTATTTTAATACATCAGCCCCGTGATGACAAGGATATAATGTTCTTACACAATCTTTTTCTATGGAATTTTTTTCCTGGGTAGCAATAAAGCCCCCTCCTACTGAATAATAATCCTGAACCAGCTCGGTTCCATCTTCAAAAACAGCTCTGAAAATCATTCCGTTGGGATGGAAATCCAAAGATTTTTCCATATTCAGGATAAGATGATGACCATAAATAAATGGAATAATTTTTTGTCCTCCGAGATTGAGTAGCTGCTCATCCTTGATTTTAGCAACTTTCTCATCTATTTTTGATGTATTAATTGTTTTGAAATTCTCGCCACTCAGTCCCAACATTCCTGCTATATCTGTTCCATGTCCGATTCCTGTCTTTGCCAAAGAGCCGAAAAACTCTACGAAGACCTCCTTCACGGACTGAACGGATTTCTCCCTGGCAATTAAGCTGATAAAAGATGTAGCAGCATTCCAGGGCCCCATTGTATGGGAGCTTGAAGGACCGATTCCTACTTTAATGATTTCAAAAACCGATATTGATTCCATAATTATAATTCACCATTTCTTTTGAAGGGCAAATATACATGATAATTACAATAAAAAAGCTCTATTACTATCGATTAAATATATTTTAATAATGATCCCTACCAATTGATACATTCTTCATGCTGAGATAGGTCTAGGCCTTTGTTTTCAGATTCTTCGGAGACTCTTAATGTGATGATCCGATTGGTAATCTTGTATAATAGAAGTGATCCAAAAAAAGCAAATGCAGAGACCAATACCAACGCCATCATATGATGGGCAAAAACACCAATTCCACCATGAAGTAAACTGGCATTCTCACCATGGGCAAATATAGCCGTAAGGATCATTCCCATGATTCCTCCTACTCCATGGCAGGCAAAAACGTCAAGGGTATCATCAATTTTTTTAAGTTTTTTCCAGTTAACCATCAGGTTGGAAACAATGGCAGAAATAAATCCTATGAAAAGACTTTCAGGAATAGAAACAAATCCACATCCCGGCGTTATGGCGACCAAACCTACCACAGCACCAATGCATGCCCCTAAAGCCGATACACTTCGCCCGTTGATCCTGTCAAAAAATATCCAGGTCATCATAGCTGATGCCGAAGCAATGGTAGTGGTTCCAAAAGCTGTTGCGGCCGTAGCATTCGCAGACAGTGCCGATCCGGCATTAAAACCGAACCACCCGAACCATAGCATTCCCGTACCCAACATTACAAAAGGAATATTGGAAGGCTCATGGTGAGGATTCTTTCTGTTTCCTACTACAATGGCTCCCGCCAAAGCCGCAAAACCTGCACTCATATGAACTACCGTGCCTCCGGCAAAATCTTTAACTCCGAAATATTTATTCAAAAGACCTTCCGGATGCCATACCATATGACACAAAGGGGTATAAATAAATAAACTGAACAGTACCATAAACAGCAGATAAGAAATAAATCTTACCCTTTCCGCAAATGACCCGGTGATAAGTGCGGGTGTAATAACTGCGAATTTCATTTGAAACAACGCAAACAGCACGAAAGGAATGGTTGAAGCCATCATCTTATGAGGCTGAACACCCACGCGGCTGAAAAAGGGATAGCTTAAAGGATTTCCTATAATACCGTAATGTTCTCCATTAATCGTAAAACCCAATGAATCCCCAAAAGAAAGGGAAAAACCTATTACTACCCAAAGTATGGAAATAACTCCCAGGGCAATAAAACTCTGTAACATGGTAGATATCACATTTTTCTTACCCACCATTCCTCCATAAAAAAATGATAATCCCGGGGTCATGAGAAGGACGAGACCGGCTGCTGCCAGAATCCAGGCCACATCGGATCCTACAATATGATCTTCTGAGAGAAATTCCCCGGTATTGGGAAATTCATTGATAGGGCTCCAAAAGAGTCCGCCGATCGCAACAAGTGTTATTATTGAAAATGAAACGATCCATTTTAATCCGATTTTCATGAAATTTATTTTTAACCCCTCAAAATTAAAAATAAATTCGATAAAAATTATATTTTTTTTTACAACACCCCCTATTATTTAAAGCAATATATTAATTTTATTCAAAAATCCCATTAAGAATCTTAGACACTTCTTTATATTTGATCGCAGGAAAAAGATGGGTCCCGCCTTTTATGACATAATTGGGTCTGGAATTTTTAATAGGAAAAACGATATCCTTATCACCCAAAATCTGAATAACATTATTGTTCTCTTCAAACTTCCATTCGGAAATCCTTTGTATAGACCATTTCAGATAGTAAGGATCTCTTACCCGGAAATACTGTAATACTTTAGGGTTCTGAGGATCAAATATTTTTCGCATCACAGAATAGAACATCGTACTTTTATCATTGAAGAAGCTTGCCGGAATTATTTTAGGAATTTTAGTAATCTCCCCCATTTTTATAAGTCTGGATTTTTCTTTGTCCGACCTGATGCTTCCCATAATCACCACTTTTTCCGCAGCTTTGATCTTATTGATCTCCTGAACCACAATTCCTCCAAATGAATACCCTAAAAGATAGAAGGGTTCTGATTCATCTATTTTACCCGCCATTCTCTCCACATAGCTGGAAAAGGTTTCATCTTTTTCAGGAATAAGCCAATCTAAAAATACAATGGTATGCTGTTCTGAAAATTCCAGTTTTTCCAGCACTTTAAAATCTGCTCCCAGTCCGCTTATTACATAAATTTTCATACTACTAAAATAAAAAATATGGATAACTTTTAAAAATAAAAGCTATCCATATTTTTTTAATTCTATGAATAAACAATAAGATATCCGGCTACCTTACAGCTTCTTTTCATTATCTAATTTTTCAGTAGACACTCTGAACTGAATATCCATTTCATCTTTAATGAAATAGTCTTTTAATGAAGACTGATAGAATATTTTGAAGTCTTTTCTGTTCAAGGAAAATTTAGCTGATTCTATGACTACTGTAAATTGGGTTACATATACATTCGCTGGAAAAGAAATGGTTTTTCTGATTCCTTTCAGCGTAAGATTACCATATACCGTGGAATTGTACTCACTATTTTTCAAAGGAATAATTTTCGTCAGGTGAAATTTGGCAATAGGGAATTTTTTAACTTCAAAAAAGTTGGTTCCTTTAAGTTCATTGGTAAGCTTTACCTGATCTTCTTCTGACACATCACCCGCCATTAAACTCCTCATATCAATCACAAATTCACCGTCTACCAAAACCGTCTTGTCAAAGTTGAATTTTCCGCTTTTTAATTTTAAAGTACCTGAATTGGATGAAGCTTCCATTTTTACCACTTTGTATCCCCACCACTTAATTTCGGATGAAACCACCTTGGAAACTTTAGTATCTCCTTTCTTTTGAGCAAAGGTAAATGATATGCTTGCACACATCATAACAAACAATAGTAATCTTTTCATTCTTTTTTATTTACAATTCAACAAAAATAAAAAAAAGTGTAGAACTTCTACACTTTTAACAATCTTTTTTTGAGTAAATTATTTAGCTGTTACCTTTACAAGCATATCAATATCATCTTTCACAAAAACATCCTGCATGGTAGATTTGTAAGCTACATCAAATTTCTGTCTGTCGAAAGAAAATTTATTGGATACCAGACTTACTACTCCTTTGCTGTACTGAATTTTTGCAGGGAAAGAAATAGTGTTGGTTTTTCCTTTAACCGTTAAGTTCCCTGTTACCACATAATTGTAGATTTTATCATTGTTTTTCTTAACAGAAGTAATTTTGAAAGCAGCCGTAGGATATTTCTCCACTTCAAAGAAATCTCCGTTTTTAAGGTGTCCGTTCAGCTTTGTCTGGGATTCTCCTGAAACATCCGTAGCATTAATGGAAGTCATATCCAGTACGAAAGAACCTCCTACCAGTTCATTTCCTTTCATTACCATATCACCGGATTTTACTTTTACTGTTCCGTCATGGGAAGTAGCTTCAGATTTTGAAACTTTATATCCCCACCAGTGAACATCTGAAGCCACTACTTTTTTGGATTGTCCGAACGCAAGACCACTTGCCAATACTGCTAATAAAAATATTTTTTTCATGAATAAATATAATAAGTTATTTATGCTGCAAATTTATGGACCCATTCTCCAGGTTGTATTGATGTAGATCAATAAAATCATTTATTCTCACGAATAACATCCTGTGCAGTTGCCATAAATAAAAAACCTCTCCGTTCTGAAGAGGTTCTTACATTTAATTTTAAATAAAACTCACTATTTTCCTAAAGCGATATTGTACGCCGCACCGATTCCGATATTACCTACATTATATTTCTGATTGGCAACATCTCCTCTGTTTCCTACAAATACTTTCTGATACTGAACAAAGAAGTTCCAGTCCCTGTTATGAAAACCTACTTCAGGCTTGATATAAAACCCTCCATCCGGTCTATTAACATTTGAATCGGAAGCCACTTTTTCATTTCCTGTTAAAAAGCCGTATCCTATATCACTTCCTACATAAAAACCTGTTTTTTCAGGGTAATATCTTAATAATACCGCCGCAGGAACCACTCCTACACTTTTGTTATCCCACCCTTTATTATTTCTTTTAAAATATTGGGTATATCCTGAAGCGATACCTAAACCAAAGCTTGGAGTCACTAAATACTGATAGGCAACATCAGCACCAATGGCCGCTGAAAGATTATCATTAGGCACGGCAATTCCGGCATTCAATCCGACTTTCAAAGTATTTCTCATGCTTGTAGTGTGTGCATCAGTACTTTGAGCGCTCATTATTCCTGCTGTTAAAATCCCTGCTAATAAAGCAGCTTGTTTAATCTTTTTCATCATTTGTTATTTTAATAGTACAAATGTACAATATGGAAATGATAGATACCATTGATCTAAATCAATAAAATCAATTAATTATATAAATAACTGAAATAAAAAAATCCCGGAAAACCGGGATTTTTATTTATAATGACAAAATTTATTTATTCCTGAAAATAGGCAGAATAAAGAGCTATTCCATGCAATGCTCCTTTATCTTTTGTCACGAGATGGATCGGAATGTTTCTTAACATATCTTCCATCTTGTCACTGATTTTAAATTTCTCATAGAATTTCTCCTTATCAATATACTTCTGGATCAGCTGAGGAATATCTCCTGAAATCAGTAATCCACCGGTAGCTTTCAGCTTAAGGGTTAAGTTATTCGCTTCTCTAGCCAGGAATTCTAAAAATGTTTCCAAAGTAATTTTACAGATCATGACATCATCTTCCACGGCGGCTCTGTATATTTCTTCCGTAAAGTTTCCGTTCGCAAGACGGTCGGATAACCATTCAGGTTCCGGATGTCTTTTTACATCTCTTAAGAAACGGTAGATATTGAAAAGTCCGGTTTTTGATAAAACATTTTCCCAGCTTACGATTCCATAAATATTATTCAGGAACTGATAGAACTCCACTTCCACATTGGTTCTTGGGGAAAATTCGGAATGTCCTCCTTCTGTGGCAAAGGGTCTGAGATATTTTCCGTCAAAATAATATCCGGCTTCTCCTAATCCGTTACCAGGCGCTAAAATAGCTACATTCCCTTTTTCCGGATGATCACTTGTATAAATGGCATCCAGGTCACTGTCCTCCAACAATCCCATTCCGTATGCGGTAGCTTCGAGATCATTGAGCATATATACTCTATCAAATCCGAAATCTCTTTTATATTCTTCCACATCCAGCCCCCAGTTTAATCTTGCAGGACTGCTTTTACCGTCAATTACCGGTCCGGGAACAGCTAATCCCAATCTTTTTACATCCTGAAGCTGTCTATCTTCAATAAACTTTTTCAAAACTGCTGAAAAAGAGGAAAATTCTTTTGTATGATAACTATTTTGAAATTTTATTTCAATACCTCCATTTTCAGAAACATAATATCCTAAAGTCGTAATATCTTCACGGAGATTTGCCCCGATAATTGATACATTATTATTCCCATTTTTTACCCCTGGTAAGTACAGCGGAAATTTTGGATTCAGGTTCATAATTTCAAATTTTACCAAAGATAATAATTGTTTTCCTAAAAACCTTGCCCAACAAAAAAACCTTTTCAAAAAATTGAAAAGGTTTTGATTAATAATTGGTTATATATTAAATCTAACTACTTTTATTATTGTCCTAAAGCGATATTATAAGCAACTCCGACTCCAATGTTCCCCACATTATAATCCTGATTTACCAAATCTCCTTTACTTCCTACAAATACTTTCTGATACTGAACAAAGAAATTCCAGTCTCTGTTGTGATATCCGATCTCCGGCTTGATGTAGAAACCTCCATCCGGTCTGTCTACATTCACATTGGATGCTACTTTGCTGTTTCCTACCAGGAACCCGTATCCTAAGTCTGTTCCGAAATAGAAACCTGTTTTCTTAGGGTAATATCTTAATAAAGCTCCTACAGGAACAACTCCTACATCATTATTTTTGTAACCGTTATTGTCTTTGCTAAAATAGTGAGTATATCCTGAAGCAATACCAATTCCAAAACTTGGATTTATCAGGTACTGGTAAGCTATATCCGCTCCAAGAGATGCAGAAAGATTATCTGCAGGAACAGCTAAACCAACATTTGCTCCTACTTTCAACATATTTTTCATACTTACATTCTGCTGTTGGGCGCTTGCATATCCTGCTGTTAAGATCCCAGCTACCAAGATTGCCTGTTTAAAAATTTTCATAACTCTATTTTTATAAATTTTACTCACCTAGGAGCTGTAAAAATCGTGCCAAAACAGCAATCTACCTTCACGAGCCCTCTTATATAAGCTTTAATTAAATGATTGATAATATGTTAAAGTTTCATAAAAAATAAAATTTCAACTTCATTAAATTCTGCAATCACAGATTTCCATCCGGTTTATTTCCGGGCATAAAAAAACCTTACAAAGAAATTTTTGTAAGGTTCTATAATTACTAACTTTACTTCTAAGGTTTATTTGAAGCAATTTGCTTATTATCATCTTTTTTTTCAGTAAATTTCTTAAGCAGATATTCCAGCACTAAAGGGGCCAGAATAGTTAGGATAGTTTTGAATATTCTTGATTTCATAATGCAGATTTTAAATACATAATTACAATTTTCAAGCCATAATTTATTTCATGGATAAAATTTCTATTCTTCGGTTTGTGTGAGCCGCTCATAGTTCTGTTGAGCGGATTTAAACTTTTCTTCCATCCTTAACCTCAGCTTTTTAGGCTGATGAACGGTTAAGCTTTCTCCGAAACCCAGCAGAAGCCTTTCCAGTTCATAGTTGATCTGAACACAGATCTTAAACAAGGTTCCCCCGGGGGTTTCACTCATAATTTCCTGACTTGCATGCAAAGGTTTTGTCTTTACATAAGGCGCATTGGAAGTGTCAACAAAAAAGATCACATTTCTGGGAGCCATAGTTTCCGAGACCGTTACCCCTACAATATTTTTAAAGTATTCATCCCCATCAATATGTTTATCGATATAGCTAAGCTTTTCTTCTACCGATATTTCCTCCATCCTGTCCAATGCCAGGTTATACATTTTTCCTTTATAAAGGCAGATAAGAAACCACCGGTTATTATATTCTTTTAACAATTGGGGATGTATGACAAACGCATTCGGCTCTCTCGCCGTAAAGCTTTTATACAAAATTTTCAATACTTTCTTATTGAGAATAGCCTCATATAAAACATCAATATGCTCCAGCCCTTTCAGCTGCTCATTTTTATCCAGATGGATAATAGATTTCTGAGTGGTGGAATGAACAGAATCTTCCAGCTTCTGGATTACTCCGTTCATCTCTTTAAACATGGAAAAATCCTTGAACTGCTTCAAAATCTGAATGGCATTGTTCATCGCCTTGAGATCGCTTTCATTGACAGAAATATTATGGATGCTGTAATCAGGATCACTGTACCGGTAATATTTCCTTTCATACACTTCAATAGGAGCTTCATACCCAAACTTTTCACTTCGCATATTCTGCAGATCCAGCTGTATGGTTCTTTTACTCACATAAGATTCTTTGCCTTCATACTCAAATAACGCTTCGGAACATTCGTCAATAAGGTCTTCGAGCGTATATTTCCGGTATTTGTTCTTAAGGCATCTATCTAAGGTTTTGTAGCGTATAAGCGCATTTTTATTCGATGACATGATAGTTTCATTTATAAAGCATCTGAAAATCCAGGCTTATTTCTTTTTTAAAGCTTCTCCTTCAAAGGAAATCCCTTCCCAGCCATACTTCATAAAGTTTCTGATGTTCTGATGATCTGTTCCTTCCGGATTTTTCAATACGTCTTCTCTGTAAAATGCTCCAAAAAGCGGCAATACTTTTTCTGCCGGAAGCTGATTAAGTTTCGCAAAACCGAATACTTTGCAGGATCCGTTGTTCTGTCCTGCTTCATTCAACGTATCTCCATTTTTAAACTGAGTCGGGGTGAAATCGTAATTTGCATCAATGTAAGCGATTACATCATTGAATTGAATGGTTTCCGGAGAGTTTTCCAGTTGTTCTAATAACATTATATTTTATTTTAAGATTAAATAAATAGTCATTCAGGACCTTATCATTAAGTCCATTTTTTTTAAATGACATATTTTTATCAAAAATAATAAATATTTCTATCTACGCAAAATCATTGCGCAATCAGTTCATTACTTTGCATCAACAAAATGAAACAGAAAATGCAAATCAACGGAAACAACATTATTGAATTAGGGTACAGACCCGCTCAATGGTTTAAAGAAGCCATCCGTCATATCAATGAAAACAACCTGAATGAAGAGGAGATGAAAGAATATCTTGAGCAGTTCAGACAACCGGACCCCATTCCCCTTCATGCCACACCGAAAGATTTTATCATCAATATCAGGGCTGAACATGAAAGCGAAAATGATAATGTGCAAAAGGTAATTGACACAATGAATGTTTTAATGAAAACTCCCACCTTAACGGAAGGAGCCATTATGCCCGATGCCTGTCCCACAGGTCCGGCCGGAAATATTCCAGTGGGAGGTGTTGTAGTAGCTAAAAATGCTATCCACCCGGGATTTCACAGTGCAGATATCTGCTGTTCCGTAATGCTGACCGATTTTGGAAAAGCTGATCCTAAAGAAGTCCTGGATGCCGCTCATTCTTTAACCCACTTCGGGTACGGAGGAAGACCGAGAGGTGAGCAGATGCCCATGTCTCAAGAATTAATGGATGCTTTCAGGGAAAACTATTTTCTAAATGATGAAAGACTGATCAGTATCGCCCGTTCTCATATGGGAACACAGGGAGACGGAAATCACTTCCTTTTTGTAGGAACTTCTAAAAATACGGGGAATACAATGCTAGTCACTCATCATGGGTCCAGAGCACCCGGCGCCGCGCTGTATGATAAGGGGATGAAAGTAGCCAACCGTTTCAGACAGGAAATTTCTCCTGAAACTTTAAAAGAAAACGCATGGATCCCTTTTGATACCGAGGAAGGAAAGTCTTACTGGGAAGCTCTTCAGCTGATTAGGAAATGGACGAAGGAAAATCATATTTCCATTCATGATGCTGTTTTACAAAAGTTAGGAATTGAGAAAGAAGACCGTTATTGGAATGAGCATAATTTTGTATTCCGGGACGGGGATTTATTTTATCATGCTAAAGGGGCAACTCCTCTGGATGATAAATTTTTACCGGATATTACGGGACCGAGATTGATTCCTTTAAATATGGCTGAACCTGTATTAATAGTAAAAGGAAGTACTAATGAAAGAAATTTAGGTTTTGCTCCTCACGGTGCGGGAAGAAATTTCAGCAGAAACCAGCATAAAAAATCGTTAGCCCATAAAACGATTGAAGAAATCTTTCATGAGGAGACTCAGAGATTAGATATACGTTTCTTTTCCAATGAAATTGATATTTCGGAATTACCTTCGGCTTATAAGAATGCCGGGAATGTAAGGGCTCAGATTGAAGAATACGGACTTTGTGAGGTATTGGATGAAGTGATGCCTTACGGATGTATCATGGCTGGTGATGTTAGGAAGAATGCACCCTGGAAGAAAAAAAGAACCGGAAATAAGTAATATGAATGTTGTTTCAGCGATGTGAGATTTCTCGCTTCGCTCGAAACGACATTTTTATTTACGGGAAATATTTTTCATATGAAGGCTTATTTTAAATTAGGTAATTACATACAATTTTACACTAATGAGTTTATCTTATTGTTATGACTCTGTCATTCTGAATGTAACGAAGTGAAATGAAGAATCTAAGCCATATTATGAGATTCTTCCTTCGTCAGAATGACAGTAGTGTAAAATTTTATATAGCCACTTTAAATTAAAAAGGGAGTCGCTATACATTTACCTGCTGAATAACAGAAAGCCCGTCTTCTATTTTAATAATTACTTTTTTTCCGTAATCAATCTGGATATTGAATATATTTTCCAAAGGAAACTGTAATATCAGCTGCATAATAACCCGGATCACTCCCGCATGGGTTACTACCAGTGTTTTATTACTTTCTTTTTTACATATTTCATCCCAGAATTCAGATACACGGTTACTCATATCACGAAGGCTTTCCCCGTTTTTAGCTTTTATATTGACAAAATCTTTATACCACGGATCAATATCTCCGGCTGGAATTTCCGTCCATTTCTGTAATTCCCAGTCTCCAAAGTTCATTTCCTTTATTCTTTCATCAGTTTCATATTTCTGCTGGGTATGCTGGGCTAAAAGCTGACAACGCCGGGAAGGACTGGACACCACCACATCATAAGATGAATGAAAATCCAAAAGTTTAAAATCTTCCAAATACGATTCTTTCAAAGGAATATCTGCAAACCCATAACATAAACGGTCAGGATTCTCGACTTCCGTATGTCTTATCAGATGAATTTCCATAGTATAATTGTTCCTAAATAAATCATTACTTCACATACCTGCTGAACTGCTCCCAGGCAATCCCCGGTATATCCTCCTATATATTTTTTAAAATACCATCCCAAATAAAGCTTCCCCAGGTAAGCAAAGGCTAATACCAATATAAACCGCCAATCCTGCATAAACAACAGAACCGCCAATACACTTAAGGCACTTACCAGTAAGGCTTTTTTATCCAGAGGTTTGTTTGCAAGAGGTTTGGATTTGCTGACGTCAATATCCGTTACATAACGGTGGGTATAAATCATCGTCCCCGAAATAAAACGGCTGGCGGTATGGGCAAAAACAACAACATACAATGTATTAATGATATTCACTTCACCTAAGGCCTGAATTCCGAAAAACTTTAAAGCCAATAGTAAAATAATTCCGATAGCTCCATAGGCACCTACCCTGCTGTCTTTCATGATGGTAAGAATCTTCTCTTTTCCATAGCCACCGCCAAAGCTATCGCAGACATCGGTAAAACCGTCTTCATGAAAAGCTCCGGTGAGTAAAATACTGTTTATCATCATCAGGACTATCCCGATTTCAAGATTAAAAAGCTGTGTACAGATATAGAAGATTAAAGCATTGATAATCCCTACCACTAATCCCACCCATGCAAAATATTTCTGGGATCTGTTCATGATCTCACTGGAATACGGTACTTTAAATGGTACGGGAATCCTGGTAAAAAACATTAATGCCGTCGCGAAATAAATCAGTTCATTTTTTAATGCTTTCATTCTTCTTTATTTGAAACCTGTGCATCTTCAAAACTCGACATTTCATTCAGAAAACTGACCGCACTCTGAATAATGGGATAGGCAAGCGCACATCCTGTTCCTTCCCCTACCCTTAGATGAAGGTTAAGCAAAGCTTTCTCTCCCAGTATATTGAGTAATCTCAGGTGAGCACTTTCATCGCTTACATGGCAGAAAATACAGTTTTTAAGGATATCAGGATCTTTTTTCCATAGTACGGCAATAGCGGTAGTGGCAATAAATCCATCGATAAGAATCAGCATATTATGATGATACGCCTCCTGCATAGCCCCAATCATCTGAGCGATCTCCAAGCCGCCAAAAGTCCGGACCGTCTCATCAACACCTGTTATATTAGGATAGGATGCAATCGCTTTGGATAAAATATTGATTTTATTTTGAAGCTGAGCATCATTTAGTCCTGTTCCTCTTCCCACACATTCCGCAATCGGAATATCAAATAATTGACTCATTATCAAAGATGAAGAAGAAGTATTTCCAATTCCCATTTCCCCAAAGCCTATAATATTACAATCCGTTTCTGCAATTTCCCGGATGACTGATTTTCCGTTTTCCAAAGCCTGCTGATATTCTTCCGGAGTCATTGCCGGCTCTTCAAGAATATTTCGGCTTGATTTTCTGACTTTTTTATCAATCAGCTCCAATCCCGGTTCAAAATCAAAATTGACCCCTGCATCTACAATTTTAATGGCTATATGGTTCTGCCGGCAAAAAACATTAATTGCCGCTCCTCCTCCCAGAAAGTTCATCACCATCTGATAAGTCACCTCCTGCGGATAAGCACTGACTCCTGCAGTAGCAATCCCATGATCTGCTGCAAATACCACCATGTGAGGCTTTACCAGTTTAGGAGAGGCTGTTTGCTGAACCATTCCGATCTTATGGGCAATGGTTTCAAGATATCCTAAAGCCCCCAACGGCTTGGTTTTAAAATCTATTGTATGCTGTAACTCGTCCGCTAATGTCCTGAATGTAGTTTTCATAAGTATAAGAAAAATATAGAGTTCCCATAAATAAAGGGGAAATACAATATTACTAAATTTCGAACGGTAGTGAAAACGATGAGGAGAAAACTTATAATCTTTGTAAAAAATTTTATACGCAAAAAGATTGCGCATTTCTGATTTTACTTTGTACTATAAAATAAAGGAATGGAAACAAAAATAGTAAAGAAATTAAAAGAAATTGAAGAAAAGAAAGGAATAGAAATCCTTTTTGCCGTTGAATCCGGAAGCCGGGCCTGGGGATTCGCCTCTCCTGACAGCGACTATGATATCCGCTTTATCTACCGTCATGACAAAGATTGGTACCTTTCTCCCTGGGATAAGGATGAAACTATAGAGTTCATGACTGAAGATGATCTGGACGGTTCCGGCTGGGATCTCAGAAAAACATTTCATCTTTTATTAAAATCCAACGCCGCTTTGCTAAGCTGGTTTTATTCTCCTATTGTTTATAAGGAAAATGAAAAGTTTGTGAAACTATTTACACCTTTAGCGGATGCATGTTTTTCACCAATTGCTGTTTCCTATCATTACCTCAGCATGAGCAAAAAATATCTTGAAGCCTGCCGAAGCGAGGAAGTAAAACTGAAAAGCTATTTTTATTGTCTGCGTACTGCATTAACGGGGAAATGGATCACAGAGAAAGAAACTGTTCCTCCAGTACTATTCAGTGAATTACTGGTATTAGTTGATGATTTCACAAGAACTAAAATAGAAAATCTTATTACTTTAAAAGCTACGAAAGGAGAATCTTATTACCACCGGAATGACTGGGAACTTTTTGGATTTTTGGAAAGCCTGATAAAAGAAAATGAAGAAAGAGCAAAAGATCTGAAAGGAGGAAATTCAGATAAAAATGAAATGGAAAGAGTTTTCAGGGAAATCATAAATTTGAAATAAAAAGTCCTCTTCCTATTAGTATATTGAATTTTTACATTAATTATCATGACCATACAAGACCTAAAAACCCAAGACCTTATTCTCTTCGAAACCATCTCCGGAAGCCGGGCTTTTGGTTTGGCTACAGAAAATTCAGATACGGATATCCGTGGGGTGTATTATCTGCCGAAGGAAGATTTCTTTGGACTCAACTATATTCCGCAGATTTCCAATGAAACCAACGATATTACCTATTATGAAATCGGAAGATTTGTGGAGTTATTACAGAAAAACAACCCTAATATCCTGGAAATTCTGGCCAGCCCTGAAGACTGTATTCTTCATAGGCATCCTCTGATGGATCATTTAAAAACGGAAGATTTCATGTCCAAGCTCTGTAAAGATACGTTTGCAGGTTATGCTATCTCACAGATTAAGAAAGCTAAAGGACTGAATAAGAAGATCCTTAATCCTGTGGAAAAGAATAGAAAGTCCATTCTTGATTTTTGCTATATCCTTGAAGGACATGGTTCCATTCCTTTAAAAAAATGGCTTTCGGAAGAGAATAAAGTCCAGGAAAAATGCGGTTTGGTGGACATTGGTAATACCAAAGGGATATTTGCTGTATTTTATGATGAGTTAGGTACAATGGGATATAAAGGAATTATTCAGAATGAGGAAGCTAATCAGGTTTCCGTATCTTCTATTCCCAAGGGTGAAAAAGCGTCGGCTTTTCTGTTCTGTAATCTGGATTCCTATTCTACCTACTGTAAAGATTACCGCGAATACTGGAAATGGGTTTCGGAACGCAATGAAGACCGTTATAATGTAAACCAAAAACACGGAAAAAATTATGACAGTAAGAATATGATGCATACCATCCGGCTGCTTCAGTCCTGTGAACATATTTTTAAAACGGGTTTTATACAGACCCGTGTGGAAAACCGTGAAGAATTATTAAATATTAAAGCCGGAAATAAATCCTATGATGAAGTCATGCAAAAAGCGGAAGACCTTGTAAAATCTATTGAGCATTATCATTCTGTTTCGGATTTGCCAGACTTTCCAAACCTGAACAAGACTACCAAAATTCTAGTGAAGATCAGAGAGGAATTGTATGGATAAGTTTTTTGAAAGGAAATTATTCTTATTATGAAAATAAAAGAAGCAATTAATCCATGGAAATTGATTTTAACAGCCTCATTTTACTCCTTTAAACCGTAGTTTAAAATTTAACTACGGTTTAAATATTTATCAAACAACTTTGAACGGAAAATAGTTTTATCCATTACCCCTCCCTCCAACACCATTAGGTCATACATGACAAAATCAAGTATTGATAAAGTTAGAGTAAAAAGTAAGATTGATTTTTTACCTTTGCACGAGATAAAGGACTGATAAAAAATGAATACCTTGTTAGATAATTATTTTAAACTTACAGAAAATAAAACTACGGTTCGAAAAGAATTAACAGCCGGACTGATCATCTTTTTTACCATGTCCTATATTCTGATCGTCAATCCTAAGATCTTATCAGAGACAGGGATGGATCAGGGCGCTTTATTTACAACCACTGCTTTGGCAACGATTTTTGCCACCCTTATGATGGGACTATTGGCTAAGCTTCCTATCGCCCAGGCTCCGGGTATGGGACTTAACAGCTTTTTTGCTTATTCCGTGGTTTTAGGAATGGGATATTCCTGGCAGTTTGCCCTTACCGCAGTTTTTATTGAAGGGATCATTTTTATCATACTCACTTTTTTCAATATCCGGGAACTGATTGTAAAAAGCATTCCTAAAGTACTGAAAGATGCCATTCCTGTCGGAATTGGTCTCTTCATTACTTTGATTGGGCTGAAAGGGGCAGGAATTATAGTTGCTGATCCCAATACACTGCTTCGTATGGGGGATTTTTCACAGCATTCCGTATGGATCGCTCTTCTAGGTTTGGTGATTACAGCCGTTTTATTTGCAAGAAATATCAATGGTGCTATTCTTATAGGAATTATTATTTCTACTGTTTTTGGTTTTATGTTGGGAGATGTCACCTTACCTCAAACATCATTGATCGGAATTCCACCTTCTATAGAGCCTATTTTTGGTAAAGCAATAGAGCCTATGCTATCTATGGAGGGGTGGAAACAAATATTTTCTATGGATATGCTGATCGTGGTTTTTACCTTTTTATTTGTCAATCTCTTTGATACGGTAGGAACGCTGATCGGAGTAGTTTCTAAAATCGGTTTAGCAGATGAAGAAGGCAACTTCCCACAGATAAAAAAAGCCTTGTTGGCAGATGCGTTAGGAACTACTGCAGGAGCCATATTAGGAACCAGTACCATTACTTCTTATGTAGAAAGTGCTTCCGGTGTGGCTTCGGGTGGACGAACAGGATTAACCGCTGTAGGAACGGCATTCATGTTTGCGCTGGCTTTATTTCTGGCTCCTCTATTTTTGTTGGTTCCTGCTGCTGCAACTGCTCCGGCACTCATTATCGTCGGATTATTTATGATATCTTCCGTAGTAAAGATAAATTTTGAGGATATGACCGAAGGGCTTCCTGCTTTTCTGACCATTGTCTTTATGCCTTTCACTTATAGTATAGCAGAAGGTATTGTCTTCGGAATGCTGAGCTTTGCTTTGCTCAAATTTTTCTCCGGCAAAAAACAAGAAGTAACCCCTACGGTGTATATTGTTTCTTTTCTTTTTTTAGTTAAAATAATACTGGATGCCATGCATCTGATTAAGTAGTAATATTACCGTTTTTCAAAAAGAACAGCGTCAAAGACCGTGCTCCCTGTGCTCCTCTTACCAGATAAGCCCCGATATCGGCAGTTGCGGAAGGTCCCATTACAAAACATCCGTAATTAACGTCCAGCAGGCCATTTCTCTGATAAGCCGTATGCATATTTTCTGTAATTTCAGACGGATCAAGCAGCACGGCTACATGCTGCGATAAGAAACCGATGGCATTAACCTTTAAAGATTTTTCAGTTACCCATACCATTCCCATTTCCGCCACTCCAAATTCAGCCCGGAAAATGCCCAGGTCAACATCATTGAGGTCTTTAGGATGTTCGACAGCCGTAATATCTTTATTTCCCTGCCATTCCGGTGTGGAAGAACAGATCACTTTGGCAGCCGGCAATTTATCTTTCATGATTTTCTGAGCTTCTTCTATTGAGTCAATATCATAAAAATCCACAGCAGCAAGCTTTAAATTCTGTTCAAACAAAGCTTTTAAATCCACTCCCGGTTTTTCAAATGAAGGAATAGCGGGATAAGCTACCTTTTCCCTTCCTTCCAGGCTCTTACGGACTGCTTTTAATATATCTTCTCTATTTCCCATTGTTTTTCCTGTTTTTAATATACCAATCCCTGAAGGTTTCTTTTTTTACATCAGGAAGCTTGCGGTGAATAGCCCAGGGGTCCAGGCTTTTGTTTTCCGTAATGCTTTCCGGCAAAATATGGATAGCATTATAGGCTACCTTCTCGATGGTCCTGAACAGCTTCGGATTTCCAAGCATAATTCCCGCTGATTTAAAAGCCATTCTTCTGCTGAGATCTACCTTTTTATTTTTCATCATCACCTTTCTCCATAAGCTTATCTGCTCTGCAATATTGATATGGACCGGACAGACCTCCGTACAGGAACCGCATAACGAGGAGTGAAAGGGTAATTCGGAATATTTGTTTTCGTCAAAAGTAGGATCAATGATAATTCCTATCGGGCCGGAATAGGTGGCTCCATAGGCCAGACCGCTGCTCCTTCTGTAAACAGGACAGGTATTCATACACGCACCACAGCGGATACATTTCAGGGAAGTCCAGAAATCATCCATAGCCAGGCGGTGGCTTCTTCCGTTATCCGTTAAAATAATATGCATTTCCGAGCCTTCTCTGGGACCTGTAAAATGGGACGTATACTGAGTAGCAGGAGTTCCCAGTGCACTCCGGGAAAGGAGACGGATAAAGACTCCCAGGTCTTCGGTTTTCGGAAGGATTTTTTCGATTCCTATGCTTGCTATATGTAAGGGAGGTAAACTTGCTGTAAGGTCAGCATTCCCTTCATTGGTACAGACTACAAAGCTTCCTGTTTCAGCAATCGCAAAGTTAGCTCCTGTCATTCCTGCATCTGCGGTAAGAAATTTAGGGCGGGCATTATTACGCATTGCTTCGGTAAGGGAATTAGGATCCGTATCTGTGGGATCTGTTCCGATAGTTTTTGCAAAGAGCTGGGCAATATCTTCCGTAGTCTGGTGAATGGCCGGCATTACAATATGGCTCGGCGGCTGATCGGAAAGCTGCTGAATTCTTTCTCCCAAATCGGTTTCGAGAACACTGATTCCTTTTTCTTCGAGAAAAGGTGTCATTCCACATTCTTCCTGAAGCATGGATTTACTTTTAATGATACTTTTTACTTCATGCGCATTGAGAATTTCGTAGGCAATGGCATTGTGCTCAGCTGCATCTTTTGCAAAGTGTACTTTGATTCCGCGTTTTTCAGCATTCTCTACAAAAAGCTCTATATATTGATCCAGGTGGGTCAGTGTATGTTCTTTGATTTGGGAAGCAAGATTCCGGAGTTCTTCCCATTCGGGAATTTCCGCTGCTACCCTATCTCTTTTCATTCTGGCATTCCAGAGGTTCTTATCATGTTCCGTTACATGGATATCATCCTGATAAATGAACTTAGCCGCATTTTCTTCAATATTGACTTTCTTATTCATTGTCATAAGATTAGGTTAAAAAGGCCCGTTATTAAGGATCTGGGCGATGTGTACAAACTTCAGTCCTGCATTTTCCTTATCGGAAATTCCTTTCTGGTGCATAAGACATGACATATCGGGGGAAACTACATATTCAATATGGTGTCTCCGGTAGTCCGCTACTTTATCCTGACCCATTTTAGCACTTACAGCTTCATCCGTAACGCAGAATGTGCCTCCGAAACCACAGCATTCATCCGGCCTGTCAATATGTTCAATGGTAATCCCGCTTACAGAGCTGAGTAATTCTTCTGTTTTATTAAATCTGGGCTCCATCCACTCGGACCTTGAGGAAATATGAAGTCCTCTGATAGAACTGCAGCTATTGTGAATGGCAATCGTATGGGGAAATGATATTTGAGAAAAGTCTTTCACCTGTAAAACATCTACAAGGAACTCGACCAGCTCAATGGTCTTTGCTCTCATGGCTGTTACTTTCTCAGTCTGCGGAATAGCATCAAAATGCTGTTTTACCTGCTTGACGCAGCTTCCGGCCGGACCTACAATATAATCTACTTCCAGGTCCTGGAAATTATCGGCAAAAACCTGTTCTATTTTGGCGGAATTTTTCTGATCACCCTCATTAGCAGTGGGCTGCCCGCAACATGTCTGATTCAAAGGGACTATAACTTCTACATCAAGCTTTTCCAAAAGCTCAAGAGTGGCTATAGCCACCTCCGGAAATATCAAATCTATGTAACAGGGAACGAATAGTGCAACTTTCATTTGATACAATTTTTACAGAAATTTACGATTATTTCAAGTTTAAATTATCCATAACATATAATTTGGAATGATTATCAATAGAAATATTGATGTATTATTGGCAGATTTTATCACTTCAAAAGCCGTAATCTGATATTTTTTTATTAAAAGTGATCACCATAAAAACAATTTTTAACTCATTAAATATTTTATTCTTTTAAATTCCGGCAAGTGTAAAGGTTTCTTCAACATTACATTTGTTCTGAGTTGCTTCAAAAATAAAATCAGCTCCATAAATGGAGCTGATTTTTATGTTTCAATAAGATGATCTTATTATGCTTCTGTTGAAGGTTTTTGATCCTGAGGAGCTTCCGGTCTTTCACCCTGAGGTTTACCTTGTCCTTCCGGTCTTGGTTTTCCTTCCGGTCTAGGAGGTCTTGGTAAAAGTACTTTACGGGATAATTTCATTTTCTTACGATCATCATACCCCATGAATTTCACTTCTACTTCATCTCCTTCCTGATAAGGAACTTTATCTAAACGCTTCCATTCTATTTCGGAAATATGAAGAAGCCCTTCAGTACCTTTAGCAATTGCTACGAAAGCACCGAAATCCATTACTTTTACTACTTTTCCTTTATAAACTTCTCCTACTACAGGTACGAAAGTAATCTCATTAATTTTAGCAACGGCTTCGTTGATCTTAGCTCTGTCCGTTCCTGCAATTTCGATACGTCCGATCTCACCTTGTTCTTCAATAGCAATAACGGTATCCGTATCTTTCTGTAACTGCTGAATAATTTTTCCACCAGGTCCGATTACCGCACCGATGAAGTCTTTCGGGATTTCCATTACTACCATTTTCGGAGCATGTGGTTTTACATCAGCTCTCGGAGCAGCAATTGTTTCCGTGATTTTATTAAGGATATGTAATCTTCCGTCTTTTGCCTGCATTAAAGCTTTTTCCATGATATCCATAGAAAGCCCCTGGATTTTGATATCCATCTGGCAGGCAGTGATCCCGTCTGCAGTTCCTGTTACTTTAAAGTCCATATCTCCTAAGTGATCTTCATCTCCTAAGATATCGGAAAGTACTGTCCATTTTCCTGATTTTTTATCAGTGATCAATCCCATTGCAATTCCGGAAACAGGTTTTGTAATTTGTACCCCTGCGTCCATTAATGCTAATGTTCCGGCACAAACCGTTGCCATAGAAGAGGATCCGTTGGATTCCAAAATATCGGAAACGATTCTGATCGTATAAGGGTTTTCAGCCGGAATAACAGCTGTTAAGGCTCTTTGCGCTAAGTTTCCGTGTCCTACTTCTCTTCGTGAAGTTCCTCTTAAAGGTCTTGCTTCCCCGGTAGAGAACGGAGGGAAGTTGTAGTGAAGGAAGAATTTCTCATCATGCTGAGTGATAACACTGTCGATCATATTAGCATCTTTAATGGATCCTAATGTTACGGCAGTTAATGACTGAGTTTCTCCTCTTGTAAAGACTGCAGAACCATGTGCTCCCGGAAGATAATCCACTTCAGACCAGATCGGACGGATCGTTTTAGGATCACGGCCGTCAAGACGGATATTATCTTCAAGGATCATCTGACGCATGGCTTCTTTCTCTACATCATGATAATATATTTTAGCAAAAGGAGTAACTCTTTCCAGCTCTTCTTCATTTTCGGCATATTGTGCTAAAAATTCTTCGAGAACCGCTTTGAATTTCTCTCCTCTTTCTTCTTTATTGGATGGTGTTTTTGCTACTTCATATACTTTATTGTAGCATTCTTCCCATACTTTTGTACGGATTTCCTCATCATGCTCTTCATGGCTGTATTCTCTTTTTGGGAAAGCTTTTCCTACTTTCTCAGCCAGTCTTTCCTGAGCTTCAATCTGTTTTTTAATTTCAACGTGCGCGAAGTTAATAGCTTCCAGCATCTCCTGCTCAGAAATTTCTTTCATCTCTCCTTCTACCATTACGATGGAGTCTTTAGTAGCTCCCACCATAATATCAATATCTGCTTTCAATAAGTTTTCATAGCTAGGATTTACGGATAATTCTCCGTCAATTCTTACCACTCTTACTTCGGACATAGGTCCGTCGAAAGGGATATCCGTAATGGCAATAGCAGCCGAAGCAGCTAAACCTGCCAACGCTTCCGGCATTACTTCTTTATCATAAGAGATAAGGGAAATCATAACCTGAACTTCTGCGTGGAAATCTTCCGGGAATAATGGACGCAATACTCGGTCCACCAATCTCATGGTTAATACTTCATTATCGGAAGGCTTTGCTTCTCTACGGAAGAAGTTTCCGGGAATCCTCCCTCCTGCATAAAATTTTTCTCTGTAATCTACTGTCAAGGGTAAAAAATCTACCCCGGGATTTGCTTCTTTGTTAGCTACAACAGTTGCTAAAAGCATTGTTCCTCCCATTCTAACTACAACGGATCCGTCTGCCTGTTTGGCCAGCTTCCCCGTTTCAATAGTAATTTCTCTGCCATCTGCAAGAGTAATTGTCTCTGTAAACGCTTGAGGTATACTCATAAAAAATGTCTCTAGGTACTCCGTATTGAGTACGATTAATATTTAAACTCTTTAAATTTTCGTAGGCAAAGATAAGGTATTTTATTGGGAACTTATACTTTCCAAAAGAAAAGACTTTTATAAGTTAATATGCTTCGTGCCAACCGGTTACCGCCCTACGCCCAAAGCAGGGATAAAAGAGCATTTCCTTTTGGTTTATATTTTAGGGGTAGCCTGCGGTTTTTTTTTAGTCAGATTATTAATTTTTAAGATTTTTTTTCAAAATATATTCAAATCTTAATCCTAAAAGTTGCATCAAAGAAGTTGTTCACCTATATTTGTCTGCTTTTCAGGAAGTCTTCGGATCCATGGGCTTTTTCATGATTTAAAATGATAAAATATAAAAGAATGAATATCAAATTAAATAACGGGAAAAGATTGCGGAATCCAAAAAGGTAAAAGAAAAGAAAGATGAAATAAAAAACAACAAAGAGATCTTTTTATTATCTCTTTTCTAAAATATGAATGTTTATGAATAATGAAGTAAAAACACCAGGCAGAAATTATACAGTGCCTCTTGTTACTATTACCCTCTTATTTTTTATGTGGGGATTCATTACGTGTATGAATGATATCCTCATTCCTTATCTGAAACAGCTTTTTAAGTTATCATTTTTTGAATCCATGCTGGTTCAGTTTTGTTTCTTCGGAGCTTATTTCATAGGGTCCTTAATTTATTTTCTGATCTCAATTTCCAAAGGGGATCCCATCAACAAGGTCGGGTACAAAAAAGGAATCCTGTTCGGGGTTTTCCTTGCGGCTTTTGGCTGTATCTTATTTTATCCGGCTGCTACCTTTTCCTACTATCCTTTATTTTTAGGAGCATTATTTATTCTGGGACTCGGGTTTACCGTTCTTCAGATCACAGCGAATGCTTATGTTTCGTTACTGGGAACGGAAGAGTCTGCCTCAAGCCGTCTGAATATGACTCAGGCGTTCAATGCTTTCGGGACAACGATTGCTCCTGTTTTAGGAGGACATCTTATTTTTGAATTCTTCTCTGCCCCTGACGGTTCATTCAGTGCAGTGGCCACCAGAATTCCTTATCTGATTTTCGCCGGAATCCTGCTATTGGTAGCATTGCTGATCTCAAGAGTAAAATTACCTTCTTTCCAGACCGCGGAAGAAGAGATCGTAAAAGGTTGGGGAGCCTTAGAATTCAATCACCTGAAATTCGGAGTTCTGGCCATGTTCTGCTATGTAGGCGGAGAGGTGGCGGTAGGAAGTTTTATTATCAGCTTCCTGGAACAACCACAAATCATGGGGTTCAATGAGATCGTAAGTAAAAATTACCTGTCTTTATATTGGGGTGGTGCCATGATCGGAAGGTTCCTGGGTGCTATTTCTTTAAACCAGTCTTTGAGCCAGGGGAAAAAAGCCCTTTATATGCTGGGTGCCGCTACGGTTGTATTCCTTGTGATATTCAGTGTGGTAAATCTTACCTTTGCGCAGATCAGCTTCTTCCTTGTATTTATACTATTGAATTTCATCGCGTTTTTCATTGGAAAGGCTGCCCCAGCGAGAACATTATCTATTTTCGCAGGCGTGAATGTTATTTTATTGATTTCCACGATGTTCAGTCATGGAGAAATGGCGATGTACAGCGTATTGGGAATCGGGATCTTTAATTCCATTATGTTCTCCAATATTTATACCCTTGCCATCTCAGGTTTAGGAAAATATACCAGCCAGGGATCATCACTAGTGGTAATGGCTATATTGGGTGGAGCTATCGTTCCTATTTTACAGGGCTATCTTGCAGATCAGTTCGGGGTACAGAACTCGTTTATCATTCCGGTATTCTGTTATCTGGTCATTCTGATTTTCGGAGCCTACTGTACCAAGTATCTGGGTCATGTAGAAAGTACGGAAGCCAAATCAGGGCATTAAAAATATTACTTTAATCAAATGAGATCCTTTTCAGGGTCTCATTTTTTTTAGCTGGGAAAGTAACTTATACTAATCTTTTTATACTTATAACAGAAAACACATGAAAACTCAATTAAAACTTGAATATGCAGCTTTTTTGATTCTGGGAATCTGGGCTTTTATGCAAACTCAATTTTCGTGGTGGTGGTTGGCTGCATTGTTTTTCGCTCCGGATATTTCTATGCTGGGATACGCGGTTAATAATAAGATGGGCGCATTTTTTTACAACCTCTTTCATCACTTCGGAATTGCAATCATTTTATATCTGGCAGGTATTTTACTGGCTCTTCCCTATTTAAGCATGATAGGAACCGTTATTTTCTCCCATTCAGCTTTTGACAGACTTTTAGGATACGGGCTAAAATACCCCGACAGTTTTCACAATACCCATCTGGGAAAAATAGGAAAAGATCAATAAATTAATTTCTTCTCAGGAAATAAAAAAAGCAACTTAAAAAAGTTGCTTTCATTGTAAATCTTTATAGATTATTTTCTTAAACCTAGTTCAGCAATAATTGCTCTATATCTTTCGATATCTTTACTTTTAAGATAATCTAATAATCTTTTTCTTTTACCTACCAATTTAACCAATGATCTTTCTGTAGCATAATCTTTGTGATTTTGCTTCAAGTGAGCTGAAAGGTGGTTGATTCTGTAAGTGAAAAGTGCTACTTGTCCTTCAGCACTTCCTGTGTCTTGTGCAGATTTTCCGTGTTTTGCGAAAATTTCCTGCTTCTTTTCTGTTGTTAAGTACATTCCAATATTATTTAATGATTATTATGTAACGGGTGCAAAAGTACTACTATTTTTTAAGTCTGCAAAACATTATTGACGCAGTATATCATTTTAAATAGAAAAAAATGTTAAAAATTTCTTAATTAATTTTATAAAATCCCATTAAAAGGCATTAATTTTGCACGTGCATATTAAGATGAAAAAATATTTATTTCATAGTACCATTTTCCTCGCCTTATTACTATCTGTACCTGCAGTAAAGGCTCAGAAAAGTGATGATGATAAGATCAGAAAGGTGCTGTATTTCAATCCTGAAGTGGAGCCTGATATTGAGGAAATTGAAGAGCCTACCAATAATGCTTTTTTCAGTTCTGTTTCTGATATTCTGAGTGGGTACCGTAAAAATAAAATGCTACGGGCCGAAATCCAGATTCCTTTTGATGAAGTTGATCCCAAAACCATTGTAGAATATTGTACCAATAATGATGCGGACTTTGCCATCGTATCTAAAGTTAAATATTTTAAAGTAGGCATAGGTAGATATGTATTCTCCAACCAGGTGGTCGTCAGTATGAAACTTTTTGACGAAAACGGAAACCTGCTTACGGAGAGTGATTATGATACATACCGGAAAAACATGCGCTTATTGGGCTCTACTGAAAACTCCGTTAAAATCGGGACCAATGGTGCTGTCAAAGGGATATTAAAGAAACTGAGAAAAATTAAACCTTCTGCCGAAGCCGGATTTTAGCTCTTACCTTATCAGGGGAAGAAGAGTGTACATTTTACATGAAAATCCCTAATATTATAAAAATCCCGAGATTCATAAAGTCTTGAAATATTATTTTAATTGATTTTGATTTTCGCTTCAATATATCTTTTTCACTTATTTTATAATTCCTTTATTAGCCTGGAAAACAGAGAGTTTCAATATTCAAAATTTTAATTAATCTTTAATTTTGTCTTATTTTTGTCTCATCTTAAAAATTTGAATTATTTTTGCATATCTAAAAAATTATTTCTGTTTTGAATTCCTCTAAAGACGAACTTATTTTTAACGCAGCCGATATTGCCGAAACCCTCAGCGGACTTCCTGCTGATGAAAGGCTTTTGGCTTTTCTGAAAGTTCCGAAGGAATACAAAGCTGACGTTTTTTCCCACCTGGACCCTGACTTCCAGGAAGAAACCATCCGTAGCATCGGAAGCGATGAAGTTTCTGAAATCCTGAACGCCATGACTCCGGATGACAGAACCGCTTTATTCGAAGATTTTCCGGATGAGCTGATCAAATATTCCATCAACCACCTTAACCCGCAGGAAAGAAGGATCGCCCTTAAACTTTTAGGGTACAATGCTGATTCCATTGCGCGTCTGATGACTCCTTATTATATTCAGATCCGAAAGGAATGGACGGTAAAAAGATGTCTTCAGCAGATTAAAAAGGTAGGAAGAAAAGTGGAAACCATGAACCACCTGTATGTGGTGGATGAAAGAAACCGTCTTATTGATGACTTAGCGATCGGAACCTTACTGCTAGCCGAAGAGGACACTCTGGTTTCCGATATTACAGATAATCATTTCGTGGCAATTCCCACTACTACTTCTAAAGAAGATGCGGTTACCTATTTTGAAAAGTATGACCGAAGTGCACTTCCCATTATCACGGAAAGCGGTGTATTGGTAGGAATCGTAACGATAGATGATATCCTCGACCAGATCGAGCAACAGAACACAGAAGATATTCAGAAGTTCGGGGGTTTGGAAGCGCTTGACTTACCTTATATTCAGACTTCCTGGCCCGAAATGATCAAAAAAAGAGCGACATGGCTTATCATCCTTTTTATCTCCGAGATGCTTACCGCTTCTGCGATGGGCTATTATGATAAAGAGATTGAAAAAGCGGTAGTGCTGGCCCTGTTCGTACCTTTAATTATCTCCAGTGGTGGTAATTCCGGTTCACAGGCCGCCACCCTTATCATCCGTGCCATGGCCCTCCAGGAAATCACATTGAAAGACTGGTGGTATGTCATGAAAAAGGAGATCATCTCCGGACTCTGTCTGGGAACCATTCTTGGAGTTATAGGTTTTATAAGAATTATGCTTTGGCAGGAAATAGGACTGTTCAACTATGGAGAACACTGGGTATATGTTGCATTGAGCGTTTCTGTTTCTCTGGTAGCCATTGTATTGTGGGGAACTCTTTCCGGTTCTATGATTCCTTTTATTCTTAAAAAGCTAAGCTTAGACCCTGCTACTTCATCGGCTCCGTTTGTGGCCACTTTAGTGGACGTTACGGGTTTAATTATCTACTTTACCGTAGCCGGACTTTTCTTAACCGGAAAACTTTTGTAATTTTAGGCAAAGTCCTGACATGAAAGTTATATCTCTCGTTCCTTCCATTACGGAAGCTTTATTTGATTTGGGTTTAACAGAAAAAGAAATCATCGGAAGAACCAAATTCTGTATTCATCCAACCGATAAAGTCAAGAACATTGAAGTGATCGGAGGAACCAAAACCCTCAATATTGAAAAGATCAAAGGTCTGCAACCGGATCTTATCCTGGCCAATAAAGAAGAAAACGTAAAGGAACAGGTAGAGAGTCTTATGGTTGATCATAAAGTTATTGTCACCCACGTTGAAACCATTGAAGACAACTATTATCTCCTTAAAAATTTAGGCAATATTTTTCATCTGGAAGAAAAGGCACAGGCTTATAACCTTAAAATATATGAAACATTAAACCGGTTTAAAGTTTCCCAAAGCTTAAAAGCAGCTTATCTCATCTGGAATAATCCCTATATGACTATAGGTTCCGATACTTTTATCCATCATATCTTAAGTGAATTAGGATTTGAGAATGCTTTTAAAGATAAAACCCGTTATCCTGAAATAACCGTTGATGATCTTGCAGAAGCCGATATTATTATGCTTTCTTCCGAACCTTTCCCTTTTAAAGAAAAACATATGGAAGAATTAAGAGCAAGCTATCCCGACAAACTGATCATGATTGTAGACGGAGAAGCTTTTTCATGGTACGGGACCCATCTCGCCAAGTGTGAAGACTATTTCGGGCAGCTCATCAATAAGGTGAATACTGAGTGTGATCCATTAAAAAAGCGGAACTGAATCCGCTTATATGTTATACAATCTTAGATACTTCGTTACAAAGCCATTCCAGCAGTTCACGATCCTGAGCCGTGAAGGGGTCGATCTTATGGGAATCAATATCGATCTGTCCTATATTCTTTCCGTCTTTAAAGATCGGAACTACAATTTCCGCTTTAGTGTCAATTGAACAGCTTAAATAATTACTTTCCTGATGTACGTCGGGAACGACGAATGTTTCATTGGAAACCGCTACCTGACCACAAATCCCTTTTCCATAAGGAATAATGGTATGATCGGTAGGAGCTCCTACGTAAGGACCTAATTTAAGCTCATCCTTGTCCCCGTTTTTAAAATAAAAACCCGTCCAGTTGAAATAAGAAATTTCCTGGTCCAGCAGGTGACAAACTTTTTGTAATTTTTCTTCTGTATTATGTTTAGGACTTTCAAGAATAGAGGAAAGTCTTTTCTTTAATTCTGACATACTGTATTATTTTTAAGAGAATTGTTTAAAGGATAATTCTTCTTTATATCCGAACATCCCACGCTCTTTGATCATCTCTGCCACTCCTTCCGGTACCTGGCTCTCCCAGCCGCTTTCGTTGGAAGTAATTTTTCTTAATATCTCACGGGAATATATTTCCAGGAATTCAGGGTTATAGCTTGTAATATCTACAATACGGTCATTAAGCTTAAAGTATTTATAAAGCTCCTTCAGGTTCTCTTCTACTTTAAGATTGGATGAATCCAGTAAGATATGACTTTCAGGGTCTTTATAAGGATAAAGATATACCCTCATTCCGTTACGGAAGAATTTCCCGAAAGCTTCAAGAATTCCTCCTGATAAGTTTTTATAATATTTTTCGTCAAATACCATCAACAGGTTGTTTACTCCCATTGCCACACCGATATTTCCGTTGGTATAGGAAGCAAAATAATCAATCAGTCTGTAATATTCGGAGAAATTTGAAATGATAACGGTATACCCCAGCTTTCCTAAGATATCGACTCTATCGAGAAAATCCCTTTCGTCAATATCTCCATCCGCTCTTAAATTGGAAATGGTGATCTCTATTAAGATTTCAGTTTGTTCCTGGGTACATGCAGCATCTTTAAGGAACATATCTATACCGTTTTTGAGCATATCTATATTCACTTTGGTTACGGGACGGAAACTTCCTCTTACGGCAAAAATATTTTTCTTGTAAAGAATATCAGCCGGAAGCATATTATTCCCCTGGGAATTAAATATTACGGCATCAGTCATTCCGTTTTTCACCAGCTGTAAAGACATTAAACGATTATCCACATATGAAAAAGCCGGTCCGCTGAAATCGATCATATCTATTTCGAGGTTATCGGTAGCTACATCATCATATAGGGATTCTATCAGTCTGCGTGGATTATCATAGTAAGTAAATGCCCCGAAAATCAGATTAACACCCAGGTTTCCCAAAGTTTCCTGCTGTAAAGTGGCATCATTTTCTTTAAATTTAACATGGATAACAATCTCGTTATAATCTTCATTTTCTGCACACTGAAAACGGATTCCTACCCAACCGTGACCTTTCTGGGTCTTATCAAAATTAATGGTGGTAACCGTATTCGCATAAGAAAAAAACTTTCGGTTCGGATTATTTTCCCTGGAAATACGTTCTTCTATCAGAGATACTTCATAACGAAGCATTTTTCGAAGTCGGTTTTGAGTAACATATCGGTTTTTAACCTCTTTTCCGTAAATAGCATCACTAAAATCTTTGTCATATGCCGACATGGCCTTAGCAATTGTTCCGGATGCACCTCCTGCTCTAAAAAAATGTCGAACAGTCTCCTGCCCTGCTCCAATTTCTGCGAAAGTACCATAAATAGTAGGATCTAGATTGATTGTTAAAGCTTTTTGTTTAGGAGTTAGTTTCTGATACATTAGCGACATTAATTTTTTTGTAAATTTACCAAAATTAATACCAACCTCAAACAATGAAGTTGAAATTTTTAGGAACCGGTACTTCTCAGGGTGTCCCTGTTATCGGATGTACTTGTGAAGTCTGTACTTCCACCAATCCAAAAGACAGCCGACTACGTTCTTCTGCCATGATCACGACAGAAGAAAGCAGAAAAATACTTATTGACTGCGGCCCAGATTTCAGGCAGCAAATGCTTTCCAACCATGAACAGCATGTAGATATCGCTCTGATTACCCATGAACATAATGACCACATTATCGGGCTGGATGATATGCGTCCCCTCATTTTTAAAAGTGGAAAAAACATGCCCCTTTACTGCTATCACAGAGTGGGTGAAGAGATTAAAAACAGATTTCCTTATGCCTTTGCCGACACCAAATATCCGGGAGCTCCGGCTTTCGATCTTCATGAAATTTCTAATGAGCCTTTTCAAATATTAGATACCGAGATAACCCCTATTGAAGTCATCCATTATAAAATACCTATTTTGGGATATAAGTTTAAAAAACTTGCCTATATTACTGATGCCAGTTTTATCTCCGAAACTGAGAAAAAGAAACTCCATAACCTGGACGTTTTAATTCTTAACTGCATTCGTAAGCTTGATCCCCATCCTGCTCATTTTATATTGCCCGATATAATTAAACTGCACAAAGAACTCCAACCGAAAAAATTATTCCTGACCCACATCAGTCATCACTTCGGATTGTATGATGTAGAGGAACAACAGCTTCCGGACGGTATTCATATGGCATATGACGGGCTGGAACTTGAGTTTTAGTCCTTTCCTGCCAAGATAAACTCATTATGCTTAGAATATAGAAAGCACAGACCCTCCTGACATACAGTTGGCAGCAGCCTGCTTTATTTTTACCATAAATTCAAAATAGAAACAAATGGAAAAAATGAATGTATCTCCTTTTATGGTGATCGGGATTGAGGTCCGAACCTCTAATACAAATGGCCAGGGAGTAAAAGACATCGGAAATTTATGGAACAGGTTTTTAGGTGATGATATCCTGTCTCGAATCCCTAATAAAATTGACAATACTGTTTATTGCCTGTACACCGAATATGAAGGTGACCACACCCAGCAGTATACCACTGTTTTAGGCTGTAAAGTGGAAAATCTGGAAACAATTCCGGAAGGGATGGTGGGCAAATCTTTTGAAAGCGGATCCTATACAAAGTTTACTACACGGGGAAATCTGTCAGAAAACCTGATTGCTAATGAATGGTTTAAGATCTGGAACATGGATCTGGACAGATCCTATACCGTAGACTTTGAAGTATTTGGGGAAAAAGCCCACAATCCAAAGGATGCTGAGATAGATATTTTTATTGGTATAAAATAGTATAACAGGTGTATCTTATGAACTCTTAAGACGCTTAAAAAAGGGGAAAATAAAATTTAAAATATTTTCTAAAAAGTTTTTAAACATTAAAAAAAGTGCTATATTTGCACACCAATTTAAAGGCCCAGGTGGCGGAATTGGTAGACGCGCTGGTCTCAAACACCAGTTCTTAGGAGTACCGGTTCGATCCCGGTCCTGGGTACATTTTAAAGACTTAATATTGTTTATCAACTTATTAAGTCTTTTTTATTTCTAATATTGCCGACATTTCCCCGATTTTTTTCAATTAAATAAAAACCTCATCAAATGTATGATAAGGTGATATAGAAAGCTTCCAATCTTTCGCAACAAAATTTATTGTTAATCATCATTTATCCAATAGTTTCCTGTACATAATCATCTGATTTATAAAAGTCACTCAGTTTTTGATTACAAAA
This sequence comes from Chryseobacterium sp. CT-SW4, assembly GCF_048572715.1. Classification (GTDB taxonomy): domain Bacteria; phylum Bacteroidota; class Bacteroidia; order Flavobacteriales; family Weeksellaceae; genus Chryseobacterium. Next base: position 2,506,751 of record NZ_CP183840.1, read on the forward strand.
CGGACAATAATTTATAACCATCCTAGTTGTTTCTAAATCATTTACACTTTTATCATATCCTGAAGTTATAATAAAACCTTTATCATTTATCTTAGGATTCAATAAAAGCATCTTTTCTCTAAAACTTCCAATATATTTTACAATTCTAAAATTGAGACTGATTCCATTATCTGTTCTGTAGAAAGCTTCTAATTTTTCGCAACAAAATTTTTTATTACACATTTTATTTAAAATTTATGGATTATACGGCTTTGCCAATTTATTAACAGCATGAACAATATCTTTTCCTAAAAATTGATATTCATTAGATATTAAATTGGATCCTTGATGAATTCCTTTTCCCATTTTTAATTGCCCAGAATGTTCCAATATATATAATCCTGAATTACTAATTTCATATTGCATCAATTGTCTCCCATTTTTAATATAGGTTGAAGCCACCTCAGCGTCATCTGTTAAAAATAATAAAGAACTGCCATTCTCCGAACCTGTTGTCCCACGAAATAAGGTAACAGTAGGATCAAACTCACCTGAAGAAGATAATATTTTGTTAAGCTACCTGTTTCTTCTGCTGCAGCTACCGTTCTAGTCAATCTGCCATAACCACCAAACATATTATATCCACCTCCACCGAAGTCCATCATAATTTCCATATGCGAGCTATTCATCAACCTAAAAGATCGGTCTAGCGTAGATTCCCCCTCATTGTAAAAAATATTATCCCGATTTGCCCGATATTCTGCCATTGGGTTATAATAAGCTCCCTGGATCAATCCAAATAAACGGCTTCCATCTGCATCATAATCAAGAGGAACCTGTTCTACCATCCCTACTTCTAAATTCCCACGTTTTTTTGCTTTTTTACCACCTCCAAATAACTTGCTAAAGAATTTACCTACACTTTTCCAGAAGGAAGAAGGAGGGTCATCTGTTTTAGGATCCTCAATTACATTCCCACCAGCAGTCATACTTCCCATCTTCATAGAAAAATTTCCTGTCCACTCTTCCACAGAATAACCTGTACTTCGTCCTCCTGCTAGGTGATAGCCTATTGCACTTCCCAAACTTACATTCCAGGAAGTAGTATCTGGGGCATACGCTTTTCTGCCATCAGGGTCTATAAAACTGACCGGATTATTATATGCATAATTATAAGGATTAAACCTTCTGGAGGTTTCAGCCAATGGGTCTATTACGCCCCATCTTCCAATATCAGGCATATAGAATCTCGCTCCATAATCATACATCCCGCTCTCCTGGATCTCCTTGCCATTGTACTTATAATTCTTTTCTGAAAATTTTTGCAATTATTCTTTGGAATACAGTATGATAAACCCCTAAGTTTTTTATATTCAATGTATCAATAAAATCCTCATAATTTGAATAAAAATCTGTTCTGACAACAAATAGTTTTTTATCATTTTTATCATACAAGACAAAAAATTCACAACCTTCATTTCCTATCTTGAACCCTTTTATATCCTCTATTCTGATTGATTTTTTAATAAAAAACAATTGTGTATAATACAAAATATTATTATTTATTCTTGAAAAAATTATCTCATAATATATTTTATACCACAAGAAAAAAATAGTGAATAATATTAAAAATCCAAAATACATTAACCACATATATTGCTTTTTTTCTATTATTATGGTTCCACTTGTGAAGAGAAATGGTAAAAACAATACACAAATTCCTATGATAAGCATCAGAGATGCTTTATTAACTTTTTTAAATACTAGTCTCATTTAATTAACTTTTAGTTATGGAGCTTCAAACAATGTATCATCTGTTTGATATTCATAAAACTATTAAACTGGTCTTATATCTGCTGTCCCAAAATGAACTACTACCACTTAATACAATCTCTGGAATGTTAATCATCTAGTGCTGTATTAGACTGGTATAGCTTCCATCATATCCTAAACCTATATTGTTAGAACTCGTAAAACCATATCCTGTATTATACCAATCACCTCCTAAACTAAATGTCCGATCAATAAGAGCTTTGGCAGAACCTCCGCCTCCGCCATCACCAGCAAACTGTCCCGCAAACTGGTTCATATAAGAAGGACCACCTCCCATCACCTAAAAGGATTTGCCTTCCCAGAAGAAATAGCATTACTTACAACTCTATTTTACACTAAAATACCATCTACTTTTTATCCTCTCCATATATTTTTTTAAGTTTTTCTATCTGTTGAGCTTTTTGTAAAGAATCTTCTCTTCTTTCTTTAGCCACAACTTCTGGGGAATAAGGACCTGTCTGTTCCTTTTTTGCCTTCTGATCTAGACAATAAAATGAAAAAATAAAATTAATAGTCAATGCTATAACAATTAAACAAGCAACCCAGCTTCCAATAATATTTTTCTTCTTTGGTAATTGTTCAAACTCATAATTGTAATTTTTCCATATATCTAAGTAATCTAAAGTGTAATAATTGAAAACTACAACAAAAACAAATGGAATATATACTATAGGCTTTGAAAAAGACAGTTCTACCGTATTTCCAGATAATACAGAGTAATAGTTCATTATAGAAAAAAGAGTCCAAAGTTGTAAAACTATCATAACTAAGCCTGCTTTAAAACTACTCAAAAAGTCCCCAAATGGAGCCGAGAAATATTTTATAGACATATAAATTTTATAGAAAAAATAATAATACATTTTTTTTATTGACATAACTAAAATTTTTGTGAACCATAAGGCGCAGTTATAAATCCAGGAATAATAGCAGCATTTTCAGATTGTATACTTTTATAAGCATTTCCATAACCTTCCCATCCTCCAGGGTAAAAAGCGTCTACTCCAAAATATAATAAAGAAGGAATAGTACCTGCACCAGTCAAGCCATAAGCTCCCATAGTCGTATTTAATCCTCCTTTTGCAGGATGCACTACGTTATTGGATGTAGGATTATTATAGTAATTATAAACACCTATTGCATCCATAGCTACACCAACACCAAAAGAAAATTTACCTATTGCCCCCGCAACTGGTCCTTCCTTAATAAAAGTTCTACCATTACCGTAATAATTTTGTCCCAAAAATTTAACAGGAGCATCAGGTCTAGCAGTACCGATGTAAAATCTTTTTGCAAAAACATTCACTGCAGTACCAGCTGATGATACAAACCAGTTTACTTTACTCCCCGTATCATACCAATTTACATTGTCTGTATAAGATCTCAACTTCAACATGTTTAAAGTCCCAACCAACCCTTCATTCTCAAATCCTAAATCTGTCCACCACTTCAGAGTACCGTTATCGTTGGTCAATCCTCCTGTTCATCCAGCATAAAAAGCATTCATTAAATCCGTATACGCCTGTGTCTGTCCAAATGGTGTATAATTCCAATTTATTTACTCTCCGTTTCTTAATAGTATTTTCAGAACCATTGTTATAACAAAAACAAGCAAAATTCCGAAAATAAAAAAATTCAATATTTTGTTTATTTTTAATTCTGAATCTTTTTTTGTATTTGATTTGGATAAATTAATTTTTCCTATAAATAGTAATTTAAAATATTGTAATGGAGATAAACTTTTTATTAATAATAAGTAAGGAAATCTCCCTACTTTCCACCAGCCCACTCTTCTATTGTTCTTTATATCCTTAAAACCTTTCAAAGTATATTGATCATTTTTACCATTTATCTGGTAAATCGAATCATTCTCTTTTTTATTAGTTATCTCAAAATTATTTTCGTTAGGAATGTCTGAAATGTTAACTTTATATTCATCTTTTTTACATGAAAAAAACATAAAAAAATGTATCTCATAATATAAAAAGATATCTAAAATTTCACAAACATTCTATCTGCCGCAAGTGTAACGCTATCTTTTTCTTTAAAATTAGAGAAATTAGTGACTATACCAGCTACACTTTCATTTTGGATAATGGGAATAAAGCAAGAATAATAATCGTCTATTTTTATACAATTTAGCTTCCCTTCCTTTGTTATTTTTCTTTTAATTGTATCCGAAATTGTATAATCGAAATTAACGTTATACGTTTCAAATTTTGAATAGGGAAAATGAAAGTCAAATTTTAATCCGTCTTTCTTCGAAGTTACTGCATAAAATTTGCTTACTTCTTTGTAGAGTTTCCCATTTCCATGATATATTTTAATTTGATTTTCAATTTGTTTATCTAGAAAGATATATTCTATTTCATATTTTTCTCCATTTACCTTGTTTTTAATTTTCCACCAATCTTGCTTGGAGTTATCGTTGGTATTTATATTACCTTCTAATGTATAAACTTGATTCTCTCCATTAATTTTTGTTATCGAATCATTAATTTTCGTTTTTTTTGTATTATAATTTTCTAATTCTGTTAATTTTAAAATATTAACACTTTCTTCTTTTTTACAATTGAGAAAAAATATTAAGAAAAAAATAAGAATTGTACTTTTACTAACTTTCATTTTACCAGCCATATGTTTTATAATGCCACCCTTTTTTATATGTAGCCTCGTTAAGTGAATCGATTGATTTATTAAATTTTTGTTGTTCATTTATTATATTTTTTTGAAGGATAGTTTTGGCACTATCATGCGGATATGGATCAAATACAGTAGCATGTACCATAGTACTATCTTCTTCACTTGGGTGTAGTCCTTGTATATCAATTCCAAATTGAAGGAACCCATCTAACCCTTTAAAAGTACTTGATCGCCCATATCCTCCTAATATATATTCATTGGTTCCACCTGAAAAACTATAAAATGTTTCATTTGTTGTTCCTATAAAGCTATTTACTAAATTGGCTGTATAAGAAGTAAAACTTCCGATAGCACCATACACACCTGTTTCTCCATTCCATTTCTTCATATAGGAGTTAAAGTTATTTTGAGCTTGCATTCCCCAAGACGAGCTACTACCATTTAATACAATCTCCGGGATATTAATATAATCATCTAGCGCCGTATTAAGACTTAGATAACTTCCATCATACCCTAAACTTATATGATCTAAGTTTTCAAAACCAAAACCTGTATTAGTCCAGTTTCCACCTATATTTATCATATTATTTATCATAGCAGAACTGATACCTGCTCCACCTCCGCCTGGGGTATTCCCACCCAAACCAGCAAAAGGATTTCTCTGACCCAAGAATTCATCAAATGATCCAAAGGTTGCAGAGCCGCCTCCCATCATATATCCTAAAGCTCCGTTGGTAGGAGTATTCCATGTCCATCTATCCGGTGCATACGCTTTTCTGCCATCAGGGTCTATAAAACTGACCGGATTATTATATGCATAATTATAAGGATTAAACCTTCTGGAGGTTTCAGCCAATGGATCGATTACTTCCTATCTTCCAATATCAGGCATATAGAATCTCGCTCCATAATCATACATCCCGCTCTCCTGGATTTCTTTGCCATTGTACTTATAATTATAATAGCTTCCTAAAAGACCGTTGTTAGTTCCTCCGATATGGTTTAACCCAAAAGGATAATAATTATTCGCATCAGTAACCTCAAGAACACCTGCGCTGGTTTTAGCAAAACCTTAATAGGAGTGTTAATTATTAACACTCCTATTACAATTCCTACTTGTTATAAGTTTAATTATTTACAATTGCGAAACCACTTTTTTTAAACTCTTCATAAAAATCACTGTAAAGAATATTATCAGAAAAATTCTTTTCAAAACTCTTAGCACCTTTTATTTTTAAAGTAGGTATGAATTCTTGTTTTCTTAACAATTCATTAATATTATATAAACAATCTCTAAATGAATGAAATTCTGTTCCAAAATACCCATAAGAAGTAAAAAAAGCTTTTCCAATTTCATAGTACACATCTAAATCCGTTTTTACTTTTGACAGATCAATTGTTATAATAGATTCCCTATTATCTATAGTTTCTCTGACTCCACTTAATAAACCACAACCCCTTAAATAATAATATTTTTGTTTATCATTTAATTCATACCATTTGATTCTTTCTTTTTTATCTGTTAGTAATTTGAAGTTATCTATATAACCCTGATTATATATACCTAAAGGATCATTAAGAATACCTATTAATACTATTTCTTTAGCTTTAATTAAAATATTTGAAAGGTTAAAAACATAATCATTTTTAAAATTCTTAAAAGATACCCTTATAATTATATCTTTATCAAAAATTTCTTTACATGATAAATCCGTATATTTTACATGATCCTTTTTTATTGTTATCTTATCGAAATCTTTTTTATACACTAATTTGATATACTGAGTCGATAAAATCTTTTTTTCTTCTAATAAAAAATCTATTTCCATTTTATTGCAGAACTTGTTGGTATTTGTATAATTTTTGTATAATCATGATTAATAACTAATCCCCATTTTCCTGAAGGATGTTGAATAATTCTAGTACCATCTATCATTGTTCCAGGATAATCTCTTATCTTCCATTCTAAAGCATTTACCCACTTAGGATTTATTCCAGATCTAATTTCAGTTACAGCCTGAACTCCATTTCTTATTATAGGAGTGCCTCTGCCTGCTAAAATTTGAGTCATATCTTGAGTGACTTCTGCTTTTAAATTATTAGGATCAATTCGTATTCCTCCTTTCTTCCCAATAATTCCCATTTCACCACTAATTCCTTGTGGAACCTTCATTGCATATAAAAATGTAGCTATTTGTGCTGTAGAATGAGCATTATTTCCTTCCATCCCACCTTGCATTAATCCTTCTGTAATTCCAGCTTCTACTAACATAAAGGGAATTGCCAATATATTTACGTTTTGTAATCCTCCTTTGTCATTACAATATCCACATGTAGCCTGACTCCAAGCAAAATCACTACGAGAGTTCCATCCTCCCATATAAGAATTAAAGCCATTTTGAGCCTGCATTCCCCAGAAGAAACTGCTACCACTTAATACAACCTCCGGGATATTAATATAATCATCCAGCGCTGTATTAAGACTGGTATAACTTCCATCATACCCTAAGCTTATATGATCTAAGTTTTCAAAACCAAAACCTGTATTAGTCCAGTTTCCACCTATATTTATCATATTATTTATCATAGCAGAACTGATACCTGCTCCACCTCCACCTGTGGTATTCCTTCCTAAACCAGCAAAAGGATTTCTCTGACCCAAGAACTCATCAAATGATCCAAAGGTTGCAGAGCCACCTCCCATCATATATCCTAAAGCTCCGTTGGTAGGAGTATTCCATGTCCATCTATCCGGGGCATACACTTTTCTGCCATCAGGGTCTATAAAACTGACCGGATTATTATTCCATCAGGATCTATAAAGCTAACAGGATTGTTATAGGCATAATTGTAAGGAGTAAACCTTTGGAGGTTTCTGATAAGAATACAGTCCGCCTATTTATCTTTTCTTTTAAATATAAATGAATTATCCCCAGAATTATTTACATACCAACTTTCAAAATTTTTAATTTTTAATTCATCTATTTTCTCAAAAACATCAATGTCTTTTGATGTATCTTGCACAAGAATAATGATTTTCTTATACCTCTCAGCTATATTTATTAATTCTTGAAGAATTAATTTTATACTTTCAAAGCTCAATCCCATTGTTCCTATTATTAAAATATCATAATTTTCAATCTCACTAATTACTATATAAATTAATTGATTAAATATATCTTGAACTTCTCGAGGCTCAATAAATTTCAAATTATATTTTTTGATTAATTTCTCATAAGTATCAATTGATAACTTCTTACTTTCTACATATTTTGATATTTTAATAGAATTTTGATGAGGCAAATTAATATAAAAGATATCTTTTGACTGATCCAGTTTATCATCTTGTAATAGATGATGGTTGTTGAAAATTATATACATATTTCCAATTTCTAGATCTATATTTTTATTAAAAATACTTATCTGTTTATTCATCTTTTCTTTATTTTACAGGTAGTTTGTAAATTCTATAATTATCTAAACGTGGGTTTCTTCTTATAAAGTTTCCTTTATTAATAAGTTGTTCAACATGTGTAAAGTCGCCTGTTTTTATTCCATATTGAATGGCTGCATTCATTCTATGATTACCTTCTGTTAATATAACATTTCCTTCATATATATATCCTGCCCCTCCTGTTGGCTTATAACTTCCATTTGACATTTGTTCAAAGTAACCTGCAACAATATCCGGATTAATTCCTCTTTGAGCACTTTTAATACCATTTGCTTCTGCTTCTGCTGATATTTTTGCGGTTAAAGAAATTTCTTCCGCTGTAGTTGCTACTCTAGCCACTCTTCCATACCCCCCAAACATATTATATCCACCTCCACCGAAGTCCATCATAATTTCCATATGCGAGCTATTCATCAACCTAAAAGATCGGTCTAGCGTAGATTCCCCCTCATTGTAAAAAATATTATCCCGATTTGCCCGATATTCTGCCATTGGGTTATAATAAGCTCCCTGGATCAATCCAAATAAACGGCTTCCATCTGCATCATAATCAAGAGGAACCTGTTCTACCATCCCTACTTCTAAATTCCCACGTTTTTTTGCTTTTTTACCACCTCCAAATAACTTGCTAAAGAATTTACCTACACTTTTCCAGAAGGAAGAAGGAGGGTCATCTGTTTTAGGATCCTCAATTACATTCCCACCAGCAGTCATACTTCCCATCTTCATAGAAAAATTTCCTGTCCACTCTTCCACAGAATAACCTGTACTTCGTCCTCCTGCTAGGTGATAGCCTATTGCACTTCCCAAACTTACATTCCAGGAAGTAGTATCTGGGGCATACGCTTTTCTGCCATCAGGGTCTATAAAACTGACCGGATTATTATATGCATAATTATAAGGATTAAACCTTCTGGAGGTTTCAGCCAATGGGTCTATTACGCCCCATCTTCCAATATCAGGCATATAGAATCTCGCTCCATAATCATACATCCCGCTCTCCTGGATCTCCTTACCATTGTACTTATAATTATAATAGCTTCCTAAAAGACCGTTGTTAGTTCCTCCGATATGGTTTAACCCAAAAGGATAATAATTATTCGCATCAATAACCTCAAGAACACCTGCGCTGTTTTTAGCAAAGCTTACCCTTGTATTTCCCAAATGGTCTTTATACTGGTAAATATAGCGATTTTCCCTAAAGCTGTAAAAGCCTTCTGAGGTAGGTACAAAATCCAGGGTCCATGTTGGAATTACAGGTCTGCTTGCCTCACTGTATGCTTCTCTTTCCAATGCAGTATTGGCTAGGCTGATGCAGTCTGCACAAATGGTAAGCTCACCCTGCTCATAAGTATACTGGAAACCATCCAGATAATCCATATAGGTAGTAGTAGGGCTAACTCCCTTTCCTCCCGTCTTATATACCGTCTTACGAAGCTTAGCTCCATCTGCACGATACAGGTTATTGATCATATAGTTTACAGCAATTCCTCCGACCGTAGTTTCGGTCATAGCTGTTGCATCAGGAAGATTCAGATAGTTGTAATCTATCGAATTAATCCCTTTATCTTTCATATTGAGCATATTCCCGTTCAGATCATAATCAATGGTATTACTTCCACCTTCATATCCTGTATCATTCAATGAGTTTTCAATGATCTTATCCAAGCGGTTTCCTGTGTACTGATATACCAGATCATCTACCAATGTAGAAGTGGTTCCTGCAACAGGGAAAGCATTTCTTTTTAAGGTTTTGATATTTCCATTAAGATCATACGTCAGGTTCTCATTATAATTATTATTGAAAGGAACCGTAGAATTAGGCTCTGTATAGATCGCATCTTTTAATCTGTTCTGGCTGTCATAGGAATAGGTATATCTTTTCAGGGTCCCTTCGGTAGATATATTCCAATCGACCTCAGAAATATTTCCATTATACTTCCCAGGGGCAATATTGGTATAAACAGGATTGTTATATTTCACCTCATACCCGAATAATTTACCATTCAGGCTGGAAGGATTATTTATCTTCGTTAAGCCCCCCCTGATATTGTACGTATAATCCATGCTTTGTAAAGGTGTGGAGATTCCTCCTGTTGCCGGAATGGCAGAGGCTCCTACTTTTTTATTGACAAGCTGGGACAATTCATTATAGGTATTCTCCGAAAGAAGCTCCTGTGCCTGGCTATCTACCTGGTGCCAGTGTTTTTTTAAACGGTTTTGGGTATCATATTCAAAGGTTTGGGTAATGATTCTTTCCGCATCCGTTTCAGACCTTTTATGATAAACTTTAGACTGTTGGGTTACTCCTGCAAAATCCAGTAAGGATTCTGTTTTGGTATATCCTCCGAGATGATTGATAGTGTGGCTTCCCACTGTTCTTCCTTTTGCATCATACCAGATATAATTTTTAGTCCAGTTGTCATCTTCAACATTTTTTACATAGGAAGCTGTCGGAAGGTTTTTGGTATTGATAGAGCTTCCCAGATTATCGGTTATGGTTGATTGTCCCAAAACTTGTACTGGAATACTTACTCCTGAAGGAAGCGGCGGATAAGTATCATAATAGTTTACACTTAGAATCTTACTCATATTCGCTGTAGGATAGGCATTCTTAGTATAATACAATGTAACCCCACTTACTGTAAATACCGCACTGCCCGATCTCGATTCATTATTAGCCCCCACAGATTCCATAACATTCGCCTGAGCTATTCTTGTTGCATAACTATCTAATATACCTGTATAAACTGGCCTTGAAAATTTATCATACTTGATAAACATCCATTGTCCTAAAGAACGCAAGTTTGCATCTTGAGTTAATGTCAATCTATTTTGTTTATCATATACCATGTACTCCCATCCTTTTCCCGGAAGCTTTTTCTCAACCAATCGGCTTTTACTGTCATATTTATATTGATAAGCAAGATTGTCAAGCGTGGTCTGATTTAAGGTAGCGGATACAACAAGTGGAGGAAGAACATATACCAGCTGACCGTATTTGTTATATACATAGTAAGTATCTGCATTTTCCGTACTGCTTACCTTTTTTCTGGCAAGGATAGTCTGTCCCTTCCCATTTTTAAACTCGGTGGTTTTATTGCCATCTTCATCCGTTACTGAAGTTTTTATCAATTCTCCTGCATTATAATTCCCGGATAAGGAAATTGCATTTTCTGTAGCTCCATTGACCCATGAAGTAGCCACTGTATATTTTTTCACTTCCCCTGAAGTATTAACTTCGTAATTATAACCTATGGAGTGTCCCTGATAGTCCATACCCGGTTTAGTCTGGAAAAGCGGTTTACCTACCGGTGAGTTTTCCACAACGGATTCAGAATAATAATACAAATCTGAACCATAAGTTTGGGAAGCATTTGATTTCGGATTGGCATATAATGCTCCGTTTTGAGTTCCTGTCTGAGGAATCGGAAGGTAAGATTTCAACTGCCTTCCAAAGGCATCATATTCTATAGGAATTACAATATCCTTTCCTGATGGTGAAGCTTTTATGGCAATGGTCTGTTTGGATCTTCCCAAACCATCGGAATACTGAACACTTTCTGAGTTTTTACTACAGTCTTCGTTAAGGCAATTTTTGGTATAAATATAATTTTCACCTGCACTCAGCCCCGTACTGCCACTTCCGCTACCAGAAGTTATATAGGCACTAAAACTGTTTATATTTGCTGCATTTGCATTAAAACCTGATAAAAAGTTGACACTTACAGGATCCGTTACTACTTTATTAGCTTCTGTAACTGTTGTATTTAAGATAGTTTGAGCATAGGACATTTCTGTTATCAATAACAGCCCGAATATTTTTAAAAGTTTTTTCATGTTTGTAGGTTTTCTGTTATTGCTTATAATTATACTTATTCTCTTTAATCACCTGTCCACTGCTATTTTTTACTTTGAGCAGTCTTCCGGAATCATCATATTCATAGGTCAGCTTCATTCCATTATCACTGACAGAATTAGTAATCCCAATTAAAGGATCATAAGTATACACAGAAACAGGATAACCCTGTAAAGCTGATGAAAGTCTAAGGTTTTCCAACGCCGTTAATAAGGCTGCTTCATTAGCCGGATTATCAGCATCTGCATTGGAAGCATTAACCGCAGCGGTAACTACACTTAGTGAAGATATATCACTGTATTTAGCCCCTACAATTTGTGCAATAGGCAAAGTCTGATAATATCCCCAGATTGTCGTAACACTGTTTCCAGCTTTATCGGTAGCCTGCACAAGATTTCCTTTGCTGTCATACACATCAAAAGTAGTCTGGGTTTCAGCTACCTGGTTAAGATTTGTACTTTCAATAGAGGTAGGGTAGAAATGACTGGTATTGTCATACTTCGTCGTTACTTTGGATATGAAGGTTCCATCGGTTTTAGATTCTACCTGTAAAGGGACAGAGATCATATTAGCATTCACTAAACGTGTATTTCCCAGATCCGAAGCATATCTTGTGGTTACCTCACTTACTGAACCGTCCTGCGCTGTTGTTTTGGATAAGGACTCCTGGAAGTTATCCGGACTGAAAGTGGTTTCGGAAATTGTTTGATAAGGAGATTGGTTCAGGTAGGTTTTGCTGGTTTCTTTTATTTTTGCTATCCATGATACTTTTGAGTTAATACCACATAACTGTGTTTCAGTTGTATTGGGATTTTCCTGCATGGTATATTCAAAGGATGAGGATTCTACTATCTGATCCTGCTTATTGTAGGTTTCCTGCTTTTCAAGAATTCCTCCGGAAGTAATATTGTAGTAAGAATAATAATTAGTAGCAGGGTTTCGATAATCGTCTGGATTTTTAAAGTAATACTTCGTATATCCATTATTATCATTTCCGGCAATTTCCGTTTCTTTTACATTTCTATAAAGAATAATTCCTCCGTAGCTACTTGGGGAACAATCTCCGTAACTTGTAAAGCTATATCCTGAGGAGGAGTATGAATTGTCAAAAGACAAATAGTCGAATTCCTTAGTTTTCACTAAAGTACCATCTGCATCATAGGAACGGATTTTGTTGACACGGGCACCTGTTTTTACAGGGATCGAATTCTTATAAGACCCTGTAATTCCTTTAATCTGGTAAATCCTATAAAAACCGTTTCCGCCTCCTTTGGTAATGGTAATGGTATAGGTTCCTGGAGTAAGTTTATAAAGGGCTGGAGAAGAACATGCAGAGGTAGAAGCTGAAACTACAGTGCCAGCAGCATTTTTAACAGTATACTGCAGGAAAATGAAGTTTCCATGAATATCCGTTTCCATATAATCATCACCCATTTCCCAATTAAAATATATGGGATATTTCACCCCCGCGGTTCCACTTACCTGAAATTGGTAAGTTCTGGTAGTATTGGTATCATAAGGAATCTCTGTTTGAACATAATATTGATACCTGGGGTTGGAGATAACTATTGCCGGCTGACTGTAATCAACCCCAGATTGATCTTCATAGATTTCATTTGCTTCAAAATTATAAATCACGTACCCTTTAGTAGGAAAAGTAATTTTTTTCAGCAAACCTTTGGTATAGGTAGCAGGATATTCTATAGGCGTATCTGCGGGACATAAGTAGTTTCCCGTAAGATTTCCGGCTACTCCGTAACTTGTTTCCGAACCGGCTTCATCATATTCATATTTTGTTTCTTCATCTATGGCCAGGTTTTTATTCAGCTTTTTAATCTTACTTAATGTTCGTTTACTGGTGTCCATTTCGATAGTCATTCCAAAGGAATCAATGACTTCAGAACGTACTCCTACTAATCCATATTCAAATTTATACTGGGATAAAATTGTACCGGCATTATTTAATAAACTAATCTTGTCAAGAGCATAAGGATCATTATGATAATATTCTGCCTGATCGTATGCGGAAGTATAGGTATATTCAAATTTAATTTTTCCTTTGGCTGTAGAAAGAGTATTGGGTTTATAAACCTGACTCTGAATAATAGTTGATGCTCCTTTGTACTTTATTTTCTTATCATAAATATAACTGGCAACTTCAATACCATTAGGATCCAAGATCTTACCTAATACAAAAGATGTTTTGTAATTGGTATCTGTGACACCATCTTTTACCAAACCTAAATTACTGTCCTGAAAATGATATTCAAAACCTTTATCATCAGTGATTTTAAAAGAACTGATAATTAATTTGGTAGTGGCAGTGGAACGGACATATTCTATTTTTACTTTTTCCCCAGTTAGATTACTAATCATTAAATTATCCGAATTCGGATTTTTATGAATTTTAAATTTCCCTGAAAATCCCGGAATATAATAATAAAAAGTATCGGCTTCTTCTTTTGTGATATCAGTCCAATTTTTTAGTTCATCCACATATCCACCTTCCACTTGTCTGTTAATCACTCCTGCTGAAAGCATAGACCAGCCAAGTCCTACCTCACTGGCTGGAACATTTGGTTTCGCATTATAAGCATGATAGGAAAGTCCTAAGCTCACCGAATAATTTTTATTGGTAGTTCCCAACTGATAGATGGGAAAACCTATGTTAGGAATTCCTGTGGCCGGAGATATAGCAGCATTAACATAACTCTGAACTGACCCAGTAGTGGGTTCAGGCATGAGATTATTTTGTGCATTCACTACTCCCGCGTACAATAAAAAAATCGAAAATATATATTTTTTCATCTTAGTGTTATTTCTTAATCAATTTAGCATTAGCCGTTTTATTCGTATCAGTCTTGATCACCACCAGATATGCTCCCTGGATTAAAGATTGTGTATTGATCTTAGTAACCTTATTCTTCGTCTTTAAGTTTTGCAGCTGTCTTCCACTCATATCATAAAGATGGATCTCTGCTTCCTTAAACTCATAGCCAATTTCAACATATGCATAATCCGATACTGGATTCGGATAAATCTTTATATCCTGCTTCTCTATCAGCTGATCAATCTGCTTATCTCCCAGCTTCACAATCTTCCAGTTCTCCCTACCTAATTCTTCTCCGCTTGTTCCTGCCAGTATTATTGAACCATCTCTATTCAGCTTAATATCCGATAATCTCTCCTCCTTCTTCCTTGATTCTCCTTTCACATACTTTCTCCACTGCTCATTGCCATCCTGATTCAAATAAAGCATCCAAAACGTTTCATCATCGGTCTCAAGTCTTCCCTCCGCCTGGGTATAACCGCCCAATAAAATACCTTTTGTACTTTCTTGGTTCTTGGCTCCTCGATCTTGACTCTTGGTTCTTGCATCTTGGTTCTGCCCATTAATGACACTCATTCCCATCAGTACATCCCGGTTCTTAAAACTATACGACTTCTGCCATACATCTTCTCCTTTCTCATTTAAAGAAATCAACCATAAGTCTGTACCTTCTTCTATACCCACAGTCTTGTTTCCTGACCGCTCTGATCTGGATTCTCCGCCTACTATATAACCTGTAGAAGTTAAAGCTAAAGTTCTTAGATGATCATCTCCACTGCCTCCATAATTCTTCTCCCATTCTACTTTACCGTCTTTACTTAGCTTCACCAGCCAGTAATCTCCTTCTCCGTAATGGCTGCTGGCTTTTGGCTGCTGGCGAAGAGCTCCTGAACCTGTACCTGAAACAGCCTTATTTTCTGTGAAAGCTTCACTTCTTGAATATACCCCTAACAGAACTCCTCCGTCCCTGGTTGGGATCATCTTCTCTACTTCATCTAAGCCTCTTCCTCCTACAATAAGTTGGGACAGCTCTTTTCCGTCTTTATCCAAACGGATAATCAAAACATCTTTAGAACCATAACCTTTAGAAGAATTCTGAATACTTCCGGCTACTACAAACCCTAAATCCGTAGTCTGAACTACCGATCTGGCCTCTTCATCCGAACTGCTGCCTAACGTTTTCTGCCATAATTCATCACCATGCTCGTTAAGCCGGATAAGCCAGATATCAGAACCTCCTTTGCTTTCTTCTTTCTTATCCACGCCTTTCCCGGAATGAGAAGTTCCGGCTAAAAGAAAACCTCCTTCCTGGGTAGAAACTGTAGCCGATAAAAAATCATGATTATTCCCCGAAAAATATTTTTCCCAGCTCTGTTCTCCCTGTTGATTAAGCTTGGTTAAATGGAAATCGTACCCGTTATTCTGCTTACTGCCTGAAGCCTCCGGCTTACTGCTTTGAATAACACTTCCTGTAATTAAATATTGCTGGTCTACCGTTGTCACAATCTGGCTTAGAAAATCCTGAGTATTGGACCTGATATCTTTCTGCCAAACCACTTCCTGTGAATACAACGAAGCACCAATGCATAGAAATAATGCACCCGTGTAGAGTTTTTTCATCTGTTTTTTTTAGTGTTAAAGGTTAATTACTTGCCTTTTATTATAGGGCGCAATTTAGTACTTTTCAATAATTATTAATTAAATATTGAAAAGAATTAATATACTATTCACTGTTAATATATTTTCCTTTGTAAATTATCCTTTTTGATACAAATCCAACTCCGTAAGGTAACAATACTTGCCGTGTTAAAAACATAATTACATTTTTAAGACTTTTTTTGCTAAGACCATCAATGAAGTAATAAGGTTGAAAAAGCAGTATTTTATATTTCACTTGGTAAGAGAAAGTATAAATGTAATAGGTCAACTGAATTAAAAAAGAAAAAAAATCCTATTAAAACAGGAAATCAACTCATAAATTTTCTCAAGAAAAGAAAATATCCCAAATTGAATTAGTAGAGAAGCAGAAAATATTCATGTAAAATCAGAAAAGGGAAAAATATCCCTCTATTTTTCCTCCTACTTCACTGTTCAGATTAATTTCAGAGGGTTTTATTTTTCGTGAGATCAGACCGAATACCAGGTGTGGCTTAAGCCTTCTTCTTTACGAAGTCCCGATTTCGATCTTCACTCAACAAGTCTGCGTATCAATAGTAAACAAATAATTCTCTCCTTAGGAGTAATTGTATCAATAATAAATCTTGCCGCTGTCCATTTTGACAAGTTTTTCCTTTTCCATTTTTTAATCGTTCTAATTACCGTTTCCACTCTTAAGCCGATTAATGATGCCAGATGCTTTCTTGTATAAGGAACCAAAAAACTATACTTTTCTTTAAATCCAAAATACTTTTTAAGCTGATCCAGCAGTTTTACCAATTTAATGAGCGGGTCTGAAATAGAGAGACAGGAAGACATAATATATCTGAAATGCATCCTGTCAGCCGTATACTGATTTAACTTCAATAATAACTCCGGCTCTCTTACCAGAAGATCCAAAAATATATTTTTTTCGACCTTAAAAATCTCGCTTGTCGTTAAAGCAATAGCATTGATTGCATACATATTATCCGTAAACAGATAGCTTTCCCCAAAACAATGCCCCTCAAATGGAAATCCATGAATGAATTCCTTTCCATCTTCCAAAAAATTATTCACCTTTACAGTTCCTAATTTTATTTGAAAGTAATATTTCGCTTGCGTTCCTTCATGGAAAATAAAATCATCCGGATTATATACATCCAATTTCGCTCCTAGAGATAAGAGAATATCTTCACATATAACCATTTACCGATTATGAGTTTATTTAAGGTTAACATAAGAACGAAATAATTATTTATAGTTTGTAATATTATAATAGTAGAAGTATAAACATTGAAAAATAATTTCAATTGGGTCTCATTTTTTATTGAACACAAATTTATACACATAACTATTCCCAGAGTATGACTGTAATCATAACCCCTTTTTTTCTAAAACTCCTTTAAATAGCTATTTCATAAAAATCATATATTGTAATTCAATAGGAAAAGTTATACTGATCTTTTCTTATCCAAACACTTACCGAACAGGAATTTACTTTAAAAACACCTACTCCGTCCGTGTTAATTACAATCTCTTCTTTTATGTGATCAAGAAAATCAACATATACCAGGCCTGCATGATCCTGTCCCAATTCAATTCCTTTATAACCTTCTCCCCCATTGGAAATCACTACGATACATCCTGAGCTCTTCCCATCACCTTCTCTTCTCCATGCGATACAGTTAGGATGATCAAAATAATAATGTTGTTCTCCATAGGCAAATTGCTGTCTTGCCTTAAGAAGCTTAGGTAAGATCTCAATTTTAGGCATGGAAATCTTTATTTCTTCATTATCTTTTATGTCCGTGTACTCAGTTCCAAAAAGATCCGGATAAAATACACACGGATAAGCATCCTGGCTTAGTAAAATGACAGCATAAGCAATCGGTTTAAACCATGTTTTCACTGCTGATTCAAGCGACTGGAGTTTCTGTGTATCATGATTTTCTACAAAAGAAACAGAAAAAACAGGCTTTTTCTCAAGAAAGCTTCCTTTTAAAATTTGAGTAAGGTCATAGTTTCTTCCTTCTTTTGAAGCTTCAAAAAAGTTATAATGCAAAGGGGCGTCAAAACAGGAAATAAGATCATCCATCTTATCCGAAAAATAAGTTATTTTCTCTGCTTCATCCTTCCAGAATTCTCCCAAAACATAGCAGTCGGGAGCCAGTTCGGTTTTAATATACCGGATCCAGTCTTTAAGGAAATCGGAGGAGATGTGCTTCAGGGCATCAAGACGCATGCCATCAACTTTAGTAGTTTCCAGGTACCATTTGATCCATTTTTTCATCTCTTCTACTACGAAAGGATTGCGGTATTCTACATCAGCTCCCATCAGATAATCATAATTTCCAAACTGATGGCTCACTGATTCCGTCCATTCCGGTCCGTAAGAATTATGAATTTTAAAAATACCTTTCAGCTCCTGATCCTCTTTTTTAATGATATCTATCCCGCTGAAACATTCATAGTTCCACACAAAAGATGAATACTGATCTCCTCTTCCTGGAAAGGTAAATTTTGTAACTGCCGTTGCTTTAAAAGGATCACCGATTATTTTTTTACGATCTTCCGCATCTACCTGGTGAACCGTAATTTCCTCTTCCTCATCTCCCCCAATCCGGTGATTAAGTACGATATCACCATACACGGAAATTCCTGCTTTATGAGCCTTTTCTACGGCGTCCAAATATTCCTGTTTGGTGCCGTACCGGGTAGGAATTCCTCCTTTCTGGTCAAATTCTCCCAGATCATACAGATCATATACATCGTATCCTCTTCCTTCCCTACCCGAGCTACATTTAACAGCCGGAGGAAGCCACGCAGCAGTAAACCCCAATTCTTTAAGGAAATCTACATTCTCTGCAAATTCATTCCACAGGTTTCCATTATGATACCAATGAAAATATTGAATAATTACTCCATTCATATAAAATATTAATATTAAGTGGTGAAAAAGTGTGTAAGCTTGTTTGAATTTAACAATAAATAGCAAGGTGAATTATGATCAGAATCATACCAGCAACGGATTTAAGCCATTATAGCTATCAGTATAAAAATATCCTATGATACGAATCATAAAAATAAAATAATCAAGTTTTTACCTTTGATTTTACACCACCAACAAAAAATATTATTATGAAATCATTCGTATTGCTCACTTTATTGATCGGCTTTGTTGCCGTCAGCTGCAAGAAAGAACCCCAAAATCAACCTACTCACATCGACAGCCTGAATACCGGCGACAGTATGGTTTCCGGAACAAAAGGAATTTCACCCGATTCCGGGGACAACACTCTCCCCATGGATAGTACGGCCTATGATGTAGATTCCATAAAAAACAGTAAGTAATCCTGGTCATCTATTTTTAAGGTATTACCGGAATACAGAGGTGTCTATTGTCCAATGAATATTTATGATTCTATGGGCAGATTATTACCATTTTATTAATTCCTAAATTATTTTTTATGGAAGAATCATCGTTATTCAGTCAAACAGGTATTCAGATAACATTATTATTAATGTTAATAATAATTGTGGCCGGATTAATCCTGGTTGTTTTTAAGTTTTTATCCATTTATTCAAGAATATTAAAAAAGAGGGAGCTCGCTGAGAAAATAAAAAGTCTCTCCCCGGAAGAACTCACAGAATATGAAAAAAGAGAAGCGGAACTGAATTTTGAACCTGATGAAAACCAGCTCTCCGGGAACGTACCGCCATCCGATAAAAAAGGGATTATTAAAAATATTAATTCTGTGGAAGAATTTAGGGTTTTCCCTGTTAAAAGAAGAACCTCATCCTTTCAGAAATATGTTTCGGATGATCTCAGTAAGCTTGTCCTGTATTTTTTGGGAACTGCTATTGTATGGCTGATTATCGGAACTACATTCGGTTTATATGCGGGTATAAAATATGTTGCTCCGGATGTAGAACATACCAGCTGGCTCAGCTTCGGCCGGTTAAGACCCGCTCATACTAATTCCGTATTTTGGGGATGGGCTTCCCTGGCCATGGTAGGATTTTCTTATTATGTTGTCACACGGGTAAGCAATGTGGAGAATTATAATATTAAGCAGGGATATGTTTCTCTTATTTTAATCAATCTTGCTGTGCTTACCGGAACTATATCTTTATTAGCGGGAGTTAATAATGGCGGAGGCGAATACCGCGAGTATATATGGCCGATCATGATAACTTTTGGGGCGGGAATTGCCATTTCCGCCCATAACCTTTTTAAGCCCGTAGCAAAAAGGATTGTAAAGGAAATTTATATTTCCAACTGGTATATCATTTCAGGTTTTATGTTTGTCGTTATTGTAATCATAGTAGGATATGTCCCTCTATGGCAGGATGGTGTCGGGGAAACGATCACCCAGGGTTATTATATGCACCAGGCTATCGGAATGTGGTTCATGATGATCAACTTGGGATTAATGTATTACTTTCTTCCCCAGCAGCTTAATAAGCCTATTTATTCTTATAGCTTGGGAGCCCTTGCATTCTGGACACACATCCTGTTTTACACTCTTATCGGAACCCACCATTTTATTTTCAGTGCTATTCCGTGGAGACTGCAGACTACGGCAATTGTGGCGAGTGTAGGAATGCTTATTCCTGTAGCTGCGGGCACTACAAACTTCCTTTTGACATTCAAAGGCTCGTGGTATCAGCTGAAAACAAGCTATACACTGCCTTTTTATTTTATGGCTATCATCTTTTATTTTACCGGATCATTCCAGGGAACTGTGGAGGCTTTCAGGTATACTAATTTACTCTGGCATTTTACGGATTTTACGGTTTCACATTCTCATCTTACCATGTATGGGATCATCACCTTTATGCTTTGGGGATTTTCTTATACGCTCATTCCCCGTCTTACCGGTAAAGAGCCTCCCAAGCTTTTAGTGGGTATACACTTCTGGCTGGCACTGATCGGCTTATTGTTCTATGTGATCGCCTTAATGATCGGAGGAACGCAAACCGGACTGCTTTGGATCAAAAAGAAACCTTTTATAGATGGGGTTATCAATATGTTCCCATTTTGGTTATGGAGGGCAATAGGAGGAACTATGATGTGGGTTTCCCATCTCATTTTTGCTTATAATTTTTACAGGATGGTGAGAACAAAAGAAGATTTTAAGATTCCCCAAACCCCAGCTGAAATATTGGCAGCCAAGAAACAATACCGGAATACATAAGTTAATGCTAAAAATTGAATTATGATGTTATTAAATGATCATAGAATCCTTTACGGATCAGCCCTCTGTCTCTTTCTTTTTCTGACACTCTACATTGCTGTCTTTCCTGCCCTCGATAATCAAAAGATCAATAAGCCACTGCCCCGGCAGGCGAAAATATTGACCAAAGAGGAAAGAGCCGGCAAAATGGTTTATATTGAAAATGGCTGTGTTGCCTGTCATACCCAGCAGGTCAGAAATGTAGAAATGGATAATGTTTTCGGAAAAAGACCCAGCATTCCTGCCGATTTTGCGGTTAACAGAAGAACAGATTTCTGGAGAAACACCGCCAATCTGATGGGAACCCAGCGGGCGGGACCTGATCTTACCAATGTAGGGGAAAGACAACCCAGCTCCGAATGGCACCTCATCCACCTGTATCAGCCGAGAGCAGCTGTGGAAGCTTCTATAATGCCCTCCTATGAATGGCTCTTTATAGAAAGGGATTATTTACAGCCCGGCGATGTTGAAGTAAAAGTCCCGGAAAAATACCTCAAGAAGAATAAAAAAATAGTAGCTACTGCGAAAGCTCTTCAATTGGTGGCCTATTTAAAATCTTTAAGACAGACTGATTACACGGACAAGTCTATCGTCCCTGCTTTTTTGTATAAGCAGGAGAAAAAAGAAGGAACAGCCACACAGGGAGGTGAGAACTTACCGGACGGAGCGGAACTCTTTACCACCAACTGTGCTTCGTGCCACCAGGCCAACGGGGAAGGTGTTCCCGGAGCTTTTCCGCCTCTGAAGGGAAGCCCTGTTGTAGCAGGTGGAGACCTTGAGCTCTATGTAACCATCATAATGAAAGGGTATGATCCGAGACCTGAATTTGCAACGATGCCTGCAGTAGGGACCAATGCCAATTTCACTCCTGAAGATGTCACAGCCGTTATCAACCACGAAAGGACCAGCTGGGGAAATAATGCGAAGAAAGTAACTTTAGAAGAAATCAAAGTAATCATGGACAAAATAAAATAATTATGAAAAATCTTCCGAAACAGACATTCAGTTTAATGCTGACTCTTTTTTCAGTTTATATAGCAGCCTGTGATGCGTGTAAGCTTCAACAGCCTGAAGCAACGAGAGAATGGACCCACGGGACCGGCCCGGATAGCGACTGGGACTGGTTTATTGTAGGAATCGTGATCCTGATAACGGTTTTAGCCTTTTATTATTCAGTTAAATATCTGATAAGACCGGAAGAGAAGGATGAACACCATATTAAGTATACTATTTTCTCAGACGAAAATTAATATTATGACTAAAGACAGCAGTAAAGTATTCCTTTTCATCGATGATGACCTGACTCCGATTGCAGAACTTGACACTCCCATCGTTTTTGATCTGGACACGAAGAAAATCCCGGACGGAGAGCACATTTTGAAAATTGTAAGTCAATCCCCATCTGGAAAAGAAGGCGTAAAGTATATCCACTTCACGGTAGCCAACGGGCCTTCCGTAAAGGTGGAAGGACTGAAAAACAAAGATGTAGTAGACGGAACCTTATCCTTAATGATCAATGCATATGACAAAGGGAACCAGAAAAGCTTCCTTATCAATGGGAGCGAAACCCCACAGACGGTTCCTTTTTGGATCTGGATTCTTATTATTTTGTTTGTAGGCTGGGCCGTTTATTATGAAATAACAAGCTCCAACATAGGATAGTATAATTTGCTATTTCTCACATCTTAAAAAAACATTGATAATCAATAATTTAAAATATTGAATTTTCCGTTTATTTATTGTATATTTGTATGTGATTAATAAATAGGCCTTTGGCTTTGCTTTTAGTTTACAAATTTAAAGTACCCTTTTTTTCTTTCAGTTTTTTGTTTTTCAGCTGCCTTATTTAACCACAATACCAGCATCCTGAATTCCCAAACTACCGAAAAACAATCGGAACCGGAAACGATGTTTCCCCAATTAATGTTGTAAAATCTTCCAGAATACAAGTTGTAGATACAATTTCCTGCTGTAAGAAAAAGTTCAACGCAGAAAAGCAGCACAAGACGGAGACCTTCAATACGATAACTAAATATTAAAAATAATTTATGGCAGATTCTTTCTCTAAAAAAGAAAATTTCAAGAAAAAAATTCAAAAACAAAAAGAAAAAGCGTTAAAACGCGAAGAACGAAAAACCAATAACAACAAAGGTAAAGGGTTAGACGAGATGTTAGTATATGTAGATGAATTCGGAAGGCTGACCTCTACTCCACCTGAAAGCAGACAGGAAGTAAACCTTGAAGAAATTCAGTTGGGTGCTGCTCCTATTCCAGTAGAAGATATCCGTAAAACCGGAATTGTAACCTTTTTCAGTGAAAAAGGATATGGATTTATTACGGAAGACCAAACAAAAGAAAATGTATTTTTCCACACCAACAATTGTAAAGAACTGGTGAAAAAAGGGAATAAAGTTTCTTTTGAAAAAGAAAAGTCTCCAAAAGGATTTTCTGCGATTGATATTGAGCTCGTTAAATAACGGATTAAATAACTTCACATAGTACGGCCGCCCCTTAAAAGGGGCGGCCGTTTTTATAAATCAGGTTCATTTTTGGATTATAATGTTCTTTTACTATTCTTTACGGACGATTTATATTCGTCATTCCAACGCTTCACATCTACATCCAGTCCAAATAAATCCAGGGCTCTGGCCACTGTGTGCGTGACCATTTCATCAATAGACTCCGGTTTCAGATAAAGAGCGGGAACAGGAGGCATTATAACACCACCCATCTCGGTTATCTGGGTCATCGATCGTAAATGTCCCAAATGCAAGGGAGTTTCCCTTAGCATCAGCACCAGCCTTCTCCTCTCCTTCAACACTACATCTGCTGCCCTGGACATTAAAGTGGAGGTAACTCCCGTAGCAATTTCCGACATGGTTTTTACCGAACATGGAGCTATTAGCATTCCTGCCGTCTTGAAAGAACCACTCGCCAATACAGAGCCTATATCCTGAATGGAATGAACCTCATGTGCCAGTGAAGATAAGTGTTCATGGGTAAATTCCGTTTCGTAAGTCCTTACCATTTCTGCAGGCTTACTTACGATAAGATGGGTTTCATAGCCTTCCTGCCTTAAAATTTCCAATGCTCTTACTCCGTATTGAAGTCCCGTAGCACCGCTGATTCCTATTATGATTCTTTTATTCATATATTTCTCTATTAAAATAGTATTTTATTTAAACCAATCCGGCAGATAAGGTGTGGCATCCACGTCTTTGAAATGGGCACGCTGAAAAGTTTCTTTTAAATGAAAAGGTACGGTACAGTCAAATATGGTTTTGGTACTGATCCCGTGAGAAAGTATTTTAGGATCAAAAGCTGCATCCTGAGAAGGATCCAGCTGATGACAGCGTACTCCCGGAATAAAAATAGTGTTCTGCTCTCCCTGATAACGGGTGGTCATCGCCCAAAGCACATCATTGGTATCAAAGATATCGACATCTTCATCCACCAGGATAATCTGCTTAAGCTCGGAATACACACCAAAGGCAATTAAGGCAGCCTGTCTTTCCCTTCCCTGATCGGTAGCTGATCTTTTCTGAACCTGCATAATAGCTAAAAATTTCCCTCCTCCGGCGGAATGGGCATATACATTTTTCAATAATCCGGGTATTGCCTTGTCTACCGCATTATAAATACTTGCCTCCGTAGGGATACCCGCCATATTTACGTGTTCTTCACCAGGTCCTACCAACGTTTGTAAAATAGGATTTTTCCTTGTGGTAACCGCTTTTACTTTTATGACAGGTAAAGAAGGATTAGCAGGACCGTCATAACCAGGGAATTCAGGCATGGCATGACCGCTGTCGGTATTTTTATCTTCTCTCATACGGACATTAGGCAGAATTTCCCCTTCTATTACAATCTCTGCTCGCGCAATGGAATTCTGGTTAACCGTAAGGGCTTTTACAAGTTCTACCGGAGCCTGTCTCAATCCTCCCGCGATCTGTAATTCATCATATCCAAACGGAGTGGTAGGAGCTTCAAAACAGGCTCCGATGTAAATGGCCGGATCCAATCCCATATTAATGGTTATAGGGAGCGCTTCACCTTTCTCTTCTGCTTTTTTACGAAATACATCAATATGTCTTCCGGCCGCAAAAAAGATGGATATTTCATCCTTTCCCTGCACACATAAACGGTGTATGGTAACATCCGCATGGCCGGTTTCGGGATCAGAACCCAGCACCAAGCCCATACAGAAATACGGACCTGCATCTAATGGAGTATTTGTAGGAGCAGGTAAGATTTTCCTGATATCAAAATCCGGATCATCTGCTCTGTACACCACTTCTTGGCAAGGCGGATTTTTACCTTCTGAAAGTACTGGAGGTATTGTATTTTTTACAGCTTCACCTAAATAAATCCCGAGTTCATTTACGGGAGCTCCAAGCAGCTTCGCCACCCTTTCACGGCTGGCATGTACTCCTACCAGCACCCTGGAATCAGGATAGCCTTTAATATTATTAAACATCATAGCCGGACCTATTCTTGTAGGTCTTTCAACAGTTCCTCCTGCTCCTATTTTTTTATAGACTCCTGCAAGATCAGCATTCGGGTCTATTTCAACATCAGTTTCATGGTATTGTTGGGGTAAAGTTTTAAGCAATTCTATAGCACTTCGTAAATCATTTATTTTAGTCATTTGTTGTAATTTTTTAATTATATATTAAATAATAATTGAACTGTAATACATTTAAAGAATGGTATTTTTTTTACAATAAAAAATCCTGGTAAATCCGGAACAATCCTATGGAAACATAATATTGTCCGTTTTTATGAAATAAAATTAGTACATACTTAAAAGTAAGTTATTGTATTTTCACACAATAAATTGGTAAAAAAACACTCTCCTATTTCTGTAATCGGAGTTGAAATTATGTAATAATAAATTGAAAAGGGCATAAAAAAAGCTGTCCGGTTGATGAACAGCTTTTTAACATTTTAATTCTTTTTTATTCTGCCTTATTTTTAAGAGCCATTAAAAGACTGTACGCTCCTTTTTGTACGATCTTTTTATTCTTCAGATATTCCGCTTTGGTAATTTCCGTGAACTTACCGTCAGAAATTCCCACTATTACAGGAATCATCATATAAGTATCTTTTCCCACACTTTCAAAAACATAGTTTTTGTTCTCATAGGAAACAACGGATTCACTGGGCAGTCCCAAGGTATACCTGCTGCTCACATTCACTTCAGCATTGATATACATTCCTTTTACCAATTCCGGGTTGGAAGCGGATAATTTGGCTACTGCCATTGCCGCTCCTCCGTTTTCAATATTAGGAACCATACTTACAATTCTTGCAGCAGTTTTCTTATCGGGGCTCTGATTATTATATACCAGAATATCCTGACCCACTTTAACATCGTTTACATCATTTTCAAAAACCTTGAGCTCCAGCAATAATCCTGATGGATTGATGAGCTCAAATAATGTATCGGACGGATTGATATACTGCCCGTTATTCACCAGAATTTTGCTAACAAATCCACTAAAGGGAGCATAAATGTTGATCCGGCTTCTGATATTTCCAGCGCTGAGGCCTTTTACGTTAATACCAATAATTCTCAGCTTTTCCTCCAGCCCTTTCAGGGTAGCCGTAAGCGTGGAATATTCAGCCTGGGCAGTCTGAAATGTCTTATCGCTGGCCGCCTTGCTTGCATTAAGATCTTTCTGCCTGTTGTAATTAAGCCGGGCGGCTTCCAGCTGGGATTTGGTTACCAGATAATCCTGCTGCAGCTGTATGAACTGCGGATCTTCTACTACTGCCAAAACCTGTCCTTTGCTGACATGGCTGCCCATAATTACGTTAATCGATTTGATATGCCCTCCCATAATACTGGAAAGGGAATTGACCGCAGAAGGGGCCATTTCTACTTTCCCATTCAGCTTTACCTGCTTTTCCATAGTTTTATCCTGAATACTTGTGGTAGAAAGATGAATCGTAGCCATCTGATCTTTCGTCAGACGCAGGATATTCTCTTCTTTGGTAGCCAGTTTCTTGTTTTCATAAACCGTTGGCTCTTCTTTCTTACCGGAGCAGGATGCCAGCAAAGTAATCAGCCCCAACATATATATTGATTGTTTGAAATACATGAGATTATTATTTTGAAATTAAAAAATTAAGTTCCGAAGCAATTTGATTAAGTCTTTCCAGTCCGTCGATATAATCTACTTTTATCTTTACCGCCTGGTTCGTTAATATCACCCAATCCAGAAAATCAATTTCTCCTACGTCCATTTGTTTCTTTGCCGTTTGCAGAATGGTTTCGGATTTGGTTAACTGCTTTTGCTCATAATTTTCTATGATACTGAGCTGATTCATATAATTATTCACCTGCTGCGTCAATCTGTTTTTCAGTTCAATTTCTTTTCTCTGATATTGGTTCTCCGCCACAGCTACTTTGGCCTTAGCCGCTCTCGCCAACGCTCGCTGACCTTGTGTAAACAGGGGAATCCCTACTCCCACCTGTACAGAATTGAAACGATTGTTATTGATATTTTTCATACTCTGGTTGGTATATCCAATAAGAAGATCGGGAAGAAGCCTGCTTTTTTCCAGCTGCACTTCCGCTTCGTTCACTTTAATCTGTTCATTCAGGAATTTCAGCTCCGGATGTTGTTTAATGATCTCTTCAGAAATTTGAAGACAGGCATCCAAAACGGGTTTTTCAGCTACCGGCTGATATGGTTTTTCAGACTGAAGTAAAACCTGGAGCTGAAGCCTTGAAAGACCAAGGTCATTTTCGAGGGCGTTCAGTTGTATATTCACCTGTTCTCTCTGAATTTCCGCAGTGGACTCCTCTAAAATATTTGCTTCTCCTTTTTTTAGCCTAAGGCTTGCCTTATCTGCAAAACTGATATATAATTGACTGATATATTCGAGTACTTTCTTCTTTTCTTCCAGAACAAGAATCTTGTAGAATACATCTGATACTTCCTTGGTAAGCTGCGCTTTGGTTAATTCCTGATTGATCATGCTGGCACTCCATTGTGCATTCAGCATCTGTTTTCTTTTGGAATATACCGTTGGGAAATTGATACGCTGGGTAACAGAAATTGAGTTATCCGTTTCTTCTCCCTGTATCTGCCCTATGCCCCCGGTAATTTCCAATTGAGGAATATCCAGATAACTTGCTTTTAATTTTTCCTGGTAGTCGGAAATCAATTGGGTATTTCTGAGATTTCCATTGTGTTGGTAAGCTATATCCAATGCCTGCTGAAAGGTTATATTTTCCTGTGCCTGAAAGCTTCCAAATGAGATCAGGAACAGCAGTATGGTTAGTTTTTTATAATTTCTTCTAGGGAACTTCATTTTATTTTTATTAATATTTTCAAATAAGACATACAGAATAGGGAGTACAAATAATGTAAGTAAAGTCGCCAGCATCAGCCCTCCTATTACCACAGTTGCTAAAGGTCTTTGTACTTCCGCCCCTGCTCCTTTGCTCAATGCCATAGGGAGAAAACCTAAAGAAGCCACAAAAGCCGTCATCAGTACAGGTCTAAGCCGTGTCCGGGTACCGATCAGAACGATTCTGCTGGTATTCGCTATTCCATATTTTTTAAGTCTGTTAAATTCGGAAATCAATACGATTCCATTGAGAACCGCTACTCCGAATAAGGCTATAAAGCCCACTCCCGCACTGATACTGAAAGGCATACCCCGTAATGCCATCAAGTAAACACCTCCTACTGCGGATAGAGGAATGGCCGTGTAGATCAACAAGCTGTGCTTTACCGATCCAAATGCAAAAAACAGCAGTAAAAATATCATGACCAAGGATACGGGAACTGCAATTCCTAACCTTGCTTTTGCCTGGTTCAAATTTTCAAAGGCTCCTCCATAGGAAATGGTATATCCCTGGGATAATTTCATTTTCTGATCTACTTTCTGCTGAAGCTCTTCAACGATACTCTGGACATCACGTCCCCGGATATTAAATCCCACTACAATTCTCCTTTGTGTATCTTCCCTCTGTATCTGATTGGGACTTTCTTTCAGTTCCACTTTGGCCAGCTGTTTTAAGGGAATCTGCTCCCCACCGGGAGTAGGAACCAGTAAATTCTGAATACTTGTAATATCTTTTTTGTATTCATTATCCATACGGACCACTACATCAAACTTTCTTTCTCCTTCGTATAAAGCACCTGCCGTCTGTCCTGCAAACGCCATATTGATGATCCTGTTGATTTCCATTACGGAAATATTATAGCGGGAAAGCTCCGCACGGTTATATTCAATTACGACCTGAGGGGCTCCCACCACCGGTTCTATGTATAAATCCTGAGCTCCCTTTACCGTATTGATTACGGCTCCCAGCTGTTTGGCATATATAGCAAGACTATCAAGATTTTCTCCATAGATTTTACAGACCACATCCTGCCTTGCCCCCGTCATCAACTCATTGAAACGCATCTGAACAGGAAACTGAAATCCTGTGGTGAGTCCGGGTATTACCTTCAGGGCATCACCCATTTTTTCAGAAAGCTCAGGGAATGAGGAGGCTGAAGTCCATTCTTTTTTAGGCTTCAGGACAATAATCATATCCCCGGAATCCATGGGCATGGGATCTGTCGGAATTTCAGAACTTCCTATTTTAGTTACCACTTTCTCAATTTCTGGAAATTGTTTGAGCAGAATACCTGCTGCCTGTGTAGTTACTTTTTTAGTTTCACTGATGCTGCTTCCCTGAAGTATTCTCATCTCCACTGCAAAATCTCCTTCTTCCAGTGAGGGTATAAACTCTCCCCCCATCCTTGAAAGTGTAAAAACAGCACCCGCAAATAGTATGGTTACGGTCACCAGAATTGTTTTTCTGTATTTGAGGGCTTTGATCAACATGCGATGATGAGCTTCTTCCACTTTGCTCATCACTCTATCGGAGATGTTTGGTTTTTCTTTCTTTTTCCGGCTCAGCACCAGTGAACTCATCATGGGAATATAAGTAAGAGAAAGTATGAAAGCTCCTATGAGTGCAAAAGCAACAGTCTGGGCCATTGGTTTAAACATTTTTCCTTCAATTCCCTGAAGGGTAAATATAGGAAGGTAAACGATCAGGATAATAATTTGTCCGAAAACAGCGCTGTTAACCATTTTTGTGGCAGATCCCGACACCTGCTCATCCATTTGTTTTTTGGTCAGCCTATTATCTTGTCCAAAACTTTTTTTAATGGCGATCTGGTGTAAGACGGCTTCTACAATAATTACGGCTCCGTCCACAATAAGCCCGAAATCCAAGGCTCCAAGACTCATGAGGTTACCTCCTACCCCGAAGACATTCATCATGATAACAGCAAAAAGCATGGATAGCGGAATCACAGATGCTACCAGCAAACCTGCACGGAAATTTCCCAGAAACAGCACCAATATGAAAACTACGATCAATGCCCCTTCCATCAGATTAGTCTTTACGGTGCTGATGGTATTATTCACCATTTTAGCACGGTCAAGAAAAGGTTCTATCACCACACCTTCCGGCAGGGACTCCTGAATTTTCTCCAGCTTCTGCTTAATATTTCCTACGACTTCGTTAGCATTTTCACCTTTAAGCATAAAAACAATGGCTCCGGAAACTTCCCCTGTATCATTATAGGTCATGGTTCCATATCGGGTTGCATATCCTATTTTAACGTCCGCCACATCTTTTAGTAAAACCGGAATTCCGTCCCGGGTATCTGATACCTGAATATTTCCAATGTCTTCAATGGTTCCCAAGAGTCCTTCACTTCGGATAAAGAGCACGGTTTCCTGTTTTTCAATATAAGCTCCTCCTGTATTCTGATTATTTTTTTCCAGAGCATCAAATACATCATTAATATTAAGATTAAAGGCTTGCAGCTTATTGGGATTAATGGCTATTTCATATTGCTTTAATTTTCCACCAAAACTGCTCACATCCGCTACTCCCTTCGTTCCTAAAAGCTGACGGCGAACCACCCAATCCTGAATAGTTCTCAGTTCCGTATCGTCATATACATTTTCATAGCCTTTTTTAGCTCTTACAACATACTGGAAAATCTCTCCTAATCCGGTAGTGACAGGACCTAATTCCGGTGTTCCGATACCTTTCGGAATATTTTCCTGGACCTGCTGTAAACGTTCCTGGACCTGCTGACGGGCCCAATACACATCAGTATCATCATTAAAAACTATGGTCACAAGAGAAAGTCCGAACCGCGAAAAACTACGAAGCTCCGTAATCCCGCTTATATTACTAGTTGCCTGTTCGATAGGGAAAGTAACCAACCGTTCTATATCGGCCGCACCATATGAAGGCGCCACCGTAATTACCTGTACCTGGTTATTTGTAATATCAGGCTGAGCATCTATGGGCAACCTGGTTGTTTCATAAATACCATATACGATAAGCCCTAATGTAAAAAGGCCTATTATGAGTTTATTCTTTACAGAAAACTCAATAATTTTATTTAACATGAATTTTATTAATTGATTGATTGTAACACGAGTGACTACTGTAAATAAAAATTTACAGCATAAAATTTTAAATCTGAATCAATTAACAGAAACGGGGAGGCTGGAAAATTTCAGAGGGGAAGGAACAGGAAAAGTCCTTCTCATGATAAAGGATTTTCTTTTGAGTAATATAAATTTCTTTTATCTTTTCAATATGAAAAATGCTTGACGGTAACTGCGCATGGATCATTAAAACAATGGGGGGATTAATAAACGGCAGCTTCTGATCGGTATCCCAGTCCCCATCTTCCTTGTGATTGTCATAGTGTTCCATAACAAACTGTATAAAGCTTCCATTATAATCCATAAAATGCTCCACTAATACCGGCATCTTGCCTACTTCCGCCAGATTGGTAGTAGCTATACTATAAGTAAGAGCACAAAATATAGATATCCATTTTAACATTACCCTACAAAAATAGGGCTTTTCATTCTTATTATAAACCGGTTCATAAAATTCTTATCTGGAATAAATCAAACTAATGTTTAATAAAAACTCCGGACATTGTACATGCCCGGAGTGATTTTAATTTAGCTTCCCTCCTAATGCTTTAAAAAGCAGAACATTATTCCGGGTATTCTGATGCTGAAACTCCAAGAGGTCGAGCTCAGCCTGTAATTTACTTTTCTGGGAGTTTATGAGCTCAAAGTAGTTGGCATATCCCGTGATGTAAAGGTCATTGGAAACTTCCACCCCTTTATTAAGGAAGCCTACTTCTTCGGATTTCAATTTTAAAACCTTTTCATAAATCCGTGTCTGCTTCAGGATAGCCTGCAACTCATTAAAAGCATTGGTCACACTTTTCTGATAGCTTAAAAAAGCGATTTCCTGTTCTTTACTTGCAATATTAAATTCATGCTTAAGCTGTCCTTTATTAAAAACCGGAACCATTAAACCTCCTAATAACTGGGCTGCCAATGAGGTAGGCTTAAAAAAGGTTTCCGCTGAAAAGGAATTGAGTCCTACACTCGCCCCGATGTCTATTCTCGGATAAAAGGCAGCCTTTGCCACTTTGGCATCTGCCTGGGAAGCTTCTAAAACATAATAATTGGAAGCTACATCCGGACGGGAATGAATTACAGATTCTATATTGATAGGCTTATTCAATACTTCCATATTGGTGGGCATAAGAATTTTACCGCGTTTCACCTCTCCTCCATAGCTTCCCGTAAGAGATGTAATAGCCTGCTCTACTGTAACGATTCCTACTTTTATATGTTCAATCTCTGCCAGCCAGTTGTTATTCTGTGCTTTAAACTGCTGAACAGCCAATTCCGTAGCTTTCCCTACTTCTCGCTGTGCCAGGATAATTTCAAAGGCCCTTTGCTGAAGGTTATAGTTTTTCTGATAAATCTCCAGCTTACTGTCTAAAGCGACTAGCTGATAGTAGAGATTAGCAATATCCGTAAACAGCTCTACCTGTAATAAACGCAATCCTTCTGTGGATGCCAGATATTTCTTCTGGGCTGCTATTTTCTTATTTTTAAGCTTGCCCCATGCATCTATTTCCCAGCTGCTTCTTCCTCCCAACCAGTAATTAGGCGTAAAATCACGGTTTATTTTCTGTTCTTCGGTAATATTAGAGGAAAGGTTGGTATCATAATTACCTACTCCTTCCATGGTGTATTTTCCGTAATGATCCCCTGACGCCCTTACTCCCACTTCCAAACTGGGCAGTAAATCCATTTTGGATCTTTGAAGGAAACTGTTGGCGATTTCTACCCGCTGCTGGGCAATCTGAAAATCAGGATTGGCCTTCACTACCTGATCAAATAATGCCATCAGATGAGGATCCGTAAAATACTCCTTTAAATTAATCTGTTTATAATCACCTGTCTGAGCAGAGTTGGTATTTACAACCCCAGCCGGCAGGGGATTGGCTTTCTTAAGTTCTGCTACCTGAGGAGTGGCACAGGAAGCGAGCGTTAACGCTGCAAAGCCATATAGAATAAATTTATGATTGTACTTTTTCATTTTTTTTCTTGTTTTCCAGTTTTGCAAAAAATATGTATAACCCGGGAATAATAACAAGCCCGAAAACGGTACCTATTAACATTCCACCCGCTGCTGCCGTACCAATGGAACGGTTTCCTATGGCGCCTGCCCCGGAAGCAATACACAAAGGAATCAATCCTGCCACAAACGCAAAGGAAGTCATGAGAATAGGTCTTAAGCGCTGTCTTGCTCCTTCTATCGCGGCAGGGATAATATCATAACCTTCCTTATTTCTCGCTACGGCAAATTCAACAATCAGGATCGCATTTTTAGCCAGCAACCCGATCAGCATGACGAGCGCTACCTGGGCATAGATATTATTTTCCAGGCCAACAAGTACCAAAGCGATATAGGATCCGAAAATACCGGTAGGTAAGCTTAGAAGCACAGGCATCGGTAACAGGAAACTTTCATACTGGGCTGCTAACAGGAGATATACAAAGAGTAAGCAGATCATAAATATATAAATGGTCTGATTTCCTGAAAGGATTTCTTCCCTCGTCATCCCCGACCATTCTATATCAAAGCCTCTCGGAAGCGTTTCTTTTGCCACTCTTTCCACGGCAGCAATCGCATCCCCGGAACTATATCCGTCAGCCGGTTCTCCGTTGATCATGGCTGACATGTACATATTGTAGCGGGTAAGCACTTCGGGACCATACACTTTTTCAATGGTGATAAAAGTGGAGAAAGGAATCATTTCCCCGCTATCATTTTTAAGATAAAGACTGAGTATGCTTTCAGGTGTATCTCTATGCTCCGGACTCGCCTGTACCATCACTTTATACATCTGACTGAAACGGATAAAATTAGTGGCATAATAAGATCCTAGCATCGTCTGTAATGTGGACATCGCATTATCTACCGAGATTCCTTTTTTAGCCGCCATATCGTAATCAATATTGATCATATATTGCGGGAAAGTAGCATCAAAGCTTGTAAAGCTGTTTTGAAGCTCGGGGGCTTCATTCAGCTTCTTGACAAAATCTTTGGTTATTTTATCCGTATTTTCAATGCTGCCGCCGGTACGGTCTAAAAGACGCAGTTCAAATCCACTGGTATTTCCAAATCCGGGAACGGTAGGAGGTGCAAAAATTTCAATTTCGGCATCTGAAATATTTTTTGTTTTCTCGGAAAGCTCAGCAATCAGATCATTAACGGAAATACTACGCTCTTTCCAGTCTTTCATATTAATCATAGCCATTCCATAGGACGAACCTGCTATTTCGGTTACAATGCTGTATCCTGCCAGGGTGGTTACATTTTCCACTCCTTCTATTTTTTTTGAAATTTCGGTTACTTCATCCAGCACTTTTTCTGTTCTTTCCACTGTGGCTCCCTGTGGCGTTGTTACACTTACATAGATCATTCCCTGGTCTTCCATAGGAATAAATCCACTTGGTAAAAACCGGGCTGTAATCCCTGTCAATGCAATGAATAAGAATAAAAGCCCGAAGGTCACAACCGTTCTCGTAGCGAATTTTGAAAGGATATTAACATACCCCTGGGTCAGCCTGTCAAATCCTTTATTGAACCAGGCAAAAAACTTATCCAATATATTTTTCTTCCCGTGATGGTTGTGAGGTTTTAAAATAATGGCACATAAAGCCGGCGTCAGGGTCAAAGCATTTATTCCTGAGATAATAATGCTTATAGCAAGCGTTAATGAAAACTGCCGGTAGAAGACGCCCACAGGCCCATCCAAAAAGGCTACGGGAATGAATACAGCTGACATTACAATCGTAATCGCAACCACAGCCCCTGCAATTTCTTTGGTAGCACTAATGGTGGCTTCCAAAGGTAAAAGTCCTTCTTCCATCTTCACATGGACGGCCTCGACGACGACAATGGCATTGTCCACAACGATCCCTATCGCAAGAACCAGCGCGAACAGGGTTAATAAATTAATAGAGAAATCCAGCATCTGCATAAAGGCAAAGGTCCCCACCAGGGCTACGGGCACCGCCAATACCGGAATTAAAGTAGACCGCCAGTCCTGTAAGAAGATGAATACCACAATCCCAACCAGAATAAAAGCTTCTATCAATGTAACCAATACCGCACTGATTGAGGCATCCAGAAAACGGGATACGTCATATGCCATATTGTATTCCATGCCGGGAGGGAATGAAGTTACTTTAAGTTCCTCCATTTTTTCCTTTACGTTTTTAATCACTTCAGATGCGTTGGATCCCGGACGCTGCTTCATCATAATGGAAGCCGAAGGTCTGCCATCAGTTTTGGAAACCATCCCGTAATTCATAGCCCCAAATTCTACTTTAGCAATATCTTTCAATTTTAAAATAGTTCCGTTCACATCAGCCCGGATGGGTACTTCTTCATATTCTTTAGGTTCAAAAAACTTTCCTCTGTATTTGATTACATATTGTAGCTGGCTGGAGGTTTTTCCCGAGGTTTCTCCCACTTTCCCCGGTGCTGCGGAAATATTCTGCTTTTGCAGGGAAGTAATCACCTCATCTGCGGAAATATTATAGGCCGCCATCTTTTGGGGATCGAGCCATACTCTCATGGAGTATTCTTTCTGCCCCATAATTTCCGCCCGTCCTACTCCGTCAATACGTTTAAGCTCCTGGAGAACATTAATGTCCGTAAAGTTATAGATAAACTGCTCGTCCTGACTTTCATCGGTACTGGTGATATTCAGGTACATCAGCATACTGTTCACTTCTTTTTCTGTCGTTACCCCTGCACGGATTACTTCTTCGGGTAATTCATCCAGAATGGTGGTCACCCTGTTTTGTACGTTTACGGCTGCCACATCGGGATCAGTCCCCACTTCAAAGAATACCTGTATTAAGGTAAGTCCGTCATTGGAGGTCACCGTAGACATATACGTCATACCCGGCACCCCATTTATAGCACGTTCGAGAGGTAAGGCCACTGCGTTTGCTGAAACTTCCGCATTGGCACCCGTATATTTTGCAGTGACGGTTACGGACGGCGGTACAATATCCGGGAATTGGGTGATCGGCAATTTTAACAGGGCCATAATCCCCAGCAAGACAAATATTATGGAAATAACCAACGAAAGAACCTTTCGTCTTATAAACATTTCTACCATGTTAGTTTGATTTAAGATTACAAAAGGTTAATACTTCTTTTTAATTTTGATGGTTTCTCCATCTTTCAAAGACTGTGTTCCTTCATAAATGATTAAATCGCCCTTTTTAAGACCGCTTTCCACTAAATAAGAATCCCTGAGGGTGGTTCCTATCTTAATGTTCGTCATTTTCACTTTATTTTGCTTATCCACTACAAAAACATAGGTTTTATCCTGAATGGAAAATGTAGATTTCTGAGGAATTAAAATGGCATTAGACTGACGTTCAGAAATGGTAAGTTTACCTGAAGTACCATGCTTGATAAGGTGATCAGGATTAGGAAATACCACTTTATACCGGATGGAACCTGTTGCTCTGTCAATTTCACCTTCGGCGGTCCGCAACGTTCCGTTGTATTGATAGTTGGCACCGTTAGGCAAGGTAAGTTCTATTTTCTGATGGTTACCCAATTTATCTTTGGATAAAAGCTCAAAATAAAGGTTTTCTGGAATTGAAAAGTAAGCATAGACTTCATTAAGCTGTGACAAGGTGGTAAGTAGTGAACCGTTTTCCACCAGGCTTCCGTCTTTATAAGGAATTACGTCGATCACTCCATCGAAAGGAGCCGTAATATGGGTAAAGCTTATCTTTTGCAGAACGGTTCTCCTTTCTGCGTCCGCATACGCTTTTTTAGCTCTCGCAGAGGATAGTTTGGCTTTTACCATTTCGAGTTCGTTGTTGGCAACAAATTTTTTATCGTGCAGGCTCTGGATCTGCTTGAGTTCCACTTCTGCAATCCGAAGGTCTGCGTCGGTCTGCTTTAATGCTGCATTGGTCTTTAAAAGCTCCATCTGAAGCTCGGCATCATTGATTTTGAATAAAGGCTGTCCGCGCTTTACAAACTGTCCTTCATTTACATAGATATGCTGAATAAGCCCTGCAATCCGGGAACGGATCTCTACATTTTTTTTGGCCTGAATATCTGTTACAAACTGGTTGCTTACCAGGGTATCTTTTTGTTTTATTTCCAGGACGGGAACTTCTTTTTCCTCCTGCTTATTGTTGTTTTTATTCTTACTACATGAAGTAGCCGATAATATTGTAAGAATACAAATTATTACATGTTTATACATTTCACAATGTTTAAAGTTTTAAAAAATGAATCGAAAAAATTTTGATAAGTGATGTTTCAATTTTTATTTTAAAACAGCTGCAATAAATGGAGGAAAGATTTGACTGCACAGCGAACAAATTCAGGTATAATGTAAGTATTGACCTGCTGGGAAACTTTGTAAACCGTCAAAAAACCATAAAAACAGGCATTATCATCCTTACTGACAGAGTATTTCTGAACTTTGGAAATGGCTGGTAAGGCCTCCATGTCCCAATCTGTCTCTTCCAATACCTTAATAATATCAGCATCTATTTTACAGTAAATTCTGGAATCTACCGATCCTGCCCAATTGTTATTAAAAAGGGTGAAAATAAATAGAAAATAAAAAAAGATAAATGATTTAAGTCTGACCATATCTATTCATAAACGCTTATAAAAAGCAATTATGTAGTATTAAATACAAAAGTATGAATTTTTAATATAGTCACTATCTATTAGTATGTTAAAAAATCATAAATAAATTCTAAAACCTGCTCTATCATTTCTTTTCAGAGATAACTGCTATTACAATCATAATATTCACGTAATTTATTAAATCAAATAAAAATATTAAATTTGCAGATATCAAAACTAATTACATAAATACCTTTATCAATAGTATAAAATTGACCAAATATCAGTTTTGGAGGAAATTACTTAGAATAATCAGATTGATCAATTACTGAATAATCAAAATGGGAAAATTAAAATCTTTTTTTAAAAATCTATATGAATTCACCTCATACTCAGGAATAAAAGACACGGATATTCAAAAGAACAATGATCTCAATATCCTATTTAACCAATATTTTTCCGGTCTTTTCCTTATATTTTTCGTTCACAGTATTTTTAACCTGATCTATTTAGGACTCAATATCCATACTTTATTTTTATCTTCTATTTCCATTTTCTTTCTGATTCTTACATTTTATTTCCACTCTTTAAGAAACAATAAATATGTGATTTCCACCTGTATGTGCTTTTTAACCCTGGTCATCACTTACTACTCCTCAGCATGCGGTGTAAAAAGTGCTACTTTTTTATTTTATTTCCCGCTGATTTCAGCCATTCCTATATTTTTATCTTTTACAAAGGATAAAGCCCATATCATTTTTTTAATTGCTTTCATTTTGCTGAATATATATGTATCGGCAGCCTCAGATTTCAATCTGGTAAGGGAAAATAAGATGATTAAGTATCAGCATACGCTCATGATCCTTAATATAAGCAGCATGCTATTATTTTCGGGATTGAATTTCTTTTTCTGGGAAGAGAAGAAAAAGGAATATTATAATACCTTAACCACGAACTATAACAAAAGAGGACTTATCCAAAA
The DNA here is from genome assembly GCF_048572715.1 of Chryseobacterium sp. CT-SW4. GTDB lineage: Bacteria > Bacteroidota > Bacteroidia > Flavobacteriales > Weeksellaceae > Chryseobacterium. Next base: position 2,546,253 of record NZ_CP183840.1, read on the forward strand.
CCTAAGCAATGAGCTGTCTTCACTAAAAGAATTACTTTCTTCCCAAAAACAGTTCACCGAGGAAACACTGGATGATCTTTTAAATTCTTTACAGCTAAGTGATACCATTTTTCTGGAAAAATTCGACAAGCATTTTCCGAATTTCTTCCAAAAGCTTAAGGAAGATACTCCCTCAGAGCTTACTCCTTCCGATCTTAAGTTCTGTGCATTGCTCAAACTGGGCTTCAGTACGAAAGAAATATCCGTCTATACCGATACCTCGCTAAAGTCGGTGGAAGGTAAGAAATACAGATTACGAAAGAAGCTGAGAATTCCTGCCCATGTAAATTCCCAATTGTGGTTTACGGAAGTCTGATTCCCTATTTTTTATAGTGTAAGAAAATTCCAAAATCCGTCGGAGTCCATAACGCGGCTTTTTGTCCCGCTGCTTTTAACGCATCGTTGGCCCAGGTATTACAGGTATTCAGAAAGTTATAGCTTCCTTTAGCATCATAGAAGGCATCATTATCTCCGTATACGGCATTGGTAGGTACCAAAATAAAATTTCCGTTTGCATCCCTGTCGAATTTATCTTCTACAAATTTCACCAATTTCCGGTATTGTGTCTTGCTGATCATTATTTTCTTGCAGTCATCTCCTTCTTTCATAGTTTCATAGTAGGTGCAGTGCATTGCAGATTCACTCAGCCAAAATGCAGCTTTAAATGCGGTAGAAAATTTCAAATCCGCCCAGGTAGGAGTATCGAGATAGAACCCTTTGTCACCCCATCCTATTCCCACATAGTTAAAATCCGTTCTTTTGGAAACCGTATTGCTAAAAGGAACTTTTGCGCTCCAGTCCTGGATTTCATTTTGTACGGGCATTACGATATCCGTGTGAACACCATTGGTATAGATATAGATCGGCACTTCTTTAACCTGTCCATCATCTTTTGCTGATACGGGAATAAGGGGAAGAAGAAGTCCCAAAATGATATAGAGCAGAATAATTCCAACAATAATACCCATAGTTCTCAATAAGTATTTCCCAATTTTCTTTACATTCATGTGCTTACGTTAAATAAATTTAATTATAAATTTCTCCAAAAGTATTTGTTTTATTTGAAAATTTGATTAAATTTAAATACCAAATATCAATAAAATATGCATAAAAACATCAAATCCCAAAAAAGATTTAAAATCAGAGTAAAAATAGCTCCAAAAAGAGTACAAAAGAAACATTGATTTTCAGAGAGACTTTTCTTCTCCTGAGAATCATTTTTTTTTGAACCGGGATTATTCTACCGCTTTAAATCCATCTCCTTAGATCTCTTTATCTAAGGCATGATCATCACCCCCTGTTTTTGGAACAACAAAATTTCCAAAAAAGTAATTTTCACCAAAAAATTTCAGGAACCTTTTTTATTCATTCAGAAAGTCGATATTTCTTTTGAGCCCGGCAAATTTAGTTCTTTTTACCGGTGACTTTCTGAAAATTTCTGAAAATAACTCCTGGGTAAGCTCTTTCCATTCACTCTTTTTAAAACTTTTCAGGTATTCATTGGGCCGGAACCGGCTTTGAAGATTAGGAACCGAGAAACGATTCCAGGGACATACGTCCTGACAGATATCGCAGCCAAACATCCAGTCCTCCATTTTATTCTTGAAATAATCCGGAATATCATTTTTAAGCTCAATGGTAGCATAAGAAATACATTTGCTTCCGTCAATGATCTTATCATAAACAATTGCATCCGTAGGGCAAGCTTCTATACATTTTTTACATGTTCCGCAATGATCAGTGGTTTCATGATCTTCAGCAAGGTCCAGATCACATATGATTTCAGCGAGAAAATAGAAGGATCCGCTTTGCTTGGTGATAAGGTTTGCATTTTTGCCTACCCATCCTATTCCCGATTTTCTGGCCCAGCTTCTCTCCAGTACCGGCGCAGAATCTACGAAGATCCGAAACTGAAAATCCCCTATTTCTTCCTGCAGCTCACTGACCAGTTCACGAAGAATTTCTTTAATTACTTCATGATAGTCTTCTGCATAGGCATATTTAGAGATTTTAAAATTTTCTAAAACGGAAAGCTTTTCTTCTGGGAAATAATTATAGGAGAGAGAAATGACCGATTTAGCTCCTTCCACCAATAGTCTGGGATCCAGTCTTTTATCAAAATAATTTTCCATATATTTCATTTCTCCATGGAAATTATTCTTCAGCCATTGTTCCAGATGAGGTGCATCTTCTTCTAAGAAATCTGCTTTAGAAATACCACAATCCTGAAATCCAAAACGTTTTGCCTTGGATTTGATCAATTGAGAATATTTTTCAGCTTTGGAATTCATGATTACGCATTGCAAAACTAAGATTATTTTATAAATTTGTTGAAACTCGGACAATTGAAATCATTCATGGATCTGTTTTTATATTTTTAACTTTAAAAAAATTTATACAAATTATGTCGTTAGCAGAAGTAATACAATCAGGAAACTATCAGTTAATAGACGTTCGTGAACCCATGGAACTGGAAATGGACGGTAATATAGAAGGAGCTAAAAATATTCCGCTTGGTGAAGTAGAAGAGAGAAAGGATGAAATTCTTTCCATCGAAAAACCTGTTATTTTATTCTGCAGAAGTGGAAATAGGAGTGGAAAAGCATTGGAATATCTTACTGGCCAGGGCCTTGAAAATGGCTATAACGGCGGTGGATGGGCTGATCTGAAAGCTACAATAGAATCAAATAAAGGAACTTTTTAAGGTTCCTTTTTTATTTTAAATCAGGTAAGAGAACTTATATACTCCGCAGCTTTATCCAAAACCAGATCGGGAACTTCTTTATGTGGGGTATGCCCGACATTCGGAATTATATATTGATCCGTGCTGCCACTTACCTGTGATAATGTTTTTCCAACCTGATCCAACGTACCATATTCGTCTGCTTCTCCCTGAATGAATAGCAAGGGACAGATTATTCCTTTGAGGAGATATTCGATATTCCATTGTCTGTAATCTTCCCGTGTCCAGGTTTCCGTCCAAGCTTTAAAAAGTATTTCTACTTTGTCACCGTGATATTTTTTCAATCTCTCGGGTAAATTAGTTGTTTTATAGGCTTCCCAGGCTTCATAGATACCTTTCAGGGTAACATCTTCTACAAAAATATGTCCGGCTTCGCAGATCACTGCTTTTACTTTCTGAGGATATTTACTCGCCGTTATTAATGCAATAGTTCCTCCGTCACTGTGTCCGAAAAGAATTGCATCATTAATATTCAGGCTTTCCAAAAGATCATTCAAGGTATCGGATTCCAATTCCATATAATTGACCGGTCTGATGTAAGTGGGCATAGGGTCAGATTTACCATATCCCAGGCGGTCATACACCAAAACGTTACATCCTGTTGCTTCCGACAGTTTTGAGGGCAGATCCCTCCAAAGCTGTACACATCCTAAAGAATCGTGTAAAAAGACAAGAGTGGGCCTATTTGGAAATGAATGATTGTATTCCGTATAAAGATTTTGTCCTTTAACATTCACTAATCTACTCTGCATCATGAGACTGTTCTCCATTAAAAATCAGGCATTTCTGCATTTTTAAATTCTTTCAATAAGTTTTCAAAAACGGTTTTTACGGGAAGTACTTCTTCTATCAATGCTGAAACCTGTCCGATTTCCAGTTCTCCTTCTTCCATATCTCCTTCAAACATTCCTTTTTTGGCTCTGGCTTTTCCCAAGGTGGCTGTTAAAGCTTCCGCATTTCTTCCCGCCTGGTATATGGTTTCAAGCTCATTAAAAAATTTATTCTTAACCAGTCTTACAGGAGCAAGCTCTTTCAGGGTCAGATGAGTATCTCCTTCTGTGAGTTCTGTAATTTTCTGTTTCCAGTTGACATGGGCACTAGCTTCGTCTGTCGCAGCAAACCGGGAACCTATCTGCACCCCGTCTGCTCCTAAAATCATAGCGGCCTTTATCTGTGAACCGAGAGCAATTCCTCCGGCGGCAATAAGTGGTTTGGAGATGTGTTTTTTAACATTCGGAAGTAAGCAGAAGGTTGTGGTTTCATCTCTTCCGTTATGTCCACCCGCTTCAAAGCCTTCCGCTACCACAGCATCTACTCCTGCTTCTTCACATTTTACTGCAAACTTGGTAGAGGAAACTACATGGGCTACTTTTAAGCCTTCTTTCTGTAAGGTTTCCGTGTAGGTCTTCGGATTCCCGGCAGAGGTAAAAACAATTTTAACTCCTTCTTCGAGAATAATCTGTATTACTTCATCCAGATTCGGGTAAAGCATGGGCACATTCACACCAAAAGGTTTATCGGTAGCTTTTTTACATTTCCGGATATTTTCTCTTAAAATATCGGGATACATACTTCCTGCACCTATTAATCCCAGACCTCCACAATTGGAAACGGCTGAAGCCAGCTTCCACCCGGAGTGCCATATCATTCCTGCCTGGATAATGGGATATTGTATATTAAAAAGTCGGGTTATTCTGTTTTGATTTTCCTGCATGTCCCTGAATTTTTTAGCGGTATTAAAGTCTATAAAATTACTCATCTGTAAATTTACTAAAAACAATACTTACAAAGGGCAAACGAATATTATTCACAAAAAAAACCTCCAGATTTCTGAAGGTTTTAAGTTTTATTTTTTTACTGATTCTTTTTTCCAGTTGGCTTTAAACTGACAGCTATCGTACCGTCCGTCTATGGAAATGAAAGTAGTAGGTAATTTAGAGTTAACAAACTTTTCCACCATTTCATTTTTCTTTTTATTAAGAGCCATCTGCTTTATCCTGTCGTAATCGGTTTCCAGTGTAATCTGGTGAGCAGGAATTACATCTTCTATTTTAATGATCTTAACCACTTTTCTTCTGTTATCATCATCTTCAAAGGCAGTGGTCATATCACCTTTATTTAATCCTGCCAATTCATAAGTAATGGCTCCCGGAATACTTTCTCTTTCTATTTTGTCTGATCCATCCGCACCGGGAATAATCCCTGCATTGAACTTAGTTCTTTTATCGTCAGAAAATTTGAAGGCCGCATCTTTAAAGGTTATTTTGCCTTCCTGTATTAATCCGCGGATACTATCAAGCTTGGCTTTGGCTGTTTTTATTTCGTCGTCCGTAGGGGTCGCTTTTAAGAGGATATGTCTTGCATCATACATTTTCCCTGATTTTTTTACCAGCTGGATGATGTGGTATCCGAATTCTGATTCTACGGGATCTGATATATCTCCTTCCTGAAGGTTCAGTGCTGCTGCTTCGAATGGTTTTACCATCTGCCCTTTAACGATATTCTTATACAATCCTCCATTGGCTGCCGAACCTTCATCTTCCGAATAGATTCTTGCCTGGCTTTCAAAGCTTTCTCCTCCTTTAATATCTTCTTTTATCTTTTTTAATCTATTGATCAGCTCTTCTTTATGGGCTTCCGTCAATTTCGGGTACATCATTATCTGAGCCAGGGATATTTCGTCTTTCACCTCCGGCAGCTGCATTTTGTACAGGTTATAGAAATCCGTTACTTCATTAGGAGTAACGTCTGCTTTTTCCGTAACTCTCTGATATTTTGATTGTCCGTAATAAGAATCCGTATCTATTTTTTCAATAGCATTCTTCATCTCGTAAGCATTTCTGAATTTATAAGCCGCCAACATCGTTTTTTCATCAGGAAACTGGGAAAGAAGCTGGGTATACTTTGCATTCGCCTGCTCTTTGATGGCAGCAGAACGATTTTCAATCATCGTATCTTTTTTTGCTTCATAAACGAGAAGTTTATTGTTGATCAAATTTTCCAGAAACTCACATTTATCCGTATTGGAAGCTCCCTGCTGTTTGGCATAATTCATCTGCTCAGCCACATCGGACTCCAACACGATTTCATCACCAATTACCGCTGCAATTCCATCTACTAACTGCCCCGGCTGTAACTGTGCCTTGGCATTTATAGAAAACATCATCATGAATACTCCCAGAAGAAAAGTGATTCTTATTCTATTTATCATTTCAATATTTTAAACAAGTTGCAAATTTAGAATTCTTCACGAATTACACTCAATTTTTTATTATAAATATTTCTTAAAAAGCTATATTTACTGTAGTTCGACATCAAAAGTCGTGAGTTCTTTAAATTGTCGCAATCTGCTGAACATATCAGATTCCGTCACTTCCTGAATTCTTTCTGTTCCGAATTTTTCCACGGTAAATGAGGCCATTGCCGATCCCACTATTAATGCGGACTTCATCGTTTCAAAATCAAATTTTCCTTTCTTCGCCAAATAGGCTGCAAAACCTCCTGCAAAGGTATCTCCCGCTCCTGTAGGATCGAAGACATCTTCTAACGGAAGGGCCGGAATGGCAAATACTTTGTTGTCATGGAAAAGCAAAGCGCCGTGTTCCCCTTTTTTGATAATAACAAATTCAGGTCCCATAGTATGGATCTTTTTGGCCGCTTTTACTAAAGAGTATTCACCGGAAAGCTGTCTTGCTTCTTCATCATTAATGGTAATAACATCTGTTTTGGCAATCATATCCATTAAAGTATCCCAAGCACTGTCCATCCAGAAATTCATCGTATCTAAGATGACAAGCTTAGGTCTTTTATTCATTTTTTCCAGTACGGATAGCTGAACTCCCGGGTGTAGGTTTCCTAATAATAAAATTTCGGAGTCCTGCATGGAATCAGGAATTTTAGGATCAAAATTCTCGAGAACATTTACTTCTGTAACGAGGGTATCTCTACTATTGAGATCATTATGGTATTTCCCGGACCAGAAAAATGTTTTCCCGTCTTTTACTATTTCTATTCCTTCTATATTTACCTTTCTATCCGTCAGCATATCCAGATATTCCTGTGGAAAATCTCCCCCCACAACAGAAACAATTCCTGATTCTACTCCCAAAATGGAAGAAGTTATTCCAATAAAAGTGGCTGCACCTCCTAATATTTTATCTGTTTTACCAAACGGGGTTTCAATTGCATCAAATGCAACACTTCCTACAACTAAAAGTTTCATGTATTTTTCAATGTATTTTTAAAATTATTATTTCTTCCATTCAAAGGTATCAAGCAGATGTTTCATATCTTTTTTGATATAGTCTACTGCCGGAGCCAGGGAATCGGGTTTTGGTCTTGTATTAAAATATAAATAGGCAGTTACAAAATGTCTTGAACTGTCTGTAATGTAAAATTGAAGGTTGGAAGCGCTCTGCCCTTTAAGCTCATAGAAGTTTCCATAGACTTTTTTATCGGGATATTCAAAAGATTTGGTATCTATTGAACTGGCTTTAATGGTATGTTCATACACCATTTTCTCCGCTTCTTTAATATGATCGGCAAAATCATTTTTTATGGGATAATAGGTAATGAAAACTTTAGCTTTCATAGTGGGATAATTCAGATAATACCAGCAGGGACGTTTTGCATCCGTTATTTTGGCAAAATCCGAATATTCAAAGCCATATGCACAATTGGGATCAAATTTTTGATAGTGAGGGGCAGGATATTCCAGACGCAGCTCTCCGTAAGGCTTTGGAATAGGATCTTTTCCACATGATATCAATACTATTGATACAAAAATAAAAATGGCTCTTTTTATCATTTTGCAAAAATACAAATTAGATTTTAGATTTCAGAAGACAAATTTCAGTCTTTCAATGTGTTTTGAATATAGTTTTCGAGGGGTTTGGGAAAGGATTTTTCATGTGATTCTTTAAGGTCGGTAACCAAATAAGAGGTCTGTTTCTGAAAACTTTCCCATATTTCTGAAGAGTCGATATCGATGTCGAAAATATTGATGGTCAGGTTTTTATGGGTCAGCTTGTGATAAACCGTCTTCTCTCCCCTGTTGAATTTTTCCATTTCCCTTGGAATGGAGGTTGGAAATTCAAATAATTTTTTCCAGATAAAATCATCTTTTCTTTGCTGAATAAGAAACTGATTGTTATAATGAACAAAATAATAGGTGAGGTGGAGATCTGAAGTTTTAACTTTTTTAGTTTTTACCGGAAATTCCGAAGTTTTATTCAAAGAAAATGCAAGACAGCTCCCGTTGAGAGGGCATTCTTCACAAAGGGGATTTTTAGGTTTACAAATTTCCGATCCCAGATCCATCATAGCCTGGTTAAAATCTCCTACGTTGTCAGGCATTACCAGTTTTGCAAGCTCGGAGAAATAGTTGAAGGCTCTGGAATTGGAAATATCAAAGTCGTCTGCAAAAACACGGCTCAACACTCGGTAAAAGTTTCCGTCCACGGCTGGAATCTTTCCATTGAAACAAATACTCGAGACCGCTGCTGCGGTATATTTCCCGACTCCTTTCAGCTGTAAAATTTCTTCATATTGTGAAGGAAAAACACCTTGATAATCATTCATAATCTGCCGGGCAGCTTTATGTATATTGATTGCTCTTGAATAATATCCAAGTCCTTTCCAATAAAGTAACACCTCATCTTCCGAAGCGTTAGCCAGGGTTTTAACGTCCGGAAATCTTTTGATGAAATTATTATAGTGGTTAAGCCCCTGATTAATTCTGGTCTGCTGGAAAACTATTTCACAGATCCATATTTTATAAGGGTCTTTTGTTTGCCGGAAAGGCAGATCCCGGGAGTTTTCCCCGTACCATTTCAAAAGTGTATTGCCTAAATGTAGAAAATCGGATTTTCTATTTACTGTTTCCAAGAAGCTTTAAATTTCAGAGTTTTTTCCGGGAGCAAAGATAGGGTTATTATTTTTTTCCGCTATCCACAGGAGATAAGGGATAGACCGGAGCGTTCTTTAACCACTGATATTTAAGGTTTTTCTGACTGGCAATAAAACGGTAACCTTTAAGCTTTTGTAAAAAAACATACAGCGAATCGTGAGACGTGCTGTTTATTTTTAAACGCTGTGTAGAGAGGATTTCCAATGGAAAGCTGATAATAGAATCTTTTTCGGATTTCAAAATCAGGCTGGAATCAATTTTATAAATAAAAATAGAATTTCCTCTTCCGGCAGAGCTATCAACGAGCTTTATATCTGCTGTAGCCAAGACGACTTCACTCTGATCGTAAGCTTCATCTTCACTCATTACATATGCCTGGTTTTCCTTGTTTTCATTTTTAAAAAGGTCTACTTTATATTCATCCGGACGCTGGTATTTTTTTTCACAGCCGGAAAGGATAAGTATACCGGAAAGCATTAATATTGAATATATTAATTGGGTTTTCATCGTATAAACAGTTATTATAAGTATTAACAGAAAAACCGATGTTAAATTGCATCGGTTTTTATAATATAAGCTAGTTGATAATTACTCCTGAGTGTATTCTGCATCCCATTCGTTACCATCGTCTCCTTTGTGACCGTCCAGTTTAATAACAAAACTTTTGGTAGGGAAATAAGGTGTTAAACGGATGTCCAGCCATACACGGTCTTTATTTACCTTATCTTGTTCAAAACGTACAATTTTGAATTTTTCGATAAGTTTATCCGGTCCTTTGATTCCATCAAGGAATGCCACAATCTGCTTTCTCAGATCATCTTCATTTTTTGCACTCCAGTTTTCAAAGGCTCTTCTGTTTAGGAAATCCAGTAATACTTTAGTTACATAATCAAATACCCGGACTACGGAATAGGTCTGAAGCCCGATATTATCTCCTGTAAATAAAGTTTTGGCGGAGAACGCCATAATTTTACCGTATTCGTTCACCATAGGAACCAATCCCATTTTTTCCAACTGAGAAATTTCACTTTTCTTCAATTCGAATTTTACGGCATCCACTTCGTTGATATTTCCGTGTTTCTTACCTGCAGCTACCTGAGACATTAAGGTTTTATGGATTTTTCCGGCTAGTGAGGTTGAAGGTGGTAATTCCACATTTTCCTCCTCTCCTACTTCTTCCGCTTTTCCACGACCTACCAGCCAGTTACAGGTCATGATTACATTACTTCTGTGTAATTCACCTCCTGTAAGGTTTGCCGAATGGAAAAGATCCACGACATCATCCGGTTTGTCAAGGTTAGCGAAATCCGTAATCATCATTACTTTATTCTCATTACAGATCTTCGCCCATTTTTCCACCACTTTGTTGGATCCCAGATATCCCGGAATGGCAAGCAGTGAATAGTTATCTCTAAGGTCAAGACGATCGTAATATTGTTTAAACTCTTCTGCAATAGCGTCAATGAAAAGTGGGTTATCGAGATCTGAAACCTGATCTAAGCTGGCGTTTACGATACTTACGTTATCTACTTTATCCAGCTCCGCATTTTTATAAAACTGTGCAACTGTTCTGTAGGCAGTTTCCAGCTGACGAACCTCATCGAGTGTATTCTTAAGGTTTTTCTTTAGATTTTCTTCTGCCTGATTTGCTTTACTTTTGCATGTATCAGCCATTTTTTCAGCAGAATCATTACTTTCCAGAAGTTTAACCCAGAGGTTTATTTTTTGAAGCAATTCTTTTCTTTCTTCTGATTTGTTACTATCATTAAGAAAGATTTCCTTTCTTGCTTTTCTCGTGGGGTTCATGTTGGCGATACCATCTACAACAGATTCTACGAATCCGAAACCACCTAGTTTATTGAGTTCTGCCAACGGGTTTCCCTTGGGTTGTCCTCCATGTTGCTGCTGTCCTTGTTGTTGGTTTTCAGCTGCCTGTAATTTACTATCCATGATTAAGTAAAGTCTTTAAATTATTTTTCAAGTTCTTGTGCCACTTCTTTTAATACTTCTACGAAAGCAGCTCTAGTCTGCTCGTTCTCCAGCATACTACGCAGAATTTTGTTAGTCTTCAGCTGACGGACAATTTTGTTGTACTGCTCCTGCTCCACGCTAAGCTGCTGAAGATAATCTGATTTCTGAGTAAGATTTTTGGGAGTGAAATCGGCAAGATTCTGAAAACGGAATTCCTCTTCCACTACGGTACCATCTTCCGTTTCGTGCTGTACGTTCACAGAAGGCTGGAAATGTTTGAAGACGTCATCCACCGTTTTTAAACCTGTTACAATTTCAGGAGTATAAGGTTCATCTGTTGTAAGCTGGCTTACAATAAGTGATTTATTTTCCTGAATTTCCTGAATAGCTTCATTAGCGTCTACTTTTACCTCGTTTCCGCCAACACCATAATTAAACATTGCCATATTATTATTTTTTTGAGATTTTGGTTTTTGGTTGGAATGCCCATTATGTTTCTTCGACGAATCGAAGATCTGGCCAATCCAATGTTTAAAATTAAAAAAAAACTGTAACATACAAAATTTTGTCAAGATTTTTCTTGAATAATTTATCTTTATCATCCATAATGTTAAAATGATGAAGATTTAAAATTCACTAATCTATGAAAAATAAATAAAAAAAGCGCATCTTTTTTGATGCACTTTTATCTTCTCACAATTATTGTAATCTACTACCAGATTTTTATTCTTTCTTCAGGAGATTTATACATTTTATCTCCCGGTTTTATATCGAATGCTTTAATGAAAGCGTCCTGATTAACTAATGGCCCGAAAGCTCTGAAATACCCCGGAGAGTGAGGATCTGTTTTTACCTGATTGATCATGTACTGATCGGTAGATTTGGTTCTCCAAACTGTTGCCCAGCTCATAAAAAATCTCTGATCCTGAGTAAATCCGCTTATCAGTCCCGGATCTCCATGGTCTTTAAGATACATTTGTAAGGCATCATAAGCAACTGCAACTCCTCCTAAGTCTCCAATATTTTCTCCACTGGTAAATTTACCATTTACAAAGCTTCCTTTTACCGGCTCATAGGCGTTATACTGTGCGGCTAGCTGTGCTACTTTTGCATCAAAGTTTTTACGGTCTCCGTCCGTCCACCAATTGTTCAGGTTTCCGTCTCCGTCAAATCTTGATCCGCTGTCATCAAATCCGTGAGAAATTTCGTGTCCGATAACGGCACCTATTCCTCCGAAGTTCACTGCTGCATCGGCTTTAGGGTTATAGAACGGTGGTTGTAAGATCGCTGCCGGGAAAACGATTTCATTATTGGAACCGCTGTAATAGGCATTAACTGTTTGCGGAGTCATACCCCATTCGGTCTTATCTACCGGTTTTCCTACTTTATCCAAACTTCTCTGATATTGCCATGCCGATACATTCTGTAAGTTGGAATACAGCGTGGCCCCCTGAGTAGGAGCTTCCACTTTCAATTTGGAATAATCTTTCCATTTGTCCGGGTAAGCAATTTTCACGGTAAATTTGGAAAGCTTTTCCTGAGCTTTTACTTTGGTAGCCGGTGACATCCAATCGATCTCATTGATATGAGTCTTGAATGATTTCAACAGATAGTCGATGTATGTTTCCATCTGGTTTTTAGCTTCCGGTGTAAAGTATTTTTCTACATACAGTTTTCCGAAGGCCTCACCCAAAACTCCATTCACAAGGGATAATCCTCTTTTGTCCATGCTGCGCTGCTCTTTCTGGCCCTGCAGATATTTTGAATAGAAATCAAAACGGATCTGATCCAAGCCTTCATCGAGGTTACTCGCATTTCCGTTGATCAGGTGATATTTCAAATAGTCTTTTAGCAGCGGAAGGTTTTTCTGGGTGATGAAATTATCCATATTCTGATAATATTTCAGTTCTCCCACAATTACCTTGTCTGTGTTGACTCCTGCATCTTTAAGGTATTGAGCCAGATTTACATTTTTTACCAGACCTGAAAGTTCAGATACGTTTTTAGGGTTATATCTAAGGTTGGCATCTCTGTTCTGCTCTAAAGTTAAAAGGTAATTGGCCAATTGCTTTTCAAAAGCAACAACATTTTTAGAAGCCTGCGCAGAGTTTTTATATCCTAAAACGTTAAATAGCTTACCTACGTAAGCCGTATATTCTTCCAATGTCTTTGTATTGGCCTCATTTACTTTTTGGTAGTAGTCTCTTCCTAATCCCAAATCCGGCCCGCCAAGATACACCGCATTCATTTTGGAGTTTTTCATATCTGCTCCTACTCTCCAGCCATAAAAGGAGTTATCGCCAAGCTTAGTGGCTTCCAGCAGATATTTCTGAAGGTCATTGAGGTTTTTGATGGCATCAATTTTGGCCAGGTCAGCTTTTATAGGGGCAATTCCATCTGCATTTCTTTTACTTACATCCATAAATGATGCGTATAAATTCTGAATTTTCTGCCCTTCTGAACCTTCTGTATATTTTTCAGACAAAATTTTATTTAAGATATCTAAAGAAGCATCATCCACATTTTCTCTGAGGGCATTGAACGATCCCCAGCTTGCTTTATCGGATGGGATCTGGGTTGTTTTTACCCAATTTCCGTTTACATAGCTAAAAAAATCATCCTGTGGACGTACACTTTTATCCATATAGGACAGATTGATTCCTTCTTCTTTTATTTCTTCTTTGGGCTGAGCAGCTATAGTAACCTCAGGTTCTGTTTTAGCTGTTGTTTCTGCTGTCTTTTTGGTGGTTCCACACGAATTTAAAAATACGATTCCTGAAAGGGCAAGTATTCCAATGTTTAGCTTTTTCATTAAGAGATAATTTTGATTTTACACAAACTTATCAAATATACGAATTTATGCCTAACACCTGTTCAAATTTATGAATGCGTCTATATAATAAAAAAAATCACCCTTAGCGGGTGATTTCATTTTATTTCTTACCAGATTTTAATTCTTTCTTCCGGTTTTTTATAAAGCTTATCTCCTGATTTCACATCGAATGCTTTATAGAATGCATCCACGTTGGTCAATGGTCCGAAGCTTCGGAAATATCCCGGAGAATGCGGATCCGTTTTTACCTGGTTTACCATGTATTTTTCACTGGATAATGTTCTCCACACAGTTGCCCAGCTAAGGAAAAATCTTTGATCCTGTGTAAATCCACTGATCAATCCCGGATTTCCTTTGTCTTTTAAATACATCTGTAATGCATCATAGGCGATATTCACTCCTCCAAGGTCAGCAATATTTTCACCATTGGTAAAGGTTCCGTTTACAAAAGTTCCTTTTACCGGCTCATATTTGTCATATTGTGCTGCCAATGCTTTAGTTGCTTTCTCAAAGTTAGCCTTATCTTCCGGAGTCCACCAGTCTACGAGGTTACCATCTGCATCAAACTGAGCTCCTGAATCATCAAATCCGTGACTCATTTCGTGCCCGATCACCGCTCCGATTCCTCCAAAGTTTACTGCTGCATCCGCTTGCGGATTAAAGAAAGGAGGCTGAAGTATAGCCGCAGGGAATACGATTTCGTTATTTACAGGATTATAGTAGGCGTTTACCGTTTGCGGAGTCATTCCCCATTCGGTTTTATCTACCGGTTTTCCTATTTTATCCAAATCTTTCTGATACTGCCATTCTGTAATATTCTGAAGATTTTTATATAAGGTACCTCCTTTGGATTCAGGAATGATGGTTAATTTGGAATAGTCTTTCCATTTATCCGGATATGCCACCTTCACTGTAAATTTATTCAGCTTATTAAGTGCTTTTTCTTTGGTAACGGAAGACATCCATGTTAAGCCATTGATGTGCTGGGCAAAGCTTTTCTTTAAATAATCGATCAGCTCCACCATCTGAGCCTTAGCTTCTGCCGGGAAATATTTCTCCACGTATAATTTTCCAAAAGCTTCTCCCAATGTTCCGTTGATCAGCTCATATCCTCTTTTATTAAGGGCTCTCTGCTCCTGTTGACCTCTAAGGTATTTGCCATAGAAAGCAAATTTCATATCTCCTAATTTTTCACTTAGGTAGGAAGCACTTCCGTTGATCATATGAAATTTAAGGTAATCTTTAATGACAGGTAAGTTTTGTGTGTTTACCAGCTTATCGAAGTTTTTGTAATAATTAATTTCCCCTACGATTACTTTATCCGTATTCACGCCTACTTTTTTAAGATAAGCCGGAAGATCTACATTTTTTACTAATCCGGAAAGTTCCGTCATTGTCTGCGGATTGTACTGTAAGGTAGCATCACGAATCTGCTCATTGGTCAGATAGTTCTGAGCAATACTTTTTTCGTAATTAACGATATTTTTAGCAGTTTCATCTGCGTTTTTGTAGCCTAATTCTTTCAGCATGGAAGCTACGTACTTCTGGTATTCTGCCAGAGTTTCCGTATTTTTATCATTTACTTTCTGATAATAATCCCTTCCTAATCCGAGGGATGCCTCTCCCAGATAAACGGCATTCATTTTAGAATCTTTAAGATCTGCATCTACTCCCCAACCATAGAAAGTATTTTCACCTTCTTTTGTTACTGAAGTCAGGTAGTTTTGTAAATCTTTAAGATTTTTGATCGCATCAATTTTACTGATATTGGATTGAATAGGTTTGATACCATCTGCATTTCTTTTCTGCATGTTCATATAGGTAGCATACAGATCCTGAATTTTTTTGCCTTCGCTTCCATCCGCAAATTTCTCTTTCAAAAGAGAGTTTAAAATCGTCATGGAATTGTTATCCGTATCTTCAGCAAGCTTATTAAAGCTTCCCCAAGTTGGCTTATCGGATGGAATTTTAGCCGTTTTCATCCATGTTCCGTTCACAAAGTTGTAGAAATCATCCTGAGGACGTACTGATTTATCCATCAAGCTGATATCTATCCCTTTATCTGTTGTATTCATCACTGATTGAGTTGAAGTAGCCTGAGCGTTCACCATAGTTTGTGAACAAGCTCCCGCCAATAAAAATAAAGAAAATGTCAATTTTTTCATTGTAATAACAATTTATACAATATGTATGTTTTTTTTCTGATTCGTTACTAAAAATTTTTAAGAAGCCATCCGGTTATTTTCAATTTTTGATGAGTAAGCTTATCAAATCCTGTAAAATTTTCTGGGAAACAAAATTCATGAAGTCCAGTCTTTCCAAATGAGGCAGATAGAGTTTGAATGTCTCTTCCTGTTCATTAATTCGTATGGTATAAAAAACCGTACCCACGGCTTTACCGTCTTCGCCTTTTCCCGGTCCTGCCACTCCGGTCGTAGATAAGGAAATATCGGTATCAAATAATTGCTGACATCCTTTTGCCATTTCCCGGGCTACCTCTTCACTTACCACCGTATACTGATCTACCGTAGCCTGTGAAACTTTGAGTATTTCCACTTTTTTCTCCGTAGCATAGGCTACAATTCCTCCCATAAAGTATTTGGAACTTCCGGAATGGGAAGTAATCATCTTGGCCAGTTCTCCGCCTGTACAGCTTTCCGCAGTGGATATCGTTAATTTTTTTTCTCCCAGCAGCTCACCCAGAATTTTTTCTATTTTATCTTCCGAGGTTGCTATAATTTGATCTCCTACTATAGGGAGTAACTTCTGGATTTCCCCTTCCATCTGATCCTTTAAAACATTTTCATCTTCTCCGGTGGCTGTAAGCCTGAGCTTTACGCGGTTTCCAATCGGAAGATAAGATAAGCTGATATGCTCCGGTAAGGCAAGCTCCCAGTCTTCAATCATATCTGCAAGAATACTTTCGGGAATTCCCACTACCGAAACAATTCTCGTATGGATGTAATCCAGCCTGAACTTATCTTTTAAATAAGGTATGATCTGCTCTTTTATCAAAGGCTTTACTTCATAGGGAACTCCTGGAAGACTGAAACACAGCTTTCCTTCCCATTCCATCATCATACAGGGTGCAGTGCCATAATAATTTTGAAATATCAGGGATTTCGAAGGCAAGTAGGCCTGCTCTTTATTTCTTTCGAGTAATTCGGATCTGCCTCTTTTTTCCAGATAGTTTTTAAGATGTTCCAAAGTCACTTCATTCAGAACAATTTCATCATGAAAGAATTCGGCAAGCGCTTTTTTGGTTTTGTCATCCCGGGTAGGTCCCAGCCCTCCCGTCATAATAACCACTTCTCCGATTTCAAAGGCGGTCTTTAAAGTGTCTTTAATAATTTCAGCTTCATCCGAAATGGTAAAAATCCGGGCAACCTGTATCCCTATATTTTTTAATTCGATGGCAACAAAATTGGAATTGGTGTCTATTGTATTTCCTGAAAGGATCTCATCTCCAATAGTAATAAGAACTGCTTTTTGCATATCTAAATTTATGAAAAAAATCTTTTACAAATGAAGTAAAAAATTATATCTGAAACAAAAATATTTTATTATATGTTTTGAATGCACCACTGAAAAACATTGAGCTTTAATGCATAAAAAACAGGCAAATTTTTTGCCTGTTTTTTATTTGTTATGTTCAACCCAAATCAACTGATCTGTATTATATCCTATTTTCTTCGCTTTTTCAAGAAATCTTTGTTTGATACTTTCAGGAATATCAGGTGTACGGGATAAGATCCATAAGTATTTAAGACTGTTTCCCGCTACCAATGCGTATTGATAATTTTCATCAATATCGATTACATTATATCCGGACCAGATAGGTTTAAAAAAAGAAACTTTAAGACGGGCTTCGGTTTTATCTTTTACAAACCGGGCTTCTCCTATAGATTCTTTCCATTCTTTTTTTACATAGTCATAACCTTTATTATCGACACGGATGCTTCCATTAGGATTTAAAGAATAAGTAGCGGTAACGTTATTCATGTTTTTTTCGAATTTATAATCAAAACGGGCTATTTCGTACCACGTTCCCAGGTATTTTTCCGAATTAAAATTTGTAACTGCCGTAGCTCCTTTCGGAATTCCTACCGAACATGAATTGAAAAGCAATATCCCGAGAACTCCCAGCGAAACAGGAATAACAATCTTTTGAAGATTTTTCATAATAATATAAGTTTGTGGTTATTCCTAAAACCGTCAAAAATAATGCCTAGGGTCTGTTAACAAAAGATAAATCTAAGAAAAGAGGTTTAAAAAACGTTCTTTAAAGTTTCCTGATACTTCAATTTCAGTATCATCCAGTAAAGTAGCGGTTCCGCTTTTGTGGTAGGATTTTACAAAGTCTGTATTGATAATGTGGGAGCGGTGTACCCTTACAAAAGGGGCATCCAGCAAGTCATCAAAATGTTTCAAAAATCGGCAAACCATTTTTCTGGAAGTGTCTTTCAGGTATACCTGGGTAAAATTACCATCTGCCTGTAACCTTATGATATCTTCTATTTTTACAACATCGAAACCCTGTAAGGTTGGTAAAATAAGCTGTTGCTTTTCGGGTTTCAGCCTGAGATTTTCCAACAGAATCTTATTTCTGTTCAGCGCATCTTTCTGCTCTATATTTTCAGCCACTTTATTCACGGCTACAATAAGCTCCTGAATATCAATAGGCTTTAAAATATAATAACTGGCGGATTTATTAAGGGCCTGTAAAGAGTACTGGGAAAAAGCCGTTATGAAAATCGTTTCGTAGGAACAGTCCCTGGTAGCTTCTAATACATCAAAGGCATTTCCAAAAGGCATTTCCACATCCAGGAAGACCAGCTGGGGCTGCGAGGTCTGAATTAAAGGAACAGCCTGTTTAATATTTTCCGCTTCTCCCAGAATTTCTACCTGCGGACAGTATTTGGTAAGATAATTTCTCAAAACCTCTCTGGCAATTACTTCATCGTCTACAATCACTGCTGTTATCTTCATCTTTCAGGATTATTTAAGGTTAAGATCAATTTTGATTATGATAATTACTCCTTTTCCCTCCGGTTTATCCGTAAGAGAATAGGTAATTTCCTTTTTATATAAATCATTAAGAAGTTTAATACGCTCCAGTGTGTTTTTCATTCCTCTGCCTCCCCGGGCTTTTTGATGTTCGGTTTTCTGCTTCCTGCTTTCTTCTATTCCAATTCCGTTATCTTCAATGGTTACTTTTAAATATTGCTGCTCTTTTTCAAAGCTTAATTTCAGAAATCCTTTTTCCGACCTGTATCTGAGACCATGCCAAATAGCATTTTCCAGAAAAGGCTGAATGAGCATACCCGGAATCTGAAGGTTGGAGATCATAAGGCTCTCATCCACTTCCACTTCATAATCAAATTTATCTGTAAAACGGGTTTTTTCCAGTGCAAGGTAGTTATGAAGCATATCCAATTCCTGCTGTAAAGGGATGAAATCTTCTGTTGAATTTTCCATAACTCCTCTCATCAGCTTGGAAAAACGGGTAAGGTACTGATTGGCTTCCAGCTCATTATTGCTGGCTATAAACTGATTGACGCTATTTAAGCTGTTAAAGATAAAATGGGGGTTCATTTCTCTCCTCAATGACTGCAGGGCAATTTTCTTATTTTTAATCTGAACCCTTCTTAATGTCCAGATGATGAAACCTATCAGAAGCAGTAGTATAATCAACACCGCTATTAGTCCATAGTTAAAAGTATTTTTTCTTTGGATGAGCTGATCTTTAAGTTCTTTTTCTTTTTCTAGCTGAACAATTCTCTGTTCGGTATCTGCGAGTATTTTATTATCGACCAGGCTCCGGTCTTTTGAAATAAGGTCCGGCAGCTTTCCTAAAAAATCCCTGTATAATTTTACAGATTCATCTGTCTTACCGGAAATTCCATATAAACTGTCCAGTTTTTTTACGGCTTTCTGTGCTTCCAGCGTATATCCTTTTTCAATAGCTATACCATAGGCATTGGCTAATAAGTTGACCGCTTCTTTCGGATCTTCTTTTTTGATATAAATATCCGCAAGCTGCTGTATCTGCTCTACTTTTTTTTCGGAGTCCTCTTTCAGGAAATCTTCTTTTAAGACTTTTTTCTTGGCTTCTATCGCTTTGTCAAATTTTTTATTTTCTACGTAGAGATCCGTAAGTTTATTATTGATTTCCAAAGCCTGCTGAGGAGTTTCTTTTTTAGAAATACGATAGGCATTATTAAGGTTTTCCTCTGCTTTAGGTATATCTTTTTGCTGAATATTGATATCCGCCAGCTGGCTGTAGTTTTCCGCCAGACCTGCATTTTCCTTCTCTACCAGGTTAAGCTGCATATTATTTTGTATCGCTTCTGCTTTTACGGTCTGGGATGATGATTTCAGCCTTTCTACGTCATTGGTATTCATGGCACGGCCTTCCGAGGAATAGCTGACTTTTGCAGCCTGACCATAATTGGTAATAGCTGGGAGAATTTTATTTTGTTTTTCCTGAGCCTGCGCCAGTTTCCGAGTAACCTGCTCCAGTTTTTTCTTATTATTCTCCTGTTTATAGATATTTTTTGCTTTCTGAAAGTATTCTTCACTTTTTACATAATTCCCGTCCTTAAAAAAAGATTCTCCTATTTTAAAATACGATTCAGCCTGAGCGGCTTCATCATTACTATCCAAAGCTTTCTCCAATTTTTTACTCTGAGCCTGTACTTCTTCCATGACTGTTTGTGCGGATCCCCAGTTTCCCACAAAGAACAGCATATACAATATCAAAAGCCGGAATATTTTCATAAAACAAAGATATACATATATATAGTTCTTTTAAAACTATTCACCAAGTGAAAACAGGCTTTCACCAAGTGGTCTCCATTCCGGTGTTAATTACGGGTAATTTTACACTAAGAACTCTAAATAATAAGCTATGAAAAATTATTTCTTACTACTGATACTGTTATGTTTTTTTCCTTTAAAAGCACAGGAAATCAAAAAAGAAATCACGGTGAAGCAGGCTACTGTTTTCCTTCGGGGAGCAAAGGTATACGGAAGTACAAATGTCAATCTGCAGAAGGGAAGAAATATGATACGGATCACTAATCTTCCTAATGATCTGGACGAAAACACCTACAAAATCAATCTTGAAAAAAACACCACCCTTCTTTCCATTACTCCACAAAGAAATTTTCTAAAGAACGACGAACTATCGGAAGGGGAGAAAAAACTGGATGATGAAAGATTGAAATTACAGAGGGAGGTTAATCTTATTAATATCCAGATTAAAAACCTGAACGGAGAACAGAGCCTTATTAATAATAACTTAAAGCTTTCCACCAGCGACAAATTTTCTCCCCAGGAACAACTTATCAAACTCACAGAGTTTTACAGGAAGAGAATGCTTGAAATTGACAATCAGCTATTTTCACTGAATGAACAGAAAACGGTTTTCGATCAGAGCATTGCTAAAATCAATAAACAGTTCAGTGAAGAGCAGACTCATAAAAACAAGAATAAAAAAGAACTTCTCCTGGAAATCCTTGCTGAACAGGAAATGAACCTGAACTTAGGGGTAAGCTATATTGTCAATAATGCCGGGTGGGTTCCTTCTTATGATCTAAGGGCGGAGTCCGTTAAGAAACCTCTTGAAATCGTTTATAAAGGGAAAATATATCAGAAAACCGGCCAGGACTGGAATAATATCAAATTATTCGTTTCTACTTACCGGCCATCTTATAATCAGAACAGACCTATATTGAGTCCTTTATATGTTGCTGAGTATACTCCCTATGATTCCCAAAAGACGCTGGAAAGATATGAAATGAAAAAAGTTGCTGAAATATCCAATGCCTATCAACTTCGTGAGGGAGTTTCGGAGGTAAGCCAGATTCCGGAGGCTACCGTCTCAGACAATCAGATGAATGTAATGTATGAGTTAAAATACAATCAAAGCATCATCAGCCAGGAAAAAGAACAATATGTAATTCTGGATAAAAAAGAAGTGAATGCCACGTATAAATACCATACCGTTCCTAAACTTAATAATCAGGTATTCTTAATGGCATTTGTAAAAAACTGGCAAACTCTTAACCTGATCTCCGGAGAAGCCCAAATTTATTTTGAAGATAATTATATCGGAAAAACGAATATTACCAGTAATTACCTAAAAGATGAGTTCCCTATCTCCCTGGGAGCAGATGAAAGAATTACGGTAAAAAGAATCAAAATGGAAGATAAAACGGCTCAAAAATCCCTCAACTCCAATAAATGGGAAACTGAAAGTTATCAGATCAATGTACGAAATAACACGAAAGTAAGTATTGAACTTGAAATCCTTGACCAGCTTCCTATCAGCGAAAATTCTAAAATTTCAGTAAAAGCACTGGAAACCGGTGACGGACAATGGGATGAAAAAACAGGCAGCATCCTTTGGAACAGAAAAATTGATGCAGGAAATACGGCTAAAATCAACTTTTCATATGAAGTAAAATATCCAAAAGACCTGCAGATCCGGTACTATAACCGTTAAAATTAAAACGCCACTTCAGGAAGAAGTGGCGTTTTATTATCTACCTTCCAAATTTAAAATATCTTGAAAGCGGATGTTTTTTATTTTTCATGAAATTGGAAGCCATTTCCATTCCTATCACAGAGAAAGTAATACCATTCCCCCCAAAGCCAAGAACAAAGTAAGAGTTCCTGAATTTTTTATGCTCCCCGATATAAGGCAGTCCGTCCTTTGTTTCTCCAAAAGTTCCGGCCCATACAAAATCGGTGTAAAATTGATAGTCAGGTTTTATTTTTTTTAATATTCCTAAAATTTCTTTTTCTTTCTGATTGAGCAGGAGGTCTCTTTTTTCAGGATTGGAAAAATCTTCATCTCCTCCACCTATCAACAACCTTTCGTCATCGGTAGTTCTCATATACATATAGGGTTTATCGGTATTCCAGACCAATGTTTTATCTATATTCTTAAATTTATCTTTATCAATTTCGGAAACAAGGGCGTAAGTGCTTTTCAGATTGACAAAATTTTCTTTAATGAGATTCTTACTTTCATATCCGATGCAATAAATGATTTTTTTGGCTTTAATCTTCGGTCCGTTGGTGGTTAAAACAAGATTATATCCTCTATGATACTCTACTTTTTTCATTTCTGTTTTATCATATATTTCCAAGCCTTTTTCCCTGTTGAACCTCAACAGCTCATGGGTCAGCCTAAAAGCATCAATACTTGCTCCCTGCCTGGATAATATTCCTCCGAAAGTATTTTGAAATCCAAATTTTTCCTGAATTTTTTCAGAGGAAAGCCATTTAACGTCAAAGCCATTTTGTTTTCTGGTTTCATATTCTTCCTTCAACCATTCTTTGTCTTTTTTATTAGCTGCATAATACAGGGACTGCTTTTTTACAAATCCGGTTTTTGATTTTATCTGCTTCACGAGACCTGCAAGCGTATCAATGGAATCCGAACAGGCTTTGTAACTTTTAACGGCTCCTTTCTCTCCTATTTTTTTTATAAGCTCAAAGAGAGAAACATCTATTTCGTATTGAAGCATAGAGGTAGTTGCTGATGTACTTCCGTTGGCTACTTCTCTTTTATCGATGAGTATTGTTTTATAGCCGTCCTTTACCATTTGGTGGGCTATTAAACTTCCTGTAATTCCTCCTCCGATAACCAAAACATCACATTCCTTATCGGACTTTAAAGAAGGGTAAGAGCTGATTAACCCATCCTTAATCAGCCAAAAGGGTTCATTTGATTTTAGATCCATATTTATATTTTACACTACACTAATTTAATGATATTTATAATATTTTTAACGATTTCATACCTGCCAATGGTTTAATTCTTGTAGACTGATTTTAAATCAAACCACTAAAATATAGATTATGATAACAATTATTCCGGAGGCGCCACAGAATGTAGCCGCCTTCAATGCTACGGGAGAAGTGACCAAAGAAGATTTTGAAAACCTTGTTTTTCCTCGTGTCAAGGAAAAAGTCGACCAGTTCGATGAGCTTAATTATTTATTGTACCTGGATACTGACCTCAACAATTTCACTACAGGAGCATGGTGGCAGGATGCTTTATTAGGTTTAAAAAATCTTACGAAATGGAACCGCACCGCTATTGTAACAGACAATGACGGGGTTCAGAACTTCACTGATATTTTTAGTGTATTAATGCCGGGAGAATTTAAATCTTTCCCTAAAGAAAATCTTTATAACGCGCTTTATTGGTGCCAGAACGGCAACGAAATTGAAGCTTAAATTTATAAAAGAGAAGTTTGACTTCTCTTTTTTTTGTTTTTTTTAAGCCAGTAAACGTTTTGAGAGATTTCTCACTTCGTTCGAAAATGACAAGTTACTTATAGTTCTCCTATTTTTTTATAATGGGAAATCCCAAACCAATAGGAAAGTAAACATTGAAAACAAAAGACTGCCATTAGACAGTCTTACTTTTTTATTGGATCACAAGGATATTATTTTTCTGTATCTATCATCACACGTTTATCATTTTTTCCCCCGAATAAATATAAATACCGGAAACAGATCAGCAGACCTATGGAAACCATTCCTACTCCTACCAGCGAAGGATAATTGTAAGACAATCCGTATTCGAGAGGGATTCCTCCTAATAGGGCTCCCAATGCATTCGCTATATTAAAGGCTGCCTGCATAAATGCGGCTCCCATCATTTCACTATTTGGAGCAGCTTTCATCATCATAATATTGATCGGTGATGATACTGCCATGGATAAAGCTCCGCAAACGAAGGTCAATATCAAGGCTATTGTCTGGTATTCGGAAAGGAAAAATACTCCCGTTAAGGCCAGCATCATTAAAAAAAGCAGAACCGGACTGGTTTTCTCAGCTCCGAATTTATCGGTAACAAATCCTCCCAACAGATTCCCTACTACCATTCCCCCTCCTGCAAGCACCATTACATAGGCCATCTGGCTGCTTTTGATTCCTGCCATATCAGTCATCAAAGGTGTAATATAGCTAAACCAGGTGAAGAGTCCTCCGAAACCGATAGCAGTAATCATTAAAATTAACCATGACTGCTTGTTTTTAAGAAACTTCAGTTCTTCGAGGAAGTGGCTGTCCTCTTTTTTAGGCAGATCGGGAAGCCATAATTTAAGGAATAACAAAGCCAATAAACCTATAACTGCCACGATCACAAAATACCATTTCCAGTGGAAAGTATGTCCTATATAAGTTACCAGCGGTACCATAGCAAGGTTGGCCACCGTAAGTCCCGTAAACATTAATGATATGTATAATGCTTTTTTACCCAGTCCTGCCATCCGGGCAGCGACTACCGTACCTACCCCAAAGAAAGCTCCATGAGGTAATCCGGACATAAACCTGATGATAAGCATCATGGTATAATCGGAGGCTACAGCTGATAATCCGTTAAACAATGTAAAAAGAATCATCAAGGCTATTAAGACTTTTTTCGGAGGAAATTTAACCGAATAGCCGATCAGTAAAGGAGCTCCAATTACCACACCTAATGCGTACGCTGAAATTAAGTGTCCCGCTTCCGGAATGCTGACCTGCAGGGACCGTGCGATATCCGGCAAAAGTCCCATAATAGTAAATTCAGTAGTTCCTATACCTAAACCGCCTATGGCCAGAGGTATTATTCTTTTATCAATCATCCCAAATTCGGTTTTCGAAAAGAAATTATTAAACAGCTATTTTATAAATTAGATTTCTCTCACTTCCTCCTGGGAAATGAAATAGTATTAAAAGATATCCAACCGGATTATTTAGTGAATATGCTTTTCAGCATGGTAGGAGCTTCTTACTAAAGGTGAGCTTTCCACATGTCTGAATCCTAAGCTTCTTGCAAAGTCTCCGAGTTCTTCAAATTCTTCAGGGCTGATGAACCTTTTTACAGGCAAATGTTTTTTTGTCGGCTGTAAGTATTGTCCCAGCGTAATTACGTCTACATCTGCATTACGGATATCTTCAATGGTCTGGAAAACCTCATCTTTGGTTTCTCCCAACCCCAGCATTACTCCTGTTTTTGTTCTTCTCTGTCCTGCTTCTTTCAGGTATCTTAAAACTTCAAGGCTTCTTTCGTATTTAGCCTGGATTCTTACTTCTCTTGTTAAACGTTTCACCGTCTCCATATTATGAGAAATAACTTCGGGAGCTACTTCCACCAATCGGTCAAGGTGTTTTGTAATTCCCTGGAAATCGGGAATAAGTGTTTCCATAGTAGTTCCGGGAGAAATTCTTCTTACGGCATTTACTGTCTCCGCCCAAAGAATAGATCCCATATCTTTCAGGTCATCACGGTCTACCGAGGTAAGAACCGCATGTTTGATTTTCATTAATTTGATGGAACGGGCTACTTTTTCAGGCTCATCCCAGTTTACGTCTAACGGTTTGCCTGTTTTTACACCACAAAATCCACAGCTTCTGGTACATATATTTCCCAAAATCATAAATGTTGCAGTACCTTCTCCCCAGCATTCACCCATATTCGGGCAGCTTCCACTCTGGCAAATCGTATTTAATTTATATTTATCAACCAATGTGCGGAGCTCTCTGTAATTTTTTCCTGTAGGAAGTTTTACACGGATCCATTTTGGTTTTTGAACGGTAGTATCTTGAGTTGAATTTTCCATTTCTAAAATTGAGATTCAAAGTTAAGGAATTTTTCATGGAAACCATCTACCGGAAAAATTGATGGAAGTGATAATTAAAAATTACGGAATCATCAGCAATAGAGAATTATAATTATTCTTCATCAAACTCCCTGTTTTTCAACAGTTCAGCCAAAACTTTTTTAGCCCGCATTACCCTTACTTTGGTATTGGCAACGGAAATTCCCAACTCCTCGGCTATTTCCTTAATACTTTTCTCTTCAAAAAACCGGAGCCTGATGATATCCTGGTAATTGGCATCCAAAGATTCTATTGCCTTAACAATTTTCTTATGTTCTTCATCGGAGATCATAAGTTCTTCGGGAGATTTTGCAAACTGGTTTTTTACACTTTCCAGGTTTTCTGTGACATCCGTATCCTGGTTTTCGCGGCTCCTTTTACGCCAGAAATCAATGACCGTATTCTGAGCAATGGTGAGAACCCAGGTTTTAAACTGAAAATGCGGGTCATACATATCCAGTTTCGATAATACTTTTGAGAAAACATTTACGGTAATCTCATCAGCATCGTTCTCGTCTCTTACCTTTTTCATAACAAAGGAAAAAACATCCACCCAAAACACATTAATCAATCTGGTCTGGGCTTTCTGATCTTTTTCTTTAGCCTTCTGGATAAGTAAAAATAGTTGCTCGTCATTCATTATAAACAAATATATTAAAAATAAACCTACAAAAACCATGCATTATTACTGCTGTTTTCATGACGAATAATCTCTAAACCATGATCCGTAATATTGAATTTATTATCTTTGCAGCATCAAAATAATTTAAAGAAAATAGCATGAATTCCTTTATTGAAGAACTAAAATGGCGTGGTCTGTTTGCCGATATGATGCCTGGAACGGATGAACAACTGAATAAAGAAGTAACCACAGCATATATTGGTTTCGACCCTACTGCCGATTCTTTGCATATAGGAAGCCTTATACAGATTAAAATCCTGGCTCATTTCCAGCAGCACGGCCATAAGCCGATCGCCTTAGTAGGAGGTGCCACGGGAATGATAGGTGATCCGTCCGGTAAATCCGCCGAAAGAAATCTTTTGGATGAAGAAACTCTTTTACATTATGTAGACTGTTTAAAAAATCAGCTGTCCCGATTTTTAGATTTTGAAGGTGAAGGGGCTAATAAAGCTGAATTGGTTAACAATTATGACTGGATGAAGAATATTTCTTTTCTTGATTTCGCTAAAAATATCGGAAAGAATATTACGGTTAATTATATGATGGCTAAAGACTCTGTTAAAAAAAGATTCTCAGGTGAGGGAGGAGCCGACGGAATGAGCTTTACAGAATTTACGTATCAGCTTATTCAGGGTTATGACTTTCTTCATCTGTACCAGGCCAAGAATGTAAAATTACAGATGGGAGGATCTGATCAGTGGGGAAATATCACTACCGGAACAGAGCTTATCAGGAGAAAAGCACAGGGAGAAGCTTTTGCTTTAACCGTTCCTCTGATTACCAAAGCAGATGGTTCAAAGTTCGGTAAATCCGAAAGCGGAGAAAACTACTGGCTGGATAAAAAGAAAACATCGCCTTACAAATTCTACCAGTTCTGGCTGAATGCCACTGATGAGGATGCAGAAAGATTTATTAAATTTTACACATTCCTTGGAAAAGAGGAAATCGAAGCTTTAATTGAAGAACATAAAACAGCACCTCACGAAAGAAAACTTCAAAAGAAACTGGCTGAAGAAGTTACTGTCTGGGTACACGGTAGAGAAGAATACGAAAAAGCTTTAAAAGCTTCTGAAATTTTATTCGGACGCTCAACAGCAGAAGATCTTGTAAGTCTGGATGAAGAAATTTTCTTAGAAATTTTTGACGGGGTTCCGCAGAAAGAAATTGCCAAAGCTGATGTATTGGGAATTAATATTGTAGACCTTCTTTCTGAAAAATCCGGATTCCTAAAATCCAAAAGTGAAGCCCAAAGAGAATTAAAAGGAAACGCTATTTCTGTCAACAAACAGAAAATCAATGAAGTTTTCACCGCCAATGAAAATGATCTGATAGACGGAAAATTCTTATTACTCCAAAAAGGAAAGAAAAATTACTTTATTGTAAAGGTAATCTAAATAAAAAAACAGGCTGTCTCACTTTTGGGACAGCCTGTTTTATAATTAGGAATTTTGATGATGCTAAAAGGTGTAATTGGCCTGTGCGGAAAGAATCTGCCCGCTTGAAGTTCCTTCTTTTTTCAGTTCACCATCTACATAGATCTGTACTTTCAGGGTAGATGAGGCATCCGCGCCTATTGCCGTTGCTCCTACATTCACATTATAAGTTCCGGCCGGAACTGTAATTTCAGGACTGGTCCAGGTGGTCCCGCTAAGGCTCGTGGCAGAAGTACTGTTGGAATCATAGGCATAAACCGCCACATCGATATTACTTCCCGCCGAAGCAATTGCTTTGAAAACTACTTTATGGCTGTTTCCTGCATTTCCTCCGCCATTATTATCGTCATCATCATTGCTGCATGATGTTACCCACCCGAAAAACATGGTGGTCAATAATAGTACGAATGCACCTTTTAATACGTTTTTTGAAGTCATTTTTCTCATAATTTTATTGATGTATGGAGTTAAATTTATTGCTAAGCCTCGTTTTTCTTTAAGGAGGAGCTGATGTCTTTCAATTTTAATCCTACCCTTCTTAAAGGTTCTGCAAAGCTACCCGAGTGACCTAAAATCCACAATCCTTAAAATCCGGTAATTTCTTCTACCTGATTTTAGGTATTTTTATTTTCAAAATTTCATTCATATTGGTTTTTTTACATATTATAGCAACCTCTATTTAAAACCATGAAAAATTTAATAACCATAATTCTTATTTTAACAAATTACAGTTTCTATGCGCAAAGATTAATACCCCTCAATGAAAAACATTATATAGACAGCTTACAACAGGTTACCCGCAGCAATACCGATCCGATACTCAGAGCCAACGCTCATTTTATACTTTCAGGCTATTACAGAAATATAGATTCCGTCATAAGTAAAGAGCACCTTCAAAAAGGAGAAGTATCAGGCAAAAAAGATCCCTACACCATCGCGAAGTATTACTATTACGAAGGGCTTTATTATCAGGACAGAAATGCACAAAAGGCTGCAGCTTCCTATCAAAAAGCTTTGTCCCTGCTGCCCGGGTTTAAAACGGAGGAAGCTCAGTTTTTTCAGGCTTTATCATGGTATAACTACGGAGTAACCCAGAAAAATAAGGAAGGCTACCCTTTCCTTGTAAAGATATTACTTGAGAAAAGCATACCTCTGGTCGATCAATATACGAACAATCCTGGTCTGGGATATCTGTATTCCCAGCTAGGCATTATTCTCACCTATAATGCCGAATTTGAAAAGTCAGCCCGCTATAATCAAACCTCCCGGGAACTGCTGGAGAA
Organism: Chryseobacterium sp. CT-SW4; assembly: GCF_048572715.1. GTDB lineage: Bacteria > Bacteroidota > Bacteroidia > Flavobacteriales > Weeksellaceae > Chryseobacterium. Next base: position 2,575,813 of record NZ_CP183840.1, read on the forward strand.
AATTGCACCCCGATCTTCAGAACTTTTCAATGCCTATCTTCATGCAGCAACGAATTTCTGCTATCAGGCTAAAGGAGATGAAGCCAAAAAATACATTGATAAAGCAGAAAAGCTGCTGACTCCTTATCCTGATTCCTCCTATCATGCACCCTTTTATTATATAACAGCCCTCTATTTTATTACCAAGCAGAAAAATGCAGAAGCACTACCCATTATTGAGAAAGGCTTATTTTATTCTAAAAAATATAAACAGAGTATGTTCACCCAAATGTTTTATGTGAATAAATATGATATTCTCAGGAAATTAAATAAATATCCGGAAGCCAAAGCTGTATTAGAAAGTACATTAAATGAAAAAACACTTTTAAGTGATGCCAACAACCGCAAAACCATTTATTATCATTTATCCGCCATTAACGAACTGATGGGAAATGACAGGGAAGCCTTGGACTGGCAAAGAAAATATTCAAGCTTAAGCGACAGCCTGAATACGGAAAATGTAAAATTAGAAATCAACCAGCTGGAAACCAAATTCAACACTGCTGAGAAGGAGAAGAAAATAGCTACCCTCAACGCCGAAAAAAGAGAAAAAGAGCTGCTAATGAGCAAAAAAAATTCTTATCTCCGGATATTGGGACTGGCTGCCCTCCTGTTTTTAAGTCTTCTCATTTTTATATTTCTTCTTTACCGCAAAAACAGGAAAATATCTGAACAGAAAGAAATAAACCTTCAACAAAAAATACAGGATATCAAACAAAAAGAAGAGCTTAATCTTACAAAAGCCATCATGGAAAGTGAGGAAAGAGAAAGGGAACGCATTGCCAGGGATCTGCATGACGGTCTTGGCGGAATGCTTGCGGGAGTCAAAATCAACCTTTCTACCTGGTCCTATACTCATCTTAATCATGACCAGCAGAAAGATCTTCAGAAGATCACCCATCAACTGGATCATTCGGTTACCGAGCTTAGAAATATTGCCCGAAATTTAATGCCGGAATCGTTGCTTCATTTCGGTTTAAAACCTGCTCTAAAGGACCTGTGCGAATTTTATACAAGAAAAGATCTTATCATAGAATGCCAGCTGATCAATATCGGCAGTGGCCTTCCCCTCAGCACTCAGATGAATATTTACAGAATCATCCAGGAGCTGCTTGCTAATGCCGTAAAACATTCGGAAGCCAGTAGTATTCTTCTGCAATGTTCCCAATCCCCCAAAAGCTTCATGATCACAATAGAAGATAATGGCAAAGGGTTCAGGGAAGTAGATCATACCCAAAGTAAAAGCATGGGGCTCCGCAACCTTAGAAACAGGGTGGAATATCTTAAAGGTGAAATGGAAATCAGCTCCGATACGGCAGGAACAGCCATTAATATTGAATTAAATATAAAGGAAAATGAATAAGATAGATATTTTGATTGTGGATGATCATCCTATTGTCATCGAAGGATTGAAAATGATGATGAAGGAACATCCTCTTTTCCATATTATTAAAAGTTGTACAGCGGGCTCAGAAGTTCAACATTTTATAAAATCGAATAAAGCAGACATTATTCTTTTAGATATCAGTTTACCCGATATAAGCGGCATTGAGCTTTGCCGTCAAATCAAAGCCATATCTCCGGCTACTACGGTAATTATGTTCAGTAACCGGTCGGAAAGAAGTGTGATCATGCAGTGCATCGAAAATGGAGCCAGCGGATATTTATTGAAAAATATTTCCATTGAGGAACTTACAGATTGTATTAAAGGGGCTATCTCAGGGAATATCGTATTTTGTAATGAAACCAGGGAAATTATCAGTAAGCCTTCTGAAAATAAATGGACTATTCCCCGGCTCACCAAAAGAGAAAAGCAGATTCTACAATTGGTATCTGCGGGAAAAACCAGTATCAATATTGCTGAGGAATTGTTTTTAAGTCCTTTAACGGTTGATACACACAGAAAAAACCTACTGCAAAAATTTAAAGCAAAAAATTCTACGGAACTGATCTCGCTTGCTTTACAGTACCAATTAATTGAGCAATAAAAAAAACCGCCCTAGCGGCGGTTTGTATGTTGATATTGTTTGTTTTTTATAATTCTAAAAAGCTATGAGTTACAGCGGCACTTAATGTTCCTGTCCCTTTTGCGGTATCAGACTTTGCAACTTCTCCATCTATCCAGATGGTTACTATTAATTGAGAATTTGCTTCAGGAAGTTCCGCATTGGCAGCCAAATTAAGCTGAGACTGGCTCGTACTTACAAAAAATTCCCCGCTTGTCCAAAGGGTACCCACTGGATCATAAATAGTACTCTGATCCGTTCCCACCTGGGTTACAACGGTTTTAAAAACTACATTCTGGGTTCCTTTAACCTCAAACTGTACTACATGGTCCTGGAATTCATCTTCGTCATCATCCTTACATGAATTAACAACGGTAGTGAGTGAAAATAATGCTACTAATAAAAAGGAAAGTCTCAATAAACTTTTTAAATTGTAAAATTGCTTCATTTCTCCAAATAGATTTTTTAATCTTCCAAATATAAGTTTTTTATCAATATAAAAATATCTTTTTTGAAAAATTTCTAACGAAAATTTCTAAATAATATCGATTCGATAAAAATAATGAATTGTATATTTTTGAAAGTAAAAAACCTGAAATAGTAAAACCGGTTAATTATCAGCAATTTAATAAAAATATCTATTATCACAACCTTTCTCTTAAATTAATATATTTGCATATGGATTTAAAATACTTGGTCAGAGAACCCGAAAATATTACCTCAGCTACGCCTATCCTATTTATGCTTCATGGCTATGGAAGCAATGAACAAGACCTTTTCAGCTTCCGGGAAACACTACCGGCCGACTGGATACTGGTGAGCTTCAGGGCTCCGAGAGATACCCAGTTCGAAGGTTTTTCCTGGTATGATATAGATTTTAATAATCCTGAAAACTTCATTGATGTTGAGCAGGCCAGAGAGTCCCTCAATGCTTTACTTGAAAGTATGCTGAAAATTATTAACCATTATGGATTAACGGAAAATAAAACCCATCTGTGCGGATTCAGTCAGGGAGGTATTTTGAGTTATGCCCTTGCATTACAATATCCCGAAATGTTCAGTTACGTAGCCTGTATGAGTTCTTATCCGGAACCCAAAATCCTGGATCATCTAGTAAAAGACAAAAAGAAACTTGAACACCTCCGCTTTTTCATATCCCATGGAACTGAAGATGCAGTTATCCCTTTAGACTGGGGAAGAAAAGCTGCTGATCTGCTGTACGATCTCGGCTGCTATTTTACTTTCCGTGAATATATGAGCGGGCATGGCGTCAATCAGAAGAATTATATGGATCTGATGGAGTTTTTCTCAAAATAAATATTTAGAATTAAAGGAAATTCAATATTCATCAATATTGATTAAAATATACGCAAGCATTTTCTATTTTGAGAATGCTTTTTTTATTTTATATCATTTAATTTTACTAAATTCAGTAAATGAAATCTCTATATTTCATATGGATCATGTTTTTCAGCATTTTTTCTAATGCCCAAAATACTTTTGAACCTACTGATACCGAAAAAACTACTATCCGTTTTCAACTGATCAACAACCTTATTTTCATTCCGGTAAACATTAATGGGGCTGATCTCACTTTTTTGCTGGATACGGGAGTTCAGGAAACATCTATATTCAGTCTGGAAGATAAAGAATTACAGCTCAGCCATGTAGAAAAAATCAAATTTTCAGGTTTGGGCGGGAGTGTCGTTATAGATGGCTTCCGCTCCGATAATAATATCGGAAGAATAGGAAACAACCTGGTGAATAAATCTCTTTCTCTTTTTATCATCATCGACCAGGAATTCAATATCTCTTCCCATGTTGGAATTCCTGTTAACGGTATTATAGGATATCATTTTTTTAAAAACCATCCTGTCGTCATTGATTATACAGCAAAAAAAATTACTATTTATAATAATGAGCAGCTTTTCAAAAGGAAAATGAGAAAGTTTACGGAGTTCCCTGTTTCCATTGAAAAAAGTAAACCCTATATCTATGCCGATGTAGAAATGACCCGTGAAAGGAAAAACTCCAAACTGTTAATAGATCTCGGCAACAGTGATCCGATCTGGTTATTCCCTGCCTTAATTAAAGACTTTGTTTATAACCGTCCCAATATTGATGATTTTCTCGGCAGAGGTTTCAATGGTGATGTATATGGCAAAAGGAGCCGGATTCATGCATTCTATCTCGGTAATTTCAGGTTTGAAAAACCTATTACTGCCATGCCCCATGAATTCTCCATTCAGCATATCAATCTCGTGGAAAACAGGAAAGGCTCCATAGGTGGAGATATCATGAAGCGTTTTACGGTCGCCTTCGATTATCAGAATGAGAAAATGTACTTAAAAAGAAACAGTAATTATGATGATCCTTTTAATTTTAATATGAGTGGACTGGACTTTAAACAAGACGGACTGCAGTGGGAAAAAAACCTGGTAAAGCTTGAAACACCCCATATGCCCAAGTCCGCCAATGAAACTCCTGTCATCAACAAAAGTCTCCAGTATAAATTTACGCTTAAGCCTATATTTTCCATCGCAGGAGTAAGAAAAGATTCTCCCGCCTTTAAAGCAGGATTACTAAAGGATGATCTCGTGATAAGCATCAATGGCAATAAGACTTCGGACATGACCCTTGAAAAAATTATGGAACTGATGAAATCTCATGAAGGAAAAACCATCACCATGATTATTCAGCGAAAAAAAGAATCCTTAACTTTAAGCTTTACATTAGAAGACCCCATTCCCTATCAAGAATAAACACTATGAAAACAGAAGAAACCACATTAGACAAGATCAGAACGAGGCCCCGCTTTAAAATGTTCACTAATCTCAGCAAGGAAGAATACGCGGAAAGTTTAAAAAAATACCTGAACGATCATAATGATGAATTTTCAGGAAACATCAATAAAGAAGTAGCTACCATATGTGTGGAAACCCCTGATAATAGTTACTGGAAACCTAATCTAGCCCTCCGGGCCGAAAGCGAAGACGGAGTAACTGCCATAAGAGGTGTTTTCGGACCGAGTTCAGCAGTATGGACTTTCTTTATGTTTCTGTACTTCCTTTTTTCGGTTTTATGGATGACTTTCATCACGATGTTCTATGTGGAAAAACAGATTAACAGTAATGATTTTCCATGGGCTCTTAATGCTTCGTTTGCGATGCTTATCTGTATCGGGCTTACTTATGCTGCTGCAAAGTTTGGCCAGCACAAAGGTAAATCCGAAATGCAGAAGTTAAGAAAGTTTGCCGAGGAATCTACGTTACAGTTTGAGAAAAAAAATCACATTCCTGATGTGGACTCCGTATGAATTGGAGCTGCCATAGCTTTAGCCGCTTTTATAGAATCAGAAACTTTCTCCCTATTGGATTGTTCTTTTACTATTTTTTCAATATTAGGTTCCATCAATTGAGTCATTTCCTCTACTGAAATATTATTGGCGTTAGGATCATTCAATAGTTTTCTCCAGGGCTTTCTTTTCCCCCACGGATAATCACCAAAGATAACCACCGGTGTCCCGTTAGCTTTCAGGGTTGCTCCTCCGGGATTAAGGATCCAGGTATCGGCGTAAGAATACAGCCATTGAGCATCTTTTTTCAGTAATCTTAAACATGAGTGAGAAGCGGGATAGCCCGGCAGTGTATATTCATGCCAGCCTATTCCTAATGTATTGTGAACATTTACATTATAAGGAAGTTTCCATTCATCGCTTACCGTAGAAATTGCAAGTTTCTTTTTCCAGTTGGCGAACATCAGTCCGGTTTTGGTCTTTGCCGATTTACTTCCCATGCTGGTAGGCCCCCATTTTACCAGGCTTCCGTTGGAATATACTCCATAGGCCTGAATAGGATAAGAAAACACCACCAATTTCTTTACGTTACTTAATATATCAAGCTGCATCGGAAAAGGTGAATACGCCATTAAGGTAGTATCTATTTTAGTAGGAACCACTAAGGTATCTGCATTCCATTTACTTTTAGAATCCAGGCGGTTTAAAGCTAAAATAGTATATCTTTCTTTTTCTGTATATTTTTTGCTGAAATCAGCATACACAGAGTCTCTGAGTTTTTTATCTTTAGGAAGAATAAGTCCGCTGTAAAATCCGTTTTCCTGCATGATAGGCGGTACAGACTCTTTCACCACCTTCTCTTCTACCGAATCTTTTTTCAGGGAATCAGTTTCTGCTACTACAGCTTCTGTAGAAGGATTATCATCTGATTGAGAATTATTTTCAGACAGGGTTTCTTTTTTACAGGAAATTAAAAATAAAGCAAAAATAAGGGTATAGAAAAATGATTTTCTTCCAAATAATGTATTCATAAAATTTAACTGATCATTTAGTTTTGCGATGTAGTACAAATATCAGACCTTAAATGAATTTTTCAGTAAAATTATTTCTTAGAAAATTGCTGGAGAAATTCTCCATTTCCTCCCTCTCCCATTAAAAAAACAAAAAGAGTAACAAATAACTCATTACTCTTTTTTTTATTTATTAATTCAGAAGATATTTAAATCCATCTCATTCCTTTAAAAATATTGAAGTCATCTTCTCCCAAAACCTCTTTACGATAGTAAGCATAATTAGCAGCCATTCCACATAAAATTCCATAAGCAGCACCTACACCTCCTGCAACACCATTAGGAAGGAACAGCGTAATAATAAAAATACAAATATTCAAACCTAATAATAGTAAGGCTCCTTTCCACATTCCTTTAATAAGAAAATAAATTACTCCAAAGAAAAAAGCATAAAAATTCATATTAATTCTAAGCTTATTAACAAAACCATTTATATTCTTATAAGCTTCCTTGTACTCCGGACTACCCGGTGCTCCATGTTTTTGAAAAAATGAAAATCTCTCATTCCATACTTCATCATAATTGGCAGTATTCCATGTCGGATTAGTAACTGCTTCAATTGTTTTTTCTTCCATAATGTGCATATATATTTATTTATAAAATCTATTATAAAAATAGAAATACAAATATAATTCATTTTTTATCATATAATAACTTTTATGATAATTATTCAAGAATAAAAATATACTCAAAAACACATTTAAATTCCTACATAATCAGGAAATATTGAATTTTTACAGCATTAATAGTAAATACAGATTCGATAAAATAATTAGAAAAAAATATATAAAAACAAAAAAAAGCTATAAAATAAATTTTACAGCTTTTGATTTTGCGATCCGGACGGGACTCGAACCCGCGACCTCCGCCGTGACAGGGCGGCATTCTAACCAACTGAACTACCGGATCAGTAGTTCTTGTTTTTAATCAAATTTGATTGCGATCCGGACGGGACTCGAACCCGCGACCTCCGCCGTGACAGGGCGGCATTCTAACCAGCTGAACTACCGGATCAGTAGTTCTTAATTTTAAATTAAATTTGATTGCGATCCGGACGGGACTCGAACCCGCGACCTCCGCCGTGACAGGGCGGCATTCTAACCAACTGAACTACCGGATCAAATTTTGTTAAAGAACGTCTCTTGTTTTTCGTGATTGCAAAATTACAAATTTTCCGGAATCTCACAATGTTTTTCACAAAAAAAATGCTTTCCATAATGGAAAGCATTCATAATCAAAGCTATTTTTTATAAGTGCGCGCTCAATTTTTCAGCGATCACTTCTTTAGGTGCTACACCTACTAATTTATCTACTACCTCTCCGTTTTTGAAAATCAAAACAGTAGGAATATTTCTGATACCATACTGCATGGAAATTTCCTGGTTGTTATCAACATCCACTTTTCCCACGACAGCCTTACCTTCAAAATCTGTTGCTACTTCTTCAATAATAGGACCTAAAGTTCTACATGGTCCACACCATACTGCCCAAAAGTCAACTAATACCGGTTTATCAGATTTTAAAACCGCATCCTGAAATGAGCTATCCGTAATTTCTAAAGCCATTTTTATTTTTTTATTTAAATTAATATACTATTTCTTAATCGATTGTTAAATCAATATTCAAAATTACTACTTTTCTGTAATAAAGTTATCTATGCTCAATATTTGTTTTTTCTATAACAAATTCCGCGGAGATTTCTTTAATTGCCTTTACTAATGCATCCACATCAGCTTTGGTATTCATATGACTGAAAGAGATACGCAAAGGTGTACAGTTATCCATTTCTTCATCGGATAAAACCATCATCATTACCATGGACGGCTTTGCAGCTCCGGAAGAGCATGCGCTTCCCTGAGAAATGGCAATGCCTTTCATATCCAGCTGTAAACTTATCAATGGATCTTTATAAGGTAGTAATACACTTAATAAAGTATAAAGACTGTTTTCCTGTTCTGCACTTCTTCCGTTAAATTTAATTCCCGGAATTTCAGCAGTCAGTCTTTCAATAGCATAATCTTTAATTTCCCGGATATGATTCACATAAGAAACCATATTCTGTAAAGAGAGTTCCAATGCTTTTCCAAGTCCTACAATACCGCATACATTTTCAGTTCCTGCTCTTAGGCTTCTTTCCTGAGGTCCTCCGGTGATAATTCCTTTCAAACCTGAAGATTTTCTTATAAATGCAAAGCCAATCCCTTTCGGACCATGGAACTTATGAGCACTGCATGAAGCAAAATCCAACGGAATAGCAGAAAAATCCAAATCCATATGAGCCATCGTCTGTACGGTATCCGAGTGGAAAAGGACATTATTTTCTTTGCATAGTTCAGCAATTCTTTTGATATCATAAAGGTTCCCTATTTCATTATTGGCATGCATTAAGGTAACCAGGGTTTTCTTATCTGAGCTTTTAAGGATTTCTTCAAATTTATCAAGATCCAAATCTCCTTTTTCGTCTGGACGCATATATACTACTTCCACCCCTTTTCTGTTCTTCATATCGAGGGTACTTTCGGAAACGCATTTGTGTTCCATGGGCGAGGTAATGATCCTTTCCACTCCCAAATGCTCCACACTGGATTTAATAATCATATTATTAGATTCTGTACCACATGAAGTAAAGATAATTTCTGCGGGCGTCACGTGAAGATAATCTGCAATCTGTCTTCTTACATTTTCTATAAGAATTTTTGCTTCCTGACCGAAACTATGAGTAGAAGACGGATTTCCGAAATTCGTTTTCATAGTGTCTATCATTGCATCAATAACTTCTTCGGAAAGAGCGGTTGTTGCTGCATTATCTAAATATATTTTATCCATTTTTATTTTGAATATTTTAATTCTACGGAGGTGAACTTATAATCTGAAGGAACAGTAAAGATCATCCATGGAGCGGAAATCATCTGTATTTCCATTCCCCCGGACTCGCGATAAGGAACTTCTACTATAAGTACATTGTCCTTAACGAATAAATTTTTGATTTCCGGGATCCTGTGATCACCGGACCGGAAAGTCCCCAGATTATACAGCACCACTTTTTTGTTAGCTGGAAATTTCGGATAAGCCGCGGATGACTCTTTCCCTGCCTCTACAATCTGAAACTGATTTCTTCCGATGGCCTTTTGAAAATCCTTTTCATTATCTATAATGGTGAACCCGGGAGTTTCTGTTCCTCCCTGAGATTCAGAAATGAAAATATCTTCACCATCCTGAAGTTTTTGTGATTTTACGGATGTCATGGTTGTGCAACTTGTAAGAATTACAAAACATAATACAAGTAATCTTATCATTTTTTCACTTTTACTTTTCAAAATTAGTGAAAAAATTGGTAATGACCTTCATTTGCCCATTTTAACATAGGCCTGTCTCCCGTGGTATCACCGAAAGCTATGATTTTATCGTATTTAGAATCGTTTATTTCTTCTTTTATCCTTTCTAGTTTTTCTTTCCCGTTGCAGTTTTTTCCAATAAAGTTTCCTGTGAACACTCCATTTTTAAATTCGGCACGGGTAGAAACAAGCTGCATTTGCAGTTCGTCCGCAAAAGGTTTCACCCAAATATCCAATGACGCAGTCACCAATAAGCTTTGGGTATTATTTCGATCGATATTTTTAATAAAGTCCAACGCATTTTCCCTTACAATTTTAGGGTAATGATGTTCAAAAAACTTCTGGGCTTTCTTTTCTATTTTCTGCTGGGACTGTCCTTTAAGAACAGATCCTATAAAGCTTTTCTTCACTTTCTCAGTATCGGCCAGCTTCAGCTTCAATAATATAAATAGCGGAACATGTTTTAAAAACTGTATATGGTATTTTGTAGGATTATAAAATTTAAGATACATGAACATTGTATCCCTATAAGTTATGGTACCGTCAAAATCAAAACAATACAATTTTTTCATTTTATTTAAAGTTTTAATTTTTTAAATATAAATTCAGGAATATTTCTGATAATCATCATAATAATTCCCCAGACAGGTAATACATAAGCTACATTTTTTTCTTTTTTGTAAGCTTTGTATATACATTTCGCGGCTTGCTTTGGAGTAGCAGTCAGCTTTGGATTTAACGGCAGTCCTTCTGTCATCTTGGTAGCCATAAAACCTGGCTTAATGGTAAGGACATGCACTTTTTTATCAAAGAGATAATTTCTTAGCCCACTTAGATAGGCTGTAAAAGCCGCTTTTGCGCTTCCATAAATAAAATTACTCTGTCTTCCCCGGTCTCCTGCTACTGAAGAAAGTCCTATAATGGTACCTGATCTTCTGTTTTCCATTTTCTGAGCAAAGTAATTCATTACCGGAACCAGCCTGGAATAGTTAATATCAATAATACGTTCGGTATTTTTATTATCGTATAATCCTTCTTCGGTTCCTTCTCCCAAATATCCGGTTGCACAAAACAACAGATTGGAATTGACATTTCCAAAACGGCTGTAATCAATTTCCTTCATCAGGTCCAGTTCAATCACCTCGGATTGCTGTACAAATTTTACATCAATATGACGTGCGAACCTTTCCGTGGCCTCTTTATTTGAGGTAAAAAAATATATTTTTTCAAACTTTTCTCCTTCCTGCAATGCTTTTTCTACAAAAGCCTGAGCTACTTCGGATGTACTTCCTAGAACAATCATTGGCTAGTTATTATTTAAAATTCTTTTATGCTGCAAAGACACAAATTTAGGACTTTGAACGTTTTTCAGATAGTTCGTTAAAGAGGATTTACTCATACTGTCTTTCGTTAAATAAATTCTTCCTCCGAATTCCTGAACTATATTATCCAATTGCTCCACCAGTTTTTTAAGTTTTGAATTTACTTTAAAATCAAGAGCCAGCGTATAACCTTCCATAGGAAATGAATTATAGGCCTGAGGATTATTCTTTCCAAAGAGCTTTAAAACTGCAAGAAAAGAACCGTTTCCACTGTTAGCAATTGTTTCCAGAATTTTTTTCATTCCTTCTTTTCCTTTTTCTTTCGGAATTACCATCTGATACTGGATGAATCCGGATTTACCGTAAATTTTATTCCAGTCATTGATTACATCCAGGGGATAAAAGAAGGTTTCATAGTCTATAAAGTTCTTAATTTCTTTTTTAGTCTGCTTTTTATAATATAATAAGTTGAATATTTTTACCGTCAATGCATTTAATACAAAATTCGGAAAATAAAAAGGGACGGTAGGCTTAAACTTTTCTTTTAATCTCAACGGATTTTTAGCCATTTTTTGAGGAAGCTCATGTTGGAAAGCATGTTCTCCTCTCATGAGAATACTTCGTCCTATATCTTTTCCTTTTTGCAGGCAGTCAATCCATGCCACCGTATAGGTCCAGCTCTCACTTTCATCGAACAACCTGAATATTTCCTCCAGATTATCCGCCTTGATACTTTCCTGACGGATATATGCGGATTCTATATTTTTCAATTTGAATTTAGCCGAGATGATAATTCCCGTAAGTCCCATTCCTCCTATGGTTGCCCAGAACTTATCTGCATTTTCTTCTCTGGAGCATATTATTATTTCCCCGTTTTCATTCATTAATTTGAACTCGGTAACATATTCTGAGAAACAGCCTTCAGCGTGGTGATTTTTACCGTGTACATCTGAAGCAATCGCTCCTCCTACACTGATAAATTTGGTGCCCGGCGTTACATATAAAAAATATCCTTGAGGAACGGATACTTCGAGGACTTCGGAAAGCAAAACTCCCGATTCACATTCTATAATACCATTCAGCCGGTCAAAGCTGATGAATTTATTTAATTTCTTTGTAGAGAATATATGTTCACCCAGTGAAGCATCTCCATAGCATCTGCCATTCCCTCTTGCAATTACTTCATTATTGCTGAGAACAAAGTTTTTTATTTTCCCCAGGGTGTCTTCGGATCTCATTTCCTTTTCCACTACCGGATAGTTACCCCAGTTGGTAACTTTTTGAACAAAATTAGGTTTCATCATTTAAAATAGATTTGGATTAAAAATGTAATAACCCATAACAATAAGGTAATCTGGATATACCGGTCCTTGTATATGATTTTTGTAGGAGACTCGGTTCTGTTATACACCAATGTCTGCTGCAAATATCGTAAGAGGGCAAATACCACAAATATCACCGTATAGAAGACTCTGGGATGGAACTTTTCCTGAACTTCCGGTGAAAGGGTAAACATCAGATAACATACGATCGTCAGCGTTACCGATATGGACAGGGCTATGTCTGCAAACTGTACATTATAGCCGTCAAGCGCTTTCCGTGTTTTTCCGGAAACCTGTGCATTGATGAGTTCTCCCCTTCTTTTTCCTATAGCCAGGATAAGAGCCAGGATAAAGGTAAGAAGTATCGCCCACTGCGAAATAAAGATTCCTGTAATATAACCTCCGGCCAGTACTCTTAATACAAAGCCAATGGCAATAATAAAAATATCAATTATGGGAACATGTTTTAATTTGAAGGTATAGGCAATATTCATCACAAAATAAAAACCTATAATCGCTGCAAACTTCCATAAATTCAGATCAAAATAAAACTGGGAAAAAAGAATCAGTGCAATATCCAAAATCACGAGCCCTATCAATATGACAATAGCCTGGGATTTTGAGATGGCACCGCTTGCCAATGGTCTTTCTTTCTTTTCCGGATGCTGTCTGTCCGCTTCTATATCATTATAATCATTGAGGATGTATACCACACTTGCCACCAATGAAAAAATAATGAAGGCAAAAACACTCTCAGTGAGTAAATGTAAATTTTTGATATTACCTGAGAAAAACAGCGGTACAAAAACAAATATGTTTTTTACCCATTGCTCTACACGGAGCAGTTTTAGATATTTCTTCATTTATGTTATTTCAATTGCAAAAATACTAAAATTAAAAATTTATAGTATAAAAATACGAAAAAAACCGCCGAAGCGGTTAGGTAAGAAAATATTTATATAATAAAATTAATTATTGCCCTTTTTGAGCGTCATTAATCATTTTCTCGTTCGCTGTAATTGCAAATTCCACTCTTCTGTTTTTAGCTCTTCCTTCATCAGTTTCGTTGCTAGCAACCGGTTGGCTTTCTCCTTCTCCTTTTGCAAATAATCTGCTTGATGCAATTCCTTTGGCACTTAAATAAGATTTCACAGATTCAGCTCTTCTTTCTGAAAGTGAAAGGTTATAGGAATCAGATCCTTTGCTGTCTGTGTGTCCGTAAATATTGATATTCGTATCCGGGTTGTTGATTAAAACTTCTGAAAGCTTATCCAGGTTATTTTTTGCAGTAGCTGTAAGTGCTGAGGAATCGAAATCGAAGTTTACGATACTTTCATTTAAAGTAATTTTAATACCGTCACCTACTCTTTCCACTTCTGCTCCAGGTAAAGTTTCTTTAATTTCTTTAGCCTGCTTATCCATTTTATTACCGATTACGTTACCCGCAACTCCACCGATCACTCCTCCTAAAACTGCTCCTAAGGCTCCATTTCCCCCTTTACCTACATTGTTTCCCAAGATACCTCCTAAGACAGCACCTGATGCTACTCCCACAGCGGTACCTCTTTGCTGGTGGTTAGAATTCTGAACAGCTTCACAGCTTGTTAATAATAAAGCTGATGATAAGAAAAGTCCTCCGATATATGTTTTATTAAATTTCATTTTTTTAAATCTTTAAGGTTGATAAATTATTTTCCTGTTCTCTGAAAGTTATATACTACTCTCACGTTGCTTCCATCGAAAGGAACGTTCTGTTCAAGAGAGAACTGGTTTTCAGACTGGCTGATCAGTGTCAGCGCATACCCTACTGTATTCTGTTTTGCTTTTGTACCGTCTGCTATTTTTTTAAACATAAAGGTACTTCCGTTTGTTACTTCAAATTTGATCGGTTGAGTAAAGCTTGGGCAGTCTCCACCTCCGTTAAGAGAATAAGAACCGGTATAGTTATTAGGCACCAATTTCCATTGGCTTCCTACAAAACACTGAGCATCTGCACCTTCATCAAAAGGTTTGATTTTAAATCCTTTATCATAATCAACACTTACGATTTGCCAATCTCCTTTCAACTTCAAAAATTCAGATCTTTGATTCTGTGATGTCTGTGCATTTTTCGTTGCGGAACATGACACTGCAAAAAGTGATGTCCCCAACATTCCTGCAAGTAGTAACTTTTTCATATTGTTGTTTATTATTTTATATACATTATAGTTACAAAAAACCGTGCCAAAATGATTATAAATAAAATAAAAAAAGCCCGAAGACTCGGACTTTTTTTTATAAGGTTCAAATAATGAATTTATTTTATTTTTTAGCAGCCTTTTTTGCTGCTTTTCCGGCTTTTTTCACATTGGAAGATTTTCCGTTATAAAAATTGGTATACGCATATTCAGCTGCTTTTTCCAAGTCTATAACACCTCCTGCCTGCGAGTAGTCCGCAAATCCATTCTCGGTATTCGGGTTGCTTGTTTTTACCAGAGATTCAATCACCTGAGCCGGACTAAGTCCCGGCATATAGGCTAATAAAACCGCTGCCGCTCCTGCTACTACCGGTGAAGCCATTGATGTTCCCTGTAAATATTTATATTCATTTTTAGGAACTGTGGAGTAGATTTCTTCTCCCGGAGCAAATACATTCACCATTTTTTTATTGTAATTGGAGAAACTTGCTCTCAGCTCGTTATTTTTATTGGTACTTGCACCTACCACCATGACGTTGGTTACAAACGGCTTATCATCCGTTACATTTTTAAAGTTGGTAGGATAAGCCAGATGTTCTGCTACGTCTTCATTTTCATTACCTGCTGCTTTCACTAATAAAACACCTTTATCTTCAGCATATTTAAAAGCATCCCAAACTACATTTTTACCTGGAGAAACCGGTTTACCGAAGCTCATATTTAAAACTTTAGCTCCGTTATCTACTGCATATCTGATGGCATTGGCAACGTCTTTATCTCTTTCATCTCCATTCGGAACGGTTCTTACGGACATAATTTTTGCCACTTTGGAAGCGACTCCGTACTGCACTTCTTTTCCTTGTGGTAATCCGGCAATAATTCCTGCTACGTGGGTACCGTGTTCAGCGTCCGGTCCTTCATAATGGTTATTCCCATAGTTTTTTTCCGAATAGTCGTCATAGTTATCGCCCACTATTTCAGCTCTCGGATCATAATCCAGGTTATATTGTTTTTCCTGCGGCCCGAAATAATCTAAAGCTTCTTTCATCTGCTCCTTCATTCCTTTTTCGAATTCGGCAGAAGATTTTCCTTTAAAATCCGGGCTTTGAGAAACCTGCGTCAATACCTGTACGGCAATTGCTTCGTTCTGGTCTGCCGGCTTTATAGCTGCTACATTTTCCGGAGTTACAGGTTTACCTCCTAAAAGCTTAACCATAGTAGGAATCAATTCGTTAAGCATAGTATATGTCTGAAAGTTCTGTCTTGCTTCCACACTCTTTTTAGTGTGCAACTCTTTTGACTTCATATACATTGCAAATTCTTCCGGCATTTTGGTCTGATTGGCTTTATTTTTTGCAGAATCATCACCTTCGAATACAGGCTTATATTTTTTCACCACACGGGTTACTTCCATATTATCAATATCTACATCTCCATTCTTCCCTCCGATAAAGTTCCAGCCATGAATATCATCAATATATCCGTTTCCATCATCATCTTTACCGTTGTTTGGCACTTCATTCGGATTGGTCCAAACATTTTTCACCAATCCCGGATGGTCCACCTGAACACCACTATCTAACACCCCAACCACTACAGTTTTAGGTTTTAAACCTTTAGATTCCAAATATTTATAGGCATTTTCGGTATTTATCCCATATACTTTCGTTGAAGCATAATCTTTATGATACCAAGTCATTAAATCCTTATTTTCTTTAGGATCTATATTTGCTCCTTGAGCTTCCTGTGCAAAAGCGACATTAAAGCCTGTCAAAAAAACTGCAGCTAAAAATATTTTTCTCATGTTAGTATAATTGTTTAATATTTTTTAAATAAGTCAGAGATTCCGGTCCTTTGTTACAAATTAAATCCAGAACCGATAAATCTTTTACAAATCCTAATTTATCGGAAAACGTCTGATAATATTCTTCCATCTCAAATTCTGAGGGTGATTTGGCAGAGAATTTTTCCCTGAAATCCGTTTCTTCAGGATTTTTGATATATTCTTCATTCAAAGAGTATGCCTTTTCGGTTTTAAATATCTGCTGAATAACTTCAATGCTCTTTAAATTAAAATCCAACAGGTATTTTTCCTTTTCTTCAAATATACGTATGAACTTATCTTCATAAAATTCAAAATACGGAGAACTCTGATAAGCTGTTTTGATAGATTTCCAATGAAGCTTTCTCCAGTCTTCCGATTCAGATACTTCAATGTCTTTCATGACCCTTTTCCCGTTATGATTAATGGGTATGATAAGGGATAATTTGCCGTTGGCTCCATAGATATTAGCTCTGTTCCTGTACGTCTGCTTGGGAAAGTTTTCAAACTGTTCCAGCATTCTATTTTCAGCTTCTAAAAACACCGAAAACCAGGAAATCGGCGGTAAATAAAATACCGGTAATAATACATTCTTCATATTCATTATACAAAAATGAAGTATTTTCTCAAATACTTCATTCTATTTTTAATTTTATTTTATTATTCTTCCGTTTTTTTCTTTTTGAAAAGCTTTACAAAATATTCCCATCCGAAGAACAGAATAAGGATCATTGCTGCAATCCACCAGTAAGATGTTTTATTGGCCTCTCCGGTATTGGTTGCTTTAAACATCCTGTCCCAACGGATCTTGAACGGAGCCTGGTAAGTAGAACTTGCATCTTTAAATGCTCCCTGTAAACTCATCCAGGTGAACATCGGCTTCCCTACGATATTTTCCTCAGGAACAAATCCAAAGAACCTCGCATCCAGGGAGGCATCCCTGTTATCTCCCACCATCATATAATAATCCTGTTTAATCGTATATTGATTAGCTTCCTGACCATTGATAAGGATTTTTCCATTCTTATTTTCAAGGCTGTTGTGCTCGTATTCTGATATGATCCATTGATACATAGGAAGGGTTTCCTGATTGATCGCTACCACATCTCCTTTTTTAGGAATTCTGACAGGACCATACCAATCCTGATTCCATGGTTTATTAATCGGGAAAATGGATTGTGTGGTATCTATTGTTTTGGTATAGGCTGTTTTATCAGCATTTAATTTATAAGAAATGGTAGCTGAATCTTTTGGATAGATACTTTCTTCCATTGCAATTACACTAGGTAATGCCTTTATATCTGCTGCCGTTTTATCAGTAAGCCCCTGAAAAGCATATACGAAACCTTTTTCCGTCTGCATTTCTCTTACCGGTAAGAATCCATAGGTATTGTATAATCCCGGAATATCCAATTGTGCTCCTGTTTCCACAGTATAGGCATGTTGTATTTCCTGATCGCCTAAAACTACTTCCGGTTTTCCATTTACAAACAGTCTTCCGGCTCTCATTTCAAAAGTATCTCCTGCTGCTGCAACACATCTTTTTACATAAGGGTCTTTTCTGTCTATTGCCGTATGTACTGAATCCTGAGGATAGTTAAATACTACGACATCATTTCTCTGCGGCTTTTTGAACTGGAAAATTCTTTCGTAAGGAAGTTTTACTCCATCCACATAAGATTTAGGATCATCTTTAGGATTTCCCGGCTCTCCGGTATCCATAATCGTTCCCTGTAAGAAAGGAATAGCCAATGGACGCATAGGCAATCTGTACCCGTAGCTCCATTTATTAACGAAAAGGAAATCCCCTACTAATAAAGTTCTTTCCATAGATCCTGTAGGAATCCCGAAAGGCTGGGTAACAAAAACGTGAATGATTGTGGCAAAAACTACTGCAAAGGTGATAGAACCGATAAAAGAGTCTTTCTTTCTAGCTTCTTTTTCTTCTCCCGCAAAGTAAATTTCTTCGGCTTCATTTTCTATTTCCACATCTTTGGAATAGTTTACCGTTGCCATATAAATAAACGGAAGGATTACCGTAAGCAGCTGGTGCTGAAACAATGTCTTTCCGAACTTCTTCATTAAATAAAGATGAAAAACCGACATCATGATAGGTCCTACAATAGGGAGGTAAGACAAAATAGCCCACCATTTCGGATGTTTGGTTTCTTTAAGAATAATGAAATAATTATAAAAAGGTATAAAAGCAAAGATTGGATTATACCCCATTTTCTTGAACAGCTTCCATGTAGAAATCCCCATTAATAAGGATAAAATAAGCACGTATACTGTATAGGTTAAAAAGTAATTCATAAATTTTGTTACCTGTATCGGTTAATAATTTGTGTTTAATAACATCTTATTAGTTTACTGCTTCAGTACTTTGTTACAAATTAAAGCCCTAAAACATCCTTCATGGAGAAGTTTCCTTTTTTATCTTTTATCCATTCCGCTGCCACTACTGCTCCCAGGGCAAATCCATTTCTATTGAAAGCGGTATGCTTGATTTCAATTTCATCCACTTCGCTTCTGTAGAAAACACTATGGGTTCCCGGAACTTCATTTTCCCTGATGGCAAAAATTCCAAGCTGATCATCCACCGTTTCATCCAGCTTCCAGGCGTTAAATTTAGGATTATTCTTTATAATTCCTTCTGCCAGGGAAATCGCGGTACCACTAGGCGCATCTTTTTTGTGAATATGGTGGATTTCTTCCATCTGACAAGCATATCCTTCCACATTTTTCATCAGATCGGCCAGCTTTTCATTCAGGGCAAAGAATAAATTAACTCCTAAGCTGAAATTGGATCCGTATAAGAAAGCAGTACCATTAGCTACTGCAAGTTTTTCAATTTCTTCCTTCTGATCCAGCCATCCGGTCGTTCCACAAATAACGGGTATTTTATTTTCAAGGCAGGCTTTAATATTTTCAAAGGCAACCTCCGGCAGTGAAAATTCAATCACGACATCAGGGTTGTTCAGATTATCAGCGGTTGGGGTTTCTTTGAGACGGGCAACTACTTCATGTCCTCTCTGGGTAGCTATTTCATCTATTATTTTACCCATTTTCCCATATCCGACTAATGCTATTTTCATAAATTAATTTGTATTTTTTTTTAAAATCTGTAACTTAAGCTCAGTCCTGTTTTAGGCGGATTAATTCCAAAATTATCCTGGATCACTGCCGGACTGAAAGTAAGATCCGGGTCATGACGTCCTTCGTAAAGGTGGGCATCTACCACGGCATCTACAATATTGAGGATATAAATCAGCCCTGTAATAGCAATGGCATAATCCCTCTGTCTCTTCGCTCTGTCCTGAGCATTCCCCAAAGCTACTTTGTCTAACCACGGATGGCTGTCCACAAATTCGTTAGGAGTTCCGTTCAGCTTGGCTACATAATATTCTCTGTATTTTTTATACTGATTATCATTCCAGATTGCAATTCCGGCTCCTACACCTACTGCTCCCCAAACAATGGGAATCTTCCAGTATTTTTTATTATAGTATTGGCCCAGTCCCGGTAACACCGCTGAGTATAATCCTGCTTTTGTAGGATTAAGCTTTAATACTTTTTGGGTAGGACCGTTGGCGTTCTCCAGATCTTCTACTACTGCGGCTTCGGTTTTGGAAGGTTTGGCAGCAGAGATACTATCCTTAGGATGATATTCTACCCGGATCGTATCGTTAGGATTTACTTGTGTATAGGCGAGTGCAAATACACACAAAAAGAATGTGAAAAGTACTTTCTTCATTTATTTAATATGGGATAAAATATATTCCAGTTCTTCTTCATTTTTGAAGTCCAGGACAATTTTACCTTTTTTACCGTTTCCGGAGGTTTTGATTTCCACTTTTACATCTAAAATATCTGCAATGGTCTTTTGAGCTTTCTTATAATTATTCGAAAGTTCAGCCTTGGCTTTTGTCGCTACGGATGAAGCCGGATTTTTAAGAGCTGCTGCAGCTTGTTCAGCCTGACGGACATTAAGTTTTTCCTTAATTATTTTATCAAATAATATCTTCTGCAGTTCTTCATTATCCAGACTGATAATCGCTCTTCCATGACCTGCTGAAATTTCCCCGCTCCGGATTGCATTCTGGATATCAGGGCTTAGTCTTAATAAACGGATAGAGTTGGTAATGGTACTTCTGTCCTTTCCTACTCTCTGGCTCAGATTTTCCTGGGTCATCCCGATTTCATCCAAAAGCCTTTGATAGGTGAGTGCAATTTCGATGGAGTCAAGGTCTTCTCTCTGAATATTTTCTACAAGGGCCATTTCCAGCAGTTCCTGGTCATTCACCAGACGGATATAGGCCGGAATGGAAGTTAATCCTGCAATTTTACTTGCACGGTAACGTCTTTCCCCTGATATGATTTCAAATTTCGCCCCATCTTTTCTTAAAGTAACCGGCTGGATTACTCCCAGGTTCTTAATGGATTGGGCAAGCTCATTAAGGGCTTTTTCATCAAAGTAAGTTCTTGGCTGAGTTGGATTGGGATAAATATCTTCAATAGCTATTTCAACGATGTTACCTACGAACTTATCCGCTCCTTCATCTGTAGCAGAATTGATTGTTGCTTTGGATTCTGCGCTCAGTATGGCACCTAAACCACGCCCCATTGCTCTTTTCTTGTCCTTCATTATAATAACTCAGCTTTTAAACTCATTAATTTTTAACTAAATTTTCATTCTTAAGCAGAACTTCTTCCGCCAATTGAATATATTGGATAGCTCCTTTGCTTTCGGCATCGTAGTTTAAGATACTTTCTCCGAAACTCGGTGCTTCACTTAATCTGACATTTCTACTGATAATCGTTTCAAAAACCATTTCAGGGAAGTGTGCATTGACTTCTTCCACGACCTGATTGGACAGCCTTAACCTGCTGTCATACATGGTGAGTAAAAGCCCTTCTATATCTAAATCCTTGTTGTGGATCTTCTGAACATTCTTAACTGTATTCAACAACTTTCCGAGTCCTTCCAATGCAAAGTACTCACACTGGATCGGAATAATAACGGAATCTGCTGCCGTAAGTGCATTCACGGTAATAAGCCCTAAGCTCGGAGCACAGTCTATAATGATGAAGTCATATTCATCTCTTACACTCTCCAGTGCTTTTTTAAGCATATATTCACGGTCATCTTTGTCCACCAATTCGATTTCGGCGGCAACCAGATCAATGTGTGAAGGTACAATATCCAGATTCGGCGTACTCGTTTTCTGAATACAGCTTTTGGTATCCACACTGTGTTCAAGTAAATTATAGGTTGAATACTGAACTTCTTCAACTCCTAAACCTGATGTTGCATTGGCCTGAGGGTCGGCATCAATGATTAATATTTTCTTTTCCAATACCCCTAATGCTGCAGCTAAATTTACGGCTGTCGTAGTCTTTCCTACTCCTCCTTTTTGATTAGCAATACCTATAATTTTTGCCATTATTAGAACTTTAAACTTCAAAAATACACTTTTTTCTTTGCTATCAATGAATGAAGAAAAGGGAATTTGAGTTAAAATATTGTTAATAAGCAATTTAAGACTAAAAAAAATTATCCACAAAAAATATTCTTTGTGGATAACTGTCAAGATTTGTTTTTGATATAGATTATTCAAATTTCATAGAAATCGGAAATTTGAAATAACTTCTCACGGGTTCTCCTTTTTTATTTTTTCCGGGAATCCATTTTCCCTTAATAGATTTAATGGTTCTCAACGCTTCGTTATTAAAATCCGCATCTTTTCCATTGGCTTTAATTCCGGAAATAGTTCCGTCCCTTTCTACAATAAAGGTAACGGTAGTGGTCATCACACCATCGGTTCCCTCAAAACCTGAGTTATCGAATCTATCCATCACTTTCGTTCTGAACGAATCAATTCCTCCTACAAAGTTCGCCTCTACGCTTAATTCACTTCCGTCCGCCACGTGATCATTGGGAACCTGCGGTGTGGAAGGAGGTAATATCTGAGGCGGTGCCACGGTTCTTCCCGTACCTATGGCAGGTGTTACCGGAATGTACCCGTCAGATTTAACAGGCTCCGCTTTAAAATCGTTTTTAATTCCTGCCACTGCGTCATCCGGAATGGGCTCTTTAGGAGTTTCGCGTGCTCCAGCTGTAGGTGTCGGAACCGTACTATCATATTGTTTTGGAGGAGTCTGTGTTTGAGGAACAGCTTGAGCCGGTGGTGGAACCTTTTCAGGAATTTCTACATCTACTTGTGGAGGGAGTCCAAATATCGGGGGCAGAGCTTCCACAGGTTCAACTTTTAAAAAAGAAGAAATTACCATTGGAGTAATAGAAACTGCAGCTAATAAACCCACTCCTATAAAAAGCGATTTCGTTAGTATTCTGTCTGACTCATTTCTTAAAACATAAGCACCATAGTCTTTATTACGATGCTCAAAAAGAATTTCATTCAATCGAAACTCCTCATTCTGGTGTAGGTTTTTCATCACTAGTAAATATTTAAATTGTTAATAAATGATGATTATTAGTTTTATACTCCTTATCGATAAGTATTGAAACAATATCAAAATATTTGCCAAAAATCAAACAATATCACATAGTTTTAAAAAATATTATAACAAAATATCAAACAACAATTAATCAGCCATAACAACTGTAACGGGTAAAGCGGTCCAGAAGCTGATTTCCATAAAAAAAGAGGATCCTGATGGATCCTCTTTTTCTTATTTATTTAATTATGCTTAAAATAATTCTTTTCTGATAATATTCTGACTTCTTTCCGGTCCTACAGAAACAAGATACACATTGATTCCTAAATACTCCTCAATAAATTCAATATATTTCTGGGCATTAGCAGGAAGTTCATCATAGCTTCTTGCTTTCGTAATATCTTCGGTCCATCCCGGAAGCTCTTCATAGAGCGCTTCGTAATCATAAAGTTTAGTGGTGGAAGAAGTGAAATAATCAATGATTTTTCCGTCTTCGGTTTTGTACTTCGTTGCAATTTTCAAGGTATCAATCCCTGTAAGAACGTCTAATTTAGTAATCACGAGATTATTAATTCCATTGATCATACAAGCGTGCTTTAAAGAAACAAGGTCTAGCCAGCCTGTTCTTCTCGGTCTTCCCGTAGTAGCACCAAATTCATGACCTACCTGTCTGATCTTCTCTCCCAACTCATTATCCAGTTCGGAAGGGAAAGGTCCGTTTCCAACTCTGGTACAATATGCCTTTGCTACCCCGATCAAATTTTGAAGGGATGTAGGCGGAACTCCTGCTCCTGTACAAACCCCTCCGGTAGACGGAGAAGATGAAGTCACATACGGATAGGTTCCGAAATCGATATCAAGCATTAAAGCCTGTGCTCCTTCAAACAGGATATTTTTTCCTTCATGGATCGCTTCGTTTAGTTCCAGCTCCGTATCAACGATTCTGTCCTGAAGCTGCTTTCCTATCTCTAAAAATTCATTGTAGATCTCTTCAACATCTAAAGCCGGCTTTCCATAGTATTTTTCAAAAAGGGAATTTTTAACTTTTAAATTCTTTTCAATTTTTTCTCTAAGAATTTCCGGGTTTAAAAGGTCTACCATTCTGATTCCCACTCTTGCTATTTTATCTTCATAACAAGGCCCGATTCCCTTTTTGGTAGTTCCGATCTGTGTTCCTCCATGTTCTTCTTCACGGTATGTATCCAAAAGAATATGGTAAGGCATGATCACATGCGCTCTTCTGCTGATGAAAACATGATCTGTTTTCAGTCCTTTGTCCTCAATCTGCTTAATTTCCTTAATGAAAGATTTAGGGTTTACCACTACTCCGTTTGCAATGATACATTTCCCTTTACATTGAAGAACTCCTGAAGGAAGAAGGTGCAATACGAATTTTTCTTCACCCACATACACGGTGTGACCTGCGTTGTCGCCCCCCTGGAAACGTACAACATAATCCGATTTTGCGGATAAAACATCAGTGATTTTTCCTTTACCTTCATCTCCATACTGAAGACCTACAACTACGTAAGTTGACATATTTTACTTTTATTTTAGATTCGCACAAAATTACTCTGAAAAAATATGGTAGCCAAATTATGTGGAAAAATTATTTTTTTGAGGGAAAGGAAATAATTTTACGGTTTCCCGTTTTTTTTGTGTTTATCGACTTTTTAAATTTGATTAAACTAATTACCTAAAAAATGGACAAATATAAATTATCTCCTAAAGAAATTTATCAGGCTTTAAAAAAGAAAGGAATACAATATTTACATCATGCAAATACAATATCTACATCTCTTACTTTCATCGAAAATAGGGCCCTATTGTCTCGTCATTACGTTGAGAAAAAACATTATTATCAGACACCCCAAAAGTCCGATGAAGAAGATAAAAAATTTGATGTATGGGATTCTGTTTTTCTAGATGGAGAAGATCTGCACTCAAGATATAATCGTGCTAATAAATATGGTCCCGTTCTATTCAGATTCAAATTGAAAATACTCCATTCACCATCCATTCAAGGAGTATATGTCACTAAATCTAATCCTTGGTATTGGAATGACAATACAAGCATTGAGGAGAAGTTTTACCATTCCATTGAAGAAATTAATCAAGATTATTTAACAGGGAAAAAATTAGATTCCCAAATTATGTTTACAATTCGATCTCCCGGAACAGAGATCAAATTAAATAAATTTCTTCATTCCATAAAATTGACAATCCCAAGTTATTAATAAATATAAATAGTATTAAGAAGATGTCACTAGGGAATTATGCTTTTCAAGCTATAGAAAAAAGTCTAAAAATAAATGGCCTCGGACATATTCCCCTTGTAAAAAGACATGAAAAGGTAAATGAATTTTGCATGTGCTTTATTAATTATAATACTATGAGATTTGATGAATTAAAAAAGCGATTCTCTATAAAAAAGGTTTAAAAAATATTAATCTATTTAATTTTGGAAATATACCAATTATTGGTATTTTTGATTTAAAATTATCAATATGCCAAAAAATACATCCATTTTATTAGGTGATTATTTCGACAATTTTATTAATCAACAGATTAAGTCGGGAAAATTCTCTTCTGCAAGCGAGGTTATAAGAGCTGCCTTAAGAATGTTTGAATACGAAGAAACTAAAAAATCAGAATTAGTAAAAGAACTCAAAAAAGGAGAGAAAGCCGGGTTTGTAGAAAATTTTGACCACAAAAAATTCTTAGCAAATCTTCATAAAAAATACTCTACTGATTCATGAAGTATACAATCAGTAAACAGGCAGTAATTGATTTAGAAAAGATATGGCTTTATACCTTTGAAATTTGGTCTCAAGAACAAGCTGATCATTATTTCAATTTATTAATAAGTGAAATTGAATATCTCTCCAAAAACCCAAAATCCGGAAAAGATTACAATGAAGTAAGAAAAGGTTATTTTTGTTCGAGAGTTAAATTACATTTCATATTCTACAGAATTAATTTTAAGAATAATAAAATTGAGATCGTCCGAATCCTTCATCAAAAAATGGATATTTTATCCAGATTAGATGAATGAAATCCTTTCAACATAAAAACCTAAATCTATATACGTATCTTTGATTAAAGCAAACCCATCAAAATGATCCTGCAAAAATCAGAATACTTGACAAACAGCATCACTCATTCAAAGCTTTTCTATACCCTGTTCTCTCCGGAAAAGGAAATTAAAGCTACCCTACTCATCATTCACGGGATGCAGGAGCACAGTGGAAGATATGCTGAAATTGCAGAATATTTTGCTTCCCGCGGAATAGTCGTCCTCACTTATGATCACATAGGACATGGCAAATCCATTAATGAGAAAAAAGACCTGGGTTTCTTTCATTCCCGACAACCAGCGGAAAAACTTATTAATGACGCTGAAAAAATGAGTCAGTATATTTCTGATCAATATAAAAATGTACCGCATTTTATTTTGGGGCATTCGATGGGGTCGTTTATTACCCGATGTGTCCTTCAAAAAAACAGCCCGAAGTTAGCAGGGGCTATTATCACCGGAACAGGAGGAAGCATGACTGGTATCGGATTATTGAAAGGATATTTTTCATTGGCCAATGCAGTAGCTTCCCATAAAAGAACTCTTTTTAACCGTCTTTTCAATTTTGTCAATAACAGGCATTTCAAAAGGGATAAAGATTACAGCAGCACAAGCTGGCTCAGTGTTAGTACAGCTAACAGGAATTCTTTTTCCCAGGATGAACTATGCGGAATTCCTTTTACCAACAATGCGTATTACGCTCTGTTTTCTATTTATAAACAAGCTACTTCAAGGCATTGGGCCAAGGATATTTCCACTTCATTTCCTTTTTTATTTATCAGTGGGGAGGATGATCCTATTGGTGACTTTGGTAAAGGAGTTCAACAAACAGTTCAACATCTGGTAAAAGACGGCTTTAAAAAAGTACGCTTACAATTATATCCGGAAATGCGTCATGAAATACTGAATGAAGAAATCAGGGAGGAAATCCTTCAGGAGATCTCTGACTGGATTATGGAGAATTTATGATACAAGTACCATTTCTCTTTCTTTTACCAGTAGAATTTCCTCAACGTTCATACAGGTGATTTTCTTAAAGCTTTCTTTTTCCGAGGTCGTTTATTTAATACAGGTTTACGTCACTTCTATCAGAATGAGCCTATCCATTAAGTTCTATTTCTTTTTTTACTTCAATTTCTTCAAGGAAAACTTCATCATGGGAAATCACGATCAATGTTCCTTTATAATCCTTGATAGAATCAGTTAGGATTTCCACATTCTGCAAATCGAGATTATTGGTAGGTTCATCGAGAATAATCATATCCGGCGCTTTATTGCTGACGGAAAGCCCACACAAAAGAAGTCTTAAGCGTTCACCTCCACTGAGCACTCCGCATTTTTTATCCCAGGTATCTTTTCCGAATAAAAACCTCGAAAGCAAAGTTTTCACTTCCGATTCCGGTAACGCCTGATCATTAAACCGCTGTGCAAAATCATAAACCGTAGAATTTTTATCGATCAGGGAGTATTCCTGATCAATATAAATCGTATTAAAATCTGCGCGGATAACTTTTCCAACAGACGGCTGCAATTTTCCAAGCAATAAATTAATTAAACTTGTTTTCCCTGAACCATTGGGACCTTTAATGGAAATCCTGTCTCCACTGCGGATCTCAAGACTGATATTGTCTTTCCAAAGATTTTCTTCCTTATATTTAAAATTAATATCATGTGCCGAGACTAAAATTTTTCCCGTGTGCAATCCCGAATCATCAAAGTTCACTTTCATCTGACCCCCATTTTTCACTGAAGAACGCAACTCCCTGAGATCTCCTGATATATCACTGATCTTTTCCGCGTGAATACTTTTCAGCCTGGAAGTATTTTTTTCAGCATTATTCCGGAGTGTGTTCATCATAATCCTGGCTACCCCGGATTTTTCCTGCTTCCCTTTCCCTCTTGCATCAAGCTTTTGTTTTCTTTCCAGCGTTTCCCTTTCTTTTTCCTTTGCTTTTTTTAAAGCACGCTCTTTGGAATGAATATCATTTTGCAAAGCTTCCTGCTCCGTCTCTTTTTGAGCGGCATATAGATCATAATTACCGCCATAAGTGGAAATTCCCTGATTGCTTAATTCAAAAATAGTATTCACAAGATTCAAAAGAGTCCGGTCATGGCTTATTAAAACCACCGTGGAGCTCGTTTTCACGATCCAGTCATACAACAGCTTTCTACCTTCCAGGTCCAGATGGTTGGTGGGCTCATCCAGCAAGACAATATCAGGTTGATTAATCTGAATTCCCGCCAGAAAAACTTTTGTTTTCTGGCCGCCGCTTAAGCCTTCGAGTTTCTGGTGAACATTGAGATTTCCAAGTTTCCAGTATTCCAGTGCCTGCTGCGACCGTTCTTCAATATCCCAGTCATCATTTAAGATTTCAAAATAAATTTCATCTACTTCCCCATTGGTAATCCTTTGAAGAGCTTCCAGTTTTTTATCTGTTTTCAGGCATTCTGCCACCGTAAAATGATTAAAGCTGCCAAACATCTGGGGCACATAAAAAATATCACCCTGTGTATGGATGCTCCCGCTTAAAGGCTCCAGCTCACCACTTATTATTTTGAGCAAAGTAGACTTTCCCGTTCCGTTATTTCCCACGAGTGCGGAAACAGAATGAGAGGGTATTGTCAATTGTAAATTATCGAAAAGAAGATTTCCATTAGAAAACCCAAAGGACATATGTTGCAAAAAAATCATAATTTCTTTCTTATTAATAAGGTTAAACTTCAATAACCGATGGGTTACTGTTTTTCAATCTGAAAGAAATTATATTTTACATGTCGGTATGATTAGGTTTTATCGGTACAAATATACTGCAAATCTCTTACCAGAATTAAATATAAAAACATTTTCATCAAAAATCCTTAACTTTGTGCCCTACTAAAAATCATATGGAAAGCATTAAAGTTCACGACAAAAATTTCGTCCCTTATTTAAAGGATGCGGAGATTCAGGAAATTGTAAAGGCTACAGCATTAAAAATTTATGAGGATTATAAAGATGAAGTGCCTGTTTTTATCGGGGTACTGAATGGAGTAATCATGTTTTTTGCTGATCTTCTGAAACATTATCCGGGAAATTGTGAAATTGCTTTTATCCAGATGAGCTCTTATGCCGGGACCGAGTCCACAGGAATCGTTTACCAGAAAATGGAGCTTACCAAAGATGTGAAAGACCGTCATATCATCCTGGTAGAAGACATTGTAGACACAGGGAATACAGTAGAAAGCCTTTTTAAATATTTTAAGGAAACCCAACGTCCGAAATCTGTAAAACTGGCTTCATTCTTATTAAAGCCGGAGGTTTACAAAAAAGATTTCAAACTGGACTACATCGGGAAGGAGATCCCGAACAAATTTGTTCTTGGCTATGGTTTGGATTATGATGAATTGGGCAGAAACCTTTCAGATCTGTATCAGCTGGAGGATGGAAGAATCAACGAATAGTTGGGAAGATAACCGCTGGTTATCATAAAAAGCTAAATCAAAATAGAAAAGTAGAATATTAACTTAAAAAAGCTGGAAGCAGAAAGCGAACGCCCATTGCCAAAGCGTACTATCATTATGATAAACATTGTTTTGTTTGGTCCTCCGGGAAGCGGAAAAGGAACTCAAGCCCAAAATCTAATCGAAAAATTCAATTTAAAGCAAATCTCAACCGGTGATCTTTTCAGATACAATATGAAAAACGATACTGAGCTTGGGAAACTGGCTAAATCTTATATCGATAAAGGAGAATTGGTTCCTGATCAGGTAACAACCGATATGTTAATTGACGAAATCAGAAAGCCAACCGATGCCAACGGGTTTATCTTTGACGGATATCCAAGAACAGCTGCTCAGACGGAAGCCCTGGAAAAAATCGTTCAAGAAGAACTGAATGATAAGATTGATATTTGCCTTTCCCTTATTGTGGATGATAAAATATTGGTGGAAAGATTGCTGAAAAGAGGAGAAACAAGCGGTAGAACTGATGACAGCAATGAGGAGATCATTCAAAACAGAATTAAAGAATACTATGCTAAAACAGCAGAAGTAGCCGAACTTTACAAGTTACAGGGAAAATATGTAGAAGTAAACGGCGTAGGTGAAATTGAGGAGATTTCTCAAAAACTTTTTGCTGAGGTAGAAAAAATAAAATAATCAAAAGGGATGAGTGATGAGTTACGGAAAGAGTACTGCTCATAATTCATAGCCCATCACTCATAACTTGAATTACAGGACATGTCAAATTTTGTAGATTACGTAAAGATTCATTGTAAAAGCGGACACGGAGGAGCCGGTTCTGCTCACCTGCGCCGTGAAAAATATATTCCTAAAGGAGGGCCAGATGGTGGTGATGGAGGAAGAGGAGGTCATATTATCATGAAAGGAAATGCCCATGAATGGACTTTACTGCCTCTACGCTATACCCGGCATGTAAAAGCCGAACGTGGAGAAAACGGTGGAAAAAACCAATTGACAGGAGCTTTCGGAGCTGATGTTTATATCAACGTGCCTATCGGAACCATTGCTAAAAATGAAGAAGGGGAAATCATCGGTGAAATTCTGGAAGACGGACAGGAGATCATCCTTATGCATGGAGGAAAAGGAGGTTTAGGAAATGAACACTTTAAATCTTCCACCAATCAGACACCGAGATATGCGCAGCCCGGTCTTCCCGGTGAAGAAGGTTATATCGTTTTTGAACTTAAAGTTTTAGCGGATGTAGGATTGGTAGGTTTTCCCAATGCAGGTAAGTCTACTCTTTTAGCTTCAGTTTCTGCTGCTAAACCTAAAATCGCCGATTATGCCTTTACAACGCTTACCCCAAACCTCGGAATTGTAGACTACAGAAATTACAAATCTTTTGTAATGGCTGATATTCCGGGAATTATAGAGGGCGCAGCCGAAGGGAAAGGTTTAGGACACCGGTTTTTAAGACATATTGAAAGAAATGCGATCCTACTGTTTCTGATCCCTTCTGATTCCGAAGACCATTTCCAGGAATTCAAAATCCTTGAAAACGAGCTTAAAGAATATAATCCTGAGCTTTTAGATAAAGATTTTATCATTTCAATATCCAAATCCGATCTTCTGGATGAAGAACTGAAAAAAGAAATCGCAGCCGAATTTCCGGAAAATAAGCAACCTTTATTTTTCTCTGGAGTAACGGGAGAAGGATTAACTGAATTAAAAGATGCTATATGGAAAAAACTCCATGGATAAAGTTTTTCTTTACCCAAAATTAAAATATTGGGCGTTCCTGTTGGTATGGTTCAGCTCATTTTCTTTAGCTCAAAATAAAATAGACGCACTCAAAAGTAAAACTGAAGTGCAGGAATTTATCCGGTCTGCAATTAAATCCGATACCACCCTTACTCATTTTGAATTGATTCCTATCCAGGATTTCCATCAATATGTGGTGTATTCCCGAACAAAGGCCATAGCCGACAGCCTGGGGATCGACAAAAGCTTTTATAAAGGTGATTTTGATGGTAACGGATTAACGGACCTTCTTTTTATTGGCGACAATAAATGCTGTATAGGCAGCTATCATGACGGTAATAATACGGTAGATTATTCAGCTAATTTCAGTGTAAATATTATCATGGATATGGGGAACCATTATTCACTGGAAAATATACTTTTTAACCAGTTCAGCAAAGTTATACCCATAATTAAGAAATATGGACAGCGGGATTATATCGAAGTTCTCTATGATCAGCAGTCTGAGGATATTGAAACTAAGCCTTTCAGAACCCTTCACAAGAACATTACCAAAACATTAGCTTATAACTTTGATACTTTTGTAGAGTACAATCCGTCCCCTACCCAGCTACCCATAGAAAAAATTACGTATGAAAGCGGAAAGTGCTTTGGGAAATGTCCTATATTCACCCTGGAGCTCAATAAAAAAGGAAAATCCCTTTTTAAAGCCAAATCCAGCAATTATATAGAAAATCCTACGGACAATCTACCGGAAAAACTGGAAGGAGAATTTACTACTCAAATGATTTCAGAGGATTTTGCAAAATTAGAAAAGATGCTGAATTATATTGATTTTTCCAATCTGCAAAATGATTACTCCCGAAGCTGGACAGATAATCAAAATATAACTTCCTTACTTACTATTGTTTATAGCAACGGAAAAACAAAAAAGATCCGCGATTATTCCCTGCCCGGAATTTCAGGGACCTATGGACTTAAAGCTTTTTACCAGGTCTTATCAGACCTAAGGTTCAGCCAGAACTGGGAAAAAGTAAAATAGTCATTTCTGCTATCTCATTAAACTAAGTGATATTTCAGTATTAAAAATATTTACATTCAACAAATACATTATTGTATTATTTTTTGGAACACTTATTGAGGAGGTTCATTAAATCTAAACTATGAAGTATATTATAAGCGTACTGGCATTGATATTTGCTTTTTCATGCAGTTCACAGAAAAATCCGTCAGAGTATTCCAGGATAGAATATGAAGCTGGCGCCTGCTTTGGGTTTTGCCCTGTTTTTACCCTAACCATTAGTCCGGATAAAACAGCAGTCCTTGAAGCAGAACATTTTAACTTCACCAAAAATCCGTCAAAAGCAGATTTTTCAAAAGAACGTGAAGGAACATTTAAAACTACTATTAAAGATACGGATTATTCCAGGCTGATCTCTTTACTGGATGACTTAAATGTTAAAAACCTGAATGATAAGTATGGAGAAAGAAACATTACCGATCTTCCTACCTCTTATCTTAGGATCCAGTTTAAGGACGGAACCCAAAAAAATATAGAAGATTACGGAAAAAGAGGAAATGAGAAATTAATGGAAGTATACAAATTTTTTGAGGATTTAAGGCATAACCAGCAATGGGTCAAAGTGCAATAATATACTTAAAAATATTTAGACTACCTTTGCAAAATCAATTCCTTCATACGGAGGGAATTTTTACTTAAACTAAAAACAATTCATTTGAATTTTAAAGACTTACATTTAATCGAACCTATTGCAAAAGCAATACAGGAACAAGGGTATACCAACCCTACTCCCATTCAGGAAAAATCAATTCCTGAGATTTTAAAAGGAAGGGATTTTTTGGGATGTGCCCAAACCGGAACTGGTAAAACAGCGGCATTCGCTATTCCTATTTTACAGAACCTTTCTGACAACACGCCTAAGAGAAATCATATAAAAGCTCTTATTCTTACTCCTACCCGAGAGCTTGCCATACAAATTGAAGAAAATATCAAGGCTTACGGAAAATATTTACCTTTAAAACATCTGGTTATTTTCGGAGGGGTAAAGCCTGGAAATCAGGAAGCTGCGCTAAGAAAAGGAGTGGATATCCTTGTGGCTACTCCGGGAAGATTACTGGACTTTGTTTCCCAGGGAATCATCAGCCTAAAAAACCTTGAAATATTTGTCCTCGATGAAGCGGACAGAATGCTGGATATGGGCTTTGTACATGATGTAAAAAGAATTATAAAGCTATTGCCTCAGAAAAGACAAACATTATTCTTTTCCGCAACAATGCCTGATGAAATACAAAAGCTCGCTAATTCCATATTGCATAATCCTGTAAAAGTGGAAGTAACACCGGTTTCTTCAACTGCAGAAACCATTAAGCAATCCGTTTATTTTGTAGAAAGAGAGGATAAGCTGAACCTTCTTACCCATATTCTTCAAAATGATATTTCGGAATCCGTCTTAGTATTTTCGAGAACCAAGCATGGTGCAGATAAAATTGCAAGGAAACTTCAAAAATCCAATATTTCCACCGAAGCCATCCATGGGAACAAATCCCAAAATGCGAGACAGAATGCTTTAAATAATTTCAAGTCCGGTAAAACAAGGGTATTGGTAGCTACTGATATTGCAGCGAGAGGAATTGATATTGATGAGCTTAAATTTGTGATCAATTTTGAACTTTCCGACGTTTCCGAAACCTATGTTCACCGGATCGGAAGAACCGGAAGAGCAGGTGCGGAAGGAACATCCCTTTCATTTGTGGACGGACTTGACCTTAATAATTTAAAAAATACGGAAAAGCTTATCGGAATGAAAATTCCTGTTATTAAAGATCATCCGTTCCATCCTAATAATCTTGTAGCCCAGAAAAGGGATTCCAATAATAAGCCCGTAGCCGCAGGAAATGAAAAACCGAAACCGGCTACCAGAAAAGATGTCGGTTATAAAAAACCTAAAAACAAAAATTTTACCCGAAAAAAATAAAGCCTTCTTAGAAGGCTTTTCTTTTATATTTCTACAAATAATTTCCTGGCATTTTCGGTAGTGATCCTGTCGATCTCTGAAAAATCTTTATTATAAATATTGACAAGCTTTCCAACCACCAGATCCAGATAAGAACTTTCATTTCTCTTTCCTCTGTAAGGAACCGGTGCTAAATAAGGAGAATCCGTTTCCAATACGATCTTTTCTAAAGGAATTTCATGCAGAAACTGGTCTATTTTTCCATTTTTAAAAGTGACTACTCCCCCGATGCCTAAAATAAAGTTTAAATCAATGGCATGTCGGGCCTGTTCAAGGTTACCGGAAAAACAATGGAATATTCCCCTAAGCTTGGGATGTTTCTTTTTTTCCAACACTTCAAAGGTTTCATCAAAACTTTCACGGGTATGGATAACAATCGAAAGGTCTTTTTCAATAGCCCAGTCGATTTGCTGTTCAAAAGCTTTCACTTGTATATCCAAGGTCGTTTTATCCCAATAAAGGTCAATTCCTATTTCTCCGATTGCGGGAAAAGCCCTCTGATCAAGATATTTTTTTACCGTTTCAAGTTCTCTTTCCCAGGTTTCCGGTTTTACATAGCAAGGGTGTAATCCCATCATGGAAAATACCTGTCCCGGATATTCACCTTCCAGCTGAAGCATAGCCTCATGGGAACCTGAATCTATCGCCGGAAGATAAAATTCTGTTACTCCTTTATCCAGAGCTCTCTGTATCATCTCTTTCCTGTCTTCGTTAAACTCCTCGGAATATAGATGGGTATGGGTATCAATCATATTTTTACATTTTTAACAGGTCTTCATATGGATCTTCTAAATGAAGCAATATCCCAAATGCAGGTTCTGTTTTAATTCCTTTTTTCTTTAATTCTATTATTTTTTGTTTAAAATCCTCTCCCCTTTCTTTTAAAATAGTATACTCGGCCATCATATGCCGGTATGCATTCTGCTCTGTGGAAGGTTTCCTCTGTCCGAAAATCTCAATAGGAAAATGATCTAAAACTGTATTCATAATAGTACATTCCTGATCTCCTATCACTTCCTTTTCTATTGTAAAATTAATATTTTCCGGTAAAAGAGAATAAAGGGCGTTTAGGAAGTCTTCTTCATTTTTAATTTCACAGATGATATCGAGATCACTTCCGGGGACATCTATTTCCAGGGGAATTGTTCCGGCTAAAACAGGAGAAAACTTATGCAGCTTCTCAAATATCCGGTATTTTGAAATAGTATTATACGCTTTTTTCTGCCTTTCGTTCCCGCTCTTCAAATAATCAATACCTGTAAAGTCAATCATTTGAAACCTGAAATATTTTATGTTTTACCTTGCTTTGCTGAATTTCAATTCTTTTATCCAGTTTTTCTCTGAACTCCAGATATTTCGGATCTTTTTCATCCTTTGTCTTATGCTCGAGTGCTTTATTAATTTTAAAATTTTCTTCTATAAAATCTTTAGCCTCTTCAGAAAAATAAGCGGTTCCAAATTTCTCAAATATGTATTGTACCGCCTGAGAGCTCGGATGGATCAGATCTTCTTTATAAAAACGGTAATCCCGGAGATCATCCATCAAAATTTCATAAATAGGCAAATAATGACAGTTTTCAAAGACTGAGATGCATTCATGTACAGCTGCGATCAGCTTGGATTTACTGAGCTGATTTTCAACCATTCCGTCTTTTGTATGACGAACCGGTGAAACAGTGAATAAAATCTGAACATCATCTACACAAATATCTTTAAGGTTCAGAATAGTGTTATAAATGGAATCTACCAGTTCCGTATGGGTAAGAAGTCTTTTTTCAAAAAACTTCTGAGGAATTTTATGACAATTGGCTACCAGCCTGCTTTTCGGCGTAAACTCATAGATAAAAGAGGTTCCGTATGTAATAATGATCCAGCCGGCACTTTGCAGGAAAAGATTGCCCTCTTCTATTTTATCATTAATCTTTTCCAGCGTTTTATGAATATATCTCGTATTAAAGCTGGAATGATGGTCTAAAGAAATAAACTCTTCATTATAGGTGACCAGATCATCTTCATTATAAAATTCTGAATCATGCAGTCTCTTTACTGCATTATTAATGGAATAGGGATTAAAGATGGTACCAAAAGGGTTATTGACGGTCTGAAGTTGCCCCTGCTGAAAAAGTTCCGACATCTCCGTGGCAAAACAAGATCCTATTGAAAATATCTTATCTTCAATATCTATCTTTTGTCCGGATTCTTTGATATCAACTTCGGTCCTGAATTTCATTGTATAAAAGAGATAATCTGACGATTACTCCATCAGATTATCTATTATTTTAATGTTAGCTTTCTCTTCTCAGCAAATAATTAGCCAGTTCTATAAATGGTTTTTTCTTTTCATCCGGGACATCTATTTTATTAAGATAGCTTTGCCCGATCTCATTGTGCTTTTCAATAAGACGCAATGCTTTTTCATCTACTTTTGTCCTTCTGAAAATCTTTTCTACACCGTATACTTTATCGATATTATCAGTCTTTTTATTATACCAGTAATCGAGTTCTTTTCTTTCTTCTTCTGTGGCATGCTCTCTGGCCATTAAATAAAGAACGGTTTTTTTATTTTCATAGATATCCCCTGCATGTTTTTTACCAAACTGGGCCTGATCTCCAAATACATCCAGGTAATCGTCCATAATCTGGAAGGCTATTCCGATATGTTTTCCGAAATTGAATATGGATTTGGCATCTTTAAAATCCGCTTTGGCGATCATTGCTCCAATCTCAAAAGAGGAAGCGCTTAAAACACCCGTTTTGTAAGTAATCATCCGGATATAATCGTCGAAGGTCACATTCTCCTGCGTTTCAAAATTAATATCATACTGCTGCCCTTCACATAATAATAATCCGGTATGGGTAAATATTCTGATACATGCCTTGAATATTTCAGGCTCAAGATCCTCAAAGAATTTATAGGCTTTCAGCATGAGTCCGTCCCCTGAAAGAATTCCTACATTGATCCCGTGTAACGTATGGATAGTAGGCTTATTTCTTCTTAAGGGAGCTTCATCCATTATATCATCATGGATCAGAGTAAAGTTATGGAAAAACTCGATAGCCAATGCAGGCTTAATTGCTTTTTGCAGATCACCGCCAAACATCTCACAAGCCATCAGCACCATAATCGGGCGAAGACGTTTTCCGCCATGAGAGATGATGTAGTTCATGGGCTCATATAATTCCGCCGGCTTATCTTTAAAAGTATATTTAGCAATAGCATCCGCAACAATCTGCTGGTATCTGTCTAAAAATTCCATACAATCTTATTATTTCAACAAAAATACGATTTTTAAAGGCTTTATAAAAATAAAAAACTTTGCCTTTTAAGACAAAGTTTGAGGTTATTTATAATTTATTAATTACGAAAGAAAAGTTACTAATAAATATGTTACTCCCGCTACAAGGGCAGAAATCGGAATGGTTAAAATCCAGGCCCATAATAAGCTTACGGTGATTCCCCATCTTACGGCAGAGACTCTTTTCGTTAATCCTACTCCAATGATAGATCCCGTAATGGTATGCGTAGTGGATACAGGGATTCCAAAGTGGTCCGTAATAAAGAGGGTAATTGCTCCTGCTGTTTCGGCACTTACTCCTTCCAGCGGTGTTACTTTGGTGATCTTGGTTCCCATTGTTTTAATAATCTTCCATCCCCCGCTCATGGTCCCTAAAGCAATCGCAATAAAGGAAACTAAAGGTACCCACAGATAATGTTCTGCAAAATAATCAAAACGGGATGCCGGTTGGATATTTAAATAAACAGGATCCTGAAGCATATTCACGTGATAATAGATCAACGCGGCTCCAATGATCCCCATTACCTTCTGAGCATCATTCAAACCGTGTCCCAAACTGAACAAAGCGGATGAAGCGAGCTGCAATCTTTTAAATGACTTATCAGCTTTATGAGGATTCGATCTTTTATATAAATGAACAATAATCAAGGTAATGATAATGGATATCAGCATCCCTATCACCGGTGCCAAAAAGATAAAGAGAAAAATAGGAATTACTTTATCAAATTTAACAACGCTTTGGGTAGTTACCTGATGAAACGCTTCTTTTATGGTTTCAAAAAATCCTAAATGAGGCTGTGCTGCTATCACATCATGATAATCCATTATAAAAGCATGCATAAGCGCTGCTCCTAAAAACCCGCCAATCAGGGTATGGGATGATGAGGAAGGTATACCGAACCACCATGTAAGAAGATTCCATGCAATAGCTGCTATAAGTCCTGAAAAGATTACTTCCAGGGTAATAAAGTTCTCATTAACGGTCTTGGCAATGGTATTACCAATTTTAAATTCACCGATAACATACGCGGCAATAAAGAAAGCGGCAAAGTTCCAAAGGGCTGCCCAAAGTACAGCCTGAAAAGGTGTTAAAACTTTGGTAGAAACAATGGTTGCAATTGAATTGGCTGCATCATGGAAACCATTGATATAGTCGAAGATTAAAGCTAATGCAATAATAACTGTAAGTAAAATCGGAAATTCCATTGTTATTATTTGTTTAGGCGTATTTAATCATGATGTTCTCAATAGTATTGGCAACATCTTCCGCTTTATCGGTTACTACTTCAAGATAGTTAAGTACAGAGGATACTTTGATGATATTAATCGCGTCTGTGGTTTCAAACAATTCTACCATAGAGTTGGACAAAAGATCATCTGCAATATTTTCAATGGAGTTTACTTTAATACAGGCTTCTTTTACCTGCTCCATATTTTTGAACCCTTTCAGGTTTTTCATCGCATTCTGAATTTCAATACATGCTTTGTGAATAAGGAGTGAAAAATCTGCGTAAGCTTTTACTTTCGGAGATTTATATAAGAAAATATATTTTGCCGATGCATAGATATAATCTGCAATATCATCTAAACCTGTTGCCAGGGTATGGATATCTTCACGATCGAAAGGAGTAATAAAGTTTTTTCCCAATTCTACAAAAATCTCATGCGTAAGCTCGTCATTTTTGTGTTCATAGTCGCTCATTTTCTTGAGCATGGAATCATCATTTAAATCAAAATCTTTGATCCCGGTGTTGAATTCTTCTGACATCGCCACCAAGTTATCTGTAACTTTTTCAAACAGCACGAAGAATATTTTATCCTTTGGTTGAAAAGCGTGGAAAATATTACCAATTCCCATTTTTAAGTTTTTATAATTCGACTGCAAATTTCTTAAAAAAGGCTTTTACCTAAAAGCATCTAACATTAAGTTTTGTTAATATTGAATTAATATTTATCATAAAATTAAAAAAGCCGGCATTGAGCCGGCTGTAATTGTAATTGAAAAGCTTTAGTTTGCCACTTCAGCTCTCATATCTTTTCCTTTAAATTTCATTGCAGAAATATTGCTTAAAAGATCGGTTTTAAATGATTTCTCCACTTCAAAGAAGGAGAATTTCTCCAAAATTTCAATATCACCAATCTCCGCTCTTTTTTTGCTTTTTCCAGCGGTAGCTTTATTAATGATATCCAGAACATCTAGTTTTTTCAACTGATCTTTTTTCCCTAAATTAAAGAAAAATCTGACCATATTTTCGTTCTTTCTTCTTGGCTTTCCTCCTCTTTCTCTTCGGTCTCCTCTATCACGATCTCTTCCTCTGTCTCGGTCTCTTCTGTCTCTTCTTGAAGAGTCATCGTCTCTTCCCAGCTTCTGATCCGCCAGATCCTGATGATCTCTGTAATATAAGGCAAGGTCTTTCAACTGAACCTGTAACAGGCGGTGTACCAACTCTTCTTTTGAGAAATTAGTGAGATCCGGAATTAAGGAATCATCAAAATCAAAATAGTCTTCATGCTCGGCAAAAAGGGTTTCAAAAACTCCTCCTACCTGTGCTTTTACGATTTCTTCTCCAGTAGGAACTTTCTTTTCGTGGATTTCAATTTTTGTAGCCGCTTTTATCTGCTTCAATTTTCTACTTTCTTCCGGCTTGATAAGTGCCATGGAAACCCCGTCTTTTCCTGCTCTTCCGGTTCTTCCGCTTCGGTGTACGAATACTTCAGGATCATCAGGTAATGAATAATGGATCACGTGAGTAAGGGAATTTACATCCAGCCCTCTCGCTGCCACATCGGTAGCCACAAGAATGTCAATATTCTTAAGCCTGAATTTTTTCATTACCGTATCTCTCTGCGCCTGAGAAAGATCTCCGTGAAGGGCATCCGCTGCATAACCGTTCTGCATTAAAAAGTCCGCTACTTCCTGAGTTTCCATTCTGGTTCTGCAGAAAATGATGGAATACTGATTAGGATTGGCATCGATAAGACGCTTTAAAGCTTCTTTTTTCTGACGGTAACCTACTACATAATATTCGTGGGTAATGTTCTTTTTCACCTCATTGATGGAACCTACAGAAATTCTGTGAGGCTTGGTAAGGTAGTTTCTGGAAATTCTTTCCACTTCTTTATTCATCGTTGCAGAGAATAAAAAAGTCTGCTTGGTTTCAGGAGTTTCGCTTAAAATAGTTTCCAGTTCATCTTTGAATCCCATGGAAAGCATTTCATCCGCTTCATCCAATACCAACCAGTGAATAGCAGAAAAATCCAGTGCTTTTCTGTTAATCAAATCAATTACTCTTCCGGGAGTTCCCACAATGATCTGCGGTTTATCCTTTAAAGAGCGCATTTGCTCTACAATACTGCTTCCACCGTATACTGCCGTAGTTTTAATATTCTGCATATACTTGGAATAGTTCTTTATGTCCTTCGCAATCTGAAGGCATAATTCTCGTGTCGGACAAAGCACCAATAGTTGGATTTTGCGACTCGTATCGTCAATCATATCCAAAATCGGAAGCGAAAACGCTGCAGTTTTGCCTGTCCCAGTCTGCGCAAGTGCGATAAGATCGCGTATATCTGAAAGAATAAAAGGGATAGTCTGTTTTTGGATTTCTGTAGGGCTTTCATAGCCCAATTCGCCAACCGCCTTAAGAATTTCAGGACTTAAATTGGTTTCCGTAAATAAATTCATTAAATATTCTAAATTTTTGCAAAGATACAATTATTATTTGATTTGTTTTTGAATAAATGGTTAAATAAACAATTCTAATTTCAGAATCCTTTAATACTTTTCCGTTTTCCGAAAAGATTACTATAAAAAAAAACCGCTCCCAATGTAAATATAACAAGCATTATTTTTTTTAATTGGATGAAAATTATTTTATATCCTGCTTGAAAATTATTCTTCTTACAAGACTTATTAAAGGTTTAGCTTTTAAAATCTCTATAGTTTTATTATTTTTGATTTAAAATAATGAATTATGGCTGCAACGATTTCCTCTTCCACTTTTGACTTTCTAAAAAAACTAAGCAAAAACAACAATAGGGAATGGTTTAATGCTCATAAAGAACTGTATATCCAATCTCAGGAAAATGTCATCAGTTTTTTGGAGGATCTCATTAAGGAAATGGGAGAATTTGACCCTGAGCTTTTAAAAATAGATGCTAAAAAATCGTTGTTCAGAATCTACCGTGATACGCGGTTTTCAAAGGATAAATCTCCTTATAAAACCAATTTCGGATCTTCTCTGGGAATGGGTAAAGGGAGCCAGAAAGGCGGATATTATCTCCATCTGGAACCCAAAAAATCTTTTATAGCCGGCGGGATTTATATGCCGGAACCTTCTGTGCTGAAGGAAATCAGAAAGGAAATTTCCTTATACGGAGATGAATTTTTAAAAATAATCAATCAGAAGGATTTTAAAAAATATTTTCCGGAACTCGATCAGGAAAGCAAGCTGGTAAAAGTTCCCCAGGGATTTGAGAAAGAGGACACTATGGGAGATTATTTAAAGCTTAAAAACTTCATTGTTATTCATTATCTAAGTGATGAGGAGGTGATGAATCCTAAGGCTGCCGGGAAAATGGCTGCAATCTATCAAGTGATGAAACCTCTTAACGATTTTTTAAACGCCCCTTTCTTATAATCCTAACGTTCAGGATTTTAAAATAAACAGTCCATATTAACTTCTGAAATTCAATGAATTATAATTCATAACTTTTAACATTTGTTTAACATTTTTACTTATCTTTGTTGCCCGACAAAAAATTAAGGATGTCTTTATACCAAAGAATTGCAGAACAATTACAATACATAAGTCCGGATTTTTATAAGAAAAGATATTTTAAAAGCTTAAATAATCTGAGTAAGGATAATTTTTCGAAGCGCAATGTAGAGCCGGAATTAGTCTGGATCAAGGAATACCTGTCTCCTGATGCTGTGATCTTTGATATTGGTGCCAATGTCGGAACTTTTCTCTACCAGTTTGAGGATAAGCTGAACCCGAAAAATATTTATGGGTTTGAGCCAAACAAAAAACTTTTCACCCGCCTAAAAAGATTATTCCCGTCCATGCGGATTTTTTCTTCTGCACTTTCGGATGAAAAGACGACTGCAGAGTTTAAAGTGCCTATCATCAATGGAAAAAAAGTTGCTTCCAGAGGTACTTTAAATACGTCCTACAAAGAAAAAGGTGAGGAAAAAAGCTATACGGAAAAGGTAGAAGTAATATCCCTTGATGAATGGATCATGGAAGAAAATCTAAAAAGGCTGGATTTCATTAAGATCGATGTAGAAGGAAACGAAATGAAAACACTGAGAGGTGCTCAGAAAACCATTCGGAAGTTCTACCCTACCCTGATGGTAGAGATGGAGCAGCGTCATCATGAAAAGCCTATCTGGACGGAAATTGCTGAAGTGGAATCATGGGGTTACAAGAGTCATTATCTTAACAGAAGTCTTTTTAAGCTTGAAAAACTGACCGAAGAAATCATTCTGGCCAATGCCGATGATGAAAAAAATAAAACAGCTTATATTAACAATATTATTTTTATTCCTAACAATATTGAGACAACATTATGAGTGTAGTAGCAAGGCAAGGATTTAAATACTCGATTATAGGATATATCGGCTTTTTGCTGGGTACCGTTTCGGCTATATTCATTTTTCCGAATGACTTTGAGTTTTACGGTAAATTACGCTACATCCTTCCTACTGCAGAAATGCTTGTTCCTTTTGTGGTATTAGGCATTTCCTATTCTAATGTGAAGTTTTTTCATACCACCGAAAAAGACGGTAAACAGCAAAATATGCTTTCCCTTTCTTTACTGGCTGTATTTATCAACTTCTTAATTTTCTGTGCTGTATTTTTTATCCTTCCCTATTTATATCCTAAGTTCAGAAATACGGAGGCCTGGAAGATCAAGGAGATGATCCTGCCACTGATCTTAACTCTTTCCTTATGCACCATATTCAATAAATATACTTCCAATTATAAAAGAATTGTCGTGGCCAATGTGTTTGACAATCTCTTTCCTAAAATAGCCAACCTGGGGGCTTTCTGCTTATTTTTTTATTTTGCTTTATCCCAAAAAATTGCTTTTGCTTTTTTCTTCGGAATGTTTGCATTAATGCTCTTCGGGTATGTATATTACGCGAATAAGCTTGATAAGATACAACTGGATTTTAGCACGGATTATTTCAAAAAAGACGGGTTCTGGAAAGACTTCTTTAATTACAGCTTTTTTGGTTTCCTTGGAACCTTCGGGAATTATTTAGCGATCAACAGCTTTATGATCGGGGAATTTATGGGAATGGAAGAGGTGGGAATCTATTCGGTTCTTTATGCTTTGATTTCTTTGATTTCTATTCCTCAACTTGGGCTGTTCAATATCTCCGCCCCTATTATCAATAAAACATTAGCTGCCGGAGATATGGAGGAACTGGACAGGTTCCATAAAAAAACTTCCTTATCCCTCTACTTCCTGGGAGCTGTTTTATTTTCCTGTATTATGGTAGGCTTCCCTTACCTGACGGAATTTATGCCTAAAAACGGAGTAATGCTCCGGGAATACGAACCGGTAGTCTGGATCTGGGGTTCTGCCGTACTGATAGATCTGGCGACAGGATTTAACGGAAATATCATTTCACTTTCAAAATATTACCGTTTCAATATCCTAGTCATGCTGTTGCTGGCCGGACTTACCATAGGACTGAATTATTATTTCATTAAAAATACAGAGTTAAAACTCATTGGAATTGCTTTATCTACTGCCATTTCACTTATCACTTATAATGTTATCAAGATCATTTTCAATTATATCATGTTTAAAGTTTCTCCTTTAACGATTGAAATGATTTTTGTCTCCATCATCTGTACGCTGGCTATTACCGTGGCCATTGTATTGCCTAATTTTAATAATAACTTTTTAAACCTGGTGTATAAGCCGTCCGTAGTACTGATCCTGATTTTTATAGGAAATTACTTCACGAAAATATTTCCGGTAGAAAACTACCTGAATATGGATTTTATTAAAAGTGTTTTAAAGTTTAAGTAAGTATCAGCTTAAGCAGGACTTTTTCTGCCTGCTCACGGACTTTCTCTTTTGCATAGTCCGCATGAAAATCAAAATTATTTTCCTTAAGCTCCTGAAACTGTTTTAGTATATCCGGCTGTTCGGGAAATATAAAACCAAGGTTTGAGGAATAACCGGAAGGAAAAACCGCAGGTTTACCATATTTAATGGCATCACCTATATTTCCTGTCATTTTTGTTTTTCCATAGAGTTCTTTCTGGCTGAAAAACTCTGTCTGCTGCTGGATAGGACACCATAAAACATCCGTTTTACTCATCAGCTGATCAAAATCTTCAGGGGAAACCCTCTCCGTGAAATACTGAATTTTGACAGGGGGTGGCAATTCTTCACAAA
Source organism: Chryseobacterium sp. CT-SW4 (assembly GCF_048572715.1). Taxonomy (GTDB): domain Bacteria; phylum Bacteroidota; class Bacteroidia; order Flavobacteriales; family Weeksellaceae; genus Chryseobacterium. The sequence goes on from NZ_CP183840.1 coordinate 2,620,691, forward strand.
GATTACTTATTTCCTCCAGCTCCTCTCCTTTTGCTTTTCCCAGCAATATAAATTCAATGGTTTGTGACGGAGCAAGCTTTTTTATGGTATTAAATACATGATGATAATCTCTTCTTTTCTGTGAAACTCCTCCCGGAATCCCGACGACCAAATGGGAATTAATTTCCTTTTCAGACGGTTTGGTATAAAAAAGCGGTAAATGGATCAGTTCAGGAGAGCTAAGTTCCTGATCCAGCACCAGACGGCTTTTTGTTTTTTTATAGATACTGGAAGCATAATACAATCCTTCTTTCCACCATAATTTGAGCCGGTAAACCACATCTTCTTTGAAAATATTTTTCATAAGGCTCAAACCGGAAGTCCCCATAAAATTAAGATTATGAACAATTACTGCCGTGTTATATTTAGAAGCAATTGCTGAAAAAGTATTGAAATAACGGTGAACGGTTCCAATAATAATCAAATCATATTGTTGATTTTTCAGCTGGTCCAGGATCATGGAACTGTCAGACAACCTTACGTTTTCTTCTTCTTTCACCTGGTCCTTAATTTTTTTTGAAAAATAACAGTCTACTGAAAATACTTCCGAACCTTTCATCACTTCTATGAAGTTCTGAGCAATTTCAGCGTGTGTATCGAGTTCTATATAGGCAATCTTCTTCAAAATAAAATTTTCAAATTTTCAGCCATTTCTTTTTTAACATGGCCCATCTCCGGTTATTGATCACTTTTTGCTCTTCTTTGCTCACTTTCAGTTCCAGCTTTGCAGATCTGCATTTTTCATAGGTACTAATGATCTGAAAGAAAAAAGAAACAGATTTACTTTTTGAAGCTTCTTTCATAGAAGCTATATAAGCTAAAAACCTGTTAAGTCCTAAAAAATAAAAATATCTTCCGTAATAATCGGATTGTTTTACGGTATAATCTTTTCCTTTAACTTTAATAAGTTTTACATGCAGATCAGGTAAAACCACTTCTTTCCAGCCCAAATGCTCAAGAATAACAGAATCTATATTATCCCAACCGAGGGTTTCTCTCAATCCGCCCATTTCCAGAAAACATTCTTTCCGGTAAGCTTTCATCGGCCCTCTCACATGGCTTTTATTGGAGTTTCCTTCGTACACCCACTCTCCCGTTTGCGTTTCAATATATAATAAGCCGCCTACCAGTCCGTATTCAGGATTTTCCTTAAAGGCAAGGGCTACGGTTTCAAGATAGTTTTCCGGCAAAATAATATCTGCATCAAATTTACAAATGATCTCAGCACCATCCGTTTGGGTAACTTCAAGCCCTCTTTTGAAAGCATTTACGACTTTTGAACCGGGCTGATGTGCCGATTTCTGTAAGGTGATGGATTCAAAGCGTGAGTCTTTATCCTTATATCCCCGGATCACTCCCGACGTATTGTCCGTGGAACCGTCATTTACGACCATTACTTTAAAATCCTTATAAGTTTGTGCTGCTAAAGATTCTAATGTAAAGCCCAAATGCTCTTCTTCGTTATGTGCAGGAATGATAATTAAAAATCTCACGTATTTATTTAAAGTTGGATTGGCAGAGAAACCTGTCTGTATTATACAGTCAGGTTTCTTATATTATTTATTATGAGGTTTAAGCATATTTTTAGGATCGAGGATCTCATCCAGTTTTTCCTGGGAAAGAATTCCTTTTTCCAATACTAAGTTATAAACACTCTTTCCGGTTTCCAGTGCTTCTTTTGCAATTTTTGTCGATTGCTTATATCCTATGTATGGATTGAGAGCGGTAACGATACCGATACTGTGCTTTACCATATTCAGGCATACTTCTTTATTGGCAGTAATTCCCACGACACATTTTTCACGAAGGGTATCAAGGGCATTACAAAGGAAGTTGATATTTTCCATGATCGCATGGGAAAGTACGGGTTCCATTACATTGAGCTGTAACTGTCCGGCTTCCGCAGCAAAGGTTACGGTAAGGTCGTTACCGATGATTTTAAAACAAACCTGATTGACCACTTCCGGAATTACCGGATTTACTTTTCCGGGCATAATGGAAGATCCTGGCTGCATAGGTGGTAAATTAATTTCAAACAGCCCTGCTCTCGGCCCTGAAGACAACAATCTCAGATCATTGCATATTTTAGACAGTTTTAACGCCAGACGTTTCATAGCTGAAGAATAGATAACGTAAGAACCGGTATCAGGTGTAGCTTCTACCAGGTCCGGAGCCGATACGATTGGATATCCTGTAAGCTGAGCCAGATTTTTAGCACAAAGAGTGGCATAGCCTACGGGGGCATTTAATCCTGTCCCAATTGCTGTAGCTCCCATATTTACTTCTACAAAGAGGCTGGCATTATTATTCAGTTTTGAAATATCTTCTTCCAGTGTGGCTGCAAAGGCTTCGAACTCCTGCCCCATGGTCATAGGCACCGCATCCTGAAGCTGGGTTCTTCCCATTTTAATAACATCATGGAACTCTCTTCCTTTTTCACGGAAAGCTTCTACAATTTTTTCCAGCTTTTCTACCAGGATGTCATTCATATGTAACAATGCCATTTTTATGGATGTAGGATAGGCATCGTTGGTAGACTGAGAAAGGTTGATATGGTCATTCGGAGAACAGAATTCATATTCTCCTTTATTTTTTCCTAATTTTTCGAGTACAATATTAGCGATCACTTCATTCGCATTCATATTCACGGAAGTTCCCGCACCTCCCTGGATCATATCTACCGGAAACTGATCATGATACTTTCCGCCAATAATTTCATCACAAGCTTCTGCTATTTTAAAATATAAATTTTCATCCAGTAATCCTAATTCATAATTGGTTTTTGAAGCAGCCTTCTTTACAAAAGCTATTCCTTTTATAAAATTGGGATATGAGGACAGCAGCTGACCTGAAATTTTGAAGTTATCAATTGCTCTTTGTGTCTGAACCCCATAGTAAGCATCCATAGGAACATTCAATTCACCTAATAAATCGCTTTCTTGCCTGAAATTTTCCATTACAGATAATTTAAGTGTTTTTGTTTATTTTTAACAACACAAAGATATAACAAAAGCGCATCAGGATTGATGCGCTTTATGATTTATTTTGCAGGATATTTTTGATTGAGAGACTGGAGTATTGCCCAGGTTTCGGCGTCCATAATTCCGTCAAAATTCTGGGGACGGAAATGGTACTGAAGTGCTTCAATTGTTTTTTTGGTAGCATCATCCCAGGTTCCGCTCGGCTGTATTCCATATCCGAACTTCTGCAGTTCCGTCTGTACGAGATATATAAAGGAAGGCTCATTATAGCGGGTAGAAAAATCCGTTAAAGCTATATTATAGAAATTCTGTTTTGTGGCTTCATCATACCACATTCCTATCTGATATTCATCATAAAGTTTCTTCCATGGGAACATAGGTCCCGGATCCTGCTTTCTGGTGGGAGCAATATCAGCATGTCCCAGCACATTGGTCGGAGGAATCTGATATCTTGTAACAATATCTTTGGCTAAGGCAGCTACTTTTCTCACCTGATCATCACTGAAGGGAGCAAATACTCTTTTTCCGGTTGCATCCGTACTATATCCGGTATTTACGATTTCTATTCCTATTGAAGTATCATTAAGATTTTTATCATTTCTCCATGAGCTTATCCCAGCGTGATATGCTCTTTTATTTTCATCCACTAATTGATAGATATCATTATCTCCCAGGTTGTTTACCAAATAATGGGAACTTACAGATTGCTGAGTAAGTACTGTCACGGATTTATCATCCAACAAAGCCGTGTAATGCAGGATCAGGTATTTTTGTCTGAAATTCTGTGCAATCGCGGGGAAATAGGTCTTTACGACTTTGTAGCCTCTGGGTTTTGCCGAAACAATAGAGCCGTAGCTGGCCGTATTATCATTTTTTGTAACATCTGCTATATTAGTAGTAAAAAATTCTATGCCACGTTCGTTGGTAATTTGTGGTTTAGGCTTTTCTTGTGAAGGTTGCTTAACTACCTGTTTAGGCTGTGATACTGGGGGTTTTGTCTTGCTTACATTTTTTTTCACATTTTTTTGTGGTGTACAAGAAAAAACAAAGGTGCTTAATCCGATGATATATAATGTCTTACGCATTAGTTTACTTTTTTTGTCTTTTATTACTTCAAAAATACACAAAATTTTCGGGAAAAATATTTGGTAAATAAAGAAATCTGTTCTATATTTGCACTCGCAATAACGGAACAACGATCATTAAAGAATAACGATAAAAAGGAGGGTTGCCGGAGTGGTTAACGGAGCAGTTTGCTAAACTGTCGGCCTATGGTCGCATGAGTTCGAATCTCATACCCTCCGCAGCAAATATATTAATAATTCGGGGCGTAGCGTAGTCCGGTCATCGCGCCTGGTTTGGGACCAGGAGGTCGCAGGTTCGAATCCTGCCGCCCCGACTTTAAAAGCTTAGAAACTAAGCGAAAATCAATTACAAGGGTGCGTAGCTCAGCTGGATAGAGCATCTGCCTTCTAAGCAGACGGTCAAAGGTTCGAATCCTTTCGCGCTCACTTAAACCGTAAACAATAATATTGTTTACGGTTTTTTTGTTTAATATCTTCTCCATTCTATTTTCCAACGATATCCTTTATAAAATATACCTCTTGTTATAAAAAAACCTATATCAAATTTAGTAAAACAGTTCCTTTTTAGGCCTATCAAAAACACAAAATAAAATCTACCGATAATCATAGGATAATCACTATTAAATAAAATAACAGTAAATAAGAAGTTATTTTACTTAATAACATTCTTCATTTTAATTATATATCAGTTTTACGTTCATTTCTCCCTAACAAGCTACAGTAGCTTAATATCTCAAAATAAGAAAATACATTTTTAAAAAATAAAAGGATAAAAATCATACAATGATATAACATAAATTAAATAATATAATATAATTCATATTTATAAATGTTTATTTTTATTAATAATATATAATTTATTTTCTATATATTTGCAATACATAAAATCTATTTATATGAAAAGAACAACTTTTTTAGTATGCTTTTTAGCGGGATTTTCATTTACCTTAAAAGGACAGGTAGGGATTAATACAGAGAATCCAGGAAGTACCTTAACGGTAAACGGATCATTTTCTACCAAGTATCGCTTACTCACCGGAAGTGATACTGCGACAGCAACCGATGAGTATCTTGACTATAAAGGAACCTCGGATATTACCATTACCTTGCCTGCAGCTCAATCAGGAAACGAAAATTTTGAAGGGCGTATTTATGAAATCCGAAATGGAAGCCCCGGTAATACAGTTACTGTTCAAGCTAACGGAAGCGAGACCATAGACAATCACTCTTCCAATCCCAGCTCCATTACCATACCCGCAGGCTTTTCCGCGATTTTTAAAAGTAACGGAGCAACCAGCGGTTCCACCTGGATCCTCACTTTATTAGGACAGAGTACTATTCCTACTAATGAAAAAACTTTGAAATATTCACTTCAAACCACCAGCCCGATCAATGCTTCTACTCCTACTAATTCGGAAACGTGCATCGGGGTAATTTGCGTGAGATATGCAGGGACATCACCGAATGCTTATCAATCCGGAGCTCGTTTTCAATTTAATTTACTACCCAGAACAATTATTCATTTTCAAGATGGTTATTTGGCGGAGGAACCGGAGCCACTTCAGGCATAGGTGGATATGGAAGAGGAAATGCAGCAACCAATACTTATATTACATTAGATGCGGACGGGCTCAATCCTAGTTTTGATGATATGACCTCTTATATTATTTCTGCTATTTCCTCTCAAAAGATCTATCGGGTGAATGCTATATTAACCAGCGATAAATCTAATCCCTCAACTACTTCTGCAGTCAAAATATTCATTGAAGAATTAGAATAAACAGAATATTAGAAAACATTTTAATAAATCAATCCATTATACTATAATATGTTTAAGAAAGCGGAAGGATAAGTGTCCTTCCGTTTTCAATTTATAAGAGGATTACTTTCTAGCCCCTATTTAATGATCATAACTATAAACATAATTTAAAGAATAATCACCAAATTATAAATTATATTTAATATTATAGTCCTATATAAATATTACAATAGGCTTTATCTATATATCTCATAATTATAAAGATTTGCATTAATAAATTCCTACCTTTGTAGCATCAAACGTAACAAAGATGAAAACTATTACCTTTCTTTTATTAGGTGCTGTAGGGTTATTTCCAACCCTAAAAGCACAAGTAGGGATTAATACAGCTAATCCTAGCAGCACTTTAACCGTAAACGGATCATTATCTACAAAATACAGATTAATTACCGGAAATTACACCGCTACGGCAACCGATGAATACCTGGACTACAAAGGAACGTCAGACATTACGATCACATTACCAGCGGCTCAAACGGGTAACGCCAATTTCGGGGGACGTATTTATGAAATCAGAAACGGAAGCCCAAGCAACACCGTTACCGTACAGGCAAACGGATCTGAAACCATCGATAACCATTCCGTTAATTTCGCTACTATCACTATACCGGCAGGATTCTCTGCTGCGCTTAAAAGCAATGGGGCAACCAGCGGTGCAACCTGGGTATTAACATTATTAGGACAGAGTACTTTACCCGTCAATCAGAAAATTCTGAAATACTCTCTTAAAACAACTTCACCTATCAATGCTTCCACTCCTACCAATTCGGAGACTTGTATTGGGGTTATTTGTGTAAGATATGCAGGGACATCCCCAAATGCTTATCAATCCGGTGCCCGTTTTCAATTCAGATTTACCACTCAGAATAATTATTCATTTTCAAGATGGTTATTCGGTTCAGGGATTCCTGGAGGACAGGGAGGATACGGCAGAGGAAATGCAGCTGCCAACACTTACGTAACATTGGATGCAGATGGGCTAAATCCGAGTAATGATGATATGACCTCTTATATTATTTCTGCTATTTCTTCTCAAAAAATATACAGGATAAATGCCATTTTAAGTAATGACAAATCCAATCCTTCTACTGCTTCAGCAGTTAAGATATTTATTGAAGAACTGGAATAAGAAATCGAAAAACAATTAGCAAGATATTTTTTATTAATAAAACTCCGGCGGGGAGGATCTTCGATCCTCCCCGCCGGAGTTTTTATATAATATGCTCTTAATTCTTATATTGAGCCAATGCTTCAGAAATTCCTCCTCCCGCAACGGTAAAGAAAGCTGGTCCTGCTAACAGATAAACTTTATTTAACGGGGCAAACTCGGTTAATTTCTGAGTTTTCAATACCTTTTGAGTCCGGTATTCGTTAATAATTCCTCTGGCAACATTTCCTGCTACCAATGCTGTAGGAGAATCAATTCCTGCATCTTTCAAATCACTGGCAAAAGCAAAATTCTTCACTCCTAATTTTAGTGCTTCACGTGCAGCAATTTCGCCTACTGAGATCATAAGATCCGGAGTAAAGTCTTTACGATTACCCAAACCTATCAATAAGAGCTTTTTGGCTCCTAATGATTTAGGAGGGGGAACTAATAAAAAAGTTTCCAACGTATGACCTTTAAACTTTCCGGTCTTACGAATTTCCGTAAGGTGTCCATGTAAGGCTTCATCCAGGTGTACCAATCCATTAACTTTTGCCGGCAAAGCAGGTGGCGACACAAAAATATCCCCTTCCGTATATTCAAATACACAGGCAACCTGCAGTTCAGCTTCCGCAGCAGAGGGTCCCTGCACCAATCCTATTATTTGTATCCCGTCCACGGTTCCCCACACTTTGGAAGTTCCTATAGCTGTAGGTGTTGCGGATGCATTAGGTGCTGATGTTGTCTGCTGAGCAAAAGCTGTTGTTGCCATAAGTGAAAATCCCAGGGCCAGCAATGATTTTTTTATTGTTCTGAACTGTATAGTTTTCATAAATATAAAATTTAAATGGTTAAAATTTGAATACCAGCCGTGTGTTCACAAAGAATCCATCTTTATGGTCCGGTATCACATCATTAATAAAAGCTCCGGTCTTAAAATACTGTATCACCGTCGTTGAGCTTAAAAATTTGTTTATATTATAATCAATTCCTCCAAAAAAGGCAGTTCCTATATATCTTTTTGAAGAATTGGAAGAAGCCAGGTTTAAAGTACCACCGGGACGATAAACTCCATCATTGACGGAATATCTCCAATTAAATACAATGTCTACCTGAGCTACAATTTTATCTGTAATATTATAGTTGGCATAAGGATGTATATCGATAAGATTCACAGGGCCTACCTGCGGATTAAAGCCAAAGTAGCCTCCTTTAGGATAGAGCGGATTAAAAGTCTGCAATTTTCCATCCTGCTTGTTACGATCGCCCGAAATATAATCATTCTTAAGGTTGATGCTCGGTTTTCCTTTCATCCCTGCAAAGCGATACCCTACATCTACGGATCCGGTCCATGCACTGATACTACCGCCGGTAAAATTACCAAACTGATAGGCAGCTTCTATATTATAGATCAGTCCTGCTCCATTTCTCCAGAACCGTGTACCCATTGTGTGTCTTTTTTCATCTGAAACTTTTTCTTCAAAAAAAGCTTTATCACGATGAATACCTAAATAATACACTTCCAGGTTTCCGGTCTTTGGAAAAATAAAGGTGTTATAACTTCCCCAGAAGTTGATCTTCTTGGTAGATGTATTGTCAAAAGCTTTGGGCTCTACTTTACTATCCGCCATCATAAAAGCATCTGAACTAAAGTTTCCTCTTTTATACATCAGCTTGACCCCATCAAAATAAAGTCTCAGGTTCGGACCTTCCCGTACGGAAATAAGCCTGCCGCTTCCATAGTTCATTTCCTGTCTTCCTGCCCTCAGGGTAAGTTTGTTGGTTTTATTTTTAACGATATCAACATCCATAAATAAATTCTGTACATTGAGACGGTCTTCATCAATAGGTCGCGGACCATCCTTACGGCCGGTCTCCCAAGCACTTCGCAACTGGCCGAAGATCCGGACATTTTTTCCTATATGTAAATCCGCATGTAAATTATACCGTTGAAGTAAAAATGGATTACTGCCTATTCCCTTACGGCCCCAATCTTCATTATTAAAATCTAAAAATTCGGCTCTCGCCTCTCCTCCCAATGACAAAAAGATATTCTTCTGGTCAGAAAGAGGGATATATTTTATAGATTCATAAAAACTTCGTGTCGAGTCCTTCAGGAATGAATAATCTTCATCAAACCTCATCACTTTAAAGCTGGGGAACTCCTGCGAGAATACATTTATGGAAAATAAAAACAGATAAGGTAAGAATCGTTTCATTATTAATTTAAGTTGAGGGTGGGATCAATCTTCATTCCATTTTGTGGAACTACTTTATTGAAAAAATTTATAAATGTTTACAGGAGTCTGCAATTCCTATTACAGATCAGCTCTTCTGTTAAATTCTCTTTCTTATGATATTGTCTAAAGAATATTTACCTGCTCCTAAAAATAAAATCAGAAGATAAGAAAGGCTATACATATAGGGAGTATCTTTTACTAAAGGACTGTCATGGAAATGCAGTACAAAATACCCTGTAAGAGTTACAGCCAATATAGGAAGCACCGCGAGTCTGGTTAAAAATCCAAAAATTACAAATACCGGAAAGACCAGATTGGCCGCATCTGCAAAAAAACTGTTCAATACATCGGGAAGTCCTAACGGGTTAGGAACAATTTCAGCAGAAGCTACTCCCACTCCAATTTTTTTCAATCCGTGTGCATAGATAAGCTCTACGGAAAGCAGCACTCTGAAAAGAAGCATAATCAGGTCAAGGTTATTGCCAATAGGTCGAGAGCTGACTACTCTTTTTAAAATATTTTTCATCTTGTGTGTTTTTAGAATCGTATCTTTCGTATTAATGATAAGCGTGTTGCATATTCATCTGTTTAGAAAAGGTCTGCCAGGCTTTCTTTTATTCGTCGTCTACCCTTTTCCGGTATTTATAATTCTTTTAATTCGGATTATTTCTTCTGATAACCTCCGAAATATTTTACAGGAGACCATTGTGGAATAACTTCTAAAGGAGCAGGTGCCACCGTTCTGTATTCATTATCTCCATATACTACCTTTCCGTCTACAATAGTTAATTTCGCTGTAATATTTTTGATATCCTCTTCTCCTACACTGAAATAATCTTTATCCAAGATCACCAGGTCTGCATAATATCCTTTCTGAATTTTTCCTTTATCATAGTTTTTAATAAGACCGAATCCTCCATAAGTGAAAACCTCCAGTGCTGTTTTTCTGTCCAGGGTCTTATCTTTCGCCATCACCTGAGTTCCCCCTACGGTTTTACCGGAAGTAATCCAGTACAATGCAACCCAAGGGTTATAGCTTGCTACACGGGTACCATCTGTTCCCAGACCTACCGGTAAGCCCAGCTCCAGCATTCTTTTAACAGGAGGTGCTGCCAGCGCCTGCTTTTTACCATATCGGTGAATAAAGCTTTCTCCCTGATAAGCCATTCTGTGCTGAACGGAAATTCCTCCGCCCAAGGCTTTGATACGTCTCATATTCTCTTCACTTATTGTTTCAGCGTGATCGAAAAACCACGGTAATCCGTTCAGAGGAGTTTCTTTATTGATAGTTTCAATAACATCAAGATCCCTGGAAATACTTTCATTATAAGTAGCATGAATACGGAATGGCCAGTGTTTTTTCACTAATAATTCCAGAACATTCTTCATATTTTTTTCCATAGTAGGAGGAAGCTCAGGACGTGGAAATAAGAAATTTTCAAAATCCGCAGCATCTGCAACAAGATTTTCTCCTCCTCCACTTACATAGTAGTCCACATCATTATGTCCATTATGACCGTGATCCTCTATCTCCACCATACCTGTCCATTTGGTATAGTCGGCCATTTCGGTTCCCTTTTTCTGTGCAAATAAATAATAAGGAAGTCTAACGGTAATTTTTCCCTGCTTATTCAGCTCATCTGTGATACCGTAATCATCCGGGAAATTTTGAAAACCACCACCTGCGTCCATCACGGAAGTAACCCCTAAGCGGTTTAGCTCCGTCATATACTGAAGTGTGGAATTTATTTTTTCATCATGTGAAAATTCCGGTAATTTAGATAAAGTAGAATATAGAATGAAAGCATTGGGTTCTGCTACCAAAAGTCCTGTAGGGTTTCCGTCATTATCCTTTTCAATAAGTCCCTGATTGGGATTAGGAGTATCTGCCGTAATATTGAGTTGTTTAAGACCTGCTTTATTCAGCCATGCTTTTGCATACAGATACAAAATGAATGTAGGAACATCTCCTGTAGCTTCATTTATTTCTTCAAGGGTAGGAAGACGTTTTTCTTCAAACTGGTATTCGTTCCATCCCCCCACTACGCGGATCCATTGTCCTTTTGGTGTACGGGCTGCCTGCTCTTTAAGCATCTGTAAAGCTCTCTTCAATGAGGTAACTCCATCCCAACGTAATTCAGAATTATAAAACCTTCCTCCCCGGATCACATGGAGATGACTGTCAAATAATCCCGGAATAACCCGATTTCCTTTCGCATCAATAACTTTTGTATTTCCGCTTTTAAGTTTTAGAATCTGTGCATTGGTTCCGGTCTGTAAGATCTTATTTCCTGAAATAGCTACGGCCTGAACTTCAGCATTCTTTCCATCCAGTGTTGTAATTTTCCCATTGGTAACGATAAGATCTGCTTTTTGCGCATATAATACACTTCCACCAGACAATAGCAATGACAGAATCACTTTATTTAATGATTTCATAATAATATAATTTTAAAAGGCAGGAAGATCTACCTGCCTTTAGATTAGGTTGATTAATGTTTTAGCATATCGTGGGCATACTGAATCCCCACTCCATAAGCTCCTCCGTATTTTTTCACTAAGTCAGTCACTGCTTTGTAAGTTTCCTGTCTAGCCCAGTCTCTTTGTAATTCTAAAAGATATTGAGTAGCTGTAATAGGATGTGCACCAGCCTGAACCATACGGGTTACTGCCTGCTCGTGAGCTTCTTGAGAAACATCTCCGGAAGCATCTGTTACTACATATACATCATATCCTTCATTAATTGCAGAAAGTACCGGTCCTACAATACATACACTAGTCCATAATCCTGCGAAAACCAGTTTCTTTTTACCTTTTCCGACAATAGCTTTATGAGCATTTACATCTTCCCAGGTATTCATCGTTGTACGATCGATATAAGGTCCAGGGTAAAATTCTGAAACTTCAGTAAAAACAGGTCCGCTGAATGATTTTTCCGCTACTGTTGTTACCACTGTAGGAACATTGAATATTTTAGAAGCCCCTGCTGTTAAAGCCACATTGTTTCTTAAAACCTCAGTAGGAATGCTTTTCGTTGCAAATGCCATCTGACCCTCATGATCTATCAGTACCAAAGCGTGGTTGGTTGGGTTTAATAATGCCGGGCTTGGTTTCTGAGCTGAAGCTGTCAATGAGAATAAGCCTATTACGAATGATAAAATTGTCTTTTTCATCTTTTTGTTATTTTATATGTTATTTTATTGTTTAATTAATTGAATTTCTGAAATCAGTTTAATCTCTTCTCCTACTAATACTCCTCCTGTTTCCAGTGCTGCATTCCAGCTTAGTCCGAAGTCTTTTCTGTTAATTTTTCCGGTAAGTGAAAGTCCTGCTTTTGTATTTCCCCAAGGATCTTTCATTAGTCCACTGTATTCTGCATCCAGCACAATATTTTTAGTTTCATTCTTTACAGTAAGGTCTCCTGCAATCTTAAACTGTCCCTCATCTATTTTTGTAATTTTAGTAGATTTAAAAGAAATCTTTGGGAAATTTTCAACATCAAAGAAATCAGCACTTCTTAAGTGGTTATCTCTTTCTGCATTTCCTGTATCCACAGAGTTTACTTCTGCCGAAAAGGAAATATCCGAAGTCTCAAAATGACCATCTTCATTTTCAATGGCTACATGTACTTCATTAAATTTTCCGGAAACATTGGTAAACATCATGTGTTTAACTTTAAATCCAATTTCTGAATGGGTAGGGTCTATTGCCCAGATTGATTTTGTCATTTTAAAAATTATTTGAATTAAATATTATATGATCTTTGTATTAGGTTTGATAAATACCTATTCTTAGCTTTTAAATTTTTAATTAAAATTCTATTTGCTTGTTTTTTATATTACAAATGTATGGGGATGAAAAAACCTGTACATTTAACTAGTTTAATTAATGAAGATTTATCAATAATTTTAAAATCAAATAAAAAAGAATATAGAGAAATAACTTTTTTTAGGAAATTACAGTAAAAAATAAATAAAATATAATAACTAAATTCTACACAATAGACTTCTATTATAAAATAATTAAAGTGAATAATAAAAAAAGTGATAGAGTGGTAATAATCTAAATTGGATTGAGAAAATAAAAAATCGGAAAAAGTTACTTATAGTGAGTCCACGAAAAAAAAGCAACTCTAAAAATTAGAAAACAGTTAAAATACCCGTGATAGAATCCATAGAAATATTTTACAATAACTTTATATCATTAGTATAATAATAAAAAAACCTCTCCGAAGAGAGGATAAAAACACAAATGATGAAAAAAATTTTATAATACCCAAATATATAAGCTTTGAGAATACACTTCATATGACTCGAATCATAAAGGAAAAAAAATTATAAAAAAGTTTTATTCTATTTCAAATAACAAAAACAGTTTTTATATTTGCATCCTCAGAAAAGGAGATCATTAGTATAATTCGGGGCGTAGCGTAGTCCGGTCATCGCGCCTGGTTTGGGACCAGGAGGTCGCAGGTTCGAATCCTGCCGCCCCGACTAATTTCCAACATTTTCTTTCAAAGTTCTAATTGAAAATTCTTAAGCAAAGCAGGTTTACAGGTAACTAAAGAATTTATTTAAGCTTAAATAAATCTCCATCCCAAAGATAGACCTTTGAAGAAGTCTTGATTTTCTCCCTGTCCGTATCTTCATCCTTTTCCATTTCTTTCATTTTAAAAATAAAAGCATTGGAAATTCCTCCTTTGTCATTGGGAAACAAATATTCTTCACTATGATAGAAAACATCTGCATCCCCAACATTTATCAGCTGAGGAAGACTTATTAGCTTCTTATTTTTCACCAATACATACTGATCGTAAGACGCAATACCGCAAGCTTCCCCGGAAACAGTTGCTTTTAAGGTAAAATCAATGTTCTGCAGCTTATGATTACTTTCGACCGTGAATAAAGCAGAGCTCAGTTCCTCTCCCCTTCCCGTATCAAAGGTAACCTCATCAATAAGCGTATTTCCTTCCATCATCTTAATTCCCGCTATATTCTGCTCATAGTTTTCATTGAATTTGCTGTCTTTTCTAGTAACCGTTTTCAAAAGTCCGAAAAGAAAATCATATCCGTTTTTGTTTCTATATCCTATGCAGAGATTTCCTCCCCACAGATATCCTTCTAAAATCTGACCTCCTTTTTGATAGGAGACTTTATACCAGTTAGCAAGTCTTTGTCCCAGCTTTAAAATATTTTCATCCTGCTTAAGAATAAGAACCGGCTGATTGGCAGATAAAGAATCCAGAACCAAAGAGCTGATATCAGGATTTTGTCTTAGTCTCGTTCCATCCGTAAAAATTTTCTGGGTTTTATTTTCTTCAAACCGGAAAACTCCATCGGCATACATGTTCTCCTCCTGCGCGGAAAACCCTTGTAATACAAATACGAATAAAACTGTGAAAAGGCATTTCATAGGAATATTTTCAGATTTTTATTTTTCAAGCAAAAGACTTACCCATTCTTCACGCTGAATCTGCTTTTTAAGTTCCAGTTTATTTTCCCTGCAAACTTCAAGAATATCTTCTACATCAAAGAAGCATAATCCGGAAAGCAGCAACTGCCCTCCTTCATTGAGAACTGAAACATAAGTGGGAATATCGGAAATTAAGATATTACGGTTGATATTAGCTAAAATAATATCAAAATTTTCTTTTCCCAGGTTTTCTGCTGTTCCCAATTCTATATGCAGTTCTACCCCGTTTCTTACTGCATTTTCTTTAGAGTTTTCTACCGACCATTCGTCTATATCAATAGCTGTTACATCACCTGCTCCCTGCTGCTTAGCATAAATAGCCAAAACGGATGTTCCGCATCCCATATCCAGTACTTTCTTTCCGTGAAGGTCCATCTCCATCATTTGCTGGATCATAAGATGGGTAGTGGGATGATGCCCGGTTCCAAAAGACATTTTAGGCTGAATAATAATCTCATGCATTCCCGGTACGGATTCATGAAATTCCGCCCTTATCAGGACTTTATCATCAATATTAATCGGTGAAAAATTCTTTTCCCATTCTTCATTCCAGTTGATATTGGGCATTTCCTGGAAAGAGTATTCAATCTTAACATTCTCATTGTTAAAAATGGAAAGTGATTTTAATTCGTTTTCATTAAATATATCTTTTTGAATATATCCTAAAATACCATCGATCTCTTCTGTAAAGCTGTCAAACCCAATCTGGATGAGCTCTGCCATCAGAATTTCATTCCAGGGCTGAAGAGGGGAAATCTTAAAATTGAATTCTAAATAATTTTGCATGTGAATAATTTGGTTACAAAAATAAAATTACTTTTCCGATTTAAGGTAATAAAAGAAAAAGGATTGAAATTAAAATATGGTGTTAAAGGATGGAGATTCCTCAATGCTTCGGAATGACATATATCAACTGGCAGACGATAAAAGGACCGTCTTAGTTGATAAAAACCTTGTCATTTCGAGCGAAGCGAGAAATCTTTTTGAAAGTGGGAGATTCCTCAGTTCTTCGGAATGACATGTATCAACTGGCAGACGATAGAACGACTGTCTTAGCTGATGAAAACCTTGTCATTTCGAGCGAAGCGAGAAATCTTTTTAAAAGTGAGAGATTCCTCAATGCTTCGGAATGACATGTATCAACCGGCAGATGATAGAAGAACTGTCTTAGCTGATGAAAACCTTGTCATTTCGAGCGAAGCGAGAAATCTTTTTATCTAATAATCTAATAACTTTTTATAAACTAATATGGAAAAGAAAAATAACAAATGCATATAGAGAGAGAAAGTCGGAGATTCCTCAATCCTTCGGAATGACATGTATCAACTGGCAGACGATTAGAATGCCAGATTGTTTACAAAAAGAAAAACGGGCTAAAGCCCGTTTTAAAAATATCTTTTTTCAACTTACATTTATGGATTCGTAGAGAAAATAGAACCATTAGCAATTAAAGCTCTTCTGTTCATTTTTAAAATATCTCTTACCCATTCCGCAAAATCTTCCGGCTGAAGCACTTTTTCAGGATTTCCGTCCGTTAAGCCACCCTGAATGCTCATATCCGAAGCAATCGTACTCGGTGTAAGGGTGATCACACGTATATTCTGCTTTCTCCATTCTGCCATCATCGATTGAGATAAAGAGATAACCGCTGCTTTGGATGCTGCATAGGCAGACATATTTCCACCTCCTTTTAAGCCTGCTGTAGAAGCTACATTTACAATATCACCTTCTCCTCTTTCTTTTAAAAACGGATATACTGCTTTTGCTGCATAGTACACTCCGAAAAGATTGGTTTTAATCACCTGCTCCCAAGTTTCGGACGACATTTCTTCTATGCTTCCGAAATCCCCGATTCCTGCATTATTAATTAAAATATCAATTCCCCCCAGTTGTTTTGCCAAAGATTCTATCCCTTGCTTAACTTCAGATTCGTGATCTACACTGAAAACAGCATAAGCAGCCTGTACACCGGTTTTTTTTAATTCTTCCACCGTATTTTTCAGGTTTTCTTCATTTCTTCCGGTAATTCCGATGTTTACTCCTTCATGAGCAAGAGCCAGAGCAACCGCTTTACCAAGTCCTCTTCCTCCGCCGGTTATAATTGCATTTTTTCCTGTAATATTCATTATATTATACTTTAGCACAAATTTACAAAACCTTCTTTTTAAAACCGCTACAATTATCTGTTAAATAACCATAAAGCCGACTTTAAAAAGCCGGCTCATGATAAAGTATAGTAAAAAAAATGAAATTACGGAATAAGAATAGAGGGCTTTACTTCAAAGCTTTCAGAAGTCTGAAATTCATTCCCATACATATCTTTAGCTCTTACTTCTATGGTATGTTTTCCCTGGGCTAATTTCTTAGGAAAACCCGCTATCCATATGTGTTTTGAGTTTTCCGGATTGGATGGCCTTCTTCCGGGGAAAAGGTTTTGCGTGGTGTCCCATTTGAAAACCGACAGGGCAAAATTAGGATCAATGCTTTCATCATACTGCATTTCCTCCCAGTCTCCGTTATCGATTCTGTATTCTACTTTATCTTTTTTACTTCCCATAAAGAAGTTAGCCATAATCTTAGCAGAAGTTTTGGAAGGGAAAGGGATCACTTTGGGTACAAATAACTGAATCTGGTAATCCTCAGCCTTTCCTGCCGTTTTATATTTTACTTTATATTGATTATCTGTAAAGCTTATGAAAGAATATCCTTTTGATGTCCCATCTCTCATCGTAGAAGTCGGTAATCCGCTTTCATCAGGTGTTCCCGAGTACCAGTCTCCACACGTTGTGCCTACATTATATTCGTGCAGATCTTTTGAACCGTTCCAACCTTCTTTTTTAGCATAAAATATTTGTTGCTGGATATGGGTATGCGCAGACAATAACAAAGCATTAGGAAACGGATTCAATAAGTCAAACAACCTCTGACGGTCCACATTTCTGAAATTATCTTCATTCTGATGCGCTAAAGGAATATGGAATGAAACGACGATCAGTTTATTTTTATCCACCAGCTTCAGATCATTTTCCACAAACTTCAGCTGATCTTCCCTGAAACCGCCCCAATACCCTTTCCCGTCTCTAGGGTCCGGATAAAGAATATCATCTAAAATAATAAAGTGTACATTTCCATAATTAAATGAATAATTGGCAGGTCCAAAATTAGACTCAAACGTTTCATCGGAAAACTGATCTTCTTTGGCATCATAATTCATATCATGATTTCCCATTACATTATACCAAGGCAATCCCACCGCTTTCATTACGTCTGCATAAGGTTTCTGTAAACTCAGATTATCGCCTACTAAATCCCCTAAACTGATTCCAAACACGGCATTCTTCCTGTTATTTTTAACTTCATTTACAATTCCTCTTTTAAAGTAATCCAGCTCTTTTTCCGTATAAGGCTGAGGATCCCCAAAAACAAGAATATCAAAATTCCTGTTTTCCTGTTGCTTATACAATGGGAAGTTCAGCTCTTTAGGAAGATCTCCTGTAGGAGCCACTCCTTTATATTTAAAATCCGAAGGGGATCCGTTGGGCTTATGATGATGGTAAAACTGGGGAAGATTATTCTCATTAAGAGCAGTTTGATATCCGGAAGGTTTAATAACAAAAATGGTCTGATTTTCCTGGACGGGTAAGCTGTACCTTCCGTTCCTGTCTGTTAACACTACCTGAACACCATTGGATACGGCTACTCCTTCCACCCCTTTTTCACGGTTTTCTTTTTGCTGGTTTTTATTGCTGTCTTCAAATACATATCCTGAAACGGATGTCTGAGAGAATGCCATTGCTGAAATTAACAGAGCCGGCATTAAGTATTTTATATTCATTATAATGAGTTGTATTGTTTAAAGTTTACTGATTCCACCACATTTTCACATTGATATTATCTCCTCCCATCGCCTGTACGGCTGCATTGTAGTTCTCCGTATTCATGACTTTGGTAGTCGTAGGATACATGAACCTTACCGGCATCTGCCCATTATTCAGCAGTCCGCCGTTATCCGGTAACACAGGGAAGCCTGTACGCCGGAATTCATACCATTGCTGCTGGTCTACAAAAAACAAGGATACATATTTCTGCAGCATTATTCTTTCCAGCGTATTATTGTAAGCGACATTCGGATTGGTGAAATACCCTGAAGGAACAGTACTTCCCCATTGTTCAATGATGGATTTTACTCCTGCTTCATAATAGGTCTGCGCACTTCCTCCTATAATTCCACGGTAAGCGAGCTCCGCGAGGATGAACTGAATTTCGGAATAGGTCATAATCAGTACTTTCAGGGGTGCCTTAGCCAGATTCTGATTCATATTGGACGGCTGATAATTAAATGTCGTTCCCAAAGCATATCCTGAAGGCGCACCTTTATATCCTATGTTCTGATTGGTTACCAGGTCTTTGGCCTGAGTGAAAAACAAGCTCATTCTCGGGTCATTGTTATTTTTCATGGTTTCTACGAAAAATTCTCCTGCCGCCCTGTAAGAAGTAAAATCCTGAGGTCTGGCAATTGGTGGCAAATAAGGGGAAACTCCTGAAAGCGGCAACACCGCACTGTCATCATTACTTTGAAAAAGAGGATATTTTGCAGGGTCGTTAACGATCTCCTGAATTCTCTCATATACATTTACTTCTCCGTTTCTTTTCAGGATTCTGGTCAGTAATCTTAAGGATAATGAATTACAGAACTTCTTCCATGACACAATACCTGCCGTACTGCTGTTGGCATTATAAAAAAGATCGGTTTCGGTAAGGGTTTTGGTGGTGTCAAATAAGGAGTTGGCTTCTTTAAGATCATTTAAAAGCCGGATATAAATATCTTTTTGCTTATCAAATTTAGGTGTGGTAATACCTTCATCTATTTTAACCGCTTCGGAAAAAGGAATATCTCCGAATGAATCGGTTAGATTGGCATAGATCCAGGCATTTAATACCATTGATATGGCCAGATAGTTATTATTCTGTTCTTTTACTGCATATTTTTTAAGATCATTGATCTGTTTCAGCCACCGGTAGGATGTATTCCACAGCCCGCTGCCGCTTCCTTCCGTAAGATAATATCTGCTGTAAGTATTTCCTTCATTGGGAAAATCCAATGCAGTCTGCATGATATCAAAGGTAAAGTCATTTGCTCTGTTGTAGCCATAGCTTGCCATTTCATACTGTACCGGAGCCAGGAGACTTCCGACAGACGGGTCAATGATTTTACTCGTGTCCGTATTGATTTCCTCAAAGCTTCTTTCACAGGAATTGGTAACAAAAAGTGAAGCCAGGAGCGTAAGATATATAATTGTTTTTTTCATTTTTAAAGAATTAAAATTTAACATTTAGCTGAAAACCGACTGTCCTTGCGGTAGGAAGCTGACCCATTTCCACACCGGGCGTAATGGTTGCATTATCCAGGGTTGCCACTTCGGGATCGAATAGCGGAAATTTGGTCCACATCCAAAGGTTTTTTCCGAAAATAGCCAGGGTAAGATCCTCCAGTCCTAAAGGCTTGATAACTTCTTTGGAAAAAGAATAAGCAATCCGGGCATCTCTGAGTTTAATAAAGTCCGTGCTGAACGTGTTGGTTTCCACATTGGCCCTTCGGTAATAGTCTGCATAATAAGAGGAAACCGTTACTGCCTTGGTATTTGGAACATAGGTACCGTCTGCACTTAAAACCACTCCATCCCCTACGATCATTCCTCCGTTTTCTCTTCCCGGAAGCGTTGATTTCAGTTTTCCCTGCTCAGACATTTTATGATGGGACTGAGAGTAAGCCACTCCTCCATATTGTCCGTCAAAGGAGAAACTTATGGTGAAATTCTTAATCCTGAAATCATTTTGTAATCCTGCTCTCCATTTTGGAAAAGCATTTCCTACTTTTTCAATTTCCGCTGGTCTTGCCGGCAATCCGTTTTCATCATATATGACCTGTCCCGCTTCATTTCTTAAAAGCTTAAATCCGTAAAGATCGCCTAATGATCCGCCCATCACAGCTTTATAATAGACTACTCCTCCTACATTGGATATGATTCCGTCAAACCCTTCGGGTACCGTCATTACCCTGTTTTCATTGGTAGACCAATTGGCTCCGACTTTCCACGTAAAGTTTTTATTACGTACCGGCGACCAGTCTGCACTTAGCTCTACCCCTCTGTTCCTGATTTTCCCGGCGTTGATGATTCGGGATGAATATCCGCTTTCGTACGGCAGTGATACCGGAATAATCTGGTTTTCACTCATATTCTGGTAAAGCGTCAGGTTAAGGTTTAATTTATTTTTAAATAATCCGAAATCCATCCCTCCTTCTATGTTGGTGTTCTTTTCAGGTTTAAGATTAGGATTGTTGTAAATATTGGGAGAAACCACACTTCCGGGAATATCACTGGTACTGTAATAATTATCCAGCTGATATGGTGATCCGTCTATCCCTACCTTTGCCCAGGATGCCCTCAGCTTCCAATAGCTCATGGTATTGTTTTTAATACCGAAAATATCGGAAAGGATAAAGCTGGTACTTACGGAAGGATAAAAGAAGGAACGGTTAGCTTTCGGAAGCGTTGAACTCCAGTCGTTTCTTCCCGTTACATCAAGAAATATTTTGTTATCATATCCTAATGTCACCAATCCATACATACTATCCACCTGCTCATCTCTAGGCACGGGTACTCTAGGAGTAAGGGAAAGCGCATTCACAAGGCTGTATTCCCCCGCCGTCTTCAGGCCTACCGCCTGATAATCATTCATAATATATTCATTGTAACGAATACTTCCCCCGGCAGAAGCGGAAAGATTGAACTTGTTGAAATCGGCCTTATAAGTAAATAATAGATCGTTATTATATTCCTGGTTGGTAATGTATTGCTCTCTGTAATATCCTTTCAGATAGTTAGCTGAGCTCCATGGTCTTTTGGTTGTTCTTTTTTCATTAAGAAATTCTATTCCGGATCTCAGCATCAGGCTGAAATTTTTATTGAACTGATAATCTGCGGTGATATTCCCCATGATCATCTTTTTATTCACACCATTCAGCATTTCATTAGCAATAAGGTAAGGGTTATCGATATAAGAACTGAAGGGATGGATCTGGTCTACCTGATTCTGTCCGTTTTTCCATATCGGCTGATACCATGCCAGATCTACATTAGGATTCTGGAAAATCATGAAGTAAGAAATGGACTGATTGTTATATCCGGTGGCCGGAAGGTTATCACTTTTTGTCTGATTATAGGTGAATTTCGTGGTGATCTTGAACTTTTGGGTAAGCTGGTGAGCAAATGATGCTGCAAAGTTAAACCGGTCAAAACCGGTATTAGGCATCATCCATTCATTATTAAGATAGGTAAGGGATGTCCTGAAACTTGTTTTTTCATTGGAACTCTCTACCGAAACACTGTTAGAATAAGTGGAACCCGTTCTCCAAAATCCTTTAATATTGTCTTTATAAGGTCTCCACAGCTGTCTTTCCAAACTTTGGCCCTGAACAGTGGGATCATATTGAAAATAATATTGCCCGTCAAACTTAGGTCCGAACGCACTACTCGTGCCTCCTGTACTTACTCCATCTGCCGAAGCTCCGTAAGAGTAATAAAATTCTCCTGCTGAGTTCTTCGCTAAGGTTCCCTGCCCATATTCATATTGCCAGTCCGGCCACTTCAGGACCGTATCAAAACTGGAATAGGAATTAAGAGTGACTTGTAATTTACCATTTTTGCTTTTTCCGGACTTTGTTGTAATCATCAACGCTCCATTCGCAGCACGAGATCCGTATAGTGCCGCTGCGGAAGCTCCTTTTAAAACCGTTACCGACTCAATATCATCAGGATTTATGCTGTTGAGCCCATTTCCTAAATCTACAGGAACATCTCCACCGGAACCCGCTCCATAAGCCGCAGTACCTGTACCTGTGGTGGAATTACTCAAAGGAACACCATCCACTACGATCAGCGCATAGTTGTTATCCATCATAATGGACTTTTCCCCCCTCAGGGTAATTCTGGAAGTTCCCAAGGGACCGGCCCCGGCAGTCTGAACTTTAAGGCCGGCCACCTTTCCTTCCATTGACTGCGCCCAGTTATTATTCTGGGTTTCCTCAAATGTCTCTGCATTTACTTTTTCCGCGACATACCCCAAAGCTTTATCCTGCCTTTTAATACCAAGGGCAGTCACTACCACTTCATCAATGTTTTTAATAGTGTCTTTTTTTGATTTTTGCTGAGCCACTACATTGACACTTACTAATCCTAACAGTGTCAACAGCAATAGCTTTTGTTTCTCTTTTCGCATATCCTTTTTTGTTTGCGCAAAATTAAAAACACCCTATAGTTAACGGATTAATAAAATTTTAACATTTATTAAATAAAAATTAAACCATATATTAATTATAATTAAATGAAACACACAATGCTATGATTAACATAATATTAAGAGTTTAAGAATTATTAACACTTGATTATTTTGCCCTTTTCACCCGGGTTTGAATAAAAAAACGACTCCAAAACTTGCCGCATTTTAGCCATAAAAAAAGCCATATCGATGATATGGCTATAAAATAGGTAAAAGCTACTTTTTATTTTTTAAGCTGATCCGGAATATTCGTGGTAATAAATCCTATTCCCTGATTTTTTAACTGGTTAAAAACCTCAGCATCATTTACGGTCCATGAATTGGTAATGAGCCCTAACGCCTTTGCTTCGGCAATCCATGTAGGATTCTTTTCAAATATGCTGTAATGATAATCCAGACCGTCAAGACCTTCTTTTTTGATCTGTTCGGGTGAAAGCTCACCATTCAGATACTGAACTTTAAATGAAGGCTCCAGTCTCTTTATTTCTTTGCATATATTGAGACTGAAGGAAATGAATTCACTTTGGGACTCCAGCTTCATATCCTTTATCATTTTGATGGTCTTCTGAACAATTTCATTTTCTTTCTCCGGGGAATCAATCGGTTTTATTTCCACGATTAATTTAAGAGAAGGATCTTTTTTACCCTGTTTCAAATAATCTTTCAGCGTAGGAAAGTTTTCTCCGTTGGATAATTTAAGTTTTTCCAGATCTTTGAAATTGGTTTCAGAAATTTCCATTTTACCGTGATGCTCATCGTGATTGATAACAAGCACACCGTCTTTGGTCATTCTTACATCAAACTCCGACCCGTATATCTTTAATTTCTGGGCATTTTCCAATGCTTTTACTGAATTCTCCGTAGTAGCAGGCTGAGTCTGCCAATATCCTCTGTGGGCAATGATCTGGGTTTGCGCTTTCATTACTACTGTACTTACAATTGCTAACCCAAAGATAAGATTTTTCATATAGTTTAAGATATTTATAAATGTAAAAGTAAATAAAGACTTCTACATAAGAATAATATTAATTTAGAAAGTATATTTAGCTCCAAGCTGAACCTGGAACGGGTTTCCTGATAAAGGTTCCAATCCGCTTGTATTTTTAGCATATTCAAACTGCTTAGTCTCTGCATTAAAGCCTGTAATCCTGTATAAAGACATATTACCGTAAGATTTATTCACTCCCCATTTTTTATTCAGCATATTGGCTACATTGAAGATATCCAGTGAAATTTCAAAGGCTCCGACCTTTTCAAATTTTAGCTTTTTGGCCACACGCACATCCCAAACTCCATAGAAACCGTTTTTACCGCCGTTACGTTCAGCAATTTGATTATTATAATCAGTGATATAGTTTTTCAAAGCTTTTCCTACTTCCGGATCGCTTAATAATGATTGTGTAAGGTTCGGAAAAATATAAGCCAGGTCATTGGAATCTACAAAGTCACCATTGATATTTCCTCCTGCCAGCACTGAGAAACGGGTTCCTCCGATCCCTGAATACCTTATCCCCACGGTAAATCCGGCAAACGTAGGTGAATTTCCATAGAGTACAACTTTATTACGGAACTGGTTGTCCGAATAGGTCATTCTCAAGTTTCTCGGATCACTTTGTACCATCGTGGATAATGTCGCTGAATTTGCCACATTACCGTTGTAAGAAGTATTATCCTTAATATCGGACCACGTATAACTTGCTGTAATTTCCCCGTCTTTATAATATCTGTAACTTGTATCAAGTACAAATGAGAACTGATTGACTTTTCCGTCACTTACCAGCTCGAGAACTCTTCCGAAATTAGGATTAATTCTTCCTGCCTTCCAATCCAGCGTACCATTGGCATTGATCGTAGAAGCAGGAACAAAAACTCCTCTTCCGCCTTCATTATCCAGTGTAAAATACGGACTGGAAACCATATTCCTGTCATAATAGAAATAATTATTCCTTCCTAATGCCATATATCCTGCAATTCCTGCTCTGAACCTTTCATTAAAGAAATGCGTATAGGATATATTCGCTTTATAAACAATCGGTATTTTTGCATCTTCTCCGGTGTAATTAATCGTTGGTAGCTGATATTGGGAAAGTGTAGGAACCGAACCGTAATCATTTCTGTAACCTACAAAATCCGGCGTAAGTCCAATAGCGGTAGGATTCACATCCACCGTAGCCAGGTGCTTCCCATCAAAAACCAGATTATTGATAACCATATAATTATTGATATCCGATGAGAAGATTCCTGCTCCAAACTTCAGGAAGTCTTTATTTCCTTCATTGATATTCCAGTCAAACTGGAACCTCGGCTGTACCACAAATGATTTAATACGGTTGTCCGTCCTGATTCCCATTTCATCGTAAAGCTTCTGATTGAACTCCGCTTTCGGATAACCTCCGTAATCCAATCTTAAGCCCGCCATTAAATCAAGACCTCTGGCAATTTTAGCCTGCATTTGTCCGTAAATTCCGATATTCCAGATGTTGGATCGCACGGAAGGATCATCCACCAAAGGAACTTCCCGATAGAACCGGTAAGGCGTGAGATTATTAAAATTATCAATTCCTAAAAATTGAAATCTTCCGTTCACTTCACTTCCGTATACTGATTTGGATGTAGTATACATGAGATCGGCCCCATAGGTATATTTAATTTTATCCGTATTGTAGTAAAGATTGTTCACAATCTGAAATACATTGTTTCTAAAGCTTTCCTGAGCAAAACGATGTCCTCCGATCTGAATATTGGTAGCCAGGTTATTTCCATCTATTGAAGAAGGCACACGTTCTACAATAGCTCTGGGAACAGGCTTTCCAAGCTCACTGTTCTGATAGCTGTCCTGGAACGTGTATAGATACTGTACTTTTAATTCGTTGGTAAGATTAGGTTTAAGATTAGATCTTAATGTTAATAATAAGCTGTTATCGAGGTTCTTGTCATTTCCGTAGGATTCAAAGAAATTGATCGCCGTATTATCTACGAGACCGTTCTTATTTATGTCATACGTAAAATTATTCCTTAAGGTCAATAAGTTTTTAGGATTGATCTGCCAGTCCAGACGTAAAAATCCCGCATCCGAATTTCTTACCTTATCAAAAGTTCCGAACTGTGGTGTATTTCCTACTCCATATTTCGCCCTGGCAATATCCAGCACCTGATTAAGCGTTTCATTGGTCACATTAAACCGTAAAGCATCTTCCCTTGTCTGCACATCCGCAATGATCAATGGACGGGAATCCAACTGATGATCCCATGCAGCAAAAAAGTGTAATTTATTTTTAATAATCGGACCGCCTAATGAGAAACCAAATTGTGAGGTGGAGAAATCATTGACCCTTTTATTACCGCGGATATCATATTTACTGGACAGCCATCCGGTTCTGAGGTATTCAAAGACACTGCCGGTAAACTGATTGGTTCCTGATTTTGTTACTGCACTTACGGTTCCCCCTCCACTCCGTCCTAAAGTAACATCGTATTGATTGGTTGTAATTTTAAATTCGCGGACCGCCTCAATGGAAATGGAATAAGGAGCTCCACTACGGCTGGTAGTAGACCCTGCTGATGTAGGGTTTTTAGCCGTCATTCCATCAATAGTAAAATTAGTAGAAGAGCCTAATTGCCCAGATAGGTTCCCCCCCTTTCCACTTAAAGGAGACAGTTCTGTGAGGTTGGTGAAGTTCCTGCCGTTAACGGGTAAAATTCCAATATTTTTTGCTGAAATAGCTGTTGCGGCTCCAAGATTTCCGATTTTATTCTTCAGGCTTCCGTTGACCACTACCCCTTCAATCAGTTTTTCCTTACTCCCTCCAAGATTCATATTAACGGTAACCTGATCTCCAAAATTAACGTTATATCCTCCCTTTTTCTCATCGTTGATTATAACCGTATAAGGTCCTCCCAACGGAATTTCCTTAAAAATATATTCTCCTTTCGAATTGGTTTCCGTCTCTGTTTTAAAACCGGTGGATTCATTCACGATAGTAACTTTCACTTTCTCCTGGGGAGCATTGCTGTTTCCCGTTACTTTTCCTATAATAGATGCCTGGGTAGTCTGGCCATAAGCTATGGTTCCAAGCCCTAAGAATAATAAACCTAGTACAATCTTTACTTTTATCATCTCTTCAATTTAGATAGGTGCAAATGTATCAGGTCTTTACTGCTTAAGTATTTAAGAAATTCTTAACGTTTTTTCAATTAAATAACAACAAAATGTTAAATAATTTTAAACAAAAACTTGTAATCAATACACAATCAGTAATTTAAATAATATTACCTATTGTTAACCTTACGTAATATTTAGTAAGCTTATTTCTTTTTAAATCTTAATACTTTAATTATTTTTGTCAAAATAAAGAATATCAATGCCAGATAATATTCAACAGAAGATAGAAAAACTAAGAGAGGAACTGCATCAGCATAATTATAATTATTATCAGCTTGATGAGCCTACTATTTCCGACCTGGAGTTTGATTTTAAATTAAAGGAACTTCAGGAACTGGAAGCACAGTACCCCGAGTTTTACGACGAAAATTCACCCACTGTACGGGTAGGAGGCGGAATTACTAAAAATTTCCCTACCATTCAGCATAAGTTCAGAATGTACTCCCTGGATAATTCCTATGACTTTGATGATCTGGAAGACTGGGAGAAAAGAATTATCAAAACTATTGATGAACCTGTGGAATTTGTTGCGGAGCTGAAATATGACGGAGCCTCCATTTCCATTCTGTATGAAAACGGCAAATTAACCCAGGCAGTTACCCGTGGAGACGGATTCCAGGGGGATGAAATCACTTCAAATGTCCGCACAATTTCAGATATTCCTTTAACCTTAAAAGGCGATTATCCTCCTCATTTTTTCATGCGCGGTGAGATTTACCTGACCCGCAAAAATTTTGACAAGATCAATAAGCTGAGGGAAGAAGAAGGCTTAGACCCTTTTATGAACCCGAGGAATACTGCAAGCGGAAGTTTAAAAATGCAGGACAGCGGCGAAGTAAGAAAAAGAGGATTATCTTCCGTTTTATATCAATATGTTTCTGAAGAAACTCCGGCGGAAACGCATTGGGAACTGCTTGAAAAAGCAAAAATCTGGGGCTTCAAAACCTCTCAGCAGGCCAAGCTGTGCAAAACACTTGCAGAAGTAAAAGAATTTATCAGCTTCTGGGATGAAGAAAGACACCAGCTTCCATTTGAAATCGATGGTATTGTTTTAAAGGTTAATTCCTTAAAACAGCAAAGACAGCTGGGCTATACAGCCAAATCTCCACGTTGGGCGATGGCTTACAAATTTAAAGCGGAAAAAGTAGAAACCGAATTACTGAGCGTTTCTTATCAGGTAGGGAGAACTGGTGCCATTACGCCGGTAGCTAATCTTAAACCCGTACTTCTTGCCGGAACCATCGTTAAGCGTGCTTCCCTGCATAATGAAGATATTATTAAGAAATTAGGACTCCATGAGCATGACTTTGTCTATGTGGAAAAAGGAGGTGAAATTATTCCTAAAATAGTAGGGGTCAATACCGATAAAAGAGCTCTTGAAAACCCTGAAATACAATACATCAAACACTGTCCGGAATGTGGAACCGAACTCATCAAAGTAGAAGACCAGGCTATCCACTTCTGTCCCAACGAGCTTCACTGCCCTCCACAGGTGGTAGGCCGGATGATTCATTATGTTTCGCGAAAAGCTTTGAATATAGAAAACCTCGGAAGTGAGACTATTGAACAGCTTTACCGGGAAAGACTGATTGAAAATGCTGCCGATTTTTATGTATTGACAAAGGAACAGCTTCTACCATTAGAAAGGATGGCAGAAAAATCAGCCCAGAATATCCTCGACGGAATTGAAAAATCTAAAAATATTCCTTTTGAAAAAGTTTTATACGGGATCGGGATCAAGCATGTGGGTGAGACGGTTGCCAAAAAACTGGTGAAAAACTTTCCTACTATTGAAGAGCTGAAAGCCGCTACTGTGGAAGAGCTTTGCCAGGTAGAAGATATCGGAACCAAGATCGCGTACAGTATTGTGGATTTTTTCAATAATTCAGAAAATATCCTGATGCTCGAACGTCTGAAGTCCTATGGCGTGCAGCTGGAAAAAGGGGAAAGCACCAATGAAGTACTTTCGAATGTATTGGATGGAAAAACTTTTCTTTTCACCGGAAAGCTCTCCCTTTTCACCCGTGAGCAGGCTGAAGAAATGGTAGAAAAACATGGCGGAAAGAATATCTCGGCAGTTTCTAAAAATCTTAATTTCCTGGTTGTGGGGGAAAAAGCAGGAAGTAAACTGAAAAAAGCCCAGGATATCGGAACCATTGAAATACTTGATGAGCAGCAGTTTTTAGACCTTATAGAAAAACAATAAATATTCATTGTTTATCATATATTATTTGTGATCCTGTAAAAATTTTATTGTAATTTTATTTTTAATTAAAATTATGTAGATGGAATTTTTACAGGATCATTCCTTTATTCAGAATGAATTGCTGCTGATATTTATTTCCGTTCTTCTCGGCCTTTTAATTGGGGCCGAAAGGGAATACAGAAACAAATCGGCGGGCTTACGTACCTTTATCCTGGTATGTTTCGGCTCATGCCTGTTT
Source organism: Chryseobacterium sp. CT-SW4 (assembly GCF_048572715.1). Lineage (GTDB taxonomy): Bacteria > Bacteroidota > Bacteroidia > Flavobacteriales > Weeksellaceae > Chryseobacterium. The sequence goes on from NZ_CP183840.1 coordinate 2,650,420, forward strand.
ACCATCTTATCCATTAAAATAGGGGTTGGAAGTCAGGACCGTATAGCAGCCAATATCATTACAGGAATAGGCTTTCTGGGTGCAGGGGTAATATTTAAAGGCGATAATAAAATTGATGGAATCACTACGGCTACTACGATCTGGGCAACTGCTTCTATCGGGATGGCCATAGGCTCAGGGTATGTTTTTTTATCTCTTTTGGGAACTGTTTTAGTATTGCTTGTACTAAGCTCCCTTACTTATTTTGAAAAATTCATTGACAGAAGGCATAAAATCCGGGAATATAAAATCGGAGTTGCCCAGCAGGAAGATCTCCAGCACTGTGAAGAGATTTTCAGAAAAAACAATTTGAAATTTCTTCTTTCAAAACAGCAATATGCGACAGGAAATATTGCAACAACCTGGATATTAACGGGAAAAAGTCAGAATCATGAGAATTTACTCAGACAGCTGAGAAATGATGATAAAATTATAGCTTATCAATTTTAGGCAAAAAAATAAAGGCCTGGGCCTTTATTTTTTCTTGAAAACATACAGATCCTTGTTCGGTCCGTCTATTTCTTTTCCTTCAAGATCCAATTGAGTAAGCTTATTCTCTCCTACTTTATATTTATATCTGGAAGTTTTGCCATTCAGAGTGATCATATTACCGGTTGAGTCCCATTCAAAAGTTCCGCTATCACTGCTCTTCATTTTCTTATCCATATACTCTTCCGTAATGGTGAAGGTATTGTCTTTGTTTAGAGTAAGAGAAGTTTTAATTCCAGGGCAGTCAGCACAAGGAACAGTAGCTTCATAAGTTCCGTTCCAATCTAATGAGTTTTGGGAAGTATGTGCTGCATCGGATGCAGGTGCGGCAGTAGTTGCCGAATCAACAGGTGCCTGAATTGCCGTAGAGTCTACTAAAGGTCCTGCTACAGGTTCTGAGGGAGTTTCCTTTTTAGAGCATGATGCTAAAAAAATAACAGCCACAGCTCCCAGTAATAATGTCTTGTTTTTCATAAATATGATTTTTAAGTTGAATAGATTAATTACAATGTCTAAAATACAAAATATTACAATATCTCCAACAGCTTACACTAAGTTTATAACCATAACCATATAATTGAATTTTCCCTTAATTATCGTAACTCTTAATCCTATTTTTCTTTGTAACTTGGGGCAAAATTTTGATCATGACGAAAAAGATACTTTTATCTGTATTTCTTTTGCCAGCAGCCATGGCTTTTGCACAGCAATATGGAGGAATGTGGATTCCAACAGAACTGAATGAAAAGGAAATGAAGGATTTGGGAATGAAAATCTCTGCCAAAGATATTTTTAACCCACAAAAACCAAGTATTAAAGATGCTGTAGTACAATTCAACGGAGGATGCACCGCCGAAATCATCTCGCCTAAAGGGCTGTTATTAACCAACCACCACTGCGGATACGGTAATATACAGGCTCATTCTACAGTGGAAAATGACCTTTTATCGAATGGATTCTGGGCAAAAAATATGGGACAGGAACTTCCTAATCCCGGCGTAACGGTAGATTTTATTGTAGATATAAAAGAAGTTACCCAACAAATTTTAGAAGGTACGGACAATCTTGAAGAGCCGGCTCTTTCCAAAAAAATAGATAATAATATCGAAGTTTACAAAAACTCGCAGAAAACCGAATCTTACCAGACCATTTCCGTAAAGCCTATGTATTATGGAAATAAATATTATGCTTTTACCATTGAAACTTATAAAGACATCCGTCTGGTAGGAGCTCCGCCTCAAAGCATCGGGAAATTCGGAAGTGATACGGACAACTGGGTTTGGCCTAGACATACCGGAGATTTTTCCATGTTCAGGATATATGCCGATAAAAACAACAAACCTGCGGAATACTCCAAAGATAATGTACCTTACGTTCCTAAACATTATCTGCCGGTATCCATTAAGGATAAAAATGAAAATGATTTCACTTTTGTCTTCGGGTTTCCGGGAAGAACCACAGAATACCTTCCTGCGATTGCCGTGGAAAAAATCATGAAAGAGATTGATCCCGCCAGGATTTCAGTACGTGAGGTAGCATTAAAAACATTGGATGAGAAAATGCGCGCTGATGATGCCACTCGTATTAAATATGCTTCCAAATATGCTTCCGTAGCCAACTACTGGAAAAAATGGATCGGCGAAGTGGAAGGGTTAAAAAAATCCAACGCTGTTGAGAAAAAAGTAATGTACGAAGGCTCTTTGGTTTCCAAAAATCATGAGATCAAATCGTCCATCGACCAGCTCAATAAGCTCTACAATGACCAGGCTCCCTATGCTTTAAATAATGCCTATTATTCCGAAGTGATCAGAAATGCCGAGACATTAACACTGGCCAATCTTTATTTCAACTATATCTCTGCTGTGGAAGCCGGGAGAATGGATGAAAAAAACCTGACCAGCTTTAAAAACAGATTATCTTCTTTCTATAAAAATTACAGCCCGGAACTGGATGCACAGGTAACTGCTAAATTACTGGCACTTTACGCTAATAAAACCGCTCCTCAGTTTTTACCTTCAGGATTTGACAAATATAAAAATGAAGCTCAAAATATGAGCTCCATTGAAGACATGTCTAAAAATTCGGTCATTACCGGCAGATCATCTGTAAATGGAGCTTCTTTAAGTTCGGATATCGACAAAGCATTCTCCAACCAGGACAAACTTATTAAAACACTGAAAAAAGATCCTGTTTATCAGTTATTTGTATCTATGAGAGACACGTATATGAAAACGGCAGATCCTCAGTTCACTTCTTTACAGCAAAAAATTGATGCTTTACAGAAGAAATATATGGCCCAGCAGATGGCTACGGATAAAGGGCGTAAATTCTTCCCGGATGCCAATTCCACTCTTCGTGTAACCTATGGTAAAGTAAAAGGTTCCAGTCCGAGAGATGCCGTTTCTTACAGCTATCAGACTCACCTAGCCGGTGTCATCGAAAAATACATTCCCGGAGATTATGAATTTGATGTTCCTAAAAAGCTGATCGATTTATACAACAAAAAAGACTACGGTATTTATAAAGATAAAACAGGAGATGTTCCCGTAGGTTTCACGGCAACCAACCATACTACAGGAGGAAATTCCGGAAGTCCAGCTCTGGATGCTTACGGAAACCTGGTAGGCCTTAATTTCGACAGACAGTGGGAAGGAACCATGAGTGATATTAATTACGACCCACGTTTCAGCCGGAATATTATGGTGGATACCAAATACATTCTTTTCATCATTGATAAATTCGCCGACTCCAAATGGCTTATTGATGAAATGAAGGTGATAAAGTAACTTTCTTTATTGATATATTGAGAATCTATTTAAATTTGTTATTCAATTTAAATAGATTCTTTTTTTAATACCAATCCATAAACCATCGTTTCAAGGAATGGGAATTTTCAATAAATAAATGATCAGAAATACGCTTTTAAATATACTGGCCGGTTTTGAGAAAGATGATGTCGGAAAATCTTTTCCCCTGGATTATTGCCTTCCGGTATATCATTGTGTTTCCGGTGATCAGCTGCATCATCTCAATAAGATCATTCACTATAAAAGTCCCGGGCAGTTCGAAAAGGACCTGGATTATATAGCCCGGCATTTTCAGTTCGTGGACTGGGATGGGTTTAAAGCATATACGGCAGGAAGCATACGGCCAAAGAAAAAGATAGCCTTATTAACCTTTGATGACGGATTGAGGGAATTTTATGACATTGCAGCTCCTATACTGGAAAGAAAAGGTATTTATGCGATTAATTTTATCAATCCTGCTTTTGTTGATAACCGGGAATTGATGTTCCGATGCAAAGCCAGCCTGATAGCCAATCAGGAAAAACAGCTTCAAAATAACCAGCGTGATATAGAAGCTGCACTGGGTATAAGTAATTCGTCCACTGAAATTATTCAGCAGAGAATTTTGCAGATTAATTATACTCAAAAGGAGATTTTAGACCGTATTGCCGATATTATTAATCTAAACTTCACAACCTATCTGTCTGAACAAAAGCCTTATATGACATTCACACAGCTTAATAAGTTAAAGGATAAAGGATTCGGGATCTCCTCTCACAGCTGGGATCATCCGTTGTACCATGAGCTTTCATTGAAGGAACAGCTGGAAACCACTTTTAAAAGCTATGAATATTTAAAAAAACATGACTTTTTATCAGAAGCCTTTGCATTTCCTTTCACTGATTTTGGAGTCTCTAAAACATTTTTTGACGAACTGTTCACTCATCCCGATATCCTCTACAGCTTCGGCAGTGCCGGAATAAAACTGGACAGTGTAAAAAACAACTTTCAGAGAATTACCATGGAAACAGGAGAAAATGCTGAAAAGATCATTAAAAGAGAGCTTATCTACTTCCGGCTAAAAAAAACGGTTCATAAAAACATGATAATCAGAAAATGATTCATTTAAAAACATATAACAAAAGAGAACTCCGGGAACTGGTATCGTCCGGTGATTTTCGCAAACATGATTTTCTACCTGTTACTGAACACAGGGCCCTATCCCACATTCAAAATCCTAAAGCTGACGAAGATCAGATATTACTAATTCTTGCTTTTGATGATGATGAGCTAGCCGGATACATCGGATGTCTGCCGGATTATTTCAAAAGCAGTAGTCAAATTTTCAGGTATGCATGGCTAAGTACATTATACATCAGTAATAAGTTCCGCGGCAAAAGAATAGCCCAGACTTTATTAAATAAAGTATTTGAAGTCTACAACGGGAATATTGCCGTTACAGAATTTACTCCTGAAGCAGAAGGACTTTACAAAAAAACGGGAGTCTTCCGTTATCTGGAGCCAAAAAGAGGGAAAAGATATTATTTCAGGACAGATTTAGCTCATATTCTTCCTCTCAAAAAACCGAATACAAAAACATTAAGACCAGCCTTAGAGATTACCGACAGTATTCTGAATACAGCCATTGAGGTCAAAAACTGCTTTATTTCTAAACCTAAATTTAAATTTGAAGTCCTCAATAAAATTGATTCGGGAAGTCTTGAATTCCTTACCCAATTTCACAGCTACCGTAACAAAAATGAAATCAACTGGGGTATAGAAAATCCTTGGGTATTGGAAGGTAAAAAAGATGAAGATTACTTATTTTCAAGCTTTTCTGATAAGTTTAAATATTTCTGGGTAAAAATATATGATAAAAAAAACAGCCTGAGCATCTGCTCTCTTTTGCTTGTACGAGACGGGCACCTTAAAATTCCTTATCTTTTCAGTCATTCCGATCTTGAGCCGTTTGTTGATTTTTTAAGCTATTTTATTGTCAGCCACAAAATAATTACGCTCACTAGCTACCAAGCTCGGCTTAATGAAAAAATTGCTGACTCAGGGAAATTCCCAAAAATACATGAACGCCCTCTGGAAAGAAGATATATTTTTCATCATCAGCTTCTTGCAAATCTTCCGGAAAACTTTACTCCTGATTTCCAGGATGGAGATGGGGATTGTATGATGACGTAAAATGGGATTTCAACTGACAGTCAACAGCATGTCATTCCGAAGTATTGAGGAATCTCATATCCAATTGTTCTAGAAGAGATACGGAAGCCTAACTACAAAAGATTTCTCCCTTCGCTCGAAATGACAAAACACTCATCAACTGATAATTAACAGTATGTCATTCCGAAGTATTGAGGAATCTCATATCCAATTGTTCTAGAAGAGATACGGAAGCCTAACTACAAAAGATTTCTCGCTGCGCTCGAAATGACAGACATTCATCAACCGAAAGTCAACAGCATGTCATTCCGAAGTATTGAGGAATCTCTTATCCAATTGTTCTAGAAAAGATAATGAAAGCCACACAGCAAAAGATTTCTCCCTTCGCTCGAAATGACAGAACACTTAACAACCGGCAGCCAATACCATGTCATTCCGAAGTATTAAGGAATCTCCCCTATTCTATAAAATCCGATATGATTACTCCTTTAGTTTAGATCAAAAAAATAAGCACCTTCCGATGCTTATTCAATTTATATAAAATTAAATTTCCTAAAACCCAAAGATTTCCTCCAGAGTCACCTCTTTAAAAGTTCCCATCTTCCCTATCGCTTCCCTGTTAAGATTCTCTTTTTTCCCAATAATAGCCGTATTAAAATGCAATGGCTTTATTGCTGTCTGATAAAAGTTCTTTAATTCAGTGAAATCCAGATCCTGAATCTGCTGGTAAATATCCTTTCTAAAATCGTAGGAAATTCCCAACTTTTTAAGTTTTAGGGTATTGAAGAATATATTGGTCCGGGTAATTCTTGTCGAAGCAATCTGTTTCAAGGCTGCATTCTTAGCATTTTCAAACTGGATAGGCACTTCCGGTAATTCATTCATAAGATCATCCAATGTATCTACCGCGATCTGAAGCTTATCCGGCTGAGTTCCGATATAGGTAGTCACATAATCAGGGTGTCCCAATTCACCATTTGCCGCATAGGAAACATACGCAGAATAAGCCAAACTCTTACTTTCACGGATTTCCTGGAATACAATAGAGGAAAGTCCCCGACCAAAATACTCGTTAAAAACATTGATCTTTCCAAAATCACTGATATTTACAGCGTGTCCTTTTCCTATTTTACTCATTTCCATCTGTACCATATCATAACTGGAAAAATATACATTTCCGCCTGTTTCCGGTTCCAGATATTGTTTCGGTTCCGGAATGGATTCACTGCTTTCCTCTATATATTTTCCGATGTATTCTTTGAAATGACCGAAGTCTTTACCGTAAAAAAAGACCTGATAAGGAAATTTAAACAGGTTTTTCATTCTGTCCGTAAAAACCTCTACATTACTGTTTTCAAGCTGCTGCCGGGAGATCACATCCGTAAACCGGGAATAATTTCCGAATTTAGTATAATTGGACAGAGCCGTCATGATACGGTTTTTATCCTTCTTCACTGCATCTCTGTTTTCCAGTACTGTTCCTACAAACTGCTGATAAATCCCCTGGTCCGGCTTCACATCGTGCATCCAGTGCTGCAGAAGTTCAATTCCTTTTTCTATATTTTCTTGCAACCCGCTCAATGAGATTAACAACTGATCAGAAGCAGTTTTAAAATCATTGCTTATCCCTATCTTGAAGAATTCTTTTTTAAGATCTTCCGGAGAATAGCGATCGGTTCCCAGATACTGGAGAATTTGAGTGGAAATTCCCAATTCACGGTCATGATCACTTCCCATGGGGAAAATAAAATGAACCTGGGCAATATCGTTATATTTATTCTTTACGAAATTCAGTTTCTTGTCTTTTATCGTATCTTTTATGATCTCCTTGTCATAATCTATAAATTCCGGTTGGATATCTTCTGTTTTATCGGCAAGGATTTCTTTTAGAAATTCAGATTGGGCTTCCCGGTTGATCTTCACCGGCGTGATCCCCGGATTTTCTACTCTCAGCAGCTTATCATTGATTCCTTTCTCTTTATAAATAACTACATAATTATCTTTAAAAAACTCTTTTGCGAAATCTACTACATCCTGTTTTGTAAATCCTTCATAAACATCCATTTCATTGAGTTCTTCCTCCCAAGTCCTTCCCTTGATATAGGTATCATAAAGATTCGTAGCCAGACCTTCTGCGGTTTCCAGCCCTTTCATCCGCTGCAGCTTAAAATCATTGATAATAGCAGGCAGCATCCAATCCGGAAACGCTCCTTTTTTCACCAATTCCAGTTGCTCCAATACCATCTGTTTTCCTTCGTCGAGGGATTGGGTTTCTTTTGGAACTGCTACAATAGAGAAGTATCCATATTGCTTTAAACCTAAAGAATAGGCTTGTGCCCAAAGCATTTTCTGGGTCTGATTAATATTTAAATCCAACAGCCCGGCCTCATTTCTGTTACTCAGAATATTCGCAACAATATCTGCCAGCATTGCTTCTCTGGTTCCATAGCTTTCCGTTCTCCATGCTATCTGAACTCTGGGTACCGTCGGGCTTTTTACCGTTCTTTCTATAATTTCAGTTGCCGGTTTTTCAATCACCGGTGTTTTCTCCGGTAATTCCCTGTAAGGAATAGTACCGAAATACTGATCTATAAGCTGAATAGTTTTCTCAAAATCCAGATCTCCTACCAGGACCATTGCATAATTATTAGGAACATAATATTCATCAAAATATTTATGAATAGCCTCCATGGAAGGATTTTTAAGATGCTCTGCCTTTCCAAGTGTAGTCTGCTGCCCATTAGGATGGGTAGGAAAAAGGGCATCCATCAACTCATAATTCACCAACCTTGAGTCATTATCCTGTGCACGGTTGAATTCTTCATAGACCGACTCCAGCTCCGTATGAAAAAGGCGCAAAACAATTTCCGAAAACCTTTCTTTTTCTATTTTCAGCCATTTTTCCAGCTCATTATTCGGGATGTTATTTTTATAGACGGTTTCATCAAACCATGTATGAGCATTGGTTCCGCTAGCTCCTAAAGAAGATATGGCTTTATCATATTCATTGGCTATGGCATATTGACTTGCTTCCTGGGACACCACATCTATTTTTTTATAGATCTCTTTCTTCTTTTCAGGATCCTGTTCTGCTTTATGCTGTTCATAAAGTTCTGAAATCTGATCCAGCAAAGCCTTTTCTTTTTCCCAGTCTTGAGTTCCTATTTTAGAAGTTCCCTTAAACATCATATGTTCCAGATAATGGGCCAATCCCGTATTATCAGAAGGATCATTGTTACTTCCGGTTCTCACGGGAATGAACGTCTGTATTCGGGGTGCATCGAAATTCTGGGCAAGAAAAACCTTTAATCCGTTTTTCAGAGTATAGATTCTTACGTTATTTTCGTCGTTGGTTACAGTAATATATTCGTAATTGTTTTTATCAGTATGAATTACTTCCTTATATCTTTTATCAATCATATTTCGTTCGTTTCATCCTGCGTATTTCAGAATGACATACAAAAATAAGCAATACTAAAAAAACACTGCTCTATTTCAATAATATTAAGTCTATCACAACATTTGAAAAGGTAAATAACAAAACAAATCTTCCACCCCGACTCCATTCATCTTCTCACCTACTTTAAAGCACCCTTCACTGCTATTAATCGCCAATATATTAATCTCACCCACCCATTTAAAAAAATATCCATACACAAAAATCTGCGTCATCTGCCAAAATCTGCGAGAGCAAAAACTACAGTCCATTTATCAACGGGCAGCCAAGAAAATGTCATTCCGAAGAATTGAGGAATCTCACCTATTCTACCAAATCCGGCAGGACCACTTCCACCCCCGTGTCGGGGAATCAAATAAAAAATTCATTTTTATCTATAAGTTTACTTAAGTTTGTACTCTGTTTTCTTAAAACCTATACCATGTCCGGGAATATTCTAATCATTGATGATGAAATTAAACTTTTAAAGCTCTTGGGAATGATTCTTTCACAGGAAAATTTCAATGTCAGAGAAGCTTCCACCGCACGATCCGCCATGACTATGCTGGAACAATATGATTTCGATGTGGTATTGAGCGACGTCCGTTTACCCGATGCCTTCGGCGTGGAGCTCGTCAAGTCTATCAAAGCTAAATATCCCCACCTGGAAATCATCCTGATGACAGCATTCGGAAATATTACGGATGCAGTACAGGCCATGAAAAATGGAGCGTACGATTATCTGGTAAAGGGTGACGACAATGAAAAAATTATTCCTCTTGTATATAAAGCATTGGAAAAAGCTCAGGATAACAAAAGCAGGACCACTCAAAAAACTGGAGTCCAGAAGGGTTTCAAGCAGATCATAGGACATTCGGAAGTGATCCTGCAAGCAAAGAAACTCGCTGAAAGAGTTGCTCTTACTGATGCCACTGTATTATTAACCGGGGAAACAGGTACAGGAAAAGAAGTTTTTGCCCATGCCATTCATGAAGGAAGTGAACGCAGCAAAAATAATTTTGTAGCAATTAACTGCTCTGCTTTCAGTAAAGAAATATTAGAGAGTGAGCTTTTCGGCCATAAGCAAGGTTCTTTTACAGGGGCTATAAAGGACAAAAAGGGGCTCGTAGAAGAAGCCAACGGAGGAACCCTATTTTTGGATGAAATAGGAGAAATGCCATTGGAATTACAAGCTAAGCTGCTTCGTGTTCTGGAAACAAAAGAGTTCATCAAAATGGGAGAAACCAAAACTTCCAAATCCGATTTCAGGCTTATAGCGGCTACCAATCGAGACCTCGAGGAAGAAATCAAGCAGGGACATTTCAGAGAAGACCTCTATTTCAGGCTCAATGTTTTTGAAATCACCCTGCCTCCTTTACGGGAAAGAAAAGAAGACCTTAAACTGCTGGCTAAAAATTTCATCGACAGCTTCTCACAGAAATTACATCTTTCTTCTATTCAGATCTCTCCCGAATATTATAAAACTCTGGAAAAAAATGACTGGAAAGGAAATATAAGAGAATTAAGAAATACCATAGAAAGAAGCTTGATTTTAATGAATAATGACACACTGGATGCAGAAAGCTTACCCTATTATTCTGCAAAAAACAGTTCTGAAAACGATTCTTTCAGTATGAAGTCGTTGGAGAAAGAACATATTCAGAAGGTTTTACATTATACCAAAGGAAATAAAGCCGAGGCCGCAAGGTTACTGGAAATAGGAATAGCTACTCTTTACAGGAAGCTGGAAGAGTATGGATTACGATAATCATTATTATCATTTTGAGGAAGTGCCTATCATTTTGATAGGCTTTTTTATTTTCATCCCCCTACCTATAAAACCCATAACACATTCATATAAAATCACTTATACAAAAACATCCTTCAATGGACCTTCTTTTGGCATATATCCATCAAATAAATATTGCTAAAATGACAACTTCCAAAAAAACTGTAAAAAAACGAGATCACTCCAAATTCAGTAATCTGATAGTAGCCTATGTGCTGTTGACTTTATTAATTCTAATCATCACCTTATGATAGTCTTTTGCTTAATCATCCTCAGTATGGTGATGTTCTGGCTTTTATACCGGTCCGTTGAACTTTTTGATAAAATATAAGAATATGTGGAGTTTATTTTTTCTTTCCATTCTCGCCTTTGTGTACATCTGCTATGTTTTAGTAAAACCTGAAAAATTTTAAGATGATGAATACAGAAACTTCAGGCATTATCGCCATGTTTATAATTACCCTGCTCATCGGGATTATGCTAGGCAAATACATTGCGAATATTTATGGCTGTAAAAAAACATTTTTAGATCCTGTTTTTCAGCCTTTTGAACAATTCATTTATAAAATCTCAGGAATCAATCCCCATCAACAAATGACATGGAAACAAAATATGTATGCCATGCTTACCATCAATCTGATTTGGTTTGTGATAGGATTTTTTATTGTGCTCAACCAATCCTGGCTTCCTCTTAATCCAGACGGAAATCCCGATATGAGTCCCGATCTGGCTTTTAACACGATTATTTCTTTTCTGGTGAACTGTAATTTACAGCATTATTCAGGAGAGACCGGGGTAAGCTATCTTACACAGCTCTACCTCATGTTTTTACAATTTGTGACAGCAGCCACAGGGATGGCTGCGATGGCAGTGCTTTTTAAAGCATTTAAAGAGAAAACCACTACTCAGCTGGGAAATTTCTATGATTATTTCACCAAGTCCATTACCCGGATCCTTATTCCCATCAGTATTATAGTAGCTTTTATCCTTTCTGCCAATGGGGTTCCTATGACCTTTGAAGGAAAAGATCATATAACTACCCTGGAAGGTCAGGGAGTAGACGTCTCACGAGGCCCTGCAGCTGCTTTTGTAGCTATCAAACATTTAGGGACCAACGGAGGAGGTTTTTTTGGAGCCAATTCAGCGCACCCCTTGGAAAACCCCAACTATCTTACCAATATGACTGAAATGGTCACCCAAATGATCATCCCGTTTGCATTGGTATTTGCGCTTGGATTCTATCTGAACAAACGAAAGCTTTCATGGATAATATTTTCTGTGATGACTGTAGGATTCATAGCACTTACCGTGCCCACCATTATCAACGAAACTCAAGGCAATCCCCTGATCACCCAAATGGGCGCCGATAATCATTTGGGAGCCATGGAAGGCAAGGAAATCCGTTTCGGAAGTGCAGCGTCTGCTTATTGGAGTATTGCTACCACCGTGATCTCCACCGGATCCGTGAATGCCATGCATGACAGTACAATGCCTCTGTCAGGGATGAACCAGTTACTTGGCATGATGGTCAACTGTTTTTATGGAGGATGCGGAGTCGGGATCCTGAATTATTTTATCTTCATCATTCTTGCTGTATTTATAAGCGGACTGATGGTTGGAAGAACCCCTGAATTCATGGGTAAAAAAGTGGAGGCGAAGGAAATGAAAATCGCTATGATTGTTGCGCTATTCCATCCGTTCCTGATTTTGGTAGGGACTGCGCTTACAGCCTATTTTCCGGAATTTGGGGCAAAGACCTTAAATAATCCGGGATTTCACGGATTTAGTGAAATGCTTTATGAATTTACTTCTTCTGCTGCGAACAACGGCTCCGGCTTTGAGGGCTTGGGTGATAATACTCCGTGGTGGAATATCTCTACAGGCATCATCCTGTTGCTCTCAAGGTTTATTCCTATCATAGGACCGATTGCCATCGCCGGCCTGCTGGCACAGAAAAAATACATCCCTGAAAGCTCGGGAACATTGAAGACAGATACGGCTACTTTCGGGTTTATGACCCTTGCAGTGATTATTCTTATTGCAGCTTTATCGTTCTTCCCTGCTCTCACATTGGGGCCTATCGCCGAACAGCTTCATTATTTTTCAAAATAAAAATCAATCATTCAAAAAAATGAAAAATCAATCGCAGACATTATTCCAAAAAGATTTGGTGAACGAGGCTGTTAAGCAGTCTTTTATAAAACTGAATCCTAAGATCATGTTTAAAAATCCTGTGATGTTCCTGGTCGAAATCGGAACTATTGTGATGCTTTTTGTGAGTTTATTCAGTTTAACGGGAGATCATTCACAAGGCAGCTTTTCTTATAACTTCTTTGTTTTTATTATTCTGTTCCTCACGGTATTATTTGCCAATTTTGCCGAAGCTATTGCGGAAGCCAGAGGAAAAGCGCAGGCAGATACCTTACGGAAAACCCGGGAAGAAACTCCGGCTAAGCTTATCGTGGAAAATAAAGCGGGATTTCAGGTGGAAACCGTTCGGAAAATGTCCGCTGAAATGAAACTTGGAGATATTTTCCTGTGTGAAGCGGGAGACCAGATTCCTATGGACGGAGAAATCATTGAAGGACTGGCTACCATCGATGAATCCGCTATCACAGGAGAAAGTGCTCCGGTTATCCGGGAAGCGGGAGGTGATAAAAGCTCTGTAACAGGAGGAACAAAAGTTCTTTCCGACAGGATTAAGGTAAAGGTAACCACAAAACCCGGCGAATCATTCCTCGATAAAATGATCGCCCTTGTTGAAGGAGCATCAAGACAAAAAACCCCGAATGAAATTGCTCTTACCATACTTCTGGCAGGATTTACCCTTACATTTATTATTGTCACTGTGACTTTAAAGCCTTTTGCTGATTATGCACAGACTCCGATTACTATCGCGGCATTCATTTCCCTTTTCGTTTGTTTGATCCCCACCACCATCGGAGGGCTGCTTTCTGCAATCGGAATTGCGGGAATGGACCGTGCACTGAGAGCGAATGTGATCACTAAAAGTGGTAAAGCAGTGGAAACCGCGGGAGACATTGATGTCCTTCTGCTGGATAAAACAGGAACCATCACTATCGGAAACCGTAAAGCCACCCAGTTTCACCCTTCGGATGCTATTCAGATGAATGATTTTATCAAAGCTTCTGCCCTGAGTTCCGTGGCCGATGAAACTCCCGAAGGAAAATCCATCATAGAATTAAGCCAGCTGAAACCGGAAGACCTTTTAGTCCCCAATCCGGTTTACATTGACTTTACTGCAGAAACAAGAACTTCAGGAATCGATTTTGAGAATACCAGAATCCGAAAAGGAGCCTACGATACTATTAAAAAGTTAATCGAAAAAGCAGGAAATATCTTTCCCCGGGAAACTCAGGATGCCGTTACCAAGATATCGGAAAACGGAGGCACTCCCCTTGTAGTAGCCGTCAATGAAAAAGTATGGGGCGTTATCGAGCTGCAGGACATCATTAAAACAGGTATTCAGGAACGTTTTCAGCGTTTGAGAAAAATGGGTGTAAAAACCGTAATGGTAACAGGTGATAATCCCCTGACAGCAAAATTTATTGCTGAAAAAGCAGGTGTTGATGATTTTATTGCTGAGGCCAAGCCGGAAGATAAGATGAATTACATCAAAAAGGAACAGCAGGAAGGAAAACTGGTCGCTATGATGGGGGACGGGACCAATGATGCTCCAGCCCTGGCCCAGGCGGATGTAGGAGTTGCCATGAACAGCGGAACCCAAGCTGCCAAGGAAGCAGGAAATATGGTGGACCTGGATAATGACCCTACCAAACTTATTGAAATCGTGGAAATCGGAAAGCAGCTTCTGATGACCCGCGGAACTTTAACCACTTTCAGTATTGCGAATGACGTAGCCAAATATTTTGCTATTATTCCGGCATTGTTCATCACCTTTATTCCGGCTCTTCAAAAGCTGAATATCATGAACCTTCACAGCCCCGAATCAGCAATATTGTCGGCTATTATTTTCAATGCCGTTATCATTCCTATTCTTATTCCACTGGCTTTGAAAGGAGTCGCCTACAAACCCATCGGAGCCAGTGCTTTGTTAAGAAGAAACCTCCTTATCTATGGCTTAGGTGGTATTATTGTTCCTTTTATCGGAATAAAAATTGTCGATTTATTCATCAGTTTATTTTTTTAAGATGTTAAAAATGAAAAATTATATATCCTCAGCATTCAGATTAACCGTCATAATGCTGGTACTTGTCCTTCTTTATTTAGGTTTTGTATATGCGGGTTCTCAATTTCTTCCTACCAAGGGAAATACGGAGATTATCGAGTATAAGGATCAGAAGTTTTATGCCAATATCGGGCAAAAGTTTGCTTCTGCAAAATACTTCCAGGGGCGCCCTTCAGCAGTAGATTATAACGCTGCGGGAAGTGCCGGCAGCAATAAAGGAGCAAGTAATGAAGAGTATCTTCAAACCGTACAAAAAAGGATTGATACTTTAAAAATGAAAAACCCGGAAATGAGAAATATAAAAGTTCCGGTAGAACTGGTTACTGCCAGCGGAAGCGGTTTAGATCCTGATATTTCCGAAGAAGGAGCGCTTTATCAGGTGAAAAGAATTGCAAAAGAAAGAAATATCACCGAGAAGGAATTGACTGCTTTAGTCGGACAACAAACTGAAAAACCTCTTCTGGGACTTTTCGGACCTTCAAAAGTGAATGTACTGAAGCTGAATATCGCCCTGGACGAAATTAAAAAATAACTGACTTCCATGAAAAAACATCTCATCATAGGCTTACTTGCCTGGGCTTCTTTTTCTGAAGCACAATCCCTGGACTCTTTAAAAAGCCATGTAACATTTTCAGCGTATGCAGAATTATTTTATACGTATGATTTCAATGAACCCGCCAACCATTCCCGGCAGAGCTTTTTGTATTCCTATAACCGGCATAATGAGGTCAATCTCAATTTAGGACTGATAAAAGTTGCCTATCAGGATCATAGAATGCGGGCCAATCTTGCTTTGATGGCCGGAACCTATACGCAGGATAATATGAGTGCTGAGCAGGATGCCCTGAAATACATTAATGAAGCTAATATCGGAATTAAAATTGCCAAGGATAAAAATGTATGGATCGATGCCGGAATCATGCCTTCCCATATCGGATGGGAAAGCGCCATTGGAAAGGACAACACCAACCTTACCCGAAGTCTGGCAGCCGAAAATTCTCCTTATTTTGAAACGGGAGCAAAAATTTCCTACACGTCAGATAACGGAAGATGGATGTTAAGCGGATTGGTTCTGAACGGCTGGCAGCGCATTGCCAAAACAGAGGGAAATCAAAGTCTCTCTTTCGGACATCAGGTCATTTATAAACCTAATGACCGTATTACTTTGAACAGCAGCTCCTTCATTGGAAACGACCAGCCTAAGGATGATAAAAAAATGCGTTATTTTCATGACTTATATGGCAGCTTCCAGCTGACGGATGCCTTTTCAGCGATTATAGGATTTGATATAGGAGCTGAGCAGAAATCCAAGCACAGTAAACAATACAATCTCTGGTACACCCCGAATATTCTAATGAGATACCAGATAGACGATCAATGGGCCCTGGCGGGACGATTGGAATATTACAGTGATAAGAACGGTGTGATCATTAAAACACATACGCCGAATGGATTTCAGACGTATGGTTATTCTTTAAATCTGGATTATCTCATTTTTAAGAATGTGATACTCCGGACAGAAGCGCGAGGATTCACTTCTAAAGATGCTGTTTTTGTAAAGAACGAAGAGCATCAACAAGGCAACTTTTTCATAACTACCAGCCTTGCAGCCTGGTTTTAATCCAATTCATTAAGCTATGTCCTCAGCAGAGCATTTTTTAGAGTTAATTCAAAAATCCCGAAAAGGGAAATTTAAAATCTACATCGGTATGAGCGCAGGAGTGGGAAAAACATTCCGGATGCTTCAGGAAGCCCATGCCTTGCTGCGAAATGGCATTGATGTAAAAGTAGGTTATATAGAAACTCACGGAAGGGAAGAAACACTGACCCTTACGGAAGGGATCCCGGCAATCCCACGAAGATCCGTTTTTTATAAAGGGAAAAGCCTGGATGAAATGGATACGCAGTCTATTATCAATGAGCATCCGGAAGTTGTGCTGGTGGATGAGCTCGCACACTCCAATGTGGAAGGCTCTAAGAATAAAAAAAGATGGCAGGACGTCATGGAAATACTTGACAGCGGCATCAATGTGATCAGCGCCATGAATATCCAGCATATCGAGAGTCTTAATGAAGAGGTTAAAAAGATTACGGGCATTGAAGTGTCAGAAAGGGTTCCGGACAGGATTCTTGCGCTGGCCGATGAAGTGGTGAATATTGATTTAACTGCTGATGAACTTCTTACCAGACTTAAAGAAGGAAAGATTTATAAAAAAGAAAAAATCCAGACGGCGCTTAACCATTTTTTTCAAAGCGGCCATATCCTTCAGCTCCGGGAGCTCGCTCTTAAGGAGGTGGCTACCCATGTGGAAAGGAAGGTAGAGACTGAAATTAAAACCGAAAATTTCAAGCCTATCAGGTTCCTGGCCTGTATAAGCAGTAATGAAAAAATAGCGAAAAACATAATCCGGAAGACCGCCCGGCTGGCCAGTTATTACAACAGCCCATGGACTGTTTTATATATTCAGAAGCCTTCAGAAAATCCTGAAAAAATAGCTCTCGATAAACAACGATATTTGATTAATAATTTTAATTTAGCACAGGAATTGGGAGCCAAAGTGGTAAGAATCAGGGAAAGCAGTGTTCATAAAGGAATCCTGGAATATGTTATCCAGCATAATATGACCACGGTATGTATCGGAAAACCTCATCCCCGGCTCTGGCAAAGGATTTTCGGTTACAGCTGGATCTATACACTGATGAATAAACTGAACGAAAGGCAAATCGATATTATTATTTTATCTTGAAGTCATGAAACTTAAAACAAAACTCACACTTGGTGTAGGGCTCTTATTTTTACTGATCGTCTTACTGTCAGTCATAGGTTCTGTATATATCAATAAGCTTAAATCCGATACGGAAAAGATCCTTATCGCCAATTATAACAGCCTGGAGTTTTCCAAAAATATGCTTCTCGCCCTGGACAGGATAGATACGGACAGTGCTGTTGCCATAAAAGATTTCCAAAAGAATAATTCCCTGCAGGAAAAGAACCTCACGGAATTTGGAGAAAGGGAAGCCACTCAAAACTTGAATTTACATTTTAAAAGCTATCTCCGGCAGCCCGATATCGAAAAGGAAAAGCTGATCCGTGAAGATCTGGTGAAAATCATGTCACTGAATATGAAAAGTATTGAGCGTAAAAGTGATATTGCCATTATTACTGCAGAAAATGCCACATTCTGGATCGTAAGTCTCGGAACAATATGTTTTCTTATTGCTTTCGTACTGTTGTTCAATTTACCGCAAACCATTGCCGAGCCTATCAATCAGCTTACTTTCAGCATCAAGCAGATCGCGGATAAAAACTATAATGAAAGGGTTCATTTTAAAGGAAGCGAAGAGTTTAACGACCTGGCTGATTCCTTCAATGTAATGGCGGAAAAACTTCAGGAATATGAAAGCAGCAATCTCTCCAAACAGCTCATGGATAAAAAGAGAATTGAAACTCTTGTGAATAATATGCATGATGCGGTTATCGGGCTGGATGAAAATCACTTCATTTATATGATCAATGATGAGGCTTTGAAGATCACCAATCTCCGCAAGGAAGAAATCATCGGTAAAACTGCTCATGAAGTGGCTGTAAATAATGACCTGATGCGCGAGCTTCTTAAAAATATTGATCATCCTGTGGAAGAACCTCTTAAAATTGTCACCGATAATAAGGAGAATTATTTTGAACAGGATATCATCCCCATCAATATTGTAAAAACAGGGGAAAAAGATAAAAAGTACATCGGGAAAGTAATTCTGCTGAGAAATATCACCCCCTTTAAGGAACTCGATTTTGCTAAAACAAATTTTATTGCTACTATTTCCCATGAATTAAAAACTCCGATAGCCGCTATTAAAATGGGAGTTCAGTTATTGGGAAATCAGAAATTCGGGACTTTAAATGATCAGCAGCAGGAACTTCTTAAGAGCATCAATGAAGACGGACAGCGTTTGCTGGACATTACCGGAGAGCTGCTCAATCTGTCTCAGGTAGAAACCGGAAATATCCGCCTCACCATTGAAAGATGTTCTCCAAAAGAAATTATACAAATGGCCATTAAAAATGTAGAAAAGCTGGCCGAGCAGAAGAATATTTCTATTAAAACTCAATATACTGCGGACGAAAACGCCTTCATTACTGCCGATTTTGGCAAGACCATATGGGTAATGAATAACTTTCTGAGCAATGCCATCAAACATTCTTTTCAGGATGAAAGTATTGTGATCAAAGTTGAAAATGAAGGTTCTTTCATACGCTTCAGCATTACCGATACGGGAAGCGGAATTGATGAGAAGTACCACCGCCAAATTTTTGACCGCTATTTTCAGGTGCCGGGAGAGCATCAGAATGGAACCGGTCTGGGATTGGCCATCTCCAAAAACTTTATTGAAAAACAAAATGGTGAGATCGGCGTAGAAAGCGCTCCCAACCAGGGAAGTACTTTTTATTTCAAATTACCCTTAGCTTAATTCTTTTTGTGATCTTCTTCCTCTTTTTATTAATCCGATTAAAAAAAACTAAATTTATTTTAAAATAAATCAAAAATCGAAAATACACTAAAATAAAAAAGATTAGATTTTATTTTATAGAATTATTTTCTAATTATTTGATAAAAAACATATCATTCAACTCTCTCATTTAAAATTATTTATGTTAAATTAAATTCTTTTTTTCTACCTTTACCCTTAAAAATTAAACACAATACCATATCTCCAAATTGAAATTATTAAATCACTGATTATCAGTATGAAAAAATTCATTAAACAGATACAATGGTGAATGATGAAGACATTAAAATTTAAATCGTTTTTTAGAAATTTATTTGAGTTCATTTCCTACTCAGGCGTCGATGATAATGACACTCCCAAAAACAAAGACTTTAACATTCTGCTTAATCAATATCTCAGTGGTGTATTTCTGGTCTTTTTTGTTCAGAGTATTTCCATTTTATATTTTTTAGGCTTTAGATGGAACAGTATTTTTTTGCTGTTTGTATCTTTTTTATTCCTTATATGTATTTTCTATTTCCGGTCTTTACGAAGGAACAAACTGGCTGTTTCATTGATTTTCTCGGGAATTTCCTTGATTATTACTTATTATGCTTCTTTATGTGCCCTGGAAAGTGGTGTTTTTATATTCTATTTTCCTCTCATATCAGCTATTCCTATTTTTTTCAATTATAAGGATGATAAAAAATATGTTATTTTCCTGATCATCTTTATCTTAATCAGTCTCTATATATCAGCTTTTACAGGTTTTAATCTTGTAAAGCATAAAGAACTGTTCGGGTATGATCATATTTTATTAATCATTAACATAAGCTGTATGCTTATATTTTCCGGTCTGAACTTCTTCTTTCTGGAAGAGAAAAAAGTAGACTATTATTTTGCTTTAAAGAGAAATAATCATAAACAGGAGCAAATAGAAAACCTTAACAACGAGGTTACCCATCTTAAAGAAATGCTGGTAAGAGATAGTTTTACAGAGGAAACACTGGAAGAACTCATTAATTCCATACAGCTTAATGACAGCGTTTTTATTGAAAAATTCGATAAGCTTTTTCCTGATTTCTTTGAAAAGCTAAAAGAATATACTTCTTCCGATCTTACCTTATCCGATCTTAAGTTTTGTGCTATGCTTAAACTTGGCTTTACCACAAAGCAAATTGCCACTTATACCAATTCTTCCATGAAATCGGCAGAAGGAAAGAAATACCGGCTAAGAAAAAAGTTTAATATTCCTGCAGACATCGATTCCAAGCTGTGGTTCTCCGACATTAAAATATAAGGACGATTTTAAAATCCAATATTGTAATTTTACTTATATTAGATTTTAATTTTTATGACTCTCCTATTTTTCGAAACTCAGGAAGCTTTCAGAGAATGGCTTACAATAAACCACACCACAGAAACCGAAGTATTTGTCGGTTTTTACAGAGTGAACAGTAATAAGGCTTCTATGACCTGGTCTGAGTCTGTGGATCAGGCTCTTTGTTTTGGATGGATTGACGGGGTCAGAAGAACAATTGATCATGAAAGCTACTCTCTCCGTTTTACCCCAAGGAAATCCAACAGCATATGGAGCAATATCAATATAAAGAAAGTTGAAAAACTTATTGAGTCCGGTTTAATGATGCCGGCAGGACTACAAGCTTTTGCATTGAGGAAAGAAAGCAAATCAGGGATTTATTCTCATGAAAAAGAGCCTTCTGTTCTTCATCCTGATTATGAAAAGCTTTTCAAAAAAAACAAAGCGGCATGGGATTTCTTCAATAATCAAGCTCCTTATTATAAAAAGGTGATGATCCACCTGATTATGACAGCTAAACAGGAAAAAACTCAGCTCTCGCGGTTGGAAAAACTGATTAAGGCGAGTGAAGAGCAAAAGCGGATAACGTGATATATATATATATATATATATATATACTAACCCAATACAATTTTTCAGAATATTTACTTTTTATTTTAGAAATTTTTATAGTTTTGAATAAAACACATTCAATGAAAAATAATAAACTTGATTCTTTTGAATTAGAAGATTTAAATTTTTCCCTGGAGGAATTTGAAAAGACCTATTCCATCAACTTCAGCCAGGAAGAGCTCAATAACATCCTTACTTTTAAAGATTTATCTGAAGTAATTATTAATAAATTTGAATATGAGAATGTTACGGACTGTACCTCTCAGCAAGCATTTTATAAAGTAAAGAATATATTACAAACCATAAATCCTAAAATTTCTTCTATTACCCCTCACACTCCTTTAGAGGACTTAATTCCCCGTAAAAACCGTAGATTGACCATTAAAGCAGTAGAAGCACAAATTGGTTTTGATTTAAATCTTCTCAGACCGCGGAAAGTTTTTATATCTTTCCTTATGGCTTTATCTTTAAGCACTTTTATTCTTTTGTTCTTTAATTTTTGGTATGCCTGGATTTTAGGAGCATTTTCATACTCTTTTTACAGAGTTATCTTTGAAAACAGTAATGAATTTAAATTTAAAACTGTCAGAGAATTAGTCGAAAATATAATGCAGGAACATTATTTTCTGATAAGAAGAGAGCCCAATACTATGAATAAAGAAGAATTCAAAAAAATAGTTTTGAATTGGTTTTCAGACAAAATGGATATGGACAAGGAAAGGATGAGGATGACAAGATTTGTTTAGTTATTATTTTAATATAAAAAGCAGGCTGTTTCAGAATCTGGGAACAGCCTGTTTTTCTTTTAAATTATCTTGTAGTCTATATTCACAAAAATGGTCTGAGGAGTAATCCACTTCATACAGATGCTGATTGGTGATGAGTTACAGCATTTACGATTTACAATTTTTCAAATATTTTCTTAGGGGTCTTCAATGGATCTTACAACAAAAAAACCTTCGGAAAGCAACTCCAAAGGTTTAATATTTTAAATATGATAATCATTCTAGTGGGCTTCCAGCCAGTTATCCCCTATTCCTACTTCCACCAATAAAGGTACCTGGGTTTGTAAGGCTCCTTCCATCTCGGTTTTAATTAAGACCGATGCGGATTCCACTTCTTCTTTGGGAGACTCGAATACCAATTCGTCATGCACCTGTAAAAGCATTTTGGTTTTTAACTGCTGGGTTTCCAGTTCCTGATCTATTTTAATCATCGC
This sequence comes from Chryseobacterium sp. CT-SW4, assembly GCF_048572715.1. GTDB lineage: Bacteria > Bacteroidota > Bacteroidia > Flavobacteriales > Weeksellaceae > Chryseobacterium. The sequence continues at coordinate 2,672,978 of NZ_CP183840.1, forward strand.
TATCTTAATGATATCTGCTGCACTCCCTTGGATAGGAGCATTCACAGCGTTTCTTTCCGCATGTCCTCTTACGACAAAGTTTCCGGAATTAATATCTTTCAAATGTCGTTTTCTTCCCAGGATAGTTTCTACATACCCCAGCTGACGGGCTTTGTTAACCTGCTCCGCCATGTATTCCTTTAGTTTAGGATAGGTTTGAAAATAAGCATCAATCATCTGCTTAGCTTCCGTCCGGGAAAGTCCGGTCTGCTCTGCCAGCGCAAATGCACCCTGACCATAGATAATTCCGAAGTTCACTGTTTTAGCCTGGCTCCTTTGGATTTTAGATACTTCTTCGAGCGGAATTTTAAATAGTTTCGCTGCTGTGGAAGCGTGGATGTCTTCTCCGTTCTGGAAGGCTTTAATCATATTTTCTTCTCCGGAAATTTCAGCGATGAGGCGAAGTTCTATTTGTGAGTAATCGGCTGAGATTATTTTCTTACCCTCACCTGAAACAAAGGCCCCCCGAATCTGCTGCCCTCTTAGCGTACGGATAGGGATATTCTGTAAATTGGGATTTACACTCGCCAAACGCCCCGTAGCCGCTGTGGTCTGGGAGAAGTTCGTATGTACCCGGCTGTCTGTCTTTTCGATCTGAGAAGGCAACGCATCTACATAGGTGGATTTCAGTTTCTGATAGGTCCGGTATTCGAGAATATGCTTGATGATTTCATGCTTGGAAGACAATTTCTGAAGTATATCTTCGGATGTAGCGTACTGTCCTGTTTTGGTTTTTTTCGCCTTAGGATCAAGCTGCATTTTTTCAAAGAGTATTTCTCCAAGCTGCCTTGGGGAGTTCATATTGAATTCTTCTCCGGACAATTCAAATATTTTCTTTTCAAGTTCTTTTAAATCATTTTCCAGATCTATACTTTCTTTTGCCAGCCATTTCTCATCCAGTGAGATACCTGCCAATTCCATTTTTGCCAGTACTTCCATCAGTGGCATTTCTATAGTGTAGAACAGCTCCTCAAGGTTTTCTTTTTTCAGCTGCGGTGCAAACAGCTCATATAGCTGAAAGGTGATATCCGCATCTTCTGCTGCATAATCGGTCTGGGTTCTTAAGTCCGCATCCCGGAAATTTCCTTGATTTTTTCCTTTTTTACCAATGATGGTTTCTATAGATACCGGCTTATAGTTCAGATAAACTTCCGAAAGATAGTCCATGCCGTGTCTTCCATCAGGATTCAGCAGGTAATGGGCTATCATGGTATCGAACATGGCTCCTTTTACCGTAATACCGTATTGTTTTAGAATTTTATAATCAAATTTCAGGTTATGGGCAATTTTAAGAATATCTTCTTTTTCAAATAAAGGTCTGAAAATCTCTAAGGTCTGAAGGACTTCTCCTTTATCTTCTGATAAGGGTATGTAATAAGCTAATCCTCTTTTATAGGAAAAACTCATTCCTACGAGTTCTGCTTCCAGCTCATTGAGTGAAGTGGTCTCCGTATCAAAGCATACTACTTTCTGCTTCAAAAGGTTGTTTACTAATACTTTATGAGCTTTTGGATTGTCAACAAACTGATACAAATGATCATTTTCAACAATGGTGGATTTGGTAGAAGTCGCCTGATCCAATTCTTCAAAGTTGGCAAATAAGTCAAGCTGTGTAACCTGGCCTTTGATCTGTGTTCCCACAGACATCTGCTTCACTTCCACCTGGCTTACTACTACGGTTTCAGCAGGAGCAAAGGCTCTGTAAAGATTTTCATACAACCTCCTGAATTCTATCTCGTCAAAAACTTCTTTCACTTTTTCAAAGTCGGGAGTTTCAAGATCATACTGTTCCTGGTGAAATTCGATAGGGACATCACAAATAATGGTCGCCAGCTTTTTGGATAGAATTCCTCTTTCTGCCGACGCTTCGACTTTTTCTTTTAATTTTCCTTTCAACTGGTCCGTATTGGCCAAAAGATTTTCAATGCTTCCGTATTCTTTGAGGAATTTCATTGCCGTTTTTTCTCCCACTCCTTCGAGTCCCGGAATGTTGTCTACTGCATCTCCCATCATAGCAAGAAAGTCTATTACCTGCTTGGGGTCTTCAATTTCATATTTGGCTTTTACTTCTTCCACTCCGAGGATCTCCACATCCCCTCCTTTTAATCCCGGTTTATAGATTTTAATTTTATCGGTTACCAATTGGGCAAAGTCTTTATCCGGTGTTACCATAAAAGTGGTATAGCCTTCTTTTTCTGCCTTACAAGCTATGGTTCCGATCACATCATCTGCTTCGTAGCCTTCCACTCCCAGAACAGGAATATGCATGGCTTCAAGGATTCTGTGGATATAAGGTATGGCTACTTTAATAGCTTCCGGTGTTTCACTTCTGTTGGCTTTATAGGCTGCAAAATCATCTGTTCTTACGCTTGCCTGGCCTACATCAAAAACTACTGCCAGATGGGTAGGCTTTTCTCTTCGGATCAATTCAATAAGTGAATTGGTAAATCCGAAAATTGCTGATGTATCTGTTCCTTTACTGGTAAGCCTCGGATTTCTGATCAATGCATAATATCCTCTGAAAATCATTGCATATGCATCGATAAGAAATAACCTTTTATCTTGTGTTGCGTCCATATATTCTATAATGAACAAATATAAGAAAATAGGAATATTTCTGATCTATATTTGGAACAGGTATTGAAAATCCGGACTGAAAATTGAGGAAAATCCGTATGACGTGCAGGTGTTACCTAGAAGAGAAATTTTATAAAATACGGAGGGGAAGATTCTTCGCTTTGCTCTGAATGACAGATTTGGATATGGGAAAAGATGTAAAGGATTCGATAATCCCCTACTTTTTTCAGTGGAAATGATAATAAGAATAAGCTTGAAATTTAATGATAGATTTTGATCAGAACTTTTTCTTTCGGGTTAACAGGTAAACCCATACTCCATACACCAGAAAGGCTCCTAATAAATAAGGTAATGCAAAAGCAAAACTAAGGTCCTGCCACAAGATTTTGCCAAGACTTTTATATTTAATATAGGCTTCTACCGCACTTCCTATCAGCACAATGAAAATAAATAAGATAATGATAAACCCTATCATCATCATTTTAGGACTCATTTTATCAATAACGGTATAATGAATAGGTTCGGTTTTTACTATATATTCTCCAAAATGGGGGAACTTACGGTCTTCCATCTTTGCATCTACCTTTTTCTTATTGAAATGCTGCTTTATATAAGGCATAAGGGTTTTGAACAGCCGATCTATTTCTTCAACATCTTTCTCCGTAGAAAATGGGGTGAATCCTCCGTGCCCGACTCTTATTTTAACAGTTTCCCTGTCCGTAACAAAGGTAAGATATCTGAAATTGGTCTGACCCGTAGCTTTTATAATCCTGACCTCTTTTAATGGAATTTCCCAATTACTTTTTCCATGTCTTATAGCAAGTCGTTCATTTAAAATGTCCACTTCCCACTCTTTATTGGGGATCATCTTCATGATAAGTCTGAGGATCAAAAAGCTTACTCCCATTGTAATGGCAGCAAAAGCAAGTACGCCTCCAACAAAATATTTTTCAAAATTTCTTATGATCATAAAAAATAAAGGGAATAAACAGATAATGATAATTCCCGTTATGACAGATATTTTTATTTCAGTCTGATAGCTGATTCCTTTAAAGGCAAATTTTTTATTCTTCATTTCCAGATGATCATCTTTATGACTTTCCGCTCCAATATTACCAAAAATTTCTTTGTATTCCCTCTAGTTTACTCAGAAAATTAAATATTAACTGAAATAGCAGGCAGGAACACTTCACCTGCACAAAGGAGAATTTACTTATGAAAGAAAGTTTCTTTATAAAATGAATTATACCTATCCAGACGCTTCACCTTTAGTTTTCCCAGATTCATTTTATGATAAGATTTATAATTTTGAATAAAATCATCAAAATCCTTATTGTTATCCGGTTCCTCTATAATATAATTCCAGCCATTTCTTCTATGAATCACCAGCCATCTTACATTCCTTTTAGTCCCTTTCTTCACTATAAAAAAAACCGATTTTTTAAATTCATCTTTTAAAATTGTTATTTCATTCTTCTTCATATAAAAAGTCAGTTTATGATCATTAAGGGCAACCTTTATTGATTGAGCAGGAAAAAGAAATCTAAAAGTTAATTTACCGATTACAGCGAACATAACGATAAAAAGAGCAACATTCAGCACTGGTAAAAAGCCTATTCCCTTTATTATTTTTATTGTTTCTATAGTTTCCATATAAGGAGATAACCATTTAAAAACCATTATGTAAGACGGTACATATACAATAATCAATACTGTTATTATGCAGTAAAAATATAATAATGGCATTGTGCTTCCTTTAAATGCATATTCATTATTCTTCACGTACAATTTGTTTTTTGTTGCCTTTATAGAGATTACTTATGCCCAATAGTACTAAAAATTTTGTGTAATTCCCTTTATTTACCTAAGAAAGTCACTTTTTCAAGTGACTTTCTTTCGAATCAATTAATCATAATCCTAATCAATTAAATAGTAAAGTGGGGAATATCTGTTTTACTTTCTTTAGTCTAAAATTTAAATAATTAATCTATCGGGGTATTTGCAATAATACTAATTCCATCAGGTTCTTCTGAAAAATCTCTGGCCATTGCAATCGCCAAATCAGCGCGTGCATTTTCTGAAAAGATGGTTCCGATGAAAGGTAAAACAAACAGTAATCCCTGTATACTATTTGAGGTAACTGTTTGCAAATTATTCTTCGCAACCTGGGCTTGTGCAACCCGTCCATCGTCTACCATGCTGGGCGTCATTCTTTCGGAGTTATAAAAACGTATACCATTTTTCCATTCCGGATATTTTCCTGCATTTAAATCTGCCAATAATTGGTTTGCTAAGGGATTGGTTCTCAAGGCAGGCCTGCTTAAACCATCTAAATTATCCAGTTGTCTGCAAAGTTCCTGATTATTCGTAAAAATAGAAATTGACTCTGCAATACCCGTAATTTTACTGAGATAGGTTATATCATAAGATCCGGTACTTCCATTTTTTGTTACGTTTATTAAGTCAGTAGAATCCTGAAACAGATCATCGGGCTTAGAGGGTGTTCCAAATAAGGTATTTTGATCTATATTAACTTCCACCATCTGATTAGTTTTCGGATCTATATAATTTTCCTGATAGCTATTCATGCGGTCATAGGTAGTATTCCCTTCAAGAGTTCCATTTCCATGAAAATCTCTAATTAATTCTCTTTCTCCATAACTGATACCACTGAATAAACCAAACCCTAATAAAAACCGGCCCCCTAGCTGAGATCCGGCAATTAGCCTACCTCCCATTGTCGTAGCTCCGGCAATACCTCCAAAAGCTCCCGGTAAAAAGGCCCCTGCCCCAAAAGATGTTATTGTATTAATCCCTAATTCCCATTGGTTATTAAATGCTATATCCTCGGCAGCCTGCTTAGCGGCAGCCTTACTAAAAAAGGGGGTTAAAATACCATTACTACCGCATTTTAGAATTGATGATCTTGTTATAGCTTTGCTTTTATTAATTTTTACACTTCCATGTACTAATAACCAATGTCCCCCTTTTAAAGGATCGGTACAACTATGTGTAGCTGCAGCTACTACCGCCACAGTACCGGCAGCAAGTAAAACTCCTCCTGCAGCCAAAGCTATCCAACCTAAAGGATTAGACAATAATAAAGCTCCAACAATTATTCCGGCTCCAAATGCTAATAACGTAGCTGCTAAATTGACAGGAGATTTACAAGTAAATTCCTCTTTAATATTTTTATCTTTTTCTGTAAGAATAGGCTGATTTTTATTTTGGTAAAAAACAGATAACGTGTCCCTGCTATGAGAAAATTTTTGAGGTGATGTTCCTAGCTGATAGGTACACACTGCATATACTTTATCTTCAGAAATATATGATGTTCCCATAAATCTATTTTAAATAAAAAATTATATAAATAAAACCTCCTATCAATATAAAAAGAGCCATAATAAGCAGTACAAAAGGTAAAGATGCCAAAAAGAGAATGATATAATCTATACTTTGCTTTCTATTAGTTTCTGATAATTTTTGAAGAAGATTTTGTTCTATTTTTTTTATATTTTGCTCTTCCTCCAAACTGATTTGTTTTGTATCCAACCAGACGATCCAATAGTATTTCATATCCTTATCATCCCGGAGTCTTAACATATGTCCCATGGGCTTAACCCAAAGCCTATACATATTATAGTTCTTTATTTTGTCATATTTCCAGATTTTCATCCTACTGTCATCCTGAAAAATCTTTATATCCTTATCTCCAAAGGAAAGAGAAATCAATTTTGTATTTCTAAAATTAATCCAAACAAATACGATGACTATAGCAGATAAAAAAAAGATCAAAAAATAAGTCTGATTAATAGTGTAATTTATGCTACGGGCATAATAAGATAATAGAAAAGTTATTATACCAAATATCAAAATTGTAATAAAAAAGAACTTGATATTTACAGTTCTTACTACTATATTCTCATTATTTTTACTGATCATTCTCTTAATCTTTTATGTAGATCTATAAATTAACCTTTCTAATAATTAATTCGGTAATAGCTTCAAAGTTATTTTTAATTTTTTCCGACAGAGCAACTTTTCCTTCGGAAAGAAGTCCTGTATTTTTATCAATAGTATATATTATTCTATATGTATAATTAAATTCCGTATAATTATATTTAATAATAGGTTTATAAATTTCATCGTACATCTTTTGAAGCTCTACTTCTGATATATTATTTCTGTCCAATGTTCCTACTAATCTGTATGTAACGAAGTTTTCATCTTCACTTACAGTAGTTTTTACAACATCTATATGGAGTAAAAGACTAGGGAAAAGTTGAGAATATTGTTCTATATAATAATCATTCAAATTTTTCCCTTTAATAGCCCTCAGAAACACATGAAAGAATAAATTTTTATCTAACATATTACTCAAGTTTTCTGAGGAAGAAAACTCCTTATTCCCTGTAATAATTACGTCCCTTGCCTGCTCAGGAGCATTTTTTGCAATTTGCTGGTAAAGAGAATCCGTCTTAAGAACATTTTCGCAAAAATGTTTCCATTTATGCTCCAGCTTATCTCTGTTTAATATATTATTTACAATTTTCTCTTCTCCTATTTCAAACAATACGGGAGATTTTAATCTTTCTATTTTCTCTGAAAAACTAAAGGCATCATGATATACTTTTGGATCAACCGAAAAAACATAATCCTTCAAATCTATTTCCAATAGATCTTGTTCAGGAGAAAATGAGATTAGATATTCAGTATTAACACTTGAAGATAATGTAATAGTCTGATCATTGATCTTTGATATATTTATTTGCTCACAGCGGTACCTGGCTTTTTCTTTAAAGTTTATGGTATTATTTTTATTTTCAGATGTATAATGGCTGGGAGTTATAACCGTTTGAATATGAATTGGCAACTTATCTCCATAAATCTGTTGGGTAACCGGTGAATGTAAGTTGTGAAACTCTACCAATTGCTTAGCAGTTACCTCATATTGCCTGGCCAGGGACTCTAGTGTATCTCCTTTTTCTATTTCGTGCTTAATAAAATTCATGTCTTTTCTATCATGATCCTCTTCAAAATAAGAGCAACCCATTCATAACTATTCTTTCTTTAAAGATTCCAGATTGTCTTTATAGCTTCTTTCTCCATAATTGTTATTAAAATTAACTGAGATTTTATCTTTTGCATCGAGCTTTTCATATAGCTTGATTCGAAGTTCTGTTTTAGCTTTGGGGTCCTTCTTTACAGGAAACTGTACCTGATATTTTTCAATAAGTAATTTTTTAATGTCTGATAACTTTTTAAAATAGGGGGTTTCCGTTTTCTGATGTTTCCTTTGCTTTTCTTCTGCAAATTCAATATACTCTGCCATTGGACAAAGATTCGTCCCCGGAATAATGGGCGTTCCCCCTTTTTCCAATAAATAATTGGCAAGATCCAAATTATCTCTGGTGGCCGTTTCCATGATGTTATTTCCACCGTAAGATTGGTTATTGATATTGGCTCCATGTTCAAGCAGATAATCAATCATTTTTCGTTCCGTATTTTTACCTCCCCCCAGCATCATGGCACTTATCATAGGGGAATCTCCTAACGCAGGATTAGGATTGGCTCCATAGCTGAAAATTAATTCAAGCATTTCATAATTATTAAGGGCTACCGCATGGTTTAAAGGTGTACTAAAACCTTCATCAGGAATTACAATATTGGGATCAGCTCCCATTTCCAGTAATTTTCGCATTGCTTGTAAATCCTCAATAATGGATGCATACATCAGCAAAGTATATCCTGTTTCTTCCTGTAGTTTATCCAGTGCTATATGTTTATTCTTAATCATCTCCTCCATTCCGTTGATATCCCCATCAAACATTTTTTGAGCTGCCAGCAACTCCTCTCCTTTAAACATCTGGGAAGGTGGATATTGGCTTCTGTTTTCTTTTTTACGTGATCTAAGACTGAAATCTGAACATGATATGAGTGTCATAATAGAAAGAAGTATTAAAATTGTTGATTTCATATTACATATTATTAGCTTGAACATCTATATTGATAGTAGCAATCATTGCTTCCATTGCATTGACATAATCACCATGTCCGCTACCTATGGTACTGATTCCTAATCCTTCGTTATTGGCTATATAACCAAAGATTTCATTTTGTTCTCCTAAAGCCCGCGGGACTGCACCTGTGGCTCCTCCGAAAAGTGCTATATTATTAAGAACCGGGATCCTTGAAATAGCTAGTGTGGCAAGTAAACCTTCCCTATTATTCTGTAATCCGTTGAGAATATCATTACTGGTGCTGTAATTAATAATATTGGAAGTAGATCCTACCGCTCCTTCCTCATCAAGGTATTCCAATGTATTATTGTGTACTCCTCTTGCATTAAAAGTATAACCGGGAAGTCCAGTATAATAAGCAGCCATGGCACTATTACCCCCACCTAATGAGTGTCCTGTAAACTTCACATTGCCATCCGTCGCTTCATCCATTTTTTCTGCCAGGCTTCTGGTTTTTTCGATTTGGGGAGTATTAGCCCCAAAAGCCTGTCCTCCATCTTCTATCACCCAGTCTTTCACAAACTGGTCACCTGCCTCAGAGCCCCGAAAAGCCACAAAATATTCTCCTGTTTTATCATTATAATAAAGAGATGAGAAAAAGCCGTCATCCTTATTAGTATTGAAATCCTTGGGCTCAAAAACCCCTTCACCCCATGGCAATTTATCCAGCGCTTCCTGACTTTCCGTATTAATACGTTTAAAGTCTCCGATATCCTCGGCTTCATGGGGATTATTTTCATAAGCATCCCGCGCCATTCTACTGGCGATCAAAGCTTCCTGTAACTGGGCTACGGGTAAATGAAATGTTATTTTTCCTCCGATAAAGCAATCAAGGGTGGAATGCTGTAACAAAGGCTTTTTATTTTCAATTTTTACTTTGGAATGGGTTTTCTTCCAGTCACTGCCTTTACAAAGAAAAGAGCATATATTTAAGCAATCATCAATAAGGGCACTTCCGGCCCAAGCTGCGGCTGCCATCACAAATAAACCACCTGAAAAAGCAGCTGCAACGGCAACTCCGGCTAAAGCTCCTGCTATCGCCATTTCCGGACAAATAAAATTATCCTTAAAACGATCATCTTCCGTAGCCATAAGCTTGGAAGTATTCTTCAGTTTTACAGTGGACTGGGAGCTTACTCCTATTCCTATCAGTCTTCGCCCTTTACTACAGGTAAGCGGTGTGTCTTGTGCTATATATAGTTGGCTCATTGTTCTTGATTAAGGTTTATTTAATTTAACATGATATCTGCACACATAGAGCATTTCTGCATTAAGCTGCTCTTTTACATGAAACATAATTTCCGACAAAACGGAATCTTCATTATAAATATATTCTCCTTCCAGATGATAATCATAATCCATCGGAATTTTCAATGTCTTCTGATAGTTCCTTTCATATATGGTATTGAATTCATCTGCCTTATTTTTACCTTTTCCTTTCAACAATACTTTATATCCCTTTTCCGGTAGCTTTGAAATTTCAAATTCTGAACTATATTCAATGGTCTGTCCCGGAAATAAGGTTGACAATACTGTCCTGTCCGGAATTTTAAATGTGATATCTTCTTCATTAAATACCGGCAATGGATAAAATATAATCTGATAGAGTAAATTATGAGTTATATTACGATCTATATTATTAAATTCTTTATCATAAGCATTAATAAATTCTTCATAGCTGCTGCGCACTAATTCATAGAAACGAAGGTCTTTTTTTATTTCCTGCCATTTAGCTATAACCTCAGCTTTATTTTCAACCTTTTGAATGCTTTTATCAGGCGCCAGGAAGAGCTTCAGAGTATCTGTCGCTTTATTAACCTTTTCAAGGATTTCATAAAAAGGCTTCATCTGCCCGTCGGCTTTTATATATTTCTGGGTAGAGGATTGTATGGCTATATGTCCATATTCCAAAGGTTTAACCACCCAGTCTTCTTCTATTTCGGTTTCATTCGCTTTTCCTCTTCCCAAAGTAAGGTATGATTTTGTCGTAATCGTATAGTGCCCTTCTTTATACCAGGCATATTTAAATCCGGATAAATCAGAGTTGTTTTCCAGGGGATTTTCGGATGCCATATATTATGAATTTAGATTATTGATTTTTATAATTTTGTTCTATCGTGTTGAAAATTAACCCACATTATTTTTTCTTCTTTACAGTAAGTTTTCCCGATTACTGTTCCAAACTATAATTTATCTTTTTATCTCATACTCCGGATCTGTTCCAGGGAATCTAAGATCTGAAGATTATGTTTACTCATAGGATTTCCTAATTTATCTGCTATTTATCGGAAACATCATTCTTAAAACTCTTACCTGCTGTTTCTTTTACCAAATTATAATCAAAAGTATTACTTTTATACCGTGAATTGGTAGTTGATGTTGTTTACTCTATCTCTTGATATCTTCCTCCAAAATCTTGATTAGTTATATTTGTACCTTGGACAATAGGATTTTTACCTTCAATCTTTATTATTCTTCAAATTATCAATTGAATCAGGAATAAAAAGTAGGTACATCCACTTGCTTCCTAAACCTAATTCATCTGCAATTGACTCTAGCGTGTCTCCTTCTTTTATGGGTTACTTATGAATCTCCATAATTAATTAATATCCACTGAACTTCCCGTAATAGTGGTTTTACTATTAAAGTTTGCCTTCGCTCCATTTCCGTTAATATCTACATCCTTAGAAGTTATTTTCACACTGTCCGAGCCGTCAATGGTTATTTTCTTGCCCTTAATATCGATGGTTCCATCTTTTTTCAACGTAATAGAACTGCTCCCTGTTTCTAATTTTATTTCTGTCTTACAGGTAACGTTCACATTTCCGTCTTTATTCATTTTCAGCACTGCATTTTCTCCTCCTACATTGACGGTAAGTGAAGATCCGATATCCATAGTATGGTCTGCACCTATTTTCTCTTTAGCATTGTTACTTACAGTAGTAGTAATATCTCCGTCTCCACTTAATATGACATGGTTTCCGCTTCTGTCTTTCATTGTGATGCCTCCTCCATCATTAAGTTCTATGATATGTCCGCTTTTACTGCTTAAGCTCTTGATATTATTTCCGGTTCCGCCACCACCGCCAATTCCTCCATGGAACATTCCGCCCATTACAAAAGGGCGATCCGGATGCTGATGAACAAAGTTGACTACTACCTGGTCTCCCACTTCCGGTATAGCCATGAATCCCCGGTTTTTATTGACCTTATCACTGCTTCCGCCATCAGGGGTCATCACCCGTACAAATTCTGTAATAGTCTGACCGTTCTGCCAATCAAATTGCACCTGTACTCTTCCCTGACTCAGAGGATCCGTATTGGAGATGACTTTAGCAAACTGTGCTTCCGCTTTAGGGGAATAAAACTGCGGACGTGGAATATATCCCGTATCAGCTGCTATAGCTTCAAAAGTTCCTGTATAATATCCTCTGGCATCCACTTCATGCATCACTTCCGTGATCATAAGTTTGGTAAAATAAGATGTTTCGCTGCTGCCTGTCTTACGCATTTCCATATCGGCAATACATCCGGGATACAGGAAAGGAACGGTGGTAGTACCGGAAGTTACAAAAACTTCTGATGCCTTGCTTCCTGCGGTTCCTTTTTGAGAAGCATCAACATCCATAAACGTAGATGCTTTTATCGGTGCTATTCTGAGTGAAGGGGTTGTAAAAGTCTTTTCTGATATTTCATAGGCTCTTTTTGCTATATCCGATGTATGGTTGATTTTGGAATTTCCTGCAATAAGCTTTTCATTCTTGCTGCTGTTATATCCATAAAACGTAGGGTTGACATGCTGAGCCCGCATCTTTACTTTTATATCATTTACACTGCTTCCATAGGTTAGTTTAACCGGTTTTTCCTGAGGGGGAAGCTTTCCGAAGTGCAACACTTCTCCATCGTAATAGAATTGTTCTCCATATGCTTCAGCCATCCTCGCCAGATAATTGTAATGGGTTTCTTCATATTGGGAGCTGTAAGAGATATTGCCATGCTGGGCATCTACTCTGAAATCGAACTTATTTTGCTCCAGCCCTTCTCTGATCACCTGATCTGCAATACTGTTAAGACTGATCGGCTGAGCTCCGCCAAAACTCTGAATATGAGGTGCGGTATCCAGCAAAACGGTAGGACTTGATCCTGTAAGAACAATATTACCAAGACTTCCTTTTTCCTGGCTGAATCCTACTTCCGTAATTACTCCCACAAAATTTCTCTCCGGTCCGTCTATTACATCTTTATATTTAAAAACTACGGTAATACGCTTTCCGAGAAAGTTCTGTGCTTCTTCCAGATTATGATTTTCCGGATTTCCCAAGGTATCATGAGCCAACATCAAATAAAATTCATGATGCTTCACCACACTCTGAGAAAGTTTGAAATGTTTAAAATGGCTGATTGTTTTCCCTTCTATAATAATTTCAAGCCTGACTACTCTATTGATTCCCAAAATCTGGTTTTCAATAATGCCCGCAATATTATGAATTCCCGAAGTAGGCTGTTTGGACCAGAATGTATCTCCGGTCACGGTAGGCATATTAGGCTGTAGCGTTTTATTCATGAACATATTTCCTGCCCCTTGTGCTGCTCCTGCATAATTTTGTACTTCTGCCGCTTTTTTTGCTATTTTTTTTGTTTTTGATTCTGCTTTTTCCTGAATTTTTTCAGTAATATTTTTATTTACAGACGTTTTAGCCTTTGAACTCAATATTTTGGACGAATTGTTATTTTTTAACATAACCTCAGTGTTTTAGTGTTTTAGATGAATATTATTATGATTCACATCCCTAAATAGATAGAGACTATCCACTTTCAAATGAAAAAACAGAATAGCCACCCTAAGAGTTAACTATTCTGTACCAATTGTTATTTTACTAAGATGATTTACGTGTTAGTTTCCAGGCCATACTCCTTCATAAGCAGCATTACCATAATTGATCTTTTCGGCACTTACAATAAAGCTGATCAGCATATTGTTACTGTCGATAGCGTCAAAGTCCACTTCATGTTGAATTACATATCCGTTTTCCCAGTTCAAAGTGATCAGAGTTCCTTCTTCATGGGATTTATTAAAGGTAATCTCTCCGCTTGTAGGCTTGTATTTACCATTTAATAAACTTTCTAAAATATCGGATTTTTCTGTGGCTTCTATTGTTAATTTGATGATGGCGTTGGATGGGTCGGATGCTACTCTTCCTGAAACATCGGTAGATCTAGATACACTATAATTTAATTTCAATAGTTTTTGACCCTCGCTTCCGTTGAATTTTAAGATTCCTCTTGAATTTTCTGCCATGATAGGTAAATTTTAATCTGTTAATATTTTGTGATTTGGTTGATTTGGTACAGCAAAGATAGATTGCCTATTTGATTATTAAAAATTTTTAAACATAAATCTGAATTTTTGTAGTAATTCTACGATTTCATGTAGTAATTCTACGACTTTATACTCATAACCAATTAAAACAATCTGATTTTCAACACATTAAAAATATAACAATATCCAAAATATTGGAATTATTTTAAATGAGTAACACTAAACGGTGATATATTAAGATATATTTAAGGAATTTTTAATAAATATTAACATATCAAAATTTATATTTCATCATGAAAAACTAATTAATTTTTAATGCTAAAAAAAACAGGACAGTAACTTGCGTTACCATCCTGCAAAATGTATTACTTTGATGATTATGTACTAGTTTCCAGGCCATACTCCTTCATAAGCAGCATTACCATAATTGATCTTTTCGGCGCTTACAATAAAGCTGATCAGCATATTGTTACTGTCGATAGCGTCAAAGTCCACTTCGTGCTGAATTACATATCCGTTTTCCCAGTTCAGAGTGATCAGGGTTCCTTCTTCATGGGATTTATTGAAGGTAATTTCCCCACTTGTAGGCTTATATTTACCATTCAATAAACTTTCCAGTATATCGGATTTTTCTGTGGCTTCTATTGTTAATTTGATGATGGCGTTGGAAGGATCAGATGCTACTCTTCCTGAAACATCAGTAGATCTTGATACGCTATAATTTAATTTGAATAGTTTTTGTCCTTCGCTTCCGTTGAATTTTAAGATTCCTCTTGAGTTTGCTGCCATAATTCGTAAATTTTAGACTGTTAATATTTTGTGATTTGATTGATTTAATGGAGCAAAGATAGAGTCCTCATTCCGATAATGAAAATCATTAAACATAAATCTGAATTTTTGTAGTAATTCTACGATTTCTTGTAGTAATTCTACTACTCCGGCTTTCATCATAACAATAAACAATTCATTATCAATTATTTAATATGTAATTTTTTTGTAAATATCATTTTCAGTCCGTGATTTAATTCCCCTAAACAGTGAAATAAAAAGATTTTTTTTAATCATTATCCTGATTCTTATTATTTCCTTTTTAACTTCAAAAATTTAAATCAAAAAAAGGACCCTGCTATAAGAAATAACAGGGTTCTTTATATATTTCCGGGAATATGGATTATTTTTTTTACATTCCAGATTATTTGCTGAGCTGTTGAATGGAGCGTGATAATATTTTATTTTTTCTCAAAAGAAAATCGGGCATCAGGTCGAGTGGAAGGTATAACAGGCTTTCTCCTTTATTTTGAAGTTCTTCCATAATACCGGGATTCCAGGCTAAGATCTCATCTCTATTCACTTTCAGTTCTTCAGCTATGATATCAAGGTTAAACCCGGCATTGATTTCCGTTTCTGCAAGAGAACCGTTTCCGCTGTACTGTTCACCTCTTCCTTCAAATATCATGTTCATCCTGGAGTTGTTATAATCACTCAGAACGCTTTGTAATTCTCCAGTAGCATAGCATGCATTTAAATATTTTCTTACATGGTTGATTGTTTCCAGAGGGAGATATCTATAAAACATATGATATTGTGACGAGCCAGCTGCCTGCATTGCCTTGGCCACATTTCCTTCTCCACAATTGTAAGCTGCCACCACAGTAACCCAGTTATTATATTTTTTATAAAGGTTCGTCAGCGAAACGGTAGCGGTTTTAGTACTTTTGTACAAATCCGAACGGTTTTGCTCGGAAAGTCCGTACTGGTTGGCATGTGCCGTCATAAACTGCCATACTCCTGCAGCGCCAGCTCCGGAAACCTGTCTTCTGTCAAATCCGGATTCAATGAGTGCCAGATTCCGTAAATGCTTAGGTAAACCTTTCTGAATAAGAGAATATTCAATAAACTCAACTATGTCTTTATTAGCATTGATAATATTTTTATATCTCTTCACACTGTTTTCCGATGTATCGGAGGCGGAGAGAAACTGTCCGTTTATTTTGTAAGGAACAGCCATTAATACTATTAAAATAAAGATATTTCCAAAACGCATTTTATATCAATTTTAATGATTCTTCTTTAATCAGTTTACTTTCCAATCCAGTTTTTCTTCACCGGCATTCCAGTCTACCTGAATGGTTTGTCCGGATTTCACTTCTTCTCTTACGATCATCTTGGAGATAGGTCTTGCCAATTGTGCTCTGATCACTCCTGATATCTGTCGGGCTCCATATTTACTACTGAATCCTCCTAAAGCCAATTGTTTTACAGCTTCATCGGTAATGGAAAGCGTAATTCCCAGTCTGTGTAGTGAGGCATGGAGGGATTTGAGCTGAATATTGAAAATTCTTTCGGCAATTGATTCGGTGATCGGTGCAAACGGAATAATCTCCGTAATTCTCGCTAAAAATTCGGGTCTGAATCTTCCCGAGCCGGACATAATCTGCATTAATGATGAAGATTCCGGGATTTTACCTTCTTCAAACTGTTTTACAATTTCTTCGCTTCCAATATTGGAGGTGAAAAGGATCAGGGCATTACTAAAGTCTCCTTCTTTCCCCAGCTTGTCGTGTACTTTTCCTTCATCCATAATTTGTAAAAAGACATCGAATACGGAATGGTGGGCTTTTTCAATTTCATCAAATAAAACCACCGTATAAGGCTGTTGCCTGATCTTATTGACCAACATTCCTCCTTCTTCATATCCTACATATCCCGGAGGCGCTCCGTACAACAATGCTGCGGAATGTTCTTCTTTAAATTCGGACATATCGAAACGGATCATTGCTTTTTCGTCATTAAACAACAATTCCGCCATCGATTTGGCTAATTCCGTCTTTCCTGTTCCGGTAGGTCCTAAAAGGAAGAAGGATCCGATAGGCTGCCCAGGCTTATTGAGCCCACTCCGGTTTTCAACGATGGCATCAGAAAGTACTTTTAAAGCGTGATCCTGTCCTACTACTCTTTTAAGAAGAAGGGATTCCATATTGAGGAGCTTTTCTTTTTCCTGTGCCTGAATTTTACCAATAGGAATATTGGTTTTTGCCGCCATTACCGCTGCCAGCTCCAGTCTGTCCACTTTTTCTCTTTTTCTGGAGGCGTGCTGAATTAATTCTGCATAGGTATCTTCAACTATTTTCTGAATATGATCCACCGGCATGGAGTTATCCAGCGCGGGCTGTTCACTGAGCGAACCCCACAAAATAGGACTGATTTTATCTCTCAGCAGATTATACATCCAGATCAGCTCATCTGCTTTATCTTTATTATCGGCATATTCTTCTTTCAGGATAGTATCATAAGCTTCTTTCCAGCTTTCCAGCTCTTTTTCCGAAAGTTCATCCAGCATTTTGATGGCAGCCATGGTACGATCCAATAAATCTATTGCTGCATCGGGCAATTTTTTACCTTTAGCATATCGTTTTGCCAACCGGACACATTCTGGAAGCGCTGTTTTTTCAACTTCAATATTGTGGTGTTTTTTATATCCGTCCAGCAGTACGTCTATCATTTTCACACAGGTTTTTTCATCAGGTTCGTGTACGGTAAGAACTTCAAAACGGCGGTTAAATGCCTGTTCCGGTTCTATGATTTTTCGGTATTCTTCCTGGGTAGTAGCTCCGATTACTGTAATTTCTCCTCTTGCCAACTCGGGTTTCAGCAGATTGGCTACGTTTCCAATGCTTCCTTTGGGGTCTAACAGGGTGTGTATTTCATCAATAAAAAGAATTGCTTTTTCAATTTTTTTACATTCATTGATTACTTTTTTAAGACGGTCCTCAATTTCACCTTTGTAAGAGGTTCCTGCGAGTAAGGCTCCGGTATCTAATTCTAAAAGAGTAGCATTTTTCAGCATTTCGGGAACGTTTCCTTTAATAATTTCTGTAGCAAAGCCTTCTACTAAAGCTGTTTTACCTACCCCCGGTTCTCCTATAATAATTACATTGGGCTTAGTTCTTCTGCATAGTATTTCCACAAGCATTCTCAGCTCCTTGTCCCTTCCTATAATATTTTCCAAAGCTCCCTGTCTGGCCTGTGCAGTTCGGTCTATGCAATAGTTTTTAATAGAGGGAAACGAGGAATCTGAAAAATCTGATGAACTTGAAAATAGGGATGAAAAATCATTTTCTTCAGAGGAAGCAAATGGGGTATCTTTCCGGTATAAATTAAAGATTTCGTGTTCCCTAAGGGGTAGAGATTTTAGTTGCTGTAAAGAAAAAGCAACCTGCGGTTTAACAATCGCCGTTAAAATACATATTGGAGTAATTTCATCCAATCCTAATTTTAACCTGATATCATCCGCTTCTTCCACAAGGGTATCTACCGTTTCGTCTTCTTTTACTTCATCGGGTAAATGAGTGGTTTTTGGGTAGTCTTCTATGCGAACATCTGCCCATTCATAAAAATACCCGGGATCTTTATCTATATTTTTAAGAAACTCATTAAGACCGATATCTTTATGCATTAAAGCCTGTAAGATATGGGGACCTCCATAAGTTGCATTATAATTTTCCCTTGCTATTGACTGTGCGATGTGAAAAAGCTGTTTTACCGTTTCGTTGGTTACTAGTACTCCCATTATTTTTTCTGTTAATATGTTGTGGGTTAATGATGTTTATTGTTTAGTGTTGTTCTTAAAAAATATTATTTTTTTCCTAATTCTTCCTCTGCCCATTCCTCATTTTCCAGTAGAGGATAGTCAGGTTTATCTTTCAGGGGATAATATTCAAACCCGAATTTATCTTTTTTGCCATAGGCAGCATATTCATCTGAATAATCAGGATAATAAGCCCAGGCTGACTCTATTTTTATTGCATATACAGGAATCTCTTCCAAGGCCGGCTTACCAAAATAGGAAAATTTATATTTCAGCTTTTCCAGGAGCTCTTCATCTTTCATCTTTTCCAATTGATTTTCAAGTGTTTTCTTATCATCAGCAGAGAAGTTTTTAACATTTTCAGCAGCCCATACAGGGAGGGCTTTTCTTATTTGCTGCAATTGTTCCGTACTCAATTTCTTAGGGCTAGGGTTCCACAATAAAGATTCCGTAATGCATTTACAGTTTTCTTTTTCAATTTTATCTGTAACATTTACCGGTTTACCTCCGAAACCTATCATCTCGTATCCGCTTTCCGATTTACATTGAGAGTTCTTCATAATTACTTTTTTTGCAAAAGCTCCGAGTATTATTATTAAACCGAGAATTAATAAGTAGATTAACTTTCTCATTATATAAATTAACAATAAAAATTACCGCACAAACGGATGTGAATAATATTCTTTTGTGCTTATTTCTTTTCCGGTATTCCCATCAAGAATTACTTTTTTAAATAGATAGGATTCTCCATCCTCAGATATTTTTCCTGTATTCCAATCCAGTTCCCAAACATGAACTCCGGACTGAGTAGTTTTTGATATTTCACCCGTTTTAGTGAAATCCACTTTTTGGGTTTTACCATATTTTAGAACCTCCTCTAAGGTAAATGCATAATTTTCATCTTTGTTTTCGGTTTTTACAATTACATCTTTTTTATAATAAAGCCATTTTCCAATTTCTAAATTGGAGCCAAAATAATGTTTAACAGATTGTAACGACCCCGTTTTATCAAATGTATATACATCTCTATATCTGTCATTTTTAATTATTTCTTCTACATAGCTTTCAACCAGATCTTTGGTATATGTTTCCTCAACATATCCGTCTTTAATAATATGATATTGTTTGATATAAGTATTCTTATCTTTCCAATACCCTTCATATGAAGGATCTTTTTTTATATTCAGTTCATATTTTTCAATATCAAATTTTTTCTTTTGTACATCTATATTTGAAGAGGTAATTATTTCCTGATATACACTCGTTTTCCCTTTATTGTTTTCAGTACAACTATTGGAAAAAAATGACATCAATACCATTATGAAAAAAGCAATATCTTTTTTCATCAATTTATTTTCAACTAGTTTTCCGCAGACTCTCTTTGTCACCATAATATTCAGAGCGTAGCACTTTTGCCATCTTAGGGAATAAAGTACTATTATTTTTTCCTAATTCTTCCTCCGCCCATTCCTCATTTTCCAGGAGAAGATATTCAGGTTTATGAATAATCAGGATAATAAACTCAGGCTAAAACAATTTTAATTCATATACCGGACTCTCTCTTCAAAGTCCCGACTTATTAAATATTTATTTCTCACTAATAATTTCCCCTGTATTTGCATTCATTTGATATTGAATAGGTTTCCATATACCAGGCTCTCCAACCGAATTGGCTGCCAATTCTAAAAACTCCTTCTCTGACAGTTTCTTCCCCTGAGTTATAAAAATGGTCCAGGCCGGAATCTTTGCGTCATAAACGATATCATATTTGTTGGTTCCATCTTCATTCAGTCGTCCTTCTCCTGTTTTTATATTAATATATCCTTTTTTATCTAAAAATTTTAAAACATCTTGATATTTAATTTTCCCGTAATTTTTTTCTTCATCAACGGTACTTTCCAGATTTCCTTGGCCATCATAATATTCAGAGTTTAATACTTTTACTGTTTCACTTAGCCGGGTTTCTTTTTTCTTAATTTTCCCATCAGGATAAAACTCTTTATAAACATATAGGAATGACGGTTTAGGAAGTAGCTCCTCCTGCGTTCCTAATTCATTGTGACCGGGAGCAGACATGGATAAAATTGTGTACCCGTTTTTCAATTCCAATGTTCCATCACTTTCCTGATATCTTTTATATAATTCAAAATCAAACTTTTCACTCATTGTTTTAATTTTATCATTACCTGTTTTAATGTCTTCTTTTTTGGATTGACATGTACACATCATGAAAAAAAGAAGGGGCAAATAAATTAATTTTCTCATAAGATAATTTTAGAGTTTAGTACCTTCCACTGCCATTTAAATACTGTAATTCTTTGTATTCCGACATGATGACAATAATCCATAAGATTATTTGTTTTATAGGCCATATAGGTAAACTTTGCGGGAGGGTTTCCATCAAAAGTATGAGGTAAACCCAGTGCATGCATTAATTCATGAGCTACCGTTTCTTTCGAATGTGTATTAAATTGAACTGTAAAAGTGGTATTGAAATAGGAAAATCCATTAGTATAACCGCTAATGGAACCGTTCTTCCATGACGGATAAATATCTTCTATAAAAAATACTTTGTAATAGGATGCATATTTTTTTCCATACTTATTTTCAAATTCATCTTCCAAATATTCTTTCAGCCCACTTGATTTATTTATATAATATTTACTTCCTATTTTTGTACAAAATCTATTTCTAAAAGTATTAAAAATAAAATTTCCTGTACAATCAATAGAAAAGTTATCAAGTATGGTAGGATTCACTAACGCCTGATTTAAACACTGTCTAAAATATAACTGGCTACCTGGCTTAGGTTTTCCGACTTTGATAATTCCATTTATATCTGTTTTTACAGAAACAAAAATGGTTGAAATATTCTTTATATGTGTAGAAGAATTAGGGTGAATTAACAATGTCCCACAAATTTCACCATCTGCTTTTACATAAAGTAACTGTTCTTTGGTAAATTGTTCTTTACATGTTATTTTCAAATAATTAAGTTTATCGTATTTTCCTATTTTAATATCCTCTATTTCTTTTATATTTAATGATAAATATTTTTCAGCTTCTTTATCTTTAAATTCAAATATCAATTTTTT
The DNA here is from genome assembly GCF_048572715.1 of Chryseobacterium sp. CT-SW4. Taxonomy (GTDB): domain Bacteria; phylum Bacteroidota; class Bacteroidia; order Flavobacteriales; family Weeksellaceae; genus Chryseobacterium. The sequence goes on from NZ_CP183840.1 coordinate 2,694,617, forward strand.
AGGTTTATCTTTTATCTCGATTTTAACATTCAATAATGCCGATTTTCCCTTTAGTAGAGTTAGAACAGGTATAGGATATAGATAGGGAACTCCATTAATCTTTTTCCAAATTATAGATAGGTTTTTATAACTTTTGAGCTTTTTGTCATACATGTTAAGATTTCTCTTAAAGTTGGTATTCCAACTATTTCCATTTTTGAAAACAGTTATATTATCTGTTTCAAAATATTTTCCCATAACACTACCAAACCAATTATCTCCTTGTTGTCCTGAATCTCCTTCTCTTAACCAATCAAAGCCAAATTCTGGATTATCTTTATATTTATTATGGGGTCTAAACTTAACAATACATTTTGCCCTGATATTGCCTGCAGGAGGTTTGGAGGGATTTCCATAACTGACTCCTCCGGTAGCTCCGTTTTCTGAAACTACTTCCGCAGAATTATAAATAATATTACTTTCAGAGTAAATATTATAATCTTTTTCTACTCTCTCAATTATTTTTCCTTTAACAATCCTTATCCTGCTCATATGTTTACAGAATTAATAATTTTTACTCTGTTCACCACTGTTGTTCTGAACTTCATTCTGAGCATGTTTGGTAATGGAAGCATTGGAGCTTGTTTCAATTCCCTGATCGGAATTTACTACCGTTTTACCTTTTTTAACTTCACTTTCCACATCTCCTTCAATAACCTCCATTAATTTTCCTGTAATAAACGTCGTGGAATCTCCTAATACCGAAGTCAGCTTCATGGCACCAATATTCTTGGTGTCATTCATTCCAACCGTTTCACTTCTGTTCATTCCCACATTTGAAGTAAAGTTTTCCCCTACATTAATATTCATATTCCTGCAATTCAACGTCATGGTTTCCGGCGCTGTAATGGTAATATTACTTCCTGAAGTATCGAGGTGTATTTCATTTCCTGATTTATCGGTAAGGATGATGCTTTCGTCTTCTGTGAATACTAATCTATGACCACTGCGCGTCTGTATGGACTTCACACGGTTATCCGTTCCTCCTCCCAATGCTATTCCTCCATGGAACATTCCTCCCATTACAAATGGCCGGTCGGGATGGCTATGTACAAAATTTACCATTACCTGATCTCCCACTTCAGGGATAGCAACGTAACCTCTATTTTGGGTAATCTGGTCCGTACCTCCTGCATCGGGGCTCATCACTCTGATAAAATGAGTGGTATCATTAGTCTGCCAATCGAACCTTACCTGTACTCTACCCTGTCCCTCGGGATCCGTATTAGAAACCACAGTGGCTAACTGGGGTTCGGCTTTAGGTAAGGAAAATTCAGGTTTAGGTAAAAAACCCGTATCTGAGGCTATGCCTTCAAAACTACCGGAATAATGTCCCTTGGTATCAATATCATGGGTGCATTCCGTGATCATAATCTTTGTGAAATAGCTGGTTATATTGGTATCCGGCTTACGCATCTGAACTTCTGCCACGCATCCGGGGTGTAAAAAAGGAATCGTAGTTTTTCCGGACAGGCTGAAAACGTTTACCGCCTCACTTCCCGAAGTACTCTTTTGAGCGTATTCTACATCCAGATGGGTACTTGCCTTAATAGGTGCCACCTGCAAGGCGGGTGTTTTATAAATCTTATCATTGTGATTATAGGCAGTTTTTGCCAGTTCCCCTATATGCTGAATAGGAGTATCTCCTGATGTCAATTTTTCATTTTTACTACTGTTATACCCATAATACTGAGGTTTGGTATGAACAGCTCTCAGCTCTACATTTATATCCTGCGCATTACTGCCGTATACTAAATGAACGGGCTTATTCTGCGCCGGAAGCTTCCCAAAATGAAGAACTTCCCCGTCATAATAAAATTGTTCACCATACGCCTCTGCCATACGGGCAAGGTAATTATAGTGAGTTTCGTTATACTGACTGCTATAAATAATCTGTGAATAATTATGGGTATCAATTCTGATATCAAAACGGTTTTTATCGAGTCCTTGTTTTATAACCTCATCCGCGATGATTCCCATATTAACGGGCTGATTTCCTCCAAAACTCTGAATATGGGGATTTCCATCCAAAAGAACAGTAGGACTGTAACCGGACAGAACAATATTACCCAAACTCATTTTTTCCTGGCTGAACCCCACTTTTGTTATCACTCCTACAAAGGTGCGCTCAGGACTATTTTCTATGTCTTTATACGAAATAACTACCGTAAGCCTTTTTCCCAAAAATTTATTGGCATCCTCTAATGTATGGGTCTCACGTTCACCTAAAGTATCATGGGCTAATGTCAGCGTAAATTCATGGTGGCGAACTGCACTTTGCTTTAACGTAAAATGTTTATAGTATTTGAGTACTTTTCCTTCTACTACCAGAGAAAGACTTACCAGACGGTTAATTCCGGTATGCTGATTATCTGATATACCTTCCCCATTTTGGGATGGCCGAAAAGAACCTCGTGCTTTTTCAGGCGTGGTGGGCATAGCTTTGTGATTGTGGTACGGTTAAAGTTAAAAAAAATTATCCAATCCTGTTACGATTCATAAGTAATTATAAATTAATGACTTATCTCATATTTTCATTTCTCTGATACAGCAAAGAAAGACCGCCTTTTGCAAGCAGTCTTCCTATATGAATGTTAATGATTTGTATCTTAGCTTGATGGCCATAATCCTTCGTAGGCAGCATTACCGTAGTTGATCTTCTCGGCGCTTACAATAAAGCTGATCAGCATATTGTTGCTATCTACTGCATCGAAGTCTACTTCATGCTGAATTACATATCCGTTTTCCCAGTTCAAAGTGATCAGTGTCCCTTCTTCATGAGATTTATTAAAAGTAATTTCTCCGCTTGTAGGCTTATATTTTCCGTTTAGTAAACTTTCCAGAACATCTGATTTCTCAGTTGCTTCTATTGTTAATTTGATGATGGCGTTGGATGGATCTGATGCTACTCTTCCTGAAACATCGGTAGATCTTGACACACTATAATTTAACTTTAATAGTTTTTGACCCTCGCCTCCGTTAAATTTTAAAATTCCTCTTGAATTGTTTGCCATGATAAGTAAATTTTAATCGTTAATATTTTGTGATTCAGTGATTGTTCCGCAAATATAAAATGCTTTTTACACTTCTAAAAATTTTTAAATATAAATTTGAAAAAATGTAGTAATTCTACGATTTTATGTCGTAATTCTACGACACAGGATATACGTGACATATTACCTAACTGATTATAAATCAATTATATTATTATTCAATGCTTATGGAAGTATTATTTTTTACACCATACAGGGAATTATAATAAGTAATATGGACTTTTTTTATAAATCCTGTTTTCAGGTCTACTGTATATTCTCCACTATAATCCATTGGCGGTTCTGCATGCTGTAAAAGTCTGATTTCCCCGTCATTTTCTCCAGGTTTCACTTTTTGTATTATATTGAGTGGAATGTTTTCATCTGTCCATAGTACTGAATATTGAGACTTCCCATTGTTAAAAGGATTTCGGATGGGTGCAAAAAAAGTTCTCATCAACAGATCTTCTTTCATACGCTGATCCAAAACTGAGGGCTCGGAAATAATAAATTCCAACTCCACAATATATTTCAAAGCATACTGATCCGGAAAAAGGTCCAGTAATTTATTTTTTGTTTCCGGGAAATTTTCAAGGACTTCCTTTGAGAGGGAAACCCGGAGAATTTCTCCTTCAAGATTGGTCGTGATTAGGAAAGGATTCAATACCAGGGCAGATTCTTTTGCCAGGTGTTCCATTTTCCCTTCTTTACCTGTGGAAAACTGAGTTTTAGTCAGGCTGAAAACATGATGATCTGAGATTTTTTCCAACCAAGTTAAATTCATGATATAGGAAAGTCCATGTTTTTCATTCCGGCCATTTTCTGTTTGGGTATGTTCGGTAATATTTACTTTATATTGAGCAGCAAGGTTTTCCGGTTTAAAAGTAATTTTTGGGTTCTGCTCCGGACTTTTAAAAGGGGCATCATTCCGGCTGTTATATTCTTTTACTTGATTTATTCCGGGAATCAGAAGCTTTTTTCCGGGAGAAAGCCCTTCTAAGATCTGTTCTCCTCTTCCACAATGCTGATTATGGTATTCTTTCAGATACTGAGGATTTTCGAGTTGGATTTCCTGAGCAATACTTTCCCAGGTTTCTGTGGGAAGAACAAAATGAATAATCATAGGTTTTATTTTGATTCAATAGTAACTGATCTGTTACATTTTTCAAATTATGAACACAAAAGGGTTTATAAAATTAATCAGTTTTTTTTAGTAACATTTCTTCGTTCCCCGGATTGATAAAATAGATTGGATCCCCTGAAATGTAATAATCTCCATCGGCATATTCTATAAAAACTATTCCCATATTTTCATATTTAGGATTAAAATTAATTTTAATTTTATCTTTATCTACATATTCGCTCTTTATATTTTTATAGACCTCTACAGGTTCACCTTCATTTACATATTTAACCGTAACATTATTAAGTTGAATAATGTTAATATCAAAACTTGTTTTTAAACCATCTCTACTTTTTGATGAAAAATGATAGCTGCCTTTCCAAATAGAAAAATCATTTTCGGACTTTTTTAAAGTTTTATTAGGTTTTATGTGTTGACTATTAATTCCAAACGTGAAATGATCTTCTAAATCAATATTTTCTTCAGTTAATAATTCAACGGGTAATGGGCATTTAATTATTTCCGTATTAATAGATATTGGTTTAAGCTTAAGATTAGAGGTTAGCTCGAAATTTTTGTTAATCTTAAAATAGGAATTAACTTCATTAAAGCTACCCACAGAAATCCCTTTCCTTCCGTTTCCAAATTCAACATTTAAAGAATATAGTTGATCTTTTTTAATATGGAGAGTATCTTTTAACAAATCATTATTATCAAAGAAAAGAAGATAAGATGATTTATTTTTAGATTTATCTTGTATAACAATATTTTTGACATAATAGCTCTCAAACGACGTTCCTACATAATCAGGCTCAAAATATGAATAACCCGAAACATTAAAGAGCTGATCTAATTTTTTTGAAGCATACATATCTCCAGCGGTAAACTTCTTATCTATAATAAATTTTGTATTTATTAAATCCTGAGATTGGAATTTACATCCAATAAAAATTAGCAATAAAAAAAATCTAAATCTTTTCACCATTGTATCAAATAAAAATTATTCCATTCCAGGATAGGAAACTCCACCTGCTTTTGTCTCTTCCCATTTACGTTTGAAATCAGATATATTGTAATAGTTTGACTTTTCAAATTCTTTTTGATAGCTTTCTCCTCCGTCTGTAATTCCTAATATATTAAAAAATTGAAGTTTCACTTCCGAATTCTCAGATATTTTTTCACCATAATAGGCCAACTTTCCTAAAATTTCTGCCTGCTTAGAAAAGTTTTGATCAATAAAAGAATCTTTACGCGCTATTGTATGAGTAATATAATTTTGAATAGCTGTTAAATAATTCAATTTCCTGTCTGTATCTGCCTGGGCTATAACATCCATTACCTCCTTATTAAAAAAAACTTCACCATTACACCTTTTGTTCCATAATACTTTTTCTAATTCTTCTTCATTCTTATAGTTATTTTTAAGTACAAAATTTAAAAGGTCTTCGTCTTTAACATATCCAAAAGTTTTCACCAATGATTCTAAAAATATCTTATCATTAAATTTAAGCCAACTTAAACTAGCTTTACTATCATTGAATAAATATTTATTTCGATGTACCAATTTTTGAATATTATTGAAACGTACGTCATCTATTCCCTTAACATCTTTCCATTTAATCACCTTTACCATTTCTCCTGACAGATTTTTCTCCTTAGGAATTTGTAATTCTTTTTTATAAACTTCAGGATATTGTTTCTTATAATCCAATAGTTGAGGAATAAATAATGATTCAAAAAGAACTTTATTTCTTACATCTATAAAAATAGGGTTATTGTTACTTATTATATAATCCTCTTTAAGCTGATAAGCTTTCTCCTCGAGCTTGCAAGGATACTCCACCAAAAAATTAATATCTTGGGTGGGTGTAGTAAAACCAAAAATAGTTGTTATTTTTCTTTGAAACTCTTTATCATCAATATTCTTATATCCATTCTTTTTTAAAATGTCAACAGAATTTTTTTTTACTGCCTCATAGTCGTTTACTCCATATTGGTAATCACTTATCATATCGAGTCCTTTTTCTTTGATAGCATATCCTGACAATATTTGACGTTCCAGGATGTTTTGAATTGAATCAATTAATTGTGTACCATTACTTATTTTCATCTCTGCTTTACTACCACTGCTGATAATAAGAACAAAGAACAAGATAAGTTTAATCAAGTAGTTTTTCATCATTATTATTTCACCTCCTTTTAATTTTTTAAAGATGCGGTATCTGTTCAGCTTATTTAAATTATACTATTTTATAATGCCATTAGCCTGTATCTTATATTTTTTCTTTAAAACCCTTTTTTCACCTGCATCATTCCGTGTATAAAGTTCAATATCATATTTTTCATTGATAAGAAAGTCTTCAATAGTTTCTCCATCCATATTGGCCACTTGAATCGAGGATATTACTTTATCATTATCTGAAACTTTCAAGTAATAACCTTCAACATCAGAATCAGTAAATCCAAGAAGAATGGGCTGGAAATTATTAATTTTTGGAAGTATAAAAAACTTTGAAGGAGTTTCCTCTATACCATAGCTTGTAAGAATATCTTTATCCTGAGGATATTGATAAGAAACATATCTCTCATTACATTCTTTTTCATTGTTATTACAAACTGTAGAATATTGATCAAAATCAAAAGGTAATGAACAGACTTTTAAATCATGATGTATAGCGTTTTTATTCGCTGGAGATGTGAAAGCCAAAGACAACAAATTTTGTGCTCTACATGTAAGCCCATTATTAAAAACAAAAATCAATAGTAAAAGGATATTTAAACAATATCTCTTATTACTATTCTTTAATAAATCTGCCATTCCTATTACAAGAATATTTTGCTGTTAGTTTTCTTTTATTATTGATTTCATTATAAAGCATTACATTATTTTGTTCATCAATAGAAAAAGTTTTTACCATATCATTGTCACCATTACTGTCTGCTACAGAAATTCCATCTACAATTTTATTATTTTTAGTGGAAACCAAATAAATCAGTTCACTATCACCACCCACATTTTTAATTAAATAAAAATCAAAATTATTTTGTGAAAACAGTCTAATACTTCCATCCACTGCCAAATCATAATTCTGATAGAAAGATTGTTTTAACCAATCCGCAGATTGATCGTCAAAAACTAAATTTTGATTTTTATCTAAATCTTTAGAATCAATGGGTAACAAACTATGGGATGAATTTTCTTCATTTCCTCTATTCTGGGAAACTTCATTTGAAATTTCCTTTTTAAGTAAACAATTATCAGGTGCATAGAAGATTCCTTGGGGAGCAGTTATCACTTTCCAACTTATCGTATTCTCATCAACCATGGTTATTTCGAATTGTCCTTTATCTTTAGATGATCCAAAAAAACTATAAAATTGTCCGACGATTTTTCCTTTTTCAACTTTCCCTATAAGATTATATTCTTTTTCATTTTCACAATCTATTTTCCCGCCACTATTCGCTATAGCACAATATTGTGCTTTAATATTATCTCCTTCCTGAAAGATCGTCAGGGTAAATTGTTGCTCCGGAATATCTGAGTCTTTATTTTTTTTAGAATAAATCCATTTTCCAGACCAATTAACAGAAGCTATTTTTCCAGTTTCCTTACTATTTTTAATAGTCGGGACTCCATTATTGGTTGCTTTAGCATTCTCTTTACAGCCAAATAGCAATAAAACGCTAAGTATTAGTATTCTAATCATTTTTTATGGTTTAAATTTCAAACAGTCATCAACTCTATTTAGCCATCCCTTTAAAAATACTTCTTGATCATTCTTTTTACCATCTGTAAATGTCAAATCAGTATAATATTCTTTTCTTATTTCAGCTAATCTAATTAACAATTTATCTTGATCCTCAACATTATTTAAGGCATTAATAGTATTAGTTCCTATCGCACCATCTACCTCTATTTCCTGATTAAATTCATTTTTTAATAATTTTTGCACTTGTCTTCCAGCACCTCCAGATGTAATTGTCCAGTCATATACCATTAATCCTACTCTTTCATCTTCAATTTTACAAAATCCTTTAGGTTCCCAATATCTTTTTCTATAAATTTTTGTAGCTTGATCTTCAGTGATATTTTTTAAATTATCCAGAGTTGGCTCAACATTTACATCTTCTTTAGCATATTTTTTCCAAGTGGCAAAAGTAATTCCTTTGTTAGTAGCACCACCTTTATCAGCAGCATGGTTCACATATCCACCCTCATGTTTTAGGATTATAGGGGCTACTTTTTCAAATTTACTATTACAATCTAATAGTGTCTCATTTTCCAAATTATCTTTTGGAGAATCGTATTTTTTTATACAACTACAGATGTTTTGAAAGCCAAGTTCCAGTGCTATTTGCAATAAGTTTTTCCCATTTAAAGTAGTGACATTTTTACAAAAATATTTGTCATCAAGATATATCTTATCAAACTCTCGCACATCCATATGTATCCAGCTATAAGTATGATTAGAATCTATTATTGTATTATCACTATTGAGTCCGATTGGTTCCAGACTAAAATTATTTCTCTCAATCCAACTGGTTTTAGCATTAAGATATTTATACAATATTTCTTCTCTTATAGATTTTAACTCTGTAATATTTTTATATAATCTACCTCTTATTTTCCAATCTCCTTTATTAAATTGTATATCAATTGCCTTTCCTTGATGGTTCGTTGTTTTAAAATTTTTAAATCTGCATCTGTAACCAGAACTTACAAGACCAAAACTATAAGTATTTTGCTTACTTAAATAAAAAAGTATTGCTTTTAATCCGAATAATAAAGATCGATGAATTCCGGGATATTCATATTTATTAAATTTTTCCGGCTCAGTATTACTTCCTGTTCCATCTCCAAATTTTTCACATTTGTTTAATTCTTTTATACCTCTTAGTTTACTTACAACTTCTCTACCCTTTGTACCACAAGAACATCCTAACTGCCCCCATACATTATTGGATATATCAAAAGTTTTAGAAAAATCGTCAATAGCCCTCAATACATTCCCACATATTTTACCCGTTTCTTCAACCTTCATAAAATCCCGCTGGAATTGCTTAATCATCTTTTCTGTTCTGTCCGTAAATTCATCAGTAGGAATATTTCCTCCAAAACCAGCTAATCGGATATTTATCTCTCTAATTAACTCATTTTTATCACCTTTTTTAATACAATATTTTTCTCCACAATCTGCTCCTTTTGTTTCTTGGTGCTGCACCCTACTCACACTCTTCCCTTCCTTTTTCTTTGGAGCTGGTTTCGCCTCAGGCTTCACTGTCCCTTTCGATTCTCCCCAGTCCCATAGCTCATTCCACCAATCTACCACGGTATCTACCACTCCTTTTTCTTCCTTTTTAGATTGAGGCTTTTGGGTAGCAGGCGAACCTTTGGCTTTTACAGGATTTCCCGGAGCTTTATGTTCAGGGTTTTTAACCTCTACATTATTGGTGGCATGCTTCTTATTTTTATAATACTCAACCGTTACATAGAATTCAAGTTCTTTTGTATCGGTTTCTCCTTTCATAGCTTTTTGCATCAAAGCCTTGGTGAGAAGAAATTCTGCGCTGGCCACCCCGTTTTTACCTACTGTAACTTGTTTACTGTCCACAAAAAGATTTCCCGGATGGTGTCCGGCCCCTTTTGAATCATCCTCCCAAAGAGTAAATAATAACTTTTCCCCGGCCAGATTAACACAATTGGCTCTGGCTATTAATTTTTCCGTATAGCTGAATACAGTACCTTTTGAGTCATCAGCATACAATAGTTCTACTTTATTAATCCTTGGTATGCTGTCAGTTTGGGGTTTAATTTCTATGGTGGTAGGTCCCTCTCCTTCAGATTGATGAAGATAAGCCTCTAACCGATATGTATTTTTGGAAGCCACCTCTCCGAAAGTAAAGCTACCATCACCTTTCTTCCTGATTTGGGTTGAAGTAAATTTACCATTTGATCTTTTTTTAAACAATTCCCAGGTCACTAAGGATGGATTACGTTGGGAAGATGGAGTCGCCGGATACCATTCCGTGATGGTATACGTGGTACGTTCTCCTACTTTAGGATGGGGATTTCCTGATATTTTTGAAACTCCTTTTTTAGCCATGATCAATACTATTCAATTTAATAAGCATCAATTTCACTTTCCTCTGCCGTTTCTTTGAAATCATCCATTTTTACTAGCGGATTGATATGCTGAATGGTTTTACTGTTGGCCTCTTTTACATTCTGTTTACTCATTTCTCCACGCTGACCATGATCCAATACGCTAATCATACCTCCCACCGTACACTGGAGTTCCGATATTTCTGTTAGGCATTGCTTCCCCATGATTTTCACTTTTTCATATGTTTTCTGCCATTTACCGGCCGGAGCATACGCGCATGGAAGATAGCCTCCCGAGCTGGGTCTCAATTTGCATTTTCCAAAGCTGGGTCCTGAAGGGTTAAACTGCAGATCATCCTCCGTTACGGCCAGATAATCCGGATTACCTTCTGCATCATTCCAGTAATGTTTCTCGTGGGCTGTAACCTTATACTGAGGGAACTGGTCTCCCTGGTTACATTGTGCTTTACCTTTTTGAACGACAAAGTGTTTGCCATCATGCGGTGATGATTGGGTAGACATATATTCGTGATTTGGGTGTTATCAAAGATAAAAAAATAAAAAAAGCAGAATTATATTTTCCACTTTTTTTATTATTCTAAATCCCTAATGCTTAGTATATTCAGGTTCTTCTACAGGAAGCATGGTCGGCATGAAATATTCATTCAGCCAGTAAAATTCCTGTCCGTTCTGTTTTATTTTTACCGCCGGATTTTTCCTGTGGGCCAGCATTCTGTCTGCCAGTTCCTTATAATGGCGGAAATAGGTTCTTACCGTTTCATTAGTGATAATTTTAGATTTTCTCCAGCCTTTAAGCTTATAATGAGACATCAGCTCTTCTCCTGAATTATCGAAACCTGTGGTCACTCCTACGGCATAAGACATAGGCTGTTCATATAAATCTCTCTTTTCCAGGGATCTGATTGTCGGATTATATTTTTGAAGAATTTTTACATATTCTTTGATGGCTTTAGACTGATTAAAATCTCCTTTATCCGCTCTTGATTTTTCGTAAACTTCCGTATAAAAAGCTTTTAAATTATCATATTCCGCCTCAGAAATCAGAATACCCCTCTCTATTCCCGGCTGAAAATCTTTCAATTCTTTTGGAATATATCCTTTTACCAGGAACGGGCTTCCGTAGTTGATCAGCTGTGCAGCAATTCCGGAAGGTACAGGATTCGTTAATCCCGGATATAAATATTTATATTTTAAATCCACATCCGTTCTTCCTGCTCCCACTGATGAATGGAAATAATCATTAAGTGAGTTATCAATCATCACATTATCCATGGTTACCTGCGTAATAAGGCTGTCCACCGATTTTTTCAGGAATCCCGGAGTCGTGATATCTCCTTTTTTAGGGAAAATGACAAAGCCCTGTGCCATACTTTGTTTCGGATAGTCCAAAGAATAGAACCCTTCATCTCCTTCTACCAGATTAAAGTTGTTCTTGGTGAGAACATCATTTTGATTAATAATCTTCTGCTTTTTAAGCTCTGCAATATTTTTCGCGGTATTGGTCACTACATTTTCAGCCAATAATACAAAATCATTGTAGGTATCGGCGGAACGGGCACTGGTCTGGAACATAATTAATTTGGCCTGAGCCTGTGTCAGGGAATTGATAACCCCATACATATTTCCACTCTGGTTGGCAGAAGTTCCTACCGTAATCACGATATTGGTTTCATCCTGATACGGAGACAAAAGGTTTCCGGCCGCTATAAGACCTTCATTCACCGGCTGATAACCACTACCGCTGGTGCAGTTCATCTCATTCATTTTCTGATCGATGAAAGTGGTGATTTTGCTGTAATCTTTACTTAAATTAGAGACCGCAACATTCTCTCCGCATGGATTGTTCTTATATAAAACCACGCCATATTTCACAGATTCGAAATAAGAAGGCTTTTCAAAACGCAGCTGTAAGTCCTGTAACAAAGACTTTACAATAGGAGCATAAGGTGCATTGGCCCCACTGATATCAAGGGTAAAAACAATATTGATATTTTTATCCCTTTCTGTAATTTCTTTATAACGATCGAAATAAATAGGTTCTCCCAATACATTAAAAACATAGTTCTTGCTGTAATCCAGGATATTGGTAAAATATTTCGTTTTTGAATCTGCAGGAGCCGCTTCCTTTAATGCAAGCTTTATCGGGAATATATTATCCAAAGGCGGTCTTTTGTCTACATCCGTAAGAAGGATTGCCGTTCTGCTTTCCGCATCAGATCCACCGGGAGCCCCTTCATGGATCCCGAGTGAAGTTTCTTTTACACCTGTAGGATTTTTCATTTTAATGGCAGAGCGCTCACCCCAGGCAGAAACCACATTGGAGCTTACCCATCCGTATAATCCCGTACTGATACTGTCTATATCGATGGTGGGCTTTTTACCTACCAAAAACCTTTTATTATTTTCAGCCTGCTTGTATACGTATACCATCTGCCCGTTAGGGATCTTAACATTAGCAGCTTCTATCAGGCTGGGAGAATTAAAAACCATAATGGAGTCATTCTTATAATATCTTTCAGCACTTCTGATAACATCGCTGTTACTTGGCACTACGGCTACCCGTACCGGATATCCGGTCTTTTCATTTTTTAAAGAGCTGTTCCATAAAAGAAGATCGGATTCCGGAATCCATCCATATGTTTTAATGGATTTGGAAGAAACTTTCTTCATTAAAGCTTCGGGTATATATTCCGCAACCTTTACCATCCCGTTTCTTTCTTTAAGGACCATTAAAGGCTCCAAAAACTTAACTTCTTTATAAGATTTTTCGTCACTTTTATCTATATAGGCCGTATTTCTGGAACGGTCTGATATAGCAATCCATGGAATTGATTTTTTAGGATAGCCGTTAATGACGGATTCATTATCTATTTGCCCATACTGAGAGGCCTGAGGAGTTCTTTTTGACGGCAGTTTTACCTGACAACTGATTAACAATGCTGAAACTCCTATATAATATGCTGCTAGAGGAAATCTGTTTTTCATCTTAATATTTATCTTTAAATTGATTGGTGAGCTTTAAGAAAAAAGCTTTACGATTATTTACTTTGGTTGATATCGACTTTGGTTACACAGTTCTGTGCGTCATCAAAATTCACTTTTACCGTCTGGATCACATTATTCTTATCAAACTGAAGTCCAGCACAGTACATGTAAAAGTTATTCATTTTACTGTCATTTACTTTTACCACCGTATTTTCATTTTTACATAAATACTTAGTAAGCAGATAGTTATAGTGATAGTTAAAACTATTACCATTCGCTATTTGCTGTAAATGATATTTAAAATCATTATCAACTTTTTCGTAAGCATCTTCCACGCTTACTTCTCCATCATCAAGAGGGTCATAAGCCGGCAGAATTTTTATATGGTGTAAGATAGGTTCCACATTTTGATCCGTATACAGAGTAACTACATAATCTCCTGGTTTTTTATACGAATAAATGGACAACTTTTCTTTAGAGTCAATATTGCCTGTTTCTCCGAATTTCCAGGTAAATTGTTTGGCATTGGAAATAGCCCGGAACTGTACATTTTCAAACTGCATCGCCTGAGTCTGGGCATCAATGGTAGTAGGTGTAACCACGCTGTCTTTAGGTTTTGGAATTCCTCTTGCAGAAACCAAAACCGGAAATGATTTGGAATATTTATTATCAATAATCAATGTTACCTGATAATATCCCGGTCTGTTATAAAAGTGAATACCTTTACTCTTATCCGAAGTGGTCCCGTCTCCGAAATCCCATTTTTTGAATTTGGCAAACTGGGTTTTATCTTCGAAGGAGAGGGTGTCTCCTACAGATACAGAGGAAGGGTAAACCACTCCTACTATGTCATCTGCTGAATGGATTACTTTTTTCTGTAACCATAATACAACCAATGCGGCAACCAATAAAGTTGCGATTACACCGATAATAATGTTCTTTTTGTTTTTCTGAAAATAATTCATAGTTAATAATTGTGAGATGTGCTTTATCGTTATATTTTTTTTCTTTGTGATTGGCAGGAATTACTGATTTCGGGATCTCAATGCATTTTCCCTTTGTATCAGCTGGTCTTTCTTTTCTTTAAATCCTATGGAGCAGTCCTGGAACTGCTTTTCAAAGACCTTGATGTTTTCAGATTTCTTGGACACAATCTTTTTGTCGTCAAAATACATTTTGTAGAACTGGGCAATCTGAGGATAGCCTTCTTTACGGAGATCATTGACACTTACGTTTTCAAAGGCATTGGCAATATCATTAATCCCGTACCGGATATTATTTTCCTCAAAAGGCTGGGGAACTTCATCCGTGAGTTTGCTGATCTGGCTAAAGGTGCTGTCCAGTAAGGGCTGAACTATTTTTTGTTGCTGATCGAATTTTGATTTTTGCTCCAGCGTTTGAATAGCCAGCATATCCGAAGACGAAAATGGCGATTCAAAAGCCTTTAAAAAGATGATTCCTAAGAATAAGAGTGCGGTAAGAAGCATTAGAAGCAGATAAAAAAACTGGTAATGCTTTTCTTTTTTAGATAAGGTAATTTGTCCCTGCATAGTGTTTATATTTATCTTTTTCTTCTACTTCCGGTAAATCTTCGGGTAGGATCTACCCTGAGCTCACTGTTTACTCTTCCCACTTTTCCCATACACTCATTCAGATCTCTGAGTGCGGTCTGCTCCTTATTGGAGATATTGATAATCTGGGTCTTTAATGCCAGCATAGGCTCCAGATTCTTCAATAAAACAGAATAGTGTTTGAAGTTTTTAGCACTGTCCGTACCCATAATATTTTTAGCATCCCTTACGTTATCCATAATATAGTTTCGCAAAAAAATATCATTTTCTACCTTATTGATATCCAGCTGATTCATTCTGTAATAAATACTATCCACCTGGATTTTCAATAATTCGTTTCTACTCAGTAAGTTCTTGTATTCGTCCACCTCTTTCTGAATTCCTTTTCTTTGAATATCATAACTCTTGAAAAAGAAAAATACAGCACAAAAGGAGACACCGGAAAGTATAATGAAAGATAATATAAACTTCCATATACCCAATCTGACATCAGACTTGTTCAGTTTTTTGTCACTATTTGTTGACATATTTTGTGGTTGTTTTGGGGATGTGAAAATAGGAAAAAAATTAATTACGCACAATATTTAATTTATCAGGTTTTTAACGAAATTTCTTTATACCAATGGATTTTCAAACTTTGATAACTTTTTCATAAATTTGGGACCAGAATTTTAATTATCAAACACCAAATCGATATTAAAAAGTGAGTAAAATCTTATCCAAAACGATACGGTTTTCTATAGCGGACAGTGATTTTTATTTTAAAAAAATAATGATTAAAACGCTCACAGAGAGCCCTTTCTATGTACTTCTGAATGACTGCAATAACGGGCATGAGCTTGTTAACAGGATATACAGAAGACAGGAAGACGTATTCCTTGTGGAGCTTTTTATGCCTGTGCTGAGCGGAATTGAAGCCATAAAGTACATCCGGAAAAGCAATACAGAAACTCCTATTATCACCTATTCCGGGACCTATCAGGAAGATATGGCGGAAATCCTTTACAAGATTCCGAATATTTATTACTGCCAGAAAAAGAGCAACATCATTCTGGATATTATCAAAGGAAAAATTCTTTCGGATGAATTTGATTATGATCATTATTCCAAAGAATGGGAAAAACAACCTCTGGCCGTACAGGAATATATGGACAGACAAAAGAGAAGCCAGGAGGAACTTTCTTCTACAGAAATACAGCTGATGAAGTTTTGTTATGAAGGCTTCAGCAACAAGGAAATTGCGGAAAAGCTCAATTTAAGCACGCGGACTATTGACACCTATATTAACAGGCTTACTGAGAAACTCGGGCTGAAAACCAAGCTTCATCTCATCAGATTCTGTGTAGAAAACGGATATTACAACTCCAGTATGTGAACCTAAAAACTCACACATTGTTGTAGTAAATATAAAAACCTCAATAGTTTACAAAAATATTTTATCAACTAATTTGCTAATTTTCAATTTTTTTAACTAAATTTGCAGACCTAAAAATTAAAATTTAAAAAGGAAATGACAAAGGCAGAATTGGTAAACACCATCTCAAATAAGTTGGGAACAGAAAAGAATGAAACACAGAAAGTTGTAGAAGCTTTTATGCAGGAGATTAGAACGTCTATGTACAATGGAGACAATGTTTATCTAAGAGGTTTTGGTTCTTTTATTATTAAAACAAGAGCGGCCAAAACGGGACGAAATATTTCTAAAAACACTGCAATTGAGATCCCTGCTCATAACATTCCTGCTTTCAAACCTTCAAAATCTTTTGTTGAGAAAGTAAAAACTAAAGTTGCAGTAAAATAAATAATTAACTGAATATTAACTAGTTACTAAAAATTAAAATTATGCCAAGCGGAAAAAAAAGAAAAAGACACAAGGTTGCAACTCACAAAAGAAAGAAAAGAAGAAGAGCGAACAGACATAAGAAAAAATAATCTCTTTTTCTCGAGATTTACAATATAATAATATAGTTGGTGTTTTTAAGTTTTTAATATTCACCGACTATATTTTTGTTTTGAAACGATAAGATTCCGGATGTCAGTTGGGATTTAAATTTATTTATTTAAAAAAATATAGTAGTTTTCATTACAAATTCTTAATTTTAAAAATCTATTTATTCCAAACTATGTCCTATAATCTTAACAATTTTATCTTATAACAACAATGAAGAAAGAACTTATAGTTTCGCATGAGGATGAACTTACAAAAATTGCATTACTCGAAGACGGAAGACTATGTGAACTTCATGAGGAAGAGGACAAAAACGATTTTGTAGTAGGGGATTTATTTATAGGAAAAGTAAAAAAGCTGGCTCCTAACCTTAACGCTGCGTTTGTAAACATAGGCTATGACAAAGATGCTTTTTTACATTATCAGGATCTAGGCCCCCAATATCTTACCTACAGAAAATTTTTAAAAGATACCCATTCTAAAAAACAAACCAGTTCCAGTTTAAAGAATTTTCAGATACAACCGGAAATTAACAAAAACGGAACAGTGGATAAAGTGATCGCAAAAGACGATGTCGTTCTTTTACAGATCACCAAAGAACCTATTTCTACAAAAGGCCCGAGAATTTCTACCCAAATCTCCTTAACAGGACGTTTTTTAATATTAATTCCCTTCGACCATAAAGTTTCAATTTCTAAAAAAATTAAAACTTCCGAAGAGAAAGAGAGATTAAGGACCCTTATAGAAAGTATAAAGCCGGAAGGATTCGGAGTCATTATCAGAACTGTTGCCGAAGGCAAAAAAGTAGCCGACCTCCATAATGATATGAATCAGCTGATTCAAAAATGGGAAAACACCTTTAAAAATATTCAAAGAAATAAAGTTCCTTCAAAGGTTTTAAGTGAAGAAGACAAAGCTTCCGCCATTTTAAGGGATAACTTCAATCAGGATTTTGTCAATATCATCTGTGATGATGAACAGATGGTACAGGAAATGAAAAATTACCTCGAAGTAATCGCTCCCGAAAGAAAGAACATCATTCAGTTTTATGATTCTCACATTCCTCTTTTAGAATATTATAATGTGGAAAAACAACTTAAACAAAGTTTTGGAAAGCACGTTAATATTCCCAGTTCAAAAGGCGCCTATCTGGTCATAGAACATACCGAAGCATTACATGTCGTAGATGTCAATTCCGGAAATAATATCACCACAGGAAACTCGGCCAATAAAGAACATGCTTTAAACGTCAACAAAATGGCATCCACCGAAATTGCGAGACAGCTCCGTCTTCGTGATATGGGAGGAATTATCGTGGTGGATTTCATCGATATGCCCAATGCTGAGCACCGGAAAGAACTCTATGAACACCTGAAGGAAGAAATGAAACGGGACAAGGCACGTCACAAAATATTACCTCCAAGTAAATTCGGACTTATCCAGATTACCAGGCAGAGAAATCGCCCCGAAAAACAGATTGACACCAAAGAAGAAAACCCCAATAAAGATGGAGAAATCGTAGCTCCCATCGTAATTGTAGAAAGAATGGGGGAAACCATAAGAACCATCATGCAGAAAGAAAAAGGAAAGCTTTTCCTTCATGTACACCCTTTCGTAGAAGCCTATCTTACAAAAGGTATTAAAAGCATCCAGATGAAATGGTTTATAAAATACAAAAAATGGGTCACCATTATTCCCCGTGATTCATTTAAATATTTAGAATACAAAGTATACAATTCCAAAAAAGAAGAATTGGTAGGATATTCTAATTAAAAAAATACAGAAGCCTTTAGTTTGATACTGAAGGCTTTTTTATTGATCTTTCAAATCCCTGTATTATTCGTATATTCGAAGGGAAATAGAAAAAGTACATGAAAAACTGGAGTGAATTTTTAGAAGCAGAAAAGAAAGAAGAATATTTTACCTCACTGATGCAGAAAGTGAATGAAGCTTATGAAAAAGGACCCGTTTATCCACCCAAAGAAGAAATGTTTTCCTGTTTTGATTTATGTCCATACCCCAATACCAAGGCCGTTATCATAGGACAGGACCCTTATCACAGAGCCAACCAGGCACATGGACTGAGCTTTTCCGTAAAGCCTGATGTTAAAATTCCACCAAGTCTTAAAAATATTTATAAAGAACTTAAAACCGATCTCAATATTGATCCTCCTTCCCATGGCTATTTAGCATCATGGGCCCAACAAGGCGTCCTTATGATGAATACAAGCTGGACCGTGAACGAAGGGCAGGCCGGCAGTCATAAAAAATTGGGATGGACAAAATTTACCCAGCGGGTACTTCAGGTCCTTAACGGTCACGAACAGCCTCTTGTATTCCTTTTATGGGGAAATCACGCAATAGAAGCTGCAAGCGGAATAGATAATCCCAAGCATTTACTCTTAAAAAGTCCTCACCCCTCTCCTTTAGCCGGAGGTGGATTTTTTGGAAGCAGACCTTTCTCACAAGCCAACGAGTTTCTGGAAAAAGAAGGCCGTGGAGCCATCGACTGGAGGATTTCCGATTAAAACCACCTGTAAAATATCTATTTCAATGAATAAAGAACATCAATACCCGGTCACTATCCAATGGAAGCGGAAGCTTTAAAGAAGTAACGCTAAACCCAACCATTATTGTAAAAGATGAATCAATGGTTCCTAAAGCCCGGGAGCTTCATAAAAAGGCTAATGAATATTGTTTCATTGCCAACTCGGTGCGTTTCCACGTACATCACATCCCCGTCATCTCTTCTCAATAATTAAAATTCTTTCTTTAAAAATCTCCGTGAAAAATAATTAAAAAAATAAGCAAAATCATGGTTAATTAATGTTAAAGCATATCCTTTTCCTGAATATATATTCATAAATTTGATGAATGGAAAGTTTCGGAAAAGATTTTTTAAAGAAAGTTAAAAGCGTTGAGCTCCCCGGAGAAAATGCACATGGAGTATTTTCCCCTCCTTCCCGTCCGTTTTTTAGTTATGATCAGATTTTGGAGAAAAATCCGAAGCTGGCATCTGTTAATATCTTATTATACTTAAAAAACAATGAGTGGTACTTTCCTTTAATTCAGAGAAGTGAGAATAAACACGACAGACACAGCGGGCAGATTTCCCTGCCGGGTGGAAAGCGTGAAGAGATGGATCAAAACTTTGCAGAAACTGCAATCCGTGAAACCTCCGAAGAAATTGGCATTGAAAAATATTATGTAAGGATAATAAGGGAGATGTCCCCGATCTATATTCCTGCAAGTAATTTTTATGTATATCCTTTCATATCATATACCAAAAAGAACCCTGTTTTCGTTTTACAGGAAAGCGAAGTGGTAGAAATTATAGAGTTTCCCGTTACTTCTTTTCTTAATCTTCCTGATAAGCCTGAAATTATGGCATTACCGGGTGCAGGAGGCAAGGAAGTACCTGTGATTAATTTTAACGGTTATATCATATGGGGGGCTACCTCCATGATACTGAGTGAATTCAGCCAGTTGCTGAAAAATATGTAAATTTGTACCATTGTGTTTATTTGAAAGATGGCGAAGAAAAATATTTTCACCGATGCATTCGGAACACCTTATTTTTTAAAGAGGTTAATTATTTTTATTTTAGGGATTGTTTCTTACAGAAGATTCAATGGCTTTAATAAATTGAAAATAACCGGTACCGAAAACCTGGTGGACCTTCCGGATTCCAATGTATTGTTCGTTTCCAACCATCAGACCTACTTTGCGGATGTTGCGGCCATGTATCATGCATTTTGTGCTGTAAACAACGGGTATTTAAATACCATTAAAAACCCTATATACCTGCTTAACCCCAAGATTGATTTCTATTACGTAGCAGCCGAGGAAACCATGAATAAAGGAATCCTTCCCAAAATATTTAAAATTGCGGGTGCGGTAACGGTTAAAAGAACCTGGAGAGCAGAAGGAAAAGCGGTCAACAGAATGGTGGATATGAGCGAGGTGGATAACATCATGAAGGCACTGGATAACGGATGGGTGGCTACCTTCCCACAAGGGACGACCTCAGCATTTGCCCAGGGAAGAAGAGGAACCGCAAAGCTGGTTAAAAATCAGCGTCCAATAGTAATTCCCATCAAGATCAATGGTTTCAGAAGAGCATTCGATAAAAAAGGCCTTCGGGTAAAAGTAACCGGGGTAAAGCCTACTATGGAGTTTAAAAAGCCCCTGGATATTGATTATGACAACGAAAACGCACATGAAATATTATTGAAAATAATGACTGCCATTGAGCAGACAGAAGATTTCAACCTATTACACAATTATGATGAAGAATTAAAAGCAAAAAAATTAGAACAATCGGATTCAAATAATTAAAACAGGAAATATGAAAAGAATAATAGGGATTTTATTCGCCGTCATAGTATTAATTGCTTGTAATAGCCAAAAAGTATATTCAGATTTTGATATCAGCTATTCCAAAAGCGGGGGTTACTCTCCTATCTATGAAAATCTACTGATTAAAGGTAATAATGTACACTATTCTTTTGAAGGACAGGGGAAGAAGATTAAGAAGGATTTTAAAATATCCAATGAAGAGCTGCAACACCTCGACAATATTCTTTCTCAAAATAATTTTAGAAGAATACAGGAAGACCACAAAAAATTGTATGATAATGTATCTACATCTATCAATGTAAAAAAAGGTCCGAATGAAGGGAGTAAGACTGATGCCAGCTTAGTTATGCCCAATTACAAAACCAACTGGGAAAATATCGTAAATGCCTTCCAGGAGGTCATCAATAACAATGTAAAAAAATAACAAATAAATTGAAAACCCATTTCATTGCCATTGGCGGAAGCGCCATGCATAATCTTGCGATTGCGTTAAAAGATAAAGGATATCAGGTAACAGGTTCGGATGATGCTATTTTTGAACCTTCAAAATCAAGACTTGAGAAAAAAGGTATTTTGCCTCAGGAAATGGGCTGGTTTCCGGAAAAAATAACTCCGGATATCGATGCAGTAATCCTCGGAATGCACGCACATCAGGATAATCCTGAACTTGCAAAGGCTAAAGAGCTTGGGCTGAAAATTTATTCTTATCCGGAATTTCTTTACGAGCAGTCTAAAGACAAAACCCGTGTGGTAATTGCCGGTTCTCATGGAAAAACCACCATCACGTCCATGATCCTTCATGTTCTGAATTTTCATCATAAAGATATCGACTTTATGGTAGGGGCCCAGCTTGAAGGCTTTGACTGCATGGTAAAACTGACACCGGATAATGATTTCATGGTGCTGGAAGGAGATGAATACCTCTCTTCTCCTATTGACCTGCGTTCCAAATTTTTGTTATATCAGCCTAATATTGCTTTAATAAGCGGTATTGCTTGGGATCACATCAATGTTTTCAAAACTTTTGATGATTATGTAGAACAGTTCAGGAAATTTGTCGCCAGTGTAACGCCCGGAGGAGTTGTTGTATATAATGAAGAAGACGCCGAAGTCGTAAAAGTGGTAGAGGAAGCCGAGAATTATTTCAGGAAGATACCTTATAAAACCCCTGAATATGAAATCACCAACGGAAATGTTTTCTTAAAAACAGAAATGGGAGATATTCCTCTTTCGGTTTTCGGAGCCCATAATTTACTTAACCTTGAAGGGGCCAGACATATCTGCCAGCAGCTGGGTATTATGGACGAAGCTTTCTATGAAGCGATCATCAGCTTTAAAGGAGCCTCAAAACGTCTCGAAAAAGTAGAAAGAGAAGATAAGGGAACTCTTTATAAAGACTTTGCACATGCACCCAGTAAGGTGAAAGCAACTGTGAAAGCCTTTCAGGAACAGTTTCCCAATGATAATAAATACGGATTCCTGGAACTTCATACCTATTCCAGTCTTAATCCTGTATTCCTGGAGCAGTACGACCACGCTATGGACGGCCTGGACGAGGCCATCGTATTCTATTCCGAAGATGCTTTAAAAATCAAAAGAATGGATCCTATATCCCCGGAACTGATTAAAGAAAAATTTAAAAATGATAATCTGAAAGTATTTACCAATGCGGAAGACCTGCATGCTTACTGGAATACTTTAGACAAAACCCAGGGCGTTTATCTGATGATGAGCTCTGGTAACTTTGGAAACTTGGATTTAACAAAATAGATACTTTAGATAAAAATACAAAAGTACTTTAGACTGCCCCAAAAAGTAGACACTTTTTTGGGGCATTTTTTATTGTTTTGTTAAAATTATGTTTTGAGGGAATGAAATAGAAGAATCATAAGGAATTTGCCCGGGAATATTAATTTTTGTACCGGGATAATTTTGAACTTTCACCAATTTAATATGAGTAGAATCTATATAATTTATTTCAAATTCAACATTTTTGTTGTTTTTAGAAAGGTGTGTTATTCCTCCCTTCAGTACATTCGGATCTTTTAGTGTATACCCCAGTAATGTAGTCTTCTTTGCATTATAATTGATATTAGAGTATATTGTAGAATCTTCAATTAATATATTATTACTAACATATTTATGAAACCCATATAAAGCATCTGCCCTTACGTTTCCTTGTATGGGTAATGATATATTTTCTTTTTTAAAAATTAATTCAAAAGTATTACCGCCTTCTTTCCATATCCAATTTCCTATAAATTTATCAATATTATGATTTGGATTATTTGCTCCGGGCGAGTAGTTGAATGTTTGTGATTTATATTTCATAGAAAAACAAATCATGATAAGTAACAATATAATATTTCTTGTTTTCATAATTTAATTTTAAGGGCAATTTTGCAGTATTATATTTCCATTAGAATCTTTTGTCAGCAATCCCCAGTTTAGCATATTATTATCTCCTTTCAATATTTTTAATCCTGTATTATTAGCTTCTAAATAATTATAGAATCCTTTTTCATTGCTTACCACAGAATTATCATAATCTATACCGAACATTTGATATACAAATTCATAATTTTTTAAAACAACTGGATCAAAAGTATTTCCTTCAAATAAATTAGCAACAAAAGCACCCAATTTAATCGAATCATCTATCACCATTATATATTGGGTATCGGAAGCTGTTACGACTCCCATAATAAAACTATTCATATCTGCTATTAATCCTTGTTTATAAAGTTGTGCAATTGCAAATATATCAGAAGCAGAGAATATTGAAAGTATTCCTGTATAATGACTATGAATAAATCCACTTACAGGAGCGTTCACATCAAAATTTATTTCACCTGTATTAGAGCTTCCCTGTATTGGTGTTCCATTTAAATCGTTTCCATTTTTTGTTAGTACAAATCCATATTCCGAATCTTCTGCTGTTTTAGTTTTTAGATCGGACATTAAAGATTTTGTAGTATCATTTTTTCCGATTGATTTCATTTTTAAACAAGGGTTAATATTGAGTTCCGGCAGACCTCCACCTCCTCCATCAAGATTGCCATCCATACAGTTTTCATAAATGGAACAACCTCCTGATGTCCCTCCGCTTCCACCTGATGGTAATCCATTTCCGTTTCCCCCGGATTTAGGAACAGTGATGATTATTCCCTCAATATCACATGCAGGATAACCAGGAAAACCACATGCATATTTATTTAGCCTGTTATTTACTGTACTTTTCAGATATTGTGCTGTAAATAAACTCAAGATTTCAGAATAATTCTTTTCATCAGAAGACATTTCGTAAAATTCTACAAAAGTTTCTTCATCTTTTAAAGCAGCAACCATTATACCGGCAACCTGATAGTCTCTGATCAAAGGAAAAAGAACATACTTTTCCCCTTTATCCGTGGTAAATTCCTGAGAACGGATATTAAACTCTATATATTCACCGGATACTGTTTCTGACCTACTGAAAGAAGTTTTCATTGCTTTTGCCGTATGACTGACATTATAAAGACTGTCATAACGTTCCATCAAGGTTTTAAAACCGTCGGCATAATTAACCGTTATTCCGTTTTGCTCAGTAAAGACCTGAAACTTATTGAAAGTATATTGCTCATCGTTACTTTTAAGGTAATCGTCCTCTGTACTGCAGGAATTAAGTATAAGTAAGCACAGGGCTGTGGGAAACAGCCAGGGAATAATTTTTTTTATCATCAATTATTAGTTTTTATAAGTTTAAAGATAGCAAATTCCTTCAATACTCCCAAATATGGGAAATATTTAAAAAATAAAAATCTTTTCCCGTAATTTTTGTGTGATATAATGAAATTATTGAATGAAAAATATGAATGATTTAAAATACAAAGCACCTAATTAAAGGTGCTTTTTTTTAATTCAATATTTTAATTTTATCATCTAGTCCAAGGTTTCTGCCTCCCTGATCAGCCGCGAAAGAATTTCTTCCGTAGAATGTTCACTATAACAGCCTATGGACTGCCCTGCCCAGATATTAACAAAATCAGCATTTTTTACCAATCTCGCTGCTTTTCTCAATTCTCCCGTCAATTTATTCTGATAAGGATAAGGCAGAATATAGGCAGATCCTTCCAAGGCTTCAGTAAAGGCATTCCTGATCCCTCTTGCATAACGTCCTGAAAAACTCCGGGTTAGCACTACTTCATTTTCCTTTACCTGCTGAAGTCTTTCCTTTTCAAAAGGCCGTAAAGCACTTTCCTCGGAAGCCAGTAGAATACTTCCAACCTGAAATCCCTGCGCTCCTAGGTCTTTAGCAGCTTTTAAAGTAGTTGCATTATAGATTCCTCCTGCATAGATAAGGGGCACCGTAACCTTCTCATAGACCTGAGATAAAAGAGACAGTCCTCCAATCTGCGGAATATTTTCCGTCTCAAAAGTTCCTCTGTGTCCTCCTGCTTCAATTCCCTGGACACAAATAATATCAATACCGGAATTTTCAAGGATCAAAGCTTCCTCCACGGAATTACAGGTTCCTATAAGGATGGTATTATTATCTTTTAATTTTTTAATACTTTCAGCATCAAGGTTCCCGAAGGTAAAGCTTACCAGCTTACAACCTTCCTCAATAATTACATCCACCTGATCATGATAGCTGTTCAATAGAACATCTTCAATAGAAGAAAGCTCTACATCAATACCGTTTTCCTTTGCAAGTTCTTCAATAAACTTTTTAGACTCCCGATATTGCTCTTTCAGTGAATCGGTTATAGCAGGAATGGAATGAACAAAAATATTAACAGCAAACGGTTTGTCCGTAAGGGATCTCGTTTTCCTGATGAGCTCCCTGCACTGTTCTCCGGAAAGATCTGCCAGTGCCAGGGAACCAAGACATCCGGCTTTGGCAGCAGCTGAAACCATTTCGAGAGTACTTACTCCGAACATAGGAGCCTGAATAACGGGATATTGTAAATCCAACAGCTCATTTATTGTATTTGGCCAGATCATATGAACTCATTAAATTATATCAGTCTTCATTAAATATCCGCAATAGAATTAAGCATTTTCTTTTCCCATTCAGGATCTTTCGGATCAAAGAATAATCTTTTGCCGGTATCCAGGGAACGGATAATATTCATTTCATCCTCTGACAGCTCAAAATCAAAAACATTAAAATTCTCTTCTATTCTTGACGGAGTTACCGATTTTGGAATAACCACGAATCCTTCCTGCAAATGCCATCTCAAAATAACCTGCGCCACCGTCTTATTATATTTTTCTGAAATCTTTTTCAGATTTTCATTATTTAAAAGCTCGGAATTTCCATTTCCAAGGGGACTCCACGGCTGGGTAATAATATTATTCTTCCTGTCATACTCCTGCAGCTCTTTTTGTTGGAAAACCGGATGCAGCTCAATTTGATTTACAGCCGGAAGGATGTTAGAATGAGATTTCAATTCTTCTAATTTCTCCACCGGAAAATTACAAACCCCAATAGCTTTGATCTTACCTTCGTTGTATAATTCCTCCATCGCCTTCCACGCACCTAAAAAATCATTATAAGGCCAGTGAATAAGATACATATCCAGATAGTCCAGCTGCAGCCTGTCCAATGTTCTTTGAAATGCTCCCTTTGCTTTATCATAAGCCGTATCCTGAACCCAGAGTTTAGAGGTAATAAATAAATCTTCCCTGCTGACCCCACTATTTCTGATTGCATTTCCAACAGCCGTTTCATTAAGATAAATAGAAGCCGTATCAATCATTCTGTACCCAGTTTGGATGGCTTTAATTACCGTAGCTTCACAAAGCTGAAGATCTTCAATCTGCCATACCCCAAATCCTAAAGCAGGAATATCAATTCCATTATTTAATTCTACAACAGGCTGTCCTGCATACGTTTTTTGTTTCATAATCCCTTATTTTTTATTCTAAAACAAATTTGCGACAAAAACTTAAATTTCCGATTAGCATTAATCGTTTATTTTTGCATAAATTTATGACATGTCTTATAAAATCATCATAGCCCAAGATAAAGACTATTCCAGGATCATGGAAATCTGGGAGTCTGCTGTAAAAGCCACTCATGATTTTCTATCGGAAGAAGATTTCAACTATTTTAAAGAAGTAATTCCCCGAGATTATCTTCCTAATCTTGATGTCTATACCATTACTGAAAACGGGATCATCCATGGATTTGCAGCCGTAGCTGAAGAAACACTCGAAATGCTTTTCATTCACAATGATTCACGGGGAAAAGGATATGGGAAAAAGCTGTATGAACATATGCGGACAAATACAGGACTGACCAAAGTAGATGTAAATGAACAAAATCCCCAGGCCGTAGGTTTCTATGAAAAAATGGGATTCAGGAAGACCGGAAGGTCCGCAAAAGATAGTTCGGGAAAAGATTATCCGATTATTCATATGAGCTTATAAACCGGAACTTTTACTTCATTACCTGCCGGAATAAGCTTTTAATATGGGCAATTTCATTAGGGTGATTCGTATTTTTACGACATCCGAAATAAAGCGTATTCTCCAGTTTTCTGTTCCCTTCCCACACCAGGCTTATCTCTTTATTGTCAATCTCATTTTTACAAAGAAAATCTGGGATGACAGCCAGCCCGCTTCCTCCTTTCAGACAACGGATAATAGAATTGAGATTGGGTACGATATAATTAGGCCGGAAATTTGGCTTATGTCCGAAATTCAAAGTCCAGAACTGAAAAAGATGTTCCATATCGCCCGTGGTTCCGTACCATTTTTCCTCTTTCAGCCAGTCTTCTACTTTCTCAATATCTCCGGATTTTAATATTTTTTGAAAACTTTTGATATCCACATTATTCCCTCCTACCAGAATAATTTGTTCGGAAGAAAATGCCTCATGTTCTATATTGGGTGAAGACCCTTTTTTAGGCGTAATAATAAGATCTAGAATTCCTTTATCCAGCTGGTCCAGCATTTCGGGATATTCCCCAAAGCAGATAATCAGGTTAAACGGTAAAGTTGAAACATACTGCTCCAGAGTTGTCTGAAAAGTTTCAAAACACATTCCCACACTGATCGTAGGAGTACTTTTCTCCGTAGACTTCTGAAAGTTCTTTTCTACTTCTTCCAGTTTAGACAAAGGCTCGGAAATAGCGTTAAACAAAACCTTTCCTCTTTCCGTAGGATGCATTTTCCTTCCCGTCCTGTCAAATAACTTATACCCTACATACGCTTCCAATGAGCTTAAATGCAGACTTACCCCCGGCTGGGAAATAAACAGTGATTCAGCCGCACCGGTAAGCGTACCCGTTTTATAGATCGCTTTAAAAGTCCGGTACCATTCCAGATTAACCATTTTTTATTATTATAATTATAATACAAAGGTATAATTTATATTATTTTTATTATAGAAAATTCTCTACTAATTTTGCATAGTAAATTTAAACGTTCATCAACAATGAAAAAAGTATTAATCATCAATGCCGGACAGAATTTCGGACATTCAGGAGGAAGATATAATAAAACGGTTACGGAAAGTACGGCAGAAGCTTTAAAAGCATTTAATAATGTAGAAGTTAGAATAACCCATATTGAAGAAGGATACGATAAAGAAGAAGAAGTTCAGAAATTCGTATGGGCCGATTATATTATTTATCATACTCCGATCTGGTGGTTCCAGGTTCCTTTCGGATTCAAAAAATACTTGGATGAAGTATTCACGGCAGGTCATAATAAAGGTTTATACAAAAGTGACGGAAGAAGCTCCAAAAACCCGGCTATCAACTATGGGACCGGTGGAACACTGAACGGCAGAAAATACATGGTAACCACTACCTGGAATGCTCCGGCAACCGCTTTTACCCTTCCGGGAGAATTTTTTAATGAAACCAGTGTAGACAATGGACCGTTATTTGGATTCCATAGAATGAACGCATTCCTTTCTTTGGAAAGACTGGAAGGATTCCATTTTCATGATGTGGAAAAGAATGCAGATGTTGAGCGCGATATGAAATTGTATAAAGAACATATAACAGGTATTTTTGAAAAAGAATTAAAGCCACAATTAGCATAATGAAAATTTATTTAACAGCAGTTATAAAAGCCAAAGAAGAATACAGAGCAGAAGTTTTAGAAGTTCTTCAGAATATGGTAAAAGAAACAAGAAAAGAAGAGGCCAACGAGCTATACACCCTTCATCAGGGAATAGAAGATAAAAATCAGTTCATCTTTTATGAAATATGGAAAGATCAGAAAGGACTGGAAGCCCACAATCAACAGCCTTATCTTCAGGCTTTCGCAGCGATTGTTGACGAAAAGCTTCAGGAAAAGCCACAGATCTACACTACCCATATTCTCGAATGATGAAAAACTTAGCACTTTTAATCCTAAGCCTGTTGAGCATAGGTTTCACTCAAGCACAAAATAAAAAATCGAATCATATGAAAAATAAGATTTTATTTGTAGTTACCAGTCATGATAAAAAAGGTAACACAGGAGAAAGTACGGGATATTATCTGGGGGAAGTTTCCCATCCATGGGAGGTTCTTCACCATGCCGGATATGAAATTGATTTCGTAAGCCCGAAAGGAGGAACCCCTCCGGTAGACGGCTTTGATCTTAAAGATCCGGTAAATAAAGAATTTTGGGAAAATAAAGAATATAAAAACAAAATTGACAATTCCCTTCAGCCTTCACAAGTAGATCCTTCCCAATACGCTGCTATTTTTTATGCAGGAGGACACGGGGCTATGTGGGATTTCGCCGATAATACCCAGCTGGCAGATATCGCCGCAAAAATCTATGAAAATGGAGGTATCGTAGCCGGAGTTTGTCATGGACCCGCAGGTTTGGTTAATATTAAATTAAGCGACGGTAAATATCTTGTAGACGGTAAAAAGATCAATGCTTTCACCAATGAGGAAGAAGCAGAGGTAAAACTTGCGAATGTCGTTCCTTTCCTTCTGGAAGACCAACTGAAAGCCAGGGGTGCTAAATTTGAAAAATCCGGACTTTGGCAGACCCATGTAGTTACTGACCAAAGAGTTGTTACTGGACAAAATCCACAGTCGGCGAAAGGAGTCGGAGAAGCTATTCTTAAAGAGCTTAAAAAATAGTCGTTGAGACTTATTCATAAAAAAAAGCGGATCAGTGATCCGCTTTTTTATTTACTTACAGGCAGATGTGTGCTTATTGCAATTCTGTTCCATGCATTGATGGTAATTACTGCCATAATGATTTGACCCATCTGATGTTCATCAAAAAACTGCAGGGCCTTGTTGTACGTTTCTTCGGTTAATCCCTGCCGATGAATTAATGTAATTTCCTCGGTCATGGCCAGCAGTACTTTTTCTTCCTCTGAGAAAAGATCCGTTTCTCTCCATGCGTTCAAAAGGAAGAGCCTTTGAGGAGTTTCTCCATATTTTAAGGCATCCTTGGTATGCATATCCAGACAAAAAGCACATCCGTTGATCTGGGAAGCTCTCGTTTTGATCAGCTCCTTCTGGATAGGAGTTAAAGAAGCAGACTGTAAATAATTTTCCAGTCCCAGCATCGCTTTGTAACCTGCCGGCTCCGTAGTGGCCATATTAATGCGTGTACTCATAACATTTAATTTTATAAGACAAAGATCCCCTTTATCAATTATGAAATTCTTAAACTGGTTTAAGAACGCAGCCTGGCCCTGATTTCACTTAAATATTCCGGAGTAAAACCTAAAAAAGAAGCGATCAGATACTGAGGAATTCTTTGAATAAACCAGGGATACTGTGTACTGAACTGCACATAAAGTTCCTCTCTCGTAAATTCATGAAGGTAGCGGATTCTCCTCTCTGCGGCAGCATAGGCTTTCTGATAAACCATCCTGAAATAATGCTCCATTACCGGATATTTCTCCAGCAGAACTTTCTGGGAAGCCAAATCAATACTTAAAACAATTGATGGCTCAACCGCCTGAATATTAAAATCTGACCGCACCTGCCTTTCAAATGCAAAAGTATCTGTGATCCACCAGTTTTCTATGGCAAACTCCGTTGTTTGCTCCACTCCTTTTTCGTTAATGAAAAACTTTCTCAGACATCCATGGGACACAAAAAATAAAGATCTGCATACCTCTCCTTCTTTCATCAGATTTTCCTTTTTTTTAAACTGATGAACAGTGAAGAATGACAAAATTGATGCATATTCTTCATCATTAATCTTAATAAATTTATCCAGATGGGCTCTAAAATTTTCCATTTTATATTTCAATAACCAAACTTAATTTTATTTTTTTAGTTTTACAATAAGAAACAAACGGGATGGAAATCATTGCAAAAATTTTAATTGCTGTCGTAGCATTAGAACATATTTATATTCTTTGGATGGAAATGTTTGCCTGGGAAACCAAAGGAAAAGAAGTATTCAAATCTGCTTTACCGGCAGAAATGTTTAAACCTACAAAAGGACTTGCCGCGAATCAGGGACTATACAACGGCTTTCTTGCAGCGGGTCTGATCTGGTCGTTTTTCATTGATGATCAGCAGTGGCAGGATAATATTGCCCTTTTCTTTTTGGGATGTGTTGCCGTTGCAGGTATTTATGGAGCGGTGTCAGCTACCAGAAAGATATTTTTCGTACAGGCATTACCGGCTATATTAGCTATTATTGCTGTACTTTTAAAGTAATTTTAAAATAAATTTATCCGTTCTTACAGTAGTTTAATGAACAAATAATTCGTTAAGCTTTTTCTTCATTTCCTCCGGTTCCCATAAACCTTCATGATAATAAATAAGGTTTAAATGGGCATCCAGAATGATCCATAACGGGTAAACCGGCTGCTGTTTATTTCGGGATAAAGCCAGTACAATTTCGTGAATACCGGAACTTCCGTTGGAAACATAGGTAAATTCTTTTCCCTGAAAAAATATATTTTCTTTTGTTTTTTCTGCTTCAAAATTAATCATATGAAAGCTATCATTAATTCTATTTACCAGCTCTTTATCCTGGTTCTGCCGGAAGGTTTCCACTTTACATACCGTACACCAATCCGTATAAAAATGAATAATTACAGGACGTCGATCTTGTTTCTGGCGGTATTCAAGCTCTGAAAAAGTGCCTGTTTCTATCTTCTGGGAGAGATAAAAACAAGGCACCCACATTAAAAAAATTAAGAGTTTTTTCACTTTATTATATATTTAATACCCAAAAAACCTCTGATTCCCTGCATCGGTGCATAGCCGTAAGCCGTATCAAAAGTATAGTGATTGGGATTACTGACAGGATCATCAACATAACGGTCAAAAGGATCAAACGGCCTCATCAGGGGATCTTTCGGAGTAAAATTGAGCAGGTTTTTTATCCCGCAATAGACTTCAAATCCGGATTCAAAACGTTTGGAAACCTGAATATTCGCCAAAGAATAAAAAGGTGAATAATCCGGTCTGTAATCATTATGCTGAACCGGTAATCTCATCGGACCGTAGAACTGCCCTGTAAAATCTATTGCTAAGTTCTTAGGAAACTGATAGGTCAGTCCATAAGTTCCGCTCCATTTCGGAGCGTGCAGTTGCTGTATTTTGGTATTTTCATCATCCGTTTTCTGGTATACATCGAGGTAGGTCACCCCGAAATTAACGGTCAAAGGAAAATTAAAGTTAAAATCCACATTCAGCGAAAGTCCTCTTGAAATGCCATATCCATGGAGATTATCATAAATAATCTTATCCGGATCCGTATCAAAATCACCGACAATTTTATTACTGAAATAAGTATAAAATGCAGAAGCATCAAGATTAATAAAACGTCCGTCCACAGGGATTTTCCAGATATAATTCAGGTTTCCGTTAACAGAACGTTCCGGCTTTAAATCTGCCTTAATAATAACTTCCCGGGAGCCCGTTAAAGCGGCATGATCCTCCGTAAATAGGTTTACCACCCTGAACCCTGTTCCAAAATTGAACCTTAAAGTATGATAAGGATTAGGTGAAAACTTCCATGCCAGCCTTGGAGAATGAACGGAATGATGAACTTTATCATAATCATAGCGGTAACCCAGCAGTAAAGTATTTTTAGAATCAATTTCCCATTGATCCTGTATAAAAGCCCCTAAAATGGGAGACTTCATGGGCTCATTGACCAATCCGTCCGAAGACATCGTTCCTGGAGTATTATCATCATAAAAAGTTCTCTTCACCGTAACTCCTGCTATCAGATCATGATTTCCGAATTTTTTATTCCAATAAGTCTGGAAAAAAGCTACCTTCTGTAACGCTTCATAAGCATTGTTACCATAAAAAGAGCTCTGATCATGATAATTATATGAAAACTGCGAAATAATCTGTTCTTTCAGCGGCCATTGGTAAACCCCGAACGCTTCTACCCTGTTGGTATAAATACTTTCTCCATAGATCTCGTCACTGCCCCTATAAGATTTATTCCACTGCATCTCCCCACCGAAACGGTCTTCATACAGATAGCGCAAGGCAAAACTTCCCAACCGGTTATCCTTTCTGCGAAAATTCCATTTATTAAAAACCGATATTCTATTTTGCAGAGCCGCATCGGTGAAATTATCCTTATTCTGGTCTATCTTCTCATTAAAAATGAAATAATTTAAGCTCAATAATGAAGCGACATCCTTTCCTACTTTGAATTTTGTGGATACATCCAGGTTGTTCTCATTCCATGTGCTTGTCATCATATCTACACTGAATGTTGGAGCAGTCAGGGCATTTTTAGTAATAATATTAATGACACCACCCATAGCTTCAGACCCATACAGTGAAGAGGCAGGACCTTTAACCACTTCCACTCTTTCTATAAGGCTGTTAGGAATACCGCTCAGTCCGTACACGGTAGACAGTGAGCTTACAATAGGCATTCCATCTATAAGGATCATCGTATAAGGGCCTTCCAATCCATTGATATGAATATCCCCTGTATTACAAACCGAACAGTTCAGCTGTGGTTTGATACCGTTCACCATAGCAATAGCTTCAAAAATATTATGAGTGGGATTTTTCTGAAAAAATTTCTGACTATAAATTTCCACTGCCACAGGGCTTTTTGATCTGCTCATAGGTTTTATAGTCCCGGTAATGACCACATCTTCGATATTTTTCATCCTGTTTCTTTCTTTTTCAGAGAAAGAAGAATCAGCTTTTGAATGAATTTCCCAACGTAAACTGTCTTTTTCCTGTGCTTTTAAAAAAGAAAATGATACTATACAAAAAAATAATATTCGCTTCATGAAATAAATTTGTTAGACAAATCTAACAAATTATTTTAAATCTCCAAACATTATGTTAAGTATTGCCCTTCTTAGTTCTTAAAATTTTATTAAATTTGAGAAAATATAAAAGGTTAAAATGAGATACAATAACGCCGGGAAAATCCCACAAAAAAGGCATACCATATTCAAGTCTCCTGAAGATAAGTTCTATTATGAACAACTTTTCGGGACTGAGGGGTTTCATGGTATTTCTTCCTTGCTATACCATATTCACCGCCCTACGCAAATAAAATCCATAGGAACGCCTAAGGATGTGACACCTAAAATAGCGGTAGATAAAAATGTAACTCCCAGAATGTTCAAAGGGATGAATGTAACTCCTGAAGATGATTTTCTGGACAGCCGAAAAATCCTTTTAATGAACAATGATCTTAAAATGGGACTGGCTAAACCGAGAAAATCAACGGAATACTTTTATAAAAATGCGGAATGTGATGAACTTTTATTCGTTCATGAAGGAAATGGAGTACTTAAAACTTTTGTAGGCAATCTCGATTTTTCCGCAGGCGACTATCTCATTATCCCACGCGGTACCATTTACCAGGTGGAACTGGCTTCGGAAAACAATGTATTTTTCGTGCTGGAAAGCCACTCTCCTATTTATACTCCGAAAAGATACAGAAATGAATTCGGACAGCTGCTGGAGCACTCCCCTTTCTGCGAAAGAGACATCATAGCTCCTACATTTGCAGAGCCTAAAGATGAAAAAGGAG
Organism: Chryseobacterium sp. CT-SW4; assembly: GCF_048572715.1. GTDB lineage: Bacteria > Bacteroidota > Bacteroidia > Flavobacteriales > Weeksellaceae > Chryseobacterium. The sequence continues at coordinate 2,729,748 of NZ_CP183840.1, forward strand.
AATTCCTGATCAAAGTGAAAAAAGAGAATCAGATCACTGATTTTATTTATGCCACTCATCCTTTTGATGTGGTGGGATGGGATGGATATTTTTATCCTTATAAATTCAATATTAAAAACTTTGAACCTATCACAGGGAGAATACATCAACCCCCACCGGTACATCAGAATTTTGAAGCTCATAATTTCGTAGTATGCTCATTCTGTGCGAGAATGTACGATTACCATCCAATGGCTATCCCTGCTCCTTATAATCACTCCAATATTGATTCCGATGAAGTATTGTTTTATACGGAAGGAGATTTTATGAGCCGCAACCACATAGACCTGATGGACTTTACCCTCCATCCGGGAGGAATCGTACACGGACCTCATCCGGGAGCGATGGAGAGAAGTATCGGTAAAAAGTTTACGGAAGAATATGCAGTAATGGTAGATCCTTTCCGTCCTTTAAAAATAACAGAAGAAGCCATGAAAGTGGAAGATCCGTCTTATAAAACTTCCTGGCTTGAACCATAAAACACAAATGATCAATAAATAATTTACAAACCTCAAAAAAAAGAAAACATTAAATGTCGAATTACGTTAGTGCTGAAGAAGCTATATCCGTTATAAAAAGCGGAGATCGTGTTTTTTTCCACGGGAGTGCATGTACACCCAATTATTTAATAGATGAATTAGCAAGACAAGCATCAAGATTAGAAAAAGTTGAAATGGTTTCCATTACCCAGCAAGGCAATGTAGAAATCGCTAAACCCCAGTATAAAGATACGTTCTTTGTCAATTCATTATTTGTTTCCTCACCAGTAAGAGATGCCGTTAATTCGGAAAGAGGAGATTTCGTTCCGGTATTTTTAAGTGAGATTCCAATTTTGTTCAGAAAAAATATTTTGCCCATTGATGTGGCATTGCTTACCGTTTCACCGCCGGATAAACACGGTTTCTGTACCCTGGGAACTTCCGTAGATGTAGCAAGAGCTGCTTTAGATACTGCTAAACTGGTTGTAGCAATGGTAAATCCCTTAATGCCGAGAACTCATGGAGACGGCTCCATTCACATCAGCAAGATAGACAAACTGGTTTGGCACGAAGAAGAACTTCCAACAGTAGACTACGGAGCAAAAGTAGGCCCGGAAGAAATGATGGTAGGAAAGCATGTAGCTGATCTTATAGATGATAAATCCACCCTACAAATGGGAATTGGAACCATTCCTGATGCCGTATTGAAATGCCTCAACAATCATAAAGACCTTGGAGTCCATACTGAGATGTTAAGTGACGGCGTAATCGACCTTATCAAAAACGGTGTGGTTAACAATAAGTTCAAAGGATATCAGGAGAATAAAACCATCACCAGCTTTTGCTTTGGAACCAGAAGGCTTTATGACTTTGTAGATGACAACCCCGTAGTTGTATTTAAAGATGTGGGAGATGTTAACTTCCCGATCAACATCATGAAAAATAAAAAAATGGTAGCCATTAATTCAGCCATCGAAATTGACTTAACCGGTCAGGTATGTGCAGATTCCATCGGAACTCTGCAATATAGCGGGATCGGAGGACAAATGGATTTCATGAGAGGAGCAGCATTAAGTGAAGGTGGAAAACCTATCATTGCCATTACCTCAAGAACCAAAAGAGGGCTTTCCAGAATTGTTCCTTTCCTTAAACAGGGTGCCGGCGTAGTCACAACCCGGGGACATATCCATTACGTAGTAACGGAATACGGAGTGGCTTATCTGTACGGAAAGAATTTAAGACAAAGAGCTCAGGCTCTTATCAGTATTGCCCACCCGGATGACAGAGAAATGTTGGAAAAGGCTGCTTTTGAGAGATTTAAACATTAATAATTTCCATTAAAATACAGCAATTAAATTCAAAATAATAACATCTATATTGAAGATAGAGAAAACTTAAAAAACTCACAATTTTTTGGCAGTGTTTTTGATTAAATTGCTTATAAAATCGGAAATTGAAAACTATTTATAATTTAATACGAGATGAGGTTGGAAATCACCCCAAGATTAAAAACTCCGTCTTAGGAAAAGTAAAAAAATGGAAAAGGAGTCATTATATTATACTTTCCGAAATAATCAAAGAAGAACTCTCCGAAGCTGAAGAACTTCAGGGGGGCAAAAGATTCGAAATAGGAAATACTATATCACATGTAACATTACAGCGTTTCTTTGAAAATGATTATCAGGATAAAACCCATAATGACCTCCGCTTCCTGAAAACACTGGATAAAATATGTATCTTTTTAGGCTATAAGGATCTGAATTCTTATATACAGTACGTAAAGGACAGCATTCAGGAGAATGACATCCAAAGCGAAGATGAACGCTCAAAAGAGCTGGTCAATCTTTACTGTAAAGCCGCTTTTGAGCTATACAAAAATTTTCCAACCTTAAAGCTTGATCTTTTGGATGATCTGGTCATTAAGAATTCTCCTTTTTTAGAAAGGGTCTCGGTATTTGGCCAGGAGTTATGTCAAAAGAACTTTCAACTGGTTACCAAAAACAACAGATCGAACCATGAGGTATTTGATATACAAATCATAACGGAAGATCAGGATAAAAAAGTACTGGAAGCCCAGGAGTTCTGGAACCTTTTGTTTAAAGTAGGAGGAACGGATGAAGAGTATTTTGTGAACCAGCTCAGCACACAGACCTATTTTATCCGGAAAGTGGACAATAAATGGAAAATATGGGATATATATAATCCCAATGCCGGAAGGCTTAATGATAAAGCAAAAAGCCGTAGTTAATAACTACGGCTTTTGTTGTGTGTGTTTTTCGAAATATTCTCTTCCATCATTTTGGATATACAAATTTATAAAACAATACTTTATCTCCATAAACTTAAAATACACTTAAATATACTTAAGTACACATAAATGAACTCTTCTTACTCCTTATTGATGTGATATTGTAAGTAATCCCGCTCCCACCTTTTCATATTCCTAAGATTTTTGTATTTTGCATACCAAATAAATAAAGTAAAAAGAGAAATATGTCAACACTTACCTTTGCTGAAAAAATTGCTCAGGCAGAGAACTTTCTGCCTATCAATGGTACAGATTACATTGAGTTTTATGTGGGGAATGCCAAGCAGGCTGCCCATTTTTATAAAACTGCCTTCGGGTTTCAGTCTGTAGCCTATGCAGGACCTGAAACGGGAGTAAGAGACCGCGCTTCCTATGTTGTACAACAGGGAAAAATAAGATTGGTCTTAACCTCCGGCCTTCATTCGGATTCGCCTATCTGCGAACATGTAAAAAAACACGGTGATGGAGTAAAGATTTTAGCACTTTGGGTGGATGACGCTTACCAAGCTTTTGAAGAAACTACAAAAAGAGGGGGAAAACCTTATTTAGAACCCGTAACTTTAACGGACGAACAGGGAGAAGTAAGAATGTCCGGAATATACACGTATGGAGAAACCGTTCATATGTTTATTGAAAGAAAGAATTATAACGGAGCTTTCATGCCCGGCTACGAAAAATGGGAAAGTGATTACCAGCCTACCGACGTCGGTTTACTGTATGTAGACCACTGTGTTGGAAATGTAGACTGGAACCGTATGATTCCTACCGTAGAATGGTACGAAAAAGTAATGGGATTTGTCAATATTCTTTCTTTTGATGATAAACAGATCAATACTGAATATTCCGCATTAATGTCTAAAGTAATGGCCAATGGAAACGGGTATGCCAAATTCCCGATCAATGAGCCTGCCGAAGGAAAGAAAAAATCCCAGGTAGAGGAATATCTTGATTTCTACGAAGGAGAAGGTGTACAGCACATTGCCGTAGCTACCAAAGATATTATCCATACTGTGACCGAGCTTAAAAGAAGAGGGGTAGAATTTCTTTCTCCTCCACCGGAGGCTTATTATGATATGGTTCCGGAAAGAGTGGGACATATTGATGAAGATATTAAGAAATTACAGAATCTTGGTATTCTTATTGATTGTGATGAAGAAGGTTATTTATTACAGATATTTACAAAACCTGTAGAAGACCGCCCTACTCTATTCTATGAAATCATTGAAAGACATGGCGCACAAAGCTTTGGAGCCGGAAATTTCAAAGCATTGTTTGAAGCATTGGAAAGAGAACAGGAAAGAAGAGGAAATCTTTAAAAAATTGAAATTACAAGTTTTGTCAGGATTACAAAGTCTTGACAAAACTTTTTTATAAACACTGCACATGAAAAAAATATTCATTGGAATTTTATTAGCAGGAAGCTTTATAGCTAAAGCTCAAAACTTTGGAGCCATTAATGAAATTCTTAACCGACTTGAAGAAACAAAAGGCATCAATCAGAATCTTGAAAATGTAGACGTAACCAACAAAAAGTTCGTCTTAATAAAAGATTTCGATGACCATACGGAAAGGGACTTTATCATTATTAAAGGGAAAGAAGCCACTTACGTGGAAATTTTTGACGATAAACAAACCAACGAAAGCACATCGAATGTTTTCACAGGAGATATTATAAGAAAAAAGAACATTATTTCCCTCCGGGCTGATATGCTGGAAAATAAAAAAGTTCCGTTACCAGTCGCGAAAACGTTGCTTTTAACAAAGCAAAAAGACATCTTATATCTCATCGACGTCAATACCAAAGAGCGATGGATAGATGAAGAATCTTTTAATAAAAAATAACCTGACAATTTAAGAGAGCTGCTCTTTTAAATTTCACCTTAATTGTAATCCTATGAAATCATTTGTAGAGTACTCCTCTAATTCAGACTTTTCTATATATAACATTCCTTTTGGTGTAGCGGTTTTCAATAAAGAATACATTGGATGCTGCACCAGAATCGGTGATCAGGTCATAGATCTGGCCACGTTGTATGACCTTGGATATTTTGAAGATATCGAAGGACTGGATGATAATATCTTTGAAGCCTACACCTTAAACGAATTTATCGAATTGGGGAAACCTGTAACCAATGCTGTCCGTTCCAGAATCCAGGAATTATTACAGGAAGGTTCTTCCCTTTCAAAAGACCAGAAAACCATTGAGCAGGCGTTCTATGACCTTGATAAGGTTAAAATGATGATGCCTGTGCACATCCCGAATTATACAGATTTCTACAGCAGCATTGAACACGCTACCAATGTAGGTAAAATGTTCCGTGATCCTGCCAATGCTTTATTGCCCAACTGGAAGCACTTACCCGTAGGATATCACGGAAGGGCATCTTCCATCGTAGTATCGGGTACGGAAATCAACCGTCCGAAAGGACAGACAAAACCAGCAGATGCTGAAAAACCGGTATTTGGTCCTTCAAAGCAGCTCGATTTTGAGTTGGAAATGGCTTTCATCATCAATAAAAATACGGAAATGGGAGATTCCATTTCTACTAAAGAAGCAGAAGACGCCATTTTCGGAATGGTTATTTTCAATGACTGGTCCGCCAGGGATATACAGTCCTGGGAATATGTACCGCTGGGACCGTTTTTAGGTAAAAATTTCGGTTCTTCCATCTCTCCGTGGGTTGTTACCCTTGAAGCCCTTGAGCCTTTCAGAACAGCTTCACCGGTACAGGATCCTGAAGTACTGGATTATTTAAAATTTGACGGTGAGAAGAATTATGATATTAATTTAGAAGTTTACCTGCAACCCGAAAATGGAGAGCAAAACCTGATCAGTGAAAGCAACTACAAATATATGTACTGGAATATGTGCCAGCAATTGGCCCATCATACGGTGAATGGCTGCAATATTGAAGTTGGGGATATGTACGCCAGCGGAACGATATCCGGAAGCGACCCCAAGTCTTTCGGTTCTATGCTGGAGCTTACATGGAGAGGACAAAATCCTATTCAATTAGGCAATGGACAGGAAAGAAAATTCATTGAAGATAATGATACGGTGACTATGAAAGCATGGGCCGAAAAAGACGGTAAAAGAGTCGGGTTCGGTGAAGTAAACGGAAAAATCATACCTGCCAAATGATGAAAACACTTATCCCATCAGAATTATCTCCGGCAAAGCTTCAAACCGTGATTCAGACAGCGGTTTCACCACGCCCTATTGCTTTAGCTTCTACGATTGACAGGAATGGTAATTATAATTTATCACCATTCAGCTTTTTTAATATGTTCAGTACAATTCCTCCCATACTAATATTTTCACCTTCGAGGCGGGTACGGGACAATTCTACGAAACATACGCTGGAAAATATACTTGAAGTTCCTGAAGTGGTTATCGGAACCGTTAATTATTCTATTGTACAGCAGGCTTCCTTGTCTTCCACAGAATATGATACCGGAGTCAATGAGTTTATTAAGTCGGGGTTCACTATGAAAGACGCCGATCTTGTAAAACCTAAACTTATTGAAGAAAGTCCGGTTAATTTTGAATGTAAAGTTTTAGAAGTAAAATCCTTGGGAGACCATGGCGGAGCAGGAAATTTAGTTATTTGCGAAGTTATAAAGATCCATATCCGTGAAGAGTATTTAAATGAACAGGGGCTTCCTGATCAGAAAAAACTGGATATGGTCGCACGTTTAGGAGGGAACTGGTATTCCAGAAACAATGAACAGAACCTTTTTGAAGTTCCAAAACCATTGGTTACCAAAGGAATCGGTTTCGATCTCCTTCCTGAAGAGATAAGATACAGCAAAGTATTTACAGGAAATGACCTTGGAATGCTTGCCAATGTTGAAGTCTTACCCAACGGTGATTTTCACGCCGATGAAAGTATTCACCAAAAAGCCCAGCAGCTTTTATTGGAAAACAATATAGAACAGGCATGGCAAATGCTTGTTAAATAAAATAAAAAAGGAGTGAAAATTCACTCCTTTTTTTATTCTTCAATTTCAAGATTATCTTTTAAATCAGGGTTCAGCTTTAGTGCTTTCCTTTTCTTATTTCTTACATTGATGTTTAACAGTTCAACCAATAAACTGAATGCCAGACAGGAATAGATAATATTTTTACTGATATGCTGATGAATCCCTTCTGCAACAAGCATTACCCCAATAACGACAAGGAAGGACAGCGCCAGCATTTGCAGGCTGGGATAACGGTTAATAATCCTTGAAATAGGTCCTGCAAACATCATCATAATTCCTATGGATACGATCACTGCGATAATCATTAAAACAACATTGTCCACGAGGCCAACGGCTGTTAAAATTGAATCTAAAGAAAAGACCATATCCACTAAAATAATCTGGATTATTACTGTGGTAAGTAGACTTGATCCCGCAGATTTAGGGGCATGATGAGGTTCATCATTAATCTGCATTTTTGAATGGATTTCAAATGTACTTTTGAGAATAAGGAAAAATCCTCCTGCCAGTAATATGATATCCTTCCAGCTTACCTGCAATGGAAGATCAGTACCGGGTTCATCAATAAAGTTAATGGTAAGGACCGGCTCCTTCAGCCCGATAATCCAATTAATCATTAACAAAAGCATTACCCTGAAAATCATTGCCAGAATTAAACCTATATTCCTGGCTTTTTTCTGCTGGGCTGCGGGGAGTTTATTAGAAATGATAGATATGAAAATAATATTATCTACTCCTAATACAATCTCCAGAAAAGTAAGGGTGAGCAAACTTATCCAAATCTGCGGATTGGCAAAATTGGGAAATTCTAATGCCGAAAAAAGATCCATATGTGTTATTTTATAATCGGATCAAAAGTACGATTTTATCTATTTGGTCTGAAACTTATTATTAATAAAATCTATACATCTGTCGGTAAGGATTTTAAGGTCATCCGGCAGGTTATTTTCTTTCCAGGGTTCTCTGGCACCAAACACGTGATTAGCCCCATCTATTAAGAACAGTTCTGAGCTGGAATTAAGCAGGTGAAGATGTTCCGCATTTCTCACATCCACACTTTCATCTTCGGTTCCATGAATAATAAGAATATGAGCTTTTGCCATTTCTATGGCTCTTTCCACATCGAAGCGCACCGGATCTTTCTGATAATCTTCATAAAACTGATAAAAATGGGGCATCTGCTGTTTTGTCCTTCCGTTTTCCACATAATACACCCCGGATTTTTTCCAGTTCTCCAGATGTTCACCTTTTGGAAAACGTTCAAGATGATCCACACTGGCCAGGGTAATAAGTCCGTTAATCCTTTCATCTTCAAATGCTTTGACAATGGAAATCCCTCCTCCTCTGCTGTGTCCGATCAGAACAACTTTATGAGGATCTACATTCGGATCATTGATAAAGTGATCGATAACCGCACCCAGATCTGATAATTCTTTTGTATAGTTATTATTTCCGAAAGCTTCAAGATCACCAAAATTTTCAGGATCATCCAGTGTGGTTCCATTGAATGAAAAATTAAACTTCACAAAAAAGAAACCGGCTTCCGCAAACCTTGCCGCCATTAAATCCCATGCGCCCCAATCTTTATAACCTTTATAGCCATGGGCAAATATAAGTAATGGCAACGCTTTCCCTTCTTCAGGATAAAATGCATCGGCAAGAAATTCTTTGGTATCCGGATTGGAAATAACAATATTCTTCTTTTTTATGATTTTCATATCATCCTTAATTAGTAATTGTAATACAAATATATCCAAATCGTGATTAAAAATCTTATTTTTGTCTTATGTTGGATTTAAGAACAGTAACCGTAATGCGCTATATCCTGCCGTTACGTGAGGGTGGATCTTTGCCCGCTTTAGCGGAAGCGGATGATGATTTTAAATATGTATTGAAATTCCGTGGCGCGGGCCATGGAGTAAAAATGCTGATCTCTGAGCTTTTAGGAGGAAAAATAACCGAAGTTCTGGGATTAAAGATTCCTGAGCTGGTATTTGTAAACCTGGATGTTGATTTCGGAAGAACAGAAGCCGATGAGGAGATTCAGGATCTTTTAAAATTTTCCGAAGGATTAAATCTGGGCCTTCATTATCTTTCCGGAGCTATAGCCTATGACCCCGGAGTCAATATTGATCCTTTGCTGGCTTCCCAAATTGTATGGCTGGATGCCTTTATTACCAACATTGACCGTACTTATAAGAATACGAATCTTTTGATGTGGCATAAAGAGCTTTGGATCATCGACAATGGAGCTTCTTTCTATTTTCACCATTCATGGCAGAACTTTGATGCGGCGGCAAAAACCCCTTTTAAGTATGTGAAAGATCATGTATTGTTACCTAAAGCCACAAAGCTGGATGAAGCCGACCGATGGGCCCATGAAATTTTGAATGATGATATTTTCAGGCAGATTGTTAATTTAATTCCTGAAGACTGGCTGCAATGGGAAGATGCCGACGAGTCTCCTGAGGAAATCCGTGAGATTTATTTCCAATTTATGAAAACAAGATTAGAAAATTCCACCATTTTTGTAAACGAAGCTAAGAATGCAAGAGGATAAAATATACGAATACGCCGTTATACGCCTGGTACCTAAAGTTGAAAGAGAAGAATTTTTCAATATAGGGCTGGTTATGTTTTCCAAAAAGGAAAAATATATCCGGGTGGAATTTTATCTGTGCCCGGATAAGTTCCGGCTGATGCACAGTAAACTGGACTATGATGATATCATTCATAATCTCGAAAGTTTTCAGAAAGTGGCTCATGGGCAAAAAGATGGCGGACCTATCGCACAACTCGAAATCCCCGAACGTTTTCGCTGGCTGACCGCTGTACGAAGCTCCGTGGTACAGACTTCAAGACCTCATCCGGGGAAATCCAAAGACCTGGACGCTACTTTTGATAAACTTTTTCAGGAACTGGTTAAATAGGCAAATCAAAAAAGGTGCTTTAATTAAGCTACTGCCGACTCACCAATTAAGCCGGAACATTGAGTTGTGTCAGGACCTTCTGACACCATAGTCCTATTATGTGATGAGATAATAAAAAGCCTTTATGATCCATAAAATTGTCATGCAGCAATAACCTCCATGCTTCCCTCTTTCCTGTAAACCCCGCCCTTCCATGCAGAAACCTTCCATTATGTATCATATATCCATATCCTTTCTCCAGCTTTACCGTTTCTTTATATTTCTCAATCCTATCATAAAAGAGGGGCAGAAATTCAATGAGGTCCCTATTGAGATATTCAAATTTATCATTTCTAAATCTCACACAATAGCTACCGTCCTTTAGTTTTTCAAAAATATTACCAATATACGTTTCGCTTTGATCCGAAAATACGGCATAAGCCTGTTGAAGTATTTTACAGTCTTCACCATATTTCAACAGGATTTCCAATAAGATTTTTTTAGTGTCTATCAGCCAGGTTTCACCCCCTACATCAGAGGGAGAGCGATAATAATATATCAGGATATTAGGTGGATTTTCTAAGGTACTTCTATCGGTATGAGGAAATAACTCATTATTATCGTTGAAATCTCCGCAACAGTCCTTAGTGGTTATTATAGTAACTTTTTCATTTTGGAAATCCTGCTGCTCAATTTCTCCGAACTCTTTACTGATGTTACAGAATTGATCTATATCCATTTTATCACATTTGAAAAAAATTTTACCCGTAGTCTGAAATTCAGATTTTATTTCATCAGTATCTTTCAATAAATTAAATATTTTCATTAATTGGTGTTTTAAACAAAAATATTTTATACAGTTTATATTTATATTAAAATAACGTTAACAAAAAACGTCAGTATTTTAACTTAATATTAATTCTATTTTTATTTTGCATTTCACTTTTACCATTATATTTCCAGAGAATTTATAATAATTTTGCTAAATTGATATACATATTTACTTTTTTATACATAAAATAATTAACTTGCTCAACACTTGAATTATTTCAAACAAACCACCGAAAACATTAATTATTATTTTCCTATAAAAAACAAAATGATATGGAATTTCTAAATGGAATCAATGCTTTAACATTAGTATTCACCTCAATACTTATTTTCGCAATTGCTTATCGTTTCTATGGAATCTTCATGGCAAACAAGGTATTGCGGCTTAATGATAAAAACACAACTCCGGCTGTGGAATTTGCAGACGGAAAAGATTATGTAGCAACGAATAAAAATGTTCTTTTCGGACACCATTTTGCAGCCATTGCTGCAGCAGGACCGTTGGTAGGACCGGTATTGGCGGCTCAGTTCGGTTATCTTCCGGGAGCCCTGTGGATCCTGATCGGCTGTGTTTTGGGAGGTGGCGTTCATGATATGGTGGTTTTATTTGCTTCCGTACGTCATAAAGGCCAAAGTCTTGCAACCATCGCCTCTAAAGAGATCGGAAAAACCACGGGTACTGTGGCGGGATTTGCAATTCTGTTTATCCTGATCTTAACCCTTGCTGGTTTATCTTTAGCCTGCATCAATGCTATGCATGAAGCTTCGTGGTCTTTATTTACAGTTGTTATTACCATGCCTATTGCCATCCTCATGGGGCTCATTATGCGTTACCGAAAAAACAGCGTGACCTTTGCCAGTATTTTAGGAGGAATACTTCTTATTGCAGGAATTGTAGGAGGACACAGCTTAATGCAGAATGAGACCATGAACAATCTTTTCTCCTGGAACATCACAACCATTTCCCTTGCTATTCCTGTGTATGGATTTTTAGCATCGGTATTACCGGTGTGGCTATTACTGGTTCCGAGGGATTACCTTTCCACTTACCTGAAAATAGGAACTATTATTATGCTTGCGATAGGGGTGATCGTCATACATCCTACCATTCAAATGCCGGCTCTTACTCAATTTGTAAATGGCGGAGGTCCGGTTATAGGAGGTCCGGTTCTGCCTTTTATCTTTATTGTGATCGCCTGTGGTGCGATTTCCGGATTTCATGCAGTAATTGCTACGGGAACCACTCCTAAAATGCTTAATAAAGAAAGAGAAATCTTATTTGTAGGATATGGCGCCATGCTGGTGGAGGGATTTGTTGCTTTAATGGCATTGATTGCAGCCTGTACTTTAATGCCAGGTGATTATTTTGCGATCAATACCCCTAAAGAATCTTATGATGCATTTTTAGCTGCCCATCCTTCTTTACATGGAGTAGATATCGATTATTTCTCTGAAAGAATAGGCATTGACCTGCATGGAAGGACAGGTGGAGCCGTTTCTCTAGCGGTGGGTATGGCTCATATCTTCAATAAAATTCCTTATATGGACCAGCTGATGGCCTATTGGTATAATTTCGCTATCATGTTCGAGGCTGTATTTATCCTTACTGCAATTGATGCCGGAACCCGGGTAGGAAGGTTCTTTTTACAGGAAATGCTGGGCTCAGTAATTCCAAAGTTCAATGATAAAAACTGGACTCCCGGAATTATTATCAGCAGTCTTCTCTTCACTTTTGCCTGGGGATATCTGGTATTTACGGGAAATGTAAGCAGCATATGGCCTTTATTCGGAATCAGTAACCAATTGCTTGCTGCCTGCGGATTAATTGTTTGTACGACCATGCTTATCCGGTTAAACCGGGGCAAATATGCCCTGTGTTCTGCTATTCCAGGTATATTTATGGCTATTATTACTTTCTGGGCGGGTTACCTTCAGGTAGTCACCATATACATTCCGAAGCAACAATATCTGCTAGCGATCCTTGCCGTAGTGGCTATGGTTCTTATGTTCATTGTTTTTATCGGAGCGTTCAGAAAATGGTATCAGCTTTTACAGGTCAAAACCACGGAAACCGATTTTTATGGGGAAACTGTAAAAGAGTTGGTAGACCGATAATCTTTGAAAAATTTTAATAAAATAAAAAAACCAGCAGTTTTGCTGGTTTTCATTTTTTAAGTTTTTGTATTCTTTTAATCTCGTTTAATAGTAATGGAAATGCCGGTTCTGCCATTCCTCCATGATCGAAACCGTCCAGCTCATATAAGGTAGTACTTTTATGTCCCTTAAGCTTCATCATTCGGGCCATATATGCATTTTCTTCATATCTTCCAAAAAGTTCTTTCTCCCGGTCCCCTGTAATTAAGAGTAAAGGAGGAGCATCCGCCCGGATAAAATGGAGGGGAGCAAACTCATCAATTCGGGCATCCAATTCATCAATCCCTTTTTCTTTTCTTGCCGTAAAATGGGTAATCATCTGGCCACTAAAGGGAATTACCCCTGCCAACCGATCGGCATCAATTCCATATTTTTGCAAGTAAGTTTTATCTAATGTGGTCATTGCAGCAAGATATCCCCCGGCAGAATGCCCGGAAATAAAAATCAAATCTTCATTTCCACCATATTGTTTAATATTTTTAAAAACCCAAGCGGTAGCTGCCGCCGCATCTTCAATATATGCCGGTGAATTCACTTTGGGAGAAAGTCTGTAATTCACTCCTATTACTGCTATCCCTTTATTCTTTAATGCTTCAGGAATTTCTTTTTCTCCACCTGTTAAGCCGCCTCCATGGAACCAGATCACCGTAGGGAAATTCTGAACTTTTTGAGGAATGTAGATGTCCAGTACACATCTTTCATTAATATAAGCATCCGAACGATTAACCCGCTCTTCATAATAATGGATATTATTCACACTTCTATAATCCTGACCTCGCGTACTGCCTACAAATAATATAATAAATACAGCTATTAAAATTCTATGCATCCCTAATTAATTTTTAATAAAGATAAATATATGATTATTATCTCAAATTGAGGTAATAATAAATCATAAAGAAAAAACGGATTCAAAAAGAACCCGTTCCGAAAATTTAAAAAACCTTAAAAATTAAAATTGAGTCGAGTAAATACGTATCGCCCGTTTTGTCCAAACTGAGAGGTAGAACGGGAATAGATAAACTGATCATTATTGGTAGAAACTGTAAGATTTTTAGTAGGATAAATATCAAATAAGTTATTCACCCCTAAAGTTAATCCCACATTTTTTGTAAACTGATAAGCAACGGAAATATCAGTGATAATTTTATCACCTATTTTCTGGTGTTCATTCAATTCCGTGATTCCGTCTCCATTGGCGTCTACTACATCCGCACCGGTTACAGCACCATAATATGTATTTCTTAAATAGAAAGTGGCATTTCTCCAGGAAAGATTATTGGATAAGCTCGCTTTTACTCTCGGTACCGCTTCTTCCAAATAAACCCTTGACTTTTCTGAAAAGTAAACGTTTTCGAGATTGGCAGATTCCAATAGCCCTGTAGAATGGGTCTCCCCTACTTTTTTGGTTTGATTCAGATTGATTGCAAAATTATTATTCAATTTAAAATCAGAAAACCGGGCATTATGATCTATCACCACATCCAAACCTTTGGTTTCCGTATCAATGGCATTCGCAAAGAATTGACCTGCATTTACCTTTTCCTTATCAAATACAGCCTGGGCAGGGGCAGGAACAGCAGCTCTCGTAAACTGATCGGTAAGAATAACCCTGTCATCAATTCTCGTAAAGTATCCGTCCGCAGTAATGGTTAAGTTTGCAGCAGGAATTTTATATGTAAATCCAACACTTGCTGATTTTGAAGTTTCCTGCTTCAGTTTAGGAATTCCAAGCAATCCGGCAATCTGTGAATCATTACTGAAAGTTCCTACTTCCAAAAGCTGGTTATTGGTAAATAATGTAGAGGTTACATTATAATAGATCTGATGAATAGAGGGTGCTCGGAATCCTGTAGAACCGGCAAATCTGAAATTAAGATTTTTATCCAGTCTGATCCTGGACGCCAGCTTATAATTAAAGGTAGATCCAAAATCCGAATAATTCTCATATCTTGCTGCTGCATCCACCAGTAACCAATCGGTAAAATTCAATTCCACATCGGCATATCCTGCCACAGATTGTCTGTTTCTATTCACCGCATTTTCCGGTCTGAAACCACTGAAAACCTGTGATCCACCTGCCAAAGCATTTCCGAAAAAGTCAGTAGGCTGAAGGCTGCCTTCCGTCAATACGTTCCCATTCACATCATAAGTAGCATACGAAGCCTCTTCTCCTGCTGTGATTTTGAAATTTTCATAGCGGTGTTCACCTCCGAAAGCAACATTAATTCCACTCCATACGTCATATTTTTTAGAAAAATCCAGATTGATTGTATTCTGAGTAAAACGTAATCCACCCGCTCTAAACTCATTAGGAGACGCAAATCTCAGGGAAGTATTTCCCGTATTCTGAATAGTATAATCAAATGAATTCTGTCCAAACGTATTGCTGAAATCTATATTCCAGCCGTTCCATTTTCCTTTAATTCCTGTGGATAAGGAAAGGTCCTGAATATCCGTTGCGATCTGAGGCAGATATCCGTTGGCATATAATCCTGTAAAGGTTCGGCTTTGATTTGGCCTTCTGTAAAAACCTCCGGATGTACCGTGCCGAAAGCTATATCCTCCAAAAGTATAAACTTTCCAATCATCACTTACAGGAACTTCTATATTAGCAAATAGCTGGTGATTATTAAGTTTTGATTGTCCCACCTGCATGTTGAAATCTTTTCTTGTAAGGCCTCTGTATGCCAATTCTTGATCCGTGACATCCGTACCTAAAATTCCCTGTAAAGCACCTATGGTATTAGCAGTCTGGATCTGATTCTGAAAATCTTGAGAAAAATAATTCACGCCCTGTGCATACTGGTGAATATAATTAATGATCTGCTGGGAATTCGGAGTATTATTAATATTACTGTACAAGGAGGAAAGATTGACTCCGTCCTTAAGCGCTCTTTGCTCGATAGCGTTATAAGCATTATAGATTTTCCCGCTCTCCGTACCCGCTCTGTACGTAGGATTTCGGAATTGTGAAGTCCAGGTAATATTATAAAAACCTCCTCTTTTACCTATTTTATTTCCATAGTTCAGATCGATCTGAACATTCTGGCCGTCAAAATCTCCGGTATGGTCATTGGCGGTAGGAGTCAAGTTCCCTCCATAAGTTACCTGGCCTGCCAATTTACCAGTGTCTCTCCTTAATTCCAGATTGATAACCCCGGCAATCGCATCAGATCCATATTGTGCAGATGCACCGTCTCTGAGCACTTCAATCCTGTTTAGCGCGAAAGAAGGAATGGCATTTAAATCCGTTCCTACCGTTCCCCTTCCGGGTGTTCCGTTTACATTCACTAAAGCGGAGGTATGTCTTCTTTTTCCGTTGACCAATACCAAAACCTGATCCGGACCTAATCCTCTTAACTGAGCGGGATCCAAATGATCCGTTCCGTCAGCATTCGTCTGAACAGTGGAAGTGAATGAAGGCGCAACCGCATTCAGGATCTGAGATATATTGGTCTGTGGTAAAACAACAGAAGATTCTTTAATTTTAAATACATCTACAGGAACCGGACTATCCACTTTTGATCGTGCTCCTCCTCTGGATCCTAAGATGACAACTTCTTCTACCTGCCCTGTTTTTACAGAGTCTTTCTCTTGTGCAAAGGCAAAGCTTCCCAAGAAAAACAAGACAGAAGCTGATAAAATAGTCTTTCTATTTTTCATAATTATAGTTTAATACTTTTTTAATGTTTTCGAAGGGCAAAAGTAATTCATATTTATTAGTCCACAAAATTAATAGACTAATTAATCATAAAAAATGTTAATAGGTAAATTCTATTTTTTTAAATCTTAGTAAGCTTGGCGAATTTCAGGATCAGATTTTTTTCTCCTTCGTGCTGGAAAATGACTTTTGCTTTAATATTCTGCGGATCGGTACCATCCAGGAAAGTGACCTCTCCTATTCCGAAACGGTCATGACGCACTCTGTCTCCTACTTCAATATCCTGAGAAGAGCTGCCGCTCGGATTAATAATCTTAGCTGAGCCTACAGGTTTCAGTTTTCGGGGTTCCGCGATAGGTTTTGATTTCTCATTCCTTTCGATGGATTTCTTAGGCTCCACTTTTCTGAAAGATCTCGGCTCTTCAGGGTATTCATCAAAAATATTGGATTTAATTCCTGAATTATTCACAAAACGGCTTTCAATAGCAGGATTGATAAAGTCTATATATTGCTCATCAACTTCACTGAGGAATCTCGAAGGCTCGGCATCGGTAATTTTCCCCCATTGGAACCTGGAAATAGCATAGGAAAAAAACACTTGCTTTTCAGCTCTCGTTAAAGCCA
Source organism: Chryseobacterium sp. CT-SW4 (assembly GCF_048572715.1). Taxonomy (GTDB): domain Bacteria; phylum Bacteroidota; class Bacteroidia; order Flavobacteriales; family Weeksellaceae; genus Chryseobacterium. The sequence continues at coordinate 2,746,740 of NZ_CP183840.1, forward strand.
CATAGAACAAACGTCTTTCTTCTTCCAGATCTTCCCTTGTAGCCGAACTCATAAAGCTCGGGAAAAGATTTTCTTCCAGTCCTACAAGGTGAACCACAGGGAACTCCAACCCTTTAGAAAGGTGAATGGTCATTAATGAAACCATATCGTCCTCCCCGGTTTTATCCTGTGTATCGGCTGAAAGTGCAATATTTTCCAGAAAGTTGGAAAGGCTCGGATCTCCATCTTCAAGCTGTATCTGTTCTTCAATGAACCCCTGCATGGAGTTCATCAATTCCTGAACGTTTTCTACTCTTGAGATTCCTTCCGGAGTCTGGTCATCTTTTAAGAATTTGATTAATCCGCTTCTTTTGGCCACTTCCATGGCTACACTGTAAGCAGTTTCTGTTTTTAATAAAACCTGAAATGCTTTAATCATCGACCAAAAATCATTAAGCTTGTTAAGAACCCCGTTATTAAATCCTAACTGAGGAGCATACACCGGCAGATTATCCAGGACCTTGGAAACTGAAATATTCTGAGCATCTGCAAATACGATAAGCTTATTTTGAGTCGTTTCTCCAATTCCCCTGGTAGGATAGTTAATAATCCTCATCAGAGCTTCGGAATCATTTTCATTGACTAAAAGGCGGAGATAACCCAATAGATCTTTCACTTCTTTTCTCTGATAGAAGGATAATCCTCCATATACTTTATAAGGAATATTTTTTCTTCTTAAAGCGTCTTCAAAAGCCCGGGTCTGGGAGTTGGTTCTGTACAGGATAGCAAAATCACTGTATTTTCTCTGCTCACGGTTTCGTGTTTCCCAGATATTCCCTGCCACAAAGTTGGCTTCATCCGCATCGGAAAGTGAACGGTAAACTTTTATTTTTTCTCCTTCTTCGTTATCGCTGAACACATTCTTTTTGAACTGCTGAAGGTTTTTTGAAATTACCACATTGGCAGCATTTACGATATTTTGTGTAGAACGGTAGTTCTGTTCCAAAGAAACCGTTACCGCATCAGGATAATCTTTTTTAAAGTTTAAAATATTATAAATATTGGCTCCACGGAATGAATAAATGGATTGGGCATCATCTCCCACCACGCATATATTCTCGAATTTGGAAGCCAGGGCTTTTACGATTAAATACTGAGAATGATTGGTATCCTGGTACTCATCTACCAGAATATACCGGAACCTGTCCTGGTATTTAGCCAACACTTCAGGAAAACGGGTCAATAATTCATTGGTTTTCAACAACAGGTCATCAAAATCCATCGCTCCGTTACGGTAACAGGCCTCCACATACTTCTGATAGATCTGCCCTATGAATTTCATATTGGCTTTTTCGTCAGCCTCCATCAATTCCGGATTATTGAAATAAGCTTTTACCGTGATCAGGTTGTTTTTATAGGTGGAAATTCTTGCCTGAACTTTTTTAGGTTTATAAAGATCTGCATCGATATTCATGTCCTTTAACACCTTTTTGATTACATTCAAGGCATCCTGCTGATCATAAATGGTAAAATTCGAAGGATATCCCAGGTAATGGGCTTCAATTCTCAAAATTCTGGCAAATACGGAGTGAAAGGTTCCCATCCATAAGCTTCGGGCATTACTTTCTCCCACGACCTTTGCAATACGGTCTTTCATCTCGCGGGCCGCTTTGTTGGTAAATGTAAGCGCCAGGATATTAAAAGGATCTACTCCATTGGTGATTAAATGAGCAATACGCATGGTAAGCACCCGCGTTTTTCCGGAACCCGCTCCCGCAAGAACCATTAATGGCCCCTCCAGTGTGGTTACCGCTTCAAATTGTGATTCATTTAACCCTTTCAGATAGTCCTCCATGTCAGAAAAAATTTTTGGATTACAAAATTAAAGTATTCTATGGAGAATTCAAATTTTTGAAAAAGCCTTCCTCGGTTTATTAAAAATAATTCTCTTAAAAAAAATCCTGAAAACCTGTAACAATCCTATTATTTCTCGGACTTATTAGTAAACAATTTCAACTATATGAAAAGAAGACTTTTTTCAGTTGCTGCCGCTGCATTCTTTGGAATGATAGTGAATGCACAACAAATCAAATTCGAAGAGTACGATTTGCCCAATGGTTTACATGTAATCCTTCACCAGGATAATTCCGCACCGGTAGTAACTACGGGTGTCATGTACCATGTAGGAGCAAAAGATGAAGTAAAGGGAAGAACCGGTTTCGCCCACTTTTTTGAACACCTTTTATTTGAAGGAACCCCTAATATAAAAAGAGGAGAATGGTTTAAAATAGTTTCTTCCAACGGAGGTCAGAACAATGCCAATACCACCAACGACAGAACGTATTACTATGAAACTTTCCCTTCCAACAATGAGCAGCTTGGACTTTGGATGGAATCCGAAAGAATGCGTCACGCGGTGATCAACCAGGTAGGAGTAGATACTCAAAGAGAAGTGGTAAAGGAAGAAAAAAGACTCAGAATGGATAACCAGCCTTACGGTAATCTATTCACCACCATACAGAAAAACCTGTTTACCAATCACCCATACAACTGGCCTACTATCGGGTCTATGGAGGATCTAAATGCTGCAAAGCTTGATGAGTTCCAGGCTTTCTACAAAAAATATTATGTTCCGAACAATGCGACATTGGTAGTGGCGGGAGATATTAAACCGGAACAGACTAAAAAATGGATTGAAACATATTACGGTGCTATTCCTAAAGGAACGGTAACGCCTAAGAACTTCCCGAAAGACGAACCTATCACCAAGGAGAAAGAAGTAACGGCTTATGATCCGAATATTCAGCTTCCTGCGTATGTTTTTGCATACAGAACTCCGGCCAATAAGGAAAGAGATGCTTACGTTCTAGATATGCTTTCCTCCTATTTAAGTAACGGAAAATCTTCTGTTTTATATAAGAAACTGGTAGATCAGGAGAAAAAAGCGCTTCAGGTAGCTGCCTTCAACCAAGGTCTCGAAGATTACGGAATCTTTGCTTTTTTTGCCATTCCAATGGGGCAAACTACTAAGCAGACACTTCAGTCCGATATTGATGCTGAAATCAAAAAATTACAAACAACCCTGATTTCCCAGGAGGATTATCAGAAACTTCAGAACCAGTTTGAAAACCAATTTGTAAATCAAAATTCAAGTATTCAGGGGATTGCCGCTTCTTTGGCAACCAGCCATGTTTTAATGGGAGATACTAATTTAATCAACAAGGAAATAGACATTTACAGATCCATCACTAAAGAAGATCTACAAAATGCTGCTAAAAAGTATCTTAATCCTAACCAAAGAATAATCATTAATTATCTGCCTGAAAAGAAGTAATTCGGAAGGAGAAAAGTGATTATTAATTTTAAATATTTACAAATGAAAAAGCAATTAACATATATAGCAGTAGCATTTTTATTTACAGGTATGCTTTCTGCACAAAAAATAGATATTAATGCAATGCCAAAACCGGGACCTACTCCGGCCATCAACATTGCCAAGCCTAAAACTTTCCAGCTGAGCAACGGGCTTACCGTAATGGTAGTAGAGAATAATAAATTACCGAGGGTAAACGTAAACCTCTCTATGGACAGACCTCCAATCTATGAAGGAAATATCACCGGGGTAAGCGGAATTATGGCAGACCAGCTGGGCAATGGAACCACGAGCTTAAGCAAAGATGATTTCCATAAAAAAATAGATTTCCTGGGTGCCAACCTAAGCTTTTCCTCAGGAGGAGCCTTCGCCAACTCTCTTTCCAAGTATTTCCCTGAGGTATTGAACTTAATGGCTGATGCTATCATCAATCCAAAATTCTCTGCCGAAGAAGTTCAGAGTTCTAAAGACAGAACGGTTGAAGGATTAAAAGCGGATGAAAAAAACGCTTCATCAATTGCTGATAAAGTATCTACGGCCCTTATCTATGGAAAAAACACTTCAAGAGGGGAGTTTGAAACGATTGAAAGTGTTAGCAAAATCCAGTTAGCGGATGTACAGAATATGTACAAAAAATATTACGCTCCTGATCACGCTTATTTGGTCATCGTGGGAGACGTAAAATACGATCAGGTAAAACCGATGGTAGAGAAAGCATTCAGCGGCTGGAAAAAGGCCAACACTACTTTTGCCGCTCTGGAGCCTGCTTCCAATGTAGCTAAAACGGAAATCAATATCGTGGATGTTCCTTCTGCCGTACAATCGGTAGTATCTGTAAGCAATCTTAATGATTTTAAGATGAAGGACCCTAATTATTTTGCAGCCACTATGGCAAATTATATTTTAGGCGGTGGTGGTGAAGCCAGACTTTTCATGAACCTACGTGAGAAGAATGGATTTACTTATGGGGCTTATTCTGATCTTTCCGCAAGTAAATATGCTCCTGCCTTTGCTGCACAGGCAAGTGTAAGAAACGAGGTAACGGATAAAGCTGTAGTAGAGTTCATGAATGAATTGAATGCCATTTCTACGGTGAAGCCTGAGGAACTGGAAAATGCCAAGGCTAAACTAAAAGGAGCTTTCATCATGTCCCTTGAAAAGCCTGAGACCATTGCAAGATTTGCTTTAAATCAGAAAGTTCAGGATCTGCCAAGTGATTTCTATACCAACTATCTGAAATCTATCGACAAAGTAACAACGGCCGATATTACAAGTGCTGTAAAAGCTAATATATTCCCAAATCAAAGCAGGATATTCATAGCCGGTAAAGCATCTGATATTTCGGAAGGACTGGAAAAACTAGGTTATCCTGTAAAATATTATGACAGTAATGCCAATCCTGTTGCCAAACCGGTTGCTCAAAAAGTGGACGCCAGTGTAACAATTGCATCAGTAGCGGATAAATACATCAATGCGATAGGAGGAGCGGCAGCAGTTCAAAAAGTAAATTCTATCAGTACCGAAGCTTCCACCAAAGTACAGGGAATGGAAATGAATATGAGCATGATCCAGGCTAAAGGTGGTAAAATGGCCATGAATATGAAGATGATGGGAAATACCGTTCAGAAAATCATTTTTGACGGAAAAGACGGTTATATGGAAGCTCAGGGACAGAAAATGCCTTTAAGTGATAAGCAGAAAGCAGAAATGTCTAAAGACACAGAGCTTTTCCCAGAGCTTGCATTTGCAAAATCCACAGAATATAAGCTTTCCGGAATTGAGAAATACAACAATGAAGATTCCTATGTTGTAAAAGGCTCAAAAGACACTTATTATTACAGTGTAAAAACCGGTCTTAAAACAGGTGAGGTAAAAGCAGGAGAAGGAGGAAGCATTCCAACCAGCTTTGCTGATTACAAAGAGGTATCAGGAGTAAAACTTCCTTTTACCATTATGCAGAATATGGGAGGAATGGATATTACTTTAAATGTAAAATCTTACCAGATCAATCAGGCTAAAGAGACTGATTTCAAATAAAAAAGGTTTATTTCCATATAAAAAACGGTAGCCAAGGCTGCCGTTTTTATTTTTACCAATTCATATTTTGTCATTAGATAAAAAAAGATTAAATTTGCCCATTCAAAAGAAATCAGATTAATGGACACTATATTTACACTATTGATGGTTCTTGTTATGATTGCCAGCGTATTACTGGTAATTGTTGTTATGGCTCAAAACCCTAAAGGTGGAGGCCTTTCCAGTACTTTCGGGGGAGCTTCTTCTGCACAGTTCGGAGTACAAAGAACCAATGACTTCATGGAAAAAGCTACATGGACATTAGGAGGAACTATTATTGTGCTTATCCTTATTAGTGTTATTGTTACAGGAAAACCTACTCAGGTAGCTCCAACAGTTTCTCAGCCCGTAAAACAAGAGGCTCCGGCTAATACAGCTCCGGCTTCTCAGTCTACAACACCGGCTCAGACACCAGCAGCTCCTACAAAATAGAAAGGACAATCAAATAAATATACGAGCAGCTCTAAAGAGCTGCTTTTTTTATGCCCTATTTCTAAAAGAACTCCAATACTCATCCTGATCTTTAAAAAACAGACATTCAATAAAAGCATCCAAAGACATCATACGTAGGATGTCCTCCCCCATTTCTTCAAAAGGAGTTTTGAAAAAACCAGGGTCCAGCTCTACATTTTCACGGTCGAGAATAAAAATATTGTTGGGATTATAAAATGGATAGTTCCGTATATCCGAATTGGTAGTCATTAATTTTTTCCCTGCAGCCAGCACCTCAAATGTCCTGATGGTTAATCCGTTCTGAAATGGCTTATGGATATCCAGTACTGATACAGAGTTTTCATAACAATCCATGATCTGACGGTGGGAAAGTTTCTCAAAACTCAATTTTTTAGTATCAAATTGCTTCAGGTTATTATCCAATATTTTTTTGAGCCTGAAAGCTATTTTTCCCATGGCATAATAATAGAAAAAACACCTTAGCTGAAGCTGATCTGCTTTTTCCTTTACTTTTTCCCCGATAATATAACGATCCGTATGGGCGCTCCCTATAAATGCTATATCAAAATTAAAGGTTGTCCTGCTTTTCAAGCTTTTATATTCATCGAGATAAAAAAGCGGTCTGAACTTCAAATCATATTGTAAGGAATCCTGGTATTCAAAAGTGAATTTTCTATCAAAATAAGTAAGATGGGATCTAAGCTGCGGATATTCCGTTAAGGCATCAAAACTGTAATAGATCATTGTCATATCCGGATTACAGGCTTTTATCTTTTTCAGAAAATAAGCGGGCGTAGCCTCTCCTTTTACCAGTAAAAAGTAATCATATTTCTTATGCTCAATCTCACGGAGAATCTTATTATAATATTCTTTGATTTTAAGCTGATACAGCTTTTTATTAAAACGGATAATCCCTTTAGAAAAATTCGAATTGGAAGGTCTTTCATCATAAAAATCCACTTCTGCTCCCCAATAGGAGAGCCTTTCAGCTATAGCTCTTTCATATTTAAAAAAACTTACTGATAAAAAAAGTATTTTTTTATTTTTCAGATCCATCAGGACTTATTATTGTAATAAAAAACTCTTATTAACAAAAATAGATATTTTACCTTATAAAAAATTCTAAGAGCAAAATATTGCAGAGCTGTCAGATTTCCCAGGGCATACATCTCTTTCAGATTTTTTTTATATCCTTTTTCCATTGCGGAAAGATTTGCCGATAAACCCGATGATCCGAAAGTTCTTTTGCCACCTCCTGCAATGACCAGGCTCTCATCCAGGATATACATTTGATTTTTCAAAGAAATCCTGAGCCAGTAATTAACGTCTTCCGTATATCTTTGATCATCATCAAAATACCCTGTATTCTCAAGTATTTTTCTTTTAAAAATCACTGTTGAAGGTTGCGCTTCATTTCTTATCAAGAGCTTTTTAAAGGTAATTTCTGCCAGATTGCTTTTTACTTTATAAGGGAATAAAATCTCACTGTTATTCCGTCGGGCAGCTAAAAAATCAATACCAGGCTCTTTTTTAAAATAATTTATCTGGCGCTCTGTTTTCTCGGGCAGCCATTCGTCATCAGAATCCAATAAAGCAAAATAATCTCCTTTTCCTGCTTTAAGTGCTGTATTTCTTGCCCTGGAAACGCCTCCGTTTTCCTGATCTATCATCCGGATATTCATATCAGGATGGGTTTTGATATAGTTCAAAACCACAGAACGGCTGTTATCTGTAGAACCGTCATTAATCACAATAATTTCAAATTCCTCCCGGGGGTAAGTCTGCTTCCGGATAGAATTCAGTGCAGTCTCTATGGTCTGTTCTGCATTATAAAGAGGGATAACTACAGAGATCATAAAAATAGGGTTAAGAATTACTGTCGTTATAAGGAAAACGGTTAATAATAGATCTTCCCAGAGAAATTTCATCAGCATATTCCAGCTCATCCCCTACGGAAATACCTCTGGCAATACTCGAAAAATCTATTTCAAAAGTTTTAAACTTTTTATAAATATAATAAGCGGTGGTATCTCCTTCCATAGTAGCACTGAGAGCAAAAATAAGTTCGCGGACTTTTCCCTCATTCAGCTTTTTCTCTATACTTGCAATATTGAGCTGGTTAGGCCCTATTCCTTCCATAGGAGAAATCTTACCTCCCAGAACCAGGTATTTACCTGTATATTTACCTGTATTTTCAATGGCCATTACATCCCGTACATCTTCCACAACACAAAGCAGTTCATCATTTCTCTTCGTATTGCTGCATATCTCACAAATATCAAAATCGGAGAAATTATGACATTCTTTACAATATTTTATTTCATTAACTAAATTAATAAGCGAATTTCCGAGACTCACCGCCCTGGAATTTGGCTGTCTGAGTAAATGAAGAGCTAAACGCAGTGCCGTTTTCTTTCCAATACCCGGAAGACCTGAAATTTCGTCTACCGCCTTTGCCAAAACTTTACTAGGATACTCCATGTTACAAAAATAAGATAAAAAAGGGTGATTATGTTTTTATCATGTCTAAAATTTCATGAAATTACAGTAAAAGATTTATCTTTGATACAACTAAACATGGATTATCTTTTTTGACTTTAAGTATAAGATAACCAAATGGATATTAAACTTATTATAAACTTTAAACACAATGAAATATCTGATCATTCTATTTTCAACCTTCCTGTTTGTTGCATGTAAAAAAGAGAAGCCTGCCGCTTCCCAAAACACTGCCGAAGATTCTTTAAGTATTGTTAAAGACTCATCCAATACCCATCTCAGTACCGGAACCATTGATGTAGGAATTATTTCCTTCCCAAAAGAAATCAAAGAATGTTCCTGCTATTTTGCTAAAAATAAAGCAGATTTTGAAGCGGAAAAATATATTTATGCCGATGATGCGGGAAAAACTGCATATATGCAGCTGGACGGACAAAGAACCGTAATGAACCTTTTATCATCAAGCGGTATGGAAGGCGAAGAAGACCTCAGCAAGGAAATAGAAAATGAAAACTATAAAATCACGGTAAAGGCTAAAAAGATAAAAGGTGATGAAGCCCTGTTATTTCAAGGTTCCATGACTATTGAAAAATCTACGGGAGAAACGTTTACCACTCCTATTTACGGAGCTTGTGGCTGCTAAAATATTTGAAAACCTATAAAGAATGCTTTTGTCCTGTTCAGAAGCATTTTTTTATTCGTAATTTTGATAAAAATAAAAATTTTATGGTATTATCCAATATAGAACCGCAAATCGTATGGAAAAATTTTTCCAAGCTGAATACGGTTCCCAGACCTTCAAAGAAAGAAGAAAAAGTAATCGCATTTATCAAAGAATTTGGGGAAAACCTCGGTTTAGAAACCACGGTAGACGAAGTAGGAAACGTTATCATTAAAAAACCTGCTACTCCGGGAATGGAAAACCGTAAATCGGTAATCCTTCAGTCTCACCTCGACATGGTTTGTCAAAAAAACAATGACATCAACTTTGATTTTGAAACAGAGGGAATCAAAATGGAGATCGACGGAGACTGGGTAAAAGCAAAAGGAACCACTCTGGGAGCTGACAATGGATTAGGGGTAGCTGCTATTATGTCTGTACTGGAAAGCTCAGATATTCCTCACCCTGCTATAGAAGCTCTTTTTACGATTGATGAAGAAACAGGGATGACAGGTGCCTTAGGTTTAAAATCCGGACAATTAACCGGAGATATTTTATTAAATCTAGATACTGAGGAAGACGATGAGATCGACATAGGCTGTGCCGGAGGAGTTGATGTAACAATCAGTCAGAAATACAATACTGAAGAGGTTAAAGGCCAGGTGGTAAGAATTGAAGTAAAAGGCTTGAAAGGCGGACATTCCGGTATGGATATCCACAAAGGACTTGGAAACTCCAATATCATTTTGGGAAGAATCCTTTATAAAAGCATAGAAAAGCAAAATCCTCAATTGATTTCCATTGATGGCGGAGGTCTTAGAAATGCTATTCCCCGTGAAGCTGTTGCACTTGTATCGGTAAGAAATGCCAATGAATTCATTGAAGAAACCACAGTTTTAAAGAAAGAAATAATAGAAGAGTTTGCTTCGGTAGAGCCTTCTATTCAGATTAATATAGAAAATTCAACAAGTTCTGAAAAAGCGGTCTCAGAAGAAGATTCAAAGAAAATCATCCTGGTATTAAAATCCCTGCACAACGGCGTATACAGAATGAGTCCTGATGTAGCAGACCTTGTGGAATCTTCCAACAATGTGGCAAGAGTGGAATTAAAAGGAGGTGAATTAAGAATCCTGAACCTTTCCAGATCATCCGTAGAATCGTCTAAAGATTCCGTAGCAGAACAATTGAAATCAGTTTCCGAACTTGCCGGAATGAATGTGGAATTAAGCGGTTCATATCCTGGATGGAAGCCAAAGCCGGGATCTGAAATCGTTCAGCTGATGGAAAAGATTTATGAAAATAAATTTAATGAAAAGCCTCACGTAGTAGCTTGTCATGCAGGTCTGGAATGCGGAATTATCGGGGCTAATTACCCTGAAATGGAAATGGTAAGCTTCGGACCGACCATAAAAGGAGCCCACTCACCGGATGAAAGAGCGAACATAACATCCACCCAAAAATTCTGGAGCTACCTTAAAGACATTTTAGCTCAGATTCCACAGAAATAAATATACTTAACTTTCATATCAATATCCGGAACATCAATTCCGGATATTTTTATTTAAATCTGTCAGATATTTAATAATATTCCTATATTTCATCCTCAAAAAACATCCTAAAATTACAATATGAAATATCACATTTTATTGCTGGGATTATTATGGAGCCAGGTCATACAGGCTCAGTATAAATATCCCGAAACACCACAGAAACCAGTGACAGACAATTATTTTGGGACTTCTGTAACGGATGATTACCGGTGGTTGGAAAATCTTAAAGATCCCGTTGTTCAAAATTGGTTCAAGGCACAGTCTGATTTCAGTCATAGTGTCATAGATCAGATTCCCCATAGGGAAGACCTTTATAACAGGATGAAAGAAGTTCAGATGATGAGCGGGGATTCTTTCGGAGTCATCATGCAAAGGCAGAATTTATATTTTTATACCAAAACCAAAAAGAGTGAAAATCTCGCCAAGCTTTATTCAAAGGATATTTCTACCGGAAAAGAAGTCCTGATACTTGATCCTGAAACCCTTGGAAAAAGTACCCAGATCACCAACTTTACGGTAGATTCTAAAGCCAAAAAAATAGCTTTACTCTTATCTAAATCAGGAGGTGAAATCTGCGAGTTAAAAATTCTGGACCTTACCACAAAAAAGCTTCTTAATGATACGCTGGGTCCTATTTGGAGTGAATTTAATTTTGAATTTACACAGGATGACACCGCCATCCTTTATACCCAAATGAGTACGGGAGATCCTAACAGCAACATGCTTTTAAAAGATATGAAGGCAAAGCTGCACCTGATAGGAACAGATCCCAGGACGGATCAAATATTGGCTTCCAGAGAAGATTATCCTGAACTTAATGCATTAACAGAACAGTTTCCCAGTATCTATTTTACGGACGATTACAAAAACATTGTTCTCAGGCTCAGCTCAGTACGATCTGAGAGCCCCATATTTGTAGCGCCTTATTCCGAAATTAAAAACAAAAAAATTAAGTGGAAACAGATCGTTAAGCCTACTGATGATATTACCGATGTGTTCATCTCAGGGGACAAGCTTTTCCTGCTAACTCATAAAGATGCGCCCAATTATAAGATCATTCTCACCAGCTTATCCCAACCGGATTTTGACAATGCAAAGGTTATTATCCCCGAAAGTAAAGACCGGGTAATAACATCCATTCACAGCTCGAAAAATTACCTGTATTATTCCTTAGGTAACGGAATCATCAGGGACAAATACCAGATCAACATCAATTCCCTGGACCATAAAAAAATTCAGCTGCCATCCGGTGTGAATGCTTCAATGCCGCTCAACCCTCATGAAAATGATGATATCTACTGTGAAAATGTGAACTGGCTCACTCCTAAAACCGCTTATGATTATAATGCGGAAAAAGGAATAGTCGTAAAGAGCAGGTATTTTAATTCGGATTCGAGCTATCCCGATTATGAAAAACTTTATACTATCAAAGAAACAGAAATAAAAAGCCATGATGGCACTATGGTACCCCTATCCATTATTTATCCTAAAAATATTAAAATGGATGGCAGCACTCCAGCTTATATTACGGGATATGGCGGTTATGGAATATCTTATGAACCGAGGTTTTCCACCCGGCTCTCCGTATTGCTTGAACAGGGAGTAATCATTGCCATTGCTCACGTAAGAGGTGGCGGTGAAAAAGGAGAAATATGGCATAAATCAGGAATGAAGGCCAATAAGCCCAATACATGGAAAGATTTTATTGCCTGTTCGGAATATCTTATTAACCAAAAATACACCTCTTCTTCAAAGCTTATCGGAAACGGAGTGAGCATGGGCGGGGTATTGATTGGAAGAGCGATCACAGAAAGACCCGACCTTTATTCGGTAGCCATAGCAGAAGTAGGAATGACTAATGCTTTACGTTCCGAAACTACCGCCAATGGCCCCAATCAGATTCCGGAAATCGGAAGTCTGAAAAATAAAGAGGATGTTAAAAATTTAATGGAAATGGATGCGCAGACTAAGGTTAAAAAAGGAGTAAAATACCCTGCGGTAATCGTAAGAACCGGAATGAATGATTCCCGGATCGTTCCATGGGAACCTGCAAAATTTGCAGCCATTTTACAAAACAGCTCTTCATCAGGAAAGCCTGTGTTGTTATATGTGAATTATGAAAACGGTCATTTCACCAGTGATTTTGATGTCGTCTTCAAGGAGTATGCTGATATTTATTCATTTGCCTTATGGCAGGTCGGTCATCCCAAATTTCAGATATCAAAAAAATAATCAACAATGAAAAACCCTGAAATTATTTTCAGGGTTTTTATATAATTTAAATATAAAATAGAATCTAAGGATAGGGAGCGATTTCCACTTCCAGCCCTTCCATTTCATCGACAATATGCAATTGGCAGCCCAATCTGCTGTTATCTTTTACATGGAAAGCCTCCGCCAGCATAGCATCTTCTTCATCTCCCATTTCAGGAAGCCCCGGATCATTGATGACATAGACCTGGCATGATGCACACATCGCCATTCCTCCACACACTCCAATGGTTCCCTCTTCTGCCAACTCATAGGCACGGATCACCTCCATCAAATTCATGGACATATCCGTAGGAGCGGCAACCTCATGGGTAACCCCTTCTCTATCGGTAATTTTAATATTGATATCTGACATAATTCCGCAAAATTAGTCAATTTTTTTCACTACAGCCTTTTCCGCTTCTTTACGGCTTCCGTCAAATCCGTCTACTCCACTTACCGTTGTATATTTCAACACATACTTTTTACCCGGATTAAGACGGTTATAGACACTCTGGCACATTAGGGTAGCCTCATGGAAACCACAAAGAATTAATTTCAGTTTTCCAGGATACGTATTGATATCTCCGATCGCGTACACACCCTCTATATTGGTTTGATAATCCAATGCATTATTGACTACAATGGCATTTTTCTCAATATTTAATCCCCAGTTTCCAATTTCCCCCAGTTTAGGAGTTAATCCAAACAGAGGAATGAAATAATCAGTTTCAATATCATACGCTTCTTCACCATCTGCCTGAACCGTGATAGCAGAAACGTGTCCTTCTCCTTTAATACCGGTTACTTCTGCCGGAGTTATTAATTTAATCTTACCCTGATTTTTAAGATCCTGAACTTTTTCCACGGAATCCAAAGCTCCCCTGAATTCATTTCTTCTGTGTATCAAAGTAACTTCACTTGCCACATTAGCAAGGAAAATACTCCAGTCCAAAGCAGAGTCTCCTCCACCGGCAATCACCACTTTTTTATTTCTGAAATGTTCCGGTTCTTTGATGAAATACTCCACCCCTTTTTCTTCATAATCCGCAATATTTTCAATCGTAGGCTTTCTGGGTTCAAAAGTTCCCAATCCACCTGCGATGGCAACTGCCTTGGCTCTGTGAACAGTTCCTTTGTTTGTAACTACTTCAAACCATTCATCATCAATTTTTGTTAATGAAACGGCGGTTTCACCCAGTGTAAAGCCTGGCTGAAACTGTTTGATCTGCTCCATTAAATTATCAATAAGATCTCCTGCGTTCACAGAAGGATAGCCCGGTATATCAAAAATAGGCTTTTTAGGATATAGCTCAGCCAATTGCCCGCCAGGCTGCGGAAGCGCATCTATAATATGGCACTTCATTTTTAGTAATCCTGCTTCAAATACTGCGAAAAGTCCTGTGGGTCCGGCTCCTATTATTAATATGTCGGTAGTTATCATAGTATAAATAAATTTTATATGTATTGGCGCAAATTTACTAATTTTAGTGCGAAGGGATTGGATTGATTCTAAATAAATAACTGAGATTTATCAAAAATCCGAAAAAAGGTTTTAAATTTTGGCAGCCTTTTTGTAAAAACCATATTATGAAGAAAATGTTAACTATTATAGCATTATTACTATTCTGTTTAGGACCTGCCCAAATAGATAATATTGCTGATGGAGAATCTCTTACTTTAAGAATCCATTATGGCATTCTCAACGCCGGAACTGCCAATCTTACGACAAAAAAAACGACTTACAGAGGAGTTCCCCACTTATATGCAAAAGGTGTAGGACAGACAACAGGTGCTGTAAAAGCTTTCTTTAAAGTGGAAGACCTCTATGAAAGCTTCATTAACATGGAAACGGGATTACCCAGCTTTTATGTAAGAAATGTAAGAGAAGGGGGCTACCGCCAGCATTTTGAAACCGTATTCAATCATGATAATAATACTTTAATTTTAACGGATAAAAAAAATCCGGCGAATGGCTCCCGGGAAATCAAATCGGTAAAAGGAGTCCAGGATATGCTTTCCTGCTTTTATTACCTTAGAAGTAAAAGCCCGGGTGAATTAAAGACCGGTACCGTTATCAACATGAATGTATGGATTGATGATGAAATGTTTCCATTTCAGCTGAAAGTGGTAGGAACAGAAAATCTAAAAACCAAATTCGGGACCATCAACTGTCTTAAAATCATTCCTTCAGTAAAAAGCGGAAGAGTATTTAAAGAAAAAGAGGGAGTTACCATGTGGGTTTCCAATGATGCCAATCATATTCCCATTCTATTAAAGGCCGAATTAGCAGTAGGATCTTTAAAGGCGAGTATCGACGGTTATAAAAATGTGAAATACCCATTGAACTTCACTAAATAAATCATAAAAAAAGCTTTCGAAAACCGAAAGCTTTTTTATTTTATAAAGTTTTAAACTGTTCTAAAGTTCGGATATCATTTTCGAAGAACATCCTGATATCGCTCATCTGGTAAAGAAGCATTACAATTCTTTCAATACCCATTCCGAAAGCATATCCTGAATATTTGTCTGCATCAATATTTACATTTTTCAAAACAGCAGGGTCCACCATTCCACATCCCATAATTTCCAGCCATCCGGTCCCTTTTGTGATTCTGTAATCCGTTTCGGAATTTAATCCCCAATATACGTCAATCTCTGCACTAGGCTCGGTAAAAGGGAAATAAGAAGGTCTCATCCTGATTTTGGATTTACCGAATAATTCCGTAGTAAAGAACTGTATCGTCTGCTTTAAATCTGCAAAGCTTACATTTTCATCAATATATAAACCTTCTATCTGATGGAAAATACAGTGTGAACGTGAAGATACCGCTTCATTTCTGAACACTCTTCCCGGAGATAAAATCCTGATAGGAGGCTCATTCTGTTCCATATAACGGATCTGTACAGAAGAGGTATGGGTTCTTAGCAGAATATCAGGGTTCTGTTCAATAAAGAAAGTATCCTGCATATCTCTCGCCGGGTGATATTCCGGAAGGTTAAGCGCGGTAAAATTATGCCAGTCATCTTCAATCTCCGGTCCGTCCGATACGGCAAAACCGATAGATTTAAAAATTTCTATAATTCTGTTTTTAACCAGGTTAATAGGATGTCTTGATCCTAAATCCAAAGGGAAAGCGGGTTTGGTAAGATCTTCTTTTTCTTCCACCACAGAAGTTCCGGAAGCATTTTTCAAATCTTCCAGTTTTATTGCAACAGCCTGCTTTAAAGAATTGATCTTTTGTCCAAATTCTTTTTTCTGATCGTTAGGAACTTCTTTAAATTTTTCAAAAAAATCGTTCAGAACTCCTTTTTTCCCATTATACTTAATACGGAAGCTCTCTATCTCTTCCTTATTAGTTGTATTGAAGCTGTTTACTTCAACGAGTAGTTCTTCTATTTTTTTTATCATTTCTTTACCCATTCAAAATATATTTGCAAAAATAAGATTTTTCAATTGAATAACTTTCTTTATTTCTCATAAAAAAATCTGCCTCTTTGAGGAGGCAGACTTCAATCACTTATTTCACTTAAATAAAAAAATTATTTCTTTTCTAAAGCTTTAACGAGAATCTGAAGAGTTACCTCATCTTTAATCACGCCATCCGCTGCGGGAGCCTGGAACTTTACCCCAAATTCAGCACGGTTAATATCCTTGGGCTCAGTAGCAATCGTTACATCTCCTTCTTTTACCGCTACATTAGCCTTAAACTGAACCGGTTTTGTAATCCCTTTGACCGTTAAATTTCCATCTAACAGGGTATTATAATCACCTTCCGATAAAGGAGAAATTTTAGTAATTTCATAAGAAGCGGTCGGAAACTTTTCTACCTCAAAAAAATCTCCGCTCTTAAGATGCCCGTTTAGTTTACCCAACTGATCGGCATTATCTTTCAGATCTATAGAAGTTAATGAAGCCATATCCGCTACAAATTTTCCACTTTCCAGTTTTCCGTCTTTTACCGTTACATCTCCACTTTCAAACTTAATGGACCCGAAATGACTTGTACTTTCGGATTTTAAAAGCTTATACCCTTTCCACTCCACCTTACTGTTCAAGGTATCTAAAGTATATTGACTTCCATCTTTCATGGTAGTCACTTCACCGTTTTCACTGGTCAAAGGCTTCTCTTTTTTACAGGAGACCATCACCAAGGCAGCAAAAAGGCCGGTAAGGGCTAGTGAAAATATTTTTTTTCTCATTTTTTTAATATCTTTATTAATTGCTAATATAATAAAATTAATTCTTTCATAAAACCTGTACTTTTGTAATATGCTATTAGAAATAAATAATTTAAATTTTTCACATAACCCGGATAAGCCACTTTTTCAAAATTTCAATTTAAAACTTGAAGAGGGTAAAATTGTAGCATTGGCAGGAGAAAGCGGCTGCGGAAAATCCACCTTATTAAATCTTATATACGGACTTCTGGATTGGCAGGATGGTGAGATCTTCTTCAATGGCACAAAGTTACTGGGACCTAAAGGAAACCTTGTTCCCGGAGAAAGTGAGATGAAGTTCGTCGCTCAGAATTTTGATCTGATGCCCCACTCCACGGTTGCCGATAACGTAGGAAAATTTATTTCCAATATTAATTTAGCACAGAAAAAAGAAAAGGTTCTGGAGCTTCTGGATGTTGTAGGATTACAGTATTATGCAGGTGTCCACCCCAAATACCTGAGCGGAGGACAGCAACAAAGAGTAGCCATTGCGAGAGCCCTGTCGGTACTTCCTAAATTACTGATTCTGGATGAACCTTTCAGCAACCTGGATTTTTCCCGGAAAATAGAGCTTAGGGAAAAGCTTTTCAGATATGTGAAGCAGAATAATATTTCCCTGATCATTTCCACCCATGAGCTTCAGGATATCTTACCCTGGCTGGATCAGATCATTATATTACAGGACGGAAGGCTTATCCAAAATGATGATCCCGAAGAAACTTACACAAACCCTTACAACCCTTATGTAGCGCGGCTATTTGGAGAAGTCAATATTTTTGATGAGGAAGAAAGGCGGAAATTTCAGATATCCAAATTCTCCTATTATCCCCGGGAAATCAAATTCAATGAAAACGGCATGGATGCGGAGATTATGGAAAGCAGATTTGCAGGTGCCCACTTTTGGAACAAGGTAAAATGCAAAGACAAGGAGCTTATTGTTTATAGTGACAAGCGACTGGAAGCTCCGGTAAAAATAGCGTTGTAACCGGATCCCAACCTTCACATTCTCTACAACTTATTAGTATTTTGTGGATAAAAAACAGGCAGGAATACCTGGGAAATTAATTCTTTTTCTTTACATTTGTTATTCAACAGCATAAGGAAATTTTTGGTTAATTCTCTTTCTGCCTCTAGGACGGCCATTAGCAACTCTTGCAATCAAGTCTTTGAAAGAAAACACTGTCCAATTTTTTCCTTTTTTTATGGCCAAAAAAATGCGCCCGAAGACGCATTTATATTGAATATTAATTTTCTATTAAGCTTTTTTCACAAACTCAGACTTTAATGCCATGGATCCGAATCCATCTATTTTACAGTCAATATTATGATCACTATCAAAATTGAGTCGGATGTTTTTCACTTTTGTTCCGGCCTTTACAGGTTTCGGAGCTCCTTTAACGGGTAAATCTTTAATCACTACTACAGAATCTCCGTTTTGCAATTCATTTCCGTTGGAATCCAGTATTTTTCCTTCACCGGAATCTCCTTCTTCTTCAGGGTTCCATTCATAAAAACACTGGGAGCAGACCATTACATTCTCACTTGGATAAGTAAATTCGGAACCACATTTCGGGCATAGTATTGTATCACTCATATTTTTATTTTTCACAAAAATAAGGCTAACTCCTTTGGAAACAAAACAAATTACGGACTTTATACTTTTTAGTTTCACCTAATTAATTAAAACCTTATTTTTGCAGATTCAAACAGCTATACCAATATGGAACTTATTCACAGAAACTTACTTATCGGAATTCATGATGCCTTACAGGAGACGTTTTTCGAGAAAAACAAATATGCCGATAAAGTTATTGAAAGACTTTTAAAAGCCCACAAAAAATGGGGAAGCCAGGACAGAGCGGTTGTTTCTGAGATATTCTACAATATCATCCGTTGGAAAAAGCGTTTGGAATACTATATGGGTGAAGGGGTAAAACCCGGCAATATTTATAAGCTGATTGTGGCTTACCTTCTATGGAGTCAGACCAAACATAAAAAGTTTGAAGAATTTGAAGGCATAAAAGTAGCCGATATTCTTACCAAGCTGAAAAAGAATACGGTTCCTACGAAAGCTATTGAATTTTCTATCCCGGAATGGCTGGCTGAAACTTTAGAAAAAGAATTAGGTCCCCAATGGGAAAAAGAAATGAAAGCGTTGAACGAGCAGGCTCCTACCGTTCTAAGAGCTAACTCCCTGAAAACTTCCGTCAAAGAACTGGTTTCAGATCTGTCTGATGAAAATATTGTTTCCTACAGCATAAAAAATTATCCTGATGCGGTTCAGCTGGAAGAAAAGAAAAATGTTTTCCTGACCACTGCTTTTAAGGAAGGTTTATTTGAAGTTCAGGATGCATCTTCACAAAAGATAGGTTATTTTCTTGATGTACAGGAAGGCCAGAGAGTTGTTGATGCATGTGCCGGTGCGGGAGGAAAAACCTTACACCTGGCTGCTTTAATGAAAAATAAAGGACAGATTATAGCACTGGATATTTTTGAATGGAAGCTTGCCGAATTAAAGCGTCGTGCCAAAAGAGCGGGCGCTCATAATATCGA
Source organism: Chryseobacterium sp. CT-SW4 (assembly GCF_048572715.1). Taxonomy (GTDB): domain Bacteria; phylum Bacteroidota; class Bacteroidia; order Flavobacteriales; family Weeksellaceae; genus Chryseobacterium. The sequence continues at coordinate 2,766,355 of NZ_CP183840.1, forward strand.
AACCCGTTTCATTACAGATAACAAAGTTATTAAGCGCCTATACGACAAAGCAGACCGTTTACTGATCGATGCTCCATGTTCCGGACTGGGAGTTTTAAAAAGAAATCCCGACAGCAAATGGAAAATTGACCAGGAATTTATTGACCGGATTAAAAAAGAACAGCAGCAAATCCTTCAGGATTATTCCAAAATGCTTAAAAAAGGAGGAAAAATGGTATATGCTACCTGCTCTATCCTACCTTCTGAAAACAACGAACAGGTAGAAGAATTTCTGAAAAACAACCCGGATTTTAAATTCATAAAAGAGGAAAAAGTAATGCCTAGCGAAGGCTATGACGGGTTTTATATGGCATTGATAGAAAGAGTATCTTAAATTCAAAATACTTTATAATATTCATAAAGCTGCTCATGAGAGTGGCTTTTTTATTTTCTGTAACTTAATCAAAGCTATTTATACTTATTTTTATAAACTTCTTAATAAAATTAATCCATTACAAAAACTTCTCTTCTATGAATATAAAAGTACTCACTGTTTTATTTTCCTTTTTCTCAGGTTTTATACTCTCCCAAACTTATGAAATTCAATATAAAAGCTCATACAATGGGAAAGTCCAGACTGAGCAGCCAGCAACTTTAGTATGGGCGAATGAGAAGAACAGTTACATCCTCAATACCAGCATTAAAGAACGGAAGAGTGAATACCCTTTTGAAATCACCCATATTGATCAGTCTACTCAAACTATTATCTCCTACGCTTTTCTAAAACCGGGGGAAATCATTTCCACTTCCGATGCAGAATCCATTGGAAAGCAGTCTTTTGAGTTTACTGATGAAACAAAAAAAATCTTAGGCTACACCTGTAAAAAGGCAGTTACGAAGATCAATTCCAACACGATTGAAATCTGGTACACCCAGGATCTGAATATCAAAGGCGGACCTTCCAGCTTAGGTCAGCATATAGGATTGGTTTTAGAAATTGAAAGAAATAAAAATTCAGCTGTAACCGCCACTTCCATAAAAAAAGTAAAAAATACGGAAATTGATACTTTGTTAAAAGGCAGCATTACTAAGACGGACCTTCAGGGATATAAAGACTTAGTATGGAAAAGCAGATTTACCACATTGAAAGTCTTTGAGAATGAAATCATTAACTTCTCTGATGCATCCAAATCCGATCAGCATATCAAACGTTTCGCCAACGGAACGATCATCCTTAAAAAAGTAAAATTCCCGGCGATGACGAAAGGTGAAAATATCTTTGTTGAACTAAAGCAGCAATCCAATGGTGATGCCTATGACAGAACCGGAACCGTATTTTTTATTCCACAGGAAAAGTCTCAATCCTTTTTTAATGGTCTGGAAAAAGGAGTTAAAACGCTTCCTCCCTATGAAAACGGAAATGGAAAGCAGTATTTTGGAGTTACCGCTACTTCAGACTACGATCCCAGCATTGAAATGATGCGGTTCTTCACCGCTTTTGGGATTGAGAAATTCAATCATATACAGCTGAAAGGAAAAGAATGGCATACCGTCAGCCCTTTTCGCCAGGATATCACGGAACTAAAGCCTTCTTTATCTGAAAAGGAAGTATGGGTAGGAGTTTTCATCGGTAATTATGATAAAGGAGGACATAAAGTAAGCCTGGAAATCACGGTACATAAAAGTGAACAAACCGTTCATACCAATAATAAAGTTATTCCCTTATTCAATACAGTCAATATCATGGAAATGGCTGGACAAGACTATGCTACCATGTTTGATAATGAGAAAGGTATTTTCGTAGAATTTAATTTAAAAAAGGACTTACACCATGCACAGCTGAGATATATTACCACCGGACATGGAGGTTGGGAAAACGGAGACGAATTTGTACCTAAGAAAAATACCATCTTGCTGGATGATCAAATGCTGTTTTCCTTTACTCCCTGGCGAACCGACTGCGGCTCATACCGTTTGTACAATCCGGCATCAGGAAATTTTCAGGACGGACTTTCATCTTCTGACCTCAGCAGGTCCAACTGGTGTCCCGGAACCATTACCAATCCCAATTTTATTTCCATAGGAAATTTAAAAGCGGGAAAACATACGATTCAGGTAAAAATCCCTCAAGGATTACCGGAAGGAAACAGCTTCAGTGCCTGGAATATTTCTGGAATTTTAATAGGTACAGAATAAAAAACCTTCTTGTAAACTGAATTACAAGAAGGTAAAAACACAAATGATGAAAAAAAATTATTTCGAGCCACAAAGTAATATTAAAAAATCAGATAATAAATTACCAAAAATCAATGATTATTAATTTTTAATTTCGTATATACAGACGCCTTAACACCCCCAACGAAAAAAATTAACTAAAAACATTGAATTACCTGATTTTAATTTATTTTATTCTAAAAATAGATTTTAATTATTAAAAATATTAAGTTTAAATTAATTTAAGTTGTTATTTTTAAACAGCAATTATATTTTTGCTTCAAATAAAAGATAAAAGAAAAAAAATTATGTGCGGAATTGTATGCTTATTTGATGCCCAGCAAAAGACTGAAACACTGCGGCCTCAAGTCTTGGAAATGTCCAAAAAAATACGTCACAGAGGACCGGATTGGAGCGGTGTATTCCAAAATGAAAAAGTAGTATTCTCTCATGAGCGTTTAGCCATTGTAGATCCTACTTCCGGAAAGCAGCCTTTATTTACTAAAGATAAAAATATCGTTCTAGCCGTAAACGGTGAAATTTACAACCACAGAGAATTAAAAGAAGAATTTCCTGATTATGAATTTCAGACCCAATCGGATTGTGAGGTCATCCTGGCTCTTTATGAAAAATACGGGAAAAATTTCATTGAAAAACTAAATGGAATTTTTGCTTTCTCACTATATGATATTAAAAACAATACTTATCTAATAGCAAGAGACCACATGGGAATTTGTCCGCTCTACCAGGGATGGGACAAAAACGGAAACTATTATGTAGCCTCCGAATTGAAAGCCCTTGAGGGAATCTGTAAAACCATAGAAACATTTTTACCGGGTCACTTTGTATACAGCAAAGACGGACAGGAGCTTCAGCAGTGGTATAAGAGAGATTGGGAAGATTATGACCATGTAAAAGATAACACTACCGATATTGAAAAAATCAGAAAAGGGCTTGAGGATGCCGTTCACAGACAACTGATGAGCGACGTTCCCTACGGCGTGCTTCTTTCCGGTGGTCTGGACTCCTCAGTAATCTCTGCTATTACAGCTAAATTTGCCAGACAGAGAGTTGAAAGCGGAGACACCCAGGAAGCCTGGTATCCGAGACTTCACAGCTTTGCGGTAGGTCTTATAGGATCTCCGGATCTTGAGGCTGCTAAAAAAGCTGCAGATCATATCGGTTCTGTTCACCATGAAGTCAACTTTACTGTTCAGGAAGGTCTGGATGCTATCCGTGACGTAATTTATCACCTCGAAACCTATGATGTTACCACGATCAGAGCCTCCACCCCTATGTATCTTCTGGCAAGGGTTATCAAGTCCATGGGTATTAAAATGGTTCTTTCAGGCGAAGGCTCAGACGAACTTTTCGGAGGATATCTGTATTTCCATAAAGCTCCGAACGCCAAAGAATTCCATGATGAGACAGTCCGAAAACTAGGAAAGCTTCACCTCTATGACTGCTTAAGAGCCAACAAGGCATTAATGAGCTGGGGTATAGAAGGAAGGGTTCCTTTCCTCGACAAAGAATTTATGGATATCGCGATGACCATCAACCCGAAAGATAAGATGATTAACCCGGCAGAAGGTAAAATAGAAAAATGGGTATTAAGAAAAGCCTTTGAAGATATCTTACCGGAATCCATTGTATGGAGACAAAAAGAACAGTTCTCTGACGGAGTGGGATATTCATGGATAGACACTCTAAAAGAAGTGGCCGAAAAAGAAGTTACGGATGAGATGATGGCGAATGCAAAATTCAGATTCCCGCTGAACACTCCTCAGAATAAGGAAGAATACCGATACCGGACTATTTTTGAAGAGCACTTCCCTAGTGAAACAGCTGCTGCTACCGTACCTTCCGTACCATCCGTAGCCTGCTCCACTCCTATTGCATTAGAATGGGATGAAGCTTTCAAAAAGATGAATGACCCAAGCGGCAGAGCGGTGAAAGTGCATCAAACTTCATATGAATAAGTATCAACCTATTTATAAAATTTATTAATCCTGTAGCAATACAGGATCTTTTTTTGTATTTACGGCAATAAATCAAACAGAATTTAACCAACAATCAAAGATAATATCTAATAAATAATTATATTTGGAAAACGAAAAATCCATATTTATAAAATGAGAAGAAATATTACTGTTTTTTTTGCTTTATTATCTATAAATTTTGCTTTCGGGCAAGGCAAATTTGGGAAATATCTTAACTCCAAAAAGCTGGCTCTGACTTATAAAAACGTTAAAGACAGCGAAAAAGAAGACTATTATCAGCAATACTACTGGCTGGTAAAGGCTGAACAATTAAAGACCTACCCTCACCTTCAGGATGTGAAGCCTGTTGTGCTCTATGAGTTCGTTAAAAAAGTAAACCCTCAGAATCCGACCAAAAAACTGGATGAAAGAGGAAAAGAATTAAGGGAAACAGCAGAATTATCTTTAAACCAATATTTTAAAAATAAAAATTTCCAGAATAATGAAGTGATGATGTACAATCTGGAAACCTATGTAGATCCATTAAAAGGACAGTATTATACCAAAGTAGATCCAGAAAAAATAAAGGAACTGGTTCCTAAGGAATTATTTGCCTTTAATTCTTTCAACAGAAACCTCAATGAAGAAAAAACCTATTATCTGTGGATTGATAAGAAAAAGGATGATTTTCAGATTGTGGATATTATTCCCGGGGAAGATGATAAAAAGTTTTATGCTTCTTTAAAACAGTATCTTCCTAATTATAAATTCCCAAAATATCTTCCTACTGTAAAAAAAGGAAACAAAACAGATAAAACGGATGTTGATTATTACTATATCATGCCTTTTGAACAAAACACCGACAACATCGAGTATAAAACAAAAGACTTCAAAACTTTCGTTTTAAGCCAGTATAAAAAAAGAGGTGAAGAATGGAAGGGAGTAGAAAAAACTAAGAAATAATTAAAAAAGTCTTGTGAAAGTTCACAAGACTTTTTTAATTTTATATTCTGAATTCATTTTTTCACTCTACACATTTACGTTTAGAGATATAAAAAGATATAATGCCGGAAATTAATCCTACCTCAACCTCGATCAAAAAAATACTGCCCCTGATCCTTGCTACGGCAATTTTCATGCAGATGCTCGATTCCACTATTCTGAACACCTCTTTGCCTTCCATAGCAAAAGACTTACAGGAATCCCCCCTCAATATGCAGAATGCTATTATCAGTTATGTACTGACCTTGGCTGTTTTCATGCCGGCCAGCGGATTTCTGGCGGACAGGTTCGGGACCAAAAAGATCTTTATTATTTCCCTGATTTTTTTCAGTGCAGGCTCTCTCTTCTGCGCCCTTTCCCAGAATCTTACCCAATTGGTAATTTCAAGAGTAGTGCAGGGAGTGGGAGGAAGCTTAATGACCCCGGTAGGGAAACTGGCATTAATTAAAACCTTTGATAAAAATGAACTGTTAAAAGCGATGAACTTTGCCGTTGTTCCGGCTCTTATTGGTCCGGTTCTGGGACCTTTAGTGGGCGGATATATGGTAGATTACTTTTCCTGGCACTGGATTTTCTTAATTAATATTCCCATCGGGATCATCGGAATTATTTTAGGCCTCAAATATATGCCTAATTACAAATCGGATTCTGTGGATTTCGATCTTAAGGGGTTTCTCATTTTTGCGGCTGCTTCCCTTTTACTTTCCATTTCCCTGGAGTTATTCGCAGATATACAGAATATCACTCCGGTATTATTGGTTTTCATTTTAGGGTTTTTATTTCTCTATTATTATTACCGACACGCAAAAAGAGGAAAAAACCCTATTTTCCCGCTCAGTTTATTTCAGGTGCGTACTTTCCGGGTAGGAATCATAGGAAATCTGGCGACCCGTTTAGGTATCAGCTCCATTCCTTTATTGCTGCCGCTTATGATCCAGATCGCTTATAAGCAGTCTGCCGTTACATCGGGGTGGATGGTAGCACCTATGGCTATTACGGCTATGTTCGGAAAATCTTATGTTATCAAAATTTTAAATAAATACGGATACCGGAAAACTTTAATGGTTAACACCCTTGTAATCGGGACTCTTATCTGCTGCCTGGCTATTCCTGATATTCATACTTCTTTATACTGGTTCATTCCTATTATTACAGTCCTGGGCTTTTTTAACTCTATTCAGTTTACTTCTATGAATACGATTTCCATTGCCGACCTGAGAAATTTCCAGACCAGCAGCGGTAACTCCCTCCTATCCGTAAATCAACAGCTGGCGATAGGTTTCGGGATTGCATTCGGATTGATTATTTTAAAAGTATTTGAAAACAGCAGTTTCATTAATAATGAGGTTCATAATGCCTTCCGTTATACATTTCTTACCGTGGGTATCCTGACCATCTTTTCAGCCTTTATATTCAGAAGACTTCATATCTCTGATGGGAAAAATTTAAAATCACAGGAATAACTTCAGCCTTTCTACACCTGCCCCTACGGGCAAAGTTATCACAGGTCAATGGATCTGAGCTGCTGCTGTCCTAATTTTGTTGAGACAAAACAACAATCATTATGGCAACTAAAAACGTAGAAATTATAATTCCTCCAAAGCCTGCTCATTTTGTAGGGGATGGTTTTAGAGTCCACAATTTTATTCCTAGCGTAAAGCCATTGGAAATGAAGAGAATGGACCCTTTCATTCTTTTAGATTATAATGCAAAATTTCACTTTAACGGTTCTGAAATTCCCCGGGGAGTCGGTGTTCACCCTCACAGAGGATTTGAAACTGTAACGATAGCCTACCAGGGAAAGGTAGAACATCATGACAGCTCAGGAGGCGGAGGTATCATCGGAGAAGGTGATGTACAATGGATGACCGCAGCAAAAGGCATTCTTCATAAAGAATATCACGAAAGAGAATGGTCTAAAACAGGAGGTATCTTCCAAATGGTGCAGCTTTGGGTAAATCTTCCGGCTAAAGATAAAATGAGCAAGGCCAAATATCAATCCATTAAAAATTCCGAAATGCAAAAGGCAGATCTTGGACAAAACGGATTTATAGAAATCATTGCGGGAGAATATAACGGACAGCAAGGCCCAGCCTCCACTTTTACTCCGGTACATGTAATGAATGCCAAATTAAAAGCGGGAGGAAAAGCTGATTTTAATTTCCCTTCTCATTTCAATACAGCCGCTCTGGTAATAGAAGGAAACGCGATCATTAATGGTTCGGAAAAAGCTCCCGTCAATCATTTTGTTCTCTTTGAAAACAATGGGGAAAGCTTTACCATAGAAGCTCAGGAAGATTCTATCATCCTTATTATCAGTGGAGAACCTATCAATGAAACCATTTACAGCCATGGTCCGTTCGTAATGAATTCCAGGGAGGAAATCATGCAGGCTTTCGATGATTACAATACAGGAAGATTCGGGTATCTGGAGGATTAAATTCAAGGATACAGAGATTGTATAACCCAATCATTTATGTTTCCCATCTCCTTCAAGTTCACTAACTTTAATGGGTAAGTGCAAGGGCTACCTTTCTCTAAAAGCAAGAAATCACATTCATAAATAATTTGCTCTATATAATAAACTTTAATTAAAATAAAATAGAGTAATAACTTAAAAGATTAATTAAATTAGCTATTCAAATAACTCATAAAAAATTCAAATTATGTCAAATATAGGACTCATCATTGAAGAAAAAGCAGCTGACATTGGTAATTTCCTGGTAGGAAGACTATTACCTTTCCGTGAGAAAAGAGCTGTAGGTCCATTTGTTTTTATTGACCACATGGGGCCTTCTGAATTAAAAGATTATCAGAATCTTGATGTTCCCCCTCATCCTCATATCGGGCTTTCTACGTTAACCTACCTTTTTGAAGGCTCTATCTTCCACCGTGACAGCATCGGAAGTGCGATTGAAATCAAGCCGGGAGCTGTTAACTGGATGACGGCAGGAAAAGGTGTAGTCCATTCTGAAAGAACTCCGGAATACCTGAGAAGTTCTGATAAAAAACTTCATGGATTTCAGATCTGGGTAGGCTTACCCAAGCATCTGGAACAGACAGAGCCCAGTTTTCACCATACGGAAGCCGAAGATATCCCTGCATGGGAAGAAAATGGCATTCATTATAAATTGATCGCGGGAGAAGCCTTTGGAAAACAATCCCCGGTTCCGGTTCACAGTAAATTGTTTTTCCTTGAAATTAAAACCAAAAATCCCCAGAAAATAAGTATTGGTAAGGATTTATATGGAGAAGCTGCCATGTATGTATTAGATGGTACCGTTAATATTGAAGGAAACACTTATGGTTCCAAACAACTTCTCGTTGCTAAGGACACTTCCCTTTGTGAATTTGAAATGAGTGAAAATTCTACGGTTTATCTCTTTGGTGGTGAACCTTTTGAAGAAGAACGCTTTATCTTCTGGAATTTTGTAAATTCTGATAAAGAACTTCTGGAACAGGCTAAAGTAAACTGGCATGACCAGAACCATGAAGCTTTTCCATTAGTTCCCGGTGACGAAGAGGAATATGTTCCGCTTCCCAAATCTATTTTAAACAGAAAATAAGCCATTAAACCCTATGAAAATATTAGCATTTGCAGGAAGCTCCTCTTCAACTTCCATCAACAGAGAACTGGTCAAATTTGTACTAAAGGATTTTCAGGAACATGAGATCAACCTTATAGATCTCAATGATTATACCATGCCGGTTTTCTCGGTAGACCTGGAAAAGAAAGGCTTTCCGGATGAAGCTCGCCAATTTTTAAATGTAATTGAAACCTGTGATGTTATCATCTGCTCTCTTGCGGAACACAACAGATCATACAGCGCCGCTTTTAAAAATGTTTTTGACTGGGCCTCAAGAATTAATGTAAAGGTATTTCAAAATAAGCCTATGCTTTTAATGAGCACATCACCGGGAGGCTACGGAGGCGGAAATGTAATGAATACCGCCAAAACGTTTTTTCCTCAATCCGGGGCTGATATCAAAGAAACGTTTTCCTTACCTAAGTTTTATGAAAATTTTGATCTGGAAAGCGGTATTATCCAGCCGGAATTGCTCAAGGAAATTAAAGATAAAATTGAAAGTTTTAAAAACCAGGTTGAAAGTCTGAAAGACAATTAACCATCAAAAAACATAGATATGGATACACATGAGTATGTAAACGGAGAAATTACAGTAATCTGGCAGCCTAAAAAATGTATTCACTCGGGAATCTGCGTGAAAACATTACCCAAGGTTTACAATCCAAAGGCAAGACCGTGGATAAAAGTGGAAAATGCTACCCCTGCAGAATTACAGAATCAGATTGACCAATGTCCGTCAGGAGCGTTAAGTTATAAATTTAATACCGATAAATAATGTCAGTAACCGTAAAAGCAAGCTTAGGAAAAACCAAGTATTATACTGAAGTGATCGCGGGTGAAAACCGGATTATAACCGATGAACCTGTCGATAAGGGTGGGCAGAATAAGGGATTTAACCCTTTTGAAATCCTGGCTACCTCTTTGGCTAGCTGCACTGCTGCCACTTTAAGAATGTACATCGAAAGAAAAGAATGGGACGTAGAAAAAATAGACGTGGAAGTAGAGCTGGAAAACTACCCTCTTACCAAAACAGCTGTTTTTAAAAGGAACATCAGCTTTGAAGGTGCTCAGATAGATGAAGAGCAGATCAAAAGACTCCATAATATTGCGGATGCATGCCCTGTCCATAAGATATTAACTAACGAAATAGAAATCAATACCAAATTCTTATAATATGATAGAAGTACAACATAACAACGGAGAAAAACACGGAAACTTTGAAGCTTTTATAGATGGAAAACATGCGGGAACGATGGCTTACACCTGGGCCGGCGACGAAAGGTTTATTATAGATCACACCGAGGTAGAGGAAGCTTACAGCGGAATGGGAGTTGGTAAGGAAATGCTTTTGGCCGCCGTAGAATTTGCAAGAAAAGAGGATAAAAAAATAATTCCCCTCTGCCCTTTTGCCAAGGCTTCTTTTCAAAAGGATGCTTCCCTGCAGGATGTATTGGTATAATTAAATTTAAAAAATCAAATAAAAACCTCGTGAACATAAAATTCCATGAGGTTTTTTGTTTTTTTACTAGAAACGAAAAAAACTATATTTGTAAAATTTTAATTATTAAAATATGTCTCCAATTATATTACTGTCTATCATTATCATTTATTTCGCATTGCTGCTCTGGGTGGCTTATAAAACAGGAAAAGGAAGTGATAATGAAAGTTTCTTCATAGGAAACCGTAAGAGTAATTGGATGCTTGTAGCTTTCGGAATGATTGGAACATCCTTATCCGGTGTTACTTTCGTAAGTGTTCCAGGGGCTGTGGGTAAAGACAGCTTTGCCTATTTGCAGATTACGATAGGATATCTTATAGGATATGTAACCATTGCTTATATATTGCTTCCTTTATATTACCGTTTACAATTAACTTCCATTTATGGGTATCTCCAGCAGAGAATGGGGCAGCTTTCGTATAAATCGGGGGCGTGGATATTCATTATTTCCCGTCTTGTAGGAGCTACCGCCAGATTATATCTGGTAGTTAATATCCTTCAGGTCTCTATCCTCGATAGCCTGGGAGTTCCTTTCATTGTTACCACGCTGATCATTCTTTTAATGATCATCCTTTATACGTATGAAGGTGGGGTAAAAACCATCGTCTGGACAGATACGCTTCAGACTTCCTGTATGCTTTTGGGACTGATTATCTGTACGGTTTATATGCTTAACCATTTAGGATTAAATTTAGGAGAAAGCTTAACTGCCATGCAGGAAAAAGGATATACCAAAATTTTTGAATTTAATCCTAATGAAAAAAGCTTTTTCATCAAACAGGTGCTGGCAGGAGCTTTTATAACCATTACCATGACGGGTATTGACCAGGAAATGATGCAAAAAAGCTTATCCGTTACAAAACTGAAAGATTCTCAGAAGAATATGGTAACCCTTGGTTTTATTTTGTTGGGAGTGATTGCTCTATTCCTTTATATGGGCGGGCTTTTGCATCTGTACGGAACGGCAGAAAATGTTACGAGTTCAGGAGATCAGCTTTTCCCGGATATTGCTCTAAACCATATGCCCGGTTTTATTTCCATTATATTTATTATTGCCTTAATTTCGGCATTATTCCCAAGTGCAGACGGTGCTATGACGGCACTCACCTCATCACTCTGCATTGATATTTTCGGAATGAAAGATAAAAGCTGGGACACGAAGAAAAAAGAGAGATTCAGAAAAAATATTCATTTAATCGTGGCGTTATCTTTCCTCATCATGGTTGTTATTTTCAAAATAATTAATGACAATTCCATGATCGGGCTGATATTAAAGCTGGCAGGTTTTACGTATGGACCTCTTTTAGGACTTTTTGCGTTTGGTATTTTCACTAAATATAAAGTTAAAGATCAATGGGTTCCCTATATCTGCATCATTGCTCCGGTGATCTCATTTTTCATTGACAAATACCAGGAAAATATTTTCGGGGAATTCAAAATAGGGCTGGAGCTTCTTATCATTAATGGATTTTTAACTTTTGCAGGTTTATGGCTGATCCGAAAAAAATAATCGGAAATAAAAACATTGACAAAAAAAATTATAAAAAATTCGGGACCAAAAATCTTCTGCAGAGAAGAAACTTTATCCTTTATACATCAATCAATAGCCTTAAGGGAGATTAAACTCATCTTAAACAAAGGCTGCTGAATATCAGATTTCCATCTGCAAGTCCATTTCCAAAAGCCATTAAAAAATTGTAAATTCGCATTCAAATAAATCAGAAATAATGAGTAAAAGTATTGAAGAGCTAAAGACTCTTACTACACAAATCAGAAGAGACATTTTAAGAATGGTTCACGCTGTTAATTCCGGGCACCCTGGAGGAAGCTTAGGCTGTACGGAATATTTTACGGCACTTTACGGTAAAGTAATGAACTATAAGCTTCCTTTCACCATGGAAGGAAAGAATGAAGATCATTTTTATTTATCAAACGGGCATATTTCCCCGGTGTACTATTCTACTTTAGCCAGATTTGACTTTTTCCCTGTAGATGAATTAAGAACTTTCAGAAAACTGGATTCCAGGTTACAAGGTCACCCTACCACTCATGAAGGTTTACCTGGAATACGTATTGCATCCGGTTCTCTCGGACAAGGACTTTCCGTAGCGTTAGGAGCTGCTTTAGGAAAAAAACTGGACGGTGATTCTTCTCTTGTTTATTCTCTTCATGGTGACGGAGAATTACAGGAAGGACAAATCTGGGAGGCTTTAATGTTTGCTGCTGCTAAAAAAGTGGATAATATCATTTCCACTATCGATTATAACGGACGTCAAATAGACGGAGATACGGATGATGTATTAAGCTTGGGAGATCTGCATGCTAAACTGGAAGCTTTCGGATGGACCGTGTTAGAAGAAAAGAACGGTAACGACCTTGAAGCGGTAATTGCTATTCTTGAAAAAGCAAAAACCGAAACAGGAAAAGAAAAGCCTGTTGCAATTATTCTTCACACAGAAATGGGTTACGGAGTGGATTATATGATGGGAACGCATGCATGGCATGGTAAAGCACCTAACGATGAGCAGCTTGATACCGCATTCAAACAACTGTATTTGGAAGCTCCTGCTGACTATTAATCCATCTGCACAATAGATATGAAAAAATTCATTCTCATTTACTTTCTTACTCACTTTATAATGGGGATTTCCCAGGAGAAAAAAATAACTTTTTCCCAGGAACTCACTTATCTGGTTAAAAATAAATCTGAAGAGTCCCGTCCCTTCACTTTAAAGGTGTATGCAAGTGATAAGAATGAATTCCTCACTAAAATCAATCTAAAAGAATTTCCTTTTAATTATTATTTTACGGACGCTTTGGGAACCAGTACCGTTTCTTTTGAAATGAACAATCGTCTCACGGGGTCCAGCTTTCCTTTCTCCAGATACGGATACGGGAATTATAGTGATCCCCCAGAGCCCCTAGTTCTTGATTCAAAAAAACTGAATACTCAGGAAACTATTTTAGGGACTCCCTGCTCTCATTATCTGATTTATGAGAAATCAGATAAAAGTGATAATAACCCGCTTCAGGTATGTATTGACGACAGAAAAACTTCGGTTAACAATGTCAGTATTCTAACCGGAATATTGGGTCAGTTCATGAAAACCAGAATTAAAAATTCAGGAATGAAGGGACTTATCCTAAAAGCAGGACCTAAAGAGACTTATGATAAAGAATATATTGTTCTAAGCTCTAAAAAAGATTCCGAAAGCTTTGTATATTTTGATCATGTAAAAGCCATGACAGAATATCAAAGGAAGCAGGATTCCATCATGCTGGCCTATAAAAATCTGGAAACTGCAGATGATGACGATACGGTTGCCATTGATTCAGCAACAGCGGATGATGATATGTATGATTTTACTATTCCAACCTATATCTCTGAATATAAAAAAGGACCTCAAGAAGATGGGAATTTAGCCATCCGTTCCATCTCCAGCGAAGCCATTTGGAAAGGACTGCCCCAGCATTGCAAAAACTTTGAGAAAAGTATTCCCGAGTTTACCAATAAAGAGCTAAAGTCCCATGTAAAAAATTATGTAGGTCAAATGTGTGATATGTACCTCACTCAGGCCGGATATCATACTGTCGCCATCAAAACCACACTGGATGAAATAAGGCGGGAAGTTCTCTATTTTAATAATATCAAGGAAAAACTAGATCAATCTGATCAAAAGAAGCTCAATAATTACTTAAACAATCTCGATTAAAAAAATAAAAATGAAATATACATATACAGAAAAAAAAGATACACGTTCCGGATTTGGAGCAGGTTTAGCAGAACTTGCCGATAAAAATCCTAATGTTGTAGCCCTTTGTGCAGACCTTATCAGTTCTTTGAAAATGGAGAAATTCATTGAAAAAGCTCCTGAAAGATTTTTCCAGACCGGAATTGCAGAAGCCAATATGATAGGACTTGCTGCAGGATTAAGTATCACAGGAAAAATTCCATTCACAGGAACTTTTGCCAATTTTTCTACTTCAAGAGTATATGACCAGATCCGTCAGTCTGTTGCCTATTCCGGGAAAAACGTAAAAATATGCGCTTCCCACGCAGGTCTTACCTTAGGAGAAGACGGAGCAACCCACCAGGTATTGGAAGATATCGGAATGATGAAAATGCTTCCGGGAATGACAGTGATCAACCCTTGTGATTATAACCAGACCAAAGCAGCTACTATTGCTATTGCCGATCATGAAGGTCCTGTATATTTAAGATTCGGAAGACCAACCGTACCTGTATTTATTCCTGAGGATATGCCTTTCGAAATCGGAAAAGGTATTCTTTTGCAGGAGGGTAAAGATGTAACAATCGTTGCAACAGGTCACCTTGTATGGGAATCCCTTGTAGCAGCTGATGAGCTTGAAAAAGAAGGTATCTCGTGTGAAGTGATCAATATCCATACGATTAAACCTTTGGATGAGGAAATCATCTTAAAATCCGTTGAAAAAACAGGAAAAATCGTTACGGCTGAGGAACATAACTATCTTGGTGGTTTAGGAGAGTCTATTGCGGGCATGCTTGCTAGAAGAAGACCGACAAGACAGGAATTTGTTGCTGTAAATGACACTTTCGGGGAATCTGCAACTCCAGCTGAGCTGATGAAAAAGTACCAGATTGATGCGGCTGCTGTGAAGGAAGCTGTGAAAAGGGTTTTGGCTTAATTAAAACTGAAATTTTATGATAAAAAGGTCCTCTTTATGAGGATCTTTTTTGTTTCAATTAGGTTTAGGCTAAAGCCATTTGGGATGGGATTAAATTGAAAATGGGCTAAAGCCCATCCCTATTGATATTCTTGTTCATCAAATTCACAGATGTTTCTTTTTTTGTTTTATTGATCTCTAATCAAACAACTCACGAATTGGAAATCCTGTTTCCAGATGTTCCGCTTGTTAAATACTCAATCCTTATTTTGTGGACTATTTAAAATGGGCTTTAGCCCATTTCTATTGATATTAGTTCGTTAAATTTACAGGTGTCTTATTTTATTGAATTTCTTTTGATTGGGCTATTCGGAAGAGAAAAGGGAGTTATCTTTATTGATAGATCCACTACAATATGAGTCATAGAACTATTCAGAATGGGCTTTAGCCCATTTCCAAGGTATTTATTCTATTCCCCGAATAAAAACTATCCGGTAATAAACAGCTTTCAGATATCTGATTTTAAATTTTATTTAAAAAATTTCCATTTCGGAATAATGGCTAACATTCCAAATCCTGTAAAAAGGAAAAGATTGGTAACATCCGTATATAAAAAAGTAGACAGATAAAAGTTATGCATTAAAAAATGTACGATCAGCAGGGCAGGAAATAAGAATATTCCTATTTTTCTGTAAAAAAAGATTAAAATAATGCTGATGATCATAATAACATCTACCGAAAAAATAGCATAAAAATACCATTGTGGGATATTAAGATATTCATGCTGCAGGTATTCGTCAATATCGATTCCTAACCCCATTACGGTAAACAGCATTAATGAGGCTAATGCTAAAATAAATCCCCATCCTTTTTTCGGATCTTCGTCAAAATAACTATACTCTTCCATATATGCAAAAATAAAGAACTTATGAGGAATTTCATAAGTTCTTTTATATTATTTAAGCTTGCTATTAAATTATACTGAAATAGCGTTGATCAATCTGTTTTTGTCACTTAAGAATTCTTCCATAGAAATCATACTTTCAGTTCTCATAACATCTTGGATATCATCTATCTGATAGATAATTCTTTTTGCATCATCAGTATTTTTAGCTCTCACTTTACAGAAGATGTTATATTTTCCGGAAATTACGCTTGCTTCAATTACGTTTGGAATTGTAGTAAGTTCCTTTAATACTTCCTGTGTGCGGTTTGATTTTGTTAAAAGGATACCTATAAAAGCTGTAAAGTGATAATCCAGCTTACCATAGTCTATATTAAGTGAAGATCCTAAAATAATACCCGCATCTTCCATTTTTTTTACTCTTACGTGAATTGTACCAGCAGAAACGTCCATCTGCTTAGCAATTTCCGTAAACGGCATTCTTGTGTTTTCTACTAAAAAGTCAAGAATTTTCTTGTCTATTTCGTCCAGTTGATAGTTCATATTAGTTAAATTACAATTTTTTTAAAAAATCAATGTATTTTTTGCAAATTTACAAAAAATAATTTAACTAAAAAATATATATCAAATATTAACAATAATTAACACGGATGATAAAAATCATTAAAATATTCTGATTATTTACCTACTGATTTTGTTGAATCTGTTTTTATCTCTTCTTTTGTCTCCGGTTGTTTTTTATCTTTTTTCTTCTTTTTAAATAAAGAATTAAAGCTTTTACTCCATACAATACCACCTCCATAAGCTTGGTTGGCGGAGCCGTTTGTACTGATCATCCCTATATTCGTAGGTTTGGAATATCCTCTTAAGACTAAACTTCCGTCATTCTTTTTAGAAACATCATATTCAATGGAACCTTCTCCCGAAAGGTAGTTACTTTCCGTTCCTTCCGTTTTGGTAAGGGGAATTCCTAAACCGGTTTTCACCTTAATTCTTGGTGATAGCGCAAAACTAACCCCGGCATTGGCCCTGTCTCCGGTATTGGAATACTGATCTCCTTTTACATAGTTCAAATCGATCTGGAACTCACTACTCATCGTATTAAGAACTGAGCCTAATTGTTTTAAAAGCATATTATATCCCGAAGATTCCGCTACTCCCGCAACGTCTACATCCACCCCTCCGCTGTTGGAAACATTAAAGCTGCTTAGAAGGAGTACCGAACCGAATTGCAGCACTTTTTCACCATCCTGGCTCATTTTTGCAGCAAGGGTTTCTTTTACCTGACTGGAAACATCCATCGCGGTAACATCCAGGTCTACCTGGGGATCAACCAATGACTGGGTAATATGTGCCTGCAAAAGAATACTGATAGGCTGAAGTTTTCCCATATTAAGGTATTCACCGGCATTGGAAACCATTCTTACATAGTTGGCCGTAATATTCATCATAGGCTTCATAGCATCTCCATCCCAGTGGATGACACTTCCCTTTTCAATCTGGAACGTTTTATTAAGGATCGCTTTAGAGACGAATGTTCCGTTATCTACTTTATAGGTTCCATTCATTGCGATATTTCCCTGCCTATTCATCTGGAATCTCAATTTGTTGGCAGCTCCTTTTACATTGATATTCCCTACACTTTCCCCTATGAGAACATTTACATTGGTTCCTTTATCTACATCCAGGCTGAAATCGATATTCATATTGGCTCCTGTCTTCTTTTTTTCTTCCAGCGTAATCAGCCCGTCTTTTCCTTCTTTCAGAAACCTCAGCATCTTAAATTCTTCTACACTTGAAGTAGAACCAGAATTAAAGGTAAATGTACTTCCGTTCAGAGCCTTCATATTAGGAGTTGTTATATTAAGTCCGGAAACAGGTCCGTCTACATAAAGGTCACCCTGTCCGTACACTCTTCCCCAAAACAGGTCCAAATCTTTCTGAGTGGTATTCAGCATCAAAAGATTATCCGCTCTCATCACCAGGTTGACCCCCATGGAAGAAAGGGTTTCAAACTGGATCGCACCGGAAATATTCCCTTTTGAATTGGATCTTCCGTCATGAACTTCAATATTATTGAGGATGGCTAAACCTCTTGAAAGCTGTATCACATTATCATCAAATGTATAATCTACTCCTGTAAACAATAATTTCAGCCCAAATCCTTTTAAGGCGATATCTCCACTATAATCTAAATCATTAAGCTTTCCGTTAATTTTAAGATCACCTGTTGCCTTCCCTCTCATATTTCCGAAAACAGACTGTACGAACTGCTGGGTAAATGCCAAATCAAAATCTCTCATTTCCGCAACAAAATCCAGGGTTGGAGTTGCCGTATTGTTATTTACCGTACCGGTTAAGTGCAGATTATTGCTTCCTAAAACACCTGCCGAGGCCACTTTTACATCTACATCATAGACGTTCAGTGCGATACCATTCACGGCAGAAACGGTAAGGTCTCCCATTTCATTTCCATTCATCATGATATGATCCACACTCAAATCTATAAGCGGCTGCAGCGTACTTTTATCCATTTTTATCTTTACACTTCCGTTGGCAAGCCCTTTAAGATCCATGGTATTACCTTCAGGATTCATTTCTAAAAGCTTTTCAATGGCAAAGTCTGTAACATCCGCATCCACATAGAAGTCCTTGGCAGATTTAAATATGGCTTCATTAATCCGGAGTGCACTTTCATCCGAGAAGATCCGCAGATTCCTGATTTCAAAATCTCCCCTCTCTTTCCGGTAGGTAATGGAATGATTAAGTTCGGCACTGGTATCGACCGCCCACGTCACATCATTAAATTTAACCTCCGTAGGTTCAAACCGAAAGACATAGTCTCCTGCATTATCCGTAGACTGGTTAAAGTTAATGGCATATTCCTTAAGCTTTTCTTCCAGTTCATTCTCCGGAGTTCCATGCTTGAAGTGGGTAGCGATGTGAAGTATCGTATTATTCTCATTTCTTCCGCTCAGTGTAAAATCCCGGATAATATTTTTATTATATTCTACCCTGTTTATTTTGGCATAGATCTGTTCTTCAAGATTAGCAGTATTAATTCTCACCATCATGCTATCCACAATCGCGCTGTCCCGTGAGATATTTCCTCTTTCATTAATGTCATAATCCGGATTGGCAGATGCAAGCGCATTATCAGCAGCCGTTATCTCTTCTTCTTTGGTCATAAGGTATTTCAGGGAAGCAGCGTCAACGTTAAGGATTAAATTATTGGAATTTCCATCGTATTCTCCTTCAACAGTTGCTCCCTGCGGAATTTTAAGATCAGGCATAAAATAGCTGAGCAGCCCTTGCTGAACATCAAAATTCATTTTAAAGCTTTCTCCCCGGTATAACTTTCTCGGCGGCGGTCCCACCAGAATTTTTCCCAGTCCGTTTTCCACCATTCCTGCTAAATCCGCCAGATAATATTTACCGGAAATATTTCCATTGACAGCCCCCGGAGCATCGACAGAGATAATACGGTTGCCCGATTCAATAAAGGTTTTTACTTTAGCAGTGGGAATAAGGTATTTCTGATCTGCAGTAGCAAAGCTTATATTATTAGCTTCCACATCCATGGTCAGATCATTAATGGAGGACATGGACATTTTTCCAACTACTTTTCCACTCACTATCTGATTTCCCGGCTTATCGGTAAAATAATTCATATTTAAATAGTCGACATCTGCATCCACATTCATGGCCAGCCTGGAAGTACTGAAATCAATCAATCCCTTTACAGATCCTTTAGCCTGCTTATCATTGATTGTAATGAGTCCGTTATATTTTTTATGATCCAGCAGTCCATCCAGATAAAGATTAGTAATCTCTTTATTCATAACTTCAATACTGGAGATCTGGGATTTGGTAGTAAGACGCATGGTATTTACATCAAAACTCTGTCCGTCAATATTGAAATTCCCGGAAATGAGTCCTACTGCCTTGCTCTTGGTAATTACAGAAGTATTCAAATCTCTTACTTCTGCATACCCTTTATATTTTGGAAGTGCTTCACTATAATCTTTAAGGGAAAAATTGGTAATTTTTGCCTGTCCTATACCCGTTATAAGATTTCCACTGGAAACAAAAACCTGATTAGGATCCACTCTTGCCGTTCCGTTGTATTTCAGCTTCCCGAAATCATCAGCAAAATTTTTCATCTTTTCCGCAATGAATGAAGGCATCATCGCTTTAAGATCGATATAAGTAAAATCCGTCGAAAGTGTTTTGGTTTCTATTAAAAAATGACCGTTCAGGATATCTTTTACATCCATCGACTGGGTCGCAATATTAACATCGGGATTGGCAATAAGGAAATTATCCAGGTGAAAGTCATTTAACGGTCCTTTCATTTTCCCGGCAATATTAAAAGGCTTATAATTATCCCAGTTAGTTACAAAATAACTGATATCATATCCACTGAGCTGGCTTCCCTGTTTGATGTTCATCTCCCAGGCTACACGGTCCGTGAAATCGGCCCACGATCCTTTATTAAGGTTAAATTTTATATTCCCCTGCAACAGGGAGTGATCCGTATTCAAGGTAAGATCTTTCAGGGACAGAAAATCTTCGGTCATTGAAAGTTCCGTAGAAAAAGTATCTACGAAATGGGATTTCCCCCAACGGGTCGTAACAAAGGAGAAATTATTGATTAATGCTGAAATATTAGCCCCGTTAATCTTTACCTTGGGAGCCCTTAAATTCACTTTGGTGGCTGTCAGCCATTTTCCGGGTTCACCAGGAGAGTTGAGATTGACAATAGAAACCTGGGAATCCACTATATCCACTCGGGAGTTCAGCTGAAACGGTGGTTTGCTGGGATCTCTTTTTTTCCCATTATCAAATAATCCTATAAAGCGTATAAAGTTGGATATACTATCTCCTTTATAAGTAATCACCTTAATATCTGCCTTGGATAGGCGGAGGGAATTGAAACTTAAAGAATTGCTGTTTCCCGATATAGCATTGGCTGCCAATGAGATCCAATCCGAATTGGCTTTAAATTCCTGGGCTTTAATAAATTCAAAGCCTTTGTAATCTTTTACTTTAAGGCCTTTTATGGTAACATCTCCAAAATAATCTACATCCACACTTTCCGTGGACATATCTGCTTTGAAATCTTTATTGACAATCTGTAATGCCTGATCGGCAGCCCATTGTTTCGTTATGGGTAAATTAATTCCTACCAGGATAATAACAAAAAGAGAAAGCCCGATCCAAAAAAGGATCAGTAAAAGCTTGGCCCACCAGGAATAGCTGGTGACATCTTTTGCCGCCTGCTTCCCAAATTCCTGAGCTGTTTCCACCGGATGATGAAGCGCATCAGAGGCCAGTTCGGAAGCTTCCTTCACTGTTTTCTGGACTTTGTCTCCTACATCCTCCACCTTCTTTTGTACCTGATCCCCGATATTCTCAGCTACGGATTTTTTATGTTTATTTTCGTTATTATTCTCTAACTTTGCCATTATTATGAGGGACTCTATAATTTTAGGTATCGAATCGTCTTGCGATGATACATCGGCAGCCATTATCCAAGGGAATTCAATTCTTTCAAATATTGCTGCCAATCAGGCTATTCATAAAGAATATGGAGGTGTTGTTCCTGAATTGGCTTCAAGAGCACACCAGCAAAATATCATCCCAGTTGTTGAAAAATCGCTAACTCAAGCAAATATACAACAAAATGCAATTTCCGCTATAGGATTTACACGCGGACCCGGACTTTTGGGTTCTCTTTTGGTGGGAACCTCATTTGCCAAATCTCTTGCAATGAGTCTGGATGTCCCATTAATTGAAGTAAACCACCTCCAGGCGCACATTCTGGCCCATTTTATAGCAGATGCAAATCCTATGCCGCCTCAATTCCCCTTTTTATGCCTTACGGTAAGCGGAGGACATACCATGATCGTTCTGGTCAAAGATTATTTTGAGATGGAAATCATAGGTAAAACAATCGATGATGCCGCCGGAGAAGCTTTTGATAAAATCGGTAAAATTTTTGACCTCGATTATCCTGCCGGCCCTATTATCGATCGTCTTGCGAAGGAAGGAAACCCGGATGCATTTACCTTTAATAAGCCTAAAATGGATAATTATGATTATTCGTTCAGCGGTATTAAAACCTCCGTGCTTTATTTTATCCAGAAGGAGGTTCAAAAGAACCCTGATTTTATTAAGGAAAACCTGAATGACCTTTGTGCATCCGTTCAGAAAGCCATTATAGAAATTTTAATGAATAAGCTGGAAAAGGCTGCTCAAGATTTAAATATAAAAGAGGTTGCCATAGCTGGTGGTGTTTCTGCCAATTCAGCTTTAAGAAAAGCCATGCAGGATAACCATGAAAAGCTCAGCTGGAACATCTATATTCCCAAATTTGAATATACCACAGACAATGCCGCTATGATTGCAATGGTTGCCCAATTGAAATTTGAAAGAGGAGAATTTACGGATTTAAGAACTACGGCAACTGCCAAATATGATTTATAGAGCTGAGAAAGTCACTTTCTTTAATTTAGTTATTTATCCATGAAATTATTTTACGGTCAGATAGACGTTACCCAAAATACAGTACTCATCAATGAAGATGAGCAGCAACATATTGTAAAGGTTCTTCGTATGAAAGACGGGGAAGAAATTCATGTAACAGATGGAAAAGGTAATCTGGCATCCGGAAATTTGCTTTTGGAAGGTAAGAAAGCCCACCTGGAAGTATTGAATATCCAAAAGGATCTCTCGGATTTCACCCCTAAGCTCCATATTGCCATTGCTCCCACCAAAAATATTGACAGGATTGAGTTTTTTGTGGAAAAGGCAGTAGAAATGGGTGTTTCTGAAATTTCGTTCCTGGTAACGGAAAAGACCGAACGTAAAAATATTAATATTGAGAAGATCAGGAAACAGAGCATAGCCGCTTCAAAACAAAGTTTAAGATTTCATTTTCCCGTAGTCCATGATATGATTAAACTTTCCGATTTCCTGAAAACCGTAAACCCCGGCCAAACATGGGTAGCTCACTGCCATGAAAACCTCGAAAGAATAGCATTGAACCAATTTCCCGCTAACCAGGAATATACTTTTTTAATTGGTCCTGAGGGTGATTTTTCAGAAAAGGAAATCCAGCTTCTGGCAGATCACAATATTAAAGCCGTTTCCCTGGGTACACAGCGGTTAAGAACTGAAACAGCCGGTATTTTCGTTGCTGCCTGGAATTATAATAAAATGATTAATTAAAAGCGATATTGTGATCTTTTAAATATTTATGAAAGATCTGCTCACCACTTCTTATGGAATTCACCGCCCAACGGATTTTCATTTGTAAGAGCTTTTCTTCATTCAGCTTATACTGAATATCCGATTTCAGTAATTTCTGTTTCAGCTCATACATACAAATTCCCGCTGCTACCGATACATTAAAGCTTTTTGTAAAACCATACATCGGAATGGCCAACGTTTCGTCCGCAAAACCCAACACTTCCTCCGAAACACCCTCCAACTCGGTTCCAAAAACGAGTGCCAGAGGTTCTTTTACTTCATAATCAGGAAGCATGACAGCATTTTTTTCGGGGGAAACTGCTAATATTTTGTAGCCTCTTTCTTTAATTTTGTGTAAGGAAGCTATGTTTTTAGGCATTTTTTCTACTTCCACCCAGGTTTCCGCTCCTTTGGTAACCGTAAGATTAGGATTAAAAACATTTTCTTCTTCCAAAGCAACCACTTTATGAAATCCACAGGCTTCCACCGACCTTACAATAGCTGCCGCATTCCGGAACTGATAGACATCTTCCATTACAGGTAATACAAAATCAGAGCTTTCCTGTGAAAAAAATTCAATTTTACTTAATCTTTCTTCGGTAAGGAACTGTTTTAAATATTCAAAAGTCTGGGCTAATTCTTTCATTCATTTTTAAATCTTTGCAAATTAACGTAATTTTGAAATTCTGAACTTGCAATACAATAAAATTCTTTAAAACTATTACATGAAGCGAAAAGTACTGCTTATATATACCGGTGGAACCATTGGAATGGAAAAAGATTACGAAACCGGGAGTCTCCGCGCTTTTGATTTTGGAAATATATTCGAAAAAATGCCGGAAATGAACCTTATGGAATGTGAAGTTTCCGTTCATCCTTTCGCCCAGCCGCTGGATTCTTCGGATATGGGACCTCAGCAATGGAAAATTATCGCTAATTATATTTTAGAGAATTATGAGTTATATGATGGTTTTTTAATTCTTCACGGAACGGATACGATGTCTTATACGGCTTCGGCATTAAGCTTTATGCTGAAAGGATTAACCAAGCCTGTTATACTGACCGGTTCCCAGCTTCCTATCGGGGATTTAAGGACGGATGCCAAGGAAAATCTTCTTACGAGCCTTTACTATGCAAGTTTATATGAAGAAAACGAAGCTGTGATTCAGGAGGTAGCCATCTACTTCGAATATAAATTATTACGCGGGAACAGAACATTGAAATATTCAGCGGAATATTTTGATGCCTATGCAAGTCCCAATTACCCTATTTTAGGACAATCGGGTGTTCATCTCAATATTATTAAGGAAAATCTGTACCGCTCTAAATCACCGGTTCCTTTCCATGTGGATGATCATATTTCCGAAGACATTCTGTTCTGGAGAATTTTCCCGGGCATGAATTTAAGTCATTTTAAAGAAGTTCCAAAAATGAAAGTCCTTATTTTACAGGTTTTCGGCTCAGGAACTATTTTTAACAATGAAAAAACCCAGAAAACCCTGCAGGAAGTCCGGAATAACGGAACGGAGATTGTTGTGGTAAGTCAGTGTATCTCAGGGGGAATTTCCTTTGGGAAATATGAAAACAGCAATATATTCTCCAAAATAGGCGCTATAAGCGGTAAAGATATTACAGCCGAGAGTGCTATTACTAAAGCTATGCATTTACTGGACAATCCCAACTACACCGGAACCTTTGCTGAAAACTTTTCTAAAAGCCTGTGTGGAGAATTTACCAAGTAATTTTAATAATTCTTTGGTAATTCCAGAAAATAATCTATTTTTGCAATCTCAAACAGAGAGGTGTCCGAGTGGTTGAAGGAGCTACCCTGGAAAGGTAGTATACGGGTAACTGTATCGAGGGTTCGAATCCCTTCCTCTCTGCAAATTAAAATGCAATTAAGTAATACTTAGATTGCATTTTTTTATTCTTGTATTTCAATAGGATAAAAGGACAATAACATATTAGTTTTCAACCAATTTCTTTTAAATATAAAAAACAAAATCCCCAAAGAAATCTTTGGGGATTTGCGGTTCATTAACTTTTTATCATTTACTTCAAAAAACCGTTTTCATTAATGAACCTTCCATATATAGTCAAACTCCAGGATTAGTTGTCGTGTAAGTAACAGATGCGGAAGAAACAGTAAAGTGGTAAGCTGATGCCGCATAATTAATATCCTGTACAGCAGCTACTGAAAAATCCACTGTAGAGGTACCTTTATTGATGTAAGTGATCGTAACTACAATAGACTGTTTCAATCCGGTGGTCGTAAGATCTGTTCCTCTGTTCTGAACCGGATTTTTATCTCTTAATGTAGTGTCCAGTGTTCCCGTATTGAGAATGTCTCCCGAGGAATTTTTATTCACATACGAACCTGTAAGACTAAATAAGCTGGCAGGAACCTCTGTCGCATTCGTAATAGCAGGGAAAGCAAAACTTCCTGCAAATGCATTATCCATATTATCGATATTGATTACATAAGTCGCATCTAACTTTTCACCGGCTTTTACAGGGATCGTAAGATCATCCAATCTCATGACAAAGCTCGGGTTTGAAAACCCCGGCGTCCTTTGTGCAGATGCAAGTCCTTTATTCTGGTTTGGAATAACTTCCTGATATTTTACTCTAAAGGTATAAGGTTTCCCGTTTTTATTGGTAACATGCCTGTCCACTACTCCATCCCCATCAGAATCATACAGTGCTTTATATTCAAAAGTTCCGGTAGTTTCAGGATATCCCTGTGCGATTTGTCTTACTACCTGGCTTCCCGCATATAAGTGATTGTGAAAATTATATTCTACCCCATTGGTATTTTGTGTCGCTTCGGAAGTGGTAATGACCATACCTCCGGCACTTGCTACTTCTGCTAAAAGATCAATTTCAGGAGGTGTACGCGTACCCGCTACCGGATTAAAGGTATAGGTATAATCTTCCAAATCATTGGTGATAGTCGTTATTTTTGCAGCAGGCGGATTACCACATAAAGAATTCCAGCTGCTTTTGGAAGCTACCCAATAATCTATACAGCCGGTGTCCGTATTAAAATACATCATTCCGTTATCCAGCTGATTGGTTGCCGTAATATTGGAACCATTGGATTCGGGAGTAATACCTCCGGTTTTCTGATCAGGGAGCTGAGGAAGAATAAAAGTTTTAGCCGCAGGATTGGACTTATTGTTTGGTTTTAATTCTAAAACAGCATTCGTATGAGGCGTATTGGTGTTCACCCCGACTTGTGCCTTAGCATTCATAAGCACCATTACCATAAAGCCAGTAGATAAAATTTTTCTTTTCATTCTTAAAGTATATTTAGATTTTAGATTTTTCCTAGGGAGCGTCAAACCTGATATTGGTTCTTTACGCATGTTTTATATTTAATACAAAACAGTAAATAATTAAGAATTTATTTAATGTAAATTATAATTCTGATTTATTATTTCCGCAAAGATATCTTCTAAAAACAATCAAATAATTCACTGTTAAATGGAATTATTTTTTTTATTGAACTCAATAAAATACTCATTACCAATACCCTTTATCAGTGAATTATATTTTTTGACTATGCAGTATGAATGCAGAAACCTTTTATAAGAGAACTTCCGGCACACTTTCGCAGGTTTACAAAAAAAAAGCATAAATATGGATAACCATACTTATGCTTTAATCTCTTAAAAATTCTATCCGAAATTTTACTTGGCTCACACAGGATAAAATTTTTAAGAACTGAACGCTATAAGAAGAACTTCACAAAAGTTTTTCGCGTATTGTTTATATTATTTTCTCATTTTAATATAGTCTTTGAATTGAGATATAAATTCTTCTGAAGTTATCAGCCGTATCAGCCGTATCATTATTATCTATATTAGGGAAATAATATACTCGGTACCATTTGTCATCCAGGGAAATGTCCATGGTCAGTACCTCCTGGCTGCTACTTCCCGTACTGGTTGTCGCCGCACTTCCTCCACTGCTTGTCAATTGATTAGCTCCGTAGTTTAAGTAAATACCGTTATCAAGGTTTACCCATCCTCCATTGGATGCCAATACGATATTGGCACCATTCATTCTGTCCACATTGGTCAGAGCTGAGAACCAGATTTTCACGGGGGAATCAGAGATATTTACTAATCTAGGATTGAAAGATACTGTACCGGCTCCTCCGTTGGCACTGCCTGTCAGGTATCCGTCCAGTCTTATTTTTCCACCCAGGATAGGAAGATCGGTTGTATAGTTACTTAACCAGTAAGTAGCTGTGGTACCATCAGCACCACCACCACCAATGGAAGCATCGATATTAGGGGTTTTATAGTAAACAAGATCTCCTAATGCAATACCATCTCCTGCTCCTACAATAGCACTACAAGTACGTCCGCCCAATGTTACATCAAAAGTAGTGGTATCGGGAGAAGTAACGGTTGGGGTTCCTGTGATCGTATAGTTTAAAGATCCTGCTCCATAGGCAAAGTTTCCAGCTACCAAGGTAGCGGTAAGTCCATTGATAGGACCCAGAGTCTGGGTTTCATAGGTTCCTCCGTTACCTCCTGTGTAAGGAATGGTCATTACTCCGCTATAAGGTGTTCCTGCTACATAAGAGTCCGGTGTTAAAGAAACCCCGTTACAGGTAATGGCTCCAATGGTCCCGGGAGCCAGGGAACGCCCGTCCAATGCTCTCCATTCCGAACCGTTCCAGAAAACATATCCGGTATAGGTAAATGTAGAAACAGTTCCCAGGTTATACACCAGCAAACCTACCGCAGGATTTGCAATAGTGGCTGTATCTGTAATAGATGTTAAGGCAACCCTTGGTCCTAAAAACCCTTTTTTACTTCCGTCAGCTAATTCGCTAACATTCATTTCTAAGATAGAAGAAGGATCGGGAGTGGCAGTTCCTATTCCCACGCTTCCGGTACTCGTTACTACAAAATCATTCACCTGCTGAGCAGCAGTGGGAACTCCTGTTTCAGCATTATCTTTAGCACCATCTACATGTAAAACAGTTTGTGGATTAGTAGTGTTAATTCCCACTTGCCCGAAAGCAGCAGCAGAAAACATAAGTAAGGATAGGAATGTTATATTTTTTTTCATTGTTTTATTTCTGTATTTTAGAATCATATAGTTATTTCATATTTGTATAAAGTGGTTATATAGCTTAGGTATAAGGTGGAGCCCTGGGGCCACCATTAATTATTTCAGGAGAAGCGAATGAATTATCCGAATATCCATACTTCACCTTTTTATGTGCTATCAACCTAAAATCTGAAATAGACTTATTCAGAATCTCTATTCCCCAGTGATATTCACTTCTGCTCTTATCAGAACTTATAAAAGCCTGGGAAATAAAAGTCTGTGCATTGATTTTTATATTATAAAACTTAGAAACCGGAGCCTGTACATATATCTCCTCTTTTATAATTTTCTTCTTACCCTCAACTACCTTAACCGGTTTAGTCTTTTTATTTCTTACTAATTCCTCCTTTTTCTTTACGGGTGTATGAACAATCTGAACTTCTTTATTTTCATTTTTAAGATGTCCCAATCCGGAAATAACAGTTCCTTCTTTAATAACGATGAGGGCTTTCGAAGAATATGAGGTACCGGTAACAGAAACGTAAGAAGAATCGGGGGAAGCCTGATTTTCTCCTGAAACCGTAGTCTCAGGAGTTTCATTGGCAGATTGAGCAGAAATAGATGACCCAACTAATAAAAACAGGAAACACCATACATTAACCCAAAGGCTAACATACGGTTTCAAATTTTTTATTTTTCGCAGGTCTTTCACTCTATCTTGATATAAGACGGCAAAAGTACCCGCTTTGGTTTTTCAGACGAAACCTGCTCTCCCCTTTAATTCATGTTGAGACCCCCTTTTATTCCCGTCGAGCCCCCCTTATTATCCCTCATTATTGATTATCAATAATTTAAATAATTCCTGTTTTATTGAAATACGCATTTCATCCAAGCCAGGAACGTAGAAAATAAGTAACCTTACAGTTTTATGAAAGGGAATTAAAATAAGCGGTAAGGTTATCACGAGTGTTTAAATTCAATTTTTTTCTGATACGAAACCGGGCAGATTCTATAGCTTTATAGGAAGAATTGGTAGCAATGGCAATTTCATTAGTAGTGAGTCCCAATTTCAGCAAAGCACAAACTTCTACTTCATTATTACTAATCTGAGGATTAATGGACAGAATAGCTGGCATGAAGTTAGGATAATATTTTAAAAAAAGAGGCATAAAAGAATTATCTTTCCTGGAAATCGCATCAAAAAGTTCTTTAATATCCCTGGATGACGCTAGTTCTCCATCTTTTTCTATCTCCTTTTGCAATTGAAACAACTGATTTTTATCTCTATAATAGACAAATAAAGCATATAAAAAATAAAGAATTAATAAATAAGAGAATATCCGCAGCGACAGTATAATTGATGAAGTATCCGGATAGGGCGACTTTACAAAATAAATATTTTCCCTGAGAAGATACATCAAAACAGTATACAACACCAGTATAATGCTATATATAATAAATATTTTCAACCCTTTAAAAAGAATAGAGGAATATACTAAAATAAGAGCAAAGATAATTACATATTGAAAGTCTACAGAATAATAGTGGCATAATATCGAAAAATAAAGAATCAACGCTATAATACCCCAGAAAATAGAGTTTCTGATAGGTCCTTCTTTTGAAATTTTAAATATGATAACAATAGTCCATCCGAGAACTATTAAAGAAATCAAGGAAATAAATTCATTTCCTAAAAAAAATTCAGCAATAGCTAAACTCGTAAAGGTTAGCACCAGCCCTGCAGCCGCTTTTTTAATTAGTTTTTTTTCTAAGTCGATTAACATATGAAGTGGTATTTTTTGGTCTTTAAAAATTACTACAATCTATCTTCCAGTATTTTATCAAATTTAATACTGAAATATAATTCAATTATGAGAGTTCAATCATAATTCACTTAATCCGAAAAAATAACTTAAGAGGTTTTTCACTATTTCTAAATTGATACAAGCTGTTATTCAACATAATCAATTTCCTGTAAATACTCCGTTTAATAAAAAGGGGGAATCTTATAAAATTGGACCTAAGCCTGAAGTTCATGCGAATAACATGCCTTAGGAAGGTTTTTTCAAAAAAGAATTTTATTGGTTTTTCATTCTTTAATAAAAGTATTGAATAAAAATAGGGATATAATATTTTAGAATTTTCTGCAAAAATTATTCTCTGGAGCTGTATAAAAGTAAGAATAGGACCTCTTACAATACCTGACAGGATATCCGGTACAGCCCATCTCCATAATAATATTACAAGATGAAAAGCAGGTACACGGAGTGTACTTCCTATCAATCTTTGCTCTAAATAAATTAACATATAAAAGTATTTCATATTATTAACAATATAATATGAGCCAAGTAGTCCGTCTTAAGTTTTGTGTGCTCACAAATATACAAAAATCTGATAGAGTGCCCCCTGGAGGAAGAATAGATTATATATATGGTTATCTTTAATATAAAAAACAGGCTGCCTCTTTAAAGACAGCCTATTTTTAATTAAATATAGTTAAAAAATGATGTTTCATTTGTAATCCCATTTTAGCTTCAGATCTCAATTTACAGTAAATGCTATGTTCAAATGCTTTAACGGAATGCAACTTCCTATCGATAAAGTGGGCAATTTCAACAACAGAAATATAGAATTCTTTATAAAGAGAAATATCCACTGTTTGTCCATAATGAGGCAGGTAAGCTTTCAAAAAAGGAAGAAGTAGCTGGTGGGTATTATAATCCAGCTTATATCCTACTTTCTCAGCAGATGCAATTACTTCATAATCATTGATATAGTCATGAACATTTTTCTCAGGAAACCCGTAAGAACGGACAAGATGTTTATTTATTTTATCCAAAACATATTGTGCATATTCCATCATGGAAACAGCTTTCCATTCCGAAGTAATATGGATGTGGGTATTGACATTTTTATGCTTTTTTTCCAGATAGGAAATTCCAAAATTATCAAATGATGAAAAAGCATATTCCTTTACTTTAACGGTAGCATCCACCTGCAGATTATTTTCCGCAAAATTATAATATAAATAAGGTTTATAAAGCTCTGAAAGGTTTATAAGAAAATCTATTTCTGTGGCGTTACGATCATTTTCAAACCAGATCTCAAGATCATCGTAATAACGTTTTTTAAACTCTTCACAACTTAAATAAAATGGTAATTCCATAGCTTGGTATTTGATAATGCGAAGCTATTCCGTTAATGCGACAAAACTTGACGCATTAAAAAAAAGAACGGAAAAAATTTCCGTTCTTTTTATTTATTTTATATTAACTGCTTATCTATCATAGTTTTTCATAATGTATTCAAAGTAATGAATCATTCTCATATAATTATCAATACTTATATATTCATTCGTGCTATGGATGCTCTGCTGTTCGGAATGATTGATCTTCGCCGGAATAAACCTGTAAATATGATTGCTGACAATCTGATATTTATAAGCATCCGTTCCTCCCACCGTTAAATAAGGAGTAACAAGAACTTCGGGATGAACTTCTTTAAGGCTTTCTTCCATAATCTTATACGCTTTGGTATCAGAAGGGGAAACCGAAGAAGCTTCACGGGCATTGATATCTTCCACTACCACATCAAATCCTTTGGTTGCTTTTGCAATATGATCTTTTACATCCTGTAAAGTAGTTCCCGGTAACAACCTGAAGTTTACTACAAATTCCACTTCCGGTGACAATACATTCGAAGCATCACTTCCTTTCATCATCGTAAGTGCCGTGGTCGTACGTACCAATGCATTCGTAGAGTTGCTCTTTGTAAGCTGGGATAGTAAAACCGGTTCTAAAAGCCATTTATTGGCAATAGCCAACCGGTTGGTAAAAGGCATGGTTCCTCCAATATTATCAAAGAAATTATTAATAAGCGGTGTAATGGTGGGCTTCATCTGATGCTGCTCCAGTCGCTGCATAATGATAGCTGCTTTCCCCATTGCTGTTTCCAGAGGGGGTACTGAGGAATGCCCTCCCAATCCTTTGACTTTAATTCTGGTAGATAAAAACCCTTTTTCCGCAAAACCTATCAGGGCTACATCCGCATCCACTCCTGCCACACTTCCTTTTTCAAGGATAAATCCACCTTCATCATAAACCGCATCAAATCTTAATCCTGATTTTTTAAAATGTTCCGCAATTTTAACGGCTCCCTGCTTTCCTCCTATCTCTTCATCAAAACCAAAAGCCATATAAATATCCCTTTGAGGGGTAACTCCGGATTTAATCATATTGGACATGGACTCAAACAGAGAGAAAAGCATTCCCTTCATATCCAATGCTCCCCTACCGTAAATCCTTCCATTTACTACTGCTCCGGAAAAAGGTCCGTAATCCCATGCATCCGCCACTTTTGTTACAGCCGGCAATGCCTTATCCTGAGGTCTGAAAATATTTTCCTCATTGCTTTTCACCGGTGCATCTCCGGGAGGGACAACATCCATATGGGAAAGGAATAAAATAGGCTCCAGCTTCGGATTACTTCCTTTTAATTTAAATACAAGTCCATAATTGTTGATTTCGTAATTTTCCGTATTCTGATAAACTTCGGGAAAACTGCTTTTCAGGTATTCTTTAAACTGATCAAAAGGTTTAAAATCCTCTGCTTCCTCTCCGGGCGATACGGTAGGAATTTTTAGACCTCCTGCAAATCTCGAAACCGCAGAGTCATTTTGTACAATTTTCACATCTTTTCCCGATTGTGCCTGAATTTTCTTAAAGGGGTAAGTAAAAGTTCTTATTAACAGAAAGGCCACAAGGACCACTAAGAGAACAAGAATCACCAAAAGTATTTTTTTCATAGTCATTAAAGTTTATAATTTCTATTTAATTAAATCGTCATTCCATAAACAAATATAACACCAAAATCTCTTTCCAACAGGTATATTTTAAAAGTATTTTATCATCCATATTAAAAAAATACTATCATCAACAATAGTATATACTTCAAAAGAAAGGGAAGTTCTGAAAAAGAACATTCCCCTTTTAATAATAGTTTAAATTTGATTTTTTTTATTTCCAGCCTCCTCCTAAGCTTTTATAAATATCCACTACGGTGCTCAATTGCTTTTGTTTGGCTTCGATAAGCTCCATTTTGGCATCCAATGCATCCCGTTGATTCATTAATACCTCCAGATAATCAGCCCTTGAATTCCTGAACAATTGGTTGGCAATATCAATAGATTGATCCAGCGCATCGGTTTCAGCCGATTTCAACTGATAATACTGGTCCATATTCTTTACTTTCGACATGAGATTGGCAATATCCAGGTAAGCATTCAGGATGGTTTTGTCATATTCATAAAGCGCCTGGATCTGCTTGGCATCGGCTGTCTGAAAGTTAGCTTTTATAGCACTTTTATTGATCAGAGGACCTGCCAGCTCCCCCACCAGATTGTAGGCAACAGACTCAGGCATTTTTACCAGATAAGAAGGCTTAAAGGCTTCCAATCCTAAGGTAGCAGAAATTTCCAATGAGGGATAAAATTCCTTTCTTGCGGCTTCCACATCAAGTTTGGCAGCTTTTAGCTCTAGCTCTGCCTGTTTAACATCGGGGCGGTTAGCCAATAACTGGGACGGAATTCCCGCATACACCGTTTGAGGTATAGTGGACATAAAACCTCCTTTTTGTCTTACAATAGGCTGAGGATATCTTCCCAACAGTGCATTGATCTTATTTTCTTTTTCCGTAATATCCTGCCTTACCGTATATTCGGCTGCCTTAGATTTTGCCAGCTCAGCTTCAAATTTTTTAACAGCCAGTTCTGTTGCCGCTGCTGCCTGCTTTTGGATTTTTGAAATTTCTAAAGCTTTTTTCTGCAGCTCCGTGTACTGCTGAATGATATCCAGCTGATTATCCAAAGCCAGCAATTCATAATAATTATCAGCCACCTCCTCAATCAGGCTTGAAAGCACAAAGTTCTTTCCTTCCACCGTAGAGAGGTAATGCGCAATAGCTGCTTCTTTTTCCGTACGGAGCTTTTTCCATATATCAATTTCCCAGTCGGCTCTTATTCCTCCTTCAAAATTTCCCAGCGGATCCGGCATTTCTTTTCCAGGTTCAATTTCTGTGGTAGCATCTCCTGCCCCTTCACTGGTGTAACGTCCTGCTTTTTTTACTCCGATTCCCAGTTTCGCGGCTACCGTCGGGTTCAGTTTTCCGTTTTGATAAAGAACGCCGCTTTTAGCAATTTCAATTTGCTGCAAGGTGATCAGCAGTTCCTGGTTATTTTTTAAAGCAATTTCTATTAAGCTTACCAAATCAGGATCCGTAAAAAACTGTCTCCAGGGAGTCATTCCACTATTATTTTCAGCATTCTGCTCTTCCTGCTGTTGAAAATTCTGAGGAAGGTTATTTTTCACTTCATCTTTTATAACGGTTGCCATCGGAGCTTTACAACCTGTCAAAATAATTGAAAGTCCGATCAGGGCAAAGATTTTTTTAGTCTTCAAATTTTCCATCATGTTCATAAGGTTCTGTTTGTTCTGTTAAAGGATTTTCTTCTTCATATCTTGCCAGCCTGGATTTTTCAGCTATAGTACCGAATATGTAATACAGCCCCGGAATAATCATCAGTCCGAAGACAGTTCCGATCAGCATTCCCCCAGCTGCTGCCGTACCAATGGTTCTGTTTCCCACAGCACCCGGCCCGGTAGCCAGCACCAGCGGGATCAATCCGGCAATAAAAGCAAAGGAAGTCATCAGGATCGGACGGAAACGGATAGCCGCCCCTTCAATTGCAGCACGGGCTACGGAGATTCCCTCTTCCGCTTTTTTCTGAACTGCAAATTCCACAATCAAAACCGCATTTTTTCCTAAAAGCCCAATGAGCATTACCATGGCCACCTGTGCATAAATATTATTTTCCAGTCCTAAAAGCTTCAGGCATAAGAATGCCCCGAAAATTCCCGTTGGTAATGATAGAATTACCGGTAACGGAAGAATAAAGCTTTCATACTGAGCGGAAAGAATAAGATATACGAAGCCTAAACACACCAAAAAGATAAATATGGCCTCATTTCCTCTTCCAACTTCATCTTTTGAAATACCTGCCCAATCGATCCCAAAGCCCCTCGGTAAAGTTTTATCCGCCACTTCCTGAATAGCTTTAATGGCCTGTCCGCTGCTATATCCAGGTGCAGGGGTTCCACTCACCTCTGCAGAATTATACATATTATGCCGGGTAATTTCTGATAAGCCATACACCTTCTCCAACCTCATGAAATCGGAATACGGAACCATCTGGTCTTTATCATTTTTCACATATAATTTAAGAAGATCTGTCGGCAAAGCCCTGTATTGCGGTCCTGCCTGCACAATCACCTTATAAGGCCTGTCAAACCGGATAAAGCTTGTCTCATAGTTGGAACCGATCAGAGTAGAGAGATTATCCATTGCATTTTCTATGGTAACTCCTTTTTGTTCTGCCAAATCATTATCTATTTTCAGCATATACTGAGGAAAACTCGCTGAGTAAAAAGTAAATGCAGATCCAAGTTCGGGACGCTTCTTCAATTCTTTTACAAAATCATTGCTCACTTCCTCCATTTTATGATAATCTCCGCTTCCTGCCTTATCCAGCAAGCGCAATTCAAATCCACCGGCAGCTCCATATCCCGGTATGGATGGCGGTTGAAAAAATTCTATATTGGCTCCCGGAATATTTTTAGCTTTTTCTTCCAGTTTCTCTATAATTTCTGCTGCCGATTCTTTCCGGTCGTTCCAGCTTTTAAGATTGATCAGACAGGTTCCTGAATTGGATCCCGTACCTTCCGTTAACATCTCATATCCAGCCAGTGAAGAGACAGACTGTACTCCATCAATATCCTCGGAAGCTTTCAGAAGTTCGCCTGCTATTTTATTGGTCCTTTCCAGTGTGGATCCCGGCGGAGTCTGAATAATAGCATAGATCATTCCCTGATCTTCACTGGGAATAAATCCGGAAGGAAGAGCATTGCTCAGAAAGAAAGTACAGGCACAGAATGCTAATAACAAGGGTAAGGTTATCGCTTTTCTGGTAACCGTCTTGTTTAAAAGTCCTTCATATTTTGCAGCTCCTTTATTGAATAAGCTATTGAACTTATCCAGAAATATAGTGATCGGACCTTTCTTTTTGGCTTTTCCGTGATTGTTCTTTAAAATCAAGGCACATAATGCCGGTGTTAAAGTTAATGCCACCACCCCTGAAAGTATGATTGCAGAAGCCATCGTAATGGAAAACTGACGATAAAATACACCTACCGGACCGGACATAAATGCAATAGGGATAAATACGGATGCCATTACCAAAGTGATTGCAATAATAGCCCCGCTGATCTCATGCATAGCTTCTTCTGTCGCCTTCAACGGGGAAAGATTTTTTTCTTCCATCTTGGCATGAACAGCCTCTATGACGACAATCGCATCATCTACCACCACCCCGATAGCCATTACCAAAGCAAAGAGCGAAATCATATTCAAGGTAATCCCGAAAGCAGACATGACCGCAAAGGTACCTACCAGTGATACAGGAACTGCCAGAGCAGGAATAAGGGTAGACCGCCAGTCCCCGAGGAAGAGGAATACAACGATCGCTACCAGGATAAAAGCTTCAAACAGGGTATGAACTACTTTTTCTATGGAAGCATCAAGAAAGCGGGAGACGTCATAACTGATATCATAATGCATTCCTTTAGGAAAAGTATTTTTTTCAAGGTCCGCCATCAGGCTTTTTACATTTTTAATAACATCACTTGCATTGGATCCGTAAGATTGTTTTACCGTGATGGCCGCAGAAGGTTTTCCATTTAACGTAGAATAAATATCATACATGGAACTTCCGAACTCTACATCCGCCACATCTTTTAATCTTACAAATTCCCCACCCGGCTTGGCTTTCAGGATTATGTTTCCGTAATCTTTTTCATTATTGAAACGGCCGGGGTATTTTAAAATATATTCAAAGGATTGGGAACGTTTTCCTGAACTCTCTCCGGTTTTTCCAGGTGATGCTTCCAAACTTTGCTGGTTCAAAGCTTCCATTACTTCGTCGGCTGAGATATTGTAAGCAGTTAACCGATCCGGTTTCAGCCAAATACGCATAGCATATTCCCGGGTTCCTAAAATATCTGCGAAACCTACTCCACTTACCCTTCGTAGCTCAGACATTACGTTGATATCCGCATAATTGAAAAGGAACTTCTGGTCAGCTTTAGGATCATCACTATATAAATTAATATACATCAGCATATTAGGTTCTTCCCTGGTGATCTTCACCCCTTCGCGGACCACCAGAGGGGGCAGCTTATTCACCACTGAAGAAACACGGTTCTGAACGTTTACTGCCGCCACATTCGGATCGGTTCCCAAATCAAAAACAACCTGGATAGAAGCTTCTCCGTCATTTCCTGCATCCGAGGTCATATACTTCATGCCCGGAACTCCGTTTAAACCTCTTTCCAGAGGAATAACCACAGATTTTATCAACAGTTCATTATTGGCTCCCGGATATTCGGCGGTAATATTTACTTTGGGAGGAGAAATGGAGGGAAACTGAGTCACTGGCAGGCTTACTAATGACAAAATCCCTAAAAATACGATAATCAGTGAGATTACAATAGACAGAACAGGTCTGCGAATGAATTTCTTAAACATACTTCTTCATTTTAGAGTCTACTACTCTGCTTTTAATTTCAATGATTGAATAACTTTTCTGGGTTCCTGGAATTTCGTCTGGACTTTCTGATCATCTTTTACTTTCTGAACTCCTTCTAAAAGAATTTTATCTCCTTCTGACAACCCTGAAGCAACTACGTATATATCCGGGAGCTCATACGCGACCTTTATATTTTTTGATTTTACCACTCCATTTTTATCTACTATAAATACATACTTCTGATCCTGAATTTCATAAGTGGCTTTCTGAGGAATGATCAAAGCATTTTTGAGGGGTAAGTTCATCTGAACCTTTCCTGTTTCACCATTTCTTAAAAGTTTATCCGGATTGGGAAACTTGGCTCTGAATGCTATATTCCCAGTTTCATTATCGAATTCTCCTTCGATGTTTTGAATTTCTCCTTTTTCAGGCATGGGCTCTCCATTCGCCATAATTAAAGTGACCAGATTACTTCCTCTATCCGCGGCATGGGTC
Organism: Chryseobacterium sp. CT-SW4; assembly: GCF_048572715.1. Classification (GTDB taxonomy): domain Bacteria; phylum Bacteroidota; class Bacteroidia; order Flavobacteriales; family Weeksellaceae; genus Chryseobacterium. The sequence continues at coordinate 2,804,621 of NZ_CP183840.1, forward strand.
TGATAATTTAAATATTCAGGTTCTGACACATTGAAATAGCTGTATATGCTGGTGTTATCAGATAAGGATGTCAGCAAATCTCCTTCATCTACGAGACTTCCCAATTTCAAGGGAATCCTGTTAATAATTCCGGAAAACGGAGCTTTAATATCGGTAAATGACAAATGGATCTGTGCTAATCTCATTTCTGCATTGGCTGCATCCAGCTTAGCTTTTGCCATGGCCCGCTCATTTTTGGAGACGATATCGCTATTGGCCAGTGTGCTGGCATTTTTTAATTCTATGGAAGCCTGTTCCACTTCCGCTTTTGCTTTCATCAGCTCTGCCTGGTACAACTGCGGCATAATGCGGAATAAAGTTTGCCCGGCATGCACATACTGCCCTTCATCCACATAAATGTTCTGAAGGAAACCTTTTTCCTGAGCACGGATTTCTATATTCTTTACAGACTGGATCTGAGCCACATATTCCTTATGAATTACGGTATCCATTTTCAATGGTGTGGTAACGGGATAAACGGCCTGTTCTTCTTTTTCTTCTTTTTTACTGTTACAACTGATAAACAGCATGAGAGCACTTAGCGTAATGCCTGAGATTACTCTTTTCATCATAATACTAGTTAAATATAAATCGTTAATGTTTGTAAAACTGAAAGTGTAATAATGGTATGTGTGCCTAATGGCAACATAAATTGCTCCCGCTCAAAGGATGAGCAGAAATAAATTAAGTAAGAATGGATTTTAAATTCTGATAGAACGTATCAGAATAAATTTTTTAACCGTGGAAAAACCGGACATAAATCCGGGGATGACAGGTTTCAGTTTCTTATATTTCAGAAAGTTAAAAATATAAGTCAGCGTAAAAACACTGGCAAAAACAGCAATGGTCTGCAGGAGATCTGATAATTGAAAATCATCCTCTCCCAGTTCCAGGGAAGAATTTCCCATAGCATCATCTACCGTTTGCTGGACCGAAATTTTTTCAAAGGTTTGATTTAAACGATTCGACCTTTTCGGGGAATGACTGGAATGCTGAACAGAATTATTTTGTAATATATTGATATGGGCTCTACTTTCTACGGTAAACAATAGAAATAAGGCCGTTAAAAAATATACAATATAATCCTTCATTTGAAGGGACAAATGTAAGCTTAGATTTGAATATTATTAACTACATTAACAATATTTAACTCATCTTTAAATAATCTGAAATCAGATTTCCTCCGATTCCTCAAGGTTACTGATATATTCCGAAGGGGTAATTCCTTCTATTTGTTTAAAGACTCTGTTAAAGGTAGATTGGTTGGAAAAACCGGATGCGGTATAGATATACATTAAAGTGATCCGGTCCAGGCTATTTTCTTTAATCATTTCTTTCACATTATTGATTCTGCAGGTATTAAGATAGTGAGTAAAATTAGTATACCCACTGTATTTAATAGCCTTAGAAGCATAAACGCTGTTGGTATTAAGGAGTGAAGATAGTTTGGAAATGGTAAAATCCGTCTCTTTAAAATGTTCCCGATGTTCTACTATATCTCTTATTTTTTCAAATAAAGCCTGATACTTTTCTTTATTCTCCTCATAATCTTCATCCGGAAATCCGTTTGCTGAGGCTACTTTATCGCCGCTTTCCCGCTTTAGCAGTAATTGCCTGGTCTCCGCTTTTCTTATTTTATCCTTATAATACAGCAATAATGAAATGACAAGAATATTGGTCACAAATATAAAAGTATCGGACAACCTCGAATAAGCCGCAGTATTAAAACTAAAATAATTAAACTCAAAAACACTTGTTAGAAAATTTACAAGTAAAATAATGACTATTACATATAAGGTATAGATAAATACATATTTCCGGTTGAGAAAAATATACGCAATTAAAGGAACAGGCAACAGCCACATGCTGCTCGATATGGAGTACTTCCATAAATTGAGCATAATAAAAGATGCAAACAGAGGAGCGAATACCAAATGATTATGAATCAGTTTCGGAATAGAAAATTTTCTATGAATGAGTATCCATGTGTAGGAAATAATGCAGAAATAGCCTAACGTATAGTAAGCAAATAATTTATCCTGAACTATGAAATAAAAAAATAAAGTATAAAGTCCCAATACAATTAACATCAGGTACACGTATCTGGCAATAAGCTTTCTTTTTAACAGGTCTACGATTTCCCCAATTGATATCCCCTCATTCATCAATAATCAGTTTTTTTTTGAAAATGACTTATACATATGTCTGATAAACAAATATATGAAAAACAATTAATGAAAAATCAAAATTGTTTGGATTAAATAAAAAATTGATTCCTCAATATGACTAAATTTGTAAAAAACAAACATCAAAAAACATAAAACACATTAATTTAATTAATAAATCTCACTACATATACAATATCATAATAAAATTCCATATAAAACAATTAAAGAATTATAATTTAAATCAATAAGTTTTGATTATATTTATAATATTAATAATAAAGCTCTTATATAATATTAGAAATACAACAAACCACCCATATAAAAACATATAATAATTCAAAAATAAGTGAAAAAAATTAATTTACAGTATAAATTTGAAATTAAAAATAACTATATACTCTATCAAAATACACGTTACACAACAATACAAACTTATTAAACAATTAAACCAATCTTTTATATGGAGAAAAAATTAATTACACTAAGTCTCATTTCTTTTTCATTTCTATCGTTTGGACAAGTAGGTATCAACACCACCAATCCACAAACCGTTTTACATGTGGATGGTGCTAAGGATAACCCTACTACCGGTGCTCCCAGCGCAGCGCAGCAGGCTAACGATTTTGTAGTGACCACTACCGGAAGCGTGGGAATAGGAACTACCACTCCTGATCCTTCTTCTATCTTAGAAATGAATGTAAGCGAATTAGCTGACGGAAGTAAAAAAGGGTTTTTAGGACCAAGGGTTGCCTTAACATCTATTACAGATACAGCCACTATTGCGAATCCTGCAGTAGGTTTACTGGTATATAACCTGGGAACTGTTTCCACTTTTACCTATACCGGATATGTTTTCTGGAACGGTTCGGAATGGAGAGCGTTGGACGGGCGTTCCCTGGCTCCCGGAACTGTGGGGGCTATTACCTGTAACGGAGTCTCTTTAACACCGGATTCTTATGTAGCAGGAACACCTTATAGCGGAGTAATGACCATTCCTTACACAGGAGGTAACGGAGGAACCTATGAAGCTCAGACTCTGGGTCCTATCAATGGACTTACCGCTACCTTAGCAGCTGGGAATTTCGCCTATGGTGCCGGTACTTTAAGCTATACGATCACAGGAACCCCAACCGTTACTTCTCCCGATACTACTACTTTTGATGTGACTATTGGTGGCCAGACCTGTAGTGCGGTTATCGGAGCAGGAGATGGTATTGCATTAGGAGATCTTGTTTATTATAAAACCCCTAATATCGATGCTTCCATCGGTGGTGGCGGTGCTGATGGTACTATTGCTACCAACTGGCTCAATAACTATGCTACCGATCTTCCTATCCTGGGTGGAAAAATAAGACTGGACGGATACCTGACTGGCAGTGCCAACGGAGGAGCCGGTACAGTATCTTTCAATCCTAGATTAGTAAATATTTCAGGTTCTCCAGTGAAAATCTGGTTCTCAGCTCTGACCAATGTGGACAGAATGAATGGAGCCAATATCGTATTGGCGGCCAATGGAGGATGGGTAAATCTTGATAACGGTATCTACTTAAACTACGGAGCGAATCAATTGACAAGCAGCGGAGGAAGTGCAGCGACAACCAGTACGGGAAGCAGCAGCCAGGAGGTACTGACCATGGACATTTCCCTGGATGACAAATGGTACCGAGTATATTATTTCCCTAATGTGGATAATAATGATACTGCAACGGATACCGATAATTTCAGAAGAATCTATATTTCAATTCAGAGATTGTATTAGAAATAAATTAGAATTAAATATTCTAATATTAAGAGTATAGGATAATGGAATAGCATTTGCTATCCTGTTCCTATACTTTTTTTTCATTTTTAAGGGAAATAAACCTTTTAAGAGAAATAAAGTTTTTAAACTAACTCCTAGTTAATTTATAGAAATTTAACAGTTAAAATTACAAATATTTGTAATTTTGCTTATTGATAACGAAAACACATAAACTTGTCCCTAATGAAAAAATTATTACTATCTCTCTTTGTGAGCACCTCTATTGCTCTGGTTATTATATCCTGTACTCATACGGGAAAAGATACTGAAGTAGCTGTAGTGGCTCCTATTCAGACGGATGAAATCGAAAAGAGTTTTTTCGTTGATGATTATGGAGATAAAATGGAAGTAAGCATCAATAAAACCAAAAATACGGTAGTTGTACATCTCAACGACAAAACTTTTGAGCTTAAGAAAAGTGATGTTCTGCCGGAATTTACTGCCACCAATGAGCTATATCAGTATTCTAATATAAAGGGAGATATTACTCTTTTAAAAAAAGACATCAATATGGTTCTCTTCCATACTAAAGTAAGTCCCTCCAAGCTGTCTGCATCAAAATAACAACTATTAACTTCTAATATTCTTACTATGAAGAACTTATTTTATTACATCGCCGTATCAAGCATTGGATTAATGGCTCTTTCATGCAAAAGCAATCATGTATCCAAACAAAGTTCTAATGACATCACCGGAAAAACCTGGAAACTGATCGAAGTAAGAGGACAAGCCGTGGCATCTCAATCCAATACTCCCTACTTCTCACTTGATAAAGCAGAGAAGAGATATACCGGGCATGGAGGATGCAATGGAATCAGCGGAACGTTTGAAATCTCACCAGATGTCAACCGCATCAAATTCAACCAGGGAATTTCTACCATGATTGCCTGCAACGATCTGGAGACCGAAAAATTATTTACAGATGCTATTTTACATGCCGATAACTATTCTCTTAAGGGAGACACCCTATCTCTCAATAAAGCACGAATGGCAACCTTAGCAAAATTTATTCTGCAAAAATAATTTACTCCATTTTTAAACTTATACATATATTTATTACATAGCACTTTTACAGAAGTAAAAGTGCTTTCTTTCTGTGAGTTATAAAATGTGCTAACAAATTTAATCTTCAATTTTTGCCATAAAAAGATAATTTACATTGAGAATAAATAAATAATAGTATTTTTATTCAAAATAAGAACGGATAAATCTATCATAAAATTTATTTTTGCAATGCGAAACCGTTTATTGTATGAAAAAAATATTCTACATTTTATTTTTCTTCCTTATAATCCCCCTGAATGCCCAAAGTATTGATGAGCTTGACAGTTTAACAGAAAAGATGCGACTGGAAGGCAAAATCAAAGAAAGCATCAATCTCAATAAAAAAGCCATTAAAGGCTATGAAAAGCAAAATGCTACGGAAAACCTGATCAACGCTTATATTAACCTTGGAAGCTTATTATGGAATTTACACAGCTATAAAGAGAGTTTACTTTATCTGGAAAGGGCGGAAAATAAAATGGATAAAAATACCAGTTCCACCCTTAACGCAAAACTCTATGCCATTTATGGCCGGAATTACACTTCCTTGGGGCTATTGGAACAATCCAATTCTACCCTCAGCAAGGCGATCTTCTATGCTCACCAAATTGAAGACAACAAAAAAAAAGAAAGATACCTGTATGTTCTTTATACCTGGAAAATAAATAATTTTGAAAGTTCCCAGCCTAATAGCGATTCCATCAATTTCTATCAAAAAAAACGGCTGACTCTTTCTCCACAGCCTTTAACTTATGTTCATATTGCTGAGCAGCAAATAAAAAATAAAAAACTGGATTCTGCTGAATTCTATCTGAATAAAGCGGCCAACCTTCCGAACGGCTACAGGAGCCCTTATCAGAAATCAATGACCCTTATGGGGTTTGGTAAACTCTACACGAAAAAGGGAAATTATGAAAAAGCTTTAGAGTTTTATCTTTCATCGTTAAAAATATCTGAGCAGCTTAACCGTAAAGATGATATTAAAAATGCTTATAAGTTTATTTCCGATACATATAAAAGTCTGAATAATACAGAAAAGAAGAACGAATATCTCGAAAAATATATTGTCATTTCGGATAGCATCATCAAATCTGAAAAGGAAGCGCTTGCTATCCCGATAGATAAAATTATACAGGAAGAAACAAAAAAAGAAAAGGAACAGCGGAATAAGTTTTTCGCCCTGTTTGCTTCCACCATGATTGTTTTAATCTTCGTCTTGATAGTGCTGGGGACCAAATACCTGAAAAAACAAAAACAAAAAGACGAAATTCTTATCGAAACAATTCATGAGACTGATGAGTTAAAAAGCAAACTGAATGCAGCTTTCGAAGAACTTTCAAAGTTGGCCATGCATAATGATCCTTTTTTTCTTACGCGTTTTAAAGAGGTGTACCCGGATTTCTATGAACGGCTAACCACCCAATATCCTCATCTTACGGCTAATGACATCAAGTTTTGTGCTTTTTTGAGAATGAATCTTTCTACCAAGACCATAGCGAAATATAAAAATATTTCGGTACGAACCATCGAATCCCGAAAATACAGGCTACGGAAAAAATTAAGTCTTTCTTCAGATATCGACCTCAATAAATGGATGATGGATTTATAAACAATAATCCGTTTTATCCATTCGTCAATCAATTTATAAAAACCTTAATAAAAATTCACTTTTGCATGGTGAATTAATCTTTTAATTACCTCCTCAAAAACACTCTTAAAAAATTACAAAAAATTAATAATCAATAAGTTAATTCAATGAAGTAAAATTGCAGTAGTACTTTTTTACAGAAATGAGATTATATTTGTTTCAACATATGCAAGTAAGTAAAAACACAAATTTTGTTCCCTAATAAGGATTTTAACAGTGGGCGATTTGTTAAAAACCGCTCACTTTTTAAAAGATTGTTACCATAGAACCCTGCATAAGTTCTATGTATAATATAAAAAGAATTTTTGTCTTTGATGAAAATAATATGATCCGATTAGTTTAAAATTTATTTATTAATTTATTTGAATTTAAATCTTCAAAAAAGGTAAGTAAGTAAATTGAAGTAGGATTGCAAATAAGCCATAAACAGAAACTCATCCCAATCTGCCGGCCTATTTGCATCCTCTTTTTTTTATGAAAATCTCTGTAAAGAAACTTCTTCCGGCAAAGGCATATTATTTTCAATAAAGCTATAAAGTTTTTCTGAGAAATAACAACCGTTCAGAATTCCTCTGGCTCCCAGCCCATTAAAAACATATAAATTGCTGTGTTCGGGATGTCTTCCTATAATGGGACGTCGGTCCTTCACGGTAGGACGGAAACCAACAGCAGTTTCTTTAATTTCGAAATCATAAGGGTAAAATTCTGATAATCCGTTATACAACTGTTCTACTGCAGAATTGTCTATATGATCGCCCAATTGATCCCTGTCATAAGTTCCACCATAGAAATAGAGATTATTTTCCATGGAAAATAAAAAATGTTTTTTCTTAATGGTTATTTTTTCCTGAACCGGTGTGGAAAGGCTTACTTTGATATGATGCCCTTTATTGGGCCGTACTTCAATATCCGAAAAGTAAGGATTCAATTTTACCCCCATGCCTTCACAGAATAGAATATGGCTAAAACCGATATCTTTATAGCTGTTTTCTTCAGGATTTAATAAGGTATAGTCAAATCGTTCTTTGATCAGCTGAGAATTAGCCCCCAAATAAGCGAATAAGCTGTCAAAAAAGGAATTTACTTCCAATCTGGCAGACTGGTTAACTCTTCCTGTTTTAAATGGATTTTTAACCACATCCAGCGTTTTAAAATCCTGATTTAAAAATGCTGATAATTCTTCATTATCTGATTTTTTAAGCCACAGATTCTGTTCATTTTCATCATGAAATATTCTATGGATAGGAGCATCAATCAAATAGTTCTGATGGGTATACTCTTCTATTTCCTTTAAGGTCTGCTTAAGAAAAATGATTTGTTCCTGAGCTTTCCAAAATGTCGTAAACTTCTTAAGTACCACGGGATTTATTATACCCGCTGAAACCTGAGAAGCACTCTTCTTCCCCTCCGAATAAAGGATGAAGGTCTTTCCGTTCTTAATTAACTGATGTGCAAAAAATAAAGCTGCATATCCATCCCCTACAATGATATAATCTACTTTTCTCATAATAAAAAAACCTGAGTAAAAGTACTCAGGTTTTCTATAACTATCAAGTGAAATGCTTAATAATTCCACATATCGTTTTCCATTTGAAGAATCTGTTCTTTGATTCTTTCGCTTTCTTCCAGCTGATCTTCGGCATCTTTCGGGATGTAATCTTTAATTACACCGTCTCCAAGGCCTGATGAAGATTTATAAATTACTGAAGAAAATCTTCTTGCATTAATCAGGTCATCAAAAGACAGATCTGCTGAAGAGTTCTTTCTGTTGAATACATAATTGTTCGCCAGAATTTCTCTTGCACTTGGATAATAGATCCAGAACAGGTCGATAAGCTCATCTGCTCCTGCCAAAGGCATTCCATCAGGTCCAATTTTTCCCTGGATGGATGGATCTGGTCCCATTGCAGCAATGGCAAGCGGTCTGTATTTCATTTGCCCGTCTCTCTTATCAATAAACCACATTCCCATAATTTTAAGAACTTTTACTTTATCGGTAGTCGTTTTAATATGGTCGGTATATTCTAATTTTTCCTGTTCTGTAAGCTGACGTCCTGAGTTCAGGATATCGATGGCAGCGTCATCAATCTGTACTGCTTCAAGTCTTTTCTGAATCCCTTCCGGTGATAATTTCATGGTAAGGTTCTCATCATCATAAACTTCGGTGATATTACCAGATAATGCTGCATCCAACAATAGCTGATATAGTGATCTTGTAGTAGTGGAAAGCAGTCCGTCCGGATTGTCATAATAGAATGGCTGATTAATTCTGTCATTCATATCAATAACCTCCCATACAAACATACTTTTTAAAATGTCCTTTTCATCTACGAAACCATATTCAAGAGGTGTTACTTTGTTACTAATAACAGTATCTCCCACTTTCTTCATAGACTCAGCTCTCATTCTTCTAAACTCTTCTGGAGAGGAAGCATTTAGAATAGTCTGGGCCAATGCAAACCCTGAAACTAATACTAAAAAACTGCTAATATATTTTTTCATAATGTAATTTTAAGTATTTAATCTTATTGTATGTTAATAACAATAGGAGATATATTTTTAACAATTTGACCATCCAGACCGGTAGCTGTCGCTTTAATATCATAGATATACACTACGTCGCCCGCTCTCAGGTTTCTCGTTAATGCTGCCGCTTCACTCAATGAGCTTCCGGAAATCAGTAATCCTGCTCTACCCGGTACTTTTACCATAAATCCGGTAACGTTAAATGTAACTGGGAAATCAAAATCAGGAATAGCTGCCTGTACGGACTGGTTCGGAACCGAAGTTGCCGGCATAGAAAGTACATTTTTCCCTCTCATCTGACCTTGTGGCGGAGGTACATTTTTAATTCTATATTCAAACACCTGGGAAACTGTTTTACCATACGGATCAGTTCCGGACAATGTTAATCTTACTGTATTTCCTGATGTAGGTCTTACAATCCACTTACCGGCACCTGAACTTCTTACGGAAGCTCCCGGAGCGGATAATGAAAGTTTAGAATTATCAGCACCTAATATGGATCCTGAAACAGGATTATCAAGTCCTCTATACATTACATTCATCTTATCAGCAGAAAGTAAAAGTCCTTTTTCAAGTTTTACTTCTCTTGGTCCTGCAATTACATTATAGGTATGAGTCCAAGGGAAAGATTGCGGTTTACCTGAAGCATCCGTTAAGGTAATGGTACCATTTAGTTTATGTTCACCGATACCGGAACCTGTAATTGGAATAATTCCTTTTCCGTTCTCCTGTCTGCTCACTCCGGTAATGTTAATCTTATTACTGTTAGAATAAGTACCCAGCATTACTTTCACTTCAGCCTGTTTACCTGCCTGAATATCTACAGGTCCGGAAACGATTGGTTCATAGCTTGTAAATTTGATACTTGCATCTACCTTTTCCTGAAGCAATAATGCCAATGCATCGGACTGAACGTTTCTCGCATCATTCTGAATAATTTCCAGATTGGATAATGCAGCGATCAGCGGTTGGTGATAAAATTTATTCTGTAACCAAGTTTTCTCATTCGGAGATTGTCCTTTAGCATATTCAGCAACCAAAGATTTATTAGCTCTGGATACTAATTTAGCCAATTGCGGATTATTTCCAAAAGTCGCGTTGATGTAGTTTCTAACTTCATCAATTTTAGCTTTTAAAGCATCAGCTCCTTTTGAAGGAGAGTTCTCATCTCCGTCTTTAAAGAAGTATTTTGTAGTAGCTTCGTTATTGTTAAGTGCGGAAAAGTTTTCACTTACATCGATAAGTTTTCCTGTTTTAGGATCTTTCTCAACAAATTCAGATTCTTTTTTTAATTGATCTTTAATCTGATCCGCATGAGTAACCAATGCATTGATTTTTTCCTTTAAAACTTTGTAATTTTCCCAAGGCTGGGCATAGGTATCAGGTACCTGCTGAGCCTTAGCTTCCAAAGTTTTCTCAAAGATATCCTCATTTTTCTGTTCTGTGAGTAAACGGGTATCTTTCAGAGATATTGTAGAGTCATAGTATGACCGGATGATTTCTGCGTCAATATTGAGTGCCATCATAGCAATGAACACCAGATACATCAGGTTGATCATCTTCTGACGTGGAGTCTGTTTTCCTTGTGCCATTCTCTTTTCTTTAGTTTTTTGTTAAATAGTTTAAATTAGAAATGGGTTGGAAATTAAGACTTCATAGCAGTTAACATACCACCATAAACTCTGTTTAAGTTGTTTAAGTTAGACGTTAAACCTTGTAATTCCTGGTTGAATTTTTCTGATTGCTCAGCTGACTTTTGCATATCTTCTACATATTTCTTAGCAAAGTCTGCTTGTTTCTGACCATTTTCCAACTGCATTGCATATAAAGCATTCATACTTTCCATGTGCTGTGCAGCTTTATTGAGCTGGTCATTATATTTATGAGTAGAAGCAGAAACATCAACAGTTTGATTGATCTGGTCTACCGAACTTGAAAACTTATCAATTCCTGTTCTTAATCTTTCGAATAACTGAACATCAAGTTTAGCATCTTCAAGCATTTTATCTAATTTGCCGGAAAGGGAGTTTTCCAGTTCTGCAAATTGTGCTGTTACATTATTATTTTTAGAAGACACATTTGAGTGTAATGGATTAGGATTAGCATGTTTATCTAATAATTCCGGATATACATTTTCCCAAGCATAAGATTCTTCAGTTTTTGGTGGGTCAAAAGCGAAAATAATGAAAATAATAGCTTCTGTAATAAGCCCTACTGTAAGAGCAACGTTACCACTGATAGGCCCCAAATTAATGTGAGTAATTTTAAGCCAAGCTCCAAGAATTACAATCGCAGCACCGAACGAATAGAAGAAATTCATCCAAGCATCTTTAGTCTTAAACATATATTTTAGTTTTTTTTAATGTTAAAAATTGTTGAAAAATTATTTAGTGTTATTATCTGTTAACTCTTTTTGGTTTAACAGCTGCTTCAGGAATATCCTGTACAGTTCTGAATCCGATATAACTTCTGGCCGAATCCTTTCTTTCCCAATCTCTGGCTCCTGTCATCAGCATATATCCTATATCTTTCCAAGATCCACCTCTTACAGATTTTTTTGTATCAACCTTGTCTTTGGTAGAAGGATTCAATGTAGAAGAGAATGCGTATGAAGAGTTATTGTAAGAAGATTCTGTCCATTCAGAAACATTTCCAGCCATATCAAACAATCCAAATCCATTTTTCTTAAATTTCTTAACTGGAGCTGTATATGTATAAGTACCTTTTTTCTCGTCCTCCATATAATTACCTCTCTTAGGCTTAAAGTTAGCTAAGTAGCAACCTCTGTCATCCATCAGATAAGGACCTCCCCAAGGGTAAGTTGCGTTCTGCATACCACCTCTTGCTGCATATTCCCACTCCACCTCTGTAGGTAAACGGAACTGCATTGGTCTCTGTTTTTTTCTTTTTAAGCTTTCGTTGTAATCTGTTTTCAATTTAGATCTGAAATTACAGTAAGCTCTTGCCTGATCCCAGGTTACCCCTACTACAGGATAATCTTTGTAGGCTTTATGCCAGAAATACTGTTCAAACAAAGGTTCGTTATAGGCAAAGTGGAAATCTTTAACCCAAACGGTTGTATCTGGATAGATAGCGATGCTTGCACTTTTAAGGTAGTTGATACCTCTTTCATTGTCAGCAAGAGCAGCATCCATATCTCCCCACTGGTAAGTATATTTAAGTTTACTAACGTCTAAAATTCTTTCGTTCCCCATTCTGGAAGAAGCTGGTAAGTACATGGATTCAAGTACTTCAGCATATTCTACATCAGGATATTTTGATGTATTCCAATGCAATGGAATTTTCCAGTCCAATCTTTTAGTCTCATCGTAGGCTCCATCTCTTCCTCCCTGACTTTCCAGATATTCCTGATAAGGAGTTAGGTTTTCTTCTTTCTTTGCAAGGTATGCATAATCTCCTATGCCGGTTCCTCTACCACCACCTTCACCACCTTCTCCGGCAGCTTCAGCTAATAAAGTTCTCGCGATAGAATCTCTTACATAATTGATAAATACCCTGTATTCTGCATTAGTAGTTTCAGCTTCATCCATAAAGAAGGAAGAAACTGTAACGGTTTTTAACGACGCTTTCTCAGGAGTATTTGTCATATCCTGATCTGCTAATCCTAAGATAAATGATCCAGCAGGGATAGCCACCATTCCGTATGGCCTTTCTGCAACAAATGATTTCGTTTTTTCTTTTGGTATCAATTCTCCTTTTGTTCCGGGTTTCCCTACTGAAGCTCCACCACCTGAACAAGATACCGATGCTACCGACGCAGATAATAATAAAAGAAATATCCTTTTCATGTTAATTTTTATAATTAAGCCGTAAATATATAATTTTTTTAAGAAACTTTTAAGATTTTTTTTGAAATAACGAAAGAAATCTAAATTTATTTTATTTGCAACAAATTTTTATTCTACAGTTACAGATTTTGCCAGGTTTCTCGGCTGATCCACATTTGCACCTCTGTAAACTGCAATATAATATGCTAACAACTGTAAAGGAACTGATGCTACAATCGGAGAGAAGCATTCAGACGTTTCAGGAATTTCTATCACATAGTCTGCCATAGCACTTACCTGCTGGTCTCCTTTATTCACTACTGCTATAACTTTTCCTTTTCTGGCTTTAATCTCCTGAACATTACTTACAATCTTATCATAATGACCTTTTTTAGGTGCAATAATAACAATCGGCATGTTCTCATCTATTAAAGCAATAGGACCATGTTTCATTTCTGCAGCCGGATATCCTTCTGCGTGAATATAGGAAATTTCTTTAAGCTTTAATGCTCCTTCCAAAGCGGCAGGATAGTTGTACCCTCTTCCAAGATAAAGGAAGTTTGTAGCACTTACAAAGTCTTTCGCTATATTCTGAACCAGTTCGTGAGTCGTATTTAAAACATCTTCTATTTTCTTTGGAATAGCATCAAGCTCGGAAATTAAGCTCATAAATTCAGCATTTCCTAAATTACCGTTATGTTTCCCTAATTTAAATGCAATTAAAGTCAGGATCGTAAGCTGTGCAGTAAATGCTTTTGTAGAAGCCACTCCAATTTCCGGTCCGGCATGGGTATAAGATCCGGCATCTGTAATTCTCGCAATAGAAGAATCCACAACGTTACAAATTCCGTAAATAAAGGCTCCTTTTTCTTTAGCCAGCTTCAATGCAGCCATTGTATCAGCAGTTTCTCCTGACTGAGAGATGGCAATTACCACATCTTTATCGGTAATAATCGGATTTCTGTATCTAAATTCAGAAGCATATTCCACTTCCACCGGAATTCTTGCATACTCCTCGATAAGATATTCACCGATAAGTCCTGCATGCCATGAAGTACCACATGCGATAATAATAATTCTATTGGCATTTTTGAATCTTTCCACATGATCCCAGATACCTGCCATTTTAATTACTCCTTCATCAACAATGAGTCTTCCTCTCATGGTATCATGAACAGATTTAGGCTGTTCAAAAATTTCTTTAAGCATGAAATGTTCGTATCCGCCTTTTTCAATCTGTTCCAGGCTTAATTTCAGTTCCTGGATCTCAGGCTGAATTTTAGAGTTATCTTTAATGGTGCGGATGTCTACTCCATTCTCAAGAGAAATTGTAGCCATGTGACCTTCTTCCAGATAGATAGCTTCTTTTGTAAATTCTACAAACGGAGAAGCATCTGAAGCGATAAAATATTCCTTATCTCCAATACCTATTGCCAAAGGAGATCCTAATCTGCCTACTACCAATACTCCCGGATAATCTTCATGCATTACCGTAACGGCATAAGCTCCATACACTTCGTTAAGAGCATATCTTACAGCCGTTGGAAAATCAATCTCTTTATTCACATCCATGAAATACTGAATAAGGTTTACCAAAACTTCAGTATCTGTTTCTGATTTAAAGGAGAAGCCTTTTTCTATAAGCATGGTTTTGATAGTATCATAATTTTCAATGATACCGTTATGTACAATAGCTATTTTACCATTATTAGACAAATGCGGGTGAGAATTTCTATCACTTGGTACTCCGTGTGTAGCCCAACGTGTATGTCCCATTCCAAATTTAGCCGTATTCTTCAATTGGCCAGAAATAGCAACAAGATCATCAACCTTCCCTTTCGTTTTTTCAACTTCAAATGCATTGCTTGGACTTTCTAATACAATTCCTGCACTGTCATATCCTCTGTATTCAAGCCTTCTAAGTCCATTTATTACAACATCATAGGCATCCTGAAATCCTGTATAACCAACAATTCCGCACATAATTTATATAGTGTTTTAATTTTTTTATTTTGTTCCGTAAATAACCTTTAACTGAATTTTGTTTGCACTGTTAGGATCCGTTCCTATAAATACCGCTCGGTCCCTGGTATTTGCTCTCGTAGTATAATTATACCCTTGTAAAGCTACCAAAGTATTAGAGCTGTAAACAAAACTTCCCATATCAATTTTAATATATTTATCTGTATTACTTGCTTCCGCTTCAACAATATCTTTTACTGTTTTGGTGATTATAAAATCATAATAAGCAGGATTTTTATCCAGATCATAAGTTTTAAAGTAAGAAGAGATTGACACCAATCCACTGGTTAAGTCAACAGGTAATTCAAAAGTATCTTTATCTGTACCTTTAGTGGCCTGCACAACAGTAAATAAGGAAGGCTTCACATAGCTGTTACTCCATGCTGTTGCATCTGTATATACTCTGATACGTGCACTTATAATAGCAGCTTTATCATTTTGATATAATTGCTTAAGTTCATCAATAGCCGTATCCGGAATTTTCACTCCGATGGAAGGGCCACCCATTCCCTGCATATATAATCTGGTATCACCAGTGGTAGTATTACTTGAAGCCAAAGCTGTAGCTAATGGGGTACCGGCTCTGTTGTATTCATACTGTCCGATGTGAGCATTGGCAGATCCTAAAGCAAAATTATAGCTGGTCTGTGTTCGTGTTGTATTTCCGTCAGAGTCTGTATTGTCATATTTATAATACATGATCAGCTCCATATCATTTGGAGAGAACTGGAATAAGTAACCGTCCGTTTCATCCACGGAAATTCTTAACCCTTTAAAATATCTGATAAAGTTGGAAACATCCTGAAGCTCGGTTTTATCCTGCATAGCAATAATTTTGCTCTGGAAAAAGCTTGAGCTTAAAGGAATTCTGAAACCTACCGCACTTGAAGTATATATAGAAGATTCGTCTTCATCTTTAGTGATGGCTACCGTATTTACTTTTCCATCAAAAACTTTCGATCCTAAATCCGTAGAATAGTTATAAACTTTATTGGAATAGGCAGCATCTGCAGGACCATTCAGGAAGTCTGTAACTTCGTGTACTCTGATTGTTAAACTCTTTTTAGCCTTTCCATATTTAAGGGCAGGATAAGTGCTTACTACTTTTTTAGCAGCAACATTTCCGTCCGGATATATGTAATCTTCATTGGTAGTTGTAGTTACCGAATCACTGGCATAAGTGGGCTTTATTACTAAAACAACAGAATCAACTGCAGCATTAGTTCCAAAGTCAGGACTGTATGTAGGCAATCTCAGCTGAGTCAGATAAGAAGCTTTCTGCATACCGAATTGTCCTTCCGTAAAGGCTCCAAGCACTGCTCTTGAAGTTCCTCCGTAATAGTCAGAGTACAATCTTGATGCATCACTTCTGATACTGTCATTATTATTGATATTGTAGGCTATAAGATCAAAAGATTTTTCATTTCCCTGGGCAGCTCCATCCAAAAACAACTGCTCTCCTAAAGAATCGGGATCAGGTTCACAATTATAAAGCAATACACTCCCAAAAATAACCAAACTGAATATGGCTAAAGTCCTTTTAATAGTATGAATCATTAAAAATGTGTTTAATAAAGTTTATTTATAGAGTCTACATCCAGATACTCTGATTTTGGAGTTTCTGTTTCATTGAAAGCTTTATCGAAATCTTCATTCAAAAACTCATCTCCCTTCACTACCGTATCTACGTAGTTCATACTCTCAATTACAAAACTCTGGAAACTTGGATTATCTAACGCTTTTAATCCTGAAATATTGTCAAACTGCAATTTTTCACCTACATTTTTATTCAAGCCGGCATCTTTCTCATTGTATAAAGAAAGAACAATCTTGGCATCTTTAAAGTAAGTATCAGACTTATAATAAGTTTTAAGATAAATGGGAATAAATGAAGCCATCCATCCATTCAAATGGATAACATCCGGTACCCAGTTCAGTTTTTTTATTGTTTCAATGACTCCTCTTGCAAAGAAAATGGCTCTTTCGTCATTATCATCGAATGCATTTCCTTCATCATCAAAGTAATACTGCTTTCTTTTGAAATATTCTTCGTTATCAATAAAATAAACCTGAAGTCTCTCTCCCGGAAGAGAAGCTACTTTTATAATCAATGGCTGATCCAGGTCATTAATTATGATATTCATCCCAGAAAGGCGAATCACCTCGTGAAGCTGGAATTTTCGCTCACTTATCTGTCCAAATCTTGGCATAAAAACTCTTACATCATTGCCTTCATTGTGCATTTTAAGTGCCATTTTGTTGACCACTGCAGCCATATTTGTGTCTTCCTGATATGGATACATCTCTGTAGTAATGTACAGTATCTTCTGATTCGGCATATAATTTCTATCTAAATTTAAAAAACGCTTAATGTGCAAAATTACAAAAAAACATCCAACATTATTTTAATTAACATTTTTTTACGATAATTCCGAAGACCAAATTATTAAAACTACATTTTATTATGCGATATTTAGTATTTTTGAATAGTATAAAATAAAATATGGAAGTTCTAAAGAATAAAAAAAACCTTCTGGATTTTGTAGAAAGAAATAAAGAAATGGGGAAAAGGATCGGCTTTGCTCCTACGATGGGCGCCCTGCACAACGGGCATCTTTCCCTTTACGAGGAAGCAAGAAAGGAAAACGACCTGGTGATTTCATCAATATTTGTGAATCCTACCCAGTTCAATAATGCTGAAGATTTAGAAAAATATCCCCGCAATATGGAAAGAGACATTCTCATTCTGGAAAAATCCGGATTAGTGGATGCGGTTTACATTCCCGAAGTAACGGATATTTATCCTGAAAAAACAGAAAGCCAACATTACGATTTTGACGGATTGGAAAATGAAATGGAAGGAAAATCCAGACCCGGACATTTCGACGGTGTAGGAACCGTTGTAGAAGAACTTTTCAGACAGGTACAGCCGGATAATGCCTATTTTGGTGAAAAAGACTATCAACAGCTGGCCATTATCAAAAAAATGGTGGAAAAGAAAAAACTGCCTATCAAAATAAAAGGGGTTCCTATTTACAGAGCCGACAACGGATTGGCCTTAAGCTCCAGAAACCAAAGATTATCTGAAGAAAGAAGAGAAGCTGCAAAGATTATTTACGAAACTTTAATAAAGGTGAATGACTGGTTCAGGGTAATCACTATTCCGGAAATAAAAGAAAGAGTCGCCGATATCATTGATGAACAGCGCGGAATGCAACTGGAGTATTTCCTTATCGCGGATGAAGATACTTTAAAGGAAACCGACTTCTTTTATAAAGACAAAAATTTCCGGGCATTCATCGTGGTGGTGGTGGATGGCGTAAGGCTGATTGACAATATGCACTTAGACTAGCAAAATCAGAAAAGATTTATCTCAATATAAAACGTTGCCTGAAGGTGACGTTTTTTTGTCCGATATTTTAAATCTATAAAAATGCTGTTAAGAGACATAAAAAAATCAAAGGCCTCCTGAGGGAAGCCTTTGAAACACCAAATCACAAAATATTAATATGAAAAAAATTTACTTTTCAGTAAACTTGTGACCTGGCTGGGATTCGAACCCAGGACCCATACATTAAAAGTGTATTGCTCTACCAGCTGAGCTACCAGGTCTTGAATAATGTTTATTCAATTTTTTTGCAGTGCCTGCGACTGGACTCGAACCAGCACATCCTTAGGAAACCACCCCCTCAAGATGGCGTGTCTACCAATTTCACCACGCAGGCAAAAAACATAATTTCTTATGAACTTTTGCTAGTGACCTGGCTGGGATTCGAACCCAGGACCCATACATTAAAAGTGTATTGCTCTACCAGCTGAGCTACCAGGTCGGCCACTTATATTTCGATACTCAATTACTTGCGTAATGTCTCTCGTTTTAAGTGGTGCAAAGATAAGGCTTTTTTTAATTTCTCAAAACTTTTTCGGAAATTTGTTCAAAAAAATATTATGATTATTTCCCTGATAGGATACATGGGTAGTGGTAAAACTCACATTTCCAAAATTTTAAGCGAAAAAATAAATTTTGAATTAATTGACCTCGATAAAGAGATTTCTAGAAGGAATAAATTAACTATTCCTGAAATATTCGAAAAAAAAGGAGAATTGTATTTTAGAAAGCTTGAAAGAGAGATTTTGGAAGAGCTTTTGGCCTCACAGCAAAATATTATATTAAGCCTTGGTGGCGGAACTCCGGTGTATTACAACAATATGGAAATCATCAATCAAAATTCTAAAACCATTTTCCTCAGAGCTTCTATATCCACTTTATCAGAAAGACTTTCAAAGCAGAAAGAAAAAAGACCTTTAATCGCTCATATTTCCGATGAAAATCTCCCTGAATTTATAGCTAAACATCTTTTTGAAAGAAATGAATTCTACAATAAATCTCAATTTCAGGTAGTAACAGACTCCAGAGAGCCCGAAGAAATTGTCAATGAAATTATTGAAAAGCTGAATTTATAATTCCTCTTCTTCCGCTTCATCACTTTCACCGAAAAAATCATCCCAATCTGTAAAATCGGAGGTAATGTCATTTTCCACATATTCGTCCATGTCCCTCCTGTCTTTTTTAGTAGGTCTCCCCTCTCCTTTGATTCTGTAATAATCCTGGGACATCTTCCTGAGCTTTAAAAGTTCATACTGTTCTTTATCCGTAACATCCTTAATGTGCAGCGGAACGAGCTTGGCTCCGATACGGCTTTTGGGGATCTGGATTACTTTAATTTTATAGTCGATTTGATTTTTACGGACCTTGATCACATCTCCTTCCTTCACTTCTTTAGAAGACTTCACTGTAGATTCCCCGATTGAAACCCTGTTCTTTTTTATCTCTTCCGCAGCAATACTTCTGGTCTTATAGAAACGAATACTCCATAAAAATTTATCTATTCTCATATTTTTTTTTACTTTTGCCGTTATATTATCTGTAAAGTAATTAAAGTTTTTGAAATGAAAAAAATATTTTTATATATCCTTGCAGGATCCTTGTGTTTTGCTGCATGTAAAAGTGATGATGATGAATCTACTTATGTAGAGCCGGAAGATATAGCGGTACAAAACACCTATGACGATCAGGCCATCCAAAAATTCCTTAATGAGAACTATTTAGATGCGCAGGGAAATATAAAAGCCTTTAGCAGTTCAGATGATTCTGATGATAATGAAACAAAATTAGCGGACCTGAGTCCTGTAACCCTACCTTCCGGTGTTATTTACATCAAAAGAGATGGAGCACAGCCTGCAACAGGAGAAGGAAAAACCTTAGAAACCGGGGTTTATAAAGATGTTATTAAAATGATGGTAAGAATGAGCTATAATCTTGCCGGCAGCACAGATGGAAATGTTTCTTTCTTAACAAGTGCTGATCTTGTAAATACCATTAACGGAACAAGCTCTTCCGGTTCTCCTACTACAGATCCTATTTATTATTATGTAAAAGAAGCTATTTTGGAAGCTGCTACTACAGATGCTGCAAAGCAAAGAAGCTACTATGAGATAGAAGGATTCCAGGAAGGATTATCCTATTTCCAGTCTTTCGTTGATAAAGCCAATGGAGATCCGTATAATTTACAGGGAGTAATTATCGTTCCTTCCAGAGCAGCATTTGCAAGAGATTCACACTATAACTATAATGGAGTTTCATTCAGAAATATGACTTTCATCTTCAATTTCCAATTGTACGATGCCAAGACACGAACAGACGCTCAGAAATAAAATAAAAACAGCATAAAAAAATCGCATCAGTTAAGCCTGATGCGATTTTTTTTTATCTTAATCTTACCTCGATTTCTGTTTTACATTGCCTAAAATATCAGGGAAATATAAATCCGACAGATGATCAAACTCATCTCCTCTCATAAACATACTGGCATCCACTTCTTCATAAGAACTTCGGCCTGCTGCTGCAATAAGCTCATTACAGGTATGCAAAGTATTTTTATGGAAATGATATACTCTTTCACTTTTATCGGTAATATCCAGTCCTTTAATCAGCATTTTATCCTGAGTAGCCACTCCTGTAGGACAATTATTGGAATTACATCGTAACGCCTGAATACAGCCTAAAGAGAACATAAAACCTCTTGCATTATTACACATATCCGCACCCATGGCTATCGCTCTTAAAATATCCAGGCTGGTAAGAACTTTTCCACTGGCTATCACTCTTAATTTCTTTCTTAGATTATAATTATTAAGCGTTCTGTTTACAAAGATCAAAGCAGGCTCCAAAGGCATTCCCACTCCATCAGAAAATTCAGGGGGAGCAGCACCGGTTCCTCCTTCTGCACCATCAATAGTGATAAAATCAGGATAAATTTTCAATACGTTCATCTGTACACAGATATCTTCAAATTCCTTCGTGTCTCCGATACAAAGTTTAAAGCCTACAGGTTTTCCACCCGAAAGCTCCCGCAGATGCTGTACAAATTTCAATAATCCTGCTGCATCGGAAAATGCGGAATGGGATGGTGGGGAAATAATAGTCATTCCCGGTGTGACGTGACGGATCTTGGCAATCTCCGGCGTATTTTTTACTCCCGGCAGTACTCCTCCATGTCCTGGTTTTGCACCCTGTGAAAGTTTTATTTCAACCATTTTAACATTCGGGAGGTTAGAATATTTAGTAAATAATTCAGGATTAAATTTACCCTCATCATCCCTGCATCCAAAATATCCGGTTCCAATCTGCCAGCATAAATCTCCTCCTTCCAAATGGTAGGGAGAAATTCCTCCTTCTCCGGTATTATGGTAAAAATTCCCTTTTTTTGCTCCTCTGTTTAATGAAATCTGAGCCCTGTCACTCAATGAACCAAAACTCATAGCCGAAATATTAAATAAGGAAGCATGATAAGGCTGAGTACATTGTTCTCCTCCTACCCATACACGCGGAAGTTCTTCTGCCGGGGATTTAGCATAAATGGAATGCTTAATTCCTTCATATTTCCTTTGATTTACTTCTAGTTGTGTTCCGAAAGCCACCGTATCACTCAGGTTTTTAGCCCTTCTGTATACTGCAGAACGCTGATGTCTCGGAAATGGCTTTCCGTCGGTTTCCCTTTCAATGAAATACTGCTGCATTTCCGGAGAGATATCTTCAAAAAAATACCTGAAATACCCTAAAACCGGAAAGTTTCTCAAAATAGCATGTTTCGTCTGATAGGCGTTATAAACTCCTAATGCATAAATTGAAGTTAAAAGGATCGGAATCCAATAATGTGTTTTAATAAGTAATGCTATTATCCATGTAGCAATTACTAAAACAATTCCCCAAGATAAAAACTTATCTCTCATAAGAACTTGATATTTAATGTTAAAAATAAATTTAGTAGAAATTTTGCAATAAGCCTACGCCTTTGCTAAAAAACTTTCGTAAGAAGATTGCACAGAAACCGTGCCATCTGACAGTATTTTTTCTAAATTCAGAAATTCGATCCGGTTGACAGAGTTCTGATCAAAGTCTTTTTGAACCCGTACATAATTTTCGGTAAAGCCAAACATTTTTCCATCTTTATTTTCGTGTTCCCAAAGTACGGGAAGGGTTTTCCCAAGCTGGGTCTGATAAAATGCCATTTTCTTCTTTTCAGACAGGATTCTAAGCATTTTATTGCGTTTTTTTCTTTCTGCCACAGGAACTACTCCTTCCATTTCCACGGCTTCCGTATTCTCTCTTTCCGAATAGGTGAAAACATGGAGATAAGTAATAGGAAGATCATTCAGAAAATGATAGGTTTCCATAAATTTTTCCTCGGTTTCCCCCGGAAATCCAACAATAACATCTACTCCTATTGCTGCATCCGGCATTACTTCCCGAATTTTATTAACTCTGTCTTTGTACAGCCTGGTCAAATAACGGCGCTTCATTTTTTTCAGCAAATCATCGCTTCCCGACTGTAACGGTATATGAAAGTGAGGGACAAAGCTTTTACTTTTAGAAACAAGCTCTATACTTTCGTCTTTTAATAAATTGGGTTCAATAGAAGAAATACGTATTCTCTCAATACCGTCTACTTTATCGAGCTCGGAAATAAGATCAAGGAAAGTATGCTCGTGCTTTTTATTTCCGAATTCCCCTTTTCCGTAATCTCCGATATTGACTCCGGTAAGAACGATCTCCTTAATGTCTCTTTGTGCTATTTCACTTGCATTTTTCAAAACATTCTGGATGGTATCGGAACGGGAAATTCCTCTGGCTAAAGGAATGGTACAATAGGTACATTTATAGTCGCATCCGTCCTGTACTTTAAGAAAGGCCCTGGTACGGTCTCCTATCGAATAACTTCCGATAAAAAAGTCAGCTTCTTCAATTTCACAGGAGTGGACAATCCCTTCCGTGTCTGTTTTCCGGACATCGTCAAGATAGCTGAGAATATTGAATTTTTCTTTGGCCCCCAGTACAAGATCAACGCCTTCGATCTGGGAAATTTCTTCCGGCTTTAGCTGGGCATAGCAGCCTACGATCACCACGAGTCCGTCAGGATTGGCTTTCATGGCTCTTTTCACATGAAGCTTACATTCACGGTCTGCATTTTCTGTCACAGAGCAGGTATTAATTACATAGACATCTGCTGTTTCATCAAAGCTCACCTTATCATAACCGGCATCCGACAATTGTCTGGCAATAGTGGAAGTCTCCGCAAAGTTTAGTTTGCAGCCCAGTGTATGAAACGCGGCAGTTTTATGAAATTGAGACATTTTGTAGCTCCTAAATTTATGGGTGCAAAGATAGTGAATTAATTACAAAAACCCAGATTGATTCGATCTATGAATAGCCATTAATTGTATTCATCCCTTACCTCGGAACTGTTCTGAAAACATACAGGTGATGAACCTGGATTAAGATCTTCATTGGAGAATCCGTATTTCTTTTCCCTGTTAAATTCCTCAGAACGGTTTCGCGCAATGGAAAGCGTATTCCAGTTATCATTCTTCAACATCTTGGCAATATATACGATCTGTCCGATATGATAGGGATAATGGGCAAGCTGACGGAATACCGCATCTATAACAGAATGAGCTTCTCCCCTTATATACACCTGCGAATATAAATTGTTATCATTGATCTGAGCCAAAGCATCAAAAAGACATTTCCAGCCTTTCTCCCAAAAGTCCAGAACCTCCTGCTTAGTTTTAAAGTCAGACACAAACTCATCATCCCGGTTGCGCCAGGGTTTTTCGCCGTCTTCCGTTAAAAAATGAGTCCATCGGGAAAGCATATTTCCTGCAATGTGTTTTACGATCACTGCTATTGAATTACTTTCTTCATTATACTGCCAGAACATCTGTTCTTCGGAAACCTGTTTAAAAGTTTCATCTCCCAGTATTTTATAGTATTCAAAACGTTTAATAAACAAGTCTTTCATTTCCAAATAGTTTTATATCAAATATAATGATAATGCCCGGAATGATTTGATTCTTCTGACTTCATTTACTTTATGCTTGTAATATTCCCACAGAGATTTTCCAGGTGAAAAATCTTATGGAAAGGGCTTTTCACTTTTTCCAAATGTTCTTTATCCTGAATAAAAGTGTAGCGGGAAGCCAGGGAATTCATATTGGAAACGATAACCAGCCAGCATTCGTCTACCGTGGAATCATAATAGGGATATTTTTCATTTTTTTTCTCTATGAGCTCCAGGATCTTCTCTGAGCAAAGCTCATCAAACAGATTCATGCTGTATTCATACGTGATGAAAACATTTCGGCGGTGGAAAGATCTTCTCAGGCTTTTCACACAGCCGGTTACTCTATTCCTTTTAATGCTTTTATAAATATTCAAAATAATTTCCTGCTGGCTTTCGGGGGTATCCATTTTGATATTGGGATAGAATTCCAAAAAATAAACACCACGATATTTCGTGGTGTCTTCTTGTTCTAACAATATTTCAGCCTGACGGAAAATCTTATTTAAGCAGCTTTCCACTTTCTTCATTTCAAGATGGTTGATCACTTCGGTAAGTTCTATACCGATCTTTTTATCATTAAATTTCGCAATAAAATCCGGACTCTCACAGGTCAGGTTTTCAAATTTCACTTCGGGAAAGTGATGCATAAAAGAATTAAGCAATAAGATCTCGGACTTCTTTTTATATTTCTCCCGGTCATGGAGCGGAGATTCATCTATGGTGCGGTGATACTTTTCTATCGGCTTTTTTTTCAAATGTCGATTGAGGTAGTATAAACTCAGATTCTTGATTAAATCTTCATCGGAAAATGCTTTTTTCATGCGCGGTTTTTTATTATTAAGTAAAGAACACATGCAACCAAAGTTTCCAGTGGCAGAAGTTTTTGATTATCAAAAAATTATAAACTAAAGATAATAAAAAAAACTATTCGTAAGATACATTCTTGAATAATTAACATAAAGTTTATTTTCATTATTAATACCTTTGCGGCTTGAATATAAAACTGTGATTATGGATTTTAAAAACTTTAAAATGCCTTATGCGATTGATCCGCAATATTCCAAGAAAGTAGCTTATTTTTCTATGGAATTTGCTATTGAACAAGTTTTAAAGATATACTCCGGTGGACTGGGCTTTTTGGCAGGTTCCCACATGAGGAGTGCTTACAACTTGAAGCAGGATCTTATCGGCATAGGTATTCTATGGAAATTTGGGTATTATGATCAGGCAAGAAATCATGATCAGACTTTACAGCCGGTATGGACCCGAAAGATGTACAGCTTTCTGGAAGATACAGGAATAAAGTTTCAGATTGAAATTCACAGTGCCCCCGTATGGGTAAAGGTCTGGTACCTGGATCCCGAAATTTTCAATACAGCTCCTATGTTTTTCCTTTCCACGGATGTACCGGAAAACGACCACATTTCCAAAACCATCTGCCATAAGCTGTATGATGCCAATGAATCAACCAAATTAGCTCAATACATCCTTTTGGGAAAAGGAGGTGCCAAGTTACTGGATGAAATGAATATTGAAAGGGATATCTATCACCTGAATGAAGCACACGGACTTCCGGCAGCCTTCTATTTACTGGAAAAATATAACGGAAATTTAAATAAAGTAAAAGAAAAGCTTGTTTTTACCACCCATACTCCTGAAGAGGCAGGAAATGAAAAGCATAACCTGAAACTGTGCTACGATATGTCTTATTTCTCAGGATTAAGCATGGAAGAAGCTAAAAGTCTTGAAGGCTTCAATGATGACCGCTTCAACCACTCTCTCTGTGCATTGAAGATGGCCAAAATAGCCAACGGGGTTTCCCAGCTTCATGGTGTGGTTTCGAGAGCGATGTGGAATAAATATCCCGGAATCTGTGAAATTACTTCCATCACCAATGCTCAGGAATTTAAATATTGGGGGGATAAGACTCTTTATAATGCTAAAGATGAAAACGATGAAACCATATTTGATTTCCGTAAAAAACAGCTCAAAAAAAGATTGTTTAAAATCGTAGCCGATCAGACCGGAAATCTTTTCAAACCTAATGTTTTCACGATTGTCTGGGCAAGAAGATTTGCCGGTTATAAACGTGCCGATCTTCTTTTACATGATAAAGACCGGTTTTACCGATTATTGAATAACCCTAAATATCCCGTACAGATTATTTGGGCCGGAAAACCTTACCCGATGGATTATTCAGCGATTTCCACTTTCAACACCCTGGTAGAGGAAAGTAAAAACCATAAAAATATGGCTGTTCTCACAGGATATGAACTTTCTTTGAGTAAATCCTTAAAACAGGGGTCAGATTTATGGCTTAACAACCCAAGAGTTCCTCGAGAAGCTTCAGGAACATCAGGAATGACTGCCGCTATGAACGGTTCCGTCAATCTTTCCACGGATGACGGATGGATTCCTGAATTTGCAAAACATGGCGAGAACTCATTTGTAGTTCCTAAAGCAGATTATCTCAATATGAGCATCTACGAACAGGATAGCTATGACCTTAATACGCTATACGAAATTCTGGAAAATGAAATCATCCCAACGTATTATGATGATCCGAACCGTTGGAGAAAGATTCAGCAAAACGCAATGAATGATGTGAAAAAACAGTTCAATAGCGATAGAATGGCTGATGAGTACTATAAGTTACTTTATAACAAAGATTAAATTTTTTACCATAAAAAATCCGTGAAAGCTTTTCACGGATTTTTTTATCGAAATTAATTTTTTTTCTTCTTCTCTTTAGGAACTTTCATTCCCTCTTCCCTAGCCTCGGAAATTCCTATGGCTACCGCTTGTTTTCTGCTGGTTACTTTTTTACCCGCGGAGGTTTTCAATTTTCCCTCCTTATATTCGTGCATTACTTTGCCTACTTTGTCCTGAGCTTTTTTTGAATATTTCGTCGTACTCATGATATTAAAATTTAAGATTTGGGTAAGGAAACTCCAATTTCATAAACTTTCGCATGCTTCAGATATTTGGAGCGTTCTCTGGAAGTTACCGATTCGAGGTGATCATTCTTTATCACAATAATCGGGTCTTCAGTATTTTCAATCTCGAAGTTGGCCAAATACTTTTCTTCCGGGCTGTATTCTTTCTGCTTCGACTTTATTTGTTGTAATTCATCTGCGTATTTTCTAAAACCCGGATCAGATGAATGAATAAATTTGTATTCTTCGCCTGCATACACATAATAATGAAGCTTTTTTTCAATAAGTCCCGCTTCATCAGTAATCTGAGGATTATCATTACCATCCCTAAAGCCTACTTCTACCAATGTTCCTCCTTTTTTCTCGGCACAGGCTTCCGCATCTTTATAGCTGGAAAAACCCGTATATACAATTTGATCCCCCAATTCATAACGGTTTAGCTTCTGATTGTATGCATTTGTTTCCATAATTATTATTTATTTGTTTAACATAATACTAACAATTTTTTTGCCAAAATCAATATATAAAAAGGTTTTTTATGGATTTTGATAAAATGATTATATTTGGATTCCTATTTTTTTTAAAATGAAAAGACTCTTATTAACTATAACAGCCGCTGTTATCTTTCAAAGCTTAACCGCCCAGGAAATTACACTAGACAAAATATACTCGGGATATTACCGGGGGAAAGGGATTGCCGGAATTACTTCCATGAAAAACGGAGAGAATTATCTGGTCATAGAACCCAACGGAATTGCGAAATATTCTTACAAAACTTCACAAAAAGAAGGAAATATCATAGACGGACAGTTTCAGAGCTATGAGTTTTCGGATGATGAATCCAAAATACTCTTACTGAAAGACAGTGAATCCATCTATAGACATTCTTTTCTTGGAAAATTTGATATAAAAGATCTCAAATCAGGAAAGACCATTAGTCTGAATGAGGGAAAATTCGTGCAGGAACCCCGTTTTTCTCCTGACGCCACTAAAGTGGCCTTTATAGCAGACAATAATCTTTTTTACCAGGATCTTACTTCCGGAAAAATTACCCAGATCACCACCGACGGAAAGAAAAATTCCATTATTAACGGATTGGCAGACTGGGTATATGAAGAAGAGTTCGGACATGCCAGACAGTATGAATGGACCAAAAATTCTGATGCCATTGTATTTGTAAAATCCGATGAAAGCCAGGTTCCGGAAATATATATTCCGATCTACGGGAAAAACCTTTATCCTGCAGAAATGCGTTATAAATATCCTAAAGCCGGAGAAAAAAATTCCATAGTATCTGCTTTATTATATCGTCTTGACTCCGGAAAAACGATTTCTTTACATCTGAACTCTTTCAAAAACTATTATATCCCCAATGTATTTCAAACCGCTAAAGCAGATGAAATCGTACTGATCACCTCCGAGAGGATTCAGAATGCGTCGGATGTTTTAAAAGTCAATACCAAAACCGGCGCTGTTCAGAAATTATTTACAGAAACCGATGATAAATGGATCGACACGGATAATCCTACACTGGAATTCCTTGAAGACGATTCTTTCCTATGGGGATCTGAGAGAGACGGAAACCGGCATCTTTACTGGTATGACAAAGATGGTAAACTGAAAAAGCAGGTAACGAAAGGAAATTGGGAAGTAACAGATTATTACGGCTACAACCCTAAATCCAAAGAAATCTACGTACAGACTACTGAAAAAGGAAGTATTAATAAGGTTATCTCCAAAATTAATATTGAAAACGGAAAATCCCAGCTGATTTCCAATGCTGAAGGAAACAATTCCGCAAATTTCAGCAAGAATTACAATTACTTTATTGAAACCTCATCCACAGCAGCCAGACCTTATACTTATGTATTAAAAGACGGAAACGGAAAAACGGTTAAGGAACTTCAAAACAATAATGAACTGTTAAACAAGCTTAAAGCTGATAATTTTGTTACCAAAGAATTCATCACTATACCAAATGAGGCAGGAGATCAGATGAATGCCTGGATTTTAAAGCCTAAAAATTTTGATCCTAATAAAAAATATCCTTTGTTCATGTACCAGTATTCCGGTCCGGGGTCCCAACAGGTTTCCAATTCATGGGACAGCGGAAATACTTTGTGGTTCAACCATCTGGTGCAAAAAGGATATATCGTGGCTTGTGTAGACGGTCGCGGAACAGGTTATAAAGGTGCTGCATACAAAAAGGTAACCTATATGAATTTAGGTAAATACGAAATCGAAGACCAGATTACTGCCGCCAGATGGTTTGGAAATCAATCTTATATCGATAAAAGCAGAATCGGAATTTTCGGATGGAGCTTCGGAGGTTATATGGCCAGCCAGGCACTGACGAAAGGAGCGGACGTATTTAAAGCAGGAATTGCCGTAGCACCGGT
Source organism: Chryseobacterium sp. CT-SW4 (assembly GCF_048572715.1). GTDB lineage: Bacteria > Bacteroidota > Bacteroidia > Flavobacteriales > Weeksellaceae > Chryseobacterium. The sequence goes on from NZ_CP183840.1 coordinate 2,834,396, forward strand.
AACCAACTGGAGATATTACGATTCCGTATATACGGAGAGATTTTTAAGAACACCCCAGGAAAATCCTGAAGGATATGATAAAAATTCCCCTACTGAATATGCAAACCTGTTAAAAGGTAAATTCCTTCTAATCCACGGTACAGCAGATGACAACGTACATTTTCAAAACTCTATGGAACTTTCCGAAGCCTTGATCCAAAACAAAAAGCAGTTTGAATTTATGGCTTATCCGGATAAAGACCACTCAATATACGGAGGAAACACACGTCCTCAATTGTATCAGAAAATGACAGATTTCATTCTTGAAAATTTATAATCCATAATCCTATCCCATAATCCCTTTTCTATTTCCGAAAAGGGATTTTTTATATTTATGAAATAAATAATGCATAGGCTTTTAATCCATTTTATCAATTAAAATTAAAAAGCTATTTTTGGGAAATTTGAAATTTGGATATATGAAGACTAAACACCCTAAGGGATTACCTTTTCTCTTTTTCACTGAAATGTGGGAGCGTTTCGGGTATTATTTGATTCTCGGAATTTTTGTTCTTTATGTGATTGAACCCAGTGGCTTAAAAGGCGGATTAGGACTTTCGGACAAAACTGCGGATGATATTTTCGGAACTTATATAGCTTTAACTTATCTTACTCCTTTCATCGGAGGGTTTCTGGCAGACCGGGTTTTGGGTTATATCAAATCCATTTATCTGGGAGGTATCCTTATGGCTGCCGGATATATCGGAATGGGTGTTTTTAAGGATTTGCCTTTATTTTACACTTCTCTTGCCCTTATTATCATTGGAAACGGCTTCTTCAAGCCTACTATCTCCACTCTTTTAGGTAACCTTTATTCGGAAGAGCCTTATAAAGCCAATAAGGATTCCGGTTATAATATTTTCTATATGGGAATTAATATCGGGGCTTTTATCTGTAATATTATTGCGGCTTTCATGCGTAATAAGTTCGGATGGGGTGAGGCTTTTATTACCGCAGGAGTAGGAATGCTGGTTGGTTTGGTCATTTTTACCATCGGAAGAAAGCATTACATCCATGCAGCTACAATGAAGCCCGTTCAGGAAGGTGACACCAAATTATCTGAAATTTTATTAAAAGTATTCCTGCCTGCTATTATTTTCGGAGCCATCGGATGGTTCGTTCCCGGAAATGTTTTTGGAAGCGATAATACGGATGCCTTTATTTTTGCCTGCATTCCTGTTATTTACTTTTATGCATCTCTTTATTTTAAAGCTAAAGCCGGAGAGAAACAGGCTATCGGGGCCCTGTTATCCGTGTTTATGATCAGTATGTTCTTCTGGGCCGTTTTTAAACAAAATGGTACGGCGTTAACACGGTGGGCCAATTATTATACGGACCGAAGTGTTCCGGCTTCCGTAGAAAAGCCTTTGGAAAACATTTATATGGTGGAAGGAAAAAGCTATAAAGACAGTGAGGTTCCTATATATGACGATCAGTTCAGATCTCAGAAAGATGAGGAAGGAAAGACCCGGAAAGAAACAGGGAAAGACGTCTACTTTAAAAACATTTCTCCTGAACAACGGTCCGAACTTGAGCAAAACCCTGAAAAAAAGGTGTTTTTGTATAATACTGAATTATTCCAGTCTATCAATCCGTTTTGGGTAATTGCTTTAACTCCTTTGGTGGTAGGGTTCTGGGCTTTTCTCCGTAAAAGAGGAAAAGAGCCGCTCACGCCCACTAAAATCGTTCTGGGGTTATTTATTTCCGGATTATCATGTCTGGTAATGGTTCTTGCTGTAATGGCAGGGGATAACGGAGCGGTAAAAGTTTCACCATGGTGGTTGGTGACCAGTTATGGGGTTATTACCGTGGGAGAGCTCTGCCTTTCCCCAATGGGACTGTCATTTGTCTCCAAGCTTTCTCCGGCAAGGATCACAGCCCTGATGATGGGAGGATTTTTCCTTGCCAATTCAGTAGGAAATAAACTGTCCGGAATACTTGCCAGTACGTGGTACAGCTATGAGAATAAAGTGAATTATTTCCTTGTTAATTTCGGATTACTGATTTTTGCAACTATTTTAGGGCTTTCCATGCTGAAAAGATTAAATAGAATCATGAAAGAAAGTGGACATTAATCCTTTTCCATAAAAGTTAAAAGCCGGGATGAAGTCCCGGCTTTTTCATTTAAAATCAGATTAAAACCTTGCTGAAAACTCAAAAAAAACTATATTTGCTAGTCTTAACAAAAATTAACAATCAAATATGGATAATCTTGAAGCATTAAATCCGAAAGCGGATGAATTTGTAGAGAATAAAAACACCAGACATCCAAAAGGTTTATGGGTTCTTTTCGGAACCGAAATGTGGGAGCGTTTCAACTTCTATGGAATGAGAGCGTTACTGACCCTGTTTATGGTAAATTCTCTTTTAATGAAAGAAGCTGATGCATCTATTATTTACGGAGGATTCCTTGCTCTTTGTTATCTTACTCCTATGTTAGGAGGATTTATTGCCGACAGATTTTTAGGAAACAGATATTGTATTATTGTAGGAGGTGGTTTAATGGCTATCGGCCAGTTCTTACTCTTCATCAGTGCAAGTACATTTGGTTCCAGCTTAGGAACTGCTACCACCATCATGTGGATTGCATTAGGAGTTATCATTTTTGGGAACGGTTTCTTTAAGCCGAATATTTCCTCAATGGTAGGAAGCCTTTATCCAAAGCAGGAAAAATCCAAGCTTGATTCTGCCTTTACGATATTCTATATGGGGATTAACCTGGGAGCTTTCCTTGGACAGCTGATTTGTCCGCTTATCGGAGACGTAAAGTCCGCTGACGGAATTAGAGATATCCATGCTTTCAAATGGGGATTCTTGGCAGCTTCTATCGCCATGGTACTAGGTACTGTAATCTTTATCATTCTTAAAAACAAATATGTTGTAACACCTACCGGAAGGCCGATCGGAGGACTTCCTAAAAATAATACCGCAGAAGATTTCGAAGAAGGTGAAGCTCAATCTGCTAAATTTTCAGGAAAATCTATTGGAATTGCCGTTGTATTATTTGCTGTTTTAGGTTCTATTTTCCACTTCTTTTTAGGGCAGAATATCATTTATTCATTAGTATATGCAAGTGGAATTTCATTGGCATTTTTAATTATGTCCGATTCTTCTTTAACTAAAATTGAAAAAGACAGAATCTGGGTTATTTATATCGTTTCATTCTTCGTGATTTTCTTCTGGGCAGCATTTGAGCAGGCAGGTTCATCGCTTACCTTCATTGCGGATAACCAGACAGACAGACATTTCTTCGGATGGAATATGCCACCATCCATGGTACAGATATTCAATGGTATCTTTGTGGTTACCCTTGCGGTTCCGTTCAGTATCCTTTGGGACAAATTAAGAAGTAGAGGAAAGGAGCCTGTATCACCATTCAAACAGGCAATGGGACTTGCTATCATTGCACTTTCCTATTTCATTATTGCCCATAATGTAAAAGATCTGGGAACTCATGGTCTTTTAGCCATAAAATGGCTGGTTCTTTTATATTTCATCCAAACTTGTGGTGAGCTTTGTTTATCTCCAATCGGATTATCATTGGTTGGAAAGCTGGCCCCAAAAAGATTTGCTTCCCTGCTTTATGGTGTATTCTTCATTGCCAATGCGGCAGGATATGCATTAGCAGGTACATTAGGATCTATTCTTCCTGCTACGGGAGATAAGTTTGAAGCGGCTCAGAAAATAGGAGTTAACCTTCAGGATGTATTAGACAAAAAAATCACATTAACCGCTGATCAGGTGGCAGCGTTTGAAAAAGCCCAGCTTCCTTTACACAACCCTACATTTGCCGGATTTGAAATTCATAATCTATTTGAATTCTTTATGGTATTTGTGGTTCTTTGTGGTATTGCGGCTATTATTTTAGCATTGATTTCTCCTCTATTAAAGAAAATGATGCACGGTGTAAACTAACTGCATTCTCATAAAATACAATAAAACCTCTGCTAAGTCAGAGGTTTTTTCTATTTTCGTAAACCTAATTTTTTTTATAATGAGCTTAACTCTAGACGAAATCCAGAATTTTAAAGGCAAATACCCTAAACAAATCTGGAGTTTATTTTTTTCAGAGATGTGGGAACGCTTTTGCTTCTATGGAATGCGTGGAATGCTTGTTTTCTTTATGATATCTCAATTAAACTTTCATGAAAAAGAAGCCAACCTTCAATATGGGGCTACCCAGGCATTTGTATATGCATTTACCTTTGTAGGCGGTCTTTTTGCAGATAAGATTCTGGGGTTCCGGAAATCCCTTTTCTGGGGAGGTATTTTAATGATCGTAGGAAGCTTGATCCTGGCAACGGATCCGCACAAATTCTTCTTTCTCGGAATTGCATTCACTGTGGTAGGAACCGGTTTCTTTAAGCCTAATATTTCCTCTATGGTAGGACAGTTGTATAAACCGAACGATTCAAGAGCCGATGCCGGATTTTCACTGTTCTATGCAGGAATCAATCTGGGAGCGCTATTGGGAGGCTACTTATGTATTGCCATAGGAAAAGGAGAACTTTTCGACCATCTTATTCCTGAAAACCTGCATTGGAATGTGGCATTCGGATTAGCAGCCATCGTGATGGTAATAAGCTTGATTAATTTTGTGTTTACCCAAAGAAGCCTTGGAACAATAGGTCTTCAGCCGGGTCATCCTTTATCCGAAATTAAAGCTGCTCCTATCGCCAAATGGAAAGAATACGGAGTATATGTATTGTCTTTGGTTTTTGTTCCTATCATTATGGTAATGGTCGCAAAAACTGAATATACGGATTATTTTATGTGGACTATCGGACCTTTGACGCTTATCTATTTATTTTATGAAATGACGAAGGTTACTTCCTCAGAACGTAAGAAGCTCTGGGCAGCATTGGTTTTCATATTATTCTCTATTTTATTTTGGGGAATTTATGAGCAAAGCGGAGGTTCACTCAGTATTTTTGCTGCTAAAAATTTAAATAAAGACCTTTTAGGATTGGACCCTAATGGTGTTAATAATTCCGGAGGAGCATTTTTCATCATATTCCTGGCTCCGCTCATCGGATTATTGTGGATATGGCTTAATAAAATTAAGATAGAGCCTAATACTATCATTAAATTCGGTTTAGGATTTATTTTCCTGGGCTTGGGTTATTATACTTTGTTTGCCACCAAGTTTTTTGCAAATGCGGCAGGAATTACCTCTCTGAACTTTTTCACCATCGCTTTACTTATTATCACGCTGGGAGAGCTCTGTCTGTCACCGATAGGTTTATCGATTATGACCAAACTTTCCACTAAGAATTTACAGGGAATGATGATGGGCATGTGGTTTTTAGCATCTGCATATGGACAATATGTGGCCGGAATCATTGGAGCCAGTATGGCCACCGCCAAAGCAGGCTCATCCAATTATGATGCTTTGATCACTTATACCAACGGTTACAAACAACTGGGTATTTACGCATTAATTGCGGGAGTGGTATTAATTTTGATATCACCACTTGTGAAAAAACTCATGCAGGAAGTTAAGTAATCGGTAAGCATATATGCTTATTATTAAAAACCATCTATGAAAAATTTTATAAGCATATTATGTTTGTTGTGGGCAAGCTTCAGTTTCGCACAGGTAAAATGGATGACAATAGAAGAGGCTTTACAGGTACAAAAAGTACAGCCTAAAAAAATCCTTATCGATTTTTATGCAGATTGGTGCGGCCCCTGCAAGATCATGGATAAAAAAACCTATGGTCATGAAGTGATCTCCAAGATACTGAATGAGAATTATTATCCTGTAAAATTCAATGCGGAAGAAAAAAATACGATTGAGGTTTTTGGCAGGAAATTCTCCAACACGAATAACTCATCAAAAAAAGGCAGAAATTCCTTGCATGAATTTACTCAGTACATGAATGTAGGTGCTGTCCCGAGTACTGTTTTCCTGGATGAGCATGGTAATCCCATCACCCTTTTACAGGGCGAGCTATCGGCAAAAGAGCTCGAACCTTATCTTGAGCTGATGTCAAACGGGATGTACAAAAAAATTAAAACCCGTCAGCAGTGGGAAGATTACCAGAAGAAATTCAAATCAAAAATAAAAGATTAACATAAAAAAGCTTTCAGATTTTGGAAGCTTTTTTAATTATAATTCACGAAATTTGTAATCCTTTTAACGTAGTCGTTATTCTTAATGACCTTAGACACTTCTATAGAATATCTCAAAGGTATAGGACCTGAAAGAGCCAAACTCATTAAAAATGTGTTGGGTATTTCCACCGTGGAAGATTTCCTCACCTTCTACCCCATCCGCTATCTGGATAAAAATAAGGTGTATCAGGTGGCTCAGCTCAGAGAAAATAACTTAGAGGTCCAGCTGAAAGGTAAAATAATCCAGCTTCAGGAAATCCAGACCGGAAAAACGAAACGGTTAACCGCAAAATTCAGTGACGGCACCGGAACGATGGATCTGGTATGGTTTCAATACTCCAAATGGATGAAGGAGCAGCTTCCCGTTCATAAAGAAATTTATATTTTCGGTAAAATAAATCTTTTCAACAATCAGTTTTCTATGCCTCATCCGGAGATAGAAATTGAAGAAAAAAAAGAAGCGGATAACCGTTTGAGACCTATCTATCCCAGCTCCGAAAAACTGACCAAACGGGGGTTAAATCAAAAATTCTTTCAGGCTATTTTAAAAAGCATATGCATAGAGATCCCTAATCTTATTGAAGAAAACCTGTCGGATTATCTGATTAAGTCCATGCAGTTTCTTTCCAGACAGAATACTTATCTCAATATTCATTTTCCAAAAAATATGGAATATTTTGAGAAAGCCGATCATCGTCTGAAATTTGAAGAATCCTTTTTCTTTCAACTGGGTTTCGGTCTTAAAAAGCTGCATCATAAAACCCAGTCTTTCGGAAATCCATTTCCTGTAATCGGGGATTATTTTACGGGATTTTATGAAAACTCTCTTCCTTTTGAACTCACCAATGCCCAAAAGCGTGTCCTGAAGGAAATTCGTCAGGACATGAAGAAGCCTGTTCAGATGAACCGTCTTTTACAGGGAGATGTAGGTTCCGGAAAAACAATGGTAGCTCTTCTTACCATGCTTATCGCCATGGATAATGGCTTTCAAAGCTGTATGATGGCTCCTACGGAAATCCTTGCCCAGCAACATTTTAATTCCATTCAGGATCTGCTGAAAGACAGCAATATTAATGTACGTCTTTTAACAGGTTCCACTAAAGCTTCAGATAGAAAAATCATCCATGAAGAGCTTGAAAACGGAGAACTCTCCATTTTGGTGGGAACTCATGCCGTACTGGAAGATAAAGTAAAGTTTAAAAACCTGGGACTGGCCATTATTGACGAACAGCATAGATTTGGGGTTGCCCAGCGGGCTAAACTTTGGGCTAAAAACAAAATTCCTCCTCACATTCTGGTGATGACCGCCACTCCTATTCCAAGGACTTTGGCGATGAGCTTTTATTCTGATCTGGATGTATCGGTAATCGATGAGATGCCGGTAGGAAGAAAACCTATCATCACTGCTCACAGAAGAGAAAAAGACAGGGTGTCCGTGTATCAGTTCTGCAAAGATGAAATCGAAAAAGGAAGGCAGATCTATTTTGTCTATCCCCTGATTGAGGAATCTGAAACTTTAGATTATAAAAACCTTATGGAAGGGCTGGAACACATCATGGATTACTTCTCCGAATATAATGTTACCATGCTCCACGGCAGGATGAAGCCTGATGAAAAGGACGCTGCTATGAACTATTTTGCGTCTGGTAAAGCAGAAATCATGGTGGCTACTACGGTAATTGAAGTGGGGGTGAACGTTCCGAATGCTTCTGTTATGGTTATCGAAAGTGCTGAAAAGTTCGGGCTTTCCCAGCTGCATCAGCTCAGGGGACGTGTGGGACGGGGAGCCGAGCAAAGCTACTGTATTCTTATGACTTCCGACAAGCTTACTTCGGAAAGCAGAACCCGGATCAGAACGATGACGGAAACCAATGACGGGTTTAAAATCTCCGAAGTGGATATGCAGCTCAGAGGTCCCGGAGACATATTGGGTACTCAGCAAAGCGGAGTTGTTGATTTCAAAAAGCTTGACCTGGTAAAAGATTCTGCTATTATTAAAAATACCAAAAGGGCAGTAGAAAAAATTCTTGAAATAGATCCTCTTCTCAGCAGGAGCGAAAATCTCGTTATCAAAAATTATTACGTCAAATATTATAAGGGTAAAAATAAATGGAGCAAAATATCCTAAAAACAAAAAACCGCAGAAAAAAATATTTCCTACGGTTCCCTTATAAAACTGTTATTTAGAAGAAATTACTTTGTTTAATTTTAAATTATTTTAATAGCTATAGCTATTGAGTAAAATATTTATATTTATTATTTGAATAGGTGGTGTGAGCAATAGCTACAACTATTAAAATAAAAAACAAAATGAATTATTTTTTCCAATGCTTATTATAAAAACTAACTGATGTTTGAGGCTTAAAGGGGTATTTTCCTGAAAGGAATTCTTTAAACCTTCTTGAGTTTTCATGATTGTACCGTTTTTTTAAAGATCTTCTGCGCTTATAAATTGGAAATGGCTATAATTCATTTTGTTAAATAACATTGTGATTATAATTTATTCTTTTAAAATAAATTACTTTCTCATCATTTATGCTCATATAGATAACTTGTGTTGTAGTTTTCTTGTACAAATTTGGTAATACTCTACTGATAAACCTTTATATTATTATATTTAATATTTACAGAATTATCACTTTCACGTGAATATTAACAATGCTTAACATTACACTTTCATGATAAAATTGCTTTTATTTAATCCAGAAGTGTAATACTGCCAGTTGATCATAACGACTTCCGAGATCACTTTTTTAAGATCATTATAATCTGCCGGCTTTTTAATATATATGTTGACACCATTTACATACAAATCTTCTATTTCAGAATCAGATAATGCCTCCGCAAAAACAGCAATCGTCATATTATCCATTCTGGGGTGCCAGCGCCATTGATTTACCAATTCCAACCTGTGCTTATTTAGGCAATCAAAATTCAAAAAAAGGATATCCGGAATAATGTTACCATCTTTTCCCAGATAATCTTCCAATTCTTCATAACTCTCTTTAACCTGTGTTTTAACACTGATTTTCAAATCGTTAAATATATCCCGAAATGAAACCACATTGCTCTGAACATTATCGGTAAGAATTACATTAAGATATTCCTTATACATACCTGTACACTATTGAATATTTGCCATGGCCTGATTTTTCCTTCTCTTCGCGATCACTTTCTGAAATAACGAAGGGGTAATTCCCGTTGTATTTTTAAACTGGGTGCTTAAGTGGGCCACACTAGAGTAATTCAGTTTAAGAGCGATCTCCGTAAGACTGTGTTTATTGCTTAAAATCAGTTCTTTCGCATATTCAATTTTTTGCAGAATGATAAAATTCTCTATAGAGGTATGCGCCAGCTCAGAGAACAGATTGGATAGATATCCATAGCTGTGGTTAAGCTTTTCCGCTATGTAGATAGAGGCTTTCACAGAAATCACATTTTCTGAAAAGACCAATTCCACTATGGTATCTTTAATTTTCTGTACAAGTGCCGATTTTTGACTTTCTATGATCTCGATTCCGTAGTCTTCCAAGTTCTTTTTGAAGATTTTATGCTGTTCCTGAGTAATAGACTCATAAAACTCTACCTCTCCAAAGTTAAGAACCCGGTATTTCAAACCCTGCTCTTTAAGCTTCTCATCCAATACCTTTTTGCAAATAGCATTGAAATCAAATTTAACATACATTTTCATCCCTGTTAATGTTTAAATTTTCAGTAAATATAGTTATTTATATCAATTAAATGTGAAATAGAAATAATTTTTTGTTATTTTTTTTAAAATAAAAAATCCCTGCATCGTTAAATACAGGAATTTTAAACACTAAGGATGAAAAAAAATATACTGATAAAAAGCTATCTAGCTCAAACCAAGCATATGAATGTATTATTTATAAGTGATCTGGTTCTTTTAACAAAAGTGGCACAAAAATAAATATCACACGTTATAGAATTACAATTTAAAATTACAGAATTTTAAGTCCGATCCGTGTGAGTTAAAATTTCCATTAAATAGTCATCCATCACATAGCCGTTTCCTATATCAAAAACCCCTTGGTCATAGACTTTATATCCCTGTGATTCATAAAATTTCCTTGCGGAATTGTATTTGTTCACATTTAAAATAATGCGGTTGTCTCCCGCTTTTCCGGTCTGTTCTTTTAAAAACTCCAATGACTTTTTTCCATATCCTTTTCCTTTACTTTCCGGTACCAGATAGATCCTGTGCAGCTTAGTGGTCCCTTCCTCATAGCCATGTTCGAATCCTATAAACCCTTCCGGAGAATCATCTTCACTTATTACCAGATGATAATGATAATTAGGATTATTTAAATGATCTGCAATTTCATCATGGGAATACATCGTTGTAAGCATATACTCCATCTGTTCCGGTGAAAGGATTTCCGCATAGGCATTTTCCCAGGATCGCCGGGCCAACTCCTGAATTAAAGGAATGTCTTTTTCTGTTGCTTGTTGTAATGTCATAGATTTATTTATTAAAAAAGTGAAAAATCTTTCGACTTTTCACTCCCATTTTGATTATTTATATTTCCAATTAAATATTGGACATTTCATTTTTAATCTTATTATATAAACTTTCGGATGCTTTAACAAGAGGAAGTCTCAAATGGTTTTTGATAATCCCTTTCTCTGTTAAAACCACTTTAATCCCACAAGGGTTACCTTCTGCAAAGATAAGCCGTGTAATTTCCACGAGTTTGTTATGAATTTCATAGGCTTCTTTAATTTTTCCTTCAAAAGCCAGCTGCACCATGGTAGAGAACTCTTTTGGGTAGCCCTGCCCGATTACAGATATTACCCCATCTCCCCCCGCAAGGGTTACAGGTAAGGTAAATTCATCGTCTCCTGAAACTAAGGAAAATCCTTCCGGTTTCTTTCTTAAGATATCAAAGTACTGCAGAATATTCGGAGCCGCTTCTTTAATCATAACTAAATTAGGAAATTCTTTAGCAAGACGAAGGGTGGTATCGGCTTCAATATTTTGTCCGGTTCTGGAAGGTACATTATAGATAATGATTTTCTTTCCGGTAGAAGCTAATGCTTTATAGTGCTGGTAAAGACCTTCCTGATTCGGCTTATTATAATAAGGAGAAACTGATAAAACCGCTTCAAAGGCAGATAAGTCTGTTTCTTCAATCTGTTTCTTTACTTCCAGAGTATTGTTTCCTCCTATTCCAAGAACCAAAGGAAGGCGTTTATTATTTATCTTGACAATATGCTCAACTACCTGTTTCTTTTCTTCGGCGGAAAGAGTTGCTGCTTCAGCTGTTGTCCCTAAAACAATCAAATAGTTAATACCATTCTCAATGTTGTATTCCACAAGTTTCGTCAAACTGTCGAAATCAACGGATAAATCCTCGTTAAACGGGGTTACTAATGCTACCCCTACTCCTTTTAAAATACTCATAAGTTAAAATTATATTCTTCAAATTTAATAATTTACTCCAAGAATTTATAATAAAACATAAGATTTATTATACATATAATTATATTTGCATATATTAAAAAGAACTATGAAAAAGAAATTCTTATTATTGGGAATTGGCCTGGTTGCATTGACTTCTTGTAAAACAACTTCCCTGCAAGTTGCGAATGTGCAAACCCAGAAAAATATCTCTATTAATAAAGAAATACAAAGTGATGCGGAATTCGTAAAAATAATAGAACCTTACAAGCAGAAACTGGATAAAGAGATGAACCAGAAAATCTCTCACACCAGTGTTGATCTGAGCAAATTAGGAGATAACAGCAATCTTGGAAATCTATTGGCTGACTTTACCTTTGACGGAGCCGATGAATGGACTCAAAAAAATCTTCAGAAAAATGTGGATGCAGCTCTCATCAATATTGGCGGAATCCGTACTTCTATCGGAAAGGGTGATATATTACTTAAAAGTGTATATGAGGTAATGCCTTTTGAAAACGAGGTCATTATCGTAAAAATGAAGGGCTCCGATCTCCAGGGACTTTTTAATTATTATGCCAAAACACAGGTTAACAATCCTGTTTCCCATTTATATATTGAAACCATCAACGGAAAGCCTGTCAAATCCCTGATCAACGGAAAGACAGTGGACCCGAACCAGGATTATTATATCGCGACCTCAGATTACCTCGCATTAGGAGGTGATAATATGTCCTTTTTTGCTAAAGGAGAATCTATTCCTACAGGTATTAAATTAAGAGATCTGTTTATAGAATATTTCAAAAAAAATGCTGAGATCGTTCCGAACACCGACATACGTTTAAATTTTATTGGCAAGAAGTAATGGATAGAAAAAGTTTTTTAAAAGCAATTAGCGGAGGAAGCTTAGCACTGGCCTTCACACCTAATTTAATGATGGCAGAAGGCTTACAACTGAACAAACCGAAAGCCTCTCATAAATTAACTATCCTCCATACCAACGATCAGCACAGCAGAATAGAGCCTTTCGATGAAAGCTATGTCAAAAATCCCAATCAGGGAGGTTTTGCACGAAGAGCAAGCTTAATACAGCAGATCCGAAGCCAGGAAGACAATGTATTATTGCTGGATTCGGGAGATATATTCCAGGGGACTCCTTATTTTAATTTCTTCGGAGGAGAGCTTGAGTTTAAGCTGATGTCTATGATGAAGTACGATGCTTCTACCATGGGAAATCATGATTTTGATAATGGGCTGGACGGCTTTTTAAAAGTGCTACCGAATGCAAAATTTCCTTTCATCTGTTCGAATTATGATTTTAAAAATACCATCCTGGATGGAAAAACTTCACCCTATAAAATTTTCAATAAAAACGGAATTAAAGTTGGGATTTTTGGAGTAGGAATCGAGCTGGAGGGACTTGTGGGTAAAAAACAATATGCAGAAACGATTTATTCCGATCCTGTAGAAGTTGCTCAGCACTATTCCAGCTTCCTGAAAAATGATCAGAAATGTGATCTGGTGATCTGTTTATCCCATATCGGCTATGATTATAAAGATGAACCGAACAAAGTAAGCGACAAAATACTGGCTTCAAAAACCGAAAATATTGATATTATTCTGGGAGGTCATACCCATACTTTCCTGCCGGAACCTCAAACCTTCCAAAACAGACAGGGAAAAAATGTTCTGGTCAATCAGGTAGGCTGGGCAGGTCTACTGTTGGGAAGAATTGATTTCTTTTTTGATTCTAATAAAAATGTACAGCATATTTCCTGGAATAATCAGATAATAGATAGCAGCATAATCGCATAATATGAAAAAACTTTCTTTAATTTCTCTTGGTATCTTAGCCTCTTTACATTTTGTAAATGCTCAGGTTATTTCTTCAAAAAAATGGTCGGATTTATTTTCCTACAATAATGTGCTGGCCATGAAAGGGGATAACGGACGGATTGTTGCCGCCACAGAAAACGGAATTTTTTATTATACCATTTCCACAGGAGAGATTACAAAGTTATCAAAAGCGAACGGACTGCATGAAGTAAAAATTTCTGCCTTTGATTATAACCCGCAAACTAAAATAGGTTTAGTAGGATACATCAACGGATCTATGGATGTAATAACTCCGCAAGGCATTACGTATGTAGTAGATATTCCTATTGCTACCGGCTATAACGGAAATAAAAAAATCAATCATATATCTATAACAGGAAATAAAGCCGTAGTCTCCGTAGGCTATGGCGTTTCCATTTTTGATCTCGACAAAAAAGAATTTGGGGATTCAGCCTTTTTCTTATCAGGCGGGACCTATGAAGCAAGCAACGAAGCTACCATCCTAGGAAATAAAGTATATTCCGTAACCAATACCGGATTGAAAAGCCATGAAATGAATACCACTTTTCCGGTTTTCAACACATGGACTACCGAAATGCCGGGTACTTTCACGCATATAGATTCAGAATCGGTACTTTCCTTCTCTTCCGGGACTACTGCTTATTTATACAATAACGGTGTTTCCACTCCTTTGCCATCTTCTTTTGGAAGTGTTCAGGACGTGGTCGTTAATAATGACAATATTATTGTAACGGACGCCAGCAGGATCTATACATTCAATACCAATGGAAACAGTGAAAATGTAGTAAGCTTCGGAGAAACCTGTAATACGGCTATTACTTTAGGCGGGCAGGTCTATGGGGGCACCCAATTATCAGGAATTAAAAATGAAAGTACGACAAGTTTTAAGCCTGACGGTCCTTATAATAATACTTCTTATAAAATTTCATTATTAAATGACCAGATCTGGGTATCTACAGGAAACAGGGATGCTTACAACGCTCCTTTATATGAAGATTTAGGATATTATCATTTTGACGGGACCCGCTGGAATTATCCTGATTATTTCCTGAATAATCCCATCAACTTCAATGTTCTTGATGTGGTTCCCAATCCTTCCAATCCTTCCGAAGTATTTTTCACCAATTACTCCTTTCTTGCCAATCAGAAAGGGATCTATAAAATGGAAAATAATGTCTTTACCAAGGCATATAAAACGAATGATTCGGATCAGTATTATAACAGACCTGTAGGAATTGTCTTTGACGAAAATAATAATTTGTTTGTTTCTGCAGGGTTAATTGAAAATTCCAATGCGAGTGTAGGATATTATTATTACAACAAATCTTCCGATGACTTTACCCTGGTTCCCGTCATCAATGGAGGAAGTGCTCAAAAGCCCCTTATTAAAGATGGAATTATTTACATACCAAGCCCCTATATTGAACCCGGCGGGATGATTATAAAAGAATATGGAAGTAATCCTACCTCTACTTCCGGTCCTGTAAAATTCCTTCGTAAGGATAACGGATTACCAGCCAACGGAACTGTTTCCGCTGCTCTTGATAAAGATGATAATTTATGGATTGGAACCCGTGGCGGATTAAGAATACTATCTGACCCTAAAGCAGCCCTCACGGAAACTACTCCACAAACATCCTCTATTATTATTGAGCAAAACGGCATTGCGGAAGAGCTTTTCAGGGACAATACCATTCTTCAGATAGAGGCTGATGCAGGAAATTACAAATGGGTTTCCGTAGATGGCGGAGGTGTTTACTATTTATCTTCCACCGGGGAGCAAACCTTACAACATTTTACCAAAGAAAATTCTCCTCTGCCTACGAATAGCGTAACGGATATTAAAGTGGACAGGAAAACAGGAAAAGTATATTTTGTGACCCTCGACGGTATTGTTACCTATCAGGGAGATGTAGCGGAAGTAACTTCGGGCTTCAGTAAAATTGTAGTCTATCCTAATCCGGTAGTATATGCCAATTTTAAAGGAAATGTGACGATCAAAGGATTAGCTGAAAAAACAAATATCCGGATTACAGATACAGCCGGAAATATTGTACATTCTGCGGTTGCAAGAGGTGGTTTTTATGAATGGAACCTTAATAATCAGAAAGGAAAAAGAGTAGCTTCGGGAATCTATTTTGTCCTGATGACCAATGAGGATGGAAGCGATAAGGCTACTGCAAAAATAGCTGTAGTTAATTAATGAATTCACAGAACGGTTTTTTATTATCTTACATAAAATACGGGGAAAACGACGCTATTCTTCATTGCTTTACAGAAGAAGAAGGCTTTCAGTCCTATTTCTACAAAGGAATTTATACTCAGAGAAATAAGAAAAAAGCTCTATTACTTCCCTTTAACAAACTTACTTTTCATCCAAAACCCCTCAAAGGCAACGGAATACAATCTCTTTCAAAGTTTGAGCTGGTAGAAACCAGTGATATTTATGAGGATATTAAAAAAAATACAGTGGTATTTTTCATTTCGGATTTTTTAAACCAGGTTCTTAAAAACGAAAACAAAAACATACTCATTTTCAATGGCATAGAAGAATTTATCCATGAATTGGAATCCCAGAATCACCAGTCCCATCTTATTTTTATGATCAGACTGCTGAAAATACAGGGAGTGGCACCATTGATCAATGATTATACTTATCTCGATCCCGAAACCGGAAATTTCAGTCCGTTTATTATCCATCAATTATTCAGGGAAGATATTTCAGCCCTTTGGAAACATATTATTTCTTCTCCTGATCCTTATTCCATTAAAATACCGAATAGCATGAGAAGAGACTTTTTAGACAGTCTCCTCGTTTACTACCATTATCATATTACAGATTTTAAAATTCCTGCTTCATTAGAAGTTATTCAGCAGATTTTTGAATAGTATTCTTATTGGTATCAGGCATTTCAGTTTCCGATTCGGCTATTTCTTTTTTAGAAAACCTTGGCTGTAAAATCTTGGCTATAAGTCCTGTCCATCCCGTTTGATGGGAAGCTCCTACCCCACGGCCGTTATCTCCATGGAAGTATTCATAAAAAAGAATATAATCCTTAAAATTGGGATCTGTCTGAAATCTTGGGTATTGCCTATTGAAAGGGCGATGTCCGTTTTCATCTTTTAAAAATATTCCGGACAGCCTTTTGCTTAAAGAGTCTGCAATCTGGTCCAAATTGGAATAGCTTCCACTTCCCGTAGGGTACTCCACTAAAAAATCAGGGCTGTAATAAAAGAAAAAGCGCTGTAAACTTTCAATAATCAAAAAGTTAATGGGAAACCAGATGGGGCCCCGCCAATTGCTGTTTCCTCCAAAAAGTCCGCTATCACTTTCCGCAGGAGTATATTTTACGGTATAGTCCGTTCCATTCAAATTAAGATGGAAAGGGTTGTTTTCATATTCTTTAGATAGTGCACGAACTCCATATTCACTCAAGAACTCATCCGGATTCAGCATTCTTTTCAATAATCTTTTGAGACGATGACCTCTTAATAAGGATAATAAATGCTTGGAATCCTCTCCTTTAATCTGCCAATGTGAAACGAGAGCCGCGAGCTCCGGCTTGTTTTTAAGAACCCAGTCCATTCTGTTTTTGAAATTGGGAAGGTTCTCAATCATATCATCGTCGATGACTTCTACAGCGAATAAGGGGATTAATCCTACAATAGTCCGAAGTCTCAGGTACATATGCTTGCAATCCCCCGACGCAATGGCATCGTAAAAGAATTCATCTTCTTCATCCCACAAACTGAACTGTTCATCTCCCATATTATCAAGGGAATGGGCGATGGAAAGAAAATGTTCAAAAAACTTGGTTGCCATTTCTTCATAAACCCTGTTATATTGGGCCAGCTCCAATGCAATTCTCATCATATTGAGCGCAAACATTGCCATCCAGCTTGTACCATCTGCCTGTTCAAGCTGTTCTCCGTTGGGAAGAACGCTGTTGCGGTCAAACACTCCAATATTATCAAGTCCTAAAAATCCTCCCTCAAAAATATTGTTGCCATTGCTGTCTTTCTTATTCACCCACCATGTAAAATTCATCAGCAGTTTCTGAAAGGCACTTTCTAAAAATTCAAGGTCAGGCTTACCTTTTAAATATTCATCTATTTTAAAAACCCGGAATACCGCCCAGGCATGAACCGGAGGATTCACATCACTCAGATTCCATTCGTAGGCAGGAAGCTGCCCGTTGGGATGCATATACCATTCAAAAGTAAAAAGTTTAAGCTGCTGTTTGGCAAAATCAGGATCGATCAGGGAAAAGCTTATCGTGTGAAAAGCCAGATCCCATGTTGCATACCATGGATATTCCCATTTATCAGGCATGGAAATGATATGCTCATTATTGAGGTGTTCCCATTCGTAGTTTCTTATTCTCTCCCGGGATTTGGGAGGCTGTATTTCCGCAGGATCACCTTTAAGCCACTTTTCCACATTGTAATGATAAAACATTTTATTCCAGAGCATTCCGGCAAATGCCTGCCGCTGAACCCATTTTTCGTCTTCGGAATGGATGCCCTGCTGAATTTCCTCATAGAAATGATCGGCTTCCGATTTCCTTTTTTCAAAAATGATATCGAAAACTTCAAACGGCTTTTCCAGATCCTTATCTGAAAGTCTGAATTCAAAAACTTTAGATTCTTTGGCTTTAAAAACCTCATCTATTAAAAAGGCTGCTTTTGTTCCTTTATTTTCAGGATTTACGGAGGATTGATTATGATTGATTATGAAATCATTGATGCCGTCTTTACAAAAGCGGGAAGTATTTTCGGACTGATAAAGCCTTCTGTTGTTGGTTTCATTTTCACAAAACAATACTTTTTCCGACTGCCTGGCATATATATTTTTAATTTCAATTTCTTTATGGCTCACCCTGATACTTGAAGGCGTTTCTGCATACAGTTCAGGTTTATAATCATCATAGCCCCAACTCCAGGTATTTCTAAACCATGCGGTGGGAAGAACTACCAGCGAAGCCTCTTTATCGGCACGGTTCACAATGGTTAGTTTAACTAAAATATCCATTGGACCTTCCTTGGCATATTCAATAAAAATATCAAAATATTCATCCTGGTCAAAAATCCCCGTATCTATAAGCTCAAATTCCGGCTGGTTACGGTCTCTCCCAGCATTTTCTTGTAACAGTTCATCATACGGAAAGGCATTCTGAGGATATTTATAAAGCATCTTCATATAGGAATGCGTAGGTGTGGAATCGAGGTAATAAAAATATTCCTTTACATCTTCTCCATGGTTTCCCTGTCCATTGGTCAGCCCAAAGAAACGTTCTTTTATGATTTTATCTTTTTTATTCCAGAACCCTACTGAAAAAACCAGCTTCTGAAAATCGTCACAGATCCCACAGATCCCTTCTTCTCCCCATCGGTAGGTTTTGGCTTCAGCCGTATCATGGCTGGTATAATTCCATGCATCACCGTCCGGACTGTAATCTTCACGGACGAGTCCCCACTCCCGGTTACTTACATAAGGGCCCCATTTTTTCCATAGTATATCCGGTATTCTCTGCTTTTCTGATGACATAATGAATGGTTTTAAATGAATATATAAAGAATAATAAAAGAACATTAATTTATAAAATCTTATTGAATTAATGTTCTTTTATTCGAGTAATAACTGAGATTTATCCTCCGGTAGAGAAACTTTCAAAAGTGGTCATTCCCCCGTCAACAAAGATACTGGTCCCTGTAATATAATCTGCCAGGTCACTCGCCAGGAATGCTGCCAGGTTGCCTATATCCTGGGGCTGACCGATTCTGTTATAGGGAATAAGGGTCAGCAGACTGTTCAAAGCTTCGGGAGTATTCCATGCATTGGTATTGATAGGAGTCTGAATAGCTCCCGGACATATAGAATTTACCCGGATCTTATCTGCTCCGTGTTCCTGTGCCAATGTCTGCATGAGCATTCTTATAGCGCCTTTACTTGCAGCATAGTTAGCGTGTCCCGCCCACGGGATCACTTCATGTACGGAACTGATATGGATAATTTTTCCACAGGCTATGGAGCGGGAAGTATCTATTCCTCTTCTTAAAAACTCTTTAATAGCTTCCCTCGCGCAAAGGAACTGCCCTGTAAGGTTCACCCCGATAACGGCATTCCACTGATCCAGTGTCATCTCCGTAAATTTAGCATCTTTCTGGATTCCCGCATTGTTGACAAGGATATCCACAGTTCCTAACTGGGAAACCACATCTTTAAACATGTTGATAACCTGATCTTCTTTAGATACATCACATTGATAGACGATTCCTTTTCCGCCCGCATCTGTGATCTCTTTTAAAACAGCCTTAGCTTCTTCTGAAGATCTTTCTGATGAATGATTGATAACGACCTCAGCACCTGCCTCAGCCAACGATTTTGCAATTCCTTTTCCTATTCCACTTGAACTTCCGGTAACGATAGCTACCTGATTATTAAGAGATACTTTCATGTTGTATTTTTTGATATTACTCAAAGTTAGCTGAAAGTATCTAGTAAAAAAAGAACAGAGGAATTAAATTTTTCTTAAAGTTTTTTGTACATCAGGTATTGAGGTCCGCTGCGCCCGATTCTTGTTTTCCCCTCATAGGTGTAACCTGCTTTGCAATACATATGGTAGGCAGGATCATTTTTCTGATTCACTGCGAGTACGATTTCATTGCAGTTTTTAAAGTGCTTTCTTATAAAATCATCTATTTCCGTCATCGCAGCTTTCCCCAATCCTTTTCCCTGAAAATCAGGATTAACGGATAGCGAACGCAACAACACAGCATCGGTATTTTCGGTAATATCCAATTTATCTTTTCCAAAATCCAGAACGAAAAAACCAACAGGCTTTTCCTGATCAAAGATGGTCACAGCAAAAGCATCGGACAATTCCCCATTTTTAATTCGGTTCAGCGCATTTCCGGGTGTAGCCGTATAACGTTTCTGAATTTCATCTAGTTCATAGATCAACGATGAAAAATCCTCTTCTTTATAAAATGCTAGTTTCATTAATGATGATAAATATCTTCGTACATCACTCCCGCACGGATTTCGACAGGAAGTTTATTTTCTTCAGGAACAATGGGGCAGTTATAATCATAAGCGTTATAAGCGCAAAATGGCTGATAGGATTGATTAAAATCCAGCACAATGGTAGTCCCCTTTGGGATTTTCAGGTCCATATATTTTCCTCCGCCATAGGTTTCCTTTCCATTGGTAGCATCACGGAAGGGAAGGAAAAGGTAGTCTTTATATTTTTCCTGTTTAAGCAGATCCATGCTTTGATATAAAGTTAAAGTATAAGACTGTCCATCTATACTGAAGTTAGCTTTTCCGTATTCCCGGTAGCTTTTAGATTTTGCTGAAGAGGTGGGAATCTCAAAAGGTCTGGCATCTTCAGTCGGGATAAATGTGGCTGTAATCCTGTATTTTTTATCAAACGGAAAGAAAGGATGTCCTTTAAAACTGGTAAAATTATCTCCTCTTAAAGGTGTTTCTTTGGGATTCAGATATTCTGCGTTAAGCTCCTCCTGGAATTTTCTCACTTCCGTTATTTCCCTTGAAACCATTTTCTGGGAAAATACAAATAAGGGCAGAATTAGGAAAAGTAGGCTGTATTTTTTCATAATAATATCATTTGAATGTGGAAACGTTAAGATAGCCAATAAAAGGTTTAAGAAAAGGACTCTGAAATTTTTACCCGGTAAACATCCAGGGAGTTCCGTTTGATAGAGTCTACAAAAAAACCTCCTTCTTCCGGAATTACTTCTTTAAGATCGAAACTTTTACAGTCTTTCGGCAAACCGGTAAATATAAGGGTAAACCAGAAATCCTGCATAAAGGGTATCGGCGTCCAGGCCGGAAACATAGAGATATTCTCCGTATGGATCAATTTGCTTTTGTGCCCGGTCACATCATCAATCAGATAAGTGGAAGGCCAGATTCTGATCAGATTTCCTAAAAACGGTGAAGCGGGAAAGCAACAATGCACAATGACCTGTTTCTCTTCTTCAATTTTGGTCTGAAGAGATTCCAGGATTTCTTTAGCAATAAGTGGTTTTACTTCCGTTGTTTCCACAGCTGATTTTTTAAAAATTAAACACTACAAATGTACTTAATTTAATGGCAGGGATATCTATCCTATTCGCTCCTCCTCATTATTTATTTAAGTATTGAGAAAAAAGAAAACATTCTAATTTTTTTCCTTTTTCATATCTGATATTAAAGAATAAAATTATAAATAATTATTAATAAGTTAAAACTAATAATAAATCAATAAAATTAAGGTAAATATAATTATTATCAATTATAAGTAAATATTAATTTTAAGAATAAATAAAAAATACACCAAAAACAAATCTATTTAATAATAAATTCATTCAATTTTCAAAAATAAATTCAATAATTAATCCACAAAATGTGAATAATTAAAATATTATTTTAAATTTGTAAGAAAAAATTCCATGGATGAAAAACTATTATTTCAAATTCAATGCTCTCCCTTTTCTTCATTATTTATAAAGGATCTTCGACATTAACTACATAATCTTTTAAAGCTATCTCATTATTTACAGGATTATTTGTTATGAATTTTCATTGAAATCAATTGACGATCAATTCACTATATATTGAATTAAATAACCTTTTATTATTTAATCTAAAATACGTCCGCACACACCATTAATTTCTCTATTATTTATGATTAAACGCTCTACTTTTTTTACTTTTTTATTATTATTGAATGCAAGCTTCCTGCATAGTCAGGCGCCTGTATCATTACCTTACACACAGGACTTTTCCACAGGAAATGACCTTACCCTTGTTAACGGAAGCCAGGAAAATCAGTGGGTATACGGATCGGCAACCGGAAATACTCCTAATGCCCTCTATATTTCCAGTGATGGTATTAATAATTCCTATACATCCAATTCCAACAGTATCGTCCATGCCTACATCGATCTTGATATACCGGCAGGTTCCAGTATCGCTAATTTTTCTTTTGACTGGAAGGCTAAAGGGGAAAACTCTTATGATTATTTAAGGGTATGGATGGTCCCATCTTCATTCACTCCTGTGGCAGGAGATGAAATTACAACCGGAGGGGGAAAAATAAAAATAGGCAATAATTACAGCCTGCAAACCAGCTGGCAAACCTATCTTAATACAAATCTGGATATCAGCAGCTTTGCCGGTTCTACCCTGAGACTCGTATTTGAATGGACCAATGATGACTATTACAATAGTCAGCCACCCGCCGCAATAGATAATATATCCTTTTCCATTCCTTCATGTATTTTTCCTTCTTCTTTATCTGTAACAGGAATAACGGCTACATCCGCAACTTTAAACTGGACCGCCCCCACTCCGGCACCTTCGAATGGATATGCTTATTATATAGCTACCACCAATACCCCTCCGACTTCCTCCACAATACCCACCGGCACCGTTACGACCACTTCAGTTACCCCGCCTTCACTAAGTCAGGGTACAGCTTATTATTGGTGGGTAAAATCCGTCTGCAGCTCTACGGAAAGCAGCATATGGGTAGCAGGACCTGATTTCATTCTACCGCAAATACCCGCTACTCTTCCTTACAATCAGGATTTCACTTCTGAAAATGACCTTACTTTACTGAATGGAAACCAGGTTAACAAATGGATCTATGGATCCGCTACCGGAAATCCGGCCGGTTCCCTATATATATCCGATAACGGAACAGATAATACCTATACTATTAACTCCGCCAGTGTAGTTCATGCTTACAGGGATATCAGCATTCCTGCCGGAACCACTTTTTCCCGTTTATCCTTTAACTGGCTTGCACAGGGGGAAAATTATTATGATTATTTAAGAGTATGGCTGGTTCCCGTCACATTTAACCCTACACCAGGTACCCAAATATCCACGGGAGGAGGAAGAATAAAAATAGGAAATAGTTATAATCTAAAAAACTCATGGCAAACTTATCTTAATGATAATTTAGATATCAGCAGTTTCGCAGGGTCTACCATGCGTTTAGTATTTGAATGGAGAAATGACAATATCGCCGGAACCCAGCCCCCGGCTGCCGTAGACAATATTTCACTGAGCATTCCTTCCTGTGTTGTCCCTTCCTCATTATCCGTTACCAATATTACTGACAATTCAGCGACTTTTACATGGACCGCTCCCACTCCTTCACCGGCTAGCGGATATGCTTATTATATTTCAACTACGAATATTCCCCCTACCGCCACAACCCTACCGACGGGAACTTCTGCCACTAATTCTGTCAATATAGGCTCATTAAATTCCGGCACCACTTATTACTGGTGGGTAAAATCCGTCTGTAGCTCTACCAATAGTACCATATGGACTCCCGGTCCCACTTTCCTTACACCACAATTACCGGCTACCCTTCCTTATAATCAGGATTTCACTTCTGAAAATGATCTTACTTTCCTGAATGGGAACTACACCAATCAATGGATTTACGGTTCAGGAGCGGGGAATCCTCCTAATTCTATTTATATATCCAATAACGGAAGCGACAATTCTTATAACACCTCTTCCAGCAGTACCGTTCATGCTTACAGAGATATTATTATCCCACCGGGGACCAGTATCGTTAAATTGTCTTTTGACTGGAAAGCAAGGGGAGAAAGCAACTTTGACTATTTAAGAGTATGGCTTACTCCTGTGACCTACACCCCTTCCGGAAATTCAATTACCTCGGGAGGCGGAAGAATTAAAGTGGGTAACAATTTTAACCAGCAGGCCAACTGGCAAACCTATTCAAATTCCAGTCTGGACATCAGCTCTTTTGCAGGATCCACCATGCGTCTTATATTTGAATGGAGAAATGATTATGCTTTAGGAGCACAACCACCCGCAGCCGTGGATAATATTTCACTGACCATTCCATCCTGTATCATACCTTCGGCACTGTCTTTCGGCAATATCACATCTGCGTCCGCCACACTCAGCTGGAATGCTCCTTCCCCACCTCCCGCCAGCGGATATTCATATTACATTTCAACTGACAATATACCGCCTACCGCTACAACGCCAGCCACAGGAACTACTCCTACAACTTCAGTAAGCCTAAACTCCCTGAATCCAAATACAATCTATTATTGGTGGGTAAAATCCATATGCAGCTCCACAGACAACAGCGTATGGACTGCAGGACCCGGTTTCCAGACACTGCAAATACCAGCTACCATTCCTTATGAACAGGATTTCACCAATGAAAATGATTTTACCCTTTCTAATGGAACCCAAAAGAATAAATGGGCCTATGGATCCGCTACTGGAAATACTCCTGCTTCCCTTTACATATCCAATAATAATGGGAATTCCAATACATACAGCACTTCCTACTCCAGTGTAATCCATACTTACAGAGATATTAACATT
This sequence comes from Chryseobacterium sp. CT-SW4, assembly GCF_048572715.1. Lineage (GTDB taxonomy): Bacteria > Bacteroidota > Bacteroidia > Flavobacteriales > Weeksellaceae > Chryseobacterium. The sequence goes on from NZ_CP183840.1 coordinate 2,859,223, forward strand.
CCTTCCGGCACCAGTATCGTAACATTGTCTTTTGACTGGAAAGCACGGGGAGATAATTATGATTATTTAAGAGTCTGGCTCGTTCCTGTTGGTTTCATCCCTACACCGGGTACCCAAATTACAGCTGCAGGCGGGAGAATTCAGGTGGGAGGTAACTATAATCAACAAAGTTCCTGGCAAACTTATCTGAATACTAATCTGGATGTAAGCAGTTTCGCAGGATCAACCATGCGCCTGGTATTTGAATGGAGAAATAACGGATATGGCGGTACCCAGCCTCCCGCAGCTATTGACAACATACGATTATTTAAATGCAGCAACGAGACTCCTTTATCAACGGTTGATAATATCACTCATAACACAGCTATTATAAATTGGTCACAAGATACGGGAGGAGCTAATTATATCATCAGGTACCGGCCCGTAGGAACCACTACATGGTTAACCGTGAATATTCCTGCAAGCCCTCCGGGAAGTCACTCTTATATACTGCCCAACCTTCTTCCTGCCACATTGTACGAAGCGGAAGTAGCTGCGGTTTGTAATAATATGGAAGGGCTTTATTCCCATAATGAATTTGAAACCCGATGTGATCCTACACCACCCAACGTAACGGTAAGTAATATCACTACGACCACTGCCTTGGTAACATGGGCACCTCTTGCAGCCAGCTCTACTTATGTATTGAGATACAGAGAAGTGGGAACCACCACATGGACTGAGGTTAATAACTTACCGGCACCTCCGGCTAATTCTTATACTATTCAAAGCCTTGCCCCTTACACCACGTATGAGGTTCAGGTAGCCAATAAGTGTATCAATGAAACTACAATCAATCCATACTCAAATGTAAAAGTATTTACAACAGAGAGAACATGTGAACTGCCTCCTCCTGGATTAACGATCACCAATATCACTCCTACAACAGCCGTTGTGGAATGGGATCCTTTCCCTGGAGCTACCTATATCCTGAGATATAGAAAAGTAGGTATTCCAAGCTGGACCAATATTGCAGTATCTACCAATACGCATACCCTTATCGGATTAACCGAGTTAACGAAATATGAAATGCAGGTCGTAAATGTTTGTAACGGTACCCCTGGAACTTATACAGAGCCTTATTACTTTACAACACCTACGGTCATTTACTGTCAGATGTCTTCGACCAACTCAGCAAGCGAATACATTTCGAATGTTACCGTGAAGCCGAATGGAAAACCTGAGATGTCAAATGATTCGGGAGCTAATAATTATTCAGACTTCACGAATGATCCTGCTGCATTTATTGAGCTTGTTCAGGGTTCTACGAATAATGAGATATCCATCACCAAATCATGGGTAGGAAACAATGAGAATGAAGGAGTGGCCGTATGGATCGACTTTGACAGAAACGGATACTTTGATATTGATGAAAGGATTCTGGTATCATCTCCGAACACGACAACTCCTGTTACAGGAACATTCAGTGTACCGGCAGATGCCTTCATCAGCATGACAGATTATAAATATGTTGTGATGAGAGTAGCTGTTCAAAAGGGCAAAATTCCCGTAAACTGTACAAGCTTTGATAACGGAGAAGTGGAAGATTATACGGTAAGAATTTCTAAGCAGCCCATTTCCAATCCTTTAGATCAGACCCAAATCCTGATTTATCCTAATCCGGTTCGTTCCGTATTGAATGTTAAGAACATCAGTGCGAGGGCCAATTACAAGTTGTACAATGCAACCGGACAGCTTATATCTACCGGAATTATTTTAAATAATAAAATGAATGTAGGTCAGTTAGCACAGGGATTATACCTATTAGATATTGAAGACGGTGAGCAAACCATCCAGAAAAAGTTTCTCAAAGAATAAATTATTACCTATTTAATTGATAAAGGGCTGACAATAAAAATAATTGTCAGCCCTTTATATTATCGATCAGAATTAATATTCCAATTCCAATTTCTCTTTAGTATAGCTTCTTATTTTCTCTGTAAGCTCAGGATTTTGAGCTAATTTCTGTCCATAGGAAGGAACTATTTCCAATAATTTCTCTCTCCATTCTCCTTTCATTTGAGCAGGAAAACATTTTTCCAAGACATCCAACATGGCGTATACTGCGGTTGATGCTCCCGGGGAAGCTCCTAATAAAGAAGCAATGGTTCCCTTTTTATTGACAACCACCTCGGTACCGAATTCAAGTTTACCTCCATCTTTTTCATCTTTTTTGATTACCTGAACTCTTTGTCCCGCTATTTTAAGTTCCCAGTCTTCTTCTTTTGCATCTTTAATAAATTCTCTTAAATGCTGCATTCTCTGGGACTTCGTCATAGCTACCTGCTGGATAAGGTATTTGGTTAAAGGAATATTATGCCACCATGCACCGAATAAAGATCTTATATTCTTCGTATTGACACTTTCCGGTAAATCCAGATAGCTTCCTTCTTTCAAAAATTTGGTGGAGAATCCGGCAAAAGGACCAAAAAGTAAAGCTTTCTTACCGTCAATAATTCTTAAATCCAGGTGAGGAACAGACATAGGCGGTGCATCCACCGTTGCCTGCGTATATACTTTTGCCTGATGTTTTTCCACCAGCTCCGGATTATGACTTACCAGCCACTGCCCGGAAACCGGAAAACCTCCGTATCCTTCACTTTCCTTAATATCTGAGCTTTCCAATAACGGAAGAGCATAACCTCCTGCCCCGATGAATACGAAATCGGCGTCTACTTCATGTTTTTGTCTGTTGATCCTATCTTTCACTTTCATTTCCCAAGTTCCGTCTTTTTTAGGATCAATATCTTTTACTTCATGGTAAAGGAAAATCTCAACACTGGAGTCTTCTGTTAAATGTCTCGTCATTTTTCTGGTAAGACTTCCAAAATTAACATCGGTTCCGAGATCCATTTTAGTCGCTGCCAAAACTTCGGACTTATTCCTTTTACTCATTACTAATGGAATCCATTCATTCAGTTTTTCATGATCATTGGAAAACTGCATTTGAGAGAAAAGAACCGACTGCGTCATTTTAGCATGTCTCTTTCTTAAAAATTCAGCATCTTTTTCTCCAAATACGAGACTCATATGAGGACATGAATTAATAAATTCTTTAGGATTGCTTACATATCCTTTACTGATCAGATAGGACCAAAACTGTTTGGAAACTTCAAATTGCTCGGCAATACTTTCTGCTTTGGAAATATCGATACTTCCATCTGCTTTCTCCGGAGTATAATTAAGCTCACAAAACGCAGAATGCCCTGTCCCCGCATTATTCCAGGCTGCAGTACTTTCTTTGGCAAACCTGCCAAGTCTTTCAAAAATCGCAATTTCAAGGTTAGGATTAAATTCGTGAAGCAAGGTGGCCAGAGTCGCACTCATGATCCCACATCCTATCAATACAACATCATATTTAGATTTGGGTGTTCTTTTTACCGATTGTGGCATAACATAAATTTTACCACTAATTTCGGGAAAACTATTAAAATAGAGAATGTGTTTAACTTTTTTAACATTGTAATTAAGCATGAAAATTATAGGAATTTTCAATAAAAAAAACACCAATCAATTGACTGGTGTTTATTATTTTATATTTAATATAAGTTTAATTAAGCTTCGCCGTTAATTTTTTAAATTGTTTTTCGGCATTCTTTCCTTCATATAATATAGCGTACACTGTATCAATAATAGGAAGCTCCAGCTTTTTCTGCTTAGCTGTCTTATAAATGGAATCGGCTGCATAGTATCCTTCCGCTACCATGTTCATAGACTGAATGGCAGATTTCACGGTATATCCTTTACCTATCAGATTTCCGAGGTTCCTGTTTCTGGAGAATAGAGAGTAAGCTGTTACAAGCAAATCCCCCAGATAGGCACTTTCATTAACATCCCTCGGAGCTTCGTATACGGCTTCCAAAAAGATTTCCATCTCCCTGATGGCATTGGAAACAAAAACCGCAGTGAAGTTATCGCCATATCCCAGTCCGCTAGCTATTCCTGCTCCGATCGCAAAAATATTTTTTAAAATAGCACTGTATTCATTTCCCAGCACATCTTTACTGGAATGCACTTTTATAAAATCAGAATTAAAAATATTCACCAACTGCTCGGAAACTTTATCTTCTACCGTAGCAATAGTAAGATAAGAAAGTCTTTCCATCGCTACCTCCTCCGCATGACAAGGTCCCGCAATTACAGCCTGATTTCTAAATCCTATTTTAAATTCATCTCTAAGATAATGGGCTACTACATCATTTACTTTAGGAATGATCCCTTTAATAGCAGAAACAAAAATCTTTTCTTTGTAATCACAGGTCATTTTATCCAAAGTATCGGAAAGATAAATAGATGGAGTTGCCAGCACGATAATATCACAAGCTGTCACCAACTCATTGATATCTGTGGTCAGTTTTAAATTTTTTAAGTTAAAATTAACAGCTGTAAGATAATTAGGATTATGCCCACGAAGTTCAATAGCCCCTTTTACAAATTCATTTCTTACACACCAATGTACCACTTTGCAGTTTTCAACCAGCATTTTTACAATAGCCGTGGCAAAACTACCACTTCCCACAACGCCTACTGCAACCTCTTTTTTATTCTTTTTCTGAGATGAAGATTCTGAAACCGTTTTCTTTTTCGCCATAGTTCAAATGTGAGCCGCAAAGATATTAAACAAAGAATTAATAAGGGTTTAGAAAACAAGAATAAAAGTCATTTTTATAAAAAATTAACGTTTACAGATAATTAAATACGTAAAAACACATTAAATAGGGATAAAAATAAATTTATAATAACAATACCCATCAAAACTTATTTTTAATTAAATTTGCAAGCCTAAACCGTTTTTAAATTAAGAGATCATAAAATGAAGAACTTTCTCAACAGTAAAAAGAAAGTAAAAACACTGCTTGGTGTTCTTTTACTTGTCGTTTTTGCACAAAGCATATTCATTGCTAGACTATTTACCCAAAGAGACAATAAGACTTATGAGGTAAACCTCGTAAAGATCAATACGGAAAAAGACAGTGTTGATTATTTAAAAATGAAAACAGATCTAACCCTGGTGGATCAGACTGTAGCTCAGCTTAATTCATTTTTAAAATCCAAAGATATTTTTAATGAAAGACTTACGATTTTAAATAAAGACAGCATTTCAAATTCTGTTTACCTGGCGAAACAAGCCAACCGTTACAGCCAGTATTTAATGGATTTACAGAAAAAACTGATGCAGGTTCCTTTGGGAATGCCGACTGAAGGCTATATTTCGTCCAATTTCGGAGTGAGGAAAAATCCTATTCCTTTCAAGACCGTATATGCCTCCGTAAAACCCAAAACCGAATCAAAGACAGTTGCTCCTGCTCCTGAAGTAAAGGCAGAACCTGTGGAAAAGACTATAGAAGTCACCGACAGCTATGGGAATGTAAGAGAAGTTAAGGTAATGGTAACACCTAAACCGGCAGCTTCTTCAGCTTCACCAAAAACAGCATCCAATACAACATCACAACCTGCTGAAAAAAATAATGCTCCTGCAGAAGCTGATCAAATGCAGTTTCATAAAGGACTTGATATTGCAGTCGCCTATGGTTCCGATGTGGTAGCCACAGCAGCGGGAACCGTTATATTCTCCGGGCAAAAAGGAGGTTATGGAAACTGCGTCATTGTTTCTCACGGTAACGGGCTCGCCACTTTATATGGCCACCTCTCCGAGCTTGAAGTAAAAGCAAACGACAAAGTGAAAGTCGGGCAGGTGATTGCCAAGTCCGGAAATTCAGGAAGGTCAACAGGCCCTCATCTTCATTATGAAGTACACAAAAATAATACGCCGATCAATCCGAAATTATTTATGAACCTATAAAAGCAAAACCTGTCTTCATTTATTGAAGACAGGTTTTTTTAAATATAATAGGCAAATGTTTTATATATTAAAGAATAGTGATCGTTCCTTTAAAATGGGCAAACGAACCATCTTTTTCTGCAATATTTGTGTATACCACATTTTTATTATAGTCCTGAATGTGGGTTACATTAGCTCCGGTTTTAGGCTCATGCCAATACACCATAAAAACGTTTTTAGCAACTTCCACAGCAGTATATTCTACGGTATCCGTAACTCCTTTTGAGGAGCCTTCAGTTCCTACAAAAGACATGGTCTTGTTATCTTTAAAGTCCAGCCTGAATTTAAGTTCCCCGAAGTCTACTGTTACCTGTTTTCCGATAGCCGGATAAGGTGATTTAACTTCCCAAGCCGTTTCACCGGTGTAAACTTTAGCTCCCATTACCAGTTCATCTTTTCCTGGAAGAGCCGGATATTGCTTCAACATAAAGTTCACGATTCCTTCTGATGTTTTGTTTTCCGTAACTGCTTTTTTATAATTTTCCAGATAAGTTTTTACAAAATCCAGAGGCTCCGGCGACATTGTCTGTTTGGCATAATGAGAAGGAATCACCTGTGCCGGATTAAGCGATTTCATGGCATCAATCTGCCCAATCCATTGGTCTATGGCCTTTTGGTTTTGTGTGTCCGCCATCCAAATGTGAGAATCCACGGAAACTGATATTCCGCCTAAAACCGTTTTTAAAGATGGAATCCAAATAAAGCTGTGAGCGGGGTCCGCAGGGTTTTGCTTTAATTCAATTTTATTTCCTTCCAGATTAGGAATGGAAGTGACTGCCTGCGGAATAATGATCTCCGAAGGGGCGTCTCCTTTCAACTGTGGTCCCCACACTGCCATTTTCTCATCTTTAGAAGCTGAAATCAGGTAAGCAGTCTGTGCGGTAGATATGATCTTCACATTTGGGAATGCTTTTTTAATTACATCTAACCCAAAATAAAAGTCAGGGTCGCTATGAGAAATAAAAACAGTTGTAAGGTTTTTACCTGTAGCTTTGATTTCTTTCACCAGCTGCTCAGCATATTGCTTCTGAAACTGGGCATCAATAAGTATGGCATTTTCATCTCCATATATGATAGTGGACGTAATAGGAAATATGGCTTTAGTTCCGGGATTGTAAACTTTGACCTTTAAATTCCCTGCAAGTAACAAGGACGCAAAACCGAACAAACCGAGTATCGAAAATAATTTCTTTAGTATCATTATGTATAGATTTATGTTTTTTAGTAAGCTGCTGTAAAACGAGCTCTGATATGATTATTTTGTTCCAGCTCATCTACTAGCGCCACTGCCACATCTTCCACTGAAAGCACACTTCTTCCGCTCTCATCAAAAACAGGGGTATCTGAGGAAGTTCTGTATTTCCCTACTCTTACACCGGCTGTTCCCTGATGCATTTCAATAGCGGGACTGAAGAACGTCCAGTCTAATGTTTTATTTTCTTTAATCTTGTTCAGATAGTCTCTGGCTGCTGTAGCCCCTGGCTTAATTTCTGCCGGAAAATCAGGTGTGTCCACCAATTGAACATGGTCCGGTGTGTATAAACTTCCGGCTCCTCCTACTACGATCAATCTTTTTACTCCGGATTTTTCCACCGCCTTTTCTATATTTTCTGATCCTGTAAGGAAATCCTGATATAAATTCGGATTGGTCCAACCTGCGTTAAATGCGCTGATCACAGCATCATTCCCTTTTAAGCTTTCAGCTAATTCGTCTACGTTATTTACGTCCAGCCCTTTGGCACTCACTTTATCATTCTGCTGAACTTTGGAGGCATCTCTTACCACCGCTTCTACCTGATAACCTCTGTCTACTAATTCTTTTACAATATGCGAACCTACAAATCCTGTCGCACCGATTACTGCTACTTTTTTCATAATAATTTATTTTAATTTAATTGTAATAAAATATATTACATTTATGGATAAAAATTTTTTAATCAAACTGATTACTGAAGTCCTGAAGATTTTTTTCTTTTAGGAAATCCAAAACCAACTGATCCGTATCTTTAAAAAGGACATTCAATTGATTATTTATTTCTTTTCCCACACTGCATGCAGGATTAGGATTCTGATTTTTTTTCCCGAGAACATCTGAGTTCTTTACGGCTGCATAGATTTCGGCTATGTCGATCTTCTCAGCATTTTTAGCCAGCTGGCTTCCTCCTTCTTTTCCCTGTCTGCTTACAATCAGCCCGGCTTCTCTCAACACTCCTATTTCTTTCCGAACAATAACAGAATTCACGTTGATACTACCAGCAATCCAGTCAGAGGTTAACCACTCACCAGGACTCTTGGCCAATAAAATCATAATATGTATTGCCGTAGCAAATCTTGTATTGTTCATTTTTAACACTACAAAGATAGGCAATTTTTAATTGTAACAAAATATATTACAGTTAAATTTTGTTAAAGTATCAGTTTATCCAGGTCCAGAAGAAGATAGTTTATATTCTGATTGATGGTACGGGTGGCAGACTGCATCTGGTTGAGCATAGCAGCCCGGTTATGAAGATCGTTCGCCCTGTAATATCCACCATCACTAAATATAACGGAATGATCCGCTGCATCACTGTCATCATCAAACTGATAATGCAGCCACCTTTCTTTCATATTCTGTATGATAGAGTGTTTCTCCCGGTTGGAAAATTTCTTTTCGGTGTACATATACCAGATAAAGGGAGGAAAATTGGGCGATTCCAGCTTTTCCCGCCAGATGTCTCTCAGAAGATTTCTCTGATGTATAAATTCCACTTTCCTTCCTTTGGGATTAAGCGTCGAAAGACCAAATCCGGCTCCCAGGACCCCACCTCCGATATCAATGGCATTACTCCATCCTTCATCCTTCACGATACCGCCGGCAATAGAGGCACTTGCTCCGGCAATAATGGAATATAAAATAAGCTTGTTATTTCTTGATTCATTAAGGTTATCCACATAGTTTCCAATCTGAGCCACCCTTTCTCCTTCACAGTCAAATTCAGCAGCTACTGCATCCAGTTCGGTGAGAGCAATGGTGATCTTACTGTTGATCTTGCTTTTCAGCTGCAAAACCTTCACCTGTGCTGCTACTGAAGAGTCTTTTTTCAGTTCCATAATCTGATCTACCTCATCCAGATTTCCCAGCGCATTAAGTATTAAAATGCTTTGATCGGAAAAATAATCCCTCAGTCCTTTATTGGCAGTCAAAATGGAATCTGAGTTATAAGAAGGTAACCTGTTGGTATAATTGTATTTAAAAGGGGCTTTGCAATAGCTGTCCCTTAAAGTGAGAATATTTTGCTTGATGAGCTGGTTCTTTTTGGAAACACAGGAACTTAACAGCCCCATCAGGGCGAAAAGGTAAAATATTTTCTTCATTTGTTTGTAACTTTAGCTTAAAGTATAATCCATGAATTTACTCAATCTTATTCAAATTTCCTTAACATAATAAAAAAAATTTACCCGCTTGCAGATAAATTTTTATTCCGTTTAAATCAGAACGTTTTTTGTCAAACGATATCTAATAGCTCCACTTCAAAAATAAGCGTACTGTTTGGTCCGATCTCTTTACTGATCTGTTCTTCTCCGTAAGCTAAGTGAGGGGGAATGATCAGTTTCCATTTACTTCCTACCGGCATTAGCTGTAAAGCTTCGGTCCAGCCTTTAATTACTCTGTTTAAAGGAAAAGATGCCGGAGTACCTCTGTTTACGGAACTATCAAATACACTTCCCTGTATGGTGGTTCCATGGTAATGGCATTTTACAGTGTCTGTCTCTTTAGGCTTATTTCCTGCTCCTTCTGTTATAATCTCATACTGTAAGCCGCTTGGCAAGGTCACTACGCCTTCTTTTTCCGCATTTTCGGTCATGAAAGCTTTTCCTTCATTAAGGTTCTTTTCTGCCAGTTCTTTTTTACGCTTGAATAATAAATCTGCTATTCCCATAATATAATATTTCTACAAAGATAAAGTTTCTTACCGGCTAGCTGAATCAATTTTTTAACAAAAATATTACCATAAAATAATATTAATTGATTATAAATAATATATAATTGGCTTTATAATTGAACTAATAATGTATGAGGTCAACTTTAAAATACAATCAAAAATTCAGTGAACTTACGGAGGAAGAAAAGAAACTCCTGGAAGCAGCCAAATTAAGCATTGCGGAATATGTGGAACATTCGTCTGCTATCAATGATATTAATTATGCCACCCGTGATGCCCATGCTAAAACTTATGCAGTGGTAACAGGGAAATTTAAAGTAGACAAAAATCTTCCGTATCACCTAGACCGCTTTTTCGACAAAGAGCAATATGATATCATCGTAAGGTTTTCCAATGCCCACCTGAAAATTAAAAAATATAAAAAAGATATTCCCGCTTATGGAATGTCTGTAAAAATTAAAGATGGTGATCGGGTTATTGCCAATTACCCATTGGTCAACTTCCCCCTGTTTCCCTTAAATTCCGTAAGTACTTTTTTAAAACTTTTTACTTCGTTAAATAAAATTTTCCTTAAAAACTATTTTAAATTCTTCTCATTCTCCTTACAGATTTTAAAAATGCTACCCTCACTTCTCACTGTCTCTTTTATAAAAAATGTGATGTTATTTTTGAAGAAGAGGAACGACTCCATCCTGTCTTTCAATTACCATTCCGTAGGAGTTTACCGCTTGGGAGAGCATATGATTAAAATAAAGCTGAGTCCTAAGATAAAAGATCATTCCAAAACTGAGACTCCACCTCAAAAAACTATTAAAGAGACTTTATCTTCATCAGATTTTGTTTCGGAGGTCTATGTACAATTTTGTTATAACCTGAAAGATCAGCCTGTCAACCTACTCAACAGGGAATGGAAAAGTGCTCCCTATTTTAAAATCGGGGAGGTCATACTTCAGAAAAACTCTTTTTTAAATCCTAAAGAACCTGAAATAGAGATGCTGTCTTTCAATCCTTTTGACAATATCGAAAGTCTGAAACCTGTTGGAAAAATTCAGAAGCTGAGAGATGAAGCTTATAGAGTTTCTTTTAAAACCAGGGAAAAAATCAACAATCTACTGCATGGAAAGGCTGATGTTACAAAATAAAAAAGGCTTTACAATCATAAAGCCTCTTCAAATATTATTATAATTTTTTCTTTTCAGGAAACAACAGCGAAACAATCACCGAAATGATAAGTACTCCTGCTACGATACTCAATGAAACAGGCGATGGCAGATGATACCACGGTGCAATTAACATTTTAATTCCAATGAAAGTTAATATTACAGCCAATCCGTAGGACAGTTTGCTGAACATATAGATAAAGTTTGCCAGCAGGAAATAAAGTGATCTTAATCCTAAGATAGCAAAAATATTAGAGGTGTACAGAATAAAAGGGTCATTGGAAATAGCAAATATCGCCGGAATGGAATCTACCGCAAATAAAACATCGGTAAATTCAATAACACTTACCACTACCAAAAGGGGTGTAGCCATTTTTATCCCATTCTGAACGGTGAAGAACTTATCTCCATCATAGTTATCGGAAACCTTCCAGAAGCTTTTTATAAGTCTTGCCCCTGCTGTATTGCTGTAATCTTCATCTTCTTCATCCGCATGTCCTCCACCCCAGGATTTAATCCCCGCATATATCAGGAATAATCCGAACAGGGTCATGACTACATTGATCCTGACAAATTCTCCAAAGACCATCATTTTGGGAAGGAAGGTCAGATTAATAATTTCTACTCCTGCAAAAATAAATATCGCCCTGAATATCAAAGCTCCGATAATTCCCCAGAAAAGTACTTTATGGTGCAAATATTTAGGAACTTTAAAAAATCCAAAAACCAGTATAAATACGAAAAGATTATCTACGGAAAGTGCTTTTTCTATCCAGTAGGCTGCCTGATATTGTGTAAATTTTTCTACTGCAAGCTCATGGCTATCCGCTTCATTGAATACCCAATACACTACTCCTGAAAAAATCATAGATAACGAAATCCAGACTACTGACCATACGGTAGCTTCTTTTGAGGAAACCTCATGACTTTTTTTATTAAAGACCCCTAAATCCAGAAGAAGCATAATTATAACCGTCACCGCAAATCCCCAAACCAATCCCGGATGAAGATCTAAAATACCTTGATGTTTTTCCACTTTAAATCCAGTGTTTATGTTCATTAAAACAATACATCAAAGATAGTACTTAAAATAGAATCCTCCTATTATAAAAGTATTTTTTGAATGTAAATTAACACAATTAATCAGTTAATAATATTGCATTTATGTAATCCCTGCCTTATCTTTCAGGCATCACTTTATAGGTGGGATCATCCTGTATGTTCACTTCAATCACTGCTTCTGCATTTTTGAGCATCTTCCGGCAGTCGTCACTCAAGTGGCGGAGAAATAAGGTTTTATTCTGCTGATGATAACGTTTTGACAATTTATTCAGGGCATCAATAGCACTCATATCAACAATTCGGCTTTCTTTAAAGTCCACGACGACTTCCTCCGGATCCTCCATAGGATCAAATTTCTCACTAAAAGCGGCTACGGAACCGAAAAACAAAGGTCCAAATATTTCGTAGTGCTTTACTCCGTTATCATCTACATATTTTCTGGCTCTTATCCTTTTGGCATTATCCCATGCAAAGACCAAGGCTGAAATTATGACTCCGATTAAAACAGCTAATGCAAGATTATGAAGGATAACAGTAATTAATGCCACTGTAATTCCTACAAATATGTCCGACCTGGGCATTTTATTGATAATCCGAACCGAAACCCACTGAAATGTACTTATAGCAACCATCATCATAACCCCCACCAATGCAGCCATAGGAATTTTTTCAATGAAAGAGGCTCCAAACAAAATAATAATTAAAATAGTGATGGAAGCTATTATTCCTGACAACCTTGCCCGGGATCCGGCGTTCAGGTTTACCAATGTCTGGGCCACCATAGCACATCCGCCCATTCCACCAAAAAAGCCGTTGGTAATATTAGCCACACCCTGAGCCATAGATTCGCGATTGGCATTTCCTTTGGAATTGGTAATTTCATCCACCATAGAAAGGGTAAGTAAGGATTCTATCAACCCTACTCCCGCCATAATAAGAGCATAAGGAAATATGATCGTAAGCGTCTCCATAGAAAACGGAACTTCAGGAAGGCTAAACTGCGGAAGATTCCCGCTTATATGAGCAATATCCGACACTGTTTTAGTCGGTATTCCAAAAATACTGACTACTCCGAAGACAAATAAAATAGCCACCAGCGAAGCCGGCACCGTCCTGGTAAGTTTAGGAAAAAAATAAACCACACCAATGGTAAGAAGCGTTAACCCGGTCATTATATATAAGGGTGTTCCCTGTAACCAGCTTACCACTCCATCACTTCCGGTGATTTTAAACTGTTCTACCTGAGCCATAAAAATAATAACCGCTAATCCATTAAGAAAACCATACATTACGGGCTGTGGAATAAGCCGGACAAATTTCCCCAGCTTAAAGGCTCCTACCAAAATCTGAAATATTCCGGCCAGTATAACCGTTGCAAACAGATATTCCACACCATGAGATTTGGCTAAAGCTATCAAAACCACAATGGTAGCACCTGCCCCTCCGGACACCATTCCCGGCCGCCCTCCTAAAATAGCCGTCACCAGCCCCATAAGAAATGCCGCATAAAGCCCTGTTAAAGGAGAAAGTCCTGCCAGAATAGCAAATGAAAGAGATTCAGGGATCATCGTCATAGCTACTGTAAAACCAGCTAATAATTCATTTTTATAATTTATTTTTTTCGAAAAGTCGAATAATATATCAGCCGATTTTACCATAGTCTACATACGAAAGTATAAATAATCAAGAAACTACCTTCTCTTCCTTGAATTTACAAAGGTATTGACTTGAAATATTTTACACAATTAAAAATTAACACTAAATTAATATTTCACTAAAAAGAGCCCTATAAAATAAATTATCAACTGTTATTTAACACATTATCATAAATTATTAGTATTTTTTTCAAAAAAAATTGAAGATTTTGAAATTTTTTTAACCTGAATTTTTTATTTATTACTCATTTTTTCTATATTTGAAAGAAATAAGCTAATTAATTCAATTAATCAACAACAAAGAAGTGCATAAAAAACGTTTTAAACAGTTAATTTTATCTATTGTTTGAAATAATTATAAATAATAAAGTTAAAAGCAATAAAAGATTTAGATAAAAGATTCAAGTAAAAGGAGGATTGTAATGTGGTAACCGAATGCATTGTTCTTTAGAAATTCCATAAAATTGTGATTGAGCTCATAAGCTTCATATCTTCCCTTTCCTGATCTTTATGATAATTTTTTTCATGTCCATTAAAAAAGTCCTATTATTAATGTTATATAAAGAAATACACATAGGTGAGTTTATCAAAGAAAGAGTTGAGGAACAAGAAGTCACCACCGAAAGGATCTGTAATTTCCTCAACGAAGATGAAAAGTTCCTCGAAGAAGTCTATAACAGTAAGTCTCTGGATTCCGAAATCCTTTTACGATTCTGTAAATTACTGGAGTATGATTTTTTCAGGCTTTACAGCTCTCATCTTATTTTATATTCTCCACCTTCCGCTGTCAACAAAAAAGTTCAAAAATCTGAAAAGATCCCTTATTTCAGAAAGAATATTTACACCCAGGAAATTAAAGATTTTATCATTAAAAGAATTACCTCGGGAGAAATGACCTTACAGGATATTATTGATCAATATTCCATTCCCAAGAGTACACTTCACCGTTGGCTACAAAAGAAAAACACTGACCAGTAAACACAAATCCTATGCGCCCAAATTACACCAAAATCTACGAGGATCTTATTCGCCTCGAGTGTCCTGAAAAACTCACAGAACCGACAATAAAGAAACAGCTTCAGAACCTGAATACTTGTGAAGATATCCTTAACTTCAATGAAAAAATATTCAAGCAGTCCAAACAAAGCTTAAAAGATAATCAGAAATTAAAAACCTACGACCGCAAAACGATGCTTAAACTTTTACAATACCAAAAGCAGCACGGGTTTTCCACCAACTATATGTCTAAAAAGTATAAAATCAGCAGGACTACTCTCACCAAATGGCGAAAAACATTTGGTGAGGAAATATAAATAAAAACGCCTGTACATATTACAGGCGTTTTATTTTTTCACATCATAAAATTATTTTTTCAGAACGTCTTTAATTCCTTCCAATCCCTCACTGAATTGAGAAAGCAATGCTATGACCTGTGCCATTCTATCATTATCCCCCAGCCCTTTCATCATTTTATTTTTAATAAAAGTCTTTTTAATCTCCTCCCAACGGGATGCTTCTTCCCCGGAAATAATTCCCATCAATTCTTTAAGCTTAAGCATATTCGCTTCCGAATCCGTAGCCAGCGTCTGAGACTCGTTCTGATAATGGTTCAAAACAATCTGGGTAACTTCCTCCTCTTTTAAAATAGGCTGGATCTGGGAAATCAGTTTATTCATATTCCTGTAGGACCCCTGTAATTTGAAAGGCGGTTCATTTCTGTAATCATCAGCCATAGCGGCAGAAGCAATATACTGCCTGTTGACTTTCAGAACGGTATCTCTCATTTTAATGGTATTCTCCAGCACTTTCCGGAAATCGGAAATTTCGTTTGAACTTAAGTTTCCGATCAGGTCCACAGTAGGATTATCTGCTAATATGCTATCATAAAGCCTGTACAGATTCTCCATTGAAGGCTGCGTCAATCTGCTCAGATAATCATTAGACATAAGGGCATTTTCAATTAAGCTCAGGTCAAAAAGTTCCGTTTTACTTCCTGAAATTTCCCCTAAATTGTAAGTATCCGAACGGTTGGCAAGCATATCCGGAATTTTAAATTTTTCTCCGTTTTCCGTATAAGGATTCCCTGCCATTACCAGGCAGAAACGCTTTGACCGCAGATCATAGGTTTTACTTTCGCCGTTATAGACCCCTTCTATTTTCCTTTGTCCATCTGCCAGAGAAATGAATTTCTGTAAAAATTCCGGGTTGCAATGCTGAATATCATCCAGATACAACATTACATTATCTCCCATCTCCAGTGCCAGATTCAGTTTTTCCAATTCCTGTCTTGCCCCTGCATTCTTCGCTTCAGCCGGATCTGTTGAAAGAATATCATGTCCTATGGAAGGACCGTTTATTTTCATAAATATAAGTCCCATCCTGTTTGCCATATATTCCATCAGGGTAGTTTTACCATATCCCGGCGGCGAAACGAGGAGCAGCATTCCCATCCTGTCAGTTCTTTTATCTGTGCCCACGGTTCCTAACTGCTTAGCCAGGTTAGCCCCGATTAATGGAAAATAGACATCATTAATTAGTTTATTCCGAACAAACGAGCTTAAAACCTGAGATTGGAAAGATTCCAGTTTCAAAGCTTTTTTCTTATCATTTACCCATGATGATTTCAATTCCTGAAGTTGTTTATACTTTGGAACCACGGTATGGGTAAAATATCCTAAACGGGAAGTAAATTCATAATAATTAAGATGATATTCCGAGTCCTTTTCCAGAGATTTCAATTCTTTTAAAATTACCTCATAGCTAACATGGTGAATATTCTTCGGATTAAAACTTCCTGTTATCAGCAACGCCACCACTTCTTCCCTGAAGTCTTCACCAGCTTGCTCATCTCCTGCAAAAGCCTGCAAAGCACTCCCTGCAATTGAATAACTGGCAGACGGAAACTGATATAGAGCCATCAGCTGATCTGCAAATTCAAGTTCTTTACCCTGATCTTTTAGATGACCGGTAAATGATTCGTATAAACTTGCTGCCTTTTCAGAGATCATCCCCTCATTTTTATTTTCCCGTTTCAGATATACTGCCGCATTATAAAAATCCACTCCGGTCAATATATTATTCCGTAATGCAAAATCTTTGATATCGGCGGCCACTTCTTCATTGAGACGTACAAATCCTTTTTTAATGGTAAAAGATTGTGAAATCAATGCAGCAGCATCAAACTGTTTAGTGTAATAAGCCTTCTTTTCTTCGTTTAAAAAATACCAGAAAAGTTGTGCTACGGCCCGTTCTTTCGGTGTAAACTGCATGAGACCGAGCTCATTATACATCTGCTGGAGCTTCGTTACCAAAACAAGGGCATCTACATCGTGAATTCCTTTTACAAGCCCTTCTCCAAAATGTTCTGCCATAAACTTCTGAATGGCATTTTGATTATGTTCTTCCGTTGCTATTTCTTTATGGACGGCAAACACATTCCAGGCAAGGTATTCAAATCTCTTTACCTTACTGTTTTCGGAAATATATTCCTGGTTCCACACCTCTTTAAAGGAATCTATAGCTTCAAAATTCAGCGGTTCATAAAAGCCTGTTCCGGTAAGGTGGTAATAATACTGCGCATTTCTTACAACCAATGTAAGATCCAGTTTTTGTTGGTTTACAGCAAATTTATAATCACCTAATGCAATGATGTGGTCGCCATCTGCATAAATTTCTTTTTTATCTTTCAGTTTTCGGACAGCTTCCTGCTGGGAGGTTTTCAGTAAAGTCTGAATTTCTTCCGATTTGGCAGAGTCCTCCAGCTCCATGAGCTGCCTGGACAGATCCCTCACCTTTTCCACCATCAGGTCGGTAGCAAAATATCCGTTGATCTCATTTTCAGAGTCAAAAGATTCCGTTTTGGTATGTACCGATTTTAAAATCCGCTGAGCAGAGTCAAATAAATTCTGGGTTCTTTTATTTCTTGCTTCGGTCAGCTGGACTCTTCTATTCTGGAAATGCCCATATACTTCTTCCCTCTTTTCTCCGATGGTCTGAATAAATTCTTCAAAATCCACAAACTTGGTTTCCATCTCTTCCAGCTGAATGGAAAGCTTAGTAAGGTATTCATCACATTTTTCCGGGGTCTGGGATAATTCCAGAAGATTGATCACGGATTGATCAAATAAAGTCATCTGAGCCTGAAAATCCGCAGAAAGTTCTTTACCCGAAATTTCTCTTTTACGCTTGGAAAGCTCTAAGCGCTCCTGATTTAGCCGGGCAAATATCAGAGAAATATTTTCAATGATCTGAGTGGATTGTGAGGTATCTTCTATCTTAAGGTTATTAACGATATCCACCAAGAGTTCAAGATGTTCCGAAAGCGTATTGATCTCCTCTTCTATTGTTTTGGCATCAATCGCTTTATTCAGATTAATGATCTGCTCTGAAATTGTTTCTGCTTTTTGCTGATAAGGCTGTAAGGCGTCATCCTGCAACAGAAAGGACACACATGCATTGGAAAGCTCTTCTGAGCGATCAGCCAGTGATTTTTCCATGGAATCCAGTACGGAGACATCCACATATTTGAGATCCTTTGCTCCTGTAATTTCTCCGCGTAAGGCCCTGATACGGGAAAGCATATCAATGTATACCGTCAGCTCCGAGAAATGAATCCTTTTGGTATCGTTTAGAATCTGCTCACAATCGGATTTAATTTTATCTACAGCTTCAGCGGTATTTTTTCTCTGCTCTACTACTTTTTCATATTCGTTAATGGCTGAATGGGCAATTTTCCGGATTTCCTTTAAAGGCTGATCCAGTTTCCGGACTTCTTCTTCACCCAGGAAATAATAGGCATCCAGAATAGTAGTGGAGAGCTTAACAATATCATCATACAGACTGCTGTAAGAATCTTTTTTATTTAATAATGTAATAAGTTCCTGGCTTTCGGCCATTACCCTTACAATATCTTTATTCCCGATTTTATAAAGCAGATTATCAGATTTTGTGACATCCGGCTGCAATTCCTTACTGTAAGGAGACTGCCAGATTTGAGCCAGATGATGTTTTGTAGTTTCCACACTTTCCCGCAGATAGATCAGTCTGCCATCTTTGAGCAGAGTAAAACCGCTGCACTTTATCGGTGTTTCAATGGTCTGGGTAATAATATTGTAGGATATCAGCTGATAATTATTGGTTTTATCATCATAAAATACATACATAAAGTTTTCCCCGTTGGGCTCCGATATCGTTTTTAGATAATGCAAACGGTTCTGATCCTGAGAAATCACCTTTAATCCTCCGGTTTGTAGAGCATATCCGTTTGAAAACAAAACCCCCTGACTTTCCGGAAGCAGTACGACTGAGTATTTTAAGGCATCTACCCTTGAAACTGTTTTTTCTTTATGGTTGTAGATAAAATAACGTTCCGACTCCTGATAAGGTCTTATTTTAAATAAAACAAGGTTATCAAGGTCACAGAAATGTATTTCGGCATCATCGAGATTCTGGTCTTTATGGACAACTTCTTCGGAATAAATTCCTTTTCCCGTATCGGTATTATCTTCCACCTTGATGGTAAGATCTCCACCTATGCTTTCTACAAAAACCTTATCTGCCAACGAAACATGGGGAAATTTCCCATTCCTTTGCATATCCCTGGTTGCTTTTGTCCATGTAAAGCCATGCTGAGGAGGATAAGTCACCTCTGACGCGCTGCGCGAGTCTACGTAGACCAGGCCGTCTTCTTTGATCAGCCATTTGAAAGCCTTGATATCCGAGGTGCTTTCAGAGAGCTGAAAGACCATATACAGATAGTTTTCAGTAAAATGAAAACGGGCAAAGAATGTATTTCTATAATATTTATAAAGGTTTTTAAATTCATCCACAAAGACCTCATCCTGAATCAGAGACAAATCCTGAGGCTCAAAGCGGTTATTATTAATTTTATATAAAGAGAAAACGTCTGCTACATTAATTTCCGTCTGCAATCCCAAGTGAGCATTAGAACCAAAGATCAGCAGGTCGTTGAAAGAAAAAATATCTTTCGCAACACAATTGTGATCCGTGGAAATCCGTTCATTGGCAATAAGTGAAAAATCAACTCCGCCGAAAATATTTTTACGGTTTTCATTAAGCTGATGCAACCTTTGAATCAGATCATTTTTCTGCTCATTCAGACGGTTCTGAATAATTTCGTATGTCCCTGAATTTAATTTTTCTTCTGACATAAATATGGTTTATGAGTTCTTTACCGGTGGGCCGGTAATTCCCCGTAATGTGTTAAAAAACTCTCAAAGAAGATCTTCACCTGACCTGAGGATCTCAGCCTGATTTTTTTCTGCAATGAGAGTTTTATATATTGTATTTTGAAGATCAATTCTTATTATTTCAATGGCTTACCTTCTATCCCGAGATGTCTGGCCATATCCATTGCTCTTTCCAAAATTCCTTTCTCCTGCTGGTTAGCAACTCCGTTCAGCTTAAGGATCAGTCCGGCAATGCTCATATTTTTAATATCTTCTGAGGAAATATTATATTTATCTACCATTCCGGTTACCTTATCGATCAGGTTTTCACCATCTCCCAATAAATTTTCTTTTATGATACTGGCATTTTCGCTATGGCTGATAAATTTATCAAGTCCTTTTCCTGCTGACACCTGACGGATCACATTATCAAAGAATGTATTATCTCCTCCGACGATATCAATTTTTGCAGATTTAAAGGCTTCCGCCAATACGCCTGCCTGAGCCTGAGCGATGTCTTTCTGAATGGAGATCTGTGCCAATTCCACTTCTTTTTCTTTGGCTAATTGCAGACGGAATTCTTCGTGGTCTTTTCCTGCATCATTTAGTTTCTTCATAGCTTCTGCTTTTTCAGTAATTCCCGCTGCTTCCGCCAATGCTTTTTCTTTGATCACTTCGGCTTGGGCAATTCCTTCTTTTTTAACGGCATCTGCTTTTTTCTCAATAACAACCGCTTCTACAATTCCCTGTCTTTCCGCAGCATCCGCTTTAGCCTGCATTACCTGAGCTTCGGATAATCCTACGGTAGCTTCTTCTTTCGCTTTGGCATCTGCAATGATCTTACGGGCTTCAGCTTCTCTTTCTGCGGCATCTCTTTTAGCCTGTGCTTCAATTACATATTTCTGAGCATCTTTCTCTGCTGCCAGTTTACGGGCTTCAGCAGCTTTCGTCTCTTCGATTAATTTTTTCTCCGCTTCCTGGGTAGCCATGGTAATTTCCACCTGCTTATTTCTTTCTGCCGTTTTGAAGGCTTCCAGATCTTTGATTCCCTGCTGCTCTTCCACCACAGTTTTTTCCATGGTTAAACGCTCACGGATCGCATCCTGAATGCTTTTCTTTTCCAATTCTATTGCTTTCTCTTTTTCAATCTGAGCAAGCGCTACAATTCTCTCTCTTTCTGTTGCTTCCAACGCTTTGTCTTTTTCCACTCTTTCCGTTTCCACAAGATCAGCGCGTTCTTTATTTTTGGCAGCAATGACTACCTGACGTAATTTATTTTCTTCTGCAATCTGCAGTTTTTCTTCGGTAGCAATGCGCACCGTTTCATATTTAAGACGCTCTTCTTCTTCTACTTTTAATATTTCTGCATTTTCACGCGCCTTGATATTAGCTACTTCTCTTTTTTGAGATTCTTCTTTTTCCGCTAATTGTTTTTCCAGTTCCAGGATCGCTTCCCGGGCTTCCACGTTCTGCTTGGTGATCGTTTTTTCTTCATCCCTGCGAACCTGATTAGCTTTGATATTTTGTGTTGCCGTAAGTTCGGTGATCTTTTTGATCCCTTCCGAGTCTAAGATATTATCTTTATCCAGGCTGTTGATAGAAGTCTGCTCCAGATAATCGATGGCGCAATCATCCAGCACATAGCCATTCAGGTCCGTTCCGATGATATCAAGGATTTCCTGACGGAATTCGCTTCTTGCTTCATACAGTTCCGTGAAGTCAAATTTCTTTCCTACCGTTTTTAAGGCTTCTGAAAATTTAGCTTCAAATAATTCTCTTAATGTGTGGGTATCGGATGCTCTCTGACATCCAATCGTCTGTCCTACATTAATGATATCATCTACTGATTTATTAACCCTGATAAAGAATGCCACCTGGATATCAGCCCTCATATTATCTTTACAGATCAAGCCCGCTTTTCCTTCTCTTGCTATTTCGAGTTTTTTCACTGAAATATCCATCGATTCCATCCGGTGTATAATCGGGATGACAATCCCTGCATTAAAAAAGACTTTGGTCCCTCCATAGCCTGTTCTCAGAATAACAATTCCCTGAACCGTTTTTTTGTACATGGATAAAATCCAGAAAATAAGTCCAACGGATGCTATTACTGCAACAACAATCCCAACAATTAAAGGTATATTCATAATTCTAACAGTTTATTAATTAATGTGTTTTTAAAGTAAGGTCAAAAAAATATTTAAAATATAGTGAAGCACAATCATAAAGATAAAAAGCATCTTATTTAATTTAGAGTTGAAGTATTTGTTCTACGTAGTAAATCCTTTTTTCGGGATCTTCATCTACAATCATTACATACATCCCATAATCCAGCGGCTTACCTTCTTTACTTCTCACCATCAGCGTCATAGGATCACTTCCGATAAAAACTTCCATACTTCCTATCTTTTCGCCATGTATACTGGATTTGAGTTTTCCTTCCCTGCCCAGAAAGTCATGCGGTTTCTCACCTTTATGGTTAATTTCCCTAAAGAACGGAACCAATGGCTTCAGCATAACTTTCGTTAAAAACAGGCTTATCACAAGCAAAGGAACAACCGCCAGTGCCGCCAGCCATACCGGCAGAGGGATAAAGGCATTGAGGTACACAGAACCCAGCCAGGTCAACAGGAGCGTGAGGGTCAGAAAATAAGTCAGCGGAACAATATCCAGATTCAGAAATTTCAGAAACTGCGCCCAGGCCGAGGGATCGTGAGAGACATGCACATGCCCATCCGGCGCATCCATATCCACATCTATGTCTGTATCCGTGTCTATCCCCACATCGATATCCAACCCCGTAAGCATTGTAAATATCCAGTAAATAACAGACAGGATAAGCAGTACGCTCAATACTGTATTTACCGGTGAAAACGCATTATGTATAAATTCCTGAAAGGTCATCTTTTACCCTTTTTTAATTGATTCTTTTAATTTCTGTAAAGCATCTTCCGCTTCCGTATCACCATTCTTTACAATAGCATCGATCTCTTCATCAACCGATTTTCCTGCATGGGCAATATCAAGATAGGCTTCAGCCATAGCTTCCTGCTGCATTACCCTGTCTTTAAGCTTTTCCAGCATATGAACGGTACTCCCGGTATCAATCTGCGTCATTTTTTTATTGATATCTTTTGTAGCTTCACTTACCTGAACTCTTGCTTTGAGAGTTTTCAATTCATTTTCCCATTTAGAAATGCTTGATTTCAGCTGGTTGATATTTCCCTGCATTTTTTCGCATTCCTCCTGGAGTTTTTCGTGCTCTTTTTTCAGTGACAACGCATTTTCCTGGGAAGAAGCCTGTTTTTTCAGCGCTTCTTTTGCTAAACGATCCGCCTCCGTCACTTCCACTTCTCCTTTTTCCGCTTTCTGTACTAAAATAATCGCTTTATTATAATAGTCTTTTGCCGTCTGATCTTCTGTTTCCGACTCATTCTTCTTACGGATAGACAGGGCTTTTAACTGCGCTAAAGCTTCTACGCTTTTAGCTAATTGTTCTTTCATATCCCTGATTCCCTGTTCGGTTAATTTTATCGGGTCTTCAAATCCTTCGATCGCCGAGTGTATTTCAGCTTTTCCTATATTTAATAATCTTTTAAAAATGTTCATTTCAATATTTTTTAATGGTATTATTTACTCATCTCTATCATTTCATTAGTAAATTCTCCTACAAGAATTCCCAGCGAGTTCACCGAAGCCATCACTTCACTCTGAACCATACTGTCCGTAAACAGGGTATCTCTGAAGATCACCCGCTTACCCGTACTGTCTAATACAAATGCTCCGTGAACGATGTCCCTGTTTTTCTGCAGCAATGTTTTATATATTTTTTCGGTTGGATTTTGTATTTCAAAAAGAAACTGTTCCATTATTAATATGGAATCGGAAACTATAAGAATCATATTTTTTATTCCGTTAGATTCTTTTTCAATGATTAAGATCCTCTGAGCTTCATCTTCAAATGTGATATTAAACTCATAATCTAACAACCATCCTTTAACCGTTCTAAACATCTGATTTTTCATGACCGTTGTTTTTATTTTTCAAAATTTCATACACCAAATATACATTAATTTTTTCAAATTGCAAATATTTTTAGCAATAATTATTTTAATTTATCCTATATTTGCAAAAAGGATTAGAACTTATGAGCTTTTTCGGGACTAATATTAAAAAGATAAGACAGATTAAAGGGCTGAGCCAAAAGGCATTTGCAGATTTATTTGACTTAAACAGAGGGGTTATAAGTGCTTATGAGGAGGGGCGTGCCGAACCGAAAATTGAAACTTTATTAAAAGTAGCCCATTATTTTGAACTGGATCTCGACAAATTTTTAACGGAAACGCTGCAGGTGAACCAGTTAGTAAGCCGCTCTGATATAGATCAGCTTATGTTTACTACGGATCATCAGCAGAAAAAAAAGGATAATAGCATCACTATTTCTCCAGATAATGATATTATTATGCAAAAAATATTAGCAAAAACCGATCTTCTCTACGAATTTAACACCAATTCCCATTTATTAAGTCATTATAAAACCGGAGACATCCTTTTCCTGAATAAGGCTGATGCAAAGGAAAACAGTGAGACCTTAGTATTTATAGACAACCAGAACAACCTGCAATACGCTTCTGCCCTTTCCTCTAAAGATAAAAATAATACAACATTTTATAAAATTTCAGGTTTTGTTTCGATTGGGCATACCAATATCCTCACGGATATTCTGGAAAGGATAGAAAAACTGGAGGGTAAATAAATAGGGACCGACAGTACCAATAAAAAAAGCAAGTTCTCAATGAACCTGCTTATATAGTATAGTCATCAGTTATTTTGCAAAAATTTCTTTTAACTGTGAAACAATATTACTGTTTCCTGATACGGTGATATCTCCGATTTTATCGGCAATCTTCTCCATATATTCCATCTCTTTAAGCTTCCACAACACTTCATTTTCTTCCATCAGCTTAGCGGTATTCAGGAGACTTCTGGTAGAGGCTGTTTCTTCACGACGCATAATCGTGTTGGCCTGGGCTTTTTTCTCGGCTATCAAAACCTGATTCATGATATCTTTCATCTCTCCGGTTAAGATCACATCTCTGATTCCGGCATCTGATACCTTTAATCCTAAATCATCAGCTTTGTTATCCAGAATTTCTTTTCCTACGGTATCTTTTTTCTGTAAGAGCTCATCGAGAGACAAAGCTCCTACAAATTCACGTAACGCCAACTGCATCAGAATGTACAATTGCTTATCAAATTCTTTATTATACATCAAAGCCTTCACTATATCTTCTACCTGATAGCGCACATAGAAATTGATACGAAGCATTGCTTTATCTTTTGTTAACAGCTCCTGTCCTGCAATTTCCATTTGTTGCATACGGGTATCAATGCTTTTCATCTCTACAGAAATTTCGTTATTCCAGAAATAGTAAGTTCCTGCATCCAGCACTTTAACTAATTTCCCGTCGATAAGTAATAATCCTTTATACTGATTGGTAACCACAAACTTTCTTATGAAGTTTCTCAATTTCAGATTTTCAAGGATAGTCTTGGAAACCTTTTCGGTAATTTCCACTTTTGTCAAGTCGATTTTCTGAAATTCACGGTTCAAAATTCCTTTCCAGAAAGCATACTGTCCTACGCTTAATACTTCTCTGAAAATACCATTTTCATACATGAGGACCATTTCTCCGTCTTTTACTTCAATCACTTCCAATAGCTCATTCAATCCTTCATTTTTCAATAAAAGATGTAAATCTTCCGAAGTTTTGAACTGCTCCTTCATTTCATGGATCTCTACTTTTTTATTTCCGAAGATCCAGTAATTTCCTTCTTTCAAAATTTCTGTCAGGTTTCGGTTTTTATATACCAAACCTACCTGATAAGCTTTAATTTGTATATTTTTTAACATCATATATTTTTTTAAGGATTATACATTTAAATAAAAAAGGAAAACCGGCATTTCTTCTTTCAAAAAGCAACGGAAGAAAAAGTCTTCTATCTATTTTTATTCTTTTATAAAAACTGTTGTCAAGGTTGCCTGTCCATTAGGATCATCAATATGATCAGTCGATTTCATCTACCGACATCTTTTATTGCTGATCTTTCATTTCAGAAGCCACTTCAAACAGAATTCATTTCAGAATTTCATTGGATAAAGGGGTCTTTTTCTTACAGGTTTTTTTCAAAATCCGGATTAAACCGATGAAAAAATCCCGTTTTCCTTTCCGAGATATTTTTTAATGAGAAATATCAAACTCGGCAAATAGATTTTGAGTCTATTTCAAAGAAAACTACATTCAAAGTGCAGTGCGTAGACCATTCCGCCATACCAATCGAATTGGCAGTGGGATTCGAACCCACACATCTTAAAACTATTACTCTAACCTCTGAGCTATATCCCCGTTTTGGAGATAGAAGGATTCGAACCTTCGACACATAGTGATGAAGTTTTATGGATAACTTCCAAAACCTTCAGATCAAGCTGAACAGAATAATCTCATATTTCTCAATAAGACTTTCTGCAATAGTGATATACTGAAACACTTAACATGACCTGTCTGATATTTTGACTAATGCTTCTATTGAAGCTTTAGCGTTCTTTCAATTTGATAATGCAAAGTAAAAATGCCAGTGCGCAATCTTTTTACGCAGACAGTTTTTATTTGAAAAAAACTTCTCCCAATTTTACCGCTGTAAGCACCAATGCAATATTTTTGCAATATTACGGGCATCATCCACTCCCCTGTGATGGGTTCCTTCCAAGGGATATTTTAATACTTCAAGAGCTTTTGCCATTCCTACACT
Organism: Chryseobacterium sp. CT-SW4; assembly: GCF_048572715.1. Classification (GTDB taxonomy): domain Bacteria; phylum Bacteroidota; class Bacteroidia; order Flavobacteriales; family Weeksellaceae; genus Chryseobacterium. The sequence goes on from NZ_CP183840.1 coordinate 2,885,905, forward strand.
TTTCCGGATAGGATGTAATTGCGCAAATAATGTTTTTACATTAATATGTTCATGGCTAAGCGGATAATCTACTCTAAATCTTCTGGTCTGACTCTGAAGCATTGTAAGATCATAATTGCCATAACTCGCCCAGGTGAGATTTTCAGAATCGTATTCTTCTCTCAGGATGTCCAACGCATCTTCTAATAAAATACCTTCTTCATCAAGCAATTCCTGTGTTATAGAAGTAAGTTCCGTACAGAAAGGGCTTACTCTTGAATATTGAGGCTTAATTAAAATCCCTCTGTTTTTAGTGATCTTACCGGTTTTTATATCTAAAATACAAATCCCTATTTCTATGATCTCACTTTCCTGTCCTCGGGAAGTTCCTTTTTCCCAGCAGGTAGCTTCAAGATCAATTACTAATATAGTATCTGTTGTTTTCATTGTTTCAATTTTTTATAGTTTTGGGATTACACCATCATATCAGCACAATTAGAGCTCGCAAAAGCATAAGGTTTCGCTTTGAATACATAACCCATCCCCAGAATATATCCCATAGCATCTTTCAATGCTGAATTGGATTTAAATTCAGGATCTGTATTGATATCGGCGTGTACTTCCATTTCCACTTTATATTTATCAAGAACAGAACAAATGGCGTAAGCAATCTCTACGGATTTGTTCACTTCATTCAACATCCGTTCTTTAATACTGATACGCTGTATCTCCCTTTCTTTTCTGACAAAGGTAAACGCTCCTCTCCCCTCACGGATAAAGACTACTGCCGTAGCATAATTAATGGCATCTCCATATACATGGGAATCAGATCCCACACATACTTTTAGTTTATATCCATTAGTCCGTTCACGGATGATGGCATCTTCTACCAGCTTTATAATAGGCTGGTGAAAAATTTTTCCATTTAAATTCTGCCATACTTCTTGTTGCGTTTCCATTGTTGCGTATTTTTATGTTACATATATTTTCTTATGGGAGTAATTTCCTATTATTAATTAATTTTCTATTATTTTTCGGCACTATGGAAAGCCCTCAAACCAATACGAGAGACGGCCATATTACCGGAGATAGTGTTGATTCATTAGGATTCGAACCTAAACTATAAGAGTCAAAGTCTTATGTGCTGACCAGTTACACTATGAATCAGAGTAGGAGTCATTTAAAGTATAATCTATGCTATAAGCTAAATCACAACCTTTTAAAAGCGGATCAGAACCGAATTGAACGGTTACCTTCTGTTCTTCAAGCAGACGTGCACACCTTGTACACCACTGATCCTCATATTGTACAGAAAGAGGGATTTAAGAACCTAAACTAATTTGACCTGTCATTTATCCGTCATTTCTGTATAAAAAGAAAGTTTGTCCTAGTTATAAACCATGCCTGTTAGTTTTGTAAAGATCTTCTGCGCTTGACAAACTTTTCTTTTTATTCAAATGTGTGGAAGTGATAGGATTCGAACCGACTCAGCTATAAACAACAGATTTACAGTCTGCCCCGACTCTCCTCCTTCGGCGCACTTCCTTTAAGTAATTTTCTTTGTGGAGGAAATAAAGTTTGTCTATATTTTTTTGTTTGATATAAGAACTTCTACGCTCGACAAACTTTTATTTTTCTCCGGAACTAATCTCATTTAGTTATATTAGAGATGGTTATGGGATTGCTCATAACCATTTTTATTTTTTTTTGGAATTCGCGAATATTACATATTTCAAACCACTCAGCTTTCGCAACGGTTTTGCAGACCGCCCCGACTCTTCAACTTCGGCGAACCATCATATTGCCATTAAGCTACAAAATCATTGGTCTGGAAAGCAGGATTCGAACCTGCGACCTCCCGCGTCCAAGGCGGGTAAACAACCACCGTTATCTTTCCAGTTTACAGATCCACTTCAGATTTTCTTTTCCGAGAGACAGTCGGAGCCGAAATCATCCATGAATCTTTGCGGTCTATGCGAGAATCGAACTCGCAGTGCCCAAGAGACAGTCGGGCAGGTTAGCCATTACCTCAATAGACCGTTTTTTGTAATCCCAGAAGGAATTGAACCTTCAACCCCCGGTTTAAAAGACCGGTGCTCTAACCAATTGAGCTATGAGATTATATTGGGTTTCTTCGGGGATCGAACCCTGTTTTCCGGTGCCACAAACCGACGCTTTACCAAATAAGCTAAAGAAACCATAAAAAAAGCACCTCTTTTGGGAGATGCTGTATATATTTTGAACATGTAAAGTCCTGAGAGACCTACCTATATAAGCACCTTTTATCCACAAAATCACTATTAAGAGTACAATACCATTGCTTCGGCTGTAATCCTGAACAGAGTGGGCATATGTGATGTAATTGTTTCATTTTATTTTTTTTAAATATTTTATGAATGCTGAAAACCTGTTGCTTTCAATTTTCGGTGCAAAGTAAAGACGATTTTTTTTAACTCACAAATAAATTTCAATCACAACATATTGATAATCAATTATTTAAACATAAAATTTAGAGATAGAAACTCCTGTCCGCTATATTATGCAGATTTCAAAAATACCTAAATGACTGTCTCTCATTGGTTTGTCTATCACTCTATTTTATCGTATTAAGGTTACATGTTGAATTGAATTTTTTTCAATTTTTTATTTATTTTTTTTCATTCTAAATAATTTCCTCTTAAAAACACAAAAAACGTCTCGATTTCCCGAGACGTTTTAGCCATATTTTGGTTTATTTTTTACTGATTTACCGTAAACTATTTCCAAAGCAAGCACATTCCGCCTCATTCCATATCGTATTATCATACCCAAACACTCCCTCTATTGACGGGCATTTACATAGGTTTACATTGATATGTGCTCTTTGTATTGTCATAATTTTACTGGTGCAAAGATAGAACTTTTTTATTTTTTAATTCCTGAACATTTTATTTCTTCCTGTCCTGAACCTTGATATATCTTTTAAAATAACCTCATCCTGAGGGTTAAAATATTTCAGTTCATTAACAATATCCGAACGGGTATTCACTTTCTCCGCAATGATTTCATAAGCGATGTTTCTTGTTATGGATTCTAATTCGGGATCTTTTCTGAACTCATATTTCATTGCTTCGAGATAGACTACTTTTTTATCGGATGGCAGGTTCTTGTACAATTTTGTAATTTCATTTTTCAGCCGGCTGATATCCGAAATATTAGCAAAGTAATTATTGAGACAATTAAATGCATCTTTATTTTCCTCCCAACCCTTCAGCAGGATTTTCTGGGCTTCTTCGGGTAGCTCCATTTTTTTGCGATACATAAGTGATGCCTTTAAAATCTGGTTATTGCTGAGGTAGTCATCGGCAACCATTTTATAGTAAGTGTGGGCATTCTCTATATCATTCATCTTTTTATAAAGATCTCCTACTCTTTCCTTCTGCTCAAGTTCTTTATACAATTCAATAGCTTTTTTATATTGTTTGGCTTTTTCATAGCAGGCTGCCGCTTCGGATTTATTGCCCAGCTTTTTAAGATAAATCACTGCTGCCTCATTATAAAGTCCGCCGTCTTCCAGCGTCTTGGCTCCCCGATAGTTATCCTGAAGAAGATTGATATATACCTTAGCTGCTTTTCTATAATCTTTTTCGGCTATATATTTTTCAGCAAGCTCTTCATAATGGTTACGGATCCGGTCAAAAATAGAATTTTCCACATAAAAGTTTCCTCCTCTTCCTGATACTCCTTTTTTTCCTGAGTTCCTGTTTTTCTCTTTATCTTCTAAGGCAAGCACCACCAGAAGTATAATCACCGCAACAATGATAAAAATTCCCAATGTTCCCAACACACTCCAGAAGCTTTGATGAAAAAGCTGAGCCAATATCCCGATGATCTTAAGAAATACCAGGATAAAAAATGCTTTTATAAATTTATCTATAAACTTCTGCCTGTTATTCATCTTTATCGGATTTTAGAATAGTTTTATCTTCATTAAATAACCGGTAAAGAACAAGAATCACACATATGATCAGCAACCACACAAACCAGTTATATCCAAACATTTCTATTAATGGATAAAATAAATAAACCATCATTCCTACAAGGATAAGAATCAGAAACATTTTAATACCGTTAGGAACATTATTTCCTCCCGCGCTTAAAGGTTTCCTTCTTACAAAATAGGAATACAGACCTACACTTCCTATCATCATAAGCACCATCCAGATCATTTCCGAGAAGGTAATCTTTGAGGCTGACGGGCTTCCGGAGTCATTAACGATTCTGATATTGGAGTTCGAATCGGGTTCGAGAGGATCTGAAACAACGGGATCTATGGTTCCGTATAGATGTCCCAGCGAGTCTTCCAATAAAATTTGTTTTTGTCTCCAGACACTTTTTACAATTCCATTATTAACGGGCTGATGAGGATTAGCTTTCTTAAGCGAATCCGAAATACCTCGAAGTATTCTTCCGGAATTTGCTTTTATATGGTCAGCTATTTTTTCTTTATATATTCCTTTGAGCGAGTCCCTGCTTTTGGATTCCCTGGTTTTAAATTTCTGTATATCCTGTGTAAGTTCAGATATATTTTTAGCATTCAATTCTTTGGAAATAGTCTGATGGTACTCATGGAGCAGTGTCTTTCTTTCATTCCCGTATAAAGAATCGATTTTTATATCAATTTCGGTAATTCCGGACTCAAAAGCCAGAACAGGAGGGTTCTTTCTAAGTTCCTCCTGAGAGATCACCTTTCCTGAAGATTGTAGTGACGTATTCTTTTGGGAAGATTCTTTTTCATCAAAGCCGAACACAGCCCTCCCTATAATGATCAGAACCCAAAAAGCCAGTAATACCCACCGGTAATCTCTGGATCCTAAAACCGAGCGTCCGTTCTTTCTGCCAAATAGCTTTCCCCACCAGGCACTCTCTCCGAATTTGAAGTTCCCATAGCCATCTCCCCGGGAAGTTCCCAGTGTATCTAAAGGAATACCCAGATCCACCGCCCTTTCAGGATATTTTTCTATATACTTCAAATATTTTTCTATCTCCCGGTTATTCCCCTGCAGTACTTTTTTCATATCGAAAGGCAGGTCCTTCATCCATTCTTCCCCGGCCTGTTTTTTTTGAAGTGCTGCCAAAATTTTCTCGTCGTCTATTTCTACCGTATAGGATTCTATCTTTTGTGGAATTTTCACTCCATTCAGAGGTTTCCTGATGTTAACATCCAATTTCTCAGAACCTTCAAGAAGTGCACCCCAGTCAATTGGCTCTGAAAGTTTTACCAATCCGAAATCCGGATGCATAATCATTAATTCAGCATCGATATTCTGCCATTCTCCGGGATTCATTTTAGGATAATAGACCGTATTTTCCGGAATGAACATTTTATTCTCTACGCATTGGAAAATAGGATTTTTTCCTACTTCATAAGATGTTTTATCCATGATTATGAAGCAGCCGTACAGAACATCAGGCTCTTTGGATGGAATTGCAAACGATCTTACCTTATCCAGCTCAATACCCAGAAAATCCATTTCCTCAAACCAAATGAAAGGAGAGGAACCTTTTATTAAAAGTCCCTTACGTGGATAGGTATTTTTCGGAAAAGGCTTAATTCTGAACTCCATATTCTATAATTTGTTCAATAAATTTCTTTAAATATTCCGAGTACATATCTTCCATTTTCCTGACCTTCAATAAAGTTGTTTCCGGAAGATAGTATTCCGAACCGCCAAATTCCGTCTGTGTAGCCAGTGACAGAAAGCCATATTCCGTGGAAGGGATATAGAATACAGGAATATTTTTGTTACTACTTTTAAAGGTCAGCATTCCCCGTGTATCAGTGATTATTTCGCTGTCTTCGGAAAAAGTGAACTTATTTTTATCCTGTTCTGCAAGTATTTTAATTTCATATTTGTTTTTGTACAGAGTAATGGAATGGTCATAAACTTGAGTTAATTCATTTTGGGCTATAACAAGATTGTTTTCCGAATTAATTCCAATCCTGCTGATATTACTCAAAATCTTAATTCCGCTATTGGCAAGCCTGCCAATCTCCGTCTCTACTTTCACTACGTTTTTATCAATTTCCTCATCATGGCCCACGGATTCGATGGAAACAATTCCTTCAATATTGATCTTAAAGATGGAAGGAAATTGGGATTGATGAAGGTAAAAGCTTTTATCAAAATAAATTAGTCTGAAGTTCAGCGGTATATTATATCCGGTAACATTCAGCTCTGAATATTCATTAGTATTAAGATTAAGTTTGGAAAGAAGCTTTTTATCCGGTTGATACTGACACAGAATATAATCCTGCTTTTTATTTCTTGCCAGAATAAACTGCCCTCTCGGCTTAACGGAAATATCTTCAAAAAGCACTTCACTTCCCCGATGGGTTTTATAATGATCGAAATAGTTCTTATTGTAATAGTTATCCGACAGGTAGGTCCTTAAGAGTTGTTTCTTCGTACTCAGAATAAAAAATTCTCCTTCATATAAAAAGGTTGAAATTCTATTAACCGGAGTAGGAAATAGTATCGGATAGTTTTGGGGTACCGGTATTTTTTTTCTGCCGGGAGATGTTCTTTTTCTTTTTTCCTGTACCCGTCTTGGCGGATGGGCCCACAGCTCTGCCAAAGGGAGTATTATTTTCTGTAAATGCTTACGGGTTCCCTTATTGTATTTGTAAACATTGAGTTCTCCTTCTACCGATGTGGTAATTATAAATTTGAGACGATCCCTGTTTTCCTGGATGACTTTCTTTAGGTTATTATTTTCTAAATTCTCTTCCTGCGTGATAAAAAATACTTCCAGATCTTTTTCCGTACGTTCTGTAAAAAATCTTTCAAGGGTACCGGAAACGTCTAAAACCGGGCTCACCTGATTCAACTGGTGAACAATATCGGGAACGTTATTTAAATGCATGGGTATAATATCCTGCCCTACTGCAAAAACTTTAGATTCGGCATTCGCTTTAGGGTGGCTGATAATGGCTATTGCGGATGCAAAGCCCAATACTTTGGGAGTTCCCCAATTTTTGAGGGAGGTATCTATCAGAATAGCACGTTCAAAAATATTTTCTTCAGGCGGTATTTCACGCTGGATGTACAAAGCTTCATTATTAGCAATCCGGCTCATAAACAGGTCATCCTCATTCGCAAACTCCGATAAGAGCATTCGGTGTAATTCTCCTTTATTGGTCATGTCGGAAATTCCTCCGACAGGCTGCTCTCCGGGAGAAAGATGCCGCATAGGAATTTTCAATCCGCTCCATATTCTTTTAATCAGGCTTCCCACCTGAAAAGTTTTAGGATTTTCAATCAATTCCTGAATAAAGTCTTTATCTGTTTCTACTGTAATCTCTTCTTCCACTACTGCATCCTCAAGCTCAAGCTCAGGCTCAGGGGCAAAACCTTTTATGGCTTCTATTATAGCTTCCGTACTGGGAAATTTCTGATGCAGCAGGGCCAGTGTTTTGATATCCTTTATGACAATACTTTTGGGAAGTTCCTTTTTAATGGCACATTCCGCAAGTTTATATGGTCTTTTTGCCAGTTTTAATAGAATCATTTCTGCATTTCCTTCTGATATCAGATTATGACTGTTTTTAAAAAGTGTCTGCAAGAGAATAATCTTATTGGTTCCTTTTTTCATAAAGCTTCCCAGACCCTTTAAGTTTTCCAGTAATTTGATAGCGGCTTCTACATCATCTTTAATATGGGATATAAGAATTTTTTCACTCTGTCTTTTAAGGTAATAAAAAACGCCGTCCAGCTTCAGGTAGCCATCCTGGATCGCATATAAAACTAAAAGTAGGGATCCCAGTGGCGGCAGTCCCTGGCTTTTCAGCTCTTTAAGTATTTCTATGATATAGGTTCTGTAAGCAATAACTCCTACATCCGGTATGGAAATAAAATTATTCTCATGGTATCCGGTTTCGTCATGGATATCTTCATCGGTATTCCATTCCCAAAAGTAATCTTCATAAGACTGAAAATATTCTCTTAATTCCATCCTTTGGCTTTTTCACTGAGACGAAATGAACTTACAGACAGTTTCCTGAAGTTTTCTTTAGGAATAGATATATATTCTCCTTCCCGGCTCCAAAGGATCCACCGGTCCGCATTTTTATTATATTTTTTCTGAAGAAGTAAACTGAGGTTCCTCCATTCAAAGTCTAATCCTGTGGGCAACAAATGTCCGTCCTTTTTCCAGTAGGTATTACCGGGCAGGCTTAGTAAGGGTTCACCAAGAAATAAAGCGTTGTCATCCAACAGGGTCCAGCTGATAAGATCAAGCTTGAAGCCCGGAATTGCAACAAGAATATTTTTTATTTCTTCCAGGGGGCTTAATAAAGCAAATGCAGGCTGTTCTTCTTCTGCCGTTTTGAGCTTTACTTTTACTTTTTCATGTATTCCAAAGTAATTCTGGTTGGAAAGGGGAAAATCTACCGGCAAGGCTTTATCAATAGGCGACCATAGAAGTGCTGTTCTTATTTTTTTGCTGGGAACCAATGCATTTTTTCTAAAGAGTAATCCTTCACGCAGCTCATATAATATAAAATCGGGCAATTGCCGTAATTCCGGAGAAGCAGCCTGCTCTTCCGTAAAGCCTTTAAGCCAGATCACTTCTTCATCTAAAGCAACCTGAATATTCTTCCAGTCCCTGACGGACCCTAAAAAATCCTCTCCGGCACGGGGAATTTCCGCCCAAAAAACTTTTATGCGCTTTGAAGAATTTTCTGCCATAAGCCTTCTATTTCTTTTTGAATATATTGTTTCTGTTCCTGATTCTTAATCCAGTCACAGCGGGTTTGCAGATACCTTAATTTATCTTTGATTACATTCTGTTCCTCAAAACTCAGGGTTCCACCCTCCCATTTTTCTACCAGTATTTTTACATCTTTCATAACTTCTTCCGCATTGGGGGCTTTGTTTTGTAAAGCCTGAGGATGGGATTGAGGGCTTTCATCTTTTTCGATGGTCCTGTTGATAATCCCTTCCAGTATTTCTATCTGCTCTTCCGTATCCCAGATATGTTTGAGTACCCAAAGATCGGAAGCAACAGCTTCTTTTCTTCCGCATATCAATGCACTGGCAGCAATAAGGTTCTGAAGTTTTACCGCTCTACGGTCCGATATCGCAATACCTGTATTTCTAAGGTTAATGATTGTATGGAGATAAATTTCATAAATGGGTTTTAAATCCACAGTTTTACAAAGAACCTGTAATTCACGGATTTCATCGGCACCGATTTCAGGTATTTCATTTTCATCTTGATTTTCCAGCTTACGTCCTGCCAAAAGCACCTGGTGAAGTAAATCCGGATTAACGTTTTCTACCATTATTCTTACGAGAAAACGATCGAAAAGAGCATTCAGGGCCTCATCTTCTGGAAGAACATTACTTGCTCCTACAAAGATCAACGCCGGAAGATGTTTGGTTTCTTTTCCTCTTTTAAAAATCTTTTCATTTAGAGCCATTAACAGGGAATTGAGGATAGAGGAATTGGCATTGAAAATCTCATCCAGAAATACCATTGATGCTTCAGGCATCATACCTTCCGTATTGGTTATCAATTCTCCGTCTTTCAGCTTCCGGATATCGAAAGGACCAAATATTTCATTGGGTTCCGTAAAGCGGGTTAACAGGTATTCAAAATTTTTACCGTTTTTAACTGTTTGGGACAGAGTCCTTACTATTGCTGATTTGGCAGTTCCGGGAGGTCCGTATAAAAAAGCATTTTCCCTTGCCAGCAGACAGATCCCCAATAGATCTACTACATCATCTTTCCCAACAAATGTATCTTTTACATATTTCAGAACCGTATTGAACTTGGTAATATTTTGTATCATTGATTATTTTCTTCATTAATAATTTTCAGCTCCCGCCAGAATATGTCTTTGTAAAGACCAAATTCCGCTATCAATAACTGATTGATGTAGGGAATCTCTGCCAGGCGGTAGGCTCTTTTGCTGACAATTCTTTCCAGATAAAGCTTTCTGTAGACAGCATCTTTCAGCTCTTCCTGCCAGTCTATATGTTGTAAATCCAGATCATATCCTATTCCCGAATAATGGAATTTCTGTAAAATGCTTTCCAGCATGCCTGCTAAAGGATCATTAGGATCTGTAATATATAATGCGGTGAGGATCTGAGGCAAAAACCTCAGCGATAAGTCTGCCGACAGCAAAGAAGGGATTTCCTTTTTTCCTTGGTATTCCGGGATCAGCTGCGGTAGCTTTTTATCTGTGTCATTCCTGATCAGGTACAGCTGTATGCTGTGATACAATATCTTGGCTGCCCAGATTCCACTTATCCTGTCATAGGTCAGTTTATCGGACAAAAACTCCAGTCTTTCTTTTTCAAACTCCGTTTCCAGATAGTCATTTACTTCCTCTTCTTCCTGAACAGACTGCTGCTGAATATCAGAAAAAACAGTAATGCGTTCCTCTTGCCGGAGCTGAAACAAAGTATCTAAAAATGGATTCTTTCTTGTCACCATCTAACAAAAATAAAACTTTTTAACTGGATGAGTAAGAGTAAAATACTATTAATAAATGTTAATTTTCACCTTATCATTAAATTCTTTAATCAAAAACATCACTTTAACGGAATAATTAAATTTCCGAATAATTAATAAAATGTGATTTCAGGGTTATCGTATATAGAATTTTCTATAATAAGGGGAAGAATGCTTCAGCTGTTTGATAAATTTTAATGAGAATAGACTTACACTGTTATTTCAATACTATTATTTTCCGGATCAAGGATTACACTTTCATAATAACCGTCCCCTGTGGTCCGGGGTTCTCCCACAACTGAATATCCGTCTTTTCTCAATTTTTCGGTAAGCTGGTCCACCTTTTCTTTACTTCCCACCGAAAAAGCCAAATGAATAAATCCTATTTTCTGGGATTCATAGGTGGCTTCCGACTCCAGAATATCGGGACGGTTCATAATTTCCAAACGACAGCCTTCTTTAAAATGTAAAAAATAGGATTGAAAATTTGTGTTCTTATTATGGTATTTTTCATTGGAAACCGCACCGAAATATTGAGTGTAAAAATCTTTTATTTTCTCCAGATCCTTCACCCAAAGAGCAATATGTTCAATTTTCATTTCTGTATTATTTTACGCAATGGAAATTTAGTATTTTATTGCAGTACTTCGTCCGGAAAGATCATAAAATTTCATAAACAGAACATCTAACAGAAAAGTAAATATCCTACTCCACCCCCTATTAAAAGAATTAAAAGGGAAATACCTGAAAATATATATTCCCCAAAACCGGATTTTACTTCATAGCTTATTCCATTGAAAAGTTATTATCTTTGTTTCCTTCAAAATAAGATTATGAGTATTCACATCAGTGCTAAAAAAGGAGAAATTGCTAAAGTAGTATTGCAGCCGGGGGATCCTCTGCGGGCACAATATATTGCTGAAAACTTTCTTGAAAATGCAAAGCTGGTAAGTAAAACCAGAAATATTTTTTACTATACGGGATTATATAAGGGAAAAGAAGTTACAGTGGGAGCCAGCGGTATGGGTTTCCCAAGCATAGGAATCTATTCTTATGAGCTGTTTACAGAGTATGAAGTTGATACGATTATCAGAATAGGAACCTGTGGAGCTTATACAACCGATTTAAAACTTTTTGATATTTTGAATGTTGAAAATGCAGCCAGTGAGAGTACCTATGCCCGATATGCCTGGGAAATAGAAGGTGATATTCTTCCTCATCAGGGAAATGCTTATAGGACCATTAACGAAACGGCTAAAGAATTATCTCTCAACATTAAGGAAACCAATGTTCACAGCAGTGATATTTTCTATAGAAAAGACCCGAATATTCCTGCCATAGCTACAAAATATAATTGTTCTGCCGTAGAGATGGAAGCTTTCGGATTATTTGCCAATGCCAGGCATCTAGGTAAAAATGCAGCGACTATCCTTACCGTTTCAGATATTATCCCTACTCATGAGAATATCTCTTCGGATGAGAGGGAAAAGGCTTTGAAACCAATGATTCAGCTTGCCCTGGAATCTGCTTTAAAAATATAATTTAAAAAAATTGCAACAGAAAGGAGCTTTATGATGAATAGAGCTCTTTTTTTGTATTCTGTAAAGGCCGGCGACTTTACCAGTTTCATCTGCCACTTTGGTAATAAAGACATTAAAACATACATATATGTATGTTTTTTTTATTATTTTTGTAATATGAAACAGCAGGAAAAATCTGAAGCTACCCGTCAGCTGCTCATCGATACCGCATATAAGCTATTCTATAGTAATGGTTTACACAAAACAAGCATTGACACTATTACGGCTAAAGTAAATTTGTCCCGCGGTGCCTTTTATCATCATTTTAAAGATAAAAAAGAACTGATCCTGAATGTGATCCAATCTAAAGTGCACAATAGAATTTATGATGCCATGATCGCCCCTTTACACCAGCAGGGTGATCCTGTTCTGATCTTATGTGATACCTTTTCCCAACGTTTAAAATCCTTTACCAAAAAAGAGAAGGAACTGGGATGCCCTCTCAATAAGTTTATAACGGAATTGGGAAATTCCAAACTTTATAATTCAGCTTTAATGAAAACTATAGATGAATGGAAAAAAGCCATCGAAGATATTCTCAACAGAGCTAAAGCAGAACTGAAAATCAGCCCGGATACGGATGTAAGTTCTACTGCCCTATTCATGATCAGCGCCTATGAAGGAATAAGGGCTATTAGAAAGATTGATGATAATGATCAAAAGCTTGACGGGTGCATCGAGAGCATCATCAGATATATAAAAAGTCTGTAATTTTTTTTAACCAAAGACATACACTTTTGTATGTTTTATAAATACTTAATTAAAATGGATAATTTACAAACCAACAGCCAGCCGAAAGTCCTATTTTTCGATATTAATGAAACACTATTAAATACAGCTGCCATACAATCGCTTCTTTCTGAAAGCTTTGGTGAGGATGTTTATGATTTATGGTTTTCCAAATTATTGCATTATTCTTTAGTTTCAACAGTTACCGAAACGTATAAGAGCTTTAAACTGATTGCTTCTGATGCATTACAGGTAGTGTCTCAGCTAAAAAAAAGAGAAATACCACAAAATATTTCCGCCAAGCTGGCAGACACATTATCTGAATTACCGGCACACCCGGAGGTGGCAGAGTCTTTAAAAATGCTTAAAGAAAAAGGGTATTTAATTGTTGCCCTTTCCAATTCTTCTCAAGATTTACTGAGAAAACAGCTGGACAATGCTCATATTGACCATTTATTTGATGAACAGATCAGCGTGGAAGCTTTTCAGAAATATAAGCCCCATACGGAAGTCTATCATAAAGCCGCTTCTTTTTTACATATTCCTAAAGAAGAATGTATGCTCATTGCTGCCCATGACTGGGATGTATATGGAGCCCTGTCTGCAGGTTTAAGAGCTGCCTTCATCAACAGAAAGGGGCAGTGTCCTTATTTTTTACCGGTAAAACCGGAACTGGAAGAAACGGACTTGCTATCGTTAGCTAAAAAGTTATAGAAAAACAATATCTCATTATTGTTTCAGCTGATTAAAAATATCAGCTATTATTGTGATATAATCTTCCATTTTATTTTCGGGGGTTGACCCGTAGCTGATACGAAACCCCCTTATTTTCCTGTCAAAACTATACGTTTCGGGATGGATGATCTTTATATTCTGCTTTAATAACAGGTCAATAAAGTCTTCCCAATTAATTTCCACTTTAGGTCTGAGCCAGAATGAAAGCCCTCCTTTAGGCAGTGTATAGTCCGCCATGTCTTTAAGGTGCTTATCCAGCAGAAGATACATTTTATCCCTTTTTGCTTTATAATGAGCGGTTACTTTTTTGATATGTCTTTTAATGGTTCCGTCATTGATGAGCTCCAAGACAGCCTGTTCCATAATATTATCCCCCTGCACATCAATGAGCCTCCTGAGTTTTCTAATTTTCTTCAGCAGATCTTTATCTTTTGTAACCAGATATCCTATCCTTAAAGCTGGTGCCACCACCTTACTCATGGAACCTATATAGATATAATTTTTCAACTGCTGAAAACTGGACATGGGAAACAACGGACGATATCCAAAGTGAAATTCATTGTTATAATCGTCTTCTATAATGGTAATACCATATTCATTGGAAAGACTGATCAGTTCCAGCCTTCTTTTTAAGCTTAGTGTAACTGTGGTAGGATATTGATGATGGGGAGTTACATACACCGCTTTTATTTTTTCTCCATTTTTTAAAAGCTTCCTTATTTCATCCACTTCTATTCCTTCCCTGTCTACATTCACCGGGATAATATCTGTCTCTGCATTTTCAAAAACATCCCATGCTGATTTAAATCCGGGGTTTTCAACAATTATCTTATCTCCTTTTTCCAGAAAACAATGGGCCGCAAGATAAAGCGCCATCTGACTGCCGCGGGTAATAAAAATGTCTTCATGATTTGCAAACATTCCCCTTTCATGATTAAGCATCTGAGCGAGCGTCACTCTGAATTCCACATCTCCCTGCTCATCACTATATCCCATCATCTGCCATTTTCCCTTTCTGTTGAAAATCTGCCGGTGGGCCCTTGCCAATTCTGCAATGGGTGCTAATTTGGTATCGGGAGAACCATCATCAAAGTCTACATATATATTACTGTTGTGAATAATTTCCGATTCCAATACTTTTTCATCTTTTCCTACCTGATTTTGAAGATCCGGTAATTTATCCGATACAAATATTCCTTTTCTTTCTTTAGAAACCACCCATTCTTCGCTTAGCAGAACATCATACGCTTCCACTACCGTATTCCTGTTCACATTGAGAACCTTAGCCATATTCCGGCTGCCGGGTAATACGTCTCCGAATTTTAATCTTCCATAATAAATATCATGTATAACCGCATCCGCAATCTGCAGATAAATAGGTTTTTGTAAACTTTTATCAATTTGAAGTTCTATTTTCCAAGGACGTAACATAGGATAGAGTTTGTTCTTACTTTATTATATATATTTAAATAAAAGATACACAAAATATTCTCAAACAGAATATAATATGCCCAAAGAACTTTATACTACTTTTGTACCATATTAAAAATGGGGGTATTTTTTTGAAAAGACAAATTAGAAAAAAATGCCTGTCAGTGCGGAAAGATCAATAAAAAATATCCATTCTTAAAAATGAATAATTCTTTTTAGGAACGGATATAATAACCACTTTTACATAGAAATAAACCCCTCATTTTTTTTCATCATTTGTGTTTTTTGAAAATATATATATAAAAAAGTGAGAGCGAGGGGTTTAAAAAATTACTTTTCATAATAAAGGGCAGATTATAATTTTAATAATACTTATTATCCTATCCCAACTTAAGCATTGCTAACAGATAACTGCCTTTAATTATGTTACAAAGGTATAGCATACTGTTAAAAATAGTATGGTCCAGTTTTTAAAAATATATATGGTCCAACAACAAATTGCTGTTATTGTTATAAAAAACACAAAGCTTTTCTATTATTTTGCTGTTGTAGAAAGCGATTGATCATTTACTTTACAGATCAGAGTCTAAAAGTACTCCCCTTGTCAGCAATTGCTATAATATCATATTCATGATATTTCTCCGGCACTAAGAAGTAATTGTTGGTATTTATGTTGAATGTTATCCTGCCCTGTATTTCCGAGCTATTTACATACACAAAGTCGTAACACCGTCCGGCATTACGACTTTTTTCGGATTTCCCGAATGAAATATTGAGTGCAATAATGAGTTTGTATTAATACTGATCAAGGAAATAATTCAGCAAGTCAGTAGTGGTCACAATTCCTTTTAATTCTCCATTCTCCACTACTGGTACTGAGTGGAAACTGTGCTTTGAAAGGAGCTCCGTAACTTCTTTTATGTTTGCGGACGGAGGGGTTGTCACCAGTGTTTTTGCCATTATCTGAGGGATGGTATAGGTTTCATATACTACGGTTTCCACCTCATCGGAATCCGTCACGTCGGTATAGCTTATTTTGAGGAGGTCGGAAAGGCTTATAATTCCTATTAGTTTCTTGCCATCCACTACAGGAAGGTGACGAAGGTTATTTTCTTTTAACAGTTTTTCTGCATCATACAGGGTGTTGGTAGTGTTAAGTGTTATTAGTTTAGTACTCATAATCTGAGATACAGGAACGCGTTGTTTCATTTCATCAATTCTTAAAGGTTAAACATTTTTCCTATATCAAATATATTGACATCCGGGGTCTAAACTGATGACCAATATCATCCTCTTTGAATGATATTGGTCAAAGGAATTGTGATAATTTATTTGTAACTTAATGTGTTGCTATTGGGGATCAATCAGTTCTGTTTTACTTTGTAAACTTCAGTTTTATAATACCTGACCAGAAAATCATAAATAACCATTTCAAATACCCTTTGGACAGATACAAACAGCCTGTTGATATTCATATGGAATAGGCTTTGAAAAAATACAGGTAAAGGCATTCCGAGACATCCGTTTTTATCATGGTAAATAATATGCTGAAGCTGCGCTTTTCCTTTTTCAATATGGGAAAGGGCACGCTCTCTTTCTTCTGCAAATTCTTCCGAATGAATAAATTCCTGAAACCGTGGCTTAAATTCCCGGTATTTTTTGTCCAGTTGACTGTTTAATTTTTTATCGGCATTAAATTCCTGCTTGAAAGCCTGTTCAGATCGCTGTACCCATTCCAGCTTTTCCCGGGCAGTAAGTTGAAGTTTATTCAGAATTTCATCTATATAGAAAAGACTTACCTCTATTTTCTCTTCATCGCTAAAAGTGAGGCAATCCAAAGTATATTCGCTGTTGAGCCAAAATAAAGTCTCCGCATCTTCCATGGTGTTTTCCCCATATCTTTCTATCTCCCTCCGGTACGTATCGATCACAAGATTCGAAATTTCTCCGGATTTAATAAAGGGCTCCAGCGTTAGTTTAAATCTATCGAGAATTTCATTACCGTACATTGTCTGTTCCAGAGACAGCCTAATCCTCAGATGGGGTTTAGGATCGTTATAACGAATAAAAAACCATTTTGAAATATAGCTGTTTTCCTGTAAATATTCTACTAAGGGCTGTAATGCTTCTTCTAAAATGATATCTGCCGTTTTTACTCCTGTATATATTTTCAGGTAAAGCCATTGGCTGCCGGGAATGAATTGCCTTTCTTTCATCTTGATCATTGTTCTTTATACATAGGGAATATATATTCATGGCAGAAATCTTCATGCTCATCATACAAAAACTCTTCGATGATCACTTCCTTCCTATTCTTCACCGAATCAAGGAACATTCTTATCCAATCATAATTTTCGAGATTAACGGTAAGCTTATTATCAAACTGTACCCATTGGATCCATTGAGGAATTTTTCTTTTGACCCTCCAGTAGTGAATTTCTTTTAAAAAGTTTTCCCGGTCTTCTACCTTCAGCAACAATTGTTTAATTTCTTTTTCTGTGATATTCCACTGGGCTTTTGATAAAATAATATTCCGATATTCCACCCGCGGTAAAAAATGATATAAACGCGTGAGATCTCCCCAGCTGAAATAAATGCCGGTCCTGAAATTTTGAGAATAAACATCACAAAGAAAATGATAGACAGGTAAAGAATCAGCTGAATAATTATGAGCATTGGTTAAATAAGGTAAGATTTCCTTATTATGCTTCCCGGAACGCAGGACTATCCTGTCATTTTTTAATGATATATAGAGGTCTTCCAATACTATTTGGTTTTCTTCAGGTAACAGGGACTGTGCAAGAAAAGGAATTTCAAAAGCCCGTAAAGTGGGCCTTCTTATGACATTTCCTATTCGGGCTTCAGGCAGATGGATAATTTCAGCAATAATATAGCCGGTATTCAGCTCTTCTTCTTTTTCAGCAATCTTTCGGGTTAAATGATGCACTTCTGCCTTTTCGGAACAAAATCTTCCCAGTAAGTTGGCCGCACTGCTTCCCCCTCCTCCATTCAAAACTAGCTTTTTCTGGTGATCTTCAGAAATAATCTCTGCCGTACAGGAGATGGTTGCGGGTAAATCTTTCCAGTTTTCTTCGAAGTCTTTAAAGTCTTCATCTGATAATTCAATTTTATCCTGATGACCGGTCAAAGCATCCTGAAGTTTTTCATTGAAAATCCGCTGTACCGCATTAAGCTGAATTTTGATATCCTGATTTTTACCATTGGAAAGAAAACGTAAATCATCCAGATAGGGATGCATTCCTTTTGAATTAACGTCCTGCCTGTACCCTATTCCAATTTCCATATCTAAGGCATACGCCAAAGGAACTTCCTCCGTTTCAAATCTATTATAGAATGCTTTTTTAAATTTTTCAAAATGTGTTTCGTTGTGAGGTAATGTTATTTTATTCAGAAAGGATATTCCTTTTTTCAATTCTTTCTGCCAGGTATTGGATAGCTTCTTTTTTTCCGTGGAATACAGGTCCGTCTGAAACAAAAACTTCTGCTCATAATCTATATCAAAAGAATCTTTAATCAGCTTTTCTATTTCTTTATATCCGGAATCGGGATTTCCTATATTTTCGTCCAGTTCCTTTACCTTAGCTTGAACAGACCGTAAAATATTCACTTCTTTATCTGACTTTATCCTATCCAGAACATTTATGATGATCTCTAAAAAATCATTTCCTGAGACATTCGGTTCAAGTTCACTTACCAAAATCTGATTATCAATTAATTCCTCTACAAATTCTTCGGCCTCTTCTACTGCTAATTCATCGTGGGCTAAGTTCTCCGCTATGGATGTAATCGTCTTACCTTTCCGGGAATAATTCAAAATACACTCCAGCTCATCGGAAAGCAAAACGGAAGAAATGATATAATCTCTCTTCCCATCGACAGATTCATATTCTATATACCGGAAACGGGACCCGGTTTTATAAATACTGTTATTCGGAAAATATAGCAGCTTATTTTTTATGTCGGGCTGATGGGCTAAATACTGAGAAAGTGAAACCAAAAAGTGCATATCCAGCCTGGTATCTCTTATTTTTTTAATCCCAGATTCTATTTCTGTATTTTCATTTTCAAATTTTCCCAAGCCCACAGATGAAAACAATCCAAATGGTGTACAGCGTGTACTCATACGGCTGAAATATTTCAGCAACGCATTTTTAAACTTCTGAAATTCTTTGGGTGACCATCTTTTTTCTGATTTCAGCCACAGCATCATTTCTTCATAAAGGTAAGGTGATGCCAGCCGTATCGCTTCCTGAAAAACAGCATCAGAGCAAATACGATGCAGCTCTTCAGAAGTGACTTCAGACTTATTTATTGCATTGAAAAACTTTTTACGGGACAATGTTGGAGTACGCACAACATACTCATCAAAAAATTGATAAGGGAAACGGGACATTTTACTTGTTTGTGTTTTCTTTAGGCTGGTAGTCAGGATGTCCCAACTGCCAGAATGCAAAGGCAAAAATTAAAGAATTTCTTTCATGTATTTTATATACCGGATCTTCAATGCCGTGTCCGGAATTATAATTCACTTTCAATAACACCGGATTATCAGAGGATTTATTTGCCTGTAATTTTGCCGCAAATTTAGTCGACTGCCACGGCGCCACTCTGGTGTCATTTATTCCTGTAATGATGAGTGAAGAAGGATATTTTGTTTGTTTTTTGATATGGTGGTAAGCATCCATTTCCCATAAGCTCCTAAATCCGTCCTGACTTTCTACACTTCCAAATTCATCGGCATCCGTACCTCCGATCCCGTTATACTGCATTCTTAATGTATTTAATGTTCCTACTTCTATAATGGCAGCTTTAAATAAATCCGGCCGTTCTGTAATCGCCCTTCCCATGAGAATTCCTCCCGCACTTTGACCCCATAGTCCTACTTTGCCCAAAGAACTGTATTTTTTATTTAGCAAATATTCGGTACATGAAATTAAATCTTTCCAGGAGTTGCTTTTTTTTGTTTTTTTACCTTCTTCGTGCCATTTTTCTCCTTTTTCTCCTCCTCCACGAACATGTGCAATTGCAAAAACCCCTCCCTGATTTGCCCAAAGCAAATAACTTCTGGCAAAAAATGGGCGGATAGATTCTGCATACGCACCATAACCGTATATTAATAAAGGAGCATTACCATTTTTCTGCAAATTTTTATTGTAAATTAATGAGAGGGGTATATCTTCTCCATCCCAGGATTTTACGGTCACTTCTTCTACAACAATATCTTTAAATTCGGGATAACTGATGACCGGAACCAAATTCTCTTCCACAAAAGAATTATCTGCCGGGTTGTATCTATATCGCTGCTCATCATTCGCCCAGCCGGAACTGGTTATCCAAATGTCTGAAAATTCTTTCCCTTTCGTCTGTAAGTTGATACTTCCTGAAACGTAGGGTAACCGGATGGATATGTCTTTCCCTTCTTTATATAAATAGAGCTTTGCCTCCACACCATTTTTAGTGGTGGTATAATATACTCCGTCTTTAGTAATGGCATAGCTCTTAATGACTTCATTCGTCCTTTCAGAAATCAATATTTCGGGATTTTTAAAATCGGGATTAGCGGCTTTTGTTCTGCATAATTTATAATTAGGTGAGCCATAGCCGGACAAAAAGTAGATATATTTGTTCACCAGCCTTACATAGTAAACTTTATCTTCTTTATCATATAATAGCTTCCATGCTTTACTTCCCTTTAGCAGTTCTTTTTTATCAATAATAAAAGTTTTTCTGTAATCTTCCGCATCTACCAGCATTCCGAGATAATATTCATCATCCTCATTGAAAGACAATACGGAAGGATATTTTTCTATGGGAATATGTAAGGAAGGATTATGATCCCGGGAAAAAATTTCATTTCTCTGATTAGGATCTTCTCCTATTCTATACAGAACGGTTTTAGTATTTTTAGCAAAAAGCTTGGATTTGGGATCCGTTTCGGGATAATAAACATAAAAAAATCCCGAATTATCCGCCAGCCATTTAATCCACCCTATATTGGACGGATTAGTATGGGTAACCACTTCAGGATACACTTTTTTGGTTTTTACATCAATAATAATGACTTCGGAAAGCTCCTTGCCTTTTTCTGATAGGGAAACCGCTATTTTACTTCCGTCCCAGCTGGGGCTGATCATATTAATAATAAATTCCGACCTGGAATCACTGTCCCCAGCCTTATCTTTTAAAGACGAAATAAAATATATTGGGTCATACAATAATTCTTCCTTTCCATACAACCCAATTTTAAAATAAGCCTTGGCTACTTTCTCATTAGCATTTCTTTTGAGATAAAAATACTTATCATTTCCTGTAATTTTTAAATCTGAAATAAAATACCCCTGTCTTTTCTCCAGTTCCAGCCTTTTATTCAAATAATAATCTTTATTAGGAATACGGTCTAAAACAGAATCTGTAAAATCTGACTGAACTTTCATCCAATCCATCACTTCAGGATCCTGTAGATTTTCCAGATTTCGATATTCATCTACTATCTTTATTCCGAAATATTCATCAGTAAAAGGTACTGAAGGAGCTAAATGAGAACGTTGAGAATATAAAATATTGAAAGCAATTACAATAAAAAAAAATTCCAATCTTGTTTTAAACTGCATTACTTTAAGTCTATTTTATTAGGCGGTTGGTATAATAGTTTCTTTGGGCTTACTTGTATTTTCAGGATCTCCACATGTGGAATCATCTATCAAATAAATTTTTCCACCCACAATTTTGCTTGGATTACTGATTTTTGCCATTTGTATCTTTTTCAAAGATAATTTTTTTTCTGATTTCTTTTTCATTTTTAGTACATATATTATTTACAGACCGCAAATAAATAGATAATAACACTAAATACAAATAAATAAACATATAAATTTATAAATTTATAGCCCAAAAATTAAAATTCCTTGGAATAGCCAATCATTTAATTTATTTTATTCAAGGAACTTTGTAATTCAGCCATGAAAGTAAATATCATTCTTTTTTTAATTGTATGTTCTGGTTTTGTAAGTGCTCAAAACTCCCGTGATTCTTTAAGCAAGTATACCTTTCCGGAATTGAGCAGCCGGTTTTATCAGTATGCCAACAATGATGAATTTAAGAAAGCAAGACAGCTTTCAACTTATTATCTACAAAGAGCCAAAAGCAGTAAAGATCCATCTCAAATTGCGGAGGGCTATGTAATGATGCATTTTACCGAAAAACTTCCCGCTGCGTTACAATATATTGACAGTTTACAAAATATTTCAAAAAATCTGGATAAAAAAATATATCCGGCCAGGATTTATTTGCTTCGGGGAAATCTGTATTTTAAACATGACAATCAGAAATTAGCATTGAACAATTATGTACTAGGGTTAAAATATGCCAAAATACAGAAGAATGAAAGACAGATAGCCTTTGCCAATATAAGCATAGCTTATTTAAACAACTATATCGGAAAACACCTGGAAGCTGCCAAAACTTTGAGATATTACTGGGACCACGGAAGTTATCTAACTGAACCGGAGCGGTATCAAATCCATCTGAACCTAGCCGACACATATACAGAAATCAATAAAATGGATTCGGCAAAAATTTTCATTGAAGAAGGATTAAACAGCTCTTTAAAAAAGGACGATTCCCACCGATATCACCAATATTTGTCCCTTCAGGGGTTCTATAATCTGAAGCTTAAAAAATATCCTCTTGCCATCAAAGATCTGCTTGCCTCTGAGAAATTCTTTTCTACCAACAATAATGATACTAACTTAAATTATGTCCTCTTAAATCTTGGTAAGGCTTATTGGGGGACCAATGACAAGGAAAAAGCGATTGAGTACTTTTCAAAAATAGATTCTACTATACAAAAGACGAACAATACATTTCCCGAACTCCGGGAAGTTTATACTTATCTTATAGAATATTATAAAGAAAAAAAGGACAAAGAGAAGCAACTCTATTATATAGAACGCTTCATAGATATAGATAAAATATTAGATTCTCAATTCCGATATGTTTCAAGGGAACTGCCCAGAAGATATGACACTCCCCGGCTGGTTAAAGAAAAGGAAGATATTATCAGCGACCTGGAGAAAAGAAGAACCCTTCTTTATTCTTCGTTATGTATTTCCGTATTGGTACTCATCCTGATTGCCTATCTCTATTTAAAATCAAAAAAAACCGAGAAGAAATACCGGAAAATCGCCCACGATTTAATCATATCGCTAGAAGAGCAAAATAAGATCAACTCATCTTTACCGGAGGCAGAGCCTTTACCTACTGGTCGAAATTATGAGCAGCACAATATTAAAATCGAGGAAAAACAAGCCATAAAAACTATTTCTAAAGATGTTTCCGAATCTATTTTGAATGAGCTGCAAACCTTTGAAGCTAAAGAAAAGTTCTTGGCAAAAGGAATTACTTTAGCCAAACTGGCTAAAACCCTTAAAACCAATACTACTTACTTATCGGATATTATCAATACGCATAAAGGAAAAAATTTTGCTACTTATCTTAATGACCTCCGTATTGACTATGCTTTAAATAAATTAATAACAGACAAAAAGTTCCGGTCTTATAAAATTTCTGCAATTGCTGAAGAGCTCGGATATAATAATGAGCAGGCATTTTCTTTGGCATTCAAGAAAAAAACAGGAACTCCACTTTCCATCTACCTCAAGGAAATTGAAAAACTGGAGAAAAGCCCCACAAATTTTTGATAATCAACACGTTAAAAACAATATATTTATAAATCCAACCCTATAAATTCATAAATCTATATAAGCTTCCCTTTTTATCTTACAAGGTCTTTTCTAAGTTTGTCTCAGCCAAAAGCCAATTTATTTTTTGTAAGTGCGCAGTTACAAATAAAATAAATATCTATCGGCATCCCAAGTCAGGGTTCATATGACAAAAAAAAATTACTAAACTAAATTTTAAGAAAATGAAAAAGACAAAATTTGAAAGTCTACAAGGTAAAAAGCTAGGAAATTTAAAAGACATCTATGCGGGAAAACTAGCATTACAACAGAATGGTATCTGCTCAGGAACAGGAACAGATGATGATCCTGCAGTTCTTGAAACTTTAACATTATCCAGTAATGGAGGAGGTAAAAACGACGGATGTGACTAATAATTTCTTTTCAGTTTAAACAAAGGGGTTGTTTTTAACAACCCTTTAATTCTTATTTCTTTATGATTTTAATTTTATCCACCCCACATGATGATGACACGAATTTAGTGATAGAGCATCTGTCCAATCTGAAAGAAAAATTTATACGAATTAATGACCTGGATATTTTTACCGGTAAAACCAAGTTTGATTTCAAATTATTGGACACTATAGAACTCACTGTTGAAAATCCGTTTTTCGGGAAAAGGGATCTTTCGGAAGTAACCTGTGTATGGTATAGAAAATTCGGTTTCTTTGAAAAATATAAACACCTTCTGGAAAATGTTAAAAATGATGAAGCATTAAGGTTTTTAGAATCCGAGCACCGTTCTACCCTGGAAATGTTCTTTCATTTTTTAAGAGGAAAAAAGTGGCTCAATAATTATTTTCATGTAAGAGATAACAGTAAGATATCGATCCTTAATTATGCAATCCGCGTAGGTTTGGATATTCCTTATACGCACATCACCAACTATTCTTCCGAAAACAGTATTAATCCCGCGCACTCCTATATTACCAAGCCTATTAAAGATGGATCGGTAGTGAATGCTGAAGACAAAATATACTTCTTTCTGACAAAAAAAATAGAATATTCCGAAATCATAGAGAATACCAGCTTTTTTCCTAGCCTTTTTCAGAAAAATATACAAAAAGAATATGAACTGCGGGTTTTCCATCTTAATGGAAAAAATTATCCTATGGCTATTTTCTCCCAGAATGATGAGCAGACCGAAACCGATTTCCGGCAATATAATTATCAGAAACCCAATCGAATGATTCCTTATCAATTACCTGCCGAGATTGACAATAAAATTAATAAGCTGATGAAAGCTATTAAACTTGAAACAGGTTCCATAGATCTCATAAAAGGATGTGATGGTAAGTATTATTTTTTAGAGGTAAATCCTTCGGGGCAATTCCGGATGACCTCGTTTCCCTGCAATTACAATTTGCATTTTGAAGTCGCCCAATATCTTCAAAGGCTAAATAAAAAATAGAATATATGTACTTAAAAGATAATTTTCAAAAGGACAATCAAAAGTTTTTCCCTTTGCTCTTTGGGGTTACAGAAGAACAGGACCTTACCAAGATCAAAAGAAACAGACCTTTCAGAGTTACTACATCTCCGTTTCATCAGTCAGAAATATATTGCTTAAGAATTTATAAAAATGGAATCAGTTTCTTTAAAAAATAAATACGTGAATGTTTATAGCTGCTGTATTTTTGTTAAAGGATATACCAGAGCTGCTATATATGATCTGCAGAGGGAGGAAATCGAACTGGTTCCCAACAGCCTTGTGGATTTTGTAAAATATATAGATAAAAAAAAGACTTCCGACATCTATGAAGAGTTCAAAGATAATAAAGATGCTTTAGAATATTTGGAGTTCCTGTATAGCAATGATTTTATATTCGATGCTCCAGAAGGATCCAAAAATAATTTTCCGTCACTTACCACCTACTCTGTAAATGAAGATACCTCACCTCTTAATTTTGTAACCCTATATTTTTCGGATATCATTCATAATAACCTGGAGGATATTTTTGAAAAATTATACCAACTGGGAGTCAAAGGTTTACATATTCATTTTACAGAAAAAAGTGAAGAATATTTATCCCTCATTTTAAATTTAATTCAAAATACTCGGATCACTTATTTATCGGTATCGGTTCCCTATGATTCCAACGTCAATTTTGGTGCTTTCAAACACAATATTCTGAAATATATTTATGTATATAATGCCGAGGATGAAATTAATATGGAAGAAGATGAAACTAAAATCATTTTTTCTAAAAAAGCTTACCAGTTCTTTAAAAAGAAATTCAGCCTAGCCAATTTAGCTATTAACCATGGAGCATATAATATATCTTTAAAGAACAACCTGGCTTTGTACAAAACCATTTTCATAGATAAAAATGGGAATATAAGGTTGAACGGATACGATAAGAACAACTATGGGAATATCATCGACCATTCTTCCAAAAGAATATTAAATAACGAACTTCTAAGATTATCGGAAGTATGGAAAATAAAGAAAACTTCAATAGTACCTTGTAAATTTTGTGAATTCAGATGGGTATGCACTGCCAATTTTATCCCCCAGAAAAAAGATAATTATTATATTGTCGAGTGTAATTACAATCCAAAAAACAATACCGGCATATGAAAAAACTATTTTTATTGATGATCACTTTATCGACTATCATCTCCTGCACCAATTACATCAAAACCATCGATGCAAAAATGGTGAATGATGAGGACAATGAGTTACTGACACGAAGCTTACCTCTTCCGGGCACTCCTCTGGAATTTAATTTTTATGGAGATTACCAATTTGATACAATTGACAAAAAATTTGTTTTTTTCACCAATGCTGATATAAAGAAAATCCTTAGCAAAATAAATAAAAAACCTGATCAACAAGTCCTTTTCACCTACACCAATACCAGCATATATAATAATCTGACCGGTTTTTTTTATAAAGATCAGACTCTCGAGGACATTCGGCGCCAACTCAATCAGCCCAATAAGGATATGGGAAATGGAATTTTATATGAATACAGCTATAAGGGCTACAATATAATTGATATTTACCAGCAGCAAGACAACGGAATCTTAAGATTTATTTCGGTCAACAATTCTAAAAATCAGGATATTAAAAAATTCAACCTGGAAAACAACAACCTGTTTTTCTATATTAATGCTCAACTCTGGACAAAATGATAAAATACATTATAATTTTTGCATATTTCTTTCTTTTCCCTTTATGGAAAGCACAAAACATGAATATTGTATATGTGATGAGCTATAAAGAAGACTCGTCTGCTACCGAGAAAACTTCCAAAGAAGTCGTTTTACTGATCAGGGATAAGAGCTCTTTATTTGAAACTTCCAAACAATATCGCTTTGATTCCATTAAAGCAGTGAAGCCCTCTCAGTTTGCAAGCAGCGATTATGATTTTATGGTTTCAAAAAATTATGAAAATAACACTTCCTACGTTTATAAATCCATCCTCAGAGATTTCTACAAAATACCGGCTGAGACCACATTCGATTGGAAAATAGAAAATGAAAAGCTCCAGATAGGTCCATATAGCTGTCAAAAAGCAAGTCTGAACTATAAAGGTCGGCATTGGGTAGCATGGTTTACCAATGATATTCCCATCCAGGACGGCCCCTATATCTTTAAAGGACTGCCGGGACTCATTATTTCCATGAAAGATTCATCAGGATCCTACGAATTCTTATTTAAAAAATTAAAAAAAGACAGCAATACCCAGTATTTTCCAAGCAAAGAAGCGATGGAAATCAGTAATGCAGATTATAAAAAAGTGATGATCAATCATTACAATGATCCTTACAGGGAAATGAAAGGAACCAATGTTAAGGTAACCGTTAAAGATGAAAACGGTAATCTTGTAACTCCGGATTTTAGAAAACTGACTCAGCAAGCCCAAAAATCACTCAAAAAAAATAATAATCCCATAGAGCTATCCGATGCCATCCGTTATCCGGATTAATTTCACACAAATCGCCATTCTTATGAAAAAACATTTGTTATTTTGAAACATCTGTGTATTTTTAGTAAAAATTAATCCATGATTCTTGATAAATTAATACATCATCTAAAGCTTGATAAACAGGAATTTCTGTTTCAGTTTAGCTCTCATCCGCATTATCCTTCGGCATTGGCTTTCAGTGATACCCTCAACTTTATGGGTGTAAAAAACGATGCTTACGAACTGGAGAAACAATACTGGGACGAGCTGCCGGAAGAATTTATTGCGATTGTGGATAATGCTTTCTCTTTGGTAAAGAAAACCGGAAAACAATATGCGGTTTATTCCGATACCATAAAGACCATCAGTAAGCAGCAGCTCTACCATCAATCCACCAATTTCATTTTACTATTTGAAAAAACAGAGAACACCATTACAGCAGGAAGCTTTTCCAATTTTAAATCGTTGGTTTATATTATTTTAGGATTAATCCTGCTTTATTCCTTTATGAATATCAAATGGTTTGAATCCGTGTTTAATCTTTTATCATTGACAGGATTTTATATTTCCATGGAAATTTTCAGTCAGAAATTCGGAAATAATTCATCGATTATCAAAAATATCTGCGGACAAGGTTCGGACAGCTCTACCTTCAGCCAGGAAAATTCCTGCAATAAAATTATTACACAGGACAGCACCCGCATTTTAGGGCTGAAGTTTGCAGACCTATCCTTTATATACTTCACGGGTCTAATTATTCTGGGGTTATTTTTCCCCTCCACTTCCCTTTTGATTAAAGGACTTACCTTCACTTCTCTTATAGCAATCTGCTACTCCCTCTATATTCAGGGTTTTGTAGAAAAAACATTTTGCAGGGTCTGCCTTCTCATCATCACTGTTCTTTTTGCCCAGCTTATGATCAGTTTTTTACTTTTTGAAAATCTTTTTATCAATGGAAAAATAATTCTCCTAGGTATCATTCTCTATCTGATCATTTTTTCATGTATTTCTTATACCAACAGCCTGTTAAAAGAAAGAGAAACCTTACAGAAATCCAATGCCAAAAACCTCAGATTTAAAAGAAACTATAATCTCTTCAAAAGAGAACTTTTAGATCATGAAAAAATCAACTTCACGGACTCTCAGACTTTATCGGTAGGAAATCCGGAGTATAGGTTACGCATTTCAATTATATCCAATCCTTATTGCGGTTTCTGCAAAGATGCCCATGCTGTTTTAGAAAATCTATTAAAAAAATATCCCGGAGAGATTTCGGCCCAGATAAGATTTAATTATTTTCCTGAAAGAACGAATGAAAAGCTGACACAGCTCCTTTCGGATTTTATGTATATCCATGAAAATAAAACAGAATCTGATTTTTTAAATGCTATAGAAATGTGGTACGAAAATCGAAACGAAGCGGAAATTCATTCTTTAGCAGGTAATGAGCATTCTATGGAAAATTTGGCATCTTTAGCTGAAATGTCAAAAGAGAATGCAGCTGCCGGATTAAATTTCACTCCGGTATTCTTAATTAACGGCTATCCGTTCCCTGAAAAATATGACCGCGAAGATATCGTCTATTTTATAGATGAATTACTGGAAGACGAATACATTTAACATTCACCGAACCTTGAAGAAATTTCCATTTTATAAACAACCCGACACTAAAGACTGTGGCCCCACCTGTCTCCGTATTATCAGTAAATATTACGGAAAAACAATCTCTTTACAACAGATCCGTAATCTTTCCGAAACGACAAGAGAAGGAAGCAGCCTGCTTGGCCTGAGTGATGCTGCGGAGAACCTGGGATTCCGGTCGCTGGGGGTTAAAATTGATTACAATACTTTACAGGAAGAAGTTCCGCTGCCATGCATTGTACACTGGAACAAAAATCATTTTGTAGTGGTGTATAAGATTGATAAATCCGGAAAAGTTTATATTTCCGACCCCAGCTACGGGCTGATAACTTATCCGAAGGAAGAATTTATCTCCCACTGGATCGGTGAAAACTCCAATGAAAATACAGAAGAAGGAATTGCACTGGTTCTTGAAACGACCCCCGCATTCTTCCAGACCGAATTTGATGACCATGAAAGTAAAGCCAGCTTTTCTTTCCTTTCCAAATACCTGCTAAAATACAAATCCCTGGTGGCTCAGCTCGCTATCGGACTTTTAGCAGGAAGTTTATTATCGCTCATTTTTCCGTTTCTCACCCAAAGTATTGTAGATGTCGGAATACAAAACCAGGACCTCAACTTTATTTACCTGGTTCTTATAGCTCAGATCATGCTGTTTTTAGGAAGAATGGGAATTGAAGTCATCAGAAGCTGGATCCTCCTGCATCTTTCAGCAAGGATCAATATTTCCATTATCTCCGATTTCTTTATCAAATTGATGAGATTACCCATCAGCTTCTTTGATACCCGAATGACGGGAGACATCATGCAAAGGATCAATGACCATCACAGGATTGAACAGCTGCTTACAAATTCTTCCCTGAACACGCTGTTCTCCATGGTTAACCTTATTATCTTCAGCATTATATTATTATTTTATGATTATAGACTTTTTATTGTTTATCTGGTGGGTGCTCTCGCATATATCGGATGGATCTTATTTTTCCTGAAAAAGCGGAAAGAACTGGATTATAAAAGATTTTCCCAGGTATCTCAGGAACAAAGCAAGGTGATTGAACTGATCAACGGTATGCAGGAAATTAAAATGCATAACGCGGAAAAACAAAAACGGTGGGACTGGGAATTCGTCCAGGTTAAATTATTTAAATTACGGATCAAATCTCTTTCCCTGGAGCAGTGGCAATCAGTCGGAGGAAATTTTATCAATCAGATAAAAGACATTCTGGTAAGCTTTCTTTCTGCCAAACTGGTGCTCAGCGGAAACCTGACCCTCGGGATGATGCTTTCCGTACAATACATTATCGGACAGCTTAACAGTCCTTTGCTGCAATTGGTAGATTTTATCCGCCAGACCCAGGATGCTAAAATCTCCCTTGAAAGGCTGGGTGAAATTCATGATAAAGATGATGAAGAAAATCCCGATGAACAATATGCAATGGAAATTCCCCGGAAAGATATTGAAGTAGACAATATTTCTTTCCGCTATATCGGTTCGGATTCTCCGGTTTTTGAAAACCTCAGCTTATCGATTCCTTATCAAAAAACAACAGCAATCGTAGGAGCCAGCGGAAGTGGAAAGACCACCCTTCTCAAGCTGCTTATGAAATTCTACGAACCTAATGAAGGGAATATTAAAATCGGAAATACCAAACTTGAAAATATTTCGCCAAGGTTCTGGAGGGATCATTGCGGAGTGGTGATGCAGGAAGGCTATGTATTTAATGATACGATTGCCAATAACATTGCTATCGGAGAGGATTATATCGATAAACAAAAATTAAGGAAGGCCGTAGAGATCGCCAATATTAAAGATTTTGTCGAAGAGCTTCCTTTAAGCTATAATACGAAAATAGGAAATGAAGGCGTGGGAATCAGCGGTGGCCAGAAACAAAGATTATTTATTGCAAGGGCCGTTTACAAATCTCCGGAATATATCTTATTTGATGAGGCCACTTCGGCTCTGGATGCCAATAATGAAAAAGTGATCATGGAAAATCTCGAGCAATTTTTTAAAGGTAAAACCGCAGTCGTTATCGCACACAGGCTTTCCACGGTGAAACATGCTGATAAGATCATTGTTTTGGATAAAGGAAAAGTGGTGGAAGAAGGTAATCACGCTGAATTAGTGGCATTAAAAGGAGAATACTACCGACTGGTGAAAAACCAATTGGAACTGGGAAGTTAAAATAAATAAGAAAATAAGCAGAATCGGAAACAGAAATTATTAATTCCTAAATTAAATGAAAGAGGACATTTTAGATCATATAGAGCTCCGTTCCGAAAGCGTTCAGGACATACTCACACAACCACCCCACTGGATGATCCGATGGGGAAACACTATTATTTTAATCATTCTGCTGCTTATTTTAATAATGAGCTATGTTATTAAATATCCGGAATTCATTCCCGCCCCTATTACCGTTACTTCCCAAAATCCACCTGAAAAGCTAGAAGCACGGACCAATTCGAAAATAGAAAAAATTTTCATCAAAAACCATCAGGAGGTCCATCCCAACGAAGTGCTGATGGTGCTGCAGTCTACAGCCAACTACAAAGAAGTTCTTGAGCTGAAAAAACTGATCGATTCACTGTCTCCCGAACAGCTCAATACTTTTCCTCTTCGTAATACTTCCGGATTTAAACTGGGGGAGCTTCAGGGGGATTATAATAATTTTGCCAAGGCATTACAGGACGAACAGCTTTTTACACGTCTGGAGCCTTATGCCCCCGAACACCTGGCAGCCAATCAAAGTATGGCAGAATATAGGGCCAGGATCGCCACTCTGAAACAGCAGAAAAAACTGGAACAGATCAAATATGAGCTTACCAAAAAGAATTTCATGCGTTCCCAGGAACTTTTCAACCAGGGAGTGATCGCCGCCGTAGAATTAGAGAATGAGAGGATCAAATATCTTCAGGCACAGCAGAATATAGAAAATATTAATATTTCCATTTCGCAGATCGGGGAAGCTATTGCCAATATCAACAAAACAAAAAGCGGAGCCGCCATCAATACCGAAAAGGATAAGATCACTTATTCTTCACAGACCCTGCAGCTATTCGAACAGCTTAGAAAGGCTTTAAAGCAGTGGGAACAGGATTATCTGATCATTTCCTCTACAGAAGGAGTGGCCAGTTTCCAGCAGTTCTTTGGAGAAAATCAGTTTGTGAAAGCCGGAGATGTTATTTTATCCATCCTTCCGAAACAAAAAGACAGGCTTATGGGAAGAATGTCCGTACCCACTACCAATTCAGGAAAAATAAAAACGGGGCAAAAGGTTTTGATCAAACTGGATAACTACCGGTATCAGGAATATGGGATTGTAGAAGGCAGGGTGGAGAATATCTCCTTATCTCCGGATCAGAATGGAAATTATTATGTGGATATCAGCCTTCCCAAGGGATTAAAAACATCTTATGATAAAACCCTTACTTTTGATAAAGAACTTAAAGGAAATGCCGAAATTGTAACTCAGGATCTCAGGCTGATTGAGAGATTTTTCTACCAGATCAGGAGGCTATTGGGATATCAGAGTTAAAAGACTTAATTCAGGATTCCATTCATTTCGGTTAATATAACAGGTACTCCATCCGTTACTACAATGGTGTGCTCATGCTGGGCCATATATCCTCCCCTGTTCCCTACCATCGTCCATCCGTCCTTAAGCTCTATGGCAAGATTTGAAGTGGTGGAAATAAAAGTCTCTATGGCAACCACGGTATTTTTTTTGAACCTCCGTGTATCAAAACGGTTTTTATAATTCAGCAGCTCATCAGGCTCTTCATGTAAACTCCTTCCTACTCCATGTCCACCCAGGTTTTTAATTACTTTAAATCCTCTTTTTTTAGCTTCTGTTTCCATAAGAAATCCGACATCTGCTATCTTCACTCCTCCTTTAATTGAACCAATCGCTTTTTTCAGTATATCTTTTGAGGCATCGATCAGTTTCTGATGTTGATGTATATCCTCTCCTATCACAAAGGAACCTCCATTATCTGCCCAATATCCATTGAGCTCGGCGGAAACATCGATATTAATAAGATCTCCTTCTTTTAAAATCCGCTGTTCCGAAGGAATACCATGGCAGAATTCCTGATCTACACTGATACACGTCCAGCCCGGAAAGCCATAGGTAAGATAAGGAGCAGACTTCGCACCCAGCTTGGAAAGAATCTTTGCACCGTATTCATCTACTTGTTTTGTAGTCATACCCACCTTTGCATAATTCATCATTTCTTTTAAAGTGCAGGCTACCGCTTCACTTACTTTTTGCATTCCGAGTAATTCATTTTCAGAGGTTATTGACATGAGATTATTTTTAAATTAAAGATAGCAGAAGCACAAAGTTAAATAAATAATCTTACCATTCTGATTTCAAAAAGAACAGCCAGAACATTTATTTAGTAATCTTCATTGTTTAATCAAAAAAACAAACCTACTCCAAAAGAGCAGGTTTGTGAAAAAAACTGTAATGAACTATTTACTGTTTTATAATTTTAGAAGTTAATACCTCACTGTCGTCTGTAAGTGTTTTAACAACATATACACCAGGGGTAAGCTCCTGAACATTTATTTCCCGGATATTAGCGGAAACTTCTTTTTTCACTTCTTTACCCGTCAGATCATAGATACTGACTTCTCTTATTGCTTTATCCGAACTAATTTTCAAGATATCTTTAACCGGATTCGGGTACAATCTGGTTGTACTGTTTACGGAATACTCAAGAGGAGTACTGTAATATGGGCCTATAGAAGTAGAAACACTACCCGATTGATTGGTCGCACAATTCGTATAGACTCTGACCGTATAATTCTGAGTTGCATCCAAGCCGGTTATGGTAGCAGAAGTGGAAGTCGTATTAGCTACGGCTGTAATTTCCGAAGAACCTGTTTTAATAGCCTGGTATTTTACTGCATAACCGATAGCATTAGCATACGCTGCAGTCCAACTCAATGTAGATTTTCCGTTGGAAATAGCAGAAGCCGTTAAATTACTGATCTTATAGCATCTAGGCCCGGTCTCCACCTTAACGGTATAGCACCCTGAAGGTTCAACATATTTTCCGGAATGGGCAAATAACCGCATATAGTAGGTACCCTGTGCTAATCCGCTGTTATAATTTATGGTTGCAACCCCATTTTCATTACTCGTTGCGGAAGAAGCTAAATACCCACTGGAGAAATAAAACCAAAGCGTATAGCCAGGCGGCAGATTGGAGAAGGTAATCAATGCTCCTTCAGATTGATCCATATTAAAGGTATACCAATCACTATCATTTGCATTTCCAATTGCTGCCATATATTCGGTATTGAGATTAATTGGATAGGCCGCTGCCATTTCTTCATTAGGCTCAAAATTTTCCCGACAGGAATTTCGATATGCAGCAACGGCATGTTTCGTTTCTCTTAATGTTCTTGCTCCATCAGCTTCTGTCGTATTTCCGGTTGGATATCCGGCATATTGAAGTGATGGATTGGAAAAATAAGGAACCCTGGCCGATGCTAGCCCGTCATTAAAATAAGAGGCCGCTTCATAAGTCATCACCGAACAATACATCTTGCTGTCATTCCCTGCCCATCTCCATCCTGCCGAATAGGAAAATAAACCGGGACCGGCTTGTGTTTTCTGTTGTTTATGATGCCCCATACCCATATTGTGACCCATTTCATGGATGGTAGTATAAGACCAACTCGCCTGCTGAACTCTTGAAATGGAAAAGCCATAGGCTGGATTTCCGGCAGTTGTATTCAATAACCAGGCTAATCCACCCGTATCCTGAACATTTGTTAAAAGTACCACTAAATCAGCACTATATTGATCTCTCCACTGATGTACCTGATCCATATACCCGTCTGAAGTATTTGTGATACGGCTCAAATCAGTACTTGAAGATCCTGATTCCACATAGTTTACCAATCCGGAATACACTAAATTCACATCCATTGTTACATTACTGTTATTCAGGACCAGGTCCGCCTTTGACATAATTCCTGCTATGGTATTGTTAATTCCTCCTTCATTCTGATCACTCCATGCTTTTGCTGCAGGGGTGTAAACAATCATAACATCTATCTGTGCATGATCATTAACTCCTTTCTGTGTTATCTGCTGAACCGGGCTGCTGCTTTTCTTAGGTGCAGGAGGCGTCAACTCATCACAAGGTAGTTCTCCTGTTGCTTTATTATCGAGTTCAAGAAGAATTTCTGAGTTCTTATCAGTACCGGTTCTGGAAACGTACTTTTCATTTAATTCCGGAATTTCCACATACAGCAGGCTTTTATTATCCTTAGTTGTTGAAATAAGACAGTACCCCATCGGATAATCCAAAAGTTTTGCAGTAATCACTAAAGTCCCATTTCTGTCCGTCGTTTTATTGCTGATTCTCGCGTTATAAGATTTCCCTTCAAATAACTGTAGGGTAATAACGTCGCCTACCTGAGTACCCTGCTTGTTTTTCAGTGCTTTATTAACAGTAAAAACACGGGAAGATTTTACATTTTCCAAATACTCTTGCGGAATATTCTGCCTTGTGGATTGCAATGAATATTTTGAGTTTTCATCATTTAGATTAATGATCTTTTGAGCCCATAGACATGTTCCTAATAAGCAAAAAAGTAGGATTAAATAGTTTTTCATAAAATAATGTATTGATTTAATATAATTATATAGATATAACCCTGTTTTCCATTTCGGATTTTCATGGTTAAACCAACGGATAGCATACTGTCGGTAGCTATTAAGTTTCTTTATACTATGCGAATTATCTTCACTGGCTTCCTTACCTTAAAAGAAATTCAAAAGAAAAATTAAGTGTGTAATTAAATCATAGGCATGATTATTTGAGGTTAAAACAGAAATAAAATTGATATGATCATCCTCTATCTATAATTTTATAGATATTAATATTCCGATTGATAAAACTTAAACTATATCGTTGAATGCTATCTTAGATATAATTTGGTTTATAATAAGTATTCCCCTTATCAATCAGTAATTATAATTTTATTTTGTGTATTCTTTACCGCAGAGTAACGGCTTAATATGGAGTGACTTTTTTTCATGGATTAGTGAATTAGTTTATTCAAATGTAAGCATTTGGATATTACAAAAAAATATGACTTCTGTCATTTATAAAAGGGATTGTAATCTACCCCAAAACCTGGAACATTTAAAAATATAGTTTTTAAATTTGGGAGACAATGAAAAACAGTAAATTTTCAGAAGTTCAGATTCTTAAGATTTTATCTGAACAAAATCAAGGAAAAACGTAAATGAGATTTGCCAGGAATACGGCATCAGCCAACCGACTTTTTACAAATGGAAGAGCAAATATGGAGGAATGGACTAAGCAGTATGAGGCAAAAGAGTAACCTACGGAGGAAACTTTGATCCTGACCAAGATGGTAAGTTTACCAAGTTCTACAGTGAAGACGGAAGCTTTGAAGTGGTAAGGGATAATACTACCGGAAAAGAAAAGCATGTTTTATACATCGGAGGAAGTCCTTATGAATCAAATATTGTATATTTAAAGAATTATACAGAGAGCAGCGGATCTTATAAATTTTTACATAAAGACTATATAGGAAGCATCTTAGCAATCAGTGATGAAGCAGGAAATAAGCTGGAGCAGAGACATTTTGATGCTTGGGATAATTTCACTCATTTACAGATAGGAAACGGAGCGATTGTAACAGATAAGAATGTCATTGATAATTCATCGTTACTCATTGAAAGAGGTTATACCAGTCATGAACATTTTGCAGAGGTAGGAATCATCCATATGAACGGTAGATTGTATGATCCATTGTTAAGAAGGTTTTTAAATGCAGATGAGAACATCCAGGATCCTTACAATACCCAAAATTACAATAAGTATGGGTATGCACTTAACAATCCATTGATGTATGCCGATCCGAGTGGTGAATTCTTCTGGATTATTGCAGGAGCTGTCGCAGGAGCTTATTTAACAGGTGTAAAAGCTAATGGTTCCTGGAATCCTACCAAATGGAATTGGGGAGCTACATGGGGGAAGATTGTAATGGGAGGTGCTATTGGAGCTTTTACCGGAGGCGTAGGTGCAGCAGTTGGGAGTTCGGCAGCGATTTATGCGGCAGGAACCTTAGGAATACAGGGAGGTATTTTAGGCGGAGCAATAGCAGGAGCAGCAGGTGGAGCTGTTGCTGGAGCAATAAATGGCTTTGCCACCGCCGTAATGTTTGGTGAAAATGCTTTACAGGGGACTTTTTCAGGGTTAGCGTCTGGAGCAATTGGTGGTGCTGTTTTAGGAGGAATAGCAGGGGGTGTACAAACTGGGCTTAAAAATCCAGGTTTACCTGATGGACAAAAACTGAATATGTGGACAGGGAAGGCTGTAGCTGAGGGAAGAAGTGCTTGGGCTTTTAATAATGTTTCCAAAACTACTACAGTAGGTGCTACTGCAAAAGTCAGTTCTTCAGGAATAAAATATACGATTACCGCTGGTGAAGTTGATGGATCGGCCGAAAAAATTATAGGCTATAATATCAACCCTCAAACTGAACAAATGACCCCTATTACTAAATGGGGTGATTTCAAAGTAGTGCCAGGGCAACAGCCTTATAAGTTTCATAAAGATTTTAGTTCTATGATGGAACCTAGTGAAGCTATTAGATATGCTAAATATTGGACAGGGTATTCACCAAAACAAATAACTCCAGGTATTAATAGGTTGGATTGGCAAAGGATAAGTGGGAGAACAGGTCAATTAGAAAACTCTAGAGTTATATATGATAAGTTTGGAAGACAAATATATAGAGTTGATTTTTCAGATCATTTAAGGCCGGAAAATCATAGCATTCCTCATTTACACCAATATGAATATGGGCCGGGGTTCAGCGATAAAGGAAAAGAAACATTGTTTAATTTTTGGAAAGAATGAAAAAAATAAATAATATAGAAAAAATAATAAATGTATATTCTTGGTGGAAACCATCAGATATTGTATTTATTAAGAGTATGTTTTGGGAGGAGAATAAATTCATTGTCATCTTCTATTGTCAATTACGAAATCAAAAATTTGGATGGCCTAATCAGCAGGATAATTTCTTTGAGGTGTCTGTTAATTTTGAAAATGTATCTAGTTTAAAAATTGATTTTGATTATAATTCTAATGGTCTTCAGCAAGTTTCCGGTTTCGATATAATTGATGTTTCGAATAATGGGTTAGAGTTTATCAACTATCAAATTGAAGATTATGAGAATGATACTATTCATTTTTATTGTGAAAATATAATAATATTGGATGTATCTTCTCCTGTTAAATTGAAATTTATGACTTAGTCATAAATAGTTTTTACTTGAAGAGAAGCTTATCGAGATTAATTCATTGTGAATATTAAGTTATTTATTGAAAGCTATGAAAATAGAACATTATATGCAGCATAGCGAATTAAAGGATATTAAAATGAAGCAGCTTATAAAGGAGCTAAATATTTCATTTGACTTGTAAATATTATACTGATAATAACAATAGCATTGAAGTTCAATGCTATTGTTTTAGTTTAATAGGTAGTGTTTCACTCACTTTTTATTAATTTAAAACCCTAACTGTTAGATCAAGTAGTGGCTATTACAATTAATTATTAAACTGGATCTTAGTGTTTGTTAGTGTAGCAAATTCATGATAGTTGTAGCTAACCGCAACGCATTGTGTCTTTATATTATCAAGCTGTCAATTTATCTACCTCTTCCTTTTGACCTATACCACTCTTCTTCCTGCTCCTGTTTTTCTTCTCTTTGTTGGTTTACATCTTCATACATATCAGGATCATTAACATTTAGCTAAACATCATCTTTTCCTTCTTTCTGCATTTGTTTTTCTGGTCTGGACATACTATTAACTGCCTTAATTTCATTATTTACTATATTGAGATCAACAGTAATTTCTTTTGCAATTTTAGGATATTGAGATATTTTTTCCAGAAGTTTTGATCTTAGTTTATCAAGCTCATTTTTATATCGGAAAGTTTCTTCAGGGTTTTGTTTTTCCAATACCATTTCAATTAGTAGCTTAGAATTTTAATCATGTTTAACTCTATAATCCTTTTTGTTTTTTCATCAAACACAAAAACTATTTTTGTCCAACTCAGCCTAGCATTTTTTTTTCGTCATTAACATTATACCGTGAGGAAGTCAGAATATTGAATTTCATACCTACACCTAATTCTTTAAAGTACTTCAGATAGTTTTTTATCTCTTTCTTAAAGATTAACCTCCAATCGGCTATTATTATCTGTAAGCATACATCTTATTAGGCTTTATCATTATCAGCTACAATGGTAATATACCTGCAAAAATTTTTTGAATATTATCTGTGGATAAATTAGACTATCAAATTTAATAAGCATGGATTTATAAAACAGGATCATAAAACCAACATTCAACAAACCAATCTTTTTGAAGATCAAATTTGTGCTTTAGAGTTTTATAATTTTTGAGGTAAATGTAAATATTCGTACGGGTACAACCATTACGAAGTTCTTTAAGTGATAACGCTGATTTTTTCATTGAGGCAAACTTAATGTTACTCGTAACGTTTGCTGCCATAGTCTTGAAGCTCTTAAAAAATCTGCAAAACCTTTGTGGGAATGGTTTTGCAGATTGTGGTCCCACCTGAGCCAAAACAATACAATCTACATATTTCAATTTATGGTTAAAACAGCATTAAAATAACATAAATACTATTATTATAGCCAATTACAGGTTATTTAAAATATAGTATAATATTTCATCAAATTGATTTTAATTCCAAAATGGTTGGGAAATAGTTGGGAAAAATTCCAACGATCTGTTTTTTATATTTATCTTTGTTGTGTTCCAAATTTAAAATCATGGCAACTGTAAAATTCAGGCTAAAAGCCAAAACTGACAATTCACAAATCTTTTTACGTTTCAGCATCGCCCGGAATCAGGTATTTGAAACAAAAACAGGATTGACTGCAAATTATAAGGACTGGAGTATTGAAAAATCGCAAGTCAAACAAACTAAAGCAGAAAATAAAATTATTGCTATTCAGTTAAATGATCTTTCAAACTTCATTCAAAAAGAATATAACTCTGATTTTAGTAAAGGGATAATTTTTTCCACTAATTGGCTTAAAAAGAAAATTGATATATTCTTTGGACGCAATTCCAATCCTGAAAATGATGATCTTTTTTTAATCTATCTCAATAATTACATTGAATTGCGAAAAATGGATAGTAATATTAAAAATACCACTATTCAAAAATTTATTCAAATGCAGGCAAAAATGAAAGCATTTGAAACAAAGCGAAAAAGCCAATTTTTAATTACCGAATTTGACAAAAAACTCCTTCTTGAATTTAGAGTTTTTATGCTTAATGATTGTAAAGTAATGGAATCAACAGCAAACAGAACTTTAAGATGCTTAAAAACAGTTCTACTGGACGCACAGAATAATGGTAAAAATATAAATCGACTTATCAATAATTTTACTATTGAGAACATCCCTTCAATAAAAGTATTTTTAAATTTTGATGAAATTGAAAAGATTAAAAATGCTAAAGTTATAGGCGAAGATTTAATTACTGCTAAACATTGGCTTATTATAGGATGCTATACAGGGCAAAGAGTTTCAGACCTCTTAAGAATGAATTCAGGGATGGTTTTTACTAAAATTGACAATGAAGGAAATAAGTTCCCTATTTTGGAACTTACACAAATCAAAACAGGCAATGAGGTCTCAATCCCCTTGCATGATGAGGTTTTAAAGATTTTAGAAATATATAATGGTAACTTCCCCCCTACCTATGGAAAAACACAGGATAGCAATTTTGTGTTATTTAACCGATATATTAAAAAAGTCTGTGAAATTGCTGGAATAAGCAATATTGTCAAAGGAAAAGTCTTTAATGATGATTTAAAAAAAAATGAAATTATAGAAACTGAAAAATACAAACTGGTTTCATCCCATATATGCAGACGCAGTTTTGCTACTAATTTCTACGGAGACAAAAGGTTTACAACTCCCCAGATTATGGCAATTACAGGACATAAAACGGAAAGAATGTTTTTATCTTACATAGGCAAAACCTCATCAGATCACGCTTTACAAACCGCAAAAACATTTAGGGAGATTGCACAACAAAAAATATCCTGAAAATATTTCACTATTTTCATTTGCTATCAATGATTAAACCACTGTTAACAAATTTTAAATAAAAAAGGGAGTATATAGTACTCCCTTTTTTATTTATTTTGACTTTAATAATTATTCATAGTTTTTCAATTCTTCACTTAAATCTCTCGAAAATTCATCTAAATTTACAACAAATCCTGTTTTATCATGAACTGGAAAAACATTAAATAAATAGTCTGAATTTGCTACAAAATCAATGATTTCATTTTCTAAATCATCAAGATTCATTTTCTTGATAGAAGTGCCTTCCCACCCACTTATCATGCATAATTTTACAAATTCTTCAGCACTCCAAACAGGAAATAGTTTCTGACCTTCCAGTTCAGACAATATATAATTACCATTTTTATCAGTAAGAGTATAAAATACTTCCCAATCCGCAACGTATTTAATAAAATATTGATACCTTTTTAAAGGCTCTAACTTTAATATATTCTCTAACCTATTTCTGTTCACATTCTCCATCTT
This sequence comes from Chryseobacterium sp. CT-SW4, assembly GCF_048572715.1. Classification (GTDB taxonomy): domain Bacteria; phylum Bacteroidota; class Bacteroidia; order Flavobacteriales; family Weeksellaceae; genus Chryseobacterium. The sequence continues at coordinate 2,927,843 of NZ_CP183840.1, forward strand.
CGGACTTATCTATTTTCCATTTTCCATTAATGTTTTCTCGCCACGCATGGCTACCATTAACCATTATCAAAATTTCTTTAAGAGTATGATCAAATTCTAATATTTCTTCTAAACTTACAACTCTTGCTTCTTCTTCTGAAATATCCATTTATTTTCCAAAAAATTGCTAATCTCCCTCTTCATCTTTATACACTAAAACAATTGGTGAATGATTATCTAAAACAAATCTTGTTGTTATAACAGCTAAGTTTTTCATATTTTTAATTACCAAGTATATTTATCTCTCTTTAAATCCCATAAGTTATTTATTTCGTTTTCTTCTAAAAAATCTTCAAAAGCATTCCAACCCTTTTCATTTATAAGTTCTGCTTCTTCTTGGTAAACAGGAACTATAAGAGGGAAAACAATTCCTTTATCCTCCATCTGTAATTCTTGCAACTCATCATCAAAGTAAAAAGGCAGGGTAAAATATAATGAATTCATTTTTGTTTCCGATGTCATTGAGAAATCAAAGGATAAAATATCACCTCTTTGTACCCCTTTTCCACCATCAATTAAATATTCAGCAAAACTCGTTAAGAAAGAAGCTATTTCATCTTCATTATATTTTGCCATGCATACAAAAATAAATTCATAATAATACTCGATAAAATATTGATTCATTCCAAGTGTAGAGTATGTCCTAATATCTTCAAAAGGAATATTATTATATAACGCAATTGTCACATTATATTTTCTATCGTCAATATCTGCACCTCTGGATATTTCACCGATGTACTTTTCTAAATGTTCAACTACTTTCACTGATTACAATTGTTTTTTCTAAATTTCATTCTTCTTCATCTTTAAATATTTCAATATTTTCATCTTTCATTAAAAACCTATATCCAAATGGTAATGCTAAGTATTTTAAAACATCAGGTCTTTGAAAAGCAACATGATAGTAATGAACCGTCATTAAGGATTCGATATTATCATCATAATCATCAGTAATTAACCACCATCCACTCATATGTTCAGGTGAATCATATCTAATTCCTTCAATAGCTTTTCCTTCATAGACACCTTTTGATATGACAATCATTTGATTAAAATTGGGAAATATTGGCAATAAACTATATTCTGAACATAATTCCGATTGACTTTTAATTACGGCTATTGCTAAGTCACAGCCTTCATTTAGCTTTTCTCCATTTTTATTGGCTTCATATAAATTAAAGTAATTTGAACCATCATTCTTAAAATGCAAAAGCCAAGAATAGTAAACTATGTTTTGATTTTCAAGAAATTTTGCTCTAGTTTCAACGATACAATCAATAATATACTTAATAACATTGACGTAGTCTATTTCCTGATAAATACCTTTTCTTAATCTTATTTCTTTTTCTATATAAGCTGTCAACCCTTCAGTATAAAAGAATTTATCTAGTTCTTTTATTTCGATCTTTTTATAGTCCATTTAAGTTGGTGAAAATAACGTATCAATGATACGTTATTTTACTTTTTTATTATTCATATTGTTCTAATTCCTCCTGTAAATCTGAAAGTAGGTCATTTGGTGTGATGACTATTCCTTTTGCATTTGGTGTAGAAAAGATATTTACTAATGTTTTGTCGTTAGTCATGCCTGGAATCCACTTTTCTAAAAAATTATCTAATTCGATCAATTCTGGTTTGTAGTCTTTCCATTGATCGACTGCACATAATTCAGCAAACTCCTTTTCTGGCCATAATGGTAAAACTCTGTTTTCATTATTGTCACCAAGTAGAGCCCAACCATCATCGCTTAGTCCCCAAATCTCTTCAAAATCTGCTACTTTTCTGATGAAGTAATCATATCTTTCATCATCGTTCATTTTCAAGATATTCTCAATCTTTTTATTTGTATCCGCCATATTTATGTTCTAATTTATGTAAATCTGCATCTTGTAATTTTGCGTCTTTATAACTATTTCCATCTTTTGCTCTTTTACCTCGTGGGTGAGCTAATTCAGTTCCTCTTGTTTTAGAATTTCTGGAATTTCTTGGATTACGAATTGTTTTCCTATCACCATTTTTAATATGTCTTAATTCATTTTTAATCCAGCCTCTATTAAAACTACTAACTTTCGGATCTTTTCCAAGTTCTCTCAATCTTGCTTGTTTACCACTTCTGCCTTTATTTGCACTTGATGAACTTTCTTTTTTACTACTCTTATCACTGTCCATATTGCTAACGGTATTCTTCAGAATCACCGCAGCTCCTGCAAGCTCAATAGTACCTTTTGCAATAGCTCCTCCGCTTAAAGCCATTCCGGGAACTCCCACTTCTGCACCTACTACAGATGCCGTTGCAGTCTGAGATGCTGCCATACCAGTTGTTCCTCCTCCAATACTTGCCCCTCCGTCTACTATTAATGCCGCACCTAGTGCTATTGAAGCTCCATGTCCATTATTGACTCCTTTTCGATAGTCTGATGAGTTAACAGCATATTTATTTCGGAGATTGGTCCCCATCACATTATCTGCTACGGTAAGAACAAATCCTTTCAAATGTTGACAACAACCATCTTCTGTACTATCTTCCGGTGCATTACCATCCGGATCAATAAACTTAATCGGATTATTAAATGTATAATTATAAGGAGTCCAATCTGAAAATTCTTCGCTTAAAGGGTCCGGTGATAACCAGCGTACGGCATCAGGCATATAAAACCTCGCACCGTAATCGTACATCCCACTTTCCTGAATTTCCTTTCCGTTGTATTTATAATTAAAATAACTTCCTAAAAACCCTTTGTTTACTCCCCCAATATGATTTAGCCCAAAAGGATAATAATTATTGGTATCAGTAATTTCAAGAACGCCTGCGCTGGTTTTTGCAAAACTTATCCTCGCATTACCTAAATGGTCTTTATACTGGTAAATATAACGATTTTCCGTAAAGCTGTAAAAACCTTCTGCTGTGGGTACAAAGTCCAATGTCCAGGCAGGAGCTATTGTTTTATCTGTCGTTACGTAAGCTTCTCTTTCCAACGCTAAAGTCGGCAATTCTAAGGTAGGTTCCCCTGAAGTTCCATAGGTATAGTGGAAACTGTCCAGATAATCGGTATGGGTAGTGCTTGAGCTCCCTTTTCCTCCGGATTGATATACTGTTTTACGCAACTTTACTCCATCTGCACGATACAGGTTATTGGTCAAATAATTAATAGTTCCAATAGCTGTTACCTGTGCCATCGCTGTCGCATTGGGAAGGTTTAGATAATTATATCCGATAGAACTAATGCCTTTATCTTTCATATTCAGCATATTCCCGTTTACATCATAATCAATAGCATTATTTCCTCCCTCATACCCTGTATCATTCAAAGAATTTTCTTTTACCTGTGTTAACTGGTTTCCTGAATACACATATTCCAGATCATCCACCAGTGTAGAAACAGTACTCCAAACAGAAAGTCCATTTCTTTTTAAGGTTTTTATATTTCCATTCAGATCATACGTAAGGTTCTCATTATAATTATTGTTATATGGAGTTGTAGAATTAGGCTCTGTATAGATACCGTCTAAAAGCCTGCTAAGTTTGTCGTATTTATAGCTATATCTTTTTAGTATGCCTTCTGTGGAGATATTCCAGTCTATTTCTGTAATATTTCCGTTGTACCTACCTGTTGCAATATTGTTGTAAACAGGATTATTGTATCTCACCTGATACCCAAATAGTTTTCCATTCAGATTGGCAGGATCATTAATCTTAGTAAGCCAGCCCCTGATGTTATAAGTATAATCTATACTTTGTAAAGGGGAAGCCACAGTGGTTCCACCCACTTTTTTATTGGTAACCTGTGAAAGTTCATTGTAGGTGTTCTGTGCCAGTATCTCAACAGGATTAGAGTCTACCTGATGGGTATGGGTTAGTACTCTGTTCTGTGAATCATAAGTAAAGGTTTCTTTAACAACTCTTTCCGTATCAGTGCTTAGTCTTTTATGTTTGGTAACTCCCTGCTTTGGTACTCCTGAAAAATCCAGTTCGGTTTCAGTATCGGTATATCCGCCTAAATGATTTACAGAGTAAGTTTTAATAGCCCTTCCCTTATTATCATAGTAGGTATAGATTTTCGTCCAGTTATCATCTTCAATATTCTTTATATAAGAAGCTACAGGAAAATTTTTAGTACTTGTATTGGACGTTTGTGCATTCTGGGGTAATACTGCTTGTCCTAATACTGTAGAGGTCGTAGGAGCTTCTGTAGGATAGGTATCGTAATAGTTGACACTTAATATTTGGGCTACACTTGTGGGGCCTGCTACTTTGGTATAATAAACAGGCATCCCATTTAACGTAAAAGAAACAGCAGAGGTTCTGGTTTCATAGAGATTAGTATTTGCATTGATATTAGTTTGGACCGTATTTCTAGCCGAAGAATTATTAGAAATTCCCGTGTAAAGCTCTCTCCCCAACTTATCGTATTTAGTAAGCAGCCACTGTCCTGCTGCACGCAGGTTAGCATCCTGGCTCATTACCAGTTGATCCGCCTTGTTATACACCATATATTCCCAGCCTTTTCCCGGAATCTTTTTCTCTACCAGACGCCCATTTCCGTCATAGCGGTACTGATAACAAAGGTTATCCAGTAAGGTAGTGTTAATCGTGGAAGAAACCGACGCTAAAGGAGGAATCACAAAAGACAGCTGGTCATATTTGTTATACACATAATACGTATCAGCATTTTCTGTGGAACTTATTTCTTTTCTTACCAGAATAAGCTGGTCTTTCCCGTTTTTAAATTCTATGGTTTTGCTTCCGTCTTCATCTATCACCACATTTTTATAAAGTTGCCCTGCTGTATATGTACCCGCTAAACTTATTGTAGAGGAAGTGGCATTATTAACAGTAGTGGTTACTGTACTGTATTTTTTTACTTCTCCTGCTATATTGGAAGCATATTCAAATATAACAGGCTTTTGGCTCCAATCAGTTCCTACCTGTACCTGCTGCTGGATCCTGTCCAGTGGTGAATTTTCTAATATCTTCTCTGCATAGATCTTTTCTGCTCCATAAGGAGTACTGGTAACATTGGATAAAGGAGTGAGAAAGATATTTCCATTTTGAGTACCGGATTGTGGAACAGGCAGGTAGTCTTTTACCTGTCTTCCAAACTGGTCATATTCGATAGGGGTTACAATATCTTTTCCTAGTGGAGACGCTTTTACATTCACAACCTGTTTGGATCGTCCCAATCCATCAAAATATTCTACTGTATGGACTTGTTTTGCCGTTGTACTGGTAGCAGTGACAGGCTCTAAATAAGTCCTGCTCTGTATATAGTTTTCTGTTGTCGTCTGGGCATGGGCTATGCCTATGACTAACAGGTTTGTCAGAATTATTATTTTTTTCATCATTGATTAGTTTTTAAAGTTGTACTTATACTCTTTTATAATCTTCCCGTTTATATCAATAATTTTTTCAAGTCTATTCGCTGAGTCATATTGATATAATTCCCTGATTCCTGAAGGAGGAGTAATACTTCTTACTCCAATTAAAGGATCATAGGTATAAGTACTGACTTGGTAGCCTGATAAAGCAGTATTTTTCCTGAAAGTATCTAATGCTGCAAGGAGAGCGGTCTCATCATTATTAGTTGCTGCCGAAGCATCCGTATTTGAAGCGGTAATAATTGCTGATGCTAAAGAAGACACTTGCGCATAGGTAGCTCCTTCTACCTTAGCTATAGGCTTAGCCTGATTATACCCCCATACAATAGCCACCGGAACACCGTCTTTAGTGGTATATTGTTGTAAGTTTCCTTTAGAGTCATACTGATCGTAAGTAATTTCTGTAGTTAAAGTAGCCGGAGTCAAGAGGTTCTGGGAGATTACAGAGGTCGGAAATAAATGAGAAGCATCATCATATTTCGTTTCTTCCTTTAAAACAATAACATCAGAAGCAGAAGCACTTTCTTTTAATATCTTAGTGGTTTCTAATGGAACACCTACTATATTAGCATTTATCAACTTCTGATTACTTTTTTCATGGGCGTAAGCGTATGAAGTCGTTTCAATTGATAAATCAGGGTCGGTTACTTTTTGACTGGTCAGTTGATGATGTAAAGGATTATTATAAAAATACTCCGTCTCCGTTTTTACAGGTACTCCATTAAAATAGTCCGTAGACTTCTGAGATTGCAGATAAGTAAAACGACTGATGTTTTTATAATAAGTAGCATCTAAATTCTCAAAATTATTCCACGTGTCGTTACTAAGTACCGGTTCAAAAATCTTGCGACGACTTATTGCACCCAAATAAAATGTTCTTGATGCGTCTTCTACAAAATTATTCTCAACTGTTTTCAATATAGTATTATTCTGATCTTTATAAACCGTTAACAACTCTTTTCCATTATTCCAACCCGCATTAGTTGCTGGAGAAGTCATGATCCAGCTTCCTCTGATTGGGCTTCCTAAATAGTCCTGAACGCTACCAAAATGATGAATAATCTTTCCTTTCCCTTCTATCTCTTCTTCTACAGTATCATAAAATATATTAGGACTGAAGGAATTTAGCCTTCCGATATTAGAAGAAGTGATCGAAGTGTAATTAAGAAAAATAGGTTGTGCCTGCGCCAGAACATTACATGTCGACCCTACCGTTCTGCTTTCTTTAAATATAGGTTCCGATACTACATTTATAGAATATAATCCATTATCTTTTACATAATTATATTTTCTCGTAACTGGAACTCCATCACCGGTAGAATCCACAGTAGAAGCAATTCTGTATCCACCCAATAGAATATCTCCCTCAATAAAGGAATCATCTGAAGTATAATATTGTGCTGTTGCATACGCATCGGAACAGGCAAATCTAGCTGTAAGTATAATTTTCAAAGGCCGCCCCTTTGTTCCACTTACGTCAAGAAATGCACTATTACCAACTTTAATACTATACGACGTTCCTTGTGGGATATAAATATGTGACGCCTGATCCCATAATGCTAAGGGAAGATAACTCCCTGTTGTCACATCCTGTACTTGTATCTCGGCTCTTTGTTTTAAAGTTTCTAACGTAGGACTGTTCGCACAGGTCCCCATTTCATACAAATAGCTGGCAACACCTACACGAACATCTGCTGTCTTCTGTGGTGTTATTATAATTTCTTTAGTGGATGTCGAACCACTATTTGTAGTATTATAGGTTGATATTCCGACATCTGTTTTCTGTCCAGGAATTTTAATGGTTCCTTTACGCTTATGGTTTTCATAATTTAGCAGTGTATTTCCTCCTGTAGGATAAGTTACAGTTTTTAATAACCCATAATAACCTACACTAGAATTAACACTTTGATCTGCTCCACTATATTGAGGGGCATACGTATTATCACTTTCAAATAATTGAGGGACAAGACTACTATTATTTTTTCCATTGTAATGTCCCCACATGTCTCTTGAAAAACTCAGCCTTTTAGGGAAACTCTCAGGATTGTAGTAAGAAAACTTATGTGAGGAATTATTTTTATTATCATGAACTTCTGTTAAAAATAATCTTGATGTAGTAGTGGACAGATAATTAAAACTAATATCCTCTATTACATTATCTCCGTGCACCTTTTTTATGTTCGTTAGTTTGGGATAATCTTCACTCTGAGGAGAATAGGTGAAAGTAATGGAATTATAATTGGAATCGTAAATTTTCTTAATCTGCTTACCAAATACTGTTTGCTGGGAATCAGCAATCAATCCTAATTCAGGAAGTATTACATAATTTTCCATAGGACAATAAGTACCTCCATTTGCTCCAGTATTACTAGCTCCATACTTCCATTGTGTCCCTGTTGTATAGGCCATACTCTGGGACTGCGAAATTACATTAGTATAGGTAACATCGTTATACTCAAGATTAACTGTATTTCCTTTTGTATCAACAACGGATGTAAGATACCATGCCTGAGGATATTGAGTAGGTATCTGGTGCCCTCCTACATTTAATGTTTTGTTAATAACATTCTCTATCTCATTGAAATTATATCTTATCCCATTATCCAAAATAATAGAAAACAAGTTTCCTGCGTCATTCTTTTTGATCTGGTAATCTTTCTGGTCAATCATAATGATATTACCACTCTTACTGATCAAAAACTTTACATTGTTTCCAGCAAAATTAGCAGTATATAGATCACGTTCGGAATCAAAATCATCTACCTCACAGAATTTAAGGTACTCTGTCATCTCTGAACTTGAACCTTCCAATAAAGGAACATCCCCACTGCCATAGCCACTTTTTTCATCCGCTTTATCTCTTATGGTTCTTGTAATAACTCCTCCTGAAATAAAGGTCCAGCCTAATCCCACTGACCCATTCATTTCGTCTACATTGATTCCGTTGGAAGAATAATTTAGAGAGATTGGAATCTGAATATCTCCACTGGTAAATTGAGAAAGGGGAACATTGATATTCGGGGATCCTGTAAATAATCCCACAGGAATATTCCCATATTGACTAAATTTAAAGGATTCCGGAGTTGCCGGTAATATTTTCGGAATATTCCTTCCTGCATCATTGGTGTTGAGAGTATAATCAGTAGTACTATTACTTTGCCCATTATATAAATGGTATGATAATAACAGTAATAGTAAGGGTATATATTTCTTTTTCATCTTAGTTTATTTCTTTATGAGTTTAGCATTAGCCATTTTGTTAGCATCTGTCTTGATCACTACCAAATAAGCTCCCTGTATCAAAGATTGTGTGTTCAACTTAGTAACCTTATTCTTGGTTTTTATACTTTGAAGTTGTCTGCCACTCATATCATACAACAGTATATCTGCCTCCTTAAAATCATAACCTATTTCTACATAAGCATAATCTAATACAGGATTTGGATAAATCTTTATATCCTGCTTCTCTATGAGCTGATCTATCTGCTGATCTCCCAACTTCACGATCTTCCAGTTCTCCTTGCCTAATTCTTCAGCACTTGTTCCTGCTAAAACTATAGAACCATCTCTGCTAACTGCCACGGCTGCCAGCCGTTCCTCTTTCTTCCTTGATTCCCCCTTCACATGCTTTCTCCATTGCTCCTCTCCTCTATCGTTCAGGTATAGCATCCAAAACGTCTCATCATCTGCCTCTATCCTTCCTTCTGCCTGAGTATAACCTCCCAACAAGATACCTTTAGTTCCTTCTTGGTTCTTGGTTCTTGTATCTTGACTCTGCCCATTAATTACACTCATTCCCATCAGTACATCCCTGTTCTTAAAACTATAAGACTTCTGCCATAAATCCTCACCTTTGTCATTTAAGGATAGTAACCATAAGTCCGTCCCTTCTTCTATTCCTACCGTCTTGTTTCCTGACCTTTCTGATCTGGATTCTCCGCCTACTATATAACCTGTTGATGTTAAAGCCAACGTTCTCAGATGATCATCTCCATTTCCTCCATAGTTCTTCTCCCATTCTACCTTACCGTCTTTATTGAGCTTTACCAGCCAGTAATCACCTTCTCCGTAATTTTCTGTCTTCTTTCCTTCTGAATTTCCGCTTCTTGAATACATCCCTAAGAGTACTCCTCCATCCCTTGTAGGAATCATCTTCTCTACTTCATCCAAGCCTCTCCCTCCTAATATAAGCTGAGAGAGTTCTTTTCCATCTTTATCCAGTCTGATTACCCAAACATCTTTGGAACCATAACCTTTGGAGGAGTTCTGAATACTTCCTGCTACTACATAACCTAAATCAGTAGTCTGAACTACAGCTCTCGCTTCTTCATCTGAGCTGGTTCCTAAAGTCTTCTGCCATAATTCATCACCATGCTCATTGAGCTTAATCAGCCAAATGTCTGAACCGCCTTTAGGGTCTTCTTTTTTATCTAAACCTTTTGAAGAGTGGGAGGTCCCTGCCAGCAAAAACCCTCCTTCCTGAGTAGCCACTGTTGCTGAAAGAAAATCATGATTATTCCCTGAGAAATATTTCTCCCAGACCTGTTCTCCCTGCTGATTCAATTTGATTAAATGGTAATCGTAACCGTTATTCTGATTACCTGCTGAAGCTTCAGACTTACTGCTCTGAATAACACTTCCCGAGATTAAATACTGCTGATCAATGGTAGTGGTAACCTGACTTAAAAAATCCTGAGTATTGGATTGAATGTCTTTCTGCCAGACGACCTGTTGAGCTGAAAGATTTAAAAATGCACATAGTGTTAGTGCACAGAAATAATTGTTTTTCATAGGCATTTTTATTTTAATGGGTCCTAAAGTATGTAGATTTATAAAATTCCCATTCAGGGATTTCACGGTTTTTCATTAGTAATTCTACGGAATCATTTTTAGTTTAATTATTCTTTATTTAATTTATTCAGTCTCAAAATAGTAGAACCACCCGCTATTTTCTAAACGTTAGGCGGTTCTACAAATCCCCTTAAGAGGGACACATCACCAGTATCTCCATACTGTGCCAATAACCATGAACTTTATTCTTTGGAGTTGCCAAATAAGACTAAAATGAGTAAAGATTTTTCTAAAGAAGAGGTATTAAAAAAACTGGGGGAAAGAATAAAATCCCTTAGAATTAGTAAAGGATATTCCAGCTGTGAATATTTTGCCTATGAGCATAATATTTCACGAGCACAATTTGGAAGATATGAAAGAGGGGAAGACCTAAGATTCAGTACCCTTATTAAAATAATAAAGGCTTTTGATATGACTTTGGAAGAGTTTTTTTCAGAAGGATTTAATGGAAAAGAATAGAGGATAAATGCTTTTAGTTTCCATAGTGTTACTGTGATTGAATAAAAATAATATTGTCTAATATAAGTTAACAGATCAGCAAAGGCGAATTATAAGACTCGCTAAATTAAAGATTTAAGTCTGGGGTTATTCCTTTGCTGATTCTTTGAGCAGGTTTCATATAGAAAATTAGGATTAAAAAGCCTATTATAGGGGCATGAAGTGTGTTCAAGGATTGTTTTGTAACTATCTTCTATTTTGCTTTCTAATACAATTATATTCATTTTTAGAAAGGGAGATTTCCAATCCTTATCCTTATTTCCATAACCAACAATAACTTTTATTTGGACAGTAAATAAATTTTAGATAGTTTTGTTTAACAAATTACTTCTACACGTTGTTATAAAATGTGAATTAAGTTCTTTGGATATAACACAATTGAAAACATAATTTAAAATAAAGTTTATGATTAAGCAAGCCCTCATAGGAGAATTTTTATATGAATCAGAAAATACAAGAAAACTCCTACAAGCCATTCCTAATTCTGCACTAGATTATCGTCCACAACCTCACCTTTGGTCTGTCGGAGAATTGGCTTCTCATATTTCTGAAGTATATAATTGGTATAATGCTACTTTTAATCAGGATGTATTTGATATGGGAACATACTCTTACGATAAAGGTGATATTACTAATATATCAAACATTATTGCTAAATTTGAAGAAAATGTAGCCAAGGCGCAAGAAGCTATTGAAAAATCAGATGAGAACCAATATATGAATGTTTGGTCGATGACAGCAAACGGAGAGAACATCTTCCCTCCTATGCCTAAGATACAAGTCATTAGAGGCTTTTTATATAATCATTTATACCACCATAGGGGAGAATTAATTTCTCATCTAAGGGCTACTGGAAACAAAGTTCCGTCTTTATATGGGCCAACATATGAGGAAAGCCAAAATATATAATGATTTCAAAATAATTTGAAAACCTGCATTTGCAGGTTTTTTTTATGAGTCTATTCTTAAGCATTACTGAAGTTTTAATCACTGTAAATCTTTATAGGTCCGTATTTGGCAAGAGAAAAGCTTACAATGCCCAAACAATATAGGAGCTGATATTCAATACTAAGTTCTGTATTTAGAAGAGGAATATTTATTGCAATTATCTCAGCCATTTTATCAAAATTAGAAAGCATTGTTAATAATAAAACATAGCACCATAACTTCTCTTGAGTTTTAAAAGTAAACCTCTCACTCAGAAGGTTTTTCAGTAAAAAAGAGCCAAGAAGAAAAGAATTAACTAATACATATGCATACATATAAATAGAAACAATCTTCTTGATTCCCGAATTATAAGAGGGAGCTAATTTAATTTTGAATACCATTTTATTTTAAACACGTTATGACATTATGTTATGTCTCCTCTCCCTTGAGTCTTGTAAAACTACAAAATTATATGATAATGAAAATATTAATTATTTATTATATTTTTCTAATAATTATAAAATTATCATCATATGATTAATTTCATTTTTTATTTTAATTAAATATTACATACATTTACTAAAGCTGAGGGAGACAAGACATAAATGATATAAAATGCAATGAACTATATTAATGTCTCTCTTAGCTTTTAATAATTGGTATATTTTCCATAAAAATACCGCTATTATTTTGTTTAGAGCCAAGGAGTATATATGACAATGAGGGAATAGTTATAATACTTTCTTGGCTCTTTTTAGATAAAAAACCCTTCCGAAGAAGGATTAAAAAAATACGTGATATTGAGGAAAACTATCTATTGGTTATAAATTTAAGAATATTAATTTAACTGAATTAGTCAATACCTAATCTGACGGTTAGACATAAAAAAACACCCAGTTAAGAGTGTTTGTCTTTTACTTTGAAAACATTGTCATTCTGGTGCTTATACTTTATTGGGTGATAATATTTTTTTAATTTTTATATTTTCTCACATGAATAATCTAACGTTTCCATTGCTTCTTCTATAGAATAATTATCATTGTAACCATTCTAAAGTTCATACATATTCTTAAAATTAATATTGTTCGAAAGCTAAAACATAAGTTTCGTTATCTGCCCCCGCACCATTATTATAATTATTGAATCCATAAAAATTGCCAGCTAATAAATCATTACTTCCTGGTGCCACGCCATCTTTTGTAGATATTTGATATTGATAACCCCATGAATTATTCCATATGCCATTGGAAAAACCTCTAGACCAAGTACTCCAATTTGTTGTTGTAAAGGTGATGGACTGCTTACCCCCACTTGTTGTATTTCCAAACCATAATTCATTAGCATAATATGTTACATCACTAGCTGGAGCTGACAATAACCTTACTTCAAGATAGGTAGATCCCGAAGTTGTAGCAAATCTAAATTCAAGATTCATGCTGGGGACCTTAAGAGTTGGCTTATTATAAGCATTTGTATCAAGATTTCTTCCTCCATACTTTACCTTAGTTAATACAGTCCCCTCGGTATCCGAAATTACATTCAGTTCTCCCCATTTGGTTCCGTCATTTATATATAAACCAGGAGATAATCCATTTATAGAGGACGTATTATAAACAACCATTCCAGCTACGTGAGAAGCCAAAGGTGATGGTAGAGAAGTAGAGGTTAAGGCTATTCTTGGAGGAAGAAATCCTTTATTGTCTGAAACTAAATCCAGGACAGCGTCGGCATTGGGATTACTTGTATTAATGCCCACTTGAGCCATAATTGTGTGAAAAGTGAAAATAAAAATAACACACACACTTCTAGTTTTGAAAAAATTTCCATACTCTTATTATATTTTAAAATTATTATTTTTATCATTTATTATGTTATGCATATGTTAATATTTTGAAATATGCTTAAAATTATATCTAGAATATACAATCTAGATCATTATTCATAGTTTTTAAATTCGATTATTGGAATTTATTATTGAACTTTTATCGTGAGGGCTCATTGTGGTCAGTTTCATTACAAAATCCTATTCGGTTATGGTGTTGAAATCCAGCTAAGATTTTATATTTAGGTATTTTGTTAAAACTATCATCTCTCCTTTGATGGTATAACCTGGAGTATGTCCGTGGTTCTTCTTCTTTGGAGTTACCGTAGGAATACATTAGGAACAAAGATGTTGCGGCAAGAAATGATGGAGCTACTATAATTGTGGCCGACTCTATTTGTATTGATCATCATTATATTCAATATTTAATTTGATTTATGTTTAAACTATCACTTCTTACACTTCTATTACAAAATGGGGTGCAAAGATCAGTGGTTTATTTCTTCTAGACAGTTAGAGGATTAATAGAAAAAAATTAGAATTTCATTAGAAAGCTTTCATATAGAAAATGCACTAATCAATTGTTTTTGACAGATAACTTCCATGTAGCTTTGTTTGTTTATTATAAAAGCACTATTTTCATTAAAAAACAAACTAATTGTTGTTATTTCAAACAATCAACAACTTATTAATAATATTTTTTATATTTATAAAATAAGATAAGGATAGAACTGGCTAAGGGGGGCCTCTTTAAATAAGATTGTGTTATTGATTGTTAGGCTTAATTTTCCCCTTAGCCTTTATAAATTATAGTTTGCTTACATTTCTCTTATCAACACTTTTAAAATTAAGTTGAAATTTTAAATAAAAAATCCCCGGAATTACCCGGGGAGTGCTGTGAGTGCTCGCTCAATAAAAAAATTAGTCGTAAGACTTATTACCTAACCTCCAGATAAAATTACAATTAATAACCCATAGTTGTAATTTTTTCGTTATTCATGTAATATAATTTAATCATGATTAATTTCATATTTATTAAACAATAAAAATTATATAAATTTAGAGAATGTTAAGGAGGGCAAACATGAATAGCATACTATTTGCAAGTCAAAATCTCTATTTAACTTAGAGCCAAGGTAATTTTATATATTTCCCTCATTATCATCCTCATTCCTTGGCTCTTTTTCTAAAAAACCTCTCCGACAAAGCACCTAAAAAAGTACATTAATGTTGAAAAAGCAGCATTTCTCGGCTATAAATTTAATAAATGTAAACATTGCAAAATAAAAACATTTATTTAATACTAAAAATAAAAATCCTAGATAATTCTAGAGGTAAATGACTTGAGACAAAATAAGCTTTACCAGCTTATCATCTAATTCTTAGATAAAAATATTAATAAAATTTTGAGCTTTTAATTATTTCATTATTTATTTAATGACATTAATCACAAATGACAATTATCATTAACAATTACTATTGTAAATATATGAAATAACATACATTTACAATAGTTAATAAATGCATTTACTTATATCCGGTTAAAATAGTTAACCAAATAGTCATTCTGAAGAAACGTTCCTTTAGATTCTAATTTTTAACATCTAAAATTTACATCATGAATAAGAATCACTTTTTAATACTATTTTCATTTATTACGTCCGTAATATATGGACAGATAGGGATCAATACTGAAAACCCTGCAGCTACTTTAGATATAGTAGGCTCTCCCAATAATTTATTATTAGTAGATGGTCTGTTACCGCCCCGTATTACAGGAAATCAATTAAAAATGAAAGATAATATCTATGGAACTAATCAAAATGGGGCTATGGTATATGTAACCAATTCCGTTGATATTCCATCCTCCAAAACAGTGAATGTTACAGAAACAGGATATTATTATTATGATTCCCAAAAGGAAATATGGCAACGGTTAATGCTTTCAAATACTGATAATTCTGAAACAGCATTATATGCTGTAAAAAAAGGAGGTTGGTCTTTGGTTAATTTAGGAATTTCCGGGTCAAACTGGAATAAAATAAATATTTCTTCAACAGATGTTATTACAGGTACATCTTCACTTCTCAATGCAGGAGTCTATACTGCCCCATTCAAAGGGATCTATGAAGTGAATCTGGAATTTCAATTGCAGGGCGGGATTGATCTTACAATATTGGGAGATAAAAAATTGGGAATTATAAAAAATAACTCAACAATATTTGATGAAAAAATATTTGATGCAGTAAGAGTCTCTATTTTAAACACAACCCTCTCTTCCGTTCCTGTAACAAGTACTAATTTACACTCCTTTGTACCACTTAATGCCGGAGAGACAATTGAATTTGGTGTAGAAACTGGAGGTATGAACCTAGGATTATTAACTAGTGGAAAAACTTCCATATCTGTACATAAAATTAAATAAGAATTATACAATTATCCGAAATATATTATATGAATTGAACACTTGTGTAATTAATATAATATATATTTATCGAAGTTAAGGGAGACAAAACATAAATGATATAAAACGCAATGAACTATATTAATGCCTCCCTTAACTTTTAATAACTGATATATTTTTCATAAGTATACTGTTATTATTTTGTTTAGAGCCAAGGAGTATATATGACAACAAGGGAAGAAGTAGTTATATATAATTTCCCTTGGCTCTTTTATACTAAAAAAGCCTCTCAATGAAAGGCTTAAAAACACAAATGTTGAAAAAAAATTATTTCGATATTCAAAATTAATAAATAATTATCTTTATAATCTTATAATAATTGTAAATTTAAAATACTTAAGAAAAAACATAATGTTTTAAATTAACATCCTCTTAATTAGAGTCAAGGAGATTATTTATATAGTATGTGTGTATATTCTAATTAATTCTTTACTTCTTGGCTCTTTTTCGCAAAAAACCTCTCGAAAGAGAGGTAAAAAAAATATCATAAAACTTGAGATTATTCTGTAATCTCAAACTTAGTGTGAATTTTTTGTAGGATATACAAAGTTAGTTTCCTGTTCTTTTACTTTTACAGGTCTTATCTCGATTTTTGCAGATGGAACATATTCAAATTCTGGGTTACTTTTTGCAATAATAATGGCATCATCTATATTTTTTGCTAAAATATGGTAATATCCAACCTGTGTTTCTTTATCATTAGATAAATTCAGCTGTTTCCATTTATTATCATCTTTTGAAATAATAACCCCCTCTCTTATAAGTGGTTGTGCTGCAATAAGGCTTCCAGATTCTTTTAATTCATTAATATAAATTTGGCATTTTTTTATAAATGTTAAATGTTCTTCAGGTGTTAGCTTCTCTTTTGCATCACTTGCATTCTGAATGTATAGCATAAATTCTCTCATATGTATATGTTTTTTAAATTATATATTTTTTTTCTAATTGAATAAGAGGCTTAGTTTATGTTTCAAAAAAATTAAATCTCTTTTTTATTTTTCCTTTGACCAATGGATTTTCTCTAAATGCCTTTCTCAGAAAATATAATTGTTCATCATTCAGCATATAAACCAAACAGCCATTATCTTTTTATATTCCTCTTGTAAAACTGATTTTGTGACAGAAAAAGGCAAATTCATATTTAAATAAGAATCATATTTAAGGAATAGATATTCTAGACAATCAAGCTTTAAATGTAATTTTTCAACCTCTTTATTTTCAACAAAATTATAGTTAATTTTAGTATTTACATAAAAGGAAGCAAATAATAAATTTTCTTCATCTTCACCTAAACGACAAAATATTTTTTCTTTTCAAATTCTTCTACATATAAAAAGAAAACAGACCCAATTCTTATCATTTTGAAAATACAGATGATTTTTTTAATTTATCCATATGTTTCATATAATTTACCATATCTTCATCAGCGTCCCCTTCTCTAGCCATAGAATATTCATTCAGAGAAAACACAGCATTTTCCCATGCTTTACCATGAGACTTATTTGTTAAAATGGCAAAACTAAGATCCTTATTCTCTTTTATTGATTCATCTAAATAATTCATATCTGTAATTGATTGATAGTTCATCTTCATCATATTCACATTTTGCATCTACTTCATACCTCCCAATTATATTAAATAAACTACTTCCTCTTTTTGATCCCTTCAGAATATCACATACTTTTGAAGGAACAGGATCGTTTTGCATTTTCACATAACAATCTTCCGTTATTTTACGTCCGTATTTGCTTAAATGCTTTAAGTCTGCAAAATACATGATTTTGAATAATGTGTGAAATGTCAATCGTTTACCTGCTTTGTTAAGAATGTAAAGCATTACATGGGAAGAATTATAATCTATTCAGGTAACATATTTTATTATTATATATATAAACTTAAAGCTTATGATATATCATAATTTTTATTCCAACAAAACAACACCGAAGTAATTTACCACATTATAATGCACTAGATTTGCACCATATTTGTTATACAGCTACTTTACAGGGTTATTGATTGTTTCTATTGTTCTACAAATGTAGTACACAAATGCGACAAAACTCGTCGTGTTTGAATAAACTTTGAATTATCTACTAAAATAAACCTTCACTTCCTTCTCTCTTCCATTAACTGTAATCTTACTTGGTTTCTCATTAATATCTTTTCGCTAAATACTTTTTAAGCTGCATATTATTATAATTACTTAATAAGTGAATTAAATCTGGGTCTTCTACTTTTGACTCATTTTTGAAATGGATTTTAACTATTTCGGCTCTTAGTTTTGTGATTTTTTTTGAATAATTTTTCAAAATATTGTTCAATTTTTCTTTTTGCCAATCATTAAATATTTCACTATTATTAAACTTATATTTTATATCATAAATTTGCTTCATTGTTAGATCAAAACTTTCTATAAATTCATTGTATAATTCATCTGTAATTATAATGTTAAATGACTTAGATAAACTTAAAAAGCGATTAATAATTTTATTAGATTTATTTAACTTAAACACTATATATTTAAAATATAGACATTGACCTGTTTTATGAGATAATAAAGCAGGGTATTTTTCAAAAATATCTAATTTAAAATTCAAAGAATAAATGATTTTTATTATCAAATTCACTTCAAACATAGTCTTCATTTAAGAATATTTTGAATTTTTACCTTTATGTTTTTGATAAACATAAATCATGCCAAAGGTTCATTTTATTTATTATACAAAATAAACCTTCACTTCCTTCTCTCTTCGATTAACAAGCCCTTGTATCTTTCTTCCTCCTGCATTTATCCATTTTAGGAACTCATTTTTTATTGTTAGATCGTTGGAGTTATTGTTTGATTTTCGTAATAATGTGGACTTTGAAGTTGCTACCTTTGTTAGGACAAACTTCTTATACTCTTTAACTTTAAGAGTATGAAAAAGATCAGAAAAAATTACAGTTTAGAGTTTAAGTATCTTTAAGTGAGCAGCGAGGCAATGTATCCTCGGTAGCTGAAGAATTGGGGATCTGTAATGAAAGTCTAGTTAATTGGCGAAAACTTCACAAAGAAGGCAAACTTGGCAAGGAAAAACAAATATTCTCTGATCCGATAAGGGAAGAGTTATTGAGACTACGCAAGGAACTGGAAGAGACAAAGCTTGAGCGTGACATCTTAAAAAAGGCGGTAGGCATCTTCTCCAAGAGAGACGGGTAAGATATAAATTTATCAAAGAACACGCTGGAGTGTTTCCTGTCGGGAAGATGTGTGAAGTATTAAAGGTAAGCAGGGGCAGTATTTATCATTGGAGCCGTGGGAGATATGGAAGCCCTCGTATTGCCCGAGAACTAGAAGCAGAAGGAATGAGAGCCTCACGTCCTTTGGGGGCTAGATTAATGAGAGAACGCAACCTGAGAAGTATTGTAAAGAAAAAATTTAAGAAAACCACCAATTCTTCTCATCAATACTCTGTTGCTGAAAATTATTTAAATCAAAATTTTCAGGTTAAAAGCAGTAAAGAGGTCTGGGTTTCTGATATTATGTATATCCGCACAGGTCAGGGCTGGTTGTATCTTACTACAGTCATTGATTTGTTTGACAGAAAGGTTATCGGCTGGTCATTAAGTGAGACGATGAAGGCTCAGGACACCAGTATTGCTGCCTTGAAAATGACAAGACTTCACCGTCCTTTACAGGATCATGATAGCTTGATTTTCCATTCAGATAGAGGGATACAATATGCGTGTACGGAATTTACATCAATAGTCGGAAAAAACATTACTCGAAGCATGAGCGGAAAAGGAAACTGTTATGATAATGCTGTAGCAGGGAGCTTTTTCAAAACTCTGAAAACCGAACTTATTTATCAAAATAAATATGAAACTAGAGACCATGCTAAAAACTCTGTGTTTGAATATATAGAAACATTTTATAACACTCAAAGAAGACATTCGGCTTTAGGGAATTTAACCATAAAAGAGTATCAAAATTTAATGTCTAATCTATCTAAAAATGTAGCATAAAGTGTATATAAATTTTGTCTCAAAAATAGTTGCAAGTTCAAAATGGTAAAAGTAAACAGATGAATATATAAATATAAGAACTATCTTTTAAACAGCCACTTATATTAATTAGTGGGAGTAAGAGATTTAGAGGTTAAGTATTCCCCTGGCAGGGGAGCAAAAAAATCAGGTTTTATTTTTCTTAAAAAACACCACCCCCTTTGTGGTTTACCTCAACCGTTTTCTGATTTCAAAGTCGATTTGTTTAAGGCTGTCACTGTCTGAGTAAGGGGCGTGCCCTGCCTTATCAATTTCCTGTCATTGTGTCCCGCTTTAGGGTCTGTCCTGAAGTCTACAATTCATCGAGATATTTTTTTATAGGCTCAATATACTGATAAGCAGTATACTTATCTGTTTGATAATAGGGTTCTTTTGCCTCGATGTTAAGCCTGTTTTTATAAACAAATTCTTTCGAATCCTTATCTAAGAAAAGCCCTATAATACGGTTTATTTTATCATCTGGCATATTTTGTGTTTTTAAAATTTCGATAAAGCCTGATACATACGCGAGAGCCAATTTTTCTGTATCTTTCAATGTCCCTCTTTTTTTAGGAGTATTTATTTGTTTGTTTTCCTTCGCCTGAATAGTTAACTTTATTATTTCGTTTTGTATGAAACGTTGAATGTCTATTAAGTTTTTAATTACAGTGTCACCAATAATATAAAAATCCTCCTTAATAAATTGTGTAAGTAACTTTTCAAAATCTCCACCACTTATTTTTTCCTCTCTTTTAAAGTTGTAAGTGTCTTTTAAATAATACCTGAAATTCTCATTTTCAAAATAGGTATCCACCAGAACTGAAAATTTCTGATGATGAAATATATCTAATATTTTGCGAGAAAAGTCAAGATATTTTGTTTGCACTAGTTTATGAAATTCAAGAAAGGTTACCCCTTGGTCTTCTATATTATATTGGTAAGCTGATAAGTAATTATTCTGAAAATGTTTCAGGGAAAAGTATTCTGGTATTTTTTCTAACATAGTAATTCTGTTTTAAGAGGATTGTTTTTTGAACCGATTTATGTAAACTTGTATATAGTTACCAAAAATATAATCCACATAATCCTTTATCAGGTGTGCGAATTATTAAGTATTGTATATGTTTTTATCTTTATGATGAAATAAAAATAAATATTATTTGGAATATTTTTCATATTTTCATAATATATTAACACATAAAAAAACAAACCACAACAGAATTACTTCAATTTATTTCACTTCTTTAACTTCAATAGTTTTTAAAATCCCTTCAATGGTATTAAGCTGTTCAGGATTGAGGTTTTTAACGGTTTCTTGGCTTAAGACCATTCCGTTAATCTGAATATAATTATTCTGGTTCTGCACTAAGGTATTATTAGAACTATTTCCAGAAGATGAGCCTTTTAAACCTCCAATACATTCCAAATATAACCGACATGCTTTTATGTCCCCCTTTACTGCAAGCTGAAAGACTGTTGTCATGATTTTAGAGTGCATGATCTCAAATTGTGCCTGAAAATCTTTATAATAGGGACTTTCTTTATATTCTTTTAAATGCTTGTGAACAGTCTGTCTGCTGATCCCTATTTTATTGGCTATTTCCGTTTTGTTAGGCATTCTTCCTTTTTCCTGAATTAGGGCGGAAATTCCCCACATCATATTGATATGGTTAAATTCCCAGATTTCATTTTTAGTCCGAGGGTCCATTATTTCTACTACCTGATCATATAATTTTGCTTTTTCATCATCTGTCAGGATATTGAGCTTATGGGTAAGGATTTCACCTAGTTTGTTTCTTTCTTCCCTTGTGAGGTCTTTAATATCTTCGGGAGTAATCCTTTCCAGAGCCAGAACAGCATTCAATTTATTTTCTGATTCTGTCAACTTTTGTAAACCTTTATTGTCTCCTGTTGTAGGTTTTCTTTCTGTTTTCATTCTGTATAATTTTAAAAATTTTAATCTGTTATAATAATCCTGTGGGTTATTTGGATTTTCCAATGTCAAGTTTTGACAAGTTTTAAGGTTAAGTTTTGTGAAGTTCCAATGTCAGGTTTTATCAGGTTCTTATGTTTTCAACCTTAACAATTACTAACAACTTTCTTTTTTTTAGGTGTGTAATTGTGTAGTCTTTTAACCTCATCGGTAACTTTCAGGGGTGAGGTTCACAATTTTTATATAAACAGCATTTAAGGAGTTTTAGATATTTCTCAATAGAAATAGAATTTTAATTAAAAATATCATAATCTTAATTTTGGAGTTTTTGACCCCATTTTTTTATTCATCTTTATATAAGTTATCAGCCTTTTTTCTGTAATGAAAAAGTAGAGTTATTGTAAATATGGGTGCATATTCGGCGCTTAACGGGGGGAGATGTTTTTTTCAATTTTAAAAAACCTAGATTTCATCGGGGTTTTGTTCGTCGAATTTGCACCCCTTGTAAGGTCAAAAAGTTTGTCAATAATCTGTGTCTTCAAAAGGCGGTGCAGGTTGTTTATTTTTTGTGATTTACGATAGTATTTTTCCTTCTCTTTTAAAAAACGATTTCGATAATTATTATCCCTTTTTATTGCCCAAAATTCAATTTCTTTTGCTTGGGTAATATATTCTGTCATTTCAGCCGTAAAACCCGATAAATCAGGCTCTATATTCACGATAAGAAAATGCTCCCATTCATCAAGAAGGCTTTGCGCTAACCTGTTATCTACTTCATTATGCAGTAAATCATTCAGGGAATGGATTCCTAACTTGCGTATAGAAACAGCTTCCTTATTCCTGATTTCAAAACGCAGGGTGTTTATATCTATTCCATACTCAGGCATATGCATAAATTGCATACCTTTTCCATAGGCTTTAATCTGTTTATAAGATGAGGTATCGGTAATTTTGAAATAGGGGAAATCCTGAGAACAGATAAACGGAGTTCTTTTAAAATAAATCATTCCTGAGAGTAGATTCTTTATTCCTGTTTTTGGAACCATATTAATTCCGTATTCCAGATTGACACACTGCAAGGAGGAATATTCCGAAGGATTGATCTTCAGGACAGAGCAGATTTCCTGTAATGCATGTTTACAATTTTCAGGGGTGAAATCATTTCCGTTATGTTTATACTTATTAAAATGATAGTGAGGGGAAATAAATAGATCTACATAGGTAAATTCGTTCTCTGCAAGGTTTTTGGAGGATTTACGGAACTCCAGTTTAATTTTACTGTACTTTTTGTGCTGAAAATAGTAAATATAATGATCCTTGCTTTGAACATGGTTAAAGTCCCCACTGCTCAAAAGCCTGTTTATTACAGTCTGGTCAAAGGTTCGGAATTTAAGGAAATCTAACATAGATAAGAGCATAAGGGTTCTGCATGGCTTCACTACATGCAAAGCCATAATAAAAAAGAGTAATAAGAAAGGGTACAGGGGGAGGAGAAAACAAGTGTATTCTTCTTATCCTGTTTCTAATTGGGGAATCAGGACTGTGCTTTCCAGTCTTTAAAAACCGTATTAATAAGCTCGTAAGGGTAAACGTTCTGTCCTTCAGTATAAGACGGATGAGGTACTTTCTTGGGCGGAGTATTATATTGTTCCTTATGGAGTTTAGTACAGAGTTTGCCGAGCTGTTGACGGTCGGTGCGGGATAGTTCAGAGAAGAGTTTATTAACCCTTAAATATCGGTCTACCGCCCAATCATTCGCATAATCAATCTGTTTGCTTTCCAAAGCTGTAAGGCGGTTATATAACTGCTGAACCTGCGCGGGAGTGGCAATGGCTTTAAACTCTTTTTCGGCTTCTATGAAATAGTTTCTTATCTGTCTGCCTTTTTCGGATTTTTGAACCATTGAAATAGACTTAGCACAATCCAGACTTAAAATGTATTCTTTGGCATTGTGTCCGCCCCTTTGTTCTTTGCCCATCATTTTTGACGTGTAAAGTTTTTCGGTAATCTCCGTCTGTTTTTTGGCGGTCAAAAATGACCGCCAAAAACTTTCAGTCATTTTTGATGTAAATTCAGAATCAGACAAAGGAGTCCAAAAGTCCTTTCCCTCTACAAAACCATAACTAAACATTCTCTTAATCCAGTGTCTAAACTCTGTTTTAGGCTCTAAAAATTTGTATAAGTCTGTTGCCAGTACAGTCTGTAATCCGTTTTCTACGCTTGTAATTTTAATCATTTCCATAAGTGATGATCTTTGATGTTTAAATTTTGTAGTGTGAAAGAATCAGGGATTAAGTCTGTTACGGTTTACATACTCGTCTATTTCGTTTCTTTTGAAATAAATACGGTTTCCTAGTCCATAGGCTACAAGGGTTCCGTCCTTTCTCCATCGGTGAAGAGTGGAAAGGTCAATATGAAGAATCTCGCATACCTCATTACGTGTTAAATAGTTGGTAGGTTCTTTAGGCTGAAACTCTTTAGATAGCTCGGCTTTGAGTTCGGGAATAATTTCTTTTTTAATCTCCCTGATTAAATCATCAGGTGTAGTTCCGATAAATTGGATAGTTGTCATAATAATGCGTTTTAAATATTATGCAACAAAAGTGAGTTCGGAAATAATTCGGAACAAATTTATTTCTCCGAACTCTATATTTTTTAAAGGTTTCTCATTCCAAAACGGGATAATATAAGACTTAGCTCGGTCTTGTCCTGTTTATTGCGAATAGGATATTTAGGAGAATTTTTATCTTTGGTAAAATGAGTATTGGTAGACTTTTGCCGTAGGGGTTCTTGTGATATAAGTTCAAAGAATCCTGCAATTTGATTATTAGTGATTGTTGGGTATTTGGCGCGAAGAAAATCGACGATACCGGACTGAATTAATAAGCCTATTTTCTGGGTCTGTTTAGGCTTTAGATCGATGAATTTGCTTTTTTCATCATTCTTATTGGATTCAATACCTGCAATTTTTGTGTAATATATTTTATTAGCTTCCTCTTTAATGCTATATCCGAGAAAATTAATAATTTCATGATAGGGTAATATCTTTGACATCGGTTTTTCAAATTCTTCGTTTAATTTTTCCCTGAATTGCGGGTAGTTGGTTATTAACGATTTTTCAAACTGGCTTAATTTTCTTTCAAGTACATTTTCAAGATATTCAATATCATTGTCAGTAGGTATCATATCCAGAACATTATATACAATAATTCTTTCTTTGATCGGAAAATGATTATTAATTTGAAAACATACTTTATCAAACTTATCTCTATATAGACACAGGAGATCCTTTTCTTTATCCACAACAGAGGAAAAGAATCTTTCATATTTCTTTTTTTCAGATTCTAAAAAACTTAAATAATCAACCTCATCACTTTTAACAAAAGTAATTTTCAAATTATCTTTAAAATCTTCCAGGGTATGATAAATTAAATCTTCCATTCTTTTGAATTTGAATAGCTAAATTAAATAACTAATGCGACAAAACATGTCGCATTATAATTCTATCTCTAAATATTTTGAAAATAAGGTTAAAGAAATAATATTTAAATTAATCATTCTAATTTTTTATTAAATCGCTCTCAATTTTATTTTTTAGTATTTAATAATCCGACTTATCGATTTCATTAATTTAAGTTTATAATCCTAAAAATTAAGCTTAAATTTTATTCAAAATAACATATTAAATTTTAAAGGTTGGGAAAATGTTGGGAAATTACAAAAACTAAAAACCGTAATATTCTAAATAATTGACTATTACGGTTTTTTGTAGTGGTCCCACCTGGGCTCGAACTAATATTTTATTTTTCCATTATTTAATGGGCTTTCAGCAATTCACAAAATATTTGGGGAGAAAAATAGGGAGCTTTTATTGATTAATTATATATTTTTTCCAAAACTCATCATACTGGATTAAAGACAATCTTAATACAGATTTCCAATAGTTATATCCATAAGCTTCTTTATTTTCATTTTCTTCATCTACAATAAAATTTTTCAAAGATTCTATGTCGGAATCTAATTTATAATAAGTTCTTAAAGAATTAATAATTTCGGTTATAATCTCATTAGATTTTTCTCTCATTCTTTCTAAAAGATTTAATCTTTCGTAATGGTTCCGAATAGTTCTAAAATTAATCCTATCTATATTTTCAGGATTATAAAGAGAAAATGTTACCAAGGGGATATCATTATTAAAATCAAATTCGGCTTTTAAATATTTTTTATTTGGAAGCTCATCAAGATATAAATTCAAAAATAGACTTTCTTCACCATCAAAGCATAAATAGCTTTTTTTACTATTACAAGTTGGGCAACAAGGTAATAAGTTTAAAGGGTTTACAGAAAATTCGGGAAACTCTTCTTTCGGAATAAAGTGATCCAAAGTTTCTACAGAATTTAAAGTACAATATTGACAAGTAGCATTTATAGTCGCAATTTGCTTATCCAATATTTTATTCTTTAAACTCCTAATTACGTAAGAATTATACTGATACAAGTCAATTAAAACACTTTTCTCAGCATCATCAAAACCTAACGAAGTTATTTCATAAATTTTTTTATCATTAAATTTTTCAGCATATAAGATGAATTGGGGTTCGATTCTACTTTCTAATCCGATTAAAACATTTTTTTTTGTTATATCTCGTTTTCTTTTAACAGCATCTTTATAGACGGCAAAAGAATCCTCATCAAAATTAGTTAGGTTCTTCATCTCTATTTTTCACCAAACTTTTTATCAATATTTTTACATTCAAATTTAACGGAATCTCCCCTTGAATTTCATTTTCAATAAGTTCATAGGATTTCCCTAAATCAACAAGTTCCTCAATCACTTTTATATAATATTTAGGAACATCACGATTCCCAAAAATTTCGTTAGTAATCGTAGATAGATTTTCTCCAAAAGTTTCAAATTCCAATTTTCTTACTCTGGGAACAACCTTATCTTTTTCAAAAACATAGATACTATCAGAAAAAATTTCTCTAACAATTAAAGGAGAATGTGTCGCAATTATCCCATAAGAATCAAATTCTTGAAGTAATTCCATAATAACATTCATAAATTCAGTAATAGCATTCGGGTGTAAATGAGTTTCAGGCTCATCAAAAATTATTAAAGAATTATAGCGAATATTTGCTATAATTTCGGTTATAATAAAAAATAATGCTCTTTGCCCAGAACTCATTTTATTAACAACAAGAGAAATATTTTCTTTCTTTATTTCAATATTATAAAAATCCTCAAATGAATATTTTTCTTTTAAATTGTACACCATAGAAGAAAAAATATCTTTTAAAAGCTCCTCATCAAGAAATTCATTACAAACCCAATGATATTTTCTTACAATTTCCTTTTCTTCAATTTTATTTATTGACTCAAGAATTTTAATAATTAAATCATCATTAGTCAGAGGTTTATTTGTTTCGGCATTCACTAAACCACAAAATAAGAAATTAAAATCAAGACGGTTTTTTATGTCTTCAAAAGAATCAAAGTAACTATAAGAAACAACTATTGTTTTACCAAAAAGAGGAACTCGGGGTAATATCTTTTCAGAATCTTTTTCAGATAATTTTAATAGTAAATCTCTTAACATTAATGTTTTGCCAACGCCATTTTTACCGATTATACAGTAAAGTCTCTTGGGAATAGACTTTTTGATATTAAAATCAAAATTAAAATCTACACTATATTCTGAATAAATAGGTTTAAACAAAAATTTAAAATTAAAGAAATCAGTAACATCACCATAATTTAGTTTATACCTTATTGTTCTTATAATTTTTTCCGCTTCATTAGAATCACGGCAAAGAGATTTTATAAAACCTCTTTCATTTTCAAAATTCTCACAAATTGTAGGAAAATAACCAACATCATTTAAGGCTGATAGAATAGAAACATATCTATCGGGAAGAATATTTTTTAATTTAAAATAAGAGTCTTCATCAATAAAGATGCTAC
Organism: Chryseobacterium sp. CT-SW4; assembly: GCF_048572715.1. Classification (GTDB taxonomy): domain Bacteria; phylum Bacteroidota; class Bacteroidia; order Flavobacteriales; family Weeksellaceae; genus Chryseobacterium. The sequence goes on from NZ_CP183840.1 coordinate 2,955,741, forward strand.
AGTAATCAACATTTAAGTTAGTAAATCTTTTATCAAGAGGTGTATTAAATTCTCCCCTCTTCATTATTTTAATACCACCAACATTATGAAATTCGGTTTCCGATAAATAATATTCTAAATAAAAAGTGGTTTTAAATCCAAAATCATCCCAGTTATCAGAGACTAACTTAAAACAAGGGTATTTTGCTTGAGGCATATCACGATGATTATCAAAAACAAAAAAAGGAATATCATTTAAAGGGAAATCGGCTTTATTAAAGTTTTCATCATTTTCTTCAATATTATAAATAATATTAGAGTTTACATCAAATCTTTGGACTATACGGAAATTATAATCTTTCAGAGCTCTCTGTATCAAAGAGATCAGAAGATTTTTATTATTTTCCGAAGCAAGGTTTATAGTTTTTTCGAGAAAATTTTTATAAAGTTTTTCATCATTATAAATTCCAAATCTTTTATCAAAAATATAATCAAATTCCCAATCATCGTTATTAACCGTGTGCTGTATAGCATCTTCATAAGCATTATTAAAGCGACTATCCTCTGAAGCCATATCTTTCAGGGGTAATATTTCTAAAAGAAAATCAGGCAAAGAATAATCATCCGAAAGATTAAATGGATTATTCAGACTTAAAATTTCATTAAGAAGTTTTCTTTTTATTTCATAGGGCAACTTAAATTCCATAACTCAACATTACAAATTTTAAAACAGTAAAAATCAATTAAAATTCTTTTAAGACTAAATTATACTCTAATCAGTTTTAAATTGGTTTTTGAGGCATTTACATAATTTTCTAATAACATTAAATGAAAACCCTTAGATTAAGAATTAATAACAGAATTATCTGGCAATCGCTTTCAACTTACATATTTATAAAGTCTTCATTTGAAACATATATATATTACTCTTTATTTCTTTAAAAACTTATCAATATCAACTTTTTTCACCATAATTCTTCCATTTCTCTTAGGCTGATACACTTTTAATCCTGAATCTCTATATCTATCGAAAGTGGATCGGCTTATTCCATAGACTTTCAGAACTTCATCCACAGTAAATGTTTCTTTTAACGTTTTCTCTTCTAAAAACTCTTCTAATGATTTTACTCTCTTTTCTAAAGCCCTCAATCTTTTTAGAAGAAAGGTATTATTCGGTAGCTCTTTACCTTCCATTAAGTATGATTTAATCTCCTATGAAATTAAGCATTTTTAAAGTAATAAGAAAGTTATTTAACAATCAACCCGTTAGTTTTTGTAAGAGTACTATATCCATTACTTTCATTGTAATTACTATTATTGAAATACTGAACGACACGACAAACTTAATTGAGATTCTTTAAAAAGAAAAAAAATCCAAATTATAGTAATTAAAGAATTGTACTTGGTAATAGGCATGGATATTAAGGTAGTTTTGAAATTAAAAAATTTAAGAAATACACAAAAATAAGTCAGGGAAAGCAGATTATATTATGTGACTATTTAATATAAAGTTTCCCTGACTCAAAAAAACTTAAGATGTTAAACAAAAAACATCAATATTAAAAATTAAGGAAGAGTATTCGATATTCCTCATTTGTACGCTTTCCCTAATTATTTAATTATGAATCAACTATATAGTCATTTCAATTAATAAATAATAAGAGCCAAGGATTGTCTTTAAATAATGAAGTAAAAAAGTCTTAAAAATAAACCTTGGCTCAAAGCTTAATAGTAATAATTATAAAAAAAATTAATGTCAAAAGTTAAGAGAGTAGGTAAAAATAGTTTGCAAAATTTTTAATATAGCTTCTTTCTCTGGAAATTTCTCAACATACCATGAGTCTCTCTTAACGATGATAAAATTATAGTGTTTTTAAGGAATATGCAACATGAGATCATTCATGACTATTAATCTTTAATTATATATTGATATTATTGTATTTTTACAAATGATATCAATATATATTGCACCTATAGCTTTGTGAACTGATGTCATAAAAGTATATTAACAGTATCATATTTATTTTCCCTAAACATGCCATATTCATGTAGATGATTGAAACTTCCATTTTCAGATTCGACCTTTTACTAATCAAATTTCAATTCAAATTCTGAAATAATAAATTTATACTTCAGACGGAAAAGGGCAGGAATTTGCCTTATTAATTGAGCTCTTTCAATGATAGGTCTTTTGCGGATTGTTATACTTATTTAATCCTAGATATAGCAGTTAAAAAATCACTTCAAGGGGAATATAGTGGTCGATTTTATCAGAAATATACATGAAAGAGGCTTTTCAATTATAAATTTATTTCCATTTTATTTTATTTGCTATCTCATTAAATGTAAATTTTCCTAATTCAATTATTTTCCCTTTTTTATTGATATAACCATTTTCTTCTTCTTCGCACTTTACAGAATAATGGTGACAGTCGGTTTCAATCGGATGCTCTAACCAGGGAATCATTCTGCATTTTCTTCCAATTATAGCTTTTCCATTATGAAAAGTTGAAGCTTGTTCAAACTTAGGTTGAATAATAATTTTACCTTTTTTATTTGCAAATCCTATTTTTCCATTTTTGTCCACAATTCTAATCTTATTTTCCACAAGATCATCTGGGCTAGGAGTTCCATATTCAGTATTCAAAACTTGAAAAAGTTGATTTTCATTTATGTCAATTGCAGTCCAGCCCTTTTCATTTATGATTGAAAAAATTGAGAAATAGCCTAATGTTTCAGGTCTATAATTTATACCATAAACATTCTTGTCAAGAGTTTTTATCACTTTTCCTTTTTTATCGGCAATTATTGAAGTTGAATAATCATCGTCTTGATAGATTATCTGAAATTTTTTTTGAGCCAATGTATTTTGAAAAAGGAAAAAAAATATGATGAAAAATACTTTAAAATTCATTATCTGTACTACTTTCATAGTATTTGCGTTAACAGAATAAGTATCAGTGAGATGCGGGAGAAAATTGAATTTTAGTTCAATTTTAGACCAAGCGTAGTTGAAATTTTTTTCCATAAAACTAAGCTAAGAAAAATCTGTGGAATGGAAAAAATATCGGAGGCATAGAAGGAGAGGATGTTCAATTCCGATTACATACAACTGAAAATATAGTTGAAACATTGACTTCAGAATAAAACTCCATTATAGATAGAAAAATGGTAAATATTAAAAAGAAAAACAGAGTGAAGCTATAAGAATATTGTAAAAAATCCTGAGAAATACAGTATTGAAATGATTTGCATCACAAAGAACAAGCTCACTCATTGAATAGAGAGACTATTTCTGAATGTTCTATGGGAAGGATACAGTAATTCTGGGAAAATGAAAAAGCTGATAAATAAGAGGGAAGGGAATGAAAATAAAGATTCATACTCAGTCCTGAATTCATATAAAGCGAATCAGTTGTTTTTATAGCGTAAAACTCCAAAAGATCCTTTTACTTGTAGATTCCGGCAAAACTGATCATCATAATCCTGGGAAATGACCCATTAATTCCTTAGCAAATTATTGACCAGGGTAATTGCTGCATCAACATTATCATTCCGAAAAATAATAAAATAAGCCTGAAGGAAAATTTCATAATCAGAAATACTCATCAGGAGATAATATTTTATCAGCGCTATTTAAAAGGCAAAATTCCTCTTTTAAGGACGGAGAAAGGTAAATCTATTACAGAGAAAAGAACATCGGAATTTGCCTTATTAATCACGCTCATTCAGAGTCTAATTCGTTTGAAGAGTATAGAGATATTGCAGGGAACTGGTTAATGCGTAATAGTAACGACCTGACCTGATCATTGAAGGTTAAAAATGACTGAGGTGGATTAAGTCATGGCTGATTACATTTCCTATAAAGATTTCTAGTCTTAAACAAATAGGAGGAACTTTGGGAAATCCCAAAAACAAAAATTCTGCCCTAAGTATATAACCTTCTTTAGTATTTAGTAGTTTATAGCCTTTGGTCTTATAGGTTTATAGTCTTATAGTTTTTAGATATATATGAACCTTATATATAACCTTTAAGCTATGACTTAGATTTCTTGAGGGTTTTAATTTTTGTTTCAAATTTTTTATCAAATATACGGAAATATTTGTTTTTTTCCTTTTTTACAAAACGTTCGTACGCCCCTTCAAGTTTTTTCATGTAGGAAGATTTTATTCCTTTGTGCAATAAATCAGCTATGTAAGTATTAAAAGGTTGCAGTCCTCCCTGGCTTTTAATAGCTAAATAGTACATGAAATCATCAAAATCCTTTTTACTTTTACTATTGTTCAATTTCGCCTGTAACAAGGTCTCTTCTATCTCAGGAGATAAAAAATCAACAAAACTCAGGCTTCCCGCAAGATCATGCAAAGAATCTGCAACTTTATCCCAATGGTCACGCAGATTCCTAAGAGTATTTATTTTACCTTTAAAAGCTGTTTGGTTGAACTTTGATACCGTTTCTACCTTTAGCTCAAATCTTAAGTAGAAAAAATGCCGGAGCACGATCTTTCTGAATTCCTCCCTTCTTGTTTTTGTCAGCGTCTCAAGTAATTCTTTATTCTGCAGAACGCGTTTAAGCTTATCATAAATACTGATGCTAAAGTTTTCTGCTTTATAGCTGATTCCTGAATTCCCATAGATAAATTTTTCTCCTACATTAGGGCAGGTCCCAAAGCAGGAAAGGATCGTGCTCATATTCCCATTAAAAACCATTGTGGCCCCCAATTCTATTTTGGTTATTCTGGCATTCCAGAAATTTGTTCCTGGAATTTTAAACTGCCTGGAATAGAGGTTGACAATTTCCTCGAAATCTTTATAGGTCAGATCATTTAAAATATTTTTCCCTCTCTTGTTTTTAACTCTTAAATAATCCTTACGTAAATTCTGATGAATTATCAGTTTTCCCTTTTTCTCATCAAGAGGTCTGACAAATACTATGGATAGGTTTTTATAATTCTTATTAACAAATCTCTGGTCCTGGTCAAGATACTCAATATCATCGTCCTGCTCTTGAGGATCAATATCATTTTCACGCTCTTTATTCTGGTAACGGAAGAAATGGAGTAATTCTAACTTTTTATAATCGAAAACAAACCATTGCCTATTTTTCTTCTTATTTTCCCCGGAATATTTCTTTTTCTCCTCCAGAAAATCCTCACTGATTAAAACGTCTTCGACAATAAATTTGATTTTATCAACCATTATAAAAATCTTTATTATACTTTAAATTGAGATATAACATCTGCAAAAATTGATCAGGTCATCTGATAACCAAAGGTAATTAAATAAAATTCCGCATTCAATTTAAATATGGAAAAATTGGTGGAAATTTCTTCCGCACCTATTTTTATACCTCTTTTAGCTTTTCATTGATTTTTGATGCGTTTCCAAAAGCATAGCAACATATTCATGATTATGTTTCAGGAAAGTTCGTTATTAAAGAGATTCAATATATTTTTACCTTCAACATTTCAGTAAAAAAGAGAGCCAGGGAAAATTCGCACATGAAGTATTAAAGATAAGCAGCCCTTGCTCTGACTAATATAGTAGTAATAATAAATCCATTTTAAAGTTAAGGAAGACGTAAAAAATTAATGTAGCTCAAAACCTAAACTTGATATGGAAATTCACTTTTGCCTTATCTTCCTTAACAAAATCCAAAAATATAGCGTAAATGTTGAATAGGCAATATGAAATCAATCACCCGTAAAGCTCTTTACTTATATGTTCATTTAACAGTAAATTTAAAAATATTTTAAAGCCTAACTGCTTTATTAGGCTTATGTACTATTTTATTGCCCTGATATGGAATCCTTTTCTTTATTATAATTTTCAGAGGTTACCTTATAAATAAAAAACAGAGGGCAATTATTTGCCCTCTGCTTAGTTTTTCAGAATATATAATTCTATTTATGAATTTGCAACTATTTTTAAGACAAAATTTATGTACTTTATCGTTATACTTTAATAATGATAATATCTTATCTGTACTTGCTCCAGTCTACCTGCATCATTAGATAAATGGAAAAAATAAAGTTAAAAAAAATAAAAACCGATATTCCAAAAACTATCCAATCACCTTTTTTGTTTACATCTTTCGGTAATTCGTCAAAAGCTTTATGATAGTTTTCCCATTGATTTTTATTTGTAAAATTTCTCCACTTTAATAAAACAATGATACTAAAAGGAATATAAACTAAGGGATTCTTCAATGACAAATGAAGATTTTGCTTTGTAATAACGCTATAATATGCATAAATAGAAATCATAATCCAAATTTCTAAAGCCATCATTGCAATTGTCGCCTTAAAGTCCGTCAAAAACGCCCCTCCTAATTCTCTGGAAGTATATTCTATTAGTTTATACCATTTATAATAAAAGTAATGATAATATTTTTTTATTTTTTCCATAGTGCCTCTATTTATTTAGGTCCTCTTGGGATTATATACACTCTGTTCGGTCCGGCCTTATTCACTCCGCTATCGAGTTCAAACTGATATTTAGCATTGTCATTCATTGCTCCTTCAACACCACCCGGATAAACAGCTTCCACCGCTCCATAAGCTGTAGATACAGCGACTCCATAAGGTCCTCCTAATAATCCCCAAAGTCCGATCCCTGTATTAGTTCCAAATTTAGGAAGAGAAACAGCATCCGGTGCTTGTGGATTTTGAGTATAATTAAGAACACCCATTCCATCCATTAATAAACCAACACCAAATCCTGCCACTCCAAGCTTAGTTCCAATGTTACCAATACTATAAGTTTTAACGTATTGGTTGCCATAAAACACTCGTCCCGCTTGGGTCGCCGTGTATAATTTATAATTAGAACCTATTCTACTTACACCTGCTCCCTGTTCTAACGCTGTTGCAGCAGCACCGGCAATAAAATTATACGCTCCATAACTACCTAATGAATTAGAAGCCATAATGGTGGTTCCTCCTTGCGTTGTATGATCAAATCTATTATCCAAAGGCCCTAAATCGCTACTTATCGTTCCGTTATTATGGAAGGTATATGTTGAAGTAGTTTCTCCGTTTACTTTTGTAGTTAGTGTACTACCTTCTCCAAGATGTTGCGCATTCTCTCCATAAGCAGCTGTTGCATCTGCTTGAGATTTAACTTTATCATCGAAGAAAATTTGGCTTCCCCTTTGAACCCAGTCCGTTCCCGATCTTCCATCCGGATCAATAAATCTTATTGGATTATTGAAGGCATAATTATAAACTGAATGTCTTCTCATTTGCTCAGCTAACGGATCAATCACACCCCATCTACCCAAGTCAGGCATATACATTCTTGCACCATAATCATTCCACCCTGTTTCCTGCTGTAATTCTTTACCATTATACTGATATCTATAAGCAGGATTGGTGTTCGCACCTCCAGTACCATGCTTTAATCCGAAAGGATAGTAATTATTTTTATCCACAATATCAAAACCGCTGCCATTGTACATATAACTCAGCCTTATATTTCCTAAATGATCTGTATAGTTGTAAATATACTTATTATTTTCAAAATTATAATAACCTTCTGAGGTAGGAACAAATTTTGGAATTATTACAGCTCTTCCTCCTGCATCTTCCACTTCATACTGGAATCCATCAAGATATTCCGTAATAAGGTTAACTTCTGTATTAGTTCTTCCAGATCCATAGGTGTATGTTTTCTTTAATTTAACTCCATCTGCACGATAAAGGTATTTAGTATTGACATTATAGCTTGTTGTATTACCGCTTAAATCAGGGAATCTCGGAACATATGATTGGTTAAATGTAATATAATTCGGAAGATTTAAATGATTGTAAGTAATTCCTAATATTCCTTTATCCTCATGATCTGTCATATTTCCATTGAGATCATAATGGATAAGCATTCCTGATGAATCAGGATATCCTAAATAATTGGATGAAGAATCCGTAACAGTCTGGAGCCTATTTCCTGAATATACATAGTTAAGGTTATCTATTAATTGTACTCCTGCATTTTCTATATAGCCGTTTCTTTTTAGGGTTTTGATATTTCCGTTCAGGTCATAGCTTAATGTCTCATTGTAGTAGTTGTTTTGAGGGACCGTAGCATTAGGTTCTGAATAGATTCCATCTTTCAGCCTGTTTAATGCATCATAAGTATAGCTGTATCTTTTCAGGACTCCTTCTGTGGAAACATTCCAGTCTACTTCGGCAATATTCCCATTGTACTTTCCTGAAGCAATGTTGGTATAAACAGGATTATTGTATTTGATCTTATACCCAAATAAATCAGTTCCTAAGTTAGACGGATCGTTGATCTGGGTCATCCAGCCTCGGATATTGTATTTGTAATCAATGGTCTGAAGCGGAGAAGAAGCAACTGTTCCTCCTACTTTCTTTGTCTTTAACTGGGATAGTTCGTTATAGGTATTCTGAGCCAGGATCTCAATAGGATTTGATCCTACCCGATGGGTGTGCTTTAACAATCTATTCTGATGGTCATAAGTGAAAGCTTCTTTAGTCAGTATTTCTGTATCCGTCATGACTCTCCTGTGGTAGGTATAGGTTTGAAGGGGTACCCCCGAAAAATCAAGCTGATGATTAACAACGGTATACCCTCCCAGGTGATTATTACTTCTACTTCCAAATACTCTTCCTGAGGTATCATACCAGGTATAGTTCTTCGTCCATCCATCATCTTCTATATTCTTCACATAGGAAGCTAAGGGAAGTCCTTTGGTAGATCTTATACTTGTTATTCCATTACTTGTAATAGAAGTAGGAGTAGCGGTAAGAAGAGGGTTAGAAAATACATTGGTGATTCCTGGGGAACCTGCTGGGTAGGTATCATAATAATTAACACTTAAAATCTGGGTTACATTGGTAGGACCTGCCACTTTGGTATAATAAACAGGCATTCCATTCAAAGTAAAGGAAACACCAGAAGTTCTGGTTTCATAGAGATTAGCATTGTTATTAATATTGGTCTGATTCGTAGCTCTACTTCCCGTGTTATTAGTAATACCTGTATAAACAACCCTTCCAAACTGATCATATTTAGTCAACAGCCATTGTCCTAATGCTTTTAAATTAGTATCCTGGCTCATTACAAGCTTATCCGCTTTATTGTAGATCATATACTCCCAGCCTTTTCCGGGAAGCTTCTTCTCTACAAGCCTGTTTCTTCCGTCATATTTGTAAATGTAGCATAAACTCTCTGCTACTGTATTAACATTGGCAACAGCACTGGCTTTTGGTGGAATAACATACGCCAACTGATCATATTCATTATATACATAATACGTATCTGCATTCTCTGTAGAACTTACTACTTTTCTTACCAGGATTACCTGTCCTTTCCCATTTTTAAACTCTATGGTCTTATTGCCATCTTCATCTATGACTGTATTCTTATACAACTGATTAGCTCCATAAGAGGTAGTGGTGGTACCAATAGTATAAGAGGTAGCTCCATTACCCCAGGTTGTAGTAATGGCATATTTCTTTACAGCATCGGCTGTGGTATTGGCATCATACTCAAACTTAACAGGCTTGGTACTCCAATCCGTTCCTACCTGTATTTGCTGCTGGATTCTATCTAAAGGGGAGTTTTCCAATACTTTCTCGCCATAGATCTTTTCTGTTCCGTAAATATCTGTCTGAGTGGCATTGGATAACGGAGTAGGAAAAATTGCTCCGTTTTGAGTGCCGGACTGGGGAACAGGAAGATAGTCTTTCACCTGTCTCCCGAACTGGTCGTATTCGATATGGGTAACTACATCTTTTCCCAGTGGGGATGCTTTTACATTAACAACCTGCTTAGCCCTACCTAATCCATCAAAATATTGTACCGTCTGCATTTGCTTGGCTGTAGCACTGCTAGCGGTTACAGGCTCTAAATAAACCCTGCTCTGGATATAGTTTTCACTTGTTGTCTGGGCATTTAATCCTGCTACAAACAATAGGCTTATTGGAATGATTATTTTTTTCATAGTTCGTGTTTTTTATTGTTTGTAGTTATACTTATACTCTTTTAAGATATTTCCATTACTATCTACTACTTTCTCCAGTCTATTTGCGGAATCATAGATATAATATTCCCTGATTCCTGATGGAGGAGTGATACTTCTTACTCCAATCAAGGGGTCATAGGTGTATGTGCTAACCTGGTAACCTGATAATGCAGAATTGTTTCTAAAGTTATCTAAAGCCGTTAGAAGTGCTGATTCATCATTATTAATTGCTGCTGAAGCATCGGTATTGGAAGCTGTGACGATAGCCGAAGCTAAAGAAGAGACCTGGGTGTAAGTAACTCCCTCAATCTTCGCTATTGGCTGTGTCTGGTTATAACCCCATACAATAGCTACTGGAATTCCATCTTTGGTTGTATACTGCTGAAGGTTTCCTTTAGAGTCATACTGATCATAAGTGATCTCTGTAGTGATAGAAGCCGAGTTTAAAAGATTCTGGGTAGTTATAGAGCTCGGAAATAAATGAGTCCCTTCATACTTTGTTTCTTCCTTTGAAACAATAACATCAGAAGCAGAAGCACTCTCTTTTAGTATCGTAGTGGTTTCTAATGGAACACCTACTATATTAGCATTTATCAACTTCTGATTACCTTTCTCATGAGCATAACTATATGAAGTTGTCTGAGTTGATAAATCAGGAAATTGTGTTTTTGCTGAAGTTAGCTGATAATGATTCTGAGTGGAATAAGTATTAGTATTAGTTGTTGTTATTGTCACATTATTTGGAAAATATTCCGTTGTTTTTATCTCTGTAGGATTATAAAAACCATAATAATTTTCATAGAAGCCATATGAGATATTTAATAGCTGATCCTGTGCAGGATCTGGATTATAGGTGAAATTCTCTCTGAAAACATAGCTCTTCAAACTCTTTATTTTCTCATAATTATACTGGTAAGTTTTATTTATAATCTTTTGATAGATTCCATTTTCAAATTTATATTGATTTTCTTCTTGTAATAAATTAGATTTTAACTCCCCATAGTTTGTTTTTGGAATATTATATATTTCAGGTTGCCTTCCTATATAAGGATCCTGATTATTATAATATGAAAACTTCCGTTCCACTGCACTCTTATTTTCTATAACTTCAGTTATATCACTGTAAAATATTTTATTTCTTCTATGGCTAAAAAAGGGTAATAAACTATTTTGATAAGCGGAATATACATCTCTTATCTCTACTCCCGGCATTGTACCTCCATTGGAACATGATTTTGAGGTTTCCTGTTTTTGGGCCATTAAATAAGGTGCATTATATTCTGCAATAGAAGTCTTTTGAGTTCCTATATCGTTCAGCTTGCTATAGTAAAACTTCCGTGTATAATTATGACCTTCTACATCAGATTCTTTAATAGAAGACACTCTGTTTCCTCCAAAATATATTAATTCCGTTTTTGTGGCAGTATGTTCATTATAATAAACAAATATATTTCCACTTACCACACCTAATCGTGATGAAACAGAATATTCTACCTGATAGATATTTCCTGCTACTGTACTAACAGGGGAATAATTAGTACCTACTACCGCATTGAAAGGATCCGACACATTTTTATTACCTGAGAACACTATAGTTCCAGTGGTTAAATTTGTTATTTTCAGGCTATGAAGATCACTTGAAGGCTCTCCACATCCAAAATAGGAATCAAAAAAGGCTGTCCCATAGTATTCAATGGGAGCTCCGTTGGAAACGAAAGTAAAAGAATCAACCGGATTATCACTAGCCAGATTACATTTATTATAATTAACACTTATAAAACCCGTTTCTTTTACAACCTCATTTACCTGCCCCATACTTGAGTTAGGTTCATAAAGGATCTCTGAAACACCTTTAGTCGGATGTATTATTTTTTTCAAATTTCCAACAGAAGCCAATGAAGGCTTAACTTTTTTGTCAGCTGAAAAAATGGATGAAGGAACTATGTTAGAGAAACCATTAAAAATTCCAAAATTATTATCTGAAGCTATGGACGGAAAAGGAGATAGATTATTAACTCCATTAACATATCCATAATAATCTGTGGACAGGCTAAATCTAGAAGGTAATAATTCTAAACTGTTATATTCAAACTCTGTTTTTACATTTCTTTTAGTATCTACTAAAGATTTCAGAAAATGTCTATTTTTAGTTGAATTTTCAGTAGAAGGTAATCCATAATAAGTAGCAACTGTTGAACTTTGTACATCAAGATATTCAAAATCATATTTATGGATACGCTGATTACCATACTTAATTTCTACAGAAGTAAGAAGATTATTTTCGGGGGTACTATTGAATAAATCTTTCCTTTCTTTATTATATATAAAACTGATTTGTTTATCATCTTCAACAATGCTTACCAGTCGAGGTTTATAAGACTGAATGGTAGATTTTGTTTTATTGATTCCACTATAAGTATATTGGGTACTTGCCGGAATACTACAATTTTGTTGCACATTGAATTGAGCATTCAACGAAACATAATAATTAAGAGGCTCTGTAGCATAATTAAAACTAGTCTCTCTTTTCTCCGGAGTTAGTATTTTATACAGATACCATCCTGTAACTGCATATTCATTTGGTCCTGAATTTTCATAAGTTGTTTTCTCTGTATTGGTTTCGGTTCCTCCAAAATAATATTCAGTTCCAAATTTGTCAGTCAGTTTAAATTCTAAAAGTTTTCCGTATACAGATACCGGAGCTGTTTTAACACTAATTTCTATTTTAACGTTATCCTTTGATTCTATAAAAACATTTAAATCTTTATCTATGTAAAAACTGCCGCTTAATCCATTGGAAGTTGAAAAATTAAACCAATCATATTCAGTATCTATTACATTTCCCGCTTTGGCTGCATTTCTGATTTTTTGTAAATCAGCAGTTTCGTTAACTGTATCTGGTCGCCAGTTTTCCTTATTTTCATCCGTTTCATCTTTTACTACTCTTGATATAACTCCTCCTGCATTTAATTGCCAGGACATCCCGGTGCTTGTACCGATGTCATCCACCTTTACTCCACTTATATAACTCAGAGAAATAGGAGTTTTAATCCCTCCATAAATGGGAAGTTCATAATTAAACTCTCCACTGGAAGATTGTTCAAAATTAATTCTGCTGTTAGCAAATGTTTCTTGAGATGGGGGTACTATTTTAGGAAGATCAAAATTATTATTGGTAGATAAACTCTGACTATTATAGGTCTGAATAGATAATAATAGTAATAATGGTAAATATTTTTTCTTCATCGTGTTTATTTTTTTATGAGTTTAGCATTAGCCGTTTTATTAGTATCAGTCTTGATCACCACCAGATAAGCTCCCTGTATCAAAGATTGTGTATTCAACTTCGTTACCTTATTCTTTGTCTTTAGACTCTGCAACTGCCTTCCACTCATATCATACAACATAATATCTGCCTCCTTAAAATCATAGCCTATTTCTACATAAGCATAATCTGATACAGGATTGGGATAAATCTTAATATCCTGCTTCTCTATCAATTGATCTATCTGCTGATCTCCTAACTTCACGATCTTCCAGTTTTCCTTGCCTAATTCATCAGCACTTGTTCCTACCAGTAGGATAGAGCCATCTCTGTTTAACTTAATATCCGATAACCTCTCCTCTCTCTTCCTTGATTCTCCCCTCACATACTTTCTCCATTGTTCCTCTCCTCTATCGTTCAAATACAACATCCAGAACGTTTCATCATCTGTCTCTATTCTTCCTTCTGCCTGGGTATAGCCTCCCAATAAAATTCCTTTTGTTTTATCTTCTCCTGTATTAATAGTGCTCATTCCCATCAGTACATCTCTGTTCTTAAAACTATAAGACTTCTGCCATAAGTCTTCTCCTTTGTCATTTAATGAAATCAGCCATAAGTCCGTTCCTTCTTCTATTCCTACTGTCTTGTTTCCTGATCGATCTGATCTCGATTCGCCTCCTACTATATAACCTGTTGATGTTAAAGCCAACGTTCTTAGATGATCATCTCCACTGCCGCCATAATTCTTCTCCCATTCTACCTTACCTTCTTTACTCAGCTTAACAATCCAGTAATCGCCTTCTCCATAGTTCTCTGTCTTCTTTCCTTCTGAATTTCCACTTCTTGAATACATCCCTAAGAGTACGCCGCCGTCCTTTGTTGGAATCATCTTCTCTACCTCATCCAATCCTCTCCCTCCTAATATAAGCTGGGATAATTCCTTTCCGTCTTTATCCAGTCTGATTACCAAGACATCTTTAGAACCATATCCTTTAGGTAAGTTCTGGATACTTCCTGCCACTACATACCCTAAATCTGTAGTCTGAACTACTGCTCGAGCTTCTTCATCAGAACTTGTCCCTAAAGTCTTTTGCCAAAGTTCATCTCCCTGCTCATTGAGCCTTAGAAGCCAGAGGTCTGAACCGCCTTTAGATTCTTCTTTCTTATCTGAATTTTTGGAAGAGAAAGAAGTTCCTGCTACCAAAAAGCCGCCCTCCTGGGTAGCCACGGTTGCTGACAAAAAATCATGGTTATTCCCTGAGAAATACTTTTCCCAGACCTCTTCTCCCTGTTGATTAAGCTTGATTAAATGGAAATCATAGCCGTTATTCTGCTCCCTGCCTGAAGCATCAGGCTTACCGCCCTGAATAACACTTCCTGAGATTAAATACTGCTGATCAATAGTAGTGGTTACCTGGCTTAAAAAATCCTGGGTACTGGATTTAATATCTTTCTGCCAGAGAACCTGCTGTGAATATACCACAGCCGTAGTACATAGAAATAATGCACTCATGTAGAGTTTTCTCATTCACTTTGGTTTTAATAGTTAATACTTATCTTTTTATTATTTTGTCTTAAACCTACATAAAATTCATATTACAAATTACAGGGTATACTATATTTATATCAGTCTGTTTATAGGAATTGACCAATACCTAAATATAATAAACTGTTATTGTGATATTTATTATAGGTCATGATTTTTATCAAATGTTACAGTAACCACTACTTTTAATAGAAAATACAGGGTTTGCAGTACGATTGCAGTAGCGGAAAAGTCCCTGTAGCATATGCTTTTTCGTTGTTAATTTAATTTTCTTTTTCATTTTCTTGTCATTTAATATTCTTACTTATTTCGCAAAGCTAATTCTCTAATGCGACAAAACCTGACGTGTTACACTTTATTTTTAATAATTCTGATAAGGATAAAAAACAAAAAAGTTGAAATGGGTAATTATTATATATTCAAAATATTTTTCAGTGGGGTTTCCGGCATTTTTAAAACTCTTCACTTGTATTGCCGGATCTTCCCATAGATTAAAAAGCAAATTTTCCCTTAGTATCAGGGCTTTTCCCCTTTCGGGCAACACAGAGCCTTTTCGGGTAACCCTTACTTGCTTCTTCTTGTATCATGACTTCTATTTTCACTTCTATTTTACTTGTTATTTCAGTAAAACATATCATGCTTTTACTTGCTTTCCTCTTGTTTATTTTTTCTTTAATCTTGATATATATTCATTTAGAGAGCATTAAAATGTAATCCTATAGATTCCCATAGAGGTTACATCGGCTTTTTCAGCCTTTACATATTTCTTGATCCAACCGATTGATGTTGATACAATGCAAGAATCTGAAACTCCTCCCAATCTTCTGGCAGAAACTACATTTCCTGCTTTATCTACGGTATAGGCAATCGTAACAGAACCGTTTGCTGTGCAACTATGAGAAGGTTGTTTTCCTCCTCTTCCCATTGTTCCATAAATTAAACCTATTAATTTTCGGTCAACACATATTTTGCTATTACCGTTTCCATCACCACCCAAAGGATCTCCTGCATTTTCATTTTGGATTATCTCTTTTCCTCTTCCATTTATAAGGTTCCCAATAGAAGGATTTTCTTTTTCATTCTCAATATTTTTTTCATTTTTATCACTCCGATAATATTTAATTTTTTCCGCCTTCATAAAACCCTTTAAATCTCTGAAGGTAATTTTATCAGTTCTTTCAGCATTTTCTAATGCCTCCTTTTTACTTTTTTTACAATTGGGAGAATCTAAATCGATCTCTTTATCATTTTCATTATAAAACTTATCAACCCTTTGTAATTTGGGATTTCCGTAATTTTTATAAATACCACGGTATCTGATCTGCCCTGCACATTTATTTTCTAAAAACCAGTCCTCTTTTTTTACAGCTCCTAATAGAATTCCATTGTTATCAAAATAAAAATCCTGCGAACTATTCCAGTCTCCCATTCCCCAAAAACTATCAGATTTACTAATGTAAATGATCTTATTATTTTTTTTAATGATTCTGTATGACATCATGATCTCGCTATCATCATCCTCATTATTATTTTTATCGGGATAGTATCTTTTAAGAGTACCATTATGCAGTTTATAATAGCTTAGAATTTTATCGGGATTATTTTCTATTATTTTATTGGCAAACTTTTCAGCTTCTGCAAGTTCCTCATTGATATTTTTCTGACTAAAAACCAGAACGTAATTAATGAATAAAATAAATGTTATTAACTTTTTCATGATTAATTGATTTGTATTGAATCTCCCTGCTGATTGGGAAGGTTAGGTTCAGCTTCAGAATTCTGGGATACTTTATTTTTTTCTCTCATTTTAGATTGTTCTTCATAATAATTATATCCCTTGCTAGGTTTATAACTTTCAACCCTTGTTATATCAACTCTTTGAGTATTGTGATCTTTGCCACTTTTATTTTGTTCGTTGCTGAAGTTATCTTCTGCAAGATTTTCATCACTGAAAAGGACTTTTGTAAATCCTAAAAATCCATAGGCTGTGATTAGATTTTCTTTGGAATCCTCGTTACGATAGTCAAGCTTTCTAACCAAAACAAAATCTTCCTCATAAATTCCAAGGTTGGAATATCCCTTTTTAGAAAGGGTATTGGAAATAAAGTTTTGGGAATATTTCTCCGTCATTTCTTCTCCTAAAAAGAAGTTTTTCATCGTTTTAAAAATCTGAGGTTTTTGTAGTAAGATTTTATCAACGATGGCATTTTGCATTTTAGCCCGATCAGGCTTTAAGAAGAAAACAGAAACGCTAAACAAGATGATTATACCAACGATTATATAAAATGAATAACTTTCTTCTGACTGCATTTTTTGAGTGATGTAAAGCTCATTTACAGCCTTTTTATTAACATCTTTATCACCCGAATCCCGAACCTCATCAGGAAACATGATTGAAATATCCCGTAATATTTCTAAAGCAAGATCATTATTATATTGTTCAACCATTTTAGGAATCCTGAAGAGGTCAATAATTGCCCAGATAAAAAATCCTCCCACGGTAAGAATATATAATATCAACCAACCCCATTTTTTAAGATAAGCGTAATGCCAACCTACCAAAAACCAAAGCAGGTAAGATATTCCTACAGATTTCTTTCGTCTTTCAAATTCGCTAATAAAGATTTTTTGTTGTTCTGAATTCAGCTCCCGAAATTTTTTCTGAATCAGATAAGAGAAATTTCCCACGATTAATAGTTAATGCCGCCAGTTCCAGACCGCTTTAAATATAGACATAGAAAAAGCGTGGAACTATACCTTCATTTATTAGGGGGAGGCTCTGGTAAGCCTATACACTATAAACAAGGATAGCCCACGCCGTAGCGTGAGCATCAACTCATTTATTCTGTAGTGTATTGAATTTACCAGATTCCCCCTAACAGAATAAAAGCGACGCTTTTATCTTAAAAATATTTATCTAATGCTTTTACATTCTATTTGTTTTTAACATTCTACAAATTTATAAAATTATCCGTAACGGCTTACATCCATTACGCTTCTTAAATTCTTAACGTTAGAATTTGTATAAATCATCGTATTAGCGATTCTTCTATGCCCCAGAAGCTTACTTACCAAAGGTAGAGATACATTTTTATTGTTTACCAGATAGGAAGCAAAGGTATGCCTCCCTACGTGGAAGCTAATCTCTTTGTCTATCTTGCATTCTTCTGCTATTTTTTTTAAAATCCTATTTCCGACCTGATTAGATATTTCGGGAAATACTTTATCACTCGGTTTTTTATTAGTCAGAAATCTTGCAAGTAAAGCTCTTATCTGCCTGTTTAGAGGAATATCTACAATATGTTTTGTTTTCAACATTTTTTTAGAGATAATTTTATTGTTCCAATCAATATCGGAGACTTTTAGCGAATATAAATCACCATACCTTAATCCTGTACAGCAAGATAGCAGGAACATATATTTAGTCGCTTTCATAGTAGCGGAAGTCGGTTTAAATTTTAAGATTTTGAGAACTTCTTCTTCATCTAAAAATATAGTCTTGTGATCTGGGGATTTTACTTTTAACGATTTTTTACTTTTATAGGGATTGTCACCCTTAAACTTTTTATATTCAATGGCTTCGTTAATAATACATTTCAAACATTTATGATGATTGTATAGTCCTCCTTCTCCTATTTCTAATTTCTTTAGATAATTATTAAATTTCGTTATAAAAACAGAATCTATATCTGAAGTGAATAACTTAGCTTTGAAGCTCTTTAACCGTTTCCTTAGAGTTTCATACTTATATACGGTATCTTCGGCTAATCCGTCTCCTTTCTTCATTTCCAAAACCTCATCAAATACAGCATAAAAATCATTGTTATTAGTGCCTTTTAGAAAATTATCTACTAAAGTAAAGGAAAGTGGAATTCCTGCTAAATCGTTCTGACGGAGAAATAACTCCAAATCGGTTTTTTCTTTGGTTATTTTATCGTTTAAAGGTTTATAGCCTTTTCCTTTCGCTTCTCCGCTTTTCTTATCCCAATCTTTAGGAGCAACGTTTTCGTTTAAAGTAAAGGTTTTCTTTACGGAATTAATGATTACCTGAAGATAAATCGGAGAATTCCCGTTTTTCAAAATTTTATCGGTTCGTAAAATAGGCTTAACCGAAACTTTATTTCCCATGTCGTTATTTTTTAATGAGTACAATTTTATATCCTGTAACATTAAATAATTAGCTAAGATAGATAAAAAATTACAAAGTTCAAAGATAAAAAACTGATAGCCAATATTTTACATAAAATATTTTGCTTTAATTTAAAGATAAGCAAATTCTACGATTGGATTTTACATTTTCTTCCCTTTTCTATGCAAAAATAATTCGGGGAGAAAAATAGGGAACTTTTTTATGGCGAAAAATGAGTAAGCATGACGAATACATTTCTCATATAAACATGAAAAAAGCCCCTAAAATAGAGGCTTTTTGATTTTTATGGAAAAGTTCGATTTTCCAAAAAGTGGTCCCACCTGGGCTCGAACCAGGGACCACCTGATTATGAGTAAGGGGTCACGGTATTTACTTTAGCTTACTTTTATTTACAACAACACTGTTTTTCAATTACTTATAGCAATAATTCATTTTGAATTTTGACTTATTTTTACTATTTTTGACCTTTAACCTTGACCTATAACTTGACCTATGGCAACAACACAACTAATGCTCCGAAATAAACCTAAAGCGGACGGAAGTCTTCCGATTGTTTTTAAAGTATATCTAGGCAACAAATCTAAAATTTTGACTACACCATTTTCCATACAGGAGAACCAATGGGATGCCAAAAATAAAAAAGTGAAATCGTCTCACGGCAAAGCCCGTGAAATTAACGAAACTCTGAAAAAACTAGATACCCGTCTTAATGAAGCAATAATAGAACTGGAATCCGAAGAGCTTGATTACAATTTAAATGATATTGTTACAAAATTCCTAAGACAATCAGCAGGTAATAAGATAAAATCTACTTCTGTGAAAGATTTTTTTCAGCAGAGAGTTGATTCATTAGATGAATTAACCAGATTCGGATATGCTAAAGCAATTAAAGAATCTATGCAAGCATTATTCAGATTTGATAAAAACAAAGACCTTAGATTTAAAGATATTGATTTTGAATATTTAGTGAAGTACGAAAATTTCTTAGCAAAAACGTGCAATAACGCAACTATAAGAATTAGAATGACTGATTTAAGGACATTATTTAATCTTGCAATACAGTCAGGATATGCAAAAAAAGAAGATTACCCATTCAGAAGTTATAGTATTCAGAAAAGATTAAAAATGCAATCTCGCAAAATCGCATTGAGTACAGAGCAGTTTGTAATGTTCAAAAGTTTTGATTGTGGAAAGTTCCCCAAATATACAGACACTTACAAAATGTTTTTGTTTTCTTACTATGTTGGAGGAATGAATTTTAAGGACATGGTATTTTTAGAATGGAATAACATAAAAGATAACCGCCTGCATTACACCCGAAGCAAAACAGGTCGGGATTTTAATGTTCCTTTACGGGCAGAAGCATTAGAGATTTTGGAGTATTACAGAAGCTATGTAAGACCAGAACCAACAAAATATATCTTTCCTATTATCTTAAAAAACGGACTTGCCGATAAGCAGTTACACGGGAGATACAGAAGATGTTTAAGAACATTTAACTCTGGATTGAAATTTATAGCAGAACAAACAGGAATTGACGAAGATATAACCAGCTATGTAAGCCGTCATTCCTTTGCCACACATTTAAAATTCAATAATGTTTCTGCGGATGTGATTAGCCAAGTAATGGGACATTCTTCTGTTGCTGTCACAAACTCATATTTGAAAGATTTTGAGGATGATATTATTGATGATGCTTTCAGTAAATTAGCGTAATCAAAGTACGGACAACATGGAACAAAAAAACCTTATGACAATGCTCGGAGAAAAACTTGGACTTGACCCTGCACAAAATACTGATACCCGATACCAAAAACTAGATATATTACTAAAAGTTACATCTGATGATGATTTAACCAGATTTATTAATAAAAATATTCCTGCTGTAAGAACGAATGATAAACAAGAACTTTTAACACATTTTCAAAAATATCTCCGAACCCATTTTACAGAAGAGATTCTGAAATATTATGACCAATCTTTTACCTACCGAACTGCGCAGGTGAACCACTGCAAAACCAGAATAAGTGTTTACAAAGAAACCTTGCAAAAACAACAGCATAATAACAGCTACGAATATTTTCATGTTATTTTGGAAGAATTATCTTTTATAGAAGACCTTATCAGCAGGACAAAAAGCAATAACATTCCTGAAACACCACCACAAACTCAAGGTACAGCCACAACTAGAACAGCGGTATCTCGACATGAGCGGTTACAACCCCTAGTCGAGCCAACTGTTTTCGGACTGATGAACGTTAAGTTTATTGTGCAACTGTATGAAAATCTCAAAGCAGAAAAGTTTCTTGATGAATCCTGTATGCAAGAAATATTTTTACAGCATTTTTTTGTAGATACTGTTCCTGAAACTCGTATAGTGCTACATGGAAGAAGCCAATCCGACATCGGGTATTTGATTGATTCATTACGAGAGTTCTTTAAAGAAGATTATCAGGATGCTACGTTTTTTAATAAGTTTTGGGCAGAAAGATTCGAGCTTCAGACTAAAGGTGATTCCCAGAATCCAAAAACCAAAACCCCAGGCGGCATCAGTAAGATAATTAGTGAAGTGAAAACAGGCAATAGAAAGTCAGCAAAAGAACGTATAATCAATCAAATTGTCGAAAATCTCAAAGCCGTTCCGCAGTAATTCCGCATAAATTTAACGTAAAACTCTTAAAACTCCTTATGTACAGGGAGTTTTTGTTTTTTTGCGGAATACTGTATTCCTCGACCGTTCCGCATTTCCTGCCATACTTTTGTAAACACATTCAGCAACGAAGCTGGATAATAAAAAAAGAAAAACATGGTAAAAATTTTACAAGAATTTAAAGAAATGCTAATAAGCATTTTGAGCGAATTAAAGGAACTAAAAGAAACAGTCCGAATGTCAACTATTCTTAATAAGGAAGTACTGGATGTAAACGAAGCTGCGGTACTCACGGGGTATAAAGTGAGTTATCTTCATAAACTCAGCAGTGTCGGAACAGATTTACCCATTTACTCTTCTTCCGGTAATGGGAAACTTTACTTTAAAAGATTGGAGTTGCTAGAGTGGATGACAAAACACAAAAGAAATAATTTCGATGATTTTCAAAAAGATGTAAATAAATATTTAAACAGAAAAACAGCTTAATTATGAAAGAATCAAAAATTCAATGGACGGATAACACATGGAATCCGTGGCATGGTTGTCGAAAAGTATCACCTGGTTGCAAATTCTGTTATATGTACAGAGATAAAGAAAGATACAGTCAAAATGCAACAATAGTTCTGAAATCAAAAACCAAATTCAAAGAACCTCTGAAATGGAAAGAACCTAAAATTATCTTTACTTGTTCATGGAGTGATTGGTTTATTGAAGAAGCAGACCAGTGGAGAAATGAAGCGTGGGAAATTATCCGAAAAACTCCATATCATACATACCTGATACTTACAAAACGACCTGAAAGAATAAAAGATAATCTTCCCAGCTATTTTGAAATGTTGCATAACGTTTGGATTGGAGTTTCAGTTGAAAGTCAGCAACAAGTAGATAGAATTGCTTACCTGAACGATTTATCCTGCGTGACTTTTGCAAGTTTTGAACCCCTGATAGGTGAGATTGAGTGGGATAATAACATGAATCTTTTGGACTGGTGCATTATCGGCGGTGAAAGCGGTAATGATTTTGGAAAACATAGATATCGACCTATGGAAATGGTGTGGATGGAAAAATTGATTAATGCTTCCGTTAAAAATAATGTAAAATGTTTTGTAAAACAGCTAGGAACTTATCAATCTAAACTGTTAGAACTCAAAGACAAACATGGTGGAAATATTGATGAATGGGATTCTCATTTGCAGATAAGAGAGTTTCCTAAAAAAAGAAGACCTTTTGATTTATTTTCATATTCCGTTTCTGAATCATAATCAATGAAACGACTTAGCTACAACTTCTAAGTAGCAATCTTTTTAAATCTCCAAAATTTTAACGATTCGAGGTACTAGCCATAGTAAAGGGACTATGGAGAGCTATTGCTATGCCTTTTTTTTAAGAAACAAACAGTAAAAAATGAGTAAAGAAAAAACAGTGCAATCTCAACATGAGATTTTAGAAAAATTATTAAACGAAATCAATGTCGTAGATTTCAGAGCATTTTTAAACTTACCAGAAAACGAAAACATTAAACAAAAACACCTTTTAGTAGGTATTATAAAGAACCTGAGCGAGGTTGCAAAGGCTAATAAATGGAGCTTATGCAAAAGTTTTGATTATACTTATATCTATAACGGTCAGTACTGGAAACAGCTGGATAAGGACGATTTAAAAGACTTTTTGGGTAAATGTGCCGCTAAAATGGGTTGCCCTGATTATGATGCCGCTCATTATGAGTTCAAAGATAAACTGTTAAAGCAGTTTCTGACCGACTGTCATTTATCACAGCCTGTACCTGACGAAAATAAAATGATAATCAACTTACAGAATGGGACTTTTGAATTTGAAAATGATACGTGGACGCTTCGTGACTTCGATTCAGCAGATTTTATGACCTATCAGCTTCCGTTTTGCTATGATGAAAGAGCTACTTGTCCTATGTTCAACAGCTATCTGGATAAAGTTTTGCCTGATAAAGAAAGTCAGATGATATTACAGGAATTTGCCGGATATATTTTCACCAAACTGAATCTTGAAAAAATGTTGATGCTTACAGGCTCAGGACAAAACGGGAAAAGTGTATTTTTTGATATAATATGTGCTTTGCTTGGCAGAGAGAATGTGTTGCAATATACGCTCGGAGCATTTTCAAGTGAATACAACAGAGCTAAATTGACTGATGTACTGCTTAATTACAGCAGTGAAAAAGGAACTGATGTAAACCCTGATACCTTTAAAGCGTTAGTTAGTGGTGAACCTTTACAGGCAAGAGAACCGTATGGCAGAAGTTTCACTTTGCATAATACCGTTAGATTTATCATTAATGCCAATGAGCTTCCGAGTGAAATTGAGCTTACAGATGCCTTTTTCAGAAGATGGATTATTATTCCTTTTGAAGTTCAAATCAGTGAAGAGGAAAAAGATATTGATTTGTCTAAAAAAATAATTGCTAATGAATTAGCAGGAGTTTTCAATTGGCTTTTACAGGGATTGGACAGAATTGTTAAAAACAGAAGATTTACCAATAGCGAAAAAGTCAATAATGCAATAGGTGAGTTTAAATGGCAGTCGGACAAAGTCAATTTATTCATAGATGAATTTAACTATACGGCATCGGATACAAACAAAGTACATTTATCCGACCTGTATAAAGACTACAAACAGTTTTGTCAGGATGACGGTTATAAGCCACTTGGAAAGAATAAATTTTCAAAAAAACTGGAAAACAAAAAATTTGAGAAATCCAGAGCTAGTAATGGTTCTATCTGTTTTGGTATGGCTTCCGCTCAATCAGATAACATTGATGACTTTTTGCCTTTCTAAAAAAAAGATTTGTTTTTAAGATTCAGTTTTTCAGTTTTTCAGTTTTTCGGGCGTATGAAAAACTGAATTTCTGAACCCTGATTTAAACATTTTTTTTCTAACAATATTATATATGATAAGAGAAAAATACATCATCAACATAAAAACGGTACAGGATTTTGAAAAAGAGATTGGGTTTGCCATAGAATCAGACTATACCATTGTCTTATATGACAAAAAAGACGGGGTGATAATGGGTGTGCTGTATAATAAATTTGAGGGTTGGCTGGAAATAGATATTAATCCGGTGTACAAAATTCAGCTTTTACAGATAGAAATACACTTACTACATTTTTTAGATAACGAGGATGACCCTGTATGGAATCCCTGTAAAAAATATCTTTCGGATATTCGCATTGTTCATCAGGATATGTCAAAATGGAAAGATAGGGTTGGATATATTTATTTTAATTGACCTACTACCCCTAAAAAACAAAATGATTGGTCCTACCAGACAGGTAAAGCCAATCATTTTTATTTGACACTAATTAAAATTTAAGAGTTGTCAAACTATCAAGGTAAATGTTGAAACACTTTTTTTGTTTCCTCGATTTCCTACCTTTCTGTTACAATGTCATATTTGAGTATTGACTAATAATTCAAAAATATATAAACAAACTTATTTTGTATTAAAAATCTCTCCAAATTCAAACTCTTTAATATTTGAAATTGCTTGTCTCGGATTAATAGCTTCCATTGAGCGATTTATTTTATTCTTTTGCTTTTCTCCTGCTCCTAGAAACTTGCTTATAGACTTCCAATTATTGCCGTCTTTTATTTGCATTAAAAATGCTGATTGACACATTTCGGAAAAATCAAATGTTGGTTGGTTAAATTCTTCAATGCCTTGTGAAACTAACATTACAGCTACTCCTTGTGAACGGACTTCACGCAACAATTTTTCTAAAATTTCTTGTGATTTCTTTTCTTTAAATACATTATGAGCTTCATCAATAAGTAACACATATCGAAGACCACTGTAATTGTCCTCAATAGGCACTTTATCCATATTCATAAATGTATTATACAGATAATAAATTACTAAAAATGTAGCTGTAAAACGCACCTCTTTGCTTAAATCTCCTGAAAGACTTAAATAGTAATTTTCATTAATAAAATCTCCTAATTTTTTATTATCAAATAATTCAATTTCAGTTAAGCCAATCAATATTTGAGTTAATGAAGTAGGTTTATCTCCTGCAATCTCATAAACATTCTCTAAAACATCTGATAATGTTGGATAACTACCGTCTTTTTTATCTTCAAACGCTTTTCTTGTAGCATCTTTTAAATGCTGTTTTTGAACATTTCCTAAATTAGCATATTTAACAATTATATCAACAAAGCGACCTATTCCAACAATTTTGTCCCTTTCATTTACATTATTAATGAATGATAATGGATTAACTGGAAAGGAGTCAGTAGGTGTGTCAATCAATTTAGCATTTGTATTGTTGAAAAAATCTTTAAAATCTTTATTTGATTTATCACTTTCAGTCATTCCTTTAAAATCTAAATAAAGATAATTGACTTGACCTTTTGACTCTGTTATAATTCTTTCTAAAAATTTTCTCGCAAAATAAGATTTACCTGCTCCTGATTGTCCTGCAATGGCAATATGGCAGTTCCCATACATTGACGTATTGTTTGGGGTAAAGTAAATATCTTTCCCTTTGTATTCACCGATTAAAACTTTAATTGGTGCCAAATAGCTTTCTTTTTCTTTTAAAGAATTATTTTTGTTTTTGACAAAATCAAAATTGGTTTCATTTTCATTAATGGCATCAATTCCGATTTCTATATGGTCTAATAAAAATTCTATACCCGATACATTTTTATTTTCTTCAAAATACAGATTTATCATTTCTAAACCATTGTCAATATGCCATTTCAGATATTTTCTTACATCTGTGTCATCTTTATGGATTTGATATTTTTGACAAATAAGCGAAATATAATAATCCTTATAACTTCCAAATAAAGTATTGTCTTTGTATTCTTTTTGCTTATCTGCTGAACTATGTAGACTGTCTGAATTATATGTAGCACCTTTAGCTAAAGAATAGGCTAATGAAATTCGGGCAATATGATTTTCCTCACCCAATCCCATTTTATTAGTCAGTTTTTTTACAAGGTCTGATGATGTTTTTATATTAAATTGCATCTTGATAGTCTTTTTCAAATATTCTAAACAAATCTTCTTTATTCTCTACTTCTTCAAATGAGGAGTGCTCATTATTAACATTTTTAATCAAATATGTTTTGCTGATATTTGGTAATAAAATGTTAAATTCTTCTTCGCTCATTTCTTTTTTTAGTAATGGGAAAATAATTACTTGGTCAGAAACTTTAGGGTAGAAATGTTTAACAATACTATTAGAATGGTCAACATCGAATTTTTGCATTGGAGAATCTATAAACACAGGAAAACCGATGTTTGATTCATCCACTAGCCCTTTTAATAATGCTGTAGCATACATCTGTTGCTCTCCTTTAGAAAGAGAATCTTTATTGATAACATTTCCCCTTGAGTCAATTAAATGTATATCAATATCTTCTCCGATAATCTCCACATTGACATCATTGATAAATGATTTTTTATGAAGCAGCGTATCTAAACCGTTTTTAATTCGTTCTGAAAGTGATTTGGACTTTTCATTTTTGAAATCAATAATAAATCGTTTCAAAGTCTTGATTGTATTTTCAACTTCTTTTCCGATTTCTACATTTTCCTTTCCTAAATCAAGCCTTTCGGTAATTCTATTGATTTCTTTTTTATGTTGAACAAGTATATTTCCGTTTTCTTCGATTTTTTGCTTTAAAACACCTATCCTTTGTTGAATGCCTTCATGTTGTTGTTCTAGTTCGTTTTTCTTATTTCTATCGGCAACTACCAAAGCATCTTCTGATTTTTCTTCCGCTAATTTTATTTTTTTATTAATATCATTCAGCTCATTTTTTGAACGTATAAAATCAGTATTAATTCTGCTGAATTTTTCCTTGAAAGATAATCTAATATTGTTTATAAATTGTTCCAATTCTGCTTTTTCAGACTCTGAATAATTGTGTAATAATTCAACATCTTCAGAATTTTGAGTTTCTTCTTCTCCAAGATGTTTCTTTACTAATTCTTTAAAGTTTTGAATATAATATTCTTGTACTTCGTGTGTAATTTGAATGTCTTTAGGACGTGGTAAATTGATTAAATCATTGATAATTTTTGTTGAAATATCATCTACTTTATTTTTATCAAAGTTTCTATTAATAAAGTTTCTTTCATCAACAATTTGTTCAAATACTTGTGTCAACAATTTCCCTGCAATTGCAAAAGGAATTATCTCAAAATAAGATTTTAATTCTGTTTGAATTTGACCAACGTGTTTTTCTAAATCTTCCTTTCTATCACGGAGCTCATTTAATTCATCAACAGTAATTACACTACCATTTTTTATTAATTTTTCCTGTAATTTAGAAATATCAAATTTTAATGCAGAAGCATCTTCATTAAGATTGTCAATTTGGCTTTGAAACTCAACATTTTCTTCTTCTATATCCAAAGACTCTCTTTTAATTCGCTCTAAATTTGATTTATCTTTTGTACTTGCAGTTTTTTGTTTTAAATCATTCAGATATTTTTCTAAATCTTCCTTTAAATCTTGATAGTGTTTGATACCCAAAACCTCTATATATGCTTGACTTAAATCTTTTCTTTGTTCTGCTGTATGAATTTCAGCAAGTGATACAATTTTTTCAGCATCAAAAAAGAAAAATTTCGCAATTTCTTTTGGCATAATGAAATCACGAATAAATATTTCTTTACCTACTTCTTCAGCTAACTCACTTTCCATTCCATCTATTAGAATTTCCAATTCTTCTTCTTTTGAGCCTTCCGTATGATAAGTTCTTGTAATTTTTAACTCATCACAAGTAATATCAGGTATAGTAGTAACATTTGCAAATGTTACAGAAACAGAAAATGTGGTCTTTCCCTCATATTCTGCTTGCCTGTTCAAACTATTCTTGATATATTTTTTGTAATTTCCATTACTTTCAATTTCTCGTTTGTAAATTTCATCGACATCACTCATTTGCCTTCCATACATACACCAAACAAGAGACATTAGAAAAGTGGTCTTTCCATAGCCATTTTTACCACTAACAATGACAATATTTTCATCATCTTTAACGGATAGATTTATTTTGTTATAACCTTTGTATATTCTAAAGTTATTAAGTTCAATTTGTTTAATTGTCATTATGCCGTAATATACTGTTTATAACGTTTTTCAATATCTTCAATCAATCCTCTTCGTTTCATCATAATTGTTTTAGACTTTTCTAATTTTAGTAAGTCTTGAATCAAAGTGAATTGTTTTTTATCTTTTTCGCAAGCAGACAATAATAATTCTTCTTCCTTTTTTACAAGTTCATTGTGCTGTTTCATATCAAGATGTTTATTAAATACTTTATTGTAGATATCGGAAACTGTATATTGGAAATACAAATCACGATACCATATAACCTGAATTGCAATCAATTCTTGTTTATTTATCAATTCAACCTCATATCCCAAATCATTAATTTGTTTTTGTGCTTCAAAAATTTTTTCAAGAATTTCAGCTCTATGTTTTAGCTCAACAACTCCACCATGTGGGATTGTTGCTTCAACTCCATTTCTTCTTAAATGGGAGCGATTTTCTGGTTTATTTCTTTCTTCTTGAATCCAATTACGCAAATCACGTAAAGGAATTAACCACTCTTGTCCATTTTCTATTTGAGCCGAAATAGACTTATCTTGTTTCACAACAGTACAAGTCCAACAACCGAAACGACTTTGTCCACAAGATTTATGTTCTTTATCTGAAACCATTGTAGGACACTCATAATCATCTGCACTTGCATCCATATAAATGTCAAATAACTCTTTGTTATTTGCATCCCAGGGTGATTGAAAAGTATTGATAATATACCAAATTTCTTCTAATTCTAGTTCTTTGATAGGTGAATAAACAAAAACATTATTTTGAAGAGGGTGTTTTGTTAATCGTTTTCCTCTAATTTCATGCTTTTTTATTGATTTTGCTCTTGTAGCACTTTCACTTTTCCGTGTTCCAACAAGTATAATCGCTTCGTGATGGTCATTGTCCTCACTTTTAACTATGTCTGTAACAAATTTAGCTGTAGGTTTTATTTTCAGTCTTTCTGTACACCAACGAAAAGCATTATTTGGTGCTGGATAGCCTTTACCAATAAGATTTACAAAGAATGAATCTTCCAATCTTGGTATTGTTTTTTGCACAAAGACAGGAAGTGAATGTTTTAACGATGCTTCTTTAATTTTTTCTAAAATCTTATTTACATAATTTGTAATAATTGGATTTTCAACCAAAGTATCGTTACAAACTACGTGAACCTCTCTACTTAGAAAAGAACTACCTTTTTCGTTTTTTATTTTCAACAAAGCCAACCATGTAAGTGTGAGTAATACTGTCGAATCCTTACCACCACTAAAACCGATTATCCATGGTCTATTTTTATCATCGATAGAATATTGGTCAGCTATTTCTTCTATTATATAATTTATTCTCTTGCTCATTTTTATAACATCACAATATAAATTGATATGATTATTAATAATTGTGAAAGCATATCTAAAAATGCCTCTAACTTTCAAATATAAGGATTTTTATTAAAATATTACTGTATAAAATTTTGAAACACAGAATTTCAAAATTAGAAGCCGGTCTATATATTAAGCGTAATTTGTACTGTAAAAAAAATTAACCCTGACTGTTTTGGTCAAGGTTAACAATTTTTAGTTTTATGTTTGAAAATTTTAATTATTCAACAAGGTTTAGGACTTTCCAATCTCCATTTTTGGATTGTCCTATCCAAAATTTATTGTGTTTTGCTGTACCATTCACAAAAATAATAGTTTCCTCAATTAATTTTTGGTTCTGTTGCTCTGTGATAAGTGAAAAATTTCTTTCAATATTATTAAAATGGGGGAATCCATTTGACTTAATATCTTCGATTAATGCAAGTTTTAAAACTTCTGCTAAATCATTTATAGTAGATTCGTTTACTTCTAAATTGCTATCTTTTAGCATGTTTTCTGCTTCCATTTCAAAATCTTTACAGGAAATTACACCCTCTAAATTTTCTTCTGTGTAAAAATTCTCAATTCTGATAATAGCTCCTTCGGGTGTTGTTAAATTAGGTTTGAAAAAATCATTTCCTGCATCAATCTTTACTCCAAAATCAATATCAAAGTTCATTTTTGCTTCATCATCAAGAGTATCCCTGTAATGTCTTATTGTATAACCACCAATTAATCGTCCATGCTCAATAACCATCCAATCTATGACATCATTAATTGGAACTTTGTGAGCATTACCATTTTCTGCTAATTCCCCTGTATAATAATCCCCTTCAATTTTAATATTTTCCATCCAAACATACACGTTATTGGAATCCATGAATTTTATAGATGTGTAACCTTGAAAGTTATTTATAATCAGGTTGTTAAAGTACCAAAGGGTATTCTTTGCTTTTTGTAGATAGTATTTATACTCTTGAGTTTCTTCTATTTTAGTTTTTTCCATATCTAAATATACAATGATTTTAGTTAATTTATACGCAATTTGGGTCTCGAGCACATTTTTGTGATGGGGTCAATGGCGGAGTTATTTTTGGTAAAACCGCAGGAGGAGGTGTTGTATTCTGTAAATTATCAGTTTTAACAGGAGGTGCTGTTTTAAGTTTTAAATCATTAATTTTTGTGTCAGGATTTGAATTGATAATGTCCTTTGCTTTATCTTTTAAATTACGTAAACCTGTTAAGGCTTCGGATTTAGGGATTTCTTTTAACAATTCACCCATTTGTTTATTATATTTGGGATGATTGGCATGTCTTCCTTCTCCTGTTGATTTGCTAAATTGTTCTAATTCAACTTTGTTTTCTTTACCTTCAAACTCAAATCCTTGCTTTCTTGCTTCCTTAACAACATCTGTATTTTTGAATTGTCTTGGAATAATGTGATGGTCGTTTGTTTTAGTTGTACCTTCCCCTGATTTTGTAGCAATTTCCACAACAGGACTTGGGCGAACTGACGAGTTTTCAAATAATGGCATTAATCTAAGCCACCAACAGCATCCATTTACCTCTTCGGGTGCTCTACCATCAGGGTCAACAAATTTCAGAGGATTATTAAACGCATAATTATATGGTGACCAACTCGGGAACTCTTCGCTCAATGGGTCGGGGCTAATCCAACGTCCTGCTGTATCTAAATATGGCTGTGCATCAGGGTCGCTCAAATCAATCTCTCTAAATTCTGTAATAGATTTAGTTTTTCTGTTGAACCTAATTGAGCCAATGCTCACAACACTATCCATATCGTGAAACTCCAAATACTTACCTTTACTTAATGTGGCAATCTTCGGATAAACTCCGTACTTAGCAAAAGGATTTCCGATAGCAATATTTTTTCTACGTCTTTCTGCTTCTGTTGGTGTTAATGAATCTCGGGTTTTCAAAACTTCATCCATATACGGACGGTTGCGCTCTTCTTTTGTCAGCTTAACAGGATTTACCCATTTCTTTTCTGTTTTTTGCTTTGTGGTGGTATGTTTCTTTGTCTGTGCCTGTACAAATACTGCAAATATGGCAAAAACAATTAATAATATTTTTTTCATTTGACTATTTTGTAAAATTGTTTAATAATTTTTTGTTTTCAAATTTTTCTCTTTCTGTTTTCAGGGAAACCAACCAATCCAAATACATTTCCTCAGGCATTTGTCGGTAGCCGATTTCATAAATGTGTCCGTACTCCTTATTCATCAATTCAAACAGTTCTTTGGCTTTGGGGTCTTGCTGTTGTACAAGTTTTAGATTTTCGGCATTATCTGTTTTCAGATTATGTTTATCCATCAATTTTGTAAACTGCTCTTTGTGAGTTTCGGCTCTTAATATCAGTGCTTTTGCAAAATTCGGGTAGACTTCTAAGGCTCTGTTAATTGTTTTTAGTACAAATTCTCCGTTATTCTTTGGGAAGTTTCTGTTGTAAGCCTGTGCTAAATCAAATAAGCATAATGCTAAACTTTCTTTGTTGTTCAAGGCTTTCATAAACACACCATTTTTAATGGCATCCAAATGAATGTAGCCCGAAGCTGTCAGCCACGCATCAATGGGAAATATCCCACTTGTAAGCTCCGTATTAAACCAACCTCCTGCTTTAATGTTGTGCTTGATGTAAACGTGATTCGGTGCTAATGCTAGATTTGCATCTGCTCCAATTTCTTCTGCTAAAATTTTATACAGATATGGCATTGAGTTGCAATTACCTTTTTTAGTCACTAGTAGTTTTGATACAAACAGGTTGGTAATATCATTATGACCGAACACATCTGTAAAGTCATAAGAGAAAGGTTTGTACTGTATCACGGTATCTTTATAGGCGACAGGTAAGGTTTGGCACATTATGGAATATACGGTAGCATATTTGCTAACTTTGTCTTTGTCAGATTCTTTGTAGGTCAAATCCCTGCTTTTCAAAATAGAGTTTGCGAAATGCTTTAAAAAGTCGATTTCTCCGTTTAATTTATCAATATCTAACTTACCCTGATAATACGCATTTTCCACGCTAAAAACGGCTTCTTTGAAGCTATACGACTGTTTGTCATTAAGCATATTATCAATGGTTTGGTAAGAATCATTGTAAAACTGATTATTTTGTGCTTTGGCTGTTCCTGAACTCAACCATATTAGCAATAAAGCTGAAAGGAACAAAGTTCTGTTTAGTAAAATTCTTTTCATCATAATTTATTAGGGTCAATTGGGAAGTATTTAGGTTTTTCGTCTTTTTTCTTCTGTTCCTGTGCTTTTCTTACTGCTTCCTGCTGTTGTTTATCTTTCTGTTTTTGAAGTTGGTACAGATATATTTTTTGTGCGAGTGCTTCGCTTTCCTGTTTGTTTTTTTCTGTTTTCAGACTTGCTAACCATGATTCGTATGCAGATGTGGGCATTTCTGTATATCCGAGTTCGTCAATCTTGTTAAACTGCTGATTAACATTATTTAATTGTTCAATAGCCTTTGGGAAATATCCTATTCTCTGCAAATCTCGTCTGTCTTCGGGATTTATTCCTAAGTTTTTCATTACATAGGCAAATCGTGCTTGGCTCACATTTGCTTTTTCCATGTTCGGAGCAAGTCCATTTGGATAAAGCTCTAATGCTTTTTCAATAACTTTTCCTACAAACTCGTCATATCCAAATTTTTTAACATATCCTCTCGCTAAATCAAAATAAGCCATTCCTAATAATTCCTTTTTAGAAAGATTTTCCATGTATGCTTTATTCTGTAAGGCTTCTGATTTGATGTAACCTGATTCAAGCAATGAGGTGTCTGTTGAAAACATACCATTGGTAAGTTCTATGTTTCTGTACTGTCCTTCATCATCCATAAACCGAACATAAGAATGATTGGGGGCTAATGATAAATACGCTTCTGTTCCCATTGCTTCTGCAATAATTAAGTACAGCAACGGCATTGAGTGGCATTGTCCTGAACCTGTTTTTAGCAATTTGGAAACAAACATCTTGGAGTAATCTTTTTCACCCATATAGTCCTTAAAATCATATTCAAAGGCTTTGTGGGTTGTTCCTCCTAACTTCATGTCTTTGGAAAAGTATTCAAACAGCATCAGGTTTTTAGAAACATTACTTTCCGTATCTTGTTTGCGTTCTTTCATTTTCTGCAAGAGTTGTTTGGCTGTTTTCTGTATTCCTGATTTGAAGCCATTTAAATCTCTTTTGTTTTCGTAATAAGCATTTTCAACAGTGAAATTAACATCTGCTAATGAGTAATTGTCGGAATCCATTGCTGTGAGCTTGTTGTAAGCATCATAGTACGATTGCGTTCCTGTTTTTCCTGATAATGATGGTAGGTCATAGTGCATATTTCTGCCGTTTTCTATCCATTCACGGAATTGTATTTCCCGAACCTCTGCCATATCTCGCTCTATATCCTGCATGACTGTGTTGTTCCGTGAGCTTGACTGTTGTCGTGCATAATCATTTTGTTGTGTAGGATTTGAGCGGTTCTGATAGGTGTTGATAGTCGGGGCATAGTTCCTTGAACTTCTGCCTGAACTTCCAAAATTATTACCTGAATAATTACCTAAACCACTTGCCTGTGGGGCGGAAACAGTCGGTAAGTTAGGAATCTGTGTAAATCCTAATTGGGAAATACATAATGAAATTGCGGTAAAATAAATTTTTCGCATTGCATAGGTGTTTTATGGTTGCAATTATAATTAAAATTGTTTAAAATCTTATAGGTATTTTCCCCATATTTTGAATTATTATCTTTCTTTTTACAAATCTATATCTGCGGTGCGACAAAACTTGACGTATCTTTTTTTTCTCCAAATTTTCCCGATTAGAGTGTTTGGGTTTGTTTGAGTGGGAGTAATATAATATTTGTAGTATATATTGGTACTATCTTGCAGATTCACTGTTACCCCCTCTGTTCATTGTATTTACAGAGATAAAAAAGTAAGCCCCAACCCATAAGGTCAAGGCTTTATCTAAGATTAATCTTTAACCAAACTCGTCCAATTTAGTACGGGAGCTTGTCTATATTGTATCTCTGTATTAGAAATCTTTCTGAACTCAAAAAAGTCTGTAACCCCTGTACTATTGTACTTGATGGCAACATTGTATTCTGTGTTTGTAGTCACTTCATCAACATTACCTCCATTAGGTGATACTTTGATTTTTTCAGTCCAACTAGTTTGTGTTCCGCCCGAACTGATTGAGATAATGTCTGAATCAGTAAATTTACGGGTCAACATAGATTCTAGCGGAGTACCGAATGGTGCATATTTCCATGTGCCCTGAATCCATGTTGGCGGATGAAAATATTGAGTTGTTGCAGGTTGTTGATTGTTTGGTGTAGTGTTGTCTTCATCATTACTGCTGTTAGAACAGTTTGCAGTTGCTAATGATAATACGGTTAATGATAATGCTATCGTAATAGCTTTGAAAGAAAGTTTTTTCATAATTATGGTTTTATACTAATATATCTTGTTCCGTCTCCTGCGAGGTTCATAATCTCCAGTCTGTTTTTGTTATAGGAGAAAAAGTTGAGTTTGTTTTGTCTGTCCCGTATCATGCAGTTGATAGATGGTGTGGTGATGTCGCAATAGCTATCAATCTTGAAGACATAGGGAGTGGGAAACTCAGAATCTATTACACTGATTGTGTTTTTAGATTTGTTAATTACAATCTTTGTTTTCCGTGTGGCGAGTTCTGTTACATTCATGTTCTTGGTAATCTGAACCATATTGTAATTAAAAATTTTTGTCTGTGCGGATAGCTGTAAGGTCAGGCTTATTGCAAGACCTAGTAAAATCTTTTTCATAGTTATTCACTGATTAAAAAACTGTTTCTTTTTTCGCTCGCTTCTGCATAACTGCCAAATACAAACATTTCTTTCTTTTTGACCCTGCCATTACGAATTTTCGCATCGGGTGAACTTAGATAGTTTGAGATTATCAGGTCTTCCATCTGTGCTTTTTCATCTTCGCTCAAATCGTGGGTTATATCTTGGATTCCTGAGACAAAGTTGGCTCGTCTTGTATCCATTCCATAATCTTCCTCAACAAGCAACCGAACGAATATGTATTGTTTTTGAGCTTTGGCGTGTGCTTCAAGTTTTCTGTCAATCTCTTCAAACTGAATCTTTTCATTGGCTTTCATACGTGCCTGAATAGAATCAATATACGGGTCGGGCTCTCTAGTGGGTTTGGATTTTTCACACGACAAGACGGATAGTGCTGTGGATAGTAGCAGTGCCGGAACTAGCAGAATCTTTTTCATAGGCGGATGTTTTTTTTATTCACCCGCCCTCCTAAAGTGATGTTGTTGGTAAATGCAAAAAGCGTGAAGGACTAAACTCAATTTGCTATAGGAGGTTCTGACAAAACCTTGCAATACAAACAAGAATAGCCTCCACGCCATAGGTGGAGGCATCAACTGTTTATCCTGTATTGCATTTGAAATTGTCAGATTTCCTATAACAGAATAAAAGCTAACGCTTTATATTTTTTCGATAAAATTCAGTCACAAAAGTATAAATTTTTCCTGATACTTTGATTTAAAATTTAGTACCACAATCATGCAGTAAAAAGTACCGTTATACTACTATTATAAAATGCTATTTAATAGGGTATGATTAGAACGGTGATAACTTTAAAAAAAAAGATTTGTTTTAAGATTCAGTTTTTCAGTTTTTCATAGCACAAATCCGAAAAAATGAATTTCTGAACCCTGATTTAAACATTTTTTTTTCAATGAGACTTGAATTTAGCATAGATTCATTGTCATACTCTTTCATTCTGTTAAAGCTTTCTGGGTGTGGTAAGTAATCTTTAAGGTCTGGTCGGGGCGTTGAAAAATTAGATTTGAAGTAAACAGCATTTTGTCAATATATTATCTACCGATTTACCCCAAAACAAAAAAGTCTCCCAATGAAACGAAAGACCTAAAAACACAAATGATGAAAAATCTATCACTTTTTGTTGGTTCATACAAAAACATTTCGGAAAACTAAGGTAAACAGTTTGTGGTACTTTTAGTTAAGTGATATTTTTTTAAGTTTACTTACCGGGAAAATGTATAATACTTGGGTTACTATTTACACCAACCCCCTCAAATTTTCACTGTAAAATGTCCCCCTTATATCAAATCTCAAAATTTTTATACAGGTATCGGGACTGTACCTACTATACGAATTTCGCACCCCGTTAATGAGGTTTTTTCGACACGCCCCCTGTCAAAGATTTTTTGTTTTTGACTGCTATTTTTTGTCTTCCTGTGCTTGGACTGGTTAAAAAGTTTTTAACAAGTGTTGATATTTTGGTTAAAAAGTGTTGTAAGTACTTGTATTTATGGGCTTTTTGTCGTATATTTATACTGCTTTTGTGAGCGACTTACTACTAAAATATATCTCAATATATACATAAAAAAGCCTTGAAGCACTGCAATGCAACAAGGCGAATCAATAAATTTTAACATACCTAAAACTTATCGACATGACAAAGTTACAAAATTGTCTTGATACTGCTAGTATCTATGTATCAACGTACTCTAAGTACAACAACGGAAGCCTTTACGGCAAATGGTTAAATCTTTCGGACTATTCCGATTACGACGAATTACTTACAGCAATGTATGAACTTCATTCTGATGAAGCCGACCCCGAATTTATGTTTCAGGACTATGAATGTCCGATTCTGGAAAAACTAGGATTATTGAGCGAGTGCCATATATCAAAAGATATTTACGAGGTACTTGAACAAATCAATGATTCAGGGTATGATGTAGAGGTTTACGAAGCGTGTTTAGATTGTTTAGGAAAAATGGATTTTCAAAGCCTATATGAATATGTAAACAATTTTTATTACGGTGAATACGAAAGTGATGAAGATTTTGTACAATACTTATATGAGGATGATACGTTTAATATTCCTAATTGGGTTGTGATTGATTGGAGCGCAACAGCACGGAGTATTATGTTTGATTATTTTGAAAGTAACGGACATTATTTCCGCAGTTAAATAAAGATTATTAAGTTTACTTGTGTTTACCTTTAAACTTGACCTGTACCTTGACCCATTACAAAACAAAAGCACCTACATACTTGTAAGTGCTTGATTATAAGAGTGGTCCCACCTGGGCTCGAACCAGGGACCACCTGATTATGAGTCAGGTGCTCTAACCAACTGAGCTATAGGACCTCAAAACTTGGTTAAATTTTGTGCTTGCAAAAATAGTAAAAATTCTTTCACTACAAAATTTTTTATCGCTTTTCTTGACAAAGTTCTACCAGTACTCCATTGGTGGATTTAGGGTGGAGAAAGACAACTAATTTGTTATCAGCACCTTCTTTGGGCTCCTCGGAAATAAACTGAAAACCTTCTTTTTTTAATCTCTCGATCTCTTCTGTGATATTTTCCACTCCAAAGGCTAAATGATGAATTCCCTCTCCTTTCTTATCTATAAATTTCGAGATAGGACTCTCCTCTTTGCTGGCTTCCAGTAATTCAATTTTACTTTCTCCTGCTGCATAAAAAGAAGTGACTACCCCTTCCCTTTCGACACTTTCTTTTTTATAGGAAGATTTCCCCAAAAGTTTCTCAAAAAGATCATCAGAAAACCCTAAAGATTTTACGGCAATGCCAATATGTTCTAATTTCATGGATAATTTATATAAATTTAACTGTAAATTTGATAGAGCTATTAAATTTTCAAATCAGGAATTCAAACAAAAATACTAAATTTGCACCACTTATGGAAAGTAACAGACAAAGAAAAGTAGCACAGATCATACAGGAAGATTTCGCAGAACTTTTCCGCAAACAGGCGGCAGATAGTAAGCAGAATTTCCTGGTGACGGTTTCCGATGTAAAAGTAACCGCAGATCTGGGTATTGCCAAAATCTATTTAAGCATATTTCCGCAGGATTTCCGTAAATCCATTATGAAGGAAATAGAAGAAAATAAAGCACAGTACAGAAACTTCATCGGTCAGAAAATGGCCAAACAGGTACGTGTAATTCCTCAACTCAACTTCTATCTGGACACCTCCCTGGATGATGTGGAAAAACTAGAAAGAGAATTGAGAGGAGAAGGTGATAATCCAGTATTGTAAAAATTGAGAAACATTGCATTTTATATCGCATCCAGATACCTTTTGGCTAAGAAAGGAAGTACTGCCGTTACTTTCATTACTTGGCTGGCAATAGGGGCTATGACGGTTGCCGTAGCTGCAATGTTCGTTATCATTTCCGTTTTCTCAGGATTAGAAGACCTCAATAAAGACCTGATCTCTAATCTTCATGCTGATTTAACAATTAAAAGCACTTCCGGAAAAACCATCAAGGATTTGGATAATGTCGAAAATGTTCTAAAAAACAATACCGAAATCAGCAGCTTTTCCCGCGTGATTGAAGAAAAAATATACATCAGCTATAACGGGAAAGGGGATATTGCTTACTTACGTGGAGTAGATTCTGCCTATACGAAAGTGAATCCAATAGACAAAAACATCTTTTACGGGACTTATCCAAGCTTCCGGTACTCCAATGAAGTACTAATGGAGAACTCCCTGGATAACAGGCTGTCCATTCCCGTAGCATCGTCAAGTGATTATGCCACGGTATTCATGCCAAAACCCGGACTTGGAATTATCAATAAAGAAGAAGACATTTACAACAAAAAAGATATTTTGGTCACCGGAGTATTTCCCGGAAACGATCAATTGGACAACTACATTATCGCTCCTATTGAACTCACCGAAGAATTACTCAGCTTACCCAGAAATTCAGCTTATAATATTGTCATAAAACTTAAAAATCCTGACCATACCGCTTTAGTAAAAGAAAAACTGATTTCTGCTCTTGGAAAAAACATACAGGTAAAAACCAAAGAAGAAGAAAATGCAGCATTCTGGAAAATGATTAATACCGAAAAGCTGTTCATCTACTTGATTTTTGCTTTGGTGATCTTTATTACTACTTTCAACCTTGCCGGAGCGATTATTATCTTACAGCTTGATAAAAAAGAACAGGCAAAATCATTAATTTCTTTAGGCTTTCCACTCAGCCATTTACGAAAAACTTATTTCTATACAGGGATTCTTATTGTGATCTCAGGAATTATTACCGGTCTGATTCTCGGAACCGCATTATGTTATTTCCAGTTATACACAGAATTTTTCAGGGCGAATGAAACATTACCTTTCCCTGTTAAAATCGTAGGTAAAAATTATCTTATCGTAGCCCTTACCGCTTCCTTTTTTGGGTTTGCCATTTCATGGTTCTTTTCAAAAATAAGCAAGGAGTATATTATCAAAAATTAATATAATCCACCTCTATATTTTTGTACTTTTACGGCCCAAATTTTAATCATGAAACGAACTTTATTCTCTTTATTGCTGGGCGTTGCATTTACTTATGCCTCTGCTCAGACCGGTCAGATTCCTGCAGGATATTATGACAGTACAGCAGGATTGAGCGGAGCAGCTCTGAAATCAAAACTGAATCAGATCATCACGAACGGACATGTTCAGCATACCTATGCTGATTTATGGACCGCTTATCAGACCACAGATGTTGATAACTTCTATGAAAATGACGGAACGATCCTGGACATCTATTCGGAAAACCCTACAGGCACAGATCCTTATAACTACACCCTGTCTGTTAATCAGTGCGGAAGTGTAAATGGTCCCGAAGGAACTTGCTATAACAGAGAACACATCGTTCCTCAAAGCTTATTTGGAGAAGCTCTTCCCATGAAATCCGATATTCACTTTATCCGCGCTACCGATTATCAGGTAAACGGACAGAGAAGCAATTATCCTTTCGGAGTAGTGGGAAATGCCACATTCACTTCATTAAACGGCTCTAAACTGGGCAATTCCGTTTCTACAGGATTCACCGGAACCGTTTTCGAACCTATTGATAATTTCAAGGGGGACGTAGCCCGGATGATCTTCTATTTTGTGACCAGATATGAAACCCAGTTAACCGACTTCACCAGCACCAACGGAACCGGAAATATGTTAGGAATTACTGCATATCCCGGATTACAGACCTGGGAACTTAATCAGCTATTGGCATGGAATGCATTAGATCCCGTATCTGCAGAAGAAACCGCAAGAAATAATGCTTCATATATTTATCAGGGAAACAGAAATCCTTACATTGATAATCCGTCTTTTGCCAATGAAGTCTGGGGAAATATTACACTCGATACCCAAGCCCCAACAGCAGCTACCAACCTGGCTACCACGGCAGCTACTTATAATTCAATTTCTCTAAGCTGGACGGCCGCAACTGATAACGTAGGTGTTGTAGCATATGACGTATACGCCAACGGAACATTAAAAACAACGGTTTCCACAACCACGACAACCGTATCAGGATTAACACCATCCACTACTTATGACTTCTATGTGATTGCTAAAGACGCTTCTGGAAACTCATCACCGCAAAGTAATATTGCAACAGATACTACGCTGGATGAACCGGCAGGTGGAAGCTGTGGCAGTGAAAATTTTGAAACAATGCCAGCCAACGCCAATAATTATACCACCAGAACATGGACCAATAACAGCATCACCTGGACGGCAACCTCTGCAAGAACAGATGAAACCATCAACAACAGGGCGATTACCATCCGAAACGGAGAATTATTAAGCACCGCCATTTCCGGAGGAATACAAAGTCTTACCTTAACCACTCAATTAAAATACAGCGGGACTGCCGGAAACCTGAATGTGGAGATCAACGGCAATGTGGTAGGAACTATTCCTTACAGTGCTACCGTAACTACAACCACGATCAATAATATTAACGTCACAGGAAATTACACCATTAAGATCATTAATTCGTCCACAAGCAACAGAGTCGCCATGGATGACCTTAGCTGGTCCTGTAATGGAGTACTCGGAACCGCTGAGCTATCGAAAGACCAATCTTCCTTCTCAGTTTACCCTAATCCGGTAAGAAATAATGAGTTATTTGTAAAAGGAGAAAACTTAAGCAAAATTTCCAAAGCGGAGATTTACGATCTTTCCGGAAAACTTATTGATACGTTGATAAAGCCTTTCAAAAATTCTAATAAAATCAATCTGAAAGGACTTCAAAAAGGAATTTATATCCTTAAAACCAATGAAACTTCCACAAAATTCATTGTAGAATAAACAAAAATATTTTCAATGCTAAAGGACCGGTTTATCCGGTCTTTTTTTTATTTTTGAAACATGATGAATTCCAAAAAAAAATTAGGTCTGATAGGGCGAA
Source organism: Chryseobacterium sp. CT-SW4 (assembly GCF_048572715.1). Classification (GTDB taxonomy): domain Bacteria; phylum Bacteroidota; class Bacteroidia; order Flavobacteriales; family Weeksellaceae; genus Chryseobacterium. The sequence goes on from NZ_CP183840.1 coordinate 2,998,043, forward strand.
ATATCTCTTATTCATTTTCGAAAAAGTTCTTTGAGGATAAATTTCAAAGATTAATGCTGAACTCTTTCTCTTACGATATTTTTGATCTTAAAGAAATCGAAGAAGTCGAAACCCTATTTTCCAATCCTGAGCTCCTGGGCTTTAATGTAACCATTCCCTACAAAGAAAAAATAATAGACTACCTGGATAACCTGAGTGATGAGGCAGAAAAAATAGGAGCCGTAAACTGTGTTCTCATTGAAAATGGAAAAAAAACAGGCTATAATACCGATGCATTTGGATTCGAAAAAACACTCATGCTTCATAAAAAACCTCACCAGCAGACCGCTTTGATTCTAGGTGCAGGAGGAGCTGCCAAGGCAGTACAATATGTTTTGGATAAAAATAATATCTCTTACCAGACTGTTTCCAGGAAATCCGATATCAATTTTGAGAACCTTACCCCTGAAATGGTCCGGGAACATACCATCATCATACAATGTACCCCGGTGGGAACCTTTCCTAATGTGAAAGACTGTCTTCAATTCCCTTTTGATGGACTTTCCGGTGAACATTTAGTTATCGATCTGATTTACAATCCCAATTACACTCAGTTCATTCTGAATGCCGCAGAAAAAGGAGCCAAAACTGTAAACGGTTACTATATGCTGGAACAACAAGCAGAAAAAGCCTGGGAAATTTGGAATAATCAAAAAAAATAACATAAATTAGTGCATTAATTGGCTTTTTAGTCATTATTTACATATTTACGCCACTCATAAAAGATTTGCTATGACTACAGAAAATAATCTTTCTGAAAACGAAGAAAATAAGATTTCTACAGAAGTATCTCAAGAAGAAACGTCTGACAAGAAGGTTTCAGGGAATGAAGCAGTCCAGGACGAGGATTCGGAAGGTCTGGAAGAAGATCATCTGAATAATGATATCTCTTTGGCAAATGCTTTAAAAGAGATGGAAAAAATCATCAACTCTTCAGATGCAGGTGAAAATTCCAAACAATTTAATCTTTTAAAAGAAAAAGCAAATCACCTCATTCATGATGAAGTGGAAGACAAAAAGCATGAATATGTAGACGGAGGAAATGCTCCTGAAAATTTCAGTTATGAGCATCCCATGCAATCCAGATTTTCTGCTTTAGTCAATATTTTTAAAGAAAAATATGATGCTTTCCAGAAAAGCCAGGAAGAAGAGCAGAAGAAAAACCTGGAGCATCGCCAGAACATTATCGAAAGACTTAAAAATCTTTATACCAATTCCGAGCCAGGAACCAACCTTTTCAAATCCATCAGGGAAATAAAAGAAGACTGGTCCAATGCAGGACAGGTGGCTAAATCCGAATTTAAGATCCTGAATAATAATTACTTTCATCATTTAAACCAGTTTTACCAGATGCTGGATTTAAATAAAGAATTTTTGGAACAGGAATACAGCCATAACCTGGAAAAAAGACAGCACATCATTGCCCGTGCAAAAGAACTTGAAAACGAACCTGTAATCCAAAAAGCATTAAATGAATTACAGTATCTTCATAAACTCTGGAAAGAAGAAGCCGAACCCGTAGCAGAAGAATTTCGTGAAAAGACATGGGAAGAGTTCAAAGAAATTTCTAATAAAATCCACGAAAGAAAATCTGAACTTTCAGCATCCATAGAAGCAGAGCAAAATGCCAATCTTGAAAAGAAAAACAAAATCATTGCTGAAATCAAAAAACTTTCTGAACCGGGAGAAAACCCTAACCACAATTACTGGCAGAATGCTATAAAAAAAGTGGAAGATCTCCGTTCCGAATTTTTAAAGACCGGAAGTGTTCCGAGAAAATTATCCAACCAGAACTGGAATGAGTTCAAAGTTACCCTCAGAGGTTTCAACACTACAAAAAACAGTTACTACAAATCCTTAAAAGGTTCCCAGCAGACTAATCTCGAAGAAAAGCTGAAACTGATACAAACAGCAAAAGACAATATGTTATCAGAAGATTGGGAAATAGCCGTACCTCTTTTCAAAAAACTACAGGAAGACTGGAAAAAAGTAGGACATGTTCCGAAAAGCATGACCAATAAAATTTGGGATGAATTTCGTGAAGCCTGCAATACCTTCTTTAATAATTACAGAGAAAAAAGTAATGTCTCTACCGACAACTGGAAAGAAAATTACAAAAACAAAAAAGAACTTCTTGAAGAACTGAAAAATGTGTCTGATGAAGAAGGAAGCATTGAAAAGATAGAACAGATAAAAACAGCCTGGAATAATATCGGAAAGGTCCCTAGAGATAAAATCTCCATCAACTCCGAATTCAACAGGACATTAAGAGAAAAATTAAAGCTTAACAAAATTAACGAGCTTGAGCTTAAAGAAGAAGGTTTATCAGAAAACCAGCTGACAGACAAAGCCAGAAAAATTAAAAATCAGATCTCAGATCTCGAAGCTGAAATCGTAAAACTGGAGACCAACCTATCCTTCTTTAATAACCCGTCAAGAGAAAATCCTCTTCTGAGAGATACTTACAATACTATTGATGACAAGAAAGCACATCTGGAGAGTTTAAAACAAAACCTTCACAGCATTATTGCCGGAGAATAGAAAAATTTAAAAATTAAAAAGGCGGAGCAAAGAAATTTGTCTTCGCTTTTTTCATAATATGAAAGACGAAGCATATATTAAAAGATGTATTGAGCTAGCCGAAAAAGCATTGGGAAAAACCTACCCAAATCCTTTAGTAGGAAGCGTGATCGTTTACGATGATAAAATCATTGGAGAAGGCTACCACCATAAAGCCGGAGAGAACCACGCCGAAATCAATGCCATAAATTCCGTGAAAAACCCTGAGCTTATTCCGGAATCCACTATTTACGTTTCCCTAGAACCTTGTGCCCATTATGGAAAAACCCCTCCGTGCGCTTTAAAAATAAAAGAATTAGGCTTTAAAAAAGTAGTGATCGGAGCTATGGATTCCCATGATAAAGTAAATGGAAAAGGAAAAAAGATCATCCAGGATGCCGGTATAGAAGTTATTTCCGGCATTTTAGAAAAAGAATGCACACTGCTTAATAAGAGATTTTTCACCTACCACGAAAAGAAAAGACCTTATATCATTTTAAAATGGGCCCAGTCTGCGGACGGCTTCCTCGATAAAGATTTTAAGCCTACTTCCATATCCAATAGGCTTGCCAATCAGTTTGTGCATCAGCTAAGAGCCAATGAACATGCCATCCTGGTAGGAACCCAAACCGCACTTAATGACAATCCCAGCCTGACTGTCAGAAATATAGAGGGAACCAATCCTGTAAGAGTACTTATCGACCTGGATCTAAAAGTTCCGGCAGATTATAATCTATACAGCCAGGAAGCCAGAACTTTGGTTTTTAATACGATCAAAGAAGGCACGGAAAATCACATCCACTTTATTAAGATCGAAAGAGAAAACTTTCTCCCCTCTCTTATGAATGGCTTATATAAAGAGCAAATCCAATCTATTATCATAGAAGGAGGAAGCTATACCCTTCAGCAATTCATCAATGCCGGACTTTGGGATGAAGCCCTGATCATTAAAAATGAAAATCTAAAGCTTGGCAACGGCACCAAAGCCCCATCCTTCGATTATCAGCCTTTAAGAACTCAGGATTTCAGGGATAATACCATTCAATTTTATCAAAATCCTGCAGAGCATGTTGTTTGAATTTAAAACCATAGAGAAACCCGTTGAGAACATTCTATTAAAAGAGAAAGGAAGCAAGTTCATTGGGTTTGCCTATCCCGTAAATAATGAAAGAGAGCTCAAAGAAGCCCTGGAAAAAATAAAATCCGAACACCCTAAAGCCACCCATCATTGCTATGCATTCAGGATAGGACTTAACGGTGAAAACTACCGCGCTAATGATGACGGGGAACCGTCAGGAAGTGCAGGGCTGCCTATCTATAATCAATTATTAGCCCATGAAATCACCAACGTTCTTGTCATTGTAGTACGCTATTACGGAGGAACCAAATTGGGAGTTTCAGGATTGGTGAAAACCTATAAAGAATCGGCCAAGCTCACCTTAGAAGAAGCCCATATCATAACGAAGGAACTGGAATCGGAAATAGAAATCCATTTTAATTTCAATCAGCAAAATACCATTTTCACTCTCCTTTCAAAAGTAGATGCCAGGGTATTGAATTTTGACGCCAATGAAAACTGTATTCTTACCGCTTCTTTAAAGACTTCCTTAAAAGAAAACATTTCGGACAAATTGTCCGAAATGCAGAATATATCGTTTGAATTCAAAGATTAAGTTTAATCTCTTCTTCCTCCCATTAATAATGATGCCCAGTATAAAAGTTGGGCTAAAGATCCTATTGCCGCTACCACATATGTTCTTGCAGCCCATTTAAGACTGTCCTGTACACCTACATATTCCTCAGGAGTTACTGTTCCCGTATCTTTCAGCCATTTCATCGCTCTGTTACTCGCATCATATTCAACAGGGAGCGTAACAAAAGCAAAAAGGGTCGTAAAAGCAAACATAATAACACCGATGGCCAATACCAATGTATTTCCATTAGGATTATCTATCGTCCGGGTAGCTGCCATGATACCTAAACCTGCAAGGATGACAAACTGCATAAGATTGGAACTGATATTTACTATTGGAACCAGCTTGGATCGTAATTGAAGCATAGAATATCCAACGGCGTGCTGCACAGCATGTCCGCATTCGTGAGCTGCTACTGCCGCTGCCGCAGCGTTTCTCTGCATATAAACACCTTCTGAAAGATTAACTGTCTTATCAGCCGGATTGTAATGGTCCGTCAAATTTCCGGGAACTGAAATTACCTGGACATCATGAATCCCATTATCTCTCAACATTTTTTCCGCCACTTCCTTACCGGAAAGGCCATTTCTCAGATGGACATTGGAATAAAACTCAAATTTGGATTTTAATCTCGAAGAGACCCACCAACTTACAAGCATAGAAATCCCAATTATAATGTAATAGCCCGTCATTTTTTATTAGATTTTGTGAATATTTTTACTCTAGAAGATATAAAAACTGTGCCAAAGTATTGCATTTTATTAATTATCTTTGCGCTCAAATTACCCTTCAAAAAACTATGTCTAAAGTTTCAATTCTTGAAGTCAAATCCCAAAACGAATTAAAACAATTTGTAAAATTCCCTATGGAGTTGTACAAAAACAATCCATACTTTGTCCCCTCACTCATTAATGATGAAATAAATATCTGGAATCCGGCAGAAAATCCGGCTTTACAATATTCCGAAGCCAAGCAGTTTCTCGCCATAAAAGATAATAAAACTGTTGGCAGAATAGCGGTAATGATCAATCATAAAGAAGAAAAAGAACTCGGCATAAGAAAAGTCAGGTTCGGATGGATTGATTTTATTGATGATGATGAAGTTTCTAAAGCGCTGATCCAGACTGCTATCGACTATGCCCAGCAACATAATATCAGAAAAATTGAAGGACCTATGGGCTTTACCAACCTGGATAAGGCAGGAATGCTGACACTGGGCTATGACAAATTAGCCACCATGATTGGTATTTATAATCATCCCTATTACCCGAAGCATCTTGAAAAATTAGGACTCGTAAAAGAGAAGGAATGGGTAGAATTTGAAATTATGTTCCCCGAATCCTTACCGGAAAAAATACATAAATTCAATGAGCTTATTTCCCAAAAATACCAGCTACGGGTTTTAAGATTTAAAAATAAAGAGGAGATCCTGAACTATGTAGACCCTATGTTCGACCTTCTGGATGAAACCTATAAGCATCTTTCCACTTACACTCCTATTTCGGATGAGCAGCGCAAAACATACAAAGAAAAATACTTCAAACTGATCGATAAAGATTATATTATCTGTATCGTGGATGCCGATAATAATCTTGTATCATTTGCCATCACAATGCCCTCCTACTCGAAGGCTTTACAGAAATCCAAGGGAAAATTACTTCCATTTGGCTGGTGGTATTTCCTTCAGGCCGGAAGAAAAAATGACCGGGCCAATTTCTATCTGATCGGGATCCATCCGGACTATCAGAGAAGAGGAATTACTTCCATTATTTTCAAGGAAATTTTCGATATTTTCAAGAAGAAAGGCGTCAAATTCCTTGAGACCAATCCCGAACTGGAAGAAAACAAAAGCATCCAGCTGCTATGGCAGGATTACGAACCGGTAAACCATAAAAGAAGAAGAACTTACTCTTTAAATCTCTAATTATGAAAACACAGCTTATTGTCTTCGCTATTCTGATTGCAGGCTTTATAATTTACAACCTCTTTTTCCGCTTGGGAGATGATAAACTGGACACCGTAGTTAACATAATATATGCCAGCGTTTTATTCGCTTACATCTCCTTTATGGCCTATTCTCTACTAAAAAAAATGAGAAAATAATCTTATTTTTATTAATTCTAAATTACTGATTTTATTAGAATTCGAGCCGACTTTTAAGGTGATAAATTTCATGCTTTCTTCTTTATTCCGTAAATTTGCAAATTGAGATAATAATGCAAAAATGAATTTACCAGAAAGTTATATTCCAATCCTTATACAAGCTGGTGTTGCGGTTGCTTTCGTAGCTGTTTCCTTGCTTGGAGCCCATTTTTTAGGACCACGTCAGAAAAAAGGAAATTCTGTAAAAAACCAAAGCTGGGAATGTGGAGTGGCTGTAGAGGGAAATGCGAGAACTCCGTTTTCCATCAAATATTTTCTTACTGCAGTCTTGTTTGTACTATTCGATATAGAAATCGTATTTTTTTATCCTTACGCGGTAAACTTCAGAGAATTCGGATATGAAGGTTTCTTTGCGGTTCTTACTTTCGTAGCAATCTTTTTCGTAGCTTTCTTCTATGTCTGGAAGCGAGGTGCATTGGATTGGGATAAATAGTGGGGAATTATAAATTTAAAAATTAAAATTTTAGAGGAGATTTAAGGTCAATTTGAACAAAAATTTAATTAAATCCGGAATCTAAAATCTAAAATCTAAACAATGTCAGATCAAAAACCAATAATAAGAACAGATGCACCTGCTCCTGAAGGATATGAAGGAGAAGGATTTTTCGCAACGAAACTGAGCAGTGTGATCGGTATGGCAAGAAAATTTTCTTTATGGCCATTACCCTTTGCTACCTCTTGTTGTGGTATCGAGTTTATGGCAACCTTAAACCCTACCTATGATGCTGCACGTTTTGGGATGGAAAGAAACTCTTTCTCTCCGAGACAGGCAGATATGCTGATGGTTTGCGGTACCATATCTAAGAAATTAGGACCAGTCCTAAAAGAGGTTTATACTCAAATGGCAGAACCAAAATGGGTAGTAGCCGTGGGAGCCTGTGCTTCCAGCGGAGGTATTTTTGACACTTATTCCGTATTGCAGGGGATCGATAAAATCATCCCTGTAGACGTATATGTTCCGGGATGTCCTCCGAGACCTGAGCAGATCATTGAAGGAGTTATGCAGGTTCAGGCATTGGCAGAAAGCGAAAGCATCAGAAGAAGAGATATGCCTGAATATCAGAAACTATTAGATTCCTATAACATAAGCAACTAAACGGAATGACGAACGAATTTGTATTAGAAGCAATAACAAGAGAATTTCCGGAATCCGTGATTTCAAGCTCAGAGCCTTATGGAATGCTGACCCTTGAAATCAAAAAAGAAGACATTAAAAAGGTCATTCATTACCTTAAAGATTCTTCTCTGGAAATCAACTTTCTAACGGATATCTGTGGTATTCATTATCCTGAATTTCCAGATAAGGAAATAGGAGTGGTTTATCATTTACATAATATGATGACTAATTTCAGAATCCGTCTGAAAATTTTCATGTCCAGAGAAAATATCGAAGTGGATTCCCTTACGGAATTGTATGCAGGGGCTAACTGGATGGAAAGAGAAACTTATGATTTCTTCGGAATCAAATTCAAAGGACATCCGGATCTCAGACCTATCCTCAATATGGAAGATCTGGGCTATCATCCTATGCTGAAGGAATATCGTCTGGAAGACGGTACCAGAACTGATAAGAGTGATAATATGTTCGGAAGATAAAAAAGCGAATGGCCAATGGCAGCCAGCCAAAAGCCGGAAGCAAATAGCTAAAAGCAAACATTATGAAAGATAACTCATTATCTAATATACTTAACCAATACGAAAGCAAGGAACAGATTGACGGGCAACTATATACCCTCAATTTAGGACCTACCCACCCTGCTACCCACGGGATTTTCCAAAATGTCTTAACCATGGACGGGGAAAGAATCCTTCATGCTGAGCAAACAGTAGGATATATTCACAGAGCGTTCGAAAAGATCTCTGAAAGAAGAAACTTTTCTCAGATCACGACACTTACCGACCGTATGAATTACTGCTCGGCACCTATCAATAACCTGGGATGGCATATGACCGTAGAAAAATTGATCGGTGTAGAAGTTCCTAAACGTGTGGATTATATGCGTGTCATCCTTATGGAATTGGCAAGAATTGGAGATCACCTTATCTGTAACGGAGTAACAGGAATGGACTCAGGAGCCATCACGGGGCTTACCTATATGTTCATTGAAAGAGAGCGTATATACGATATGTACGAACAGATCTGTGGAGCGAGAATGACAACCAACATGGGAAGAATAGGAGGATTTGAAAGAGATTTCACACCTAAATTCCATGAACTTATAAAAGATTTTCTAAAAACTTTCCCACCTAGATTCCAGGAATTCTGTAATCTATTGGAAAGAAACAGAATCTTTATGGACCGTACCATCGGAGCCGGAGGCATCACAGCCGAGCGTGCTTTAAGCTATGGATTTACAGGTCCTAACCTGCGTGCAGCAGGAGTTGACTATGACGTAAGAGTTGCACAGCCCTACTCTTCTTATGAAGATTTTGATTTTATAATTCCTGTAGGAACCTCCGGTGATACATATGACCGGTTTATGGTTCGCCAGCAGGAAGTATGGGAATCTATAAAAATCATCAAGCAAGCCTATGAGAACCTTCCCGAAGGAGATTTCCACGCGGAAATTCCGGACTTCTATCTTCCTGAAAAGGCAGATGTTTACAGCAAAATGGAAGCGTTGATCTATCACTTTAAGATTGTGATGGGAGAAACCGAAATTCCAAAAGGAGAAGTATACCATGCAGTAGAAGGAGGAAACGGAGAATTAGGATTTTACCTCGTGAGTGACGGAGGAAGAAGCCCTTACAGACTTCACTTCAGAAGACCATGCTTCATTTACTACCAGGCCTATCCGGAAATGATTACAGGTTCTGTAATTTCCGATGCGATTGTTACCATGTGTAGTATGAACATTATTGCGGGAGAATTAGACGCCTAAAATTGTAAAAAGTATCATTGTAAAATGTATGTATGATTTTACAATGATTAAATAAATAAAGTCATTAGTACATTGTACATAGTACAATAATACATTTAAAAAAATGAGCGAAACAATAGCTTTTAAACCGGAAAGTCTGGAACAGGTGCAGAAAATTATTGCACGATATCCTGAGGGAAGACAAAAGTCAGCATTAATACCGGTTTTGCATTTAGCGCAAAAAGAATTTGGAGGATGGCTCGATGTTCCTGTAATGGATTATGTAGCCGGATTACTAAGCATTAAACCGATCGAAGTATATGAGGTAGCTACCTTTTATACCATGTTCAACATGAAGCCGGTGGGTAAATATGTTTTAGAAGTTTGCAGAACAGGACCTTGCATGGTTTGTGGAAGTGAAAAGATACTGGACCATATCCGGACCAAGCTGAACATAAAAGACGGCGAAACTACGGAAGACGGTATGTTCACCCTGAAACCTGCTGAATGTTTGGGAGCTTGCGGATATGCTCCTATGATGCAGTTGGGAAAATTTTATCACGAAAATTTAACGATAGAAAAAGTAGATGAAATCCTTGATCTTTGCAGACAGGGACAAGTTGCTTTGGACTAATAGAAATTTTAAATTCTAAATTTTAGATTTAAATTATTCACTTAACGTTTAATCATAATTAATGCAAGAAGCCCAAAGCCAATTGCAAGAAGCAAATAACAATGAGTAAAAAACTTTTACTTAAAGATGCACATATAGAAGGTATTCGCTACCTCGAAACCTACCGCAAACAGGGAGGTTACGGAGCAGCTGAAAAAGCCTTGAAAATGACACCGGACGAAATCCTGGAAGAAGTAAAAGCTTCCGGCCTTCGTGGACGTGGTGGAGCCGGATTCCCTACAGGAATGAAATGGAGCTTTTTGGCTAAGCCGGAAGGAGTTCCGAGACACCTTGTAGTGAATGCGGATGAGTCAGAGCCCGGAACATTTAAAGACAGGTATCTGATGGAGTTCATTCCTCACCTTTTAATTGAAGGAATGCTGATCTCTTCTTACTGCTTAGGCTCCAATACATCCTATATCTATATCCGTGGAGAATATTCCTGGATTCCGGATATTCTGGAACAGGCTATTGATGAGGCCAAAGCTGCAGGATTTTTAGGTAAAAATATCCTGGGAACCGGATTCGATCTTGAAATCTATGTTCAGAGAGGAGGAGGAGCTTATATCTGTGGAGAAGAAACAGCATTGCTGGAATCTCTTGAAGGTAAAAGAGGAAATCCTAGGCTGAAACCACCTTTCCCGGCTGTAAAAGGTCTTTGGGAAAGACCAACCGTGGTAAACAACGTGGAATCTATTGCAGCCATTGTTCCGATTATTGATATTACGGGAGCTGAATATGCTAAAATAGGAGTAGGAAGATCTACCGGTACCAAGCTTATTTCAGCTTGTGGAAATATAAATAAGCCGGGAGTATATGAAATCGATATGACCATTACCGTAGAGGAATTTATTTATTCCGATGAATACTGTGGTGGAATTCCAAACGGAAAAAGACTCAAAGCCTGTATTCCGGGAGGAAGCTCGGTTCCTATCGTACCTGCCAATTTATTGCTTAAAACCGTAAATGGTGAGCCGAGATATATGAACTATGAATCATTGGCAGACGGAGGTTTTGCTACCGGAACCATGATGGGTTCTGGAGGGTTCATCGTTTTGGATGAAGATCAGTGTGTGGTGGAACACACCATGACGCTGGCAAGATTCTATAATCACGAAAGTTGTGGACAATGTACTCCGTGCCGTGAAGGTACAGGATGGATGTATAAAATTTTAAAGAAAATAGAAAACGGACAAGGAAAGATGGAAGATATCGACCTGCTTTGGGATATCCAGAGAAAGATCGAAGGAAATACCATCTGTCCATTAGGGGATGCAGCAGCATGGCCTGTTGCAGCAGCGATACGTCATTTTAGGGATGAATTTGAATGGCACGTGAAAAACCCGGAATTGTGTTTAACACAAAATTATGGATTGGCACATTATGCAGATCCTATTCCGGCGCCGACAGTTTAATTCCTGAAAACAAAAAAAACATCAAAATTGAAAAAAAAGTTTTTATACCTGTTATTATTAACAGTGTCATTGAGCGCAAATGCGCAAACAGAACCGTTTAAAAAAGGATCAGTAATGGTATTTTGGGGTTGGAACTTCTCAACATATTCGAATTCGGACATTCATTTCAAAGGAGATGGATACGATTTCCAGTTGAGTAATGTAGTAGCCAACGACAGACCTACTCCATTTACCTTTAAAAAGTATTTTAAACTTTCCAATATTACGATACCTCAGGTAAATTACAGGATAACCTATTTCCCTAAGGATAATTTTGGAATTACATTGGGAATGGACCATATGAAATATGTAATGGCTCAGGACCAAACCGTAAACTTTAAAGGATACATCAGTGATCCCGAATATGCTGCCATGGTGCAGAACGGACAGGTTAATTTGAGTGATGCCAAATTTTTAACATTTGAACATACGGACGGGCTTAACTATATCAACATCGGAGCTCAGAAATATCATAATGTTCTGGATAAAAAGAATATTGATCTTTTCTTAAGCTATGGTGGAGGAATTGGAGCATTGCTGCCAAAATCCAATGTACAGCTGATGGGAAATGAAAGAAGTGACAGATTCCATTTAGCCGGATTCGGGCTTGATGCAAGAGCTGCCGTAAGTATGGTCCTTTGGAAGCATGTGGTCATTCAAGTAGAAGGAAAATACGGATATATTAATATGCCTGATGTAAAAACCACTCTCAATAATAAGCCAGACAAAGCTTCACAAGATTTTGTTTATGGTGAGATTGATTTTGGAATCGGGTATACATTTAATACAAGAAAGCAAAAATAAAAAGAGCTTATCTGCTTTAATAGCATAAGCAAAAAGCATATAATATGAGCGAAGAGGTTAAAAAATTCAAAATAACGATAGACGGACAAACTACTGAAGTTTTGCCTGGAACTTCCATCCTGGAAGCAGCAAGACAGATTGGTGGAAAATCCGTTCCTCCTGCAATGTGCTATTACAGCAAATTGGAAACCAGTGGAGGAAGATGCAGAACTTGCCTGGTTGAAGTTTCTAAAGGATCGGAGGCAGATCCCCGTCCTATGCCAAAATTGGTAGCAAGCTGCAGAACAAACGTAATGGATGGTATGGAAGTTAAGAACCTTACTTCCGAAAGGGCACAGGAAGGTAGAAAAGCCGTTACTGAATTCCTTTTAATCAATCACCCTTTAGACTGCCCTATCTGTGACCAGGCTGGAGAATGCCACCTTCAGGATCTCGGGTATGAACACGGTGTGGAGGAAACACGCACGGAGTTTGAAAGAAGAACTTATGATGCTGACGATATAGGTCCTCATATTAAGCTGAATATGAACCGTTGCATCCTTTGTGCAAGATGCGTTCTTACAGCTAATCAGCTTACGGAAGAAAGAGAGCACGGAATACTTTTCAGAGGAGACCACGCGGAAATATCCACTTACCTGAATAAAGCACTTGACAACGATTTCATAGGAAATGTTATCGATGTATGTCCGGTAGGGGCCCTTACAGACAGAACTGCCCGTTTTGCAAGCAGGGTTTGGTTTACAAAGCCAATGAATGCCACTTGCAAATGTGAGAAATGTTCAGGAAAAGCCGTACTTTGGATGAAAGGTGATGAGATCATCAGGGTTACTGCCAGAAAAGACCAATGGGGAGAAGTAGAAGAATTTATCTGTGATACTTGCCGTTTCGACAGAAAAGACCTTAAATACTGGAATATTGAGGGTCCTAGACATATCGACAGACATTCTGTTATTTCATTGAACCATTATGAAAAGCCGAAAGATGAGCTAAGAGTTTTAGACAATCCTATGGCTAAAGAAATCAGTGAAAAAGACGAACAATAAATTTAATTTAAAGGCATCGGATTTCAGACAGGTAACACCTCCTGAATCTTATACTAATATCAAATAAAATGGATTTAATTACATTTAAACTTATACTTGTACTGGCATTGTTCCTGTTATCATTAACAGTGGCGGCCTACTCCACCTGGGCGGAAAGAAAAGTAGCAGCCATCATGCAGGACAGAATCGGGCCCAACAGAGCCGGTCCGTTTGCTTTATTGCAGCCGCTGGCTGATGGTGGTAAGTTCTTTTTTAAAGAAGACTTTACTCCGGCCAATGCAGAGAAATTCCTCTTTGTACTCGGCCCTGCCCTTGTGATGTTTATCTCATTGATCACGGGAGCGGTTATTCCGTGGGGTAAAAGTTTAAATATCGGAGGTACTTCATTTGATCTTCAGGTGGCCAACATCGACGTAGGAGTTCTTTATATCATTGGTATGGCTTCTATCGGTGTATATGGAATTATGATCGGAGGCTGGGCATCCAACAATAAATATTCACTGATCGGTGCTATCCGTGCTTCTTCACAGATGATTTCATATGAATTAGCAATGGGACTGGCACTTCTTTCTATCATTATGATGACAGGAAGTTTAGATTTAAAAGTAATTTCTGAAACCCAGGCTACAGGAAAACTTTGGGGGCTTTTCTCCCTTGACGGGATGAACTGGAATATTTTCTACCAGCCATTAGCTTTCCTTATCTTCATAGTAGCTGCGCTCGCAGAGACCAACAGACACCCTTTCGATTTACCGGAATGTGAATCTGAACTTGTAACAGGATATTCTACGGAATACTCTTCCATGAAACTTGGGCTGTACATGTTTGGAGAATATGTGAACATGTTTATTTCAAATGCTTTCATGGTAGTACTTTTCTTCGGAGGTTACAACTACCCTGGTATTGAATGGGTAACCCAGAACTGGGGTGAAAATGCTGCAGGTATTTTAAGTATCGTATCATTTTTATTTAAAACAATCATTGGAATCCTGATCTTTATGTGGATCAGATGGACGCTTCCAAGATTCAGATATGACCAGTTGATGCATTTAGGATGGAAAACATTAATTCCACTGGCATTGGTGAATTTGATTATTACAGGAGCCGTGATATTGGCACTTGGACATTAAGAGAGAATAAGAATATATTTTTAATGCTGAACACCGTTCAGTCTAAAAAAATTAAAATAAATGAAACTTACGAACAGATCAAAAGTTGTTTCTAATAAAGAAATGACCCTTGCTGAGAAAATCTATTTACCTGCGATTTTCAAGGGAATGGGGATTACGCTTAAGCATGCTGTAAGGAACGTCGTAAAAGGTTCGCCTACCTACGCTTATCCTGAAGTGCAAAAACCAAGAGCAAAAGTATGGCGTGGCCATCATGTTCTTAAAAGAGATGAAGAAGGGAGAGAAAGATGTACGGCTTGCGGACTTTGTGCGGTAGCATGTCCGGCAGAAGCAATTACGATGACTGCTGCTGAAAGAACCAAGGATGAAAAGCACCTTTACAGGGAAGAAAAATATGCATCCGTATATGAGATCAATATGCTGAGATGTATCTTCTGTGGAATGTGTGAGGAAGCCTGTCCGAAATCTGCCATCTATTTAACCGACAGACTGGTGGATGTAGAAACGAACAGAGGTTCTTTCATCTATGGAAAAGATAAATTAGTGGAAAAAATAAATGAAAGGATTGACATCACAGCAAGACAATCCGAGAAACAAAAAAATGCGGTAAAATAATGGATCAGTTTTTATTTTTCTTGGTAGCGTTTTTAGCAGTGGCAAGTGCAGTTTATTTCGTATTTGCAAGAAATCCTTTATATGCCATTTTATCTTTGATCGTAACGATGTTTTCAATTGCCGGTATGTACATTCTACTGAATGCGCAATTTCTGGCAATTATCCAGATCATTGTTTACGCTGGGGCTATCATGGTGCTATTCCTTTATATCCTGATGATGCTAAACCTAAATAAAGCGGACGAAAGTAAAAAGAACAACACACTGAAATTTGTGGGTGTTTTTACAGCCGGGCTTTTACTAATTGGTATTTTAGGGGTATTCAGAGGGGTTAGAGAGAACCATATTGTAGTGGATAATGTAGACAGAGGAGTGGGACTTACAAAAAACCTTGGAAGACTTTTATTTAATGAATATGTTTTACCGTTTGAACTTGCATCCATCCTTATTTTAGCTGGTATTGTAGGTGCGGTATTAATCGGTAAAAAAGATCTATAAAATTATGGGAGAAGTAAATACATTTATACAAAGTATCCCTTTGGAATATTTCATTATTCTTTCTTCAGTATTGTTCTGTTTGGGAGTATTGGGAGTATTGCTCAGGAAGAATGCTATTGTAATCTTAGGTTGTGTAGAGCTTATGCTTAATTCTGTAAACCTTTTATTGGCTGCTTTTTCAGCCTATAAAGGAAACGGTGACGGACAACTTTTAGTTTTCTTCATTATGGTGGTTGCTGCTGCGGAAGTAGCGGTAGGGTTGGCAATTATTGCTATGCTGTATAGAAATACCCGTTCTGTAGATGTAAGTATATTTAATAAATTAAGAGGATAAGGAATGGAAAATTTAGTGTATGCAATAGTACTTTTACCACTTTTAGGGTTTCTTATTAACGGTTTATTCGGAAAAAATCTTCCCAAAATATTGGTGGGCGGGCTCGCCACGGCGGTGGTCTTCGGATCTTTCTGCATTGCGGTAAGCCTTTTCATGAATTTTAATTCTGAAAGCCAGCCTGTGATCGTAAAAGCTTTCGAATGGTTCAGAGTAAACGGAGTTCAGGTTAATTTCGGATTCCAGATCGACCAGTTATCCTTAATGATGGTCATGATCATTACGGGAATCGGATCTTTAATCCACCTATACTCTATCGGCTATATGAGTCATGATAAAGGATTTTATAAGTTCTTTACTTATCTGAATCTTTTTATCTTCTCCATGCTGCTTTTAGTAATGGGAAGCAACTACCTTATCTTATTCATCGGATGGGAAGGTGTAGGTTTATGTTCTTATTTACTGATTGGGTTCTGGTATACCAATGAAGAATATGGGAAAGCTGCAAGAAAGGCTTTCATCATGAACAGAATCGGTGACCTTGCTTTATTGATCGGTATTTTCATGATCGCCTCCCAAACCAACGCTATTGATTATCTTTCAGTAGCTCAGAATGCTTCAAAATTTGAATTGGACGGAACCGTTATCATCTTTATAACAGCGAGTTTATTTATCGGAGCTACCGGTAAATCGGCTCAGGTTCCATTATATACATGGCTTCCGGATGCGATGGCAGGACCTACTCCTGTTTCCGCGCTGATCCACGCCGCTACGATGGTTACTGCGGGGATCTACCTGATAGTAAGATCAAACTTTTTATTTACATTAGCCCCTACCGTGCAGGGCGGAATTCTATTCATCGGATTCTTAACGGCTGCACTGGCAGGTTTCTATGCACTGCGCCAAAACGATATCAAAAAAGTATTGGCCTACTCTACGGTGTCCCAGCTTGGGTTCATGTTTATCGCTTTAGGAGTGGGTGCTTATACGACCGCAATGTTCCACGTGATGACACATGCTTTCTTTAAAGCATTATTATTCCTGGGAGCCGGTTCTGTAATCCACGCCATGAGCGGAGAGCAGGATATGCGTTTCATGGGAGGACTGAAAAAATACATTCCTGTTACCCACGCTACATTCCTTATCGGAACACTGGCTATTTCGGGTTTCCCGCTTCTTTCAGGGATGATCTCTAAAGATGAAATTTTAGTAGCTGTCTATGCTAAAAACCCTGTCTATTGGGTGCTATTATTTATTTTAGCAGCAGTTACCGCAACTTATATGTTCAGATTATACTACCTTACTTTCGCAGGAGAGTTCAGAGGTAGTGAAGAGCAGAAACATCACTTACATGAAAGCCCGTCCAATATGACTTTACCTTTAATCGTACTGGCCATTCTTTCTGTAATCGGTGGATTTATCAACCTTCCGCATTTCATAGGGCACGGTCATTATGCTAAGCTGATGGAATGGCTGAAGCCTGTTCTTACGGAAGAAAGCTTCAAGCAAATGGAAGCTACTCTTACCGGAGTAAGTGTTAATACTGAATTTATACTTTTAGCATTAACTGTAATCATGTTCTTCACTGTATGGTTTATCGTAAAAAATACTTATGTGAATAAGAAGAAAATGGCTGTTGCCGAAGAGGACTATACAGGATGGGAAAAACTTTCTGCTAAAAAATTATATATCGATGAACTTTACAATGCCATTATTGTAAAAACGGTGGAAGGATTAGGACGCGGAGGAAAAATGTTTGATAAGGGTGTTTTAGACCGTTTCGTAGACTTCGTGGGAGAAGGTGCTGAAGATAGCGGAAAATCTATGAAGCGTATTCAGAACGGAAATGTTGAGAACTACATTCTTATCATGTCTTTAGCTGTGGGAATTATACTGATTGTTAACTTTATATTACAATAATAATGTCTTGTTTATTATTAACATTATTACTTTTACCTCTAGTAGGTTCGGGATTAGTTTTTGCCTGGAAGAATAATTCCAGCAAGTATCTGGCGTTTGGAATAGCAATGATTCAGATGTTAATCACATTCTATATACTTTCGGATTTCAATTTTGCTCCGACTGTAGATAGTGTGCTGCAATATGAAATCACCTATCCTTGGGCAAAGTCTATAAGAAGCTCCATTCATTTCGGAATTGACGGAATGAGTATGCTGCTTTTATTGCTGACCAATATTCTGACTCCACTTATTATTCTTTCTTCTTTTAATGAGAATGTAAGCTACAGAAACTCTTTTTACGGTCTTATACTGCTTATGCAATTCGGGCTGGTAGGAGTTTTCACCGCTTTGGACGGTTTATTATTCTACATTTTCTGGGAAGTAACATTAATTCCGATCTGGTTTATCGCCGGGCTTTGGGGACAGGAAAACAAAAGGCTGGAATTCACTACGAAATTCTTTGTATATACATTTGTAGGGTCGCTGTTTATGTTGGCAGGATTAGTTTATGTTTACAACTATTCTGCATCATTCGCTTTAACAGACCTGTACAATGCTAGCCTTAATGAGACTCAGCAGATCGTTATATTCTGGTTTATCTTCTTTGCTTTTGCAGTGAAATTACCGGTATTTCCGTTTCATACCTGGCAGCCGGACACCTATACCTACTCTCCTACTCAGGGATCCATGTTATTATCAGGGATCATGCTGAAAATGGCAGTATATGGTGTTATGCGTTATTTATTACCGATCACACCGTCTGCAATATTAGGAATCTCCGGTCAGATTGTTATTATTCTTGCCATCATAGGTATTGTTCATGGGGCACTTATTGCCATTATACAGAACGATATGAAGAGAATTATTGCTTATTCTTCTTTCTCTCACGTAGGTTTAATGGTAGCAGGTATATTTGCATCCGCAGTATTAACGCTGAGGGGGACCTTTACTATTGAAGGAGGAGAAGGTGCTTTAGTACAGACTTTTGCTCACGGTATCAACGTGGCAGGGCTATTCTATTGTGCCGACATTTTATATAAAAGATTTAAATCAAGAGATATCAGACAAATGGGAGGACTCGCAAAAGTAGCTCCTAAGTTTGCCGTATTGTTCTTGATCATTTTATTAGGTTCGATGGGAGTTCCATTAACCAATGGATTCATCGGGGAATTTATATTGCTGAAATCAGTATATGATTTTAATGGATTGGCAGCAATTATTGCTGGTCTTACAGTAATCCTTTGTGCCGTGTATCTGTTGAGATTTTATGGAAAAGCAATGTTTGGAGAAGGAGATGAAGCCGTATTGAGTACAGCAAAAGATTTATCCGGAGTGGAATTCTCCGTACTGGCAAGTTTAGCGGTTTTTGTGATTTTACTTGGTATTTTCCCGCAGCCGGTAATCGACATGGTGAGTAGTTCGTTGAAGTTTATCTACCAATCAATGGTTAGTTAATTTGATATTTTAAAAAATGAGTGTTTTAATTATTGTTTTCCTAACGGCAGTTATTGCGTTATTTTCAGGAGTTTTTGAACAAGGAAAATTCGCAAGATACATTGGGATTTTGGGGTTAATCATCGCATTATACGTGAGTTTTTTGCCGGAGTGTACATTCTTCGACCATTATAAGCATATGTATGAATACAGCCCTACCGCTGCATTGTTTACAAAAATTTCAATTGTAACTACCCTACTGTTATTCTTTCTAGGTGGTTTTGCATTCAGCAATCACAGAAGCCACCAATCGGAATTATATGCTTTAATGCTGCTTGCCCTGTGTGGAGGTATCGTATTATTCGGATTCCAGAATATGGTAACATTATTCCTGGGTATTGAAATCCTTTCCATTCCATTATATGTAATGGCAGGGGCAAACAAAACCGACCTGAGATCGAACGAAGCTGCATTGAAATATTTCCTGATGGGATCTTTTGCTACAGGTTTTTTATTATTCGGAATCGCATTTATTTATGGAAGTTCAGGAAGTCTTGATTTAAATAAGATCCATGATTTCGGAACTGCCAATTCAAATAATGTAATGTTTATCCTGGGAGTTCTTCTTATGCTTTGTGCCCTGGCATTTAAAGTATCATTAGCACCTTTCCACATGTGGAGTCCTGATGTATATCAGGGATCACCTTCACTCATTACTGCATTTATGGCAAGTGTGGTAAAAATCGCCGGATTCTATGCGTTCTTCAAGCTGATGACGATAGGATTTGCCGGAGCTTTCTATGACTGGATCCATGTTTTGGGTGTATTACTGATCATTACTTTATTATTAGCCAACGTAATGGGTCTCGCCCAGACCAATGCTAAAAGAATGCTGGCTTATTCTTCAGTTTCACACGCAGGATACATTGCCTTGATCTTCTTTGGAATGAACCAGCTTTCTACGGATATCCTGGCCTTTTATTTATTTGCTTACTCTTTATCCACAGTAGGGGTATTTATGTGCCTGATCTGGGTAGAAAAACTGAAGAGAGAAACTTCTTTCAATGCATTTAAAGGATTAGGTAAATCAGAGCCGTTATTAGCTACCGTAGCCACTATTTCATTATTATCCATGGCAGGAGTTCCGCTTACTGCCGGATTTATGGGAAAATTTGGTTTATTTGCACAGGCTATTAGCTCAGCACCATTCCTGGTTTTAGTTGCAGTGTTAGGCTCCGCTATCTCTATAGCGTATTACCTGAGACTTATCATCGCAATGTTCTTCTTCAAAGAAAGTACATTCAAAACTTCAGAGAAGGTAACCCTTACCTATAATATTGTAGCTGTATGTATTATTGTCTTAATTATTGCCTTAGGAGTTTTCCCTGATCTGTTTGGAGCTTTCAACTACAAAATGTAATATTTAGATATTTTAAAATAAATAAAAGCATAACATTTCCTGTTATGCTTTTTTTATACCTAAATCCAAACAATCAAGAGTTCCGTTCCCTTATTTCCAGTTATTTCACCATGTTCATATTTAAACCGGTAAAATGTTAAAGGATTCCTTTCAACCGTAAAATGAGGATAAGTTATTCTTCTAGTAAAACCTGTATTTACACCAGAATATGACCAAACCACAGAGCTGTAATTCTATTTATGATAAAGCCGACTGAAACCCTAAAGAATTAGAGTAAGCACACTCCTGAAAAAGTTATAGATACATGCTTATTTAATTTTCTTCCGAACACAAAGGGTTTATCATAACAATAATTTTCTTCATTAGTCCCCTCAAAATCCCTGATGCACACCTTGCAAAAACATGTATGGTATATATTTAATATAATGTAATCATTCAAAATATAAACTTATTATAAGACACGCAGGTCCCACTTTCTTGCCCTCTACTTATTACCCGAGCAAACATTTATCATAAATCATATGCCTATTAAATTAAAAATCAATTATTTAAAGGCATTTAAATAATTTTTCACTTCTCGTTTAGACTCTCTTTTTTAGACTTATCACTCCGAATACCTTTGCACACTCATTAACCCCTTGATGCGTAATGCAACATACAAATTCCATATTCGGTAAAACATTTCTATTGTGGCTTTCCACTTTAGCATGTTCATGTATGTATGCAACGGGCTTGGCAAAGGGTAACAGTGATTCACTGTATGTTAAAAAACAGTCAAAAATAGCTCCTGCAGCGTCTTCCCCCCTCATTTATATAGGAAAAGGGACGGTAGTTTATGGTCTGGAAAAAATCAACATCAGAAATGAAAAAGAAAAAGACCAGCCCCAAAGTAAGAGTAAGGAAAAACCTAAAAAAAAGCCCAAAAAGAAAGAAGTCAAAGAAATAAAAATTAGAAAGATAAAGCCTTTGGCAACGATCCAGAGCTCATCTTCTGATACTTACTTTTCCAATAATGCAAGCCATTCAGCAGCTTTTATTTCTGCTCCATCTTATAATCAGGTATTAGGACTGGTTAAAAATCTCCTGATTGTTATTCTTTTTAAATTCAAAAAAAACAATAAAGTAGCCTCTGCATCAAGCCGGGCTATCCTATCCTTATCAAAAAGCGTTTTCAAAGTGAGACCTCCGCCCATTCTTAATTTTTTATAGGCAACACCCATTATAATATGAGAATATAATTAATTAAGAAATCAAATAAAAATGAACAAAAAAGTTTTAGCCATCTTATTTTCGGCATTTGCCACATCAATGGCTTTCTCCCAGGTGGGAGTTAACACGCAGGTTCCAAAAACCACATTGGATATTGTGGGAAATCCTGCAGAAACCTCGGTATCGGATGGTATCATTGCACCAAGACTTACCGGTGACCAGCTGATCGCAAAAGATTCTGCCTATGGTACGGATCAGAACGGTGCTATTGTTTTCGTTACGGAAGTTCCATTGACTACATCTCCAAAAACGGTAGATGTAACACAAATCGGGTATTTCTTCTACGATGCTATTGCTGCTAAATGGAAATTATGGGCAACAATAGACCAGTTACAAAATGCTATATCCGAAGTTCCTACCGAACCTTGGAACAGTGTTTCCACCAATCTGGGTGCAGACAGTAATACACAAAATATCTATCAAATGGCGCAGGTAGGTGTGAACACCAAAACTCCTGATGCGACTGCACAACTGGATATCTATTCAGGGGATAAAGGTCTTTTAATTCCCAGGTTATCTAAAATTCAGAGAGATGCGATCACCACTCCTGCCCAATCTTTGTTGATCTGGAATTCAGATGAAGGATGCTTCAATTTCTGGAAAACAGATAAATGGAAATCCATGTGTGGAGATACAGGTCAGGCAGAATTAAAAATCACAGCAGCAGACTGTGCCGCAGGGACTGTTAACGGAACTTATACTGAAGGTTCTTCCGTAAATTCAGGAAACTATATCAGCCTTACCGTTCAGGTAATTGAACCGGGGACTTATCAGATCAGCGGAGACAGCGGAAACGGATTCTTCTTCCAGACCAGTGGTACTTTTGCAACTGCAGGAACTTATACGCTTAATATTCCGGCTGTAGGAACTCCTTCAGCTGCCGGTACATTTAATGTTCCTCTTACTGTGAACGGAGAATTATTTGATCCTGGCTGTACAAAACAGGTTACGGTAGCTCCGGCAGCCCAGCAGTTTGAATTTGATAATTCTTATTGTGGAACCAATGCTTACTCTGATGCTCTTCAGCAGGGTGTATCTACTGCAGGAAAAACAATTCAGATCAAAATAAACGTTGTTAACCCTGGTGTATTCAGCTTCGAGTCCAATACGGTTTACGGAGTTAAATATACAGCGTCCAACCTTAATCTTACAGCAGGAAGCCACGTAGTAACACTTACGTCCAGTGGAAACGCCCCTACAGGTTCAGGAAATAACACACCATTCTCTATTTCAGGTACAGGTATGTCCGGTATCGCTTGTGAGGTATTGGTGAATATAGCTCCTGCAGCTACCGACTTTACATTATCTTGTAGCGGTGCTAGTGTTCAGGGTACATTCTATTCCGGAGTAGCCACTACAACGGCCAATACGATAACGGTTCCTGTAACGGTAAGCCAGGCTGGTCCTTGGACTGCTTCTACAAATACCGTAAACGGTATCAGCTTCTCAGGTAGCGGTACTTTTGCAGGTACAGGTACTTATAATATGGTCCTTTATGCAACAGGAACCCCTACAAGCGGAGGAACCAACGCATATACTATTACAACCAGTGCTGCTACCACAGCGACTTGTAATGTAAATGTCACTACGGTTTACCAGAAAAAATCTATCCTTATCGTAAGTGGTATGGGATGTCAGGGTTGTGTGGTAAGTGCATTAAATAATGCTGCTAACTTCGGTCCTAACGGTAAAGTGCCAATTGAAGGATATACTATTCAACAAGTAGGTAACCAAAGTGCAACCTCATTACAAAACCTGATTAATAACAATGGTGTAGAAATTATCATCGCCGGTTGGGATGCTGACTGGAGCGCTGATGCAGCAGCTGTTATTGCTGACTTTATCAAAAATAAGAAAGGATTCTACTTCCAGGTATCTTCTCAGGATCAGAATGATAATGCCAATTATTTACTTAATCCATTAAACTGGGCATATGGAGCTTCTTTAGCATGGAACGCAAATGGTGATGACTATGCCATCCGTGCCGCTAAACTTTCTACTGCCGATAATCCATATCTGAATGGTCCGTTCGGTGATGCAAGAGGAATGTTCTATATAACGGATGATAATGCATCCTGGTTAGGATTTAATCCTTCTACCCTTCCTGCCAACTTTGGTGGATTGGTACAGTTACCTGCCAACGGAGGACAAAATGAAAGAACTACTTTAGCTTATGCTCCAGGATTCTTCATGTTCCCGGACTGGGGTACTACGTTAGGAAACAACTGGAATGGTACTTACAGCCCAATTGGATTCTCAACAGCCAACTTCACTGCCGGTTCAATGTATAATGGAACTGGAATCGTAACAGCCAATGTACCTTCAGGACAGGGTGCTGACTGGATATTATTCGGTAATGCGATGTCAGTTGCAATAGACTATGTAGAGAAAAACATCAATAAAACTTATTTAGTAGATACTAATTATGCTAACTAATAAAGGTTAATAAATAAGTTAATTTATGAGCGGGGCTTTAAAAGTCCCGCTCTCTTTAATATAAGCCTTCCTAACACTATATAAAATACTGATGATATAAAAATTTACTAATTATGATGAAAAAATATGAATACCTGATAGGCAAAACCAAGAATGAGATCCTCAAAGAGCTTGGAGACGAATTTAATTTTTTCCCGGATAACACCTGGACCTATTCCATTAAAACCGAATGGTGGAGGAAAAATAAAACCTTATCACTTTTTTTTCAGAACAATTCCGTGGAGAGAATTGAAATTAAATAAGGAAAAATAAGGATATACCCCTTTTTCGGACCCAGTCTTTTTTATAACTTTACTTTAAAATTTAGCTTTTGTCAAATCTTTACAAAAAAGACGCTCCTTTTCAGGTTTATATTTCATTCAAAAAATACTTGGATGTTTTAGAGCATATACGCTATAATGACAGACTGGAATACCGGGTTAATTATGCAGAATCATTAATTGAGAAAACCCAAAAGTTCCAGGAATTAAAAAACGGGTTCCAGGATATTTCTTTATTAACAAAACATGCTGACCTTATACAGCTTTTACTCGCAGATTTATTTCCGACGGGGCTCACCCATAATGAAATAAAAGCAGCAAGTATTCCTTTATCAAACATCACCTTCAACTATACCGAAAGGTTTAAAAATATCCTTAAGGATGCCGGAAAAGATTTTGAAATAGAACTTCGGAAAATAAGTGATGACGAATTTTATGTATTTTGCTGCTGCCTGATTTTACAAAGTTATTTTAAAAAGGATATCAAAAGCTCAATGCCTTTTTATTATGACATCCCGAATAAGGAAGGGATAATGAAGCATTATAAAATAACGGTCAATTCAGATTTCACGGAAGTTTTTCCTGATAAAAACACCAGGATTCCATCAGAAGAAACGATTGATATGCTCCTGGAAAACCTGGATGATTTCTCCCTGTGGAAAAAGCATTTTCCTTCCCAGTCCTGGATACTGAGCGGCTTTACAATTATTTCTCTGGTAGACTGTACGGCTGAAGTTGCCCTGTCCGATCTGAAATCCACCATGATCAAAATAGACATGGAAAATCCTGCTCCGGATGCTGACCTTAAGGAAATATTCAGATCCTATTTTGATATTGCAGACCTTAATTTCGGGCTGATGCTATTCAATAAGAAAGATAAAAAACTGGAAAATGTTCCCATCTATGAAAATGTTTTTTCCAATCACATTTTAGACTTCTGGATCAACACGCTGGATGAGAAAATACGCCAGGCCACTTTCGATAACCTCAACTACAATCCCAAACCGGTCGTAATATCCAATACCGATCATTTGGATCACGAAATAAAAAAGCAGCCTTCTTTTACCACCCTGAAAAAAAACAAGATCAACAGCTTTATGGTAATTCCTATTATGAAGGACAATGAGCTCCTGGCTATTATGGAATTCACCTCATCCACTCCCAACAGCCTGAATGGATTAAAACTTAAAAAGCTGGAATTCCTGTCTGATATGATCCTGTTCTCCCTGATGAGATTCAACATAGAAAAAAATAATCAGATAGAGGCTATTATTCAGCGGGAGTACACCACTATCCATGACAGTGTGGTGTGGAAATTCAGAAGAGAAGCGGAAAAATATTTTAATGCAAGCCTTTCAAAAAGAATTTATAGCTTGGGGCAGATTACCTTTAAAACCCTGACTCCGTTATTTGGCTTTTCAGATATAAGATCTTCTTCGGAGAAAAGATTTTATCTGATGCTGGAAGATCTCAATCAGCAGATTGACTGCCTGTATGAAGTTTTCTCCCTGACAAATTCCAATTCGGAGAAATATATTCTGGCCCTCGACATCTTTAAAGCCGAGCTTCAAAAAGACATAAAGGCGGATACCGAGCAGAGATTTCAGCGTTTATTGAGGGAGAATATCCATCCTTTTTTAAGAACCAAACTGGACTCGAAAATTTCAAAAAAAATAAAAGATAAAATCGACCACTATTTCAGTCAGGTTTACGCTCTGAATGATCTTTTTTACAGTCAGCGGAAAAAATTGGATGATTCTATTACGCTTACCAACAGGAAGCTGGCAGATTTGTTGGATAAAAGCCAGCTGAAAGCCCAGGAAATTTTCCCCCATTATTTTGAAAGATTCAAATCCGATGGGGTGGAACATAATTTATATATAGGACAGTCCATTGCTCCTGAAGTTCATTATACATCCAAAGTTATCCATCATTTAAGATACTGGCAGCTGGAAACCATCTGTATAATGGAGCAGGAATTTCAAAACTTCAGAAAAAACCTTCCTATTTCACTGGAAATTGCTTCCCTTATTTTCGTTTATAATGAGCCTATTAACATCCGCTTCCGAATGGACGAAAAGCGCTTTGATGTAGATGGAGCTTATAATTCTTATTATGAGATCGTAAAAAAGAGACTGGATAAAGCCCATATCAAAAACACATCAGAGAGGTTAACAATGCCGGGAAAAATAGCCATTGTCTATTTCGGAGAGAACGACAAAAAAGAATATCTTAAATATATCAAAGAGCTTCAGAAAAAGAATATCCTTCAGCCTGATATTGAATTCATTGAGGTGGAAGATCTACAAGGCGTAACGGGACTTCTTGCCATGAGAGTTTGCCTGGTAAAGCCTAATCTATAAAATAGGTATTGGCAGGCACATAGTCTTTCTGAGGTATATCTGCCTGTTCAAAAATGGAAAATTCAATAGTTCTGCAAATACTGTTAAGAGCCAGATCATTTTCCTCTTCTCCAAAAGGTTCACCTATTTCCTGTATAATGGCATCCAGCGCTATAAAGGTATAACTGATCAATAATACGATCAGAGGCATCACCCATCCCAGGCTGTCTACCAACCCGAAAGGAAGCCAAAAGCAGTACAGATAAACGGTTCTATGCATCAAAAGGCTATAGGCAAAAGGCAGCGGCGTATTGTGAATCCTTTCGCAGCCTCCTACAATATTCGAAAACTGATTAAGCTGGTGATCCATTAAACTCAGTACTATGGTATCTATATTTCCCTTTTTGTTCTGCTCATTCAGCCATTTTCCTATCAAATCTAAAATAGCAACAGGTAAGAATTTTTTATCTTTTATACGCTCAAACTGTTCGGCAGAAAGAAGTTGGGAAATCTTTTCCCTACCGTCTTTTCCTCTCAGTTGATAATTCAGTGCCCAACAGAAGGCGGAAACCATTTTTATAATTTCTTTTTTTTCTTTGTCAGCTTCCGGAGACGAACTATTAATCAGGGTAAGAACTTGCCTGGTGAATGATCTTGTTTCAATAACCAATAATCCCCAAAGCTTACGCCCTTCCCAATATCTGTCATAACTGGCGGAATTACAGAAACCCATAAAAATAGCCAGTGCCAGACCTATTAAAGTGAATATGGTAGGATTAAGTGTTACTTTATATTCATAAATCCTCCCGTGAAGCAACAATACGATTATGGAAAATAGAGTAATAACAGAGATTTGAAGAATTATTTTCTTCAATACCGAACCTTTCCAGATAAATAACATTTTCAGCCAACCGACCCTCTGTCTTACAATCATTTTTTCCTATATGAATTACTAAAGCGTCAGAAACGCATAGGCAAAAGACAATACCGAGATAATAATCCCTGCCATAAATATTTTATAAGTAATGGATAAAAGTTTATACTTACGATCCAACACCTTTCCCAGATAATACAGGTCTCTCATCATGGAATCATAAATATAATCCCTGTCATGAATAAGCCCTTTCATAGCTCCCATATAATCTTCATACTGCATCCGGTTAAAATTTCCGAAGAATAAAAGATTAACTTTCCTGTCCGTAACATCCTGTAGTGTAAACCTTGATTTGGTGACATTAGGCTTAGTGGAAAGAATAGCAAAAATAATGGTAAGGACACTTGATAAAAGCAATATAAAGCTCGGGATGATAAGATGTGAGTTTTTCGGCGTATCCAGCTTAGGCACTAAAACCGTAAGGCAAACCGATATAATAATAGCATTTACGGATAAAAGGATATTGGCTTTGCTGTCCGCAATATCACTTAGTCTCGTATGATTATTCAGGGTCACGCGGAATAAGGTATCTACACTTCGGTCTGATTTAGCTTCTTTTTTATTATCCGCTTTATTATCATCGGAAGAATCTTTCTTTTCATTATCCTTTTCCAGCTTCTTTTCAATTTTTTTAATATTCTTCTTTTTTATAGGGTCCCAATTTTCCTTTGCATACTGGGTATAATATTGATGCTTATTCTTTAATAATTTTAAATTTCCCTCATTCCATTCTTCATTGGTAAAGCAACGGACATTGGTAAGTTCCCACTCCTTCCTCAGGGCATCTGAAATATCATTATAATTGTGGCTGGCAAAATGACTGCAATCCGCATCTTTTACAATCTCTTCCAAAAGGTTTTCCGGTTCATGGGTAATTTTTGTAGCCAGGATAAGCCGGGAAACATCATTCACATAACTTTCGGAAACATTCTCCTGTTTCAGAAATTCTTTAAGTATTTCCACCCCCTTTTCTTCATGATCGTCAGGGCTTACCGTATAACCTGTATCATGGAACCAAAGAGCAAGTAAAACCTTCTCCCTGTCCTCTTCCGAAACAGGAGTATGCTTCATGATTTCCTCTGCTTTGTTTACCGTATACGTGGTATGGATAAAATTATGGTAAAAATATACTGAAGATAACTTATCTTTGAATAAGATTTCAACATAATCTTTAGCTTTGTGTAGAATACTCATCCCCAAAATTTTCTTAATGTAAATGTATGAATTTATCCTTTAAAATGCACCTAAAAAAAATTTTAGTCCCTCTAAGGTTCTTCTTATTAGCCGCAGTTTTAGTCTCGTGTGCCACTTATAACGTAAAAAAAGGAAAAAACTTACAGGAGGTTCATAATGCCGCAATTCCATCGGAGAATGACTTTAAAATTTTTCTGGTAGGTGATGCCGGAAATGCAGATGAAATTCAGTCTCAGCAAACCTTGAATTTTTTAAAAGGGAAACTGGATTCGGCAGACAAAAACTCAATGCTGATATTTTTGGGAGATAATATTTACCCTTCCGGAATGCCTAAAGAAACGGATAAGGATTATTCCCTGGCCAGGCAAAAACTGGAAAACCAGCTTCTCATCACCAAAAATTTTAAAGGAAAAACACTTGTCATACCAGGAAATCATGATTGGTACCACGGTCTGGACGGATTAAAAGCACAGGAAAAATACGTAAAAGAATATCTTAAGGATAAAAAATCTTTTTTACCTAAAAACTCATGTCCTATCGACGATATCAGCCTTACGGAAGATATTAAGCTGATCATTATAGACAGTGAATGGGCACTCGTCAATTGGGATCAGTATCCGGGAATCAACAAAAACTGTGATATCAAGACCAGAGAAGATCTTTTTACGGAATTTAAAGACCTGATCAATAAAAACCAGAATAAAAGAATAATCGTCGCCCTTCACCATCCCCTTATAAGTACAGGCTTACATGCAGGTTACACCTCTGCAAAATCCCATCTTTACCCTTTAAAAAGTAAAGTTCCGGTTCCTGTGGGAGCCAGTATTATCAACGTTCTCAGAAGTTCCTCAGGAGCCAGTCCCGAAGACCTTAGCAACCAGCATTATGCCACACTGGCCAATAGGTTAAAAAGCATTGTACAGGATAAAGACAATGTGATATTTGTCTCGGGGCATGACCATAACCTTCAGTACCATATTGATGGGAATATTAAACAGATCGTAAGCGGTGCCGGCTCTAAAACCGATCCCGCAACCATCGCCGAAAAAACTGATTTCTCCTATGGAGGAAGCGGTTTTGCCATTCTCAATATAAGAAAAGACGAAAGCTCGGATGTGGAATTTTTCTCTACAAAAGATAACTCACTACAAAAGCTTACCCATATTAGCATAAACCAACGTCCTAAAGACTTTGTGAATGATTATCCCAACACATTACCGGAAACGTTCACCTCTACCGTATATCCTCCCAAGCTTATTAAAAAAAGTAAAACTTATCGATGGCTTTTTGGAGAACATTACCGAAAATATTACGGAATTCCCATCAAAGCTCCGATTGGAAATCTTTCAGAACTGAATGGCGGGTTCACTCCTTTCCGGGAAGGTGGTGGAAACCAATCCGTCAGCTTAAGATTAAAGGCCAATGACGGGCAGGAATTTGTTATGAGAGGCGTTAAAAAAAGTGCGATACGCTTCCTGAACAATATGGCTTTTAACAAAAGTACTTTGGGGGATGAGCTTAAAGAGACTTTCCCAGAAAAATTCCTGCTGGACTTTTATACCACCAGCCATCCTTTCACTCCTTTTTCAGTAGGAAATATGGCTGATAAACTCAATATTTATCACAGTAATCCCAAACTCTACTATATTCCGAAACAGTACGCACTCGGAAGATATAATCTGGACTATGGGGACGAAATGTATATGATCGAAGAACGATTCTCTTCAGATCCTAAAACTTTACAATCACTGGATAATGCCCAGGATATTATATCAACCGATGATCTTTTAAAAAATCTTACCAAAAACTATAAATATTCTGTCGACAAGGAGTCTTACATAAGAGCACGGTTATTTGATATTTTAATCGGAGACTGGGACAGACATTCCGACCAATGGAAATGGGCTGAATATAAGGATGGAGATAAAAACGTTTATAAGCCTATTCCGAGAGACCGGGATCAGGCTTTCAGCAAATATGACGGAGCTGCATTTAAGATCATAATGAATATACCGGCTATCCGGCACATGAAAACATTTAAGGAAGATATTAAAAATGTAAAGTGGATGAATATGGAACCTTATCCCCTGGATCTGATATTCCTAAAAGCTTCCCAGGAAGAGGAATGGATTGCCCAGGCTCAATACATTCAGAAAAATCTTACCGATTCCGATATTGATCATGCTTTCGATAATCTTCCCGAAGAAGTAAAAGATGAAACTATTGCAGACATACAAAGAAAGCTCAAGCTCAGAAGAGATAAATTAGAAGTATATGCCGGTCAGTATTATGATGTCCTTCAGGAAAAAGTTCCTTTAGCTGGAACGGTAAATCCTGATAAGTTTGTCATTACAAAAAATGAAAATACGGTAGAGGTTAAACAATATAAGCTGGACAAAAACAAGCAAAACCCCGAATTGGTATTCCAAAAAGTATACTCAGATAAGAAAACCAAAGAACTTTGGATTTATGGCCTGGAAGAAGACGATATTTATGAAGTTTCCGGAACCGGTCATCCAAAAATAAACATCCGCCTGATCGGAGGTTATAACCACGATGTTTACAATGTATCTAACGGCAGCAAAGTAAGGATCTATGACTTCAAATCACAGAAAAACACTTATAATGCAGATACAGCCATCAAAAATATTTCCGATGATTATAATATTAATACCTATAATTACAAACATCCGAAATACAATTACCTGGCAGGCTATCCTAATCTCGATTACAACCCTGATGACGGTGCTATCATCGGCGTGCTGGTTAATTATACCGTGAACAATTTTATCCGTGATCCTTATACCCAGAAGCATAGTCTGAAAGCTAACTTTTATACAGCGACCGCCGGATTTAATTTTGCCTATAAAGGAATTTTCAAAAAAGCAATTTCAGGATGGGATATTGGAATTGATGCCCTTTACACCACACCACGATTTTCCGAAAACTTCTTCGGACTGTCCAATGAAAGTGAATATGATAAAAAAAATACGGAACGGGAGTACAACAGAGCAAGAATATCAAAAATCCATTTTGCATCCTCCTTATCTAAAAAAAGCTGGTTTAACTTTACTCATCAGTTTCAGCTGACTTTTGAAAACAATAAGGTCCAGAGTAAAGCCAACCGGTTCGTCAATGAATCTCCTGATGTAAATCCGAGCGTATTTAAAGATCAGCAGTTTGCAGGTGCCAATTATACATTCGGATATAAAAATTTAGATAATAATGCTTTCCCTACCCTTGGGATGGAGTTCCTGGTAAATGCCAACTGGAAAACCAATCTTTCGAATACCAATCAAAACTTTCTGGTCTTATCCGGAACATTATCCCTAGATCACCGGATAGATAAGAAGGGTGATTTCGTATTTGCCAATTCCAGTAATGTGATGTGGATCAATAATAACAATTTCGATTTCTATCAGGCCGCAGCCATTGGCGGTAACAACGGAATGCGGGCTTTCAGAAATGACAGATTTTCCGGCAGATCTTATTTTACCAATAATTCGGAAATACGATGGGACTTCGGAAAAATAAGAAACCGTGTGGTCCCTACCAATATGGGAGTTTTAGTAGGGTATGATATCGGAAGGGTATGGAACGATGATGAAACTTCCCACAAATGGCATCAATCTGCCGGTGTAGGATTTTGGCTCAGCATAGTAGAAATGTTCTCCACAAGACTGAATTATTTCTATGGCTCGGACGGAGGAAGAATATCAGCCGGAGTCGGGATGAAATTCTAGAACACGAAAGTATTTTTTATATGCTAAAGATCAATCAAAATCCGGTTGATCTTTTTTTATGCTGATGAAGAATATTTTTTATATTTTTCATTAAAGTAAAAATAAATAAATTCTATTTCCAGTGTTTTAATTAACACATCCATAGTAATAATTAAAAATTAAACACAATATTAAATTTATTATTCAATAATATTTTACTTAATTAATTCATATAACCATAATCGTAATTATTATTAAAAAAATAAATAATTCTAAAAAAATTATATTTGCTAGAATTATTTAACAAAAAACACATTGAAATGATAAAAAAGCTAATGTACATAGCCTTCTTTGCTGTGTCTATAATTTCGTATGCGCAACTAGGGATTCTTACTCCCACACCACAAAACACTTTACATGTGAACGGCTCACTTCAGGTAGTAAAAGACTTGAATGTAGGAGGTACAGCAAGTACAAAAGGAAATTCAGGAAACAAAGGGGAAGTTCTTATGTCAAACGGAGTGGGTAACGCACCGGAATGGAGAAGCATAGAATCCGAAAACTTTCTGAAAGTTGTTTACGTAGGGAATAAGACAACCATCAGCCCTACCAGCGGCAGTTATACAGGAACACATACTATGACAAACGCACTGGAAAGTTATTCAAAAACTTACGTGTATAACATCAGTAATAAAGAGGACAATGCCTATCTTACCTATAATTCCAGCACAGGTCTTTTTACCGTAATCAAACAGGGATACTACAATATTGTCACCAATATTAATTATGACCTCAGCTTAAACGCTGACGGATATACAGCCGGTACAGCTAAATCTTATATCCAGAAAGTCTCTCCTTCCAGTGCAATACTTGCAGCAACATCTACGGGACATGGAGAACGTACCTCATTAGTAACTCATAATCTTTCTTCCATTAATTTCTTTAATACCGGAGAAACATTCAGAATAAGGGGTATTCATACACAGGATTTCAGGCTGTCAGCCGGAAATATTTATATCACTTATCTCACACCATAAAAACTACTCCCCCTACAAATCAGTAAATCCTCAGAATATCTGAGGATTTATTTTTTATATTAAAATGATCTTCACTTATTCTTAAAGGGAAAACCTATACACCTTTCCTCCATCCTTCTTCTCTTTTTCATCTGCAATCAGTAAAGTGGAATCATCAAGAAAAACAACCCCTTCTTTCTGGGAATTATGGTTAAGAGAAACTTTTTCTATCCGTGCAGCATTAAAATCATCCGCAGTAAACCCCGAAAGGATATGAATATTTTTGTGAGTCAATAATACGATCTTATCTTTCTTCGCATTAATACTTGCAGAAGTAATAGCCGCATCATTATATCCACCGTCAAGCTTTAATTTTCCAATAAGCTTGGCCTCAAAATCTCCTTCTTTATTCGGGACCTTAAAGACTAAAAAAGTTCCGTCAAACCCCTTACTCCGGTTTTTAGTAAATAAATAAAAGTTACCATCCATTTCCACAAAAGCTTCACAATCATACAGCCATCCAGATTTTTTAGGAGGAAATTCCGTCTGCCCTTCATAATGGAATGTTGTAGTCTGCACCACTTTAGTGGTGCTTGCAGATGGTGAGGTAAGATCCAATTTTAAAATAGCAAGATCCCGCCTGTCATTATTATTATTTCCGAAGTTTCCTATATAAATATTCCCCGAAGTATCACTTATAATATCTTCCCAATCCGTATTTTCAGCATCCACAAGCACTTCTGCTTCCAGTTTACCTTCCCTGTCCAGGCCGTAAACTACATTTTTATTTCCGTGATCTTCTATTGTCCAGATCGTTTTACGGTCTTTGGACAAAGCAATACCGGAAACCTCTTTCAATTTTTTAGGTAAGGAAAACTCCACTGTCAGTTCATTTTTATGAGAAGAATCTTGTGCTTTGGGATTACAGTTCCACAAAAGAAATATGAGTAAAACAAGAATTCGCATATCTATTTTTTTAATTTTTTATATTGAAAATAAGAGTATCGTATATTTTTCTCCAGATTATTAATAACCTGCTGGTGATGCAGGAAAAAACCTGTTGCTAATCCGATTAAACTTCCTATCACAGTATCCAGCAGCCTTGCTTCCATTAATTCCGTAACGTTATGGTGAATATCTGCACCGGCTTCAGCCAAAAGGATCGTTAGCGGAGTAATAAAAATAACGGCAAAACCATAGTTTCTCACAATCAGCATTTCAATTACAAACTGAAGAAGAGTGATCATAATAATCATTTCTATCTTTTCCGGCAGAAATAAAAGGAACAGCCACGTTAATCCCAATCCAATAAACGTACCTAAAATCCTGTGTACATTCCTCTGGCGGACATGTTCAAAATTTCTCCCCTGAATAACAGCTACTGCCGCAATGGATATCCAATAGGTATTCTGAAACTGAAGTATATGACCTACCGCTAAAGTGAGCATCATAAAAAAGCCTATAATAAGACTCTCAACGATCTTAGTATATCTTCTCTTTTTAAAGTGCCTTCGAGGTAAGGAAGCCACTGCTGTTCTGGCCACCAATATAGAATACAGGAATGCCAGGGTACAGGATAAAGTAGCTCCCATTGCTACTAATCCCACTCTTGTAGGAATCATTTCCAGATCAAAATGAAAATTACTCGCCATAGCCGCTGCCATGATAAAAAAGAAATTTCCGGGAGGCGGGATTTTAAAATAAGAAGTTATAAAATGAGCCAGAAAAGAAACAAGTCCGAAAGAAAGGGTCGCAAAATAAAAATTAAAGCTAAAGAAAAGACTTACTGAAAAAGAGAATACCATTCCGAATGCACACACCGCCAGATGAACCATACGCTGGGCAATAGGAGCAGATGTAAAATATAAAATAGTCAGAGCCCCTATACTGGACTGGCTCCCGTAATGAGGTTTTCCCAACAGCCACCCGATCAGCAGACAGCTTCCTATACATAATGCTGCCAGTACAGGAAAATGCCACTTCCTTTCGGTTTTCTTCATTTCAATAAGATATTGAAAACGATGATGGATAGGATGATCTGCTTTCATACCGTTACCTTAGTTTTTTAACTTCTTCCCACAGAACATCCATTTCCTCCAAAGACATATCAGCCAGCTTAAGGTTTCTTTCCTGAGCTAAAACCTCCATCTTCTGAAAACGGGAAATAAATTTTAAATTCGTTCTTTCCAACGCCGAATCCGGGTTGATCCCCACAATCCTCGCATAATTTATTATTGAAAAAAATACATCTCCCAATTCCTGTTCTTTTTTATCCGGATCCGTTTCCTCATGAAACTCCTTTAATTCTTCATCCACCTTTTTCCATGCATCTTCCGCATCATGAAATTCAAAACCGATCCCCTTTACCTTATCCTGAATTCTGTACGCTTTTACCATGCTCGGTAAGCTTTTGGGAACTCCACCTAAAATAGATTTGTTTCCTTCTTTCAGTTTCAGCTTTTCCCAGTTCTTCTTTACGTCCTCTTCATCTTTTACTTCAGTATCTCCATAGATATGGGGATGGCGGAAAATAAGCTTTTCGTTCAAGGAATTGATGACGTCAGCAATATCGAAACTGCCCTTCTCGGACCCTATTTTTGAATAGAACACCAAATGAAGTAATACATCCCCCAATTCCTTTTTTATTTCCATAAGATCATCCTGTAATATGGCATCAGAAAGCTCATAGGTTTCTTCAAGGGTGAGATGGCGAAGACTCTGGAGGGTTTGTTTCTGATCCCATGGACATTTTTCCCGTAAGTCATCCATGATATCCAGTAATCTTCCAAAAGCTTCTAATTTTTCTTCTTTAGTGTTCATAGGTAACAGTTGATGTTTATACAAATTTAAGAGTATTTTTCTGATAAAAAGAAAAACCTTGCCGGGAAGGTCCGGCAAGGTTTTTTATCTGTTAATTCAATCAATGAATTATCCTTTCTTAGTATGTGTGCTTTTCGGAGCAGACTTAGCTGCTGAAGTAGCTTTTACTTTAGGAGTCGCTGGTTTATCAGCTTTTGGAGCTGCTTTTTTCGGAGCCGGAGCTTCAGTAGCTTCTTCCTGTACAGGATCTAAAGTTTCAGGCTCAGCTTTTACAAAACTTTCAGGAGTAATATATCCTGCTTTCTGTAAAATATTATACCATTGCGCCAGTTTTTTGATATCGGAAGTATATACTCTTTCCGTATCATAATTAGGAAGAGAAACTCCCATAAAATCTTTTAATTCAGCATCGGTAGCTTTATGAGAAATAGTTTCCTTATAATCATGGTTTTTAGCAATATTTTCAAAAACTTCAAACAAAGGAACCTCTTTATCAAATGTGAACATGGCAATGTTGTCCAATAAGCTTACCTGGCTGGAATTTCCAATGCTTACTTTCTTTTTAGAAGTAACATCCTCAATAATAAATCCGTTTCTTAGTTGAGAAACTAATTTATAAAGTCCTGGCTTTCCGGAAATTGAAATTATTTTTTCTAACAGCATAATTTTATTTTTTTTAAGTGTAACAAGAGCACAAGGCTTTGTTGTTTATTATTTTCTTTATTGATTTACTAAATTATTTGGGAAACCTCATTTTATAGTTGATGCTCACATCCCCATGAGAAATTTTTGTCAGTTTCCCTTTTACTAATTTCTTTTTTAAAGCACTCAGATGATCGGTGAACAGAATCCCTTCAATATGATCATATTCGTGTTGAATTACGCGGGCTCTAATATCGGAAAAAGTTTCTGTATGCTTAACAAAATTTTCGTCATAATATTCTATAACGATAGTCCCCTTTCTTTTAACATCCTCCCGTACGTCAGGAATAGAAAGACATCCTTCGTTAAACTTCCATTCTTCGCCGGATTCTTCAAGAATTTTAGCATTGATAAAAACTTTTCTAAAGTCTTTGAGATCATCTTTAATATCCTCATAATCCTCGTCTTCAGCCAAAGGTGTAACATCTATTACAAACAGACGAATGTCCAGTCCTATCTGCGGAGCTGCCAGCCCAATACCGTTTGCCCCATACATGGTATCAAACATATTGTCTATCAGTTCCTGTAAATCGGGATAATCTTTATCTATATCTTTGCCTACTTTTCTTAAAATAGGATCCCCAAAGGCTCTTATTGGTAGAATCATCTTTTCTTTTGTTCTAAAAAATTCTGCAATATAATTGTTGCACTTACTTTATCTATTAATCCTTTTTCCTGTCTTTGCTTTTTGTTTTTTCCACTTTGGGAAATAAAAAACGAAGCCATTTTGGATGTAAAACGTTCATCAAAACGCTGTACCTGAACAGTCGGAAATTCTTTTTTGAATTCTTCGATAAAATTCAGGATATCCGTTTCCACTTCAGAAACATTTCCTCTAAGATCCACAGGCAAGCCGATTACTACTTCTTCCACCCTGTTTTCACTGAAATACTTTTTCAGGAATGATAGCAGGGATGCTGTGCTCACCGTATCCAGACCACTGGCAATAATCTGCATATCATCTGTTACGGCAATACCACATCTGGCCTTTCCATAGTCTATTGCAAGGATTTGTCCCATAAGTTTGCAAATTTAAGAAATTTTAGCGATTTTATTCGTAACGTAGTTTTTTTTATAAATCATGTTTTATTCCGTTATTTTTTTTATAATTTTATTTTTTCTAAAAAACAAATTATGAAGAAACTCATCCTCGTAAGACATGCGAAAAGCGACTGGCCGGAAGAGACCGAGGACTTTGACAGACCATTGGCTGATAAAGGTCTTGAAGATGCAATGAACATGTCCAAACATTTAAAAAACAACGATATAACTATTGATTATCTGGTATCGAGTCCCGCGGCACGAGCTTTAAATACCTGCAAAATTTTTAATCAGACTTACCAGGCGGATTATAGCACCGACGAAAAACTTTATCATCCGTCAGAAAAAAATTTTCACTCCGTTATTTATGATTTAAATGACACTCATGATTCCGTAGCATTCTTTTCTCATAATAACGGGATTTCCAATTTTGCCAATTCTATCTCAGAAGATATTTTCCACTTCCCGACCTGTGGAGTGGCCGGCTTTGAAGTAGATTGTGAATCATGGTCGGAATTTGAAGGCGCCGAAAAGCGGCTCATCTTCTTCTATGACCCTGATAAGATAAAATAAAAAGGCTCCAACTGATGGAGCCTTTTTTATTTATTTTCTTTTTAAATCCAAATCTTCAAAGTCAAAACTGAAATCCGTAACATCAGAAATAGGCTTCATCGTTGCAGACTGCGCCTTTCCATTTTCATCATAATTAAAAACAAGATATACATCCGCATCATAGCTTCGGTCATCCCACTTCACTATAAAGCTGTTATAAGAATAAGGAAGGAGCTCTCCTTTTAATCTCGGAGAAGCAGCACAGAAAATCCTATATGTTTCCCCCTGTCTGATAATTTCCACATCTCCAAACCACCGGTCATTATACTTCCCGGTAAACTGCTCGGGAGCCGGATGCAGATTTTTATTTTTCCTGAAAGCTTCAGACTTTGTAAAAGCTTCTTTCTTCTGCTTTTCAAATTTGGCATTAGACGCAGCGGTTCTTTCTTTATAAGTGGTAAGCCAGTTTCTGTCAGCAATTCCCAGGTAAGAATCTTTTACGGTATTGGTGATCGTATTAAACGCAGCGCCGGATTGCTGATTGGTTAACACCACTATTCCCAGATTCAAATCAGGAATAAGGGTAAACTGGGTTACCGTTCCTATTAAGCCACCCGTGTGCTGTACCTGCTTGTGACCTTTTACATCACTTAAAAACCATCCTAATCCATAACCATAAAAGCTGGTATCATAGGGATTTTTAGCGGCAACCGGAGCTGAAATCTGCAAACTCCAAAGCTGCTGAGCCTGCTTATCGGAAACCAGCTTCTTCCCGTCTTTTGTCGTAAAGTTATTTAATAGAAACTGAGCCCAGGTGGTCATATCTTCGATATTGCTCATAATACCACCAGCTGCATTTGCGGTTTCATTCCAGTCGTGAGGTACTGCTTTTGCTTTTCCGTCCACCGGCGCATGGGCATCTATTTTATTCGATACCGATTGGGCTCTGTTATAGCTTCCAAAACTGGAAGTCATTCCTACCGGTTTCATGATCCTCTGCTCTATAAATTCCGCCCAGCTCAGTCCAGATACCCTGTGAATAATTTCTCCGGCAACGATAAACATAATATTATTGTATTCCAGATCGGTTCTGAAAGAATGTTCCGGCTTTAAGTAACGAACGTTATGCACAATATCATTTACTGTAAGGCTTCCCCCTTCCGGAAAAAACATGAGATCTCCCTGTCCAAGACCTAATCCTGCCCTGTGGGTCACTAAATCTTTAATGGTGATGTTCTGGGAAACATACGGGTCATACATCTGAAATTCCGGGATATATTGGGAAACTTTATCATTCCAATTCAGTTTTCCTTCATCAGCCAACAGAGCCAGTGCCGTACATGTAAAGCCTTTTGAATTGGAAGCTATTCCCACCAAAGTCTTCTCATCCATTGGATTCTTTGACGTCAAAGAACGGACTCCGAAACCTTTTGCATACACCAGCTTACCATCTTTTACAATTCCGACAGACATTCCCGGAACATCAAAAGTCTTTAAGGTACTTTTGATCAGTTCGTCTAACTTTTTCTCTTCGACCTGCGAATTAAAAATTCCGACAGCTAACAGAAAGAGAAGAAAAGAAAGTTTTTGCCTCATAATTTTTTTTAGCGAAAGTAAGTATTTTTAATAATCTTTGCACTTTTCAGCCTTCAAATTTATCGGCAGAACCTTATAAATCCTCAATAAGCATTAAAAATAAGCAGGTTTAAAAAAGTTAACAAAAGATTTTTTTTTATAAACTTGTACAATTGAATTTTTCTTCAGTTAAATTGTATTAGTAATGACAAACATCCTTCTTCTCTCCGATTCCCATTCTTATATTGATGACCGAATTTTAGATTATGCCCGGCAGGCCGATGAAATATGGCATGGTGGAGATTTTGGAAGCATAGAAGTTATTGAACAGCTTGAAAAGATAAAACCCTTAAAAGGGGTTTATGGCAATATAGACAATAATAAGATCCGTGCAGAGTTTCCCGAGGTCAATCGTTTTTTCTGCGAAGAAGTGGAAGTTTTAATGATCCACATCGGCGGATATCCGGGAAGATATTCTCCTTTAGCCAAAGAGGAAATCCTTCGGCAATCTCCCCAGTTATTTATTTCGGGACATTCTCATATTTTAAAAGCCATGTTCGATGAAAAGAACAATCTGCTTCACCTTAATCCCGGCGCCTGCGGAAAACAGGGATGGCACAAAATGAGAACCATGATGCGTTTTACCATAGACAAAACGGAGATAAAAGATCTTGAAATAATTGAATTGGGACCAAAATAGGCTTACATTTGTACCCGTTCTGACAGTACAAAAGTGTAACAAATGAAAATTGGTGATCAGGTTTCGGTAATTGATGATGATTTAAGCGGTATCATTACTTCCGTGAAAGGAAATACCGTAGTCTTTAAGGATGAGCATGGTTTCACCCACCAATATCCTATGGAAAAGCTTGTTCCAAAAAATCCATCCATATATGAAAATGTAGAGATAAGACAAAAGCAGGAACCTCAGAAAATCACATCCAAAAAACATCAGAAGAAACCTATGGTTTTGGATCTGCATTTCAATAATCTGGTTAAGAATCCGAACGACTATGACAGCTTTGAAAGGCTGTTCATACAAAAGGAAAAGCTTATGGAAGTATTGGAGTTTTGCAGGAAAAATAATTTAAAAAGGCTGGAAATCGTTCATGGCATTGGTGACGGGACTTTACAGAAAATGGTATGGAGTGTTCTGGAAAGCCAGACCCACCTTGATTTTTATAATAAAGAAATCCTTCACCATCAATCGGGTGCGGTA
Organism: Chryseobacterium sp. CT-SW4; assembly: GCF_048572715.1. Classification (GTDB taxonomy): domain Bacteria; phylum Bacteroidota; class Bacteroidia; order Flavobacteriales; family Weeksellaceae; genus Chryseobacterium. The sequence goes on from NZ_CP183840.1 coordinate 3,039,863, forward strand.
ATGGTAGAATTTCATTAAATTTGCAATTATTCAACTATGAACGTACTTAACTTACTTTTTACCAAAGACGGATTAATCTACCAAATAGCCCGGAACAAAAAGGTTTTGGAGGAAAAATCCTATTTTGTAACGGAAGAAACACCTGAGGGATTTCTAACAGATAAACTGGATGAAATTTTAATCAAGCAAAGATTTGATGAAGTGCAGATTATTTCGGCTCTTAATCATTTTACGCTGATGCCGGAAGGTTTTGAAGATCACGATTCGGGATATGACCTCATCGCCTTCAACGCTCCCGTTGATAAGCTAAGTGAAGAACTTATGCTTTCTATCAACAAGAAATTTAAAATTCAGTTTTATTATACATTTCCCAAAGATTTCTACAAAAAAATAAAGGAGCTGGCTATTCCTGCCCATTTCAACTTCTCTGGAGAAAAGTTTTTAAACTCTCTTCATCATAAAGGGCGTAAGGAAATCCACATCAACCTTTACCACAATCAGTGCGAGTTTTTCGCCATCGACAATCAAAAAGTTATTTTATATAATAATCTGGATGTAAATTCGGAGGTGGACTTTTTATACTTCATTATGTTTACTTTGAGTAAAATAGGATTTGGAATTAATGAAACTTACTTTTTCGCTTATGGGGAGACTACGGAAAATGAAACATTTATTTCCGAGCTGCAAAAATTCGTAAAAAGCCTGAAGATCGTATTTGATAATCTTCCTAACAAAAATTTCATTTTAAATTAAGCCATATGAGGCTTTATTGAAATATACCTACAACCTTAAAATTCACTGAGAATGTATAGAATAATCTCCGGCAAATGGAAAGCCAAAAAGATAGCCGCACCGAAAAATTTTGATGTAAGACCTACTACGGATTTTGCAAAAGAAGCTTTATTCAGCATTCTGGAAAACAAATACGATATGCAGTCTGTTTCCGTACTGGACCTTTTCGCCGGTATAGGATCCATTTCCCTTGAGTTTGCTTCAAGAGGATGCCAGGATATAACTTCTGTGGAAATGAACCCTAAGCATACTGCTTTTATCAATTCTACCGCTGCGGAACTGGATATGTCTTTACAGGTTAATATCCAGAGAGGAGATGTTTTTGACTGGCTGAAAAAGTTCAGGAATAAGAAATCTTTTGAGATCGTTTTTGCAGACGCTCCTTTTGAAACCGAGGAAAAGAAATATTATGAAATGATCTCCCTTGTCCTTAATAATAAATATGTAAAAGAAAACGGAGTCTTCATACTGGAACATCAGAGCCGTTTAAAACTGGAACACCCAAATTTACAGGATACCCGGAAATACGGAAACGTAAGTTTCAGCTTTTTTGCCCCGAATATTGAAGCTACCGAAGAATAGAATAAAAAAAGACTCATTGCTGAGTCTTTTTATTTATAATACTTTTAATTCCAGATCAATGCTTTTCCCAAAGAATTTCTTGGATATTTTTTCAAAGTTTTTAGTGAGGTCCGAAAGATAGAAATGATAGCTTGGTTTGGGGTTACAATCATTCAGAAGGTGATATTTATCCAGAATAATCTTCAGATGATTGGCCACAATATTGGGAGAGTCGATTACCCTTACCCTATTTCCGTAATATTGTTTGATCTCGTCTATCAATAAAGGATAATGGGTACATCCCAGGATCAATGTTTCTATGTTTTTAAGCTTGCTGTTGCTTAAATAATTATAGATAATAGCATGGGTTATAGGATGATTCTTGAAACCTTCTTCAATGGCAGGAACCAGCAAAGGGGTCGCCAGCTCATCTACTTTAATAAATTTGTTATGCTTACGTATACTCTTTTTATACAACCCTGAATTTACGGTAGCTTTCGTAGCAATAACTCCAATATTATTATGAATTTCATAGGCTACTTTTTCCGCAACCGGATTGATAACGTCAATGACAGGCACTCTACCGGCTACTGATTCTATTACTTCCGTTAAAGCATTGGCTGTTGCCGTATTACAGGCTATTACAATGGCTTTGCAGTTCTGTTCCAGCAGAAAATTAGTAATTTTCGTAGAATACTCAATAATCGCCTCTTTTGATTTATCTCCATAAGGCAGGTGCTTGGTATCTCCAAAGTAAATTAAATCTTCATTAGGTAAGAGCCTTTTTATTTCCTTAGCATTCGTTAAACCACCCACACCACTGTCAAAAATACCAATAGGCTGCTTGGGTGAAAGATGCGAATAATCTGGTTTTTTATTTTTCAAAAGAGGTGAAATTTTATGCAAAATTAATGATTTTTATGGGAAAATATCAAGATTTTAAAATTAAACCATAAAGAGATCCGACGCAATTCCATCCGCTAAAAACCAGTGTTTTTCAGGGATTTTAAGATGATCATTATCTATTTCTAAAAAACCTTCCTCCAGCTTAGGCCGGATTTCTGAAATGATCTTTTCATAGACCTCCTCAGAAAATTTGTTTTTCAACTCCTTCATATTTACTCCCCAGCTGGTTCTTAACCCTATCATAATCATTTCGTTGAACTGATCCTGCTCAGAGAGTATTTCAGACTCACAGGCAGTTATATTAGCATTAAGCTTTTTGATATATTGCTGATTATTGGCTACATTCCAGCTTCTTTTATCAAACCCATTATAAGAATGGGCAGAAGGTCCTATACCCAAATATTCTTTATACTTCCAATAAGCGGAATTGTGCCTGGAATAAAAGCCGGGTTTCGCAAAATTGGAAATTTCATAATGATCAAATCCGTGATCTTTCAGAAAATCCAGCATATAATAGAACTCCTGGTTCTGCTCTTCTTCTTTGGGCGTGCTTACCTTTCCTTTGGCTATCCAGCTGTTCAGCGCTGTCTTCGGTTCTACTGTAAGGGCATAAGAAGAAATATGCGGAACTTCCAGCGCAATGGTTTTATTTAAGTTTTCTTTCCAGATATCCATATGGGAAGTCGGGGAGCCATAAATAAGATCAATACTCAAATTTTCAAAACCAAAATCCTGAGCTCTCTTAATAGAACTTTCCGCTTCTGAGGAATTATGAGCCCTGTTCATCAATTTAAGGTCTTCATCAAAAAAGCTTTGGGTTCCTATGGATAGGCGGTTCACCGGTGAATGGGACAATTCCTTCAAAAAGTTTTTATCCAGATCATCGGGATTTGCTTCTAAAGTGATCTCTATATCCTTTTCAAAGCTGAAATACTTCAGGACTTCATCCGTAAGCCCGTTAATTTCTGCAACACTGAGAATGGAGGGAGTACCTCCCCCGAAATACAAAGACTGCAGATTTTTATTTGTCAGTTCATCTTTTCTCAACCCGATTTCCTTTTTCATCGCAGCCATCATTTCATCTTTAAAATCTAAAGATGTCGAGAAATGAAAATTACAGTAACTACACTTTTGCTTGCAGAATGGGACGTGAATATAAATCATAAAAAAAGCCCTGAAAAAATCAGAGCTCAAATTTATTTAAATTAAATCATATTAATATCTAAATCCTCTACGATTAATAAAGTTATCGAAATTATATCCCATAGAGATCATGAAACTGTTTCCGCCATAATCCTGAATATCAGATAATCCAAGGTTATAAGTGGCACCGATCATGAATTTATTAAATTTAACCTTAATGATAGGAGAAATACTTAGCTGCTGGTTGTCAAATCTGTTTTGAACCGCTCTGTAACTTACCCCTGCAGAAAATGAATTGATATCATTAAAGAAAGTTGCTACCAGGTTGTAATCCACCATTCTTGTTGAATTGGTATTCAAGTTGACCAATACAGAAGGCGTTACAAACATATTATCTGCAAAATGCCAGTCATATCCAAGGTTCAGGAAAAACTTGATTGGAGAAGGTTCGTAGTTGTTTACGATGGACTCATCATTACTTAAAGCGATATCGTTTACCGATACACCCCCGAATAGGTTTTTATAGGTTGCAGCCAAACCAAAGTTGGCATACACCATGAAAATATTACTTTCATTACCTTGTAATAAAGGATCATATCCGTCTTCCGTATTAATTTTTGAATAATCAAAATTCATATTATAGAAGTTCACACTGGTACCAAAAGAAAACTGGTCTCTTCTCTCCCCTTCACTACTTAGAGGAATAAAATAAGAAGCTCCCGCTGTAATACCTCCTGCAGAGATAGGACCGTTACTGTCTCTGAAAACAGAAATACCCGCACCTACTCTATCGAAAATATTAGCATTAATTCCTATAGACTGTACATTAGGGGACTCACTAAATTTTGAAAATTGCTGTTGATAATTGAGATTAAGCTGTACATCATCGGTTTTTCCGTATTGTGCCGGATTAAACAGGAAGTCACCATCCAAGAGATATTGTTGATAATATGGTAGTGATTCTTGTGCTTTGTATGCATTCGACAAAAGAGCTAAACATACGATAGCATATAGTTTTCTCATAACAAATCTTGATTTCAATTCAACAAATATAAAAAAATTCTCAATATATTTTTAGTTTTCCAAATAATTTCTCCATTTTTTTACGGCATCCGCCATATCTTGCGGCATTGGGCTTTCAAAATACAATTCCTTTTTTGTTGTCGGATGTATAAAACCTAAAGTATGAGCATGGAGGGCATGTCTGGGCAAAATTTCAAAAACGTTTTTTATAAACTGCTTATACTTAGGCAAATTAACTCCTCTCAGAGGTGTATGTCCCTCATATCTTTCATCATTAAACAACGTATGTCCGATATGCTTGAAATGAGCCCGTATCTGGTGGGTTCTCCCGGTTTCCAGCTTACATTCCACCCACGTCATATATTTAAATCTTTCCAACACCTTATAATGCGTCACCGCATGTTTTCCCTGACTTCCGTCTTCATATACCGACATTTGCATCCTGTTTTTGGGATGCCGTCCGATATGTCCTCTTATCGTCCCTTCATCGTCCTTAATATTTCCCCATACAAAAGCCCAGTAAAGCCTTTTCGTAGTACGGTCAAAAAACTGCTTGGCCAGAAAGCTCAGAGCATATTCATTTTTGGCAATAACGAGCAGTCCGGAGGTGTCTTTATCTATTCTGTGCACCAATCCTACTCTGTCCAGATCCGATTTTTGTCCGTTTTTTTCAAAATGAAAAGCCAATGCATTCACCAGCGTTCCGTCCCAGTTCCCGAATCCCGGATGCACCACCATTCCCGCTTCTTTATCTACAACGACTAAATCGTCATCTTCGTATACAATATTAATGGGTATATCCTGAGGAATAATGACATTTTCCCGCGGAGGATGAGTGAGCAATACAGAAATCTGATCTCCGGGCTTCACTCGGTAATTCTGCTTAACAGGTATACCGTTCACGACAACATTTCCTGCTCTGCAGGTCTGTGAAATTTTATTTCTTGAAGAATTCTGTCTGTAAATCAGGAGAAATTTATCAATTCTCAAAGGTTCCTGTTTGCTGTCCACAGTTATATTAAGGTGTTCATACAGCCCCTTATTTTCCTCATCTATGTCAATAGCTTCGGAGTTTAATAATTCTTCATCTAAAAAATCCTCGTTATCTTCTGTCATTATTTCATTTTTTACATAAAAGGCTTCAACATTATATATAAAGTTGAAGCCTGTAATTTTATTATAAATGAGTCTTACTCTACGACTACCTTTTTAGCTTTAGGCTTTTGAGCCGGCTGTTGTGCAGTGGTGGTCGTTTTGTTATTTCCTGTATTGGAACTGCTTGCTGCATTGGTATTGTTTCCGGTAGTGGAAGCTTTTGGTTTAGCCTCTGCCTTAGGTTTTTCCGTGGTAGCAGCAGGTTTTGTTTCGGTTTTTGCCGGCTCTTTAGGAGCTTCCCTTCTAGGAGCTGGCGCCGGAGGAGGTGCAGATTCATATACAGGCTCATCATACGCCGGTATTTCATCATAATGTAAAGGAGGAAGAGAAGAATCTACCTTCATACGATAGATGGAATTCAGTTGTTCAATTTTAGCACTCAATTCTGCCGGTGTCTTTTTACTTGCCCAAAGATCCATCTGCATTCCCTGATCTCTCGCATCTCCTGCTGCAGGATCCTGATAATAGACAATATCCGATTCATCTTTTCCACCGTCTTCATGTTCTACCAAACCTACTTCAAACAGGCTTCTTGCAATCACGGCGCGGGCCTCCTTCACCGTTAATCCCACTACATTCGGAATAGAAATATTTCTCATAGGCCCCGATCCGATGACCACATCCACGATAGAAAATCTAGGCAGTTTGGTTCTAGGTTTTACGGCATTACCTTTATATAAGATTCTTAACACGGCATCCTTCTGAATACTCGGTTCAAAAATGGTATCTCCTACTTTCAGTCCCACCTGATCCAATCTCTGGAAAGCAAGTCCTGAATATTTATTGATTACATCCGGAACTTCTACTTTAGCCCATGTTCTAGGATTTACTTTAAGCTGAATGGCTCTTCCGTCCTTCACACGGGATCCCGGAGAAGGATAAACCTGAAGGACCTGAAACGGTCTGTATTTAGGATCATATTTAAAACTATCCACTTCATACTCCAGTCCTGCATCATCTAAGATTTTGATAGCATCATATACTGATTTATTAACTACATTAGGAACCGGGATCTCCTGCCCATGATTAGTATGATATTCCAGCCAACGGAATGTCAGCCATACCAACCCCACAAAAACTGCGACCGCCAGTACTAAATTTACTAAAACTTTCCAATTGAAAAGTGATTTAAGCATACTTTAAATTACTTGAATTACATGGCAAATATAATTAATAATTTTAGAATGGAGTTTGATAATGATGAGTTTTCGGTTTTCGATTTAAAAATTTACAATTTCACTTCTGACAATATATAATTTCATTAAATTTGCCTGAATTGATATATTTTATTATGAGCAAAAAACATGTTGCCGTAGTAATGGGAGGCTATTCTGACGAGTATGTTGTTTCATTGAAAAGCGGTCAATTAATCTATGATTCCCTGGACAGAGACCTGTATAATGTTTATAAAGTTGTTATCCTGAAAGAGGAATGGTATTTCCTGGATGAGAATGATAAAAAATATGCAATTAATAAAGGAGACTTTTCTGTAGAATTGGAAAATGGCGAAAAGTTAAATTTTGATGTTTGCTTCAATATCATACACGGAACACCCGGTGAAAACGGAATCCTGCAGGCCTACTGGGATGCTATCGGACAAGCGTATACCGGATGCGATTTTTACCAGAGTGCTTTAACGTTCAACAAAAAAGATACATTGGCTGTATTATCCAAATATGGAATTCCTTCAGCAAAAAGTATCTATTTAAGAAAAGGCGAAGAGGTCAATGAAGAAAAAATCATCAGCGAACTGGGGCTTCCTGTCTTTGTAAAACCCAATCAGTCCGGTTCTTCTCTTGGAATTTCCAAAGTAAAAGATAAATCAGAGCTAAAAGCTGCTACAGAAGTGGCTTTTAAAGAAGATGACGAAATTCTTATTGAAAGCTTCCTGAACGGAATGGAAGTTTCCATAGGCGTTATCGATTATCAAGGAGAAACAATTGTTTTAGGAATTACGGAAATTGTTCCTAAAAATGAATTCTTTGATTATCAAGCTAAATACGAAGGAGCTTCAGAAGAGATTACCCCCGCAAGAATCGACGACGAAACACGGATCCGTGTTGAAGAAATAGCCAAAAGAGCTTACAACTCACTGGGAATGAGTGGTTTTTCACGCAGCGAATATATTCTGATGGATGGAATTCCTTATATGCTGGAAATGAATACCAATCCCGGGTTCTCACCTGCCAGTATACTGCCCCAGCAGGCAAAAATTTATGGAATATCCATAAAAGACCTGTGCGGAAATGAAGTTGAAAAAGCATTAGCAAAAAAAAGAAATTAATTATGAGAATCGCTGTTTTTCCAGGATCTTTCGATCCCATCACTTTAGGACATTATGATATTATAGAAAGAGCGGCTCCTCTTTTTGATAAGCTGATTATTGCAATCGGGCAGAACTCCCAGAAAAAATATATGTTTCCCCTGGAAAAAAGAATGGAGTTCATTAAAAATGCCGTAGCTGAATTTCCCAACGTAGAGGTTGATTATTTTGAAGGCTTAACCGTTGATTACTGCTTTGAAAAAAATGCCCATTACATCATCAGAGGGTTAAGAAACCCGGCAGATTTTGAGTTTGAAAAAGCAATAGCCCACACCAACAGGACACTGGCACACAAAAAGCTGGAAACCGTTTTCTTACTTACCTCATCAGGAAAATCATTCATAAGCAGCAGCATTGTAAGGGAGATCATCACCCACGGTGGTGAATACGAATTGCTGGTTCCGGAATCCGTAAGAGTGGAATTAGCAAAAAAATAATCAGAGAAAGGGATGAATGGTAAACTATTTGCCAGGGAAGATCATTAATATTATCATTTATCATTCATATATATAATGCACGAACAACTCAATTTTGCCATCGAGATATTAGGAACGATTGCCTTTTCCATGTCGGGAAGTTTTGCGGCTATGCAAAAACGCCTTGATCCTTTCGGTGTCCTTATCATTGCTTTTATAACCTCTGTAGGAGGAGGTACCGTAAGGGATTTACTATTAGACATCCCCGTTTTCTGGATGCATGATCTTCTCATGTGCGGATTGATTCTGCTGACCAGTATTTTTTCTATGATTTTTAAGTCCCTGGAAAATAACTTTAAGGTGACCTTATTTATTTTTGACAGTTTCGGACTTGGACTGTTTACTATAATTGGGGTTCAGAAAGGACTCCACGCAGGTATTCATCCATTGATCTGTATTGCATTGGGAACGATCACCGGTTGTTTCGGAGGAATTATCCGAGATATCCTGCTTAACAGGATTCCTCTTATTTTCAGACAGGAAATCTATGCTACGGCATGTATTATAGGTGGATCTGCATTTTTATTAATGACCCATTATACCACCCTTTCTTATACTTTTGTACAGATATTTACCATTTTACTGATTGTGGCCATTAGAACCCTTGCCGTGAAATACCACTGGCAGATTCCAAGGTTTTACGGATATGACCAGAATTCTGAAATGTAATCCAAATAAAAAGTCCCGTGAAATTTCACAGGACTTTTTTATTTTTTGTTAGAAGAATTTTCCTCTCTGTCTCATATTTGGGTTGTGCATATGTTTTTGCATAGAAGGCATTTTCAACTGATCTTTCATCATTTTGATCTGATCCGTCATCATGCCTGCGCTGTCCAGCCTTTTGGCTTCTTCCAGCAATTTCTGACCTTCCTGTTTTCTTCCTTTCGAGATAGCCACTGCTGCAAGATTTAAAGTAGCCATAGCTCTGTCATGTTTCATATTAAGACCATATTCCAGTGCTTTTCTCATTAAAGGCTCTACTTTGGTAGGATTATCCTGAGCCAATGTCAATCCCTGAAGATAATGGAAATAACCATATTGGGACTTATGAAGCTGGCTTTTATAATCGGTGATATTATTTAAAAATCTGGATGCTTTTTCCATATTCTGTTTTCTCAATTGCCAGAAGGCCAACAGCATATTTTCATTTTTAAAGAAAAGAAAAATAGGAATAGCTGCCAGAAGGAAAACTACGATTCCCCATCCTAAGCTTCTTGTAAAAAACATCATATAACCTCCTGCTATAATAAGAAGTGCCGCAACTACAATTTTTATATATTTATTCATTATTAAAATTTAGAAATGCAAAGATAAAAATTACAAATCAGATTTAAAGCTTTCTTTCAAATGTTTGAAAACAAAAATCATAAGGGTTTTTCTCGTCCTTTCCGTGGCAGGTTTCCTTCACCTTTACCCAGTTATTTTCACTAATGGCAGGAAAAAATGTGTCCGCTTCCAGATCTGCTTTCACTACCGTTACTTCCAACCTATCAACGAAATCAATGGTCTGTTCATAGATGTTTCCGCCTCCGATCACAAATACTTCCTCATCTATTTTTTTAGCAAACTTTAAAGCTTCCTTTATACTTCCCACTATCAATATCCCTTCCTGAAACCAGTCTTTCTTGCGGGAAACAACGATATTGGTACGGTTTGGTAAAGGTCTTCCTATACTTTCATAGGTTTTTCTTCCCATAATAATAGGATGACCCGATGTAAGCTCTTTAAAATGTTTCAAATCTTCGGGAAGATGCCAAAGCAACTGGTTGTTGAAACCAATTTCATTTTTTTCTCCCATCGCCACCACTATTGTTGTCATCAAAAATAATTTTTCACAAAATTAGCACATAATTTGTATATTTGGGTAACACAATAAAATTTAAAAAAATAAGCTATGAAAAATAAAGGGTGTTTTAGTGCCGGAACCATAGGCATTGCTCTTCTCGTTATTGTAGTCATTTTATTCTTTTGGGGCAAAAGCGGATATAATAAATTCGTAGCTCAGGAACAGGGTGTCAATGCAAAATGGTCCAACGTGGAGACCGTATATCAGAAAAGAGCTAATTTGATTCCTAATTTGGAAAGAACGGTAAAATCCTATTCCAAATTTGAGCAGGAAACTTTAACAAAAGTGATCGAAGCCAGATCAAAAGCGACATCGGTAACCATTGATCCTACCAATGTCACGGAAGCTGATATGGCAAAATTCCAGGCTGCACAGGGAGAATTATCCGGAGCATTAAGCAGATTGATGGCTGTGGTAGAACAATATCCTAATCTGAAAGCAGACCAGCAGTATATCAATTTCCAAAGAGAGTATATTGCTATAGAAAACAGCATCAGAACAGAGACTGTTTATTATAACAATGCCGTTCAGGAATACAATACGATGATCAAGCAGTTTCCTAATAATATTTTAGCAAACTTCACCAACTTTAAAGAGAAGCCTTTATTCAAAGCGGATGCAGGAGCGAATAAAGCACCAGAAGTTTTCTCTGAATAAATAATGAATACTCATTTTCTTACAGATCAACAAATGGCTTCCCTTGTGGAAGCCATTCAGTCAGCAGAAGAACATTCTACCGGAGAAATTCGTGTGCACATTGATTCTACCACGGAAGACCATAATGCCAAAATAGCATTTGAAATTTTCAAAGAACTGTGCATGAGTAAAACCAGGGATAGAAATGCTGTACTTTTCCATGTTAATTTTGAACGAAAATACCTTACCATAATCGGAGATGTAGGAATACACGAAAGAGTACATCAATCATACTGGGATGAGCTGCATGATTACATTACCTCAGAATTTGCAAAAGGTAATTATTACCTGGCATTGAAAAGTGCTATTTTGAAAACCGGTCTTGAACTGAAAAAATATTTTCCCGTAACCGGGGAAAACAACAATGAACTTCCGAATGAGATTACCTTCTCTTAAAATACCGTTCCTTTTTTTATTTATTTGCCTGTGCAGCTTTGTATCAGCCCAATATACCATTCCTAAAAAACCAGCGGTTTTATATCCTGTATATGATGAAGCAGGGCTGCTTTCCCAACAGGAGAAAGATGCTCTTAATAATAAGCTCATCAAATTTGCGGATTCCACTTCCACGGAGATTGAAGTTATTATCATACCTTCTACCAAAGGACAGGACATCAATTTTTTAGCAACGATGTTTGGTCAGGAATGGGGAATCGGGAAAAAAAATGTGGATAACGGAATTGTTTTTCTGATTGCCACAGAGGACAGGACCATGGCCATCCAGCAAGGTAGAGCCGTAGAAACATATTTAACGGCATCGGTAGCCGGACAGATTATTGATTATATAGTAGCTCCGAACTTTAAGCAGGGCTTATGGTACGAGGGAATTGACCGTGGGACTACCGCCCTTATGGAAACGGTACAGGGTAAATTTAAACCTCAATATAAAGATTCGGGGGACCTTAGCCTTTTTAAAACTATTTTCATCGCCTTTATCATTTTTATTATCCTGATTATTTTATTCAGTAACAGAGGAGGCGGAGGTGGAAATAACGATGATGATGATGTAATTATTACCCGCAGAGGACGCAGAAATTATCCGGGTGGATTTTTCCCGTTCCCAGGCAGCTTCGGCGGCGGTGGATTCGGTGGCGGAAGCTCAGGAGGAGGTTTCGGCGGATTCGGTGGTGGCGGAAGCTTTGGCGGCGGAGGTGCCTCAGGCGGATGGTAACATAAAAATAGACTTAATCGATCATTTATTGGTCGATTATTTTTTTCTTAAAAAACTTGAATTTTTATTCTTTCCATTTGTTTTATCTAGGGGGTATTTGCTATTTTAATATTAATAAATCAATAAAACACCCTTTAAAATAGCATTATTAATTATTTTTTGTTAAATTTACTAAAAACGGGTTATGAAAAAGACGCTGGTGGTTTTTGCACACCCCTATCTGGAACACTCCAATTCTAATGTAGAATTGATCAATTTCTATGTACGGCATCAGCATTATACGCTTAGAGATCTTTATGAAGAATATCCGGATTTTCATATCGCAGCATTCAGAGAGCGAAAACGTCTGAAGGATTTCGACCGTTTTATTTTTCAGTTTCCTATTATCTGGTTTGGGATTCCTCCCCTCCTCCGCTTATGGATTGATGAAGTCTTTGACAGGGACTGGCTGAAAGAAGGAGCCGATAATCCACTTGAAGGCAAAGAAGTTTATATTCTGGTCACCACCGGCGGAAAAGAAACATCGTTCAGTAAAACCGGTACCTATCAATATACGATTGAAGAAATTATAAGCGGGCTGATTGTAGTCCTGAATGTTTTTAAAGCTGATATTAAGCATATCAAAATAGTTTACGAAGCCAATAAATTAACTAAAAAACAAATTATCGTTCATAAAAGAGAATTCGCAGATCTTTTGAACCAATAAAAATATGGAGTCTACCCTAGCTATGAATACCCTGATTTTCTTAGGCGTTGCCATTATCATGGTACCGCTGGCAAGGAAATTAGGCTTAAGTTCTGTGATAGGATATATTGCCGGAGGAATTATTATTGGCCCCTATGTTCTTAAACTTACCGGAAAAGATGTTAACGACATTATGCATGCCAGTGAGTTTGGGGTTATTATGCTTTTGTTTCTGGTAGGCCTGGAATTGGAACCCCGGAAGTTTTGGGATATGCGGAAAAAGATCGTAGGATTGGGGCTTACCCAGATGCTGCTTACGATCGCCTTGTTATTTATGATCTTCGTTACCTTCGGGTGGAAAGTGGATAAGGCAATTGCCGTTGCGATGTGTTTCGCTTTGTCTTCCACTGCCATTGTCCTTCAGACCTTACAGGAAAAAAACAATTTAAAAACCACTGCCGGAGAAGCTTCATTTGCGACCTTATTATTCCAGGATATCGCTGTAATCCCGATTCTGGCCCTTTTACCTATTATTGCCAATTATAAATCGCGACATCACGACAATGAAATACAGATCCTTATTCAAAAGCTTCCTGAATGGCTGCAGGCGGGAACGGTAATTTTAGGAGTTACTATTCTCATTTTATTAGGTAAATATGTATTTGTTCCTTTTTTAAGATATGTCTCGAAATCCGGAATGACAGAGCTTTTGACGGCATCTTCCCTGTTTTTGGTAATCGGTGTTTCGGAATTAATGGTGGCCATCGGCCTATCCCCTGCCTTAGGTGCTTTCCTTGCCGGTGTGATGCTTGCCAACAGTGAATTCCGTCATGAACTGGAAGCCCAGATCGATCCTTTTAAAGGATTGTTGCTCGCCGTCTTTTTTGTAAGTGTAGGTTCCACCATCAATTTTAATATTATCCAAAATGATCCGTTGTTTATATTCAGTACGGTTTTTGTCGTTTTGGTGGTGAAGTTTATGGTCCTCTATGCCATCGGAAAGTTTTTCCGGATAGATACACCGCAAAGCTTATTTTATGCTTTTGCTCTTTCCCAGGTGGGAGAATTTGCTTTCGTACTGATAAATTTCGCCTCCAATCTTTATCTTCTAAGTCCTGAAATGAATGCTCAAATGATGGCGGTTACCGCTATTACCATGTGCATTACCCCATTCCTGCTTATCATCAATGAAAAGTTTCTTTCGCCCAGGTTCATCAACCAGATCCCTCCGGAAGAAAGTGACTTTAATATCCTTGATGACCAGGTTCCCCAGAAGAAAATTATTATCGTAGGGTTCGGACATTTTGGAAGTACGGTGGGAAGACTTTTAAAAGCCAATAAAATCTCAGCAACAGTGCTGGACAGGGATTCGGACCGTGTAAAAATGCTGAGAAGCTACGGTTTTAAAGTATATTTTGGTGATGCTACCCGGATTCCTATATTACGGGCGGCCGGAATTGAAGATGCTGAAATTCTCGTGCTATGTCTTGACGATCCGGATGATAACAAATTTATTGCGGACATGGTTCGTGAGCATTATCCTGATGTAAAGATATTTGTAAGGGCTAAAAACAGAATTGACGCCTATGATTACCTCAACAATGGTATTGAAAATATATATCGTGAAACATTGGGAACCGCTGTGGATATGGCAGTAGATGTTCTTCATGAAACCGGTATGAGAAAATATGCGGCAAGACGTCTCGGACAAAGATTTATGGCTATTGATAAGGCTTCCGTAAGAAAACTCGCTAAAATCCGGAAAGAAGATAATGATTTCGCCCTCTTTACGACTAAAGAAATTCTTCAGAGAGAAGAGGAATTACTGGCCTATGACAATTTAAATTTCGATTTTAATAATTCGGATGATTCTTTGCTCAATGACGAAGAAAACGGTAATTAATTTTTAAAATCCCATTTTTTTATAAAAAATGATAAGGTGCTTATTTTTTCTATACAATAAATCAATTATTCTTCCATAATTTCCTATACCTGAAGTGGTAACTTTGCATTGTTATTTACAATTGGGATTTCCCTATTTCTTCAAGGTAAATAACTTTTCAAACAAAAACCATCTAATGAAAAAATTTTTTTTAACTATGAGTCTCTGTACTCTAGGGTTCGTAAATGCCCAACATCACTGGGGATATGAAGGCAATGAAGCTCCTGAACACTGGGGAGAAATTGAAGGTAACGAAAAGTGCGGTAAAAGTTCCGCACAGTCTCCTATTGATATTCTGACTTCGGCAGTAGCTTCTAAGAAAGGGGCAAAACCGGAATTCCATTATGATGCCGGGGATATAAAGAATATCACCGATAACGGTCACACGCTGCAGTTTGATTTTAAAGAAGGAAATTATGTTATTTATAATAACAAAAAGTATTTCCTGCTTCAGTTTCATGCTCATGAGGAATCTGAACATACGATAGACGGAATACGTTATCCTCTGGAACTTCACTTCGTACATAAGGCTCTGGACGGATCTGTTCTTGTAATTGCAGTAATGGCTAAAGAGGGTGCCGAAAACTCTCATTTTGAGAAGCTGAAAGTTTTTAAAAGCTTAGCTAAAAACGGAAAAGAAGATATTGAGATCAACTTTAATCCTGAAAAAATGTACCCTCATAATAAGGCTCATTATACTTACGCAGGCTCCCTTACGACTCCTCCGTGCTCAGACAATGTGACTTGGGTGCTATTCAAAAACCCGATTGAAATGACCGAAGAGGAAATTAAGGATATTGCCAAACATCTTCCGAAAAGTAATAACCGGCCAATCCAGCCGCTTAACGGCCGGGTAGTTTCCGGAATAAAATAATCTGAAAATAAAATCGACTTTCCAAGGAAAGTCGATTTTTATAATTATTGAATACTGACACTTCCGCCGCTATTCTCCTGTTTATTAATAGTTGTTAAGTTTCCTTTTTTGTAAACATTAACACTTCCTCCTGAGGACGCTTTACCTTCTACTGCTGAAGTGGCACTTATTTCAATACTACTTCCACTGGAAGCGTCTGCCTTTAAATGATCCACCACTACTTCTTTGCCGGAAATGCTGCTTCCTGAAGAAGCACTCAGATCTGCATTTTTAGATTTACCCGATATACTTACACTCGCTGCAGAAGAGGCTTCAACGTCTAAATCTACGGCCCAAATCTTTCCTTCAAAGCTACTGCTGCTGCTTACATTGATGTCAAGCTCATTGGCTTCAATATGTCCGGAAATACTGGCTGCACTGGAAGCATCTATATCTGTTTTTTCCTGGGTAAACTGATCTTTTACTTTGATTTTAGCTGCGGAACTGGCTTTTAGTTTGTTGAAATCCCTGGCATAGATCTTCGCTGTCACTTTACTGGTATTCATCACACGGATTCCCGGTTTGTAATGAATATGTAATTTTCCGCCATCGTTATCAATTAAAATTTCATTAATGATATTTTCGGGAGCGGAAACTACGACTCTCTCTGTTTCCGATTTTATTACTTCGGCTTCTATAGCCTGCGAAACTTCAATTTCATCAAAATCACCGCTGTATTCCTTCTGACGCTCAGGGCCATTATCTTTATTGGTAACTTTTGATACCCAGTCACTTTTCCTGTCCTGCCTTTCATGCTTATCTTTGCATGAAGACAATAACACAAAAGCTGAAAAAATAAAAATGGTTGTAGATCTCATGTTTACTGCTTTTATACGTTAAGTTTTAATATCTTTATATTTTAATAACAACTAATTTATGAAAAATATTTCATCAGTATTATTAATTTCTGCCTTGGCATTTAACTACTCTTGTACAACAATGAAAACAAAAGATACTCAGCAGGAAGCTCAGCACCTTGATCCTTCCTTGTCATCCAATCCTTTCATGAAAAAAAGCAGGCTTCAATATGAAGCTCCGGAATTTGATAAAATCAAAGATGAACACTTTAAACCCGCTTTTGATTTCGGGTTGAAACAGCATGATGCCGAAATAGTGAAAATTGCGGATAATCCTGATGCTCCTACCTTTGAAAACACCATCGTAGCTTTGGAAAAGAGCGGTGAGGTACTGAAAAGAGCAATGATTGTATTCTCTAATTTAACAGGTGCCAATACGAACCCTACATTGCAGGCTCTGGATGAGGAATATGCTCCTGTTTTTGCAGCACATTCTGATAAAATGTACCTTAATGATAATCTTTATAAAAGAATTAAGGCAATAAAAGAGAACGGCCTGGATTCCGAAAGTAAAAAGCTTTTACAATATTATAAACAAAATTTTGAGATTGCGGGAGCTAATTTATCTGCAGCAGATAAGGAAAAATTAAAGCAGGTCAACCAGGAACTGGCTTCACTTTCGACTCAATATTCAAACAAATTACTGGAAGCTAGAAAACAGGGAGGTGTTTTCTTTTCCGATGCGAAAGAATTGGACGGTCTCACCTCTGACGAAATCGCCGCCGCCGCCATTGACGCTAAAAGTGCCGGCCAGGAAGGAAAATATTTGATTGCATTACAAAATACTACTCAGCAACCTGTTTTACAAAACCTTAAAAACAGAGCTACGAGAGAGAAATTATTTAAAGCTTCATGGCTACGGGCCGAAAAAAATGACGGGAACGATACCCGGCAAACTATTGAAAAGCTGGCACAGCTTCGATTAAAGAAAGCACAGATTTTAGGAAAGAAAAGTTTTGCGGAATGGAAACTGCAGGATCAAATGGCAAAAACACCGGATGCTGCTATCAAGCTTATGAATCAGATTGCGGCTCCTGCTGTGGAAACAGCTGCACGTGAAGCTAAGGATATACAGGATTTGATCGATCAGCAAAAAGGTGGATTTAAAGTAGAGCCTTGGGATTGGAACTTTTATTCCGAGCAGGTAAGAAAAGCTAAATATGATCTGGATGAAAATCAGATTAAACCTTATTTTGAAGTAACGACCGTATTGGAGAAAGGTGTTTTCTACGCTGCTGAAAAATTCTACGGAATTACTTTTAAAAAGAGAACCGATTTACCGGTTTACCACCCTGATGTGGTAGCTTACGAAGTTTTTGACCACGATGGTAAGTCTATTGCAATTTATTATCTGGACTTTTATACCAGGGATTCTAAAAACGGTGGTGCATGGATGAGCAATTTTGTGGAACAGTCTTATCTTCTGGGAACCAAACCCGTTATCGTGAACTGTTTCAATTATCAGAAGCCTGCACCGGGCAAGCCTTCTTTAATAAGCTATGATGATGTAACTACCATGTTCCATGAATTTGGGCATTCCATCCACGGAATGTTTGCGAGTCAGAAGTACCCTTCTCTTTCAGGTACGAATGTTCCAAGGGATTTTGTAGAATTCCCATCCCAGATTAATGAACATTGGGCTCTAGATCCTGTAATCTTGAAAAACTATGCCGTTCATTATGAGTCTAAGCAGCCTATTCCTCAGGCTTTGGTAGATAAAATTAAAAAAGCGGCAAACTTTAATCAGGGATATATGACCACGGAACTTGTTTCTGCTGCCGCCCTGGATATGGACTGGCATACGGTGACCAATGAAAGTCAGCTGATCCCGGTTCTGGATTTTGAAAAACAATCTTTAGCCAGACACGGATTTACTTTGGCGACCGTTCCTCCGAGATATCACACTCCTTATTTTGCACACATCTGGGGAGGTGGTTACTCAGCCGGATATTATGCTTATCTGTGGTCCGAAACTCTTGATAATGACGCATGGGAATGGATCAAAGATAATGGTGGACTTACCCGTGAAAACGGTGACCGTTTCAGAAAGTACATCCTGTCCGTCGGAAATTCCGTTGATCTGAACCAGGCATTCAGAGATTTTACGGGCCATGACCCTGATATCAAGCCTTTATTAAGAAACAGAGGATTTATAAAATAATTACCGGAGAATAATCATACAAACAGAGGGAGTTTCCCTCTGTTTTCCGTTAGTGGAAAATGGTCATCCGGGAACAGCTAAGCATCCTAATTTTATTTAAGTTAAATTCACTATCTTTGAAGGATGACAAACAGATTACAAACGATTCTGGTTTAGTAAACAGTTAGTATTTTACTAACTGTCCCTTAAGTTTTGCTCCCGATGAATCTTTCCGGGGGTGGTTTTTCATTTATTTTTTTAATATGTATATCATGTCTGAAACATTTTTGATGTTTCCCATGAATACACTATACTTTTATAACAATGAGTAACGAAAACATTACAACCATTCATGAATTCGATTTTAATTTAATTTGTGAATTCTTTTTAAATATACCGCGACAGGGGCCTGGTAGTCCCGAAGTAACCTTGAAAGCCCTTAGTTTTATAGATAACCTTACGGACCAATCCGTTATTGCAGATATCGGCTGCGGAACGGGTGGACAGACGATGGTGATGGCACAACATACACCGGGACATATTTCAGGCTTTGATATTTTTCCGGCATTTATCGACCGGTTCAACGATAACGCCAGAAAACTGAATGTACAGAACCGGGTGAAGGGTATTGTCCGCTCTATGGAGAATCTTCCTTTTAAAGATGAAGAGCTGGATCTGATCTGGTCGGAAGGAGCCATCTATAATATTGGCTTTGAACGGGGATTCACCGAATGGCGGAAATTTTTAAAACCTGGAGGATATATTGCAGTAACAGAAACTTCGTGGTTTACTGAACAGCGTCCGGCGGAAATTGAGAAGTATTGTAAACCTCATTTTCCTGAAATAAATACGATATCCCATAAAGTAGCACAAATCCAAAAAGCCGGATATATGCCTGTTGCCTCCTTTATTCTCCCTACTACCTGCTGGACGGATCATTATTTTACGCCATTAATTAAAGCTCAGGAAGTATTTCTGGAAAAGTATGCGGGAAATAAAACAGCAGAGGAGTTTATAGCGCTCCAAAATAAAGACATTGCCATGTATAATACGTATAAAGACTTCTATGGTTATGTATTTTATATTGCCAAAAAGGTAGAATATTGATTGCAGATGAATATTATTAAAAATTGATAGATAAATTAAATTTTATCGGTCTTTTTTATTGTAGTTTATCCGAAATAAAATAAATTAAGGAGAAGCATTTTTTTGAATGCTTCTTTTATTATATTGCCCTCTCAATTAAAATAGAAGAAATGAACTGTCCCTGCTGTTCCGGAAAGTCCTATGAGGAATGCTGTAAACCCTATCATACCGGAGAAAAACATGCTCCCACTGCCGAAGCTTTAATGCGTTCCCGCTTTTCTGCCTTTGCAATTCCCAATGGGAAATATTTAATGGAAACCACACTGCCCGGAAAACGTAAATATCATAATGAAAAAGATTTACAGGAATGGGGAGAAATCAACCAATGGACACGATTGGAAATTATCAAAACTCCTGCCCTTAATCAGGTAGAATTTAAAGCTCATTATATCGATGAGGAAGGAAATCCACAAATCCATCATGAGTTTTCCGTCTTTCAGAAAATGCATGAACGCTGGTATTATGTTTCGGGGGAGTTTTTAAATTAGATTTAAATAAGAAATATTAAAGCATAATAGAATATCAATTCTTATATAATATATTATTAATTTATAATATCAATGGGTAATGCTAGGTTTAATTTTCACTATTTTCTTTAACTTTGTTGATTGATTAATCTCAAACCAAAAAAAATGAAAAAATCATTATTAGTGCTAAGTTTTTTTAGTGCCATTCCCTTATTTGCCCAGGTTGGCATAAATACAAATAATCCACAGGCAATTCTTCATGTAGACGGGGCTAAAGATAACAGTACTACAGGAGCACCAAGCACTACAACAAGCCAATGATTTTGTAGTAACTTCATCAGGAAGTGTGGGAGTAGGTACCACCAGTCCTAATGCATCTGCCATTATGGAGCTTAATACTTCCAATAAAGGATTTCTGCCACCAAGGGTGAGTTTACAATCCACTACAGACGCAGCCACAATTACGAGTCCCGCTCCAGGATTAGTGGTCTATAATACCAATGCTTCCATTACCAATGGAAACGGGGTAGGTATTTATTTTAATAGCGGAACTGCGGCATCTCCTGTTTGGGCGGCTATTTCTTACACCAATACCACAAGTGGGGCCACCACTACCAAAATCATTTATTCCAGTGCAACAGGAGTTTTGGCGAATAGTGTAAAGCTCGGGGATTTTGAATTCAGTTTGAGTTCGGGAAATGTACCCCAGTTCAGGATGGTCAATGCGCCATCTGCTAATGTGACTGTGGATTGGAATTTAACGGAAGCTTATTCCCCTGCCGCACAGGATTTTTATACAAAAACTACCACCTTTACTCCTTCAGATTATAATACCTATCGTTCTTTCGCTAATAGCGCCAATGATAGTATAACAAACTCTGGAGAAATTAATATTATGTATTTAACGATAAGAGGAACCGCCAATCCTTCAGCATACAGGGTTACTTTTTTTGAGCAAGGTTCAACCTCTCCTTATACATGGGTAATTTGGGCAGAAAAAATATAAGTAAACCAACAAAACAATAGCTCCATAAAATTTTAAGCAGTGGGGCCCATAATAAAAAATATTAAGTTGTTAAAAAAACAGCCATAAAACATACTGAGACTCAATTTCTCATTAACTAAAGCTCATTTTTTTAACTTTTCAAAATTAATTAAACATTCAAGATGAAAAAACTATTATTACTCTTAAGTTCTTCCAGTTTTATATTTTCAGTAGCTCAGGTTGGTATAAATACCGCAAATCCTCAGGCTATACTCCATGTGGACGGTGCCAAAGATAACAGTACCTCCGGTGCGCCAAGCGCTTCACAGCAAGCTAATGATTTTGTAGTAACTTCTTCAGGAAATGTAGGAGTGGGTACCGCAAGCCCCAACTCATCGGCTATTATGGAACTTAATACTTCGAATAAAGGATTTCTTCCTCCAAGGATAAGTTTACAATCCACTACAGACGCCGCTACCATCACCAATCCCGCCACAGGGCTGATTGTGTATAATACTAATGCTTCCATTACCAATGGAACAGGGGTAGGACTCTATTTTAACAGTGGTACTTCTGCCTCACCTGTGTGGGCTGCCGTATCTTATACCAATACCACAAGTGGTTCTACCACCACCAAAATTGTTTATTCCAGCGCAACAGGAGTGATTACTAATAGTGTAAAGCTCGGTGATTTTGAATTTAGCATCAGCTCCGGGAATGTACCCCAATTCAGATTAATTAATGCTCCATCTGCCAATGTAATAGCTGATTGGAATTTAATGGAAGCTTATTCTCCTTCCCGTCAGGACTTTTTTACGAAGACAGCAACCTTTACTCCTTCCGATTATAATACTTATCGCTCTTTCTCTAATAGCACTAATGATAGTCTTACTAATTCCGGAGAGATTAATACTATGTATTTAACGATAAGAGGCGCTGCAAACCCTTCAGCATACAGAGTCACTTTCTTTGAACAAGGCTCAACTTCTCCTTATACATGGGTAATCTGGGCAGAGAAAATCTAACCTATACATCTATTAAAAATAAAAAATGATAAACCTTTAAGTTTATAAAGGTTTATCATTTTTCTTTTTCTGTCTCAGTACATATAAATACAGACTTTCAACTTTAGCCCGGGCCCAGGGAGTCTTCCTTAAAAATTTTAAAGAAGAGCTGATACTGGGATTGTCGGTAAAACATCTGATATTGATCTGTTCTCCCAGCCCTTCAAATCCCTGATAGTATTCCACTAATTCTTCGAGAATGGCATCGAGTCTTTTTCCGTGCAATGGATCTTTGGATGGCTGCTGCATTTTTTTTGATAAAAGTAGATAATTAACTTTACATATGCTATTCTGTTTTAATGATTATATAATCCTGAAGCAAACCCCCAATAATCTTTTTCATCAACTCCCAGCTCTTTGTCAATCGGACTATAATTTCTCAGCACTCCGCTCGTGAGTATTATGCTGTCCTTTTTCAATAAAACTCCCTGAATCTCTGTTC
Source organism: Chryseobacterium sp. CT-SW4 (assembly GCF_048572715.1). Lineage (GTDB taxonomy): Bacteria > Bacteroidota > Bacteroidia > Flavobacteriales > Weeksellaceae > Chryseobacterium. The sequence continues at coordinate 3,062,596 of NZ_CP183840.1, forward strand.
CATATATTTTATTCAGGCTGTCTTTGTGTACTTTTCCCAGTATAACCACTGCATCCGAAATATCAAATTCCGGATAGCTGTATCTATTCACCTTTTCCTTGCTTCTTAAAAAGTAACAGGGGCACTGTATTTTCACTTCTCCTCCGATTTTATAGCCCAAGGATGTTCTTAATTGTCCTTTTCCTTTATTATTGGCAAGTGTAAGTAAAGCAGTGTTAACTTTTACCGTATCGGTTATTTCCCAGCTATTATTCGGAACAGTGGATAGCGTGTCTTTCTTTTTACAGCTGATTAAGAGAAAACTGATTATTAAAAAATAAACTAATTTCATATTGTTTTCATTTAAATGAGGTTCCAAAACCATATTTCCACTCCGTAGCTTAAATAGTCAGGAGTACCGGCTTTCAAAGATAAGCCATTCCAGAGATCTATATGATCCGTAGCACCCATCCATCTTTAATGAAAACTAATTATTTAACATTTCAAAGAAAAATTGGACTTTATTGGGTTTCCCTGCTTTTTATAATAACAAATCTCCACTGTAAGAACAATGGAGATTTTTATTTTTATGTGAAATTCTTATTTAACCTGAGGTAATACTTTATCCCCGAACAGTTCGATAGATTTCATCATGATTTCATGAGAAGGATCTCCGACATCCATATGCCCGATAAACCTTGTAATTCCAAAAATCTCTTTCATGTAAGCAATTTTATCTGCTACCTCATCTGAGCTTCCTATGAACAATGCTCCGTCTTTACTTTTACCATCGTCATACTGCATTTTTGTATAAGGAGCCCATCCCCTGCTGGCACCTATTCTATCCATCTGGGATTTGTAATTATAAAAGTACCCATCGATCACCTCTTTATCATCGCTTACGAAGGTGTGCGAATGGATGGCAATCTGCATTTGCGACAGATCATGACCGGCTTTTTCATATTCCTGCTTGTAGAAATCGATCAGACTCTTAAACTGAACAGGCATTCCTCCGATAATTGCTACAATTAACGGCAGCCCAAGCTTCGCTGCTCTCAGAACCGACTGAGGTGTTCCTCCTACCGCAATCCAGATCGGAAGTTTTCCATTATTTTTAGCTCTAGGATAAACGGTTTGATTTTCCATAGGAGCACGTAACTTTCCGGACCAGGAAACATTTTCTTCGTTATTAATCTTTAATAAAAGGTCAAGTTTTTCTTCAAACAGCTGCTCATAGTCATTTAATGAATATCCGTAAAGAGGAAAAGATTCAATGAAACTTCCACGGCCTACGAATATTTCCGCTCTTCCATCCGAAATTAAATCTACGGTGGAAAAGTCTTCATATACCTTTACCGGCTCCGATGAGCTTAATACGGTAACTCCACTGGCTAATTTAATATGTTTTGTAGTACTTGCCGCAGCAGCCAAAATAATTTCCGGAGAAGAAACCGCATAGTCCGGACGGTGATGCTCTCCCATTGCAAAGACATCCAATCCTACTTTATCCATTAATTGTATCTGCTCCAGAATTTCTTTAATTTTAACTCCGGCATCTCTAAATTTTCCTGTATTTTGATCGAAGGCTAAATCGCCAAACATTCCTATTCCTAATTCCATAACTGATTAATTTTAAGCAAAATTAGCATACCGGTTTTAAAATTCCATTGATGAATGTTAAGATCGTCACATTTAGATTTTTAAATAAAAAATCCGGCTTTAGCCGGATTCTCATTATTGTTATTTTTTGAGATATTCATCAAAATAATCGGTTACTTTCTGCATTAGATGAACCCTATCTTTTCCTATTACATTATGCTCGTGTCCAGGATATACAAAATAATCCAGCTGCACTCCGTTATCTACTGCTGCTTTAATAAATTTAATAGAATGTTGCCATACTACCACATTATCCTGCGCTCCATGGATCATTAGCAGCTTTCCTTTAAGGTTCTGTACCTTATCGAGAAGATTGGCAGCTGCATATCCTTTCGGGTTTTCTTTCGGGGTATCCATATATCTTTCGGTGTACATAATTTCATACATATTCCAGTCGATTACCGGCCCTCCTGCTACTCCCACTTTAAAAACTTCCGGATGGCGAAGCATAAAACTTGTTGTCATAAATCCTCCGAAACTCCATCCATGGATTCCCATTCTGTCTGCATCTACATAGGGTAAAGATTTCAGGTATTCCACCCCTTTCATCTGGTCATTCATTTCTGTTGTTCCCAGGTTTCTGAAAACGGCCTGCTCAAATTTCATTCCCCGGTTGGAAGAACCTCTTCCGTCCATGGTAAATATAATATATCCGTTTTGGGCCATGTATTCGTACCAAAGGTTACCGGAAGCCGGAAAAGTATTGGTTACAAGCTGTAAATGAGGTCCGTTATACAGATAAACAATCGTAGGGTATTTCTTATTCGGGTCAAAGTTTACCGGAAGAATTATTTTCCCGTACAAAGGAGTTCCGTCATCTGCTTTCAGGCTTATATTTTTGATTTCCGGTCTCTGATAATTTTTCAGCGGATTATCCGAAGTAAGTATATTATTGTATTTTAAGGTATTGGTATTGATAATATTAGCGACACGCGGTGTATTGCTGTTGCTGTACACATCAAATATATAATTTCCGTCACTGCTCAGCACACCGGAATGCATACCCGCCTCAGTGTCTATACGCTGCATTTTAAAAGTTGCCCAGTTGATTTTATATAAATGTCTTTCCAACGGACTTTCTTTGGTGGAAACAAAATAAATTTCTTTCTTTTTCTCATTAAATCCCAGGATATCGGTAACCAGCCAATCTCCTTTTGTGATCTGGGAAACAAGACCTTTCTCCAGACTGTAATGAAACAAATGATTGTAACCAGTTCTCTGGCTCTGCCATATAAACTCCGTATTGGAATTAGGGAAAAATACAAGAGGATGCTGAGGCTCAACATATTTATCATTGCTTTCTTCAAACAAGGTTTTCACCAGCTCACCCGTTACGGCATTGTACTGATTCATTTTCATATGATTCTGTGCCCTGTTCAGAACTGCTACAAAAATATATTTGGAATCAGGACTCCATGTAACAGCGGTAAGATATTGGTCTTTTTCACCATCCACCTTTAAAAACACTGTGGATTTATTCTTAATATTATACACACCCAGGCTTACCTGATGGGAGTCTTTACCAGCCATCGGGTATTTTATATTTTCATTTACAGCCGGTGTTACGGACCAGTCTATCACGGGATAATCTGCGACCATCGTCTGATCCATCCGGTAAAAAGCGATATTTTCCGAATCCGGTGAAGGGAAAATTCCTCCCTCTATCCCAAATTCATTTCTGTGAACAGCCTGTCCACTGATGATATTTTCGTCAGCATCATTTGTAATGGCTACTGTTTTTCCGTTTTTATTTAAATATAAATTATTCTTAATGGTAAAGGCAATAGTTTCATTATCACCCAGGATTTCCACATTGGAGACATCTTTATCTAAAGAAACTGTATTCTTTATTTTCCAGTCAGCCCCCGACTTTTCAATCCAGTACATTTGATCATCTGCCGTAAAATAAGCGTTCGAGTTGTTAAAGAATTTTACCGGCGGAAGGGCTTCCAGCTTTTTACCTGAGAAAGAGGAGCTAAGCTGAGACAGAGATACCAGCGTATCCTGTTTATTCGTTTTTATATCTGTAATTAAATATCCGTTTTTAACAGCCTGAATATAGGATTTTCCGTCTTCTGACCATGAAAATTGAGAAATATTTTTTACAGCCAGGTTTGTTCTTAATCCATTTACCGCTTCTGCCATGGTAAATTTCTGCGTCTGAGCGAAAACAGTTCCGCTTAAAACAACCGTCAATAAAGAAAGTTTATATAATTTCATTGTATAAAATTGAATCCGTCAAAAGTAAGAAATAAAACCCAACCGTTAAAAAATGTTAAATGAAATATATTCTTAAATCTTTATATTTTTCAAAAAAAATTCCTACCTTAAGGCTGTCTTATGAAGCTGTTATTATATAATTATTAAGAGAAGTTTAGCCTTTTCCTAAAGAAGTAGAGCAAATACCATTTCTTGATTTAGATCAACGATTCTTATTTGTCTTATCCTCTAAATTTGCTGAAAACATTAACAAATAAAAATAATTACAATGGCTACAAAATGGAATTTAGACCCAACTCATAGTGAAATTACTTTCAAAGTAAAACACATGATGATTTCAAATGTAAAAGGAAGTTTCAGAGATTTCAATGCGGAAATCGATTCAGAAGACGATACTTTTCAGAATGCAACTACCATTGCAACGATTCAGACAGGTTCTGTTTTTACTAATAATACAGACCGTGACAACCACTTGAAATCTGAAGAATTTTTCAATGCGGAGCAACATCCTACTATTACTTTCGAATCTAAAGCCCTGAATAATACCGTTACCGGAAACCTTACCATTAATGGAATTACCAAGCCGGTGACTTTAGATGTAGATTTCGGAGGAATCAATAAAGATCCTTGGGGAAATACAAAAGCAGGATTTTCTTTTGAAGGAAAAATCAACAGAAAAGATTTCGGTTTAAACTGGAATGCTGCCCTAGAAGCTGGTGGTGTTATGGTAAGCGATGAAGTAAAAGTAGCTGGTGAATTACAGTTTGTAAAACAAGCATAAATTTCAAATAGATACATAAAGGTTCAGGGGACGTGTGCCTTTGAACCTTTTTAATTTTTTATGAAAGCACCTTTCAGCTTTCGCTTTTATATCCTATGAATCTCAACGATCTTCAAAATATCAGTCAACAGTTTAAAGATACCCAAAGAATGCCTGTCCTTTTTCTCGGACACGGCTCTCCTATGAATGCCCTGGAAGAAAATCAGTTTGTACAGGGTTTCAGAAAAGCTGCTGCCGAAATTCCGAGGCCTAATGCTATTGTGTGTATTTCCGCCCATTGGTTTACGGAAGGAACTTTTGTGACGGCTATGGAGATGCCTAAAACCATTCATGACTTTTACGGTTTTCCAAAAGCATTATTTGATGTACAATATCCTGCTCCCGGTGATCCGGAACTGGCAAAGGAAACAGTGGAACTTTTACGTCCGGCTTTGGTGGAGGAAGATCATCAATGGGGATTGGATCACGGAACCTGGTCTGTTCTGAAGCATATGTACCCGGATGCGGATATTCCCGTGATCCAGCTGAGTATTGATTATACCAAGCCTGCCCAATATCATTTTGAGCTTGCCGGAAGACTTAATAAACTCAGGGAAAAAGGAATTCTAATTATCGGAAGCGGTAATATCGTTCATAATTTAAGAATGATCGACTGGAAAAATATCAATACTGTGGGGGCCGGCTGGGACTGGGCGGTAGAAGCACGGGAAAAAACCAACAACTGGATCCTGGACGGGAATTTCCAAAATATGATCGATTATCAAAAACAGGGTATTTCCCTGCAATACGCCATTCCGACTCCTGATCATTTTCTTCCTTTGATTTATACCCTTGGTTTAAAGGATAAATCTGAAAATTTGACATTATTCAACGATGCGTTAATCGGGGGTTCATTAAGTATGACCAGTGTAAGGATAGGCTAATCTAAAGAAATAGCTTTTAAATAAAAAGAAGGAAATATCAAATAAATATTTCCTTCTTATTTTTTTATATTTTACTGAACAGCCTGTAAAACATTAATGTTTCCATATCCATATTCTGAGTTTACATTCGAATAGTAGGTTGCAGACTGTCTCATCTTATTGAGCACCTGTTCCCTGGTCCATGAAAGGTTTTTCGACCATACTAATGCAGCAATCCCTGCCGTGGCAGCCGTAGCAACAGAAGATCCGCCTACGTAATCAGCCTGCCCGTTATAATAGCTCAGCACCGGCACAGAACTTCCGGAAGCTCTTTCCATCTGAAAAGTAAAATCAATTTCCTGTCCGGAATGGCAGACATCACATTTCTGGTTGGAAGTCCCTTCTTTTACACCTGTCACAGCCTGTACTTCGGGCATCCATGCGGGAAAAATAACACCTACGAAATTGGTAAAGCTGGTCGAAGTACCCCCGGCACTGAATATAAGTTTCCCTTTTGAATAAGCATATTTAACGGCATCTTCAATTTTTCCAACCGAAAATACATGCCCCATCGACATGGAAATAATTTTAACCTGGGTATTATTAGCAAGTTCCGTGAAAGCTGTCTTCACTCCATTTTGTTCATGGTAACCGTCTAACACTACATTGGATGCAGCTCTATAGGTAATAAGACTCGCATTATAAGCCACTCCTACCGGTAATCCCGAATTGTTTCTCGGAGCTGCGAGTACGGAAGCCATTTTGGTTCCATGCCCACATAGATCTGCGGAACCGTCTGTTTCCGTGCTCCATGGCCACGTGGAATCTACATAGACTCCATATTTGCTGATGGTCCTTCCTGAAGAAGCTCCTGTATTAAAACTGCTTCCCAGTAAGGTCTGTTCAGGTGAAACACCCGTGTCTATGAGTCCTACCGTAACTCCAGCTCCGGTACTGTAGTTCCATGCACTTGTGATATTATGGTTTTTAAATGCCCATGGTGCTTTTGCATTTGGTGATACGGAGACGTAATCTGCTGAGCTTATAGTTGCCGTACTAAAACCGCAACCCGAACTTCCGCTTGATTTTGCAGCTCCGCCATTCACTTGCGCTTCCACCTCAAAATACCTGTAATCGGCTGGCTCCAGATAACGAAGTGACTTTAGTTTACGAAGTGCAATAACTGTTTCCTGCTTTTCAATAATGACATCTACCTGGTTCAAAAACGGGTCGGAAGTAATCAAAATCCTGTCCTGATCTTTTCCCTCATATTTCTGAATAACGGCCAAAATCTCATCCTGAATCTTTTGGTTATCGGGGGACTGGGTTCTGTCAAAATCTTTCGAAGAATTACCAAAGCCTACCGATGCAATTTTATTACCTTGAAATAAGGCACTCCAAACCAAGTGATCGGAGGATTTAGCCCAGCTGAATGACCCCGAGTTTTTAATGGACTGATTAATTTCATTATTAATCTGTTCCTTGGTTAAAGGATCGGTCTGAACTACCTCAATAGCAGGATTAACACTCTGGATTTCCTCCTGATTACAGGACGTAAAAAGAAAAAACAAAACAAAAAGATAAAATGCATTCTTTTTCATATTATTATAATTTAAAATGGTATTACAAGTATAGCACTTTATGGTGAATTATAAACCGTTGAAAAAGAAATACAGATTATATTATTATTAATTTATTCTTATCGTGTAAAATTTAAATAAGCTTTGAAAAACAAACGCTCTCTTCAACTCCTATATATGGCCCGTAATTGGGAATCCGGCGATAATTGCTTTTCTCATAAAGAGCAATCGCTTCAGGCTGTTTAATTCCGGTTTCCAATGTACATTTTTCATAGCCCAGCTCTTTCGCCCATTGTTCTAGTTCAGTGAGGGTTCTGGAAGCTAAGCCTTGTTTTCTATATTGCGGATCCGTATACATCCGTTTAATTTCAACAGCTCCCTCTTCTTCAGTAAAAGGTTTAAAAGCTCCACAAGCAGCCGCCTTATCATCAATAAAAACTACTACACAGTTTTTAAGCATGTCTATTTTATTAAACTGATGGAAGAAAGCATGATCATCACCATCTCTTTCAGCCAGGTCAGCATCAAGATATTTTACCAATTCCTGAAATTCTTTATTGGTAGAGTCTACTCTTTTAATAATCATGTTGTTTATATTTTCCAATTGCTATTCTTCATTGGAGGGCATGGGCATTGGTGGATCCTGATAGTTATATTCCTCCTCCATTTTCTTAACAATCTTTTCTCCTATTTCTCTTCCATATTTTGTACCCACTTCCATACTTTCTTTCAATAGGGCAGGCATATTTTCTATGGTCTTCTGCCCAATCGGGCTTTTATAAAAAGTGATCAGCTGATCAATTTCCGGCTCTGTATAATATTTATCATAGATAGGAATATACATTTTCATCATCTTACCGGTATCTATTTCATTTAAAAAATCATCCCAGACCTTTTCCGGTACATCCGAAAAGCTTTTTTTATAATAGTCCATAATTTGCGTGTACATCTGCAAACTGATTTTATCGACTTGCGTAAGCTTCATCAGTTCCTGTATCTTTTCTGCTTTTGTCTGGCCAAAAGCAGATATTCCTATCAGGAACATACAGAGTATAATAATTTTTTTCATCATTAATTATTAAACTTTTACTACAAATTTTCTTTCATTAATAAGATCGGCAATCGCCAGCATATCCTGGCCTATAAGCCTATCATCCTCCAATTTTTTAACCCGGGAACGAAGGATATCAAAGTTTTCTTCAATGATTTTGGAACATTTGGCAGGTCTTCTGAATTCCAGTCCCTGAGCCGCAAACATAAGCTCCACAGCCAGTATATTAACCAGATTTCCTAGTACCTGATTAAATTTCCGTCCGGAAATACTTCCCATGGAGACATGGTCTTCCTGCCCTAAACTCGTAGGAATGGAATCCGCCGATGCAGGGAAACATAAAGTTTTGTTTTCTGTCACCAACGCCGCTGCCGTATACTGGGGAATCATAAACCCGGAATTAAGTCCTGAACTTTCCGTAAGCAATCTTGGTAGTCCATACTTTCCTTCGAGGAGCAAATAACTTCTTCTGTCTGAAATATTTCCCAATTCTGCTGCTGCCAACGTAGCATAATCCAACGGAAGAGCCATCAGCTGGCCATGGAAGTTTCCTCCTGAAATAGATTCACTGGCACTTAATACAATAGGATTATCCGTCACCGAATTTAATTCCGTTTCCGCCATATTTTTAAGGTGTACATAAGCGTTTCTGCTTGCTCCGTGAACCTGGGGCACACATCTCATGGAATACGGATCCTGAACTCTTTCACAGTCTTCATGTGCTTTTAGGTTCTGGGATCCTTTCAAAAGCTTCACCATTCTCGCGGCCACCTTTTTACTTCCTTCAAAAGGGCGGATCTCATGAAGCTCTTTTTTAAACGGACTTGCCGAACCTCTGTAAGCTTCCAGACTCATTGCCGCCGTAACGTCCGCAAGATCCAATAAATATTCAAATTTTTCCAGCCCCTTGATAGCATGAGCCAGAATAAACTGTGTTCCGTTAATCAATCCCAGACCTTCTTTAGGACCCAGACTTAAAGGTTTTAACTGATGTTTTTTCAGGGATTTTGAAGTTTCTACAATTGCATTACCATCCCAAACCTGTCCCAAACCTAAAAGAGGCAGCACCAGATGTGCCAGCGGAGCCAAATCTCCGGAAGCTCCTACTGATCCCTGTTCCGGTACTACAGGAATAATATTTTTTTCCAGCATGAGGATCATTCTCTCAATAACTTCGAGTGAAACTCCTGAAAAACCTTTTGATAATGCATGGACCTTAGCGATCATCATTATTTTAGAAAGTTCCTTGTCGATAGGCTTTCCTACTCCTACAGCATGTGATATGATCAGATTATACTGCAGCCGGGCTGTTTCATCTGCTGAAATTTTAGTATCACAAAGAGGACCAAATCCTGTGTTGATTCCATACACACATTGATCCGACTCTACGATCTGTCTTACATTCTCCTGGGATCTCAGGATCTGATCTTTGGCTTTTTTATTAAGCTTCGCCTGAGCCGGATTTTTACAGATCTCCAATACATCATGAAAACTAAAAATATCTACACCGTATATCATTTCTAAAAATTTTGCCTAAAATTACACATTTAACGATAACTGTAAAAAAATAAATTTATAAGTCTTCTTTTTTCTATAAAATTTTATTTTAATCTATATTTTTATAAAAAACAGATCATATTCTTTGTATTTATATACTTTTAAATAACAAGACTATTCCGTAATTTTGTTTCATGAATCCTTCTTTAGAATTACAACTCAAAACTTTACCTTCCGAGCCCGGTGTTTATCGTTATTATGATAAGAATGACCAGCTATTGTATGTAGGAAAGGCTAAGAATCTTAAAAAGAGGGTTCTCTCTTACTTTAATAAAAACCTTTCGGGATATCGAACCAGAATAATGGTCGGCAAGATCCAGCGGCTTGAAACCACTATTGTAAACAGCGAATATGATGCGCTTCTATTAGAAAATAACCTGATCAAGGAGCATCAGCCTTTTTACAATGTAATGCTGAAGGACGATAAGACCTATCCATGGATCTGCATTAAAAATGAAGACTTTCCCAGAATTTTCCTTACCCGGAATCTTATAAAAGACGGTTCGGAATACTATGGGCCTTATGCCAAGGTGCGTCCTGCCAAAATCTTACTGGACACCATTAAACATATTTATAAATTAAGGACCTGCAATCTCAACCTTTCTCCCAATAAAATAGAAGAAGGAAAATATAAAGTCTGCCTGGAATACCACATTAAAAACTGTGAAGGGCCCTGTGAAGGATTGGAAAGCAAAGAGGAATATGATGAAAAAGTGGATGCCATCAGAGGGATCATCAAAGGAGATTTCCGTAAAGCAAAGGATTATCTGGTAGCCCAGATGATGAAACACGCCTCGAATCTTCAATTTGAAAATGCACAGCTCATCAAGGAAAGACTCGATATTCTTGAAGATTATCAGGCCAAGCATACGGTCGTCAATCCCAATATTGATGATGTGGATGTCTTTGGAATGACCAGTGATGAGACTGCAGCTTATGTCAACTTTTTTAAAATAAGAAACGGAAATATTATCCAAAGCTTCACGACAGAAATTAAAAAAATTCTCGAGGAAAGTGATGAAGACATTCTCGAAGAAGCCCTTATAGAAATCCGGCAGAAATTCGCTTCCGATTCTAAAGAAGTTCTTCTACCCTTTCATCTGACCGTGGAAATTCCCAATGTAAAGCTGATTGTACCTAAAGTAGGTGATAAAAAAAGAATCGTAGAACTCTCGGAAAAAAATGCGAAGGAATACCGTCTTGAAAAGCTGAAGCAAGTACAGATCGTAGATCCGGAACGCCATACCAACCGCATTATGGCAGAGATGCAAAAGTTACTGAGGATGCCCGTGGAACCCCGCCACATTGAAGGTTTTGATAATTCCAATATTCAGGGAACCAACCCTGTTTCTTCGTGTGTGGTTTTTAAGGACGGAAAGGCAAGTAAAGCTGATTACCGGATTTTTCATCCTAAAACCGTAGATGGCCCCAATGATTTTGCTACGATGGAAGAAGTAATCTACCGGAGATATAAAAGAATGCTGGATGAAGGAGAAGATTTGCCCCAGCTTATTTTAATTGACGGGGGAAAAGGACAGCTTTCCTCTGCTGTAAAAAGCCTTAAATTATTAGGCCTTTATGGAAAGATAACGGTGATAGGCATCGCAAAGAGATTGGAAGAAATTTATTTCCCTGAAGATTCCATTCCTCTGTATCTTGATAAAAAATCGGAAACTTTAAAAATATTACAAAGGGTACGGGATGAAGCCCACCGCTTCGGAGTAAAACATCACAGGACCCGGAGAAAAAATTCTACCATAAAATCTGAATTGGAAGAAATCCCGGGAGTAGGTGAAAAGACTATTGAGCTATTACTTTCTAAACTCAAATCCGTAAAACGTATTAAAGAATCCAGCCTGGAAACACTGGAAGAGATCCTTGGAAAAAGCAAAGCGTTGATCGTCTACAACTTCTTCAACAGCAACCCATAAAAAATTCCCCTAAAAAGTAAGATACTTTTTTAGGGGAATTTTATTCTATAATGAGATTTTCTTATTTTTTATAGAAAGTTTCTTTGGTATATTCTTCTCCCGAAGCAGGCAATTCAATAACCACATTCCCGTCTTCCCAGTATCCTATTGTATGAGCTCCGTTTGACAGCTTTACTCTAAAGACATCTTTTTTACCGGTTGTGTTAAATGTAGCATAAGGAACCGAACTGTTACCATCTACCAGAATAAACTGAGTGGAGCTAATCTGTATTTTCTGCAGATTGGTTTTTCCATTACTGAACTTTTGCGCTCCCTGGTTTTCTGTTGAAGATGTGGAAACCTCCGTAACAGCTTCTTTTTTAACAATTTCCTGCTTAACTTCTTTTTTCTGTTCCACTACAATGGCATTAACGGGATTGGAAACCGGAACAGAAGTTAAAGCCTGCATTAAAGCATCCTGATATCCTTCTTCATAATCTTTGATATTGGAAGATCCCTTGGCAGAAAGAATCTCCTTATCATTACAGTCTTTAAATTTAAGCTGTACTTTATTTCTAAGAAAACTGCTGTCATTCAGTACTTCTGCATTGATCACGCTGCATGGATTTCCATTGAGTTCGGAAGGCCAGCTATCTTTTGAGCCTTGTACGACTACGTATTTTTTGCCTTTAAGAGCTTTTGCTAAAAAGGTATCAAGTCCATATTGGTTATCTTTAAAACTCTCAAACTTTTCAGGGATATGGACATATCTGAAATCAGAAACTTTCTGTCCGAACACCATACTCAATCCGAAAGAAAATAGGAATACAAATATCTTTTTCATTTAATTTTAAATTTAAAACTATACAAATATAAATCAATCGTTTCTAAATGCTCCCATATCCAGTTTCAAAGAGAAAAAATTGGAATAAAAGTTCGAACCGCCAATCCCGGAATTGGTAATGGCATAATCAAGGGTAAGGCCCCGGTAACGTATACCTATCCCTGCACTTGGCTGGAAAGAAACTTTTCTTTTGAGGTCCTCAATATCCGTTACATTCTGAAAACGGTTTACCCCTAATCTTACAAAAATCATTTTCTGATATCCCAATTCGGCTCCGGCATATGGAGTAATACTTGCAAAATCAGTTGAAATTAATGCCGCTGTTTTCGCAAAATCCACATTGATTCCGGCTTCCGGCAATACATATAAACTACTGTTGATATCAAAGGTCTTACTGGCTCCTACATTTAACTTCGGCATTGTAAGCTCCATTTTATCCGTGGGTGCAGGGTTGAACTCCTCTCCGTTTACCACCGTAGAAAGCTCTTTCTGATTAATAGTCCAGAAGTTAACCGTAGTGGTTACATCACGTAGCATACCTCCGAATTTCCAGCCGTTATCCGCTTTATAAATAGCCCCTACATCAAACCCGAACCCATATCCGTTAGCAAATTTTCCTACATTCCTGTATACCAGCTTGGCATTCACCCCCACATCAAGATTTGGGTTTCCTCCGGGATTAAAAGCATAGGAAAGGATCGCTGCATAATCGGATTGAGAAAATTTGGTGATCTTATCATAGTCGATGTTCCCTTCAGAGTCGATCATTTGAGTCGTATTAAGGATATTGTCAACCCCCAGTCTAACAATTGAAATCCCGAACACTCCTGTTTCCAATGTTTTAGCATAGGCTAAATAATCATATTTTGCTATGGATTCAAAGTATTCCGCATGCATAGCCGCACCCTGCCAATCCCTGTCTATCGACATTAATCCTGCCGGATTCCACATCGGGGAATAAACATCATCCTGATTCGATATCACTGCACCTCCCATTCCTAATCCCCTGGCTCCAGCTCCGATATTGAGAAATTCATTAGAATATTTTCTGATAATTTGAGAATATGAAAATCCGAATATCAAGGAAAATATCAATAAAAGGTATTTTTTTATCATATAAAATAGGTCACTTAGTTAAGTTTTTTTGTTTTCTTGCTTTAATCAATCCGTCTACAACAATAGCCAGGATCATTACAAAGGACGCTATATAAAATACAGGACTCATATGCTCCGATTCTCCAAAGATAAAAAAAGCTAATATAATTCCGTAGACAGGCTCCAAATTAACCGTTAAAATTAAAGTGAACGGCGAAATATACTTCATCAGCTTTACAGATTCAAACATCGGAAAAGCAGTAAACACACTGGCTAACAATGCTATTAACGCAATATCACGAGTATTTATTTCATCCATCTGATATATTTGTCCGGTAAATAAATAGAAGAGACTGAGGACTGCCCAACCACAGAAAATTTCATAAAAAATTATATTTCCTGAACTTGTTTTTCCAAACAGTTTTCCGTTGAATACAGAAAATACAGTTCCGAATACAGCACATAGAACCCCGTAAAAAATTCCTTCTTTGTATTGAAATTCCGTTTTAAAGATCAAAAGTATGCAGGCCACTATAACCACTCCCATGATGACCTCGGAGAGGTCTACTTTTCTTCTAAATATAATGGGTTCCATTATAGAGGCAAAGAGCGTGGATAATGACAGACAGCTTAAAGCAATGGAAACATTTGAGACTTTAATCGAATAAAAGAAGCAAAGCCAGTGTAAAGCCATAAAGCAACCTACTCCTGCCAGCTGAAAAAAGAGCTTTTTAGAGACTCTGATACTCTCTTTTTTAATGACTCTTATAAACAAGTATAAGAATGCAGCAGCAAACAACATTCTGTAAAAAACCAAAATTGGTGCATTCGCATGAATAAGCTTTCCCAGAATGGCAGTAAATCCCCATAAAAACACGATCAGATGCAGCCTGAAAAGAGCTAATTTTTGCATATAGAATATTATTAAATCTAAATCTGCAAATTTACAAATACCTTTTACAAATCATCAAAAAAAATATAACATCTGACAACATATATTATCGATTCTCTATTTCTTATAAAGTACAAAAGTCCTTATTGAAGTTTTAAAAGTTATCATGAGCTGCTTTTCTTTAAAAAAGAATATTTGTATTTTATGGTAGAATAATGGAATTTTTCCATCAATAGAATTTATTATTTAGGAGATGAGATTTAATCCCTGATTTAAAATTTTATAAAAAACCCCGAAAATTTGTTCAATTTTCGGGGCTTTCAAATAATAAACTATTAAAAAAATAAACTAGGAATAAAGTATCGGGATAAATAAATCACCCCTCTTTTACTCATGTGTAAAGTTAGCAAAAATATAATTTATGAAAAAATATATTTTTGTTAAATATTTCACAATTTTCTGAAAACCAATCCCTTAAAGTGCAACCCACTCCCCTTTTTCATTTTTCCCAAAAAGACTATCTTTAAGCGTAAAAAATTGATATTGTATGGACATTGAATTCAATAAAAGAGAGGATCAAAACAGATTAAAATTATCTGAAATAACCCGTCTGCTTTCTGACATAAAAAAAGGGGGTGGTGAAAAAAGACTTCAAAAACTTCGGGATGAAGGAAAAATGACAGCAAGAGAAAGAGTTGAATATCTTCTTGATAAAAATTCAGATTCCATTGAAATAGGTGCTTTTGCGGGATATGAAATGTACGAAGAGCATGGAGGATGTCCGAGCGGTGGTGTTGTAGTTGTAATGGGCTATGTATCCGGAAGGCAATGTATCGTTGTAGCTAATGATGCTTCCGTAAAAGCAGGAGCCTGGTTCCCTATTACCGGAAAGAAAAATTTACGGGCTCAGGAGATTGCTATGGAAAACAAACTCCCTATTATCTATCTTGTAGATTCTGCTGGTGTTTACCTTCCTATGCAGGATGAAATTTTCCCTGATAAAGAACACTTTGGCCGGATATTCCGTAACAATGCAAAAATGAGCTCCATGGGCATCATTCAGATCTCTGCTGTTATGGGAAGCTGTGTTGCAGGAGGAGCTTATTTGCCTATTATGAGTGATGAAGCTATGATTGTAGATAAAACGGGTTCTATATTTTTGGCAGGGAGCTATCTCGTTAAGGCTGCTATTGGAGAATCCATCGACAATGAAACTTTAGGAGGAGCAACTACTCACTGTTCCATATCGGGAGTTACGGATTATAAAGCTAAAGACGATAAGGATGCCCTGGACAGAATTAAAAATATAATGAAATCAATCGGAAGCCCGGAAAAAGCGGGATTCGACAGAATCGAAAGTTTTCCTCCCAAGCAAAACCCCGAAGATATCTTTGGAATTATGCCGGTAAGCAGGGCTGAACAATACGATACTTATGAGATCATCAAATGTTTGGTAGATAATTCCGAATATGAAGAATACAAGCCTGATTATGGAAAAACGATAGTTTGTGCCACAGCAAGAATTGACGGATGGGCAGTAGGAATTGTAGCCAACCAAAGAAAAATGGTAAAAAGCGGAAAAGGAGAAATGCAGTTCGGAGGAGTGATCTATTCAGACTCCGCGGACAAGGCTACGAGGTTTATTGCTAATTGTAACCAAAGAAAAATCCCATTAATTTTCTTACAGGATGTTACCGGTTTTATGGTAGGCTCAAAATCTGAGCATGGCGGAATTATAAAAGACGGAGCTAAAATGGTAAATGCTGTTTCCAATTCCGTAGTTCCGAAATTTACAATCATAACAGGAAACTCATATGGAGCCGGTAATTATGCAATGTGCGGTAAAGCTTATGATCCAAGATTAATTGTATCATGGCCCTGGGCTGAACTAGCAGTGATGGGAGGTTCTCAGGCTGCTAAAGTTTTGGCGCAGATCCAAGAGTCTACCCTGAAAAAACAAGGAAAGGAGATCTCTACAGAAGAACGTAATCAAATTCTGGATTCTATTTCCAAAAAGTATCAGAAACAAACTGAATCTACTTATTCTGCTGCAAGATTATGGACGGATGCTATTATTAATCCGGTAGACACCAGAAAATGGATATCTATGGGAATAGAAGCTGCGAACCATTCTCCTATTCAGGAAAAATTCAATTTAGGAGTTATTCAAGTATAATCACCTTTTATTATAGGAAATATTAAGAAAGTTCATACTCATTAGTATGAACTTTTATTATGTTAAAAAAGGTTAAAAACTATAAACTTTCTTAACATAATAAAATTAAGGTAAGATTTTTGTTATTTGATAAATTCTAAAAACTAATAACACTACAAACTCTTTTTTATTACTAATCCCTTTTAAGGAAACCTATGAAAAGATATTTTGCAGTACTGATAAGCCTATATACGATTTTTTTATTATACATGATGTTTTTTGCATCGGGTAGAGAAGCTTCGGATATTTCTTATATTCAGGTAAGACCTTTTAATACGATTTTACATTTCTTCTCTGACCATAATATTGAAGAAGAGGCATTTATTGTTAATATAGTTGGAAATATCTTTGTTTTCAGCCCTTTTGGTTGGCTAGGATTATGTATCAGAAAATTCAATTATTTCATTCCGATTACCTTGTTTTTCTTAATTACGATAAGTTTAATAGAGACTACCCAATATTTCACGGGCAGAGGTGTGGCTGACATTGATGACGTATTTCTTAATACACTAGGCATGCTTTTAGGCTTCATTACCTTTAAATTTGCTACCTGGAGTAATATAGGTAATATCAGAATACATTTTGATTTGTTGGACCTGAAAAAGGTTCAGACTACATCTTCGTAACCTTATTGATAAATATTCTTTTAATAAGAAATTAAATAGGGCTCAGGGAATTTATTCTCTGGGCTTTTTTATTTGGTAGTAGTGAAGTGTGTGTAAGGGTTTGAGAGTAATAATAGTTTAGCAGTACTAGGGTTTGAGGATAGAGTTTTTAATCTCTTGCTATTTTAGGAGCTGTTTCTCATAGTTTGAAGAAGAGAACTTCGATAGGTTACTCATTTTAGTAGAATGTCTATTCTGTGGGATTTCTGTCTTACTTTAGTAAGTTCAGTAGGCTGTGTATAAGGAGTTATATAAAAGTTCATTTGCAATCCCTACCTAGAGATGTTTCTGGTGGATATCTATTCTGTGGGGGTTCTGTCTTGCTTTAGTGGATTGAGTTGGCTGTGTATAAAGAGTTATATAAAGTTTCATTCGCAATCCCTACCTAGAGATGTTTCTGATGGATATCTTTCTATATGATCTCTGTCTTGCTTTAGTAGCTTCTATTTCATTTGTATAAGGATTATATAAAATGTGCATTCGCAATCCCTAGCTATATATGTTTCTGATGGATAACTATTCTGTGGGGTTTCTGTCTTGTTTTAAATAGATTGGTTTGTCTTTTTATAAAGAGTTATATAAAGGCTTCTTCGCCATCCCTAGCTATACTACTTCCGGATTATGGGTTGTACGGTATTGCGTGTATTGTATTATTGTAAAAAAACAAAAAAGTCTCATACATCAGTATGAGACTTTTAAATAAAAACTGGCGGCGACCTACTCTCCCGCGTTAGCAGTACCATCGGCGCTGGTGGGCTTAACTTCTGTGTTCGGAATGGGAACAGGTGAGCCCCACCGCTAAAACCACCCTAAAGAAGGTATATAGCTGTAGGCAGTAGGCTATAAGCTCTTGGCTTACAGCATAAAGCATACTGCTTGTTTATCGGTAAATTTCATCACAAAGGCAAAACCTGTAGCGCACTTATAAGGCTTGGTTTACAGTTTTCTGTAAAATAAACCTAATAGGCTATAAATCTACGGGTAATTAGTACTACTCGGCTATGCTGTTACCAACTTTACACCTGTAGCCTATCAACGTCGTCATCTACAACGACCCTTAAAAGATGTCTCATCTTGAGGCGAGTTTCGCACTTATATGCTTTCAGTGCTTATCTCTTCCAAACATAGCTACTCAGCGGTGCACCTGGCGGTACAACTGATACACCAGAGGTTTGTTCAATTCGGTCCTCTCGTACTAGAATCAAGTCCTCTCAAACATCTAACGCCCGCAATAGATAGAGACCGAACTGTCTCACGACGTTCTGAACCCAGCTCGCGTGCCACTTTAATGGGCGAACAGCCCAACCCTTGGGACCTTCTCCAGCCCCAGGATGTGACGAGCCGACATCGAGGTGCCGAACCTCCCCGTCGATGTGAGCTCTTGGGGGAGACTAGCCTGTTATCCCCGGAGTACCTTTTATCCTATGAGCGATGGCCCTTCCATACGGAACCACCGGATCACTATGTCCTGCTTTCGCACCTGATCGACTTGTTGGTCTCACAGTCAAGCACCCTTATGCCATTACACTCTACGCACGGTTACCAAGCGTGCTGAGGGTACCTTTGAAAGCCTCCGTTACTCTTTTGGAGGCGACCACCCCAGTCAAACTACCCACCACGCAATGTCCTTCTTTCGAAGTTAGGCTCCAAGTAAACAAAGGGTGGTATTTCAACGTTGGCTCCACCTACACTAGCGTGCAAGCTTCATAGCCTCCCACCTATCCTACACATTGTTTACTCAAAGTCAATACGAAGTTATAGTAAAGGTTCACAGGGTCTTTTCGTCCCATTGCGGGTAATCGGCATCTTCACCGATACTACAATTTCACCGAGCTCGTGGCTGAGACAGTGCCCAGATCGTTACACCATTCGTGCAGGTCGGAACTTACCCGACAAGGAATTTCGCTACCTTAGGACCGTTATAGTTACGGCCGCCGTTTACTGGGGCTTCAGTTAATGCCTTCGCTTACGCTAAGCACCTTCCTTAACCTTCCAGCACCGGGCAGGTGTCAGACCCTATACAGCATCTTTCGATTTAGCAGAGTCCTGTGTTTTTGATAAACAGTCGCCTGGGCCTCTTCACTGCGGCCTCCCCGGAGGGAGGCGTCTCTTATTCCGAAGTTACGAGACTATTTTGCCTAGTTCCTTAGCCACGACTCACTCGAGCACCTTAGGATTCTCTCCTCGACCACCTGTGTCGGTTTTGGTACGGGTTGCTTCACTTCGGCTTTTCTTGGATCAGATTACACTACAGCAGCTTCGCCCGAAGGCTAGGCCTTGACTATTCCGTCAGTCTCCAGCAGCTACATCCAACCGTCCCCTTTTATTGTGAGCAAGTATGGGAATATTAACCCATTGTCCATCCACTACCCCTTTCGGGTTCGCGTTAGGTCCCGACTAACCCTCAGCTGATTAGCATGGCTGAGGAAACCTTAGTCTTTCGGTGAGGGGGTTTCTCGCCCCCTTTATCGTTACTTATGCCTACATTTTCTTTTCTATCCGCTCCACAATACCTCACGATACTGCTTCGGCGCAAATAGAATGCTCTCCTACCAGATGTACATAAAGTACAAATCCATAGCTTCGGTAATATGCTTATGCCCGATTATTATCCATGCCGAACCGCTCGACTAGTGAGCTGTTACGCACTCTTTAAATGAATGGCTGCTTCCAAGCCAACATCCTAGCTGTCAATGCAGTTCAACCGCGTTGCTTCAACTTAGCATATATTTGGGGACCTTAGCTGGTGGTCTGGGTTCTTTCCCTTTCGGACATGGACCTTAGCACCCATGCCCTCACTGCCGACGAACATTTATTAGCATTCGGAGTTTGTCAGGAATTGGTAGGTGGTGAAACCCCCGCATCCAATCAGTAGCTCTACCTCTAATAAACTTAACATCGACGCTGCACCTAAATGCATTTCGGAGAGTACGAGCTATCTCCCAGTTTGATTGGCCTTTCACCCCTACCCACAGGTCATCCGAAGACTTTTCAACGTCAACCGGTTCGGTCCTCCACTCTGTGTTACCAGAGCTTCAACCTGCCCATGGGTAGATCACAAGGTTTCGCGTCTAATCCTACTAACTATCCGCCCTATTCAGACTCGCTTTCGCTCCGGCTCCGTAACTTAATTACTTAACCTCGCTAGTAAAATTAACTCGTAGGCTCATTATGCAAAAGGCACGCCGTCACACCTTAATGGTGCTCCGACCGCTTGTAGGCGTACGGTTTCAGGTTCTATTTCACCCTTCTATTCGAAGTGCTTTTCACCTTTCCTTCACAGTACTTGTTCACTATCGGTCTTTCAGGAGTATTTAGCCTTGGAGGATGGTCCCCCCATATTCAGACAGGATTTCACGTGTCCCGCCATACTCATTTATCATCTTTATATACCTTTCGAGTACAGGATTATCACCTTCTATGATTGTTCTTTCCAGAACATTCCTCTAAACATATAAAAACTTTTGGGCTAATCTGCTTTCGCTCGCCACTACTTACGGAATCTCTTCGATTTCTTTTCCTCCGGGTACTTAGATGTTTCAGTTCTCCGGGTTTGCCCCTCCTAAGAGGTAATACATCTTCAATGTATTGGGTTGCCCCATTCGGACATCTCGGGATCAATTCGTGTGTGCCAATCCCCCGAGCTTTTCGCAGCTTACCACGTCCTTCGTCGCCTCTGAAAGCCTAGGCATCCGCCATACGCCCTTAACGATTTCTTTCCTATTTTTTTAGGTTACTCAAGCACTTATAAGTGCTCGGTTTTCTCTTTGTGATGTCTTTACCGTTAATGTCAATGATCTTTAATTCTTCTGTATTAATGTAAAACGTATTCATGTATCAATGACGGCTCTCGTCATGAGGTTTACATGTCTAGTTTTACCAATACAAACTGTGGAGAATAAGGGAGTCGAACCCTTGACCTCCTGCGTGCAAGGCAGGCGCTCTAGCCAGCTGAGCTAATTCCCCGCTAGGTGCTTTTAGCTTTGGGCTTCTTGCTATTGGCTAAGGGCCAGTAGCTAGTCGCTATTTGCTATCCGCTTTAATTAGTAGTCTCGGGCAGGCTCGAACTGCCGACCTCTACATTATCAGTGTAGCGCTCTAACCAGCTGAGCTACGAGACTCTTTTACGAGTCATAAGGCATGAGCCAGAGGTTATTCTCTAATCCCTTTTTCATGTCTCTTTCTCTTTCCCTGATACTAATTTCTAGTGGGTTATATCTTATATATATACCAACCAAACAAAAAAACTAAAGCTTAACTTTAAGAAAGATTTTTGTACTTGCGTACTAATTTTTTTATCGTCTTACGACGCTCTAAAATGAGATGTTCCAGCCGCACCTTCCGGTACGGCTACCTTGTTACGACTTAGCCCTAGTTACCTGTTTTACCCTAGGCAGCTCCTTTTACGGTCACCGACTTCAGG
This sequence comes from Chryseobacterium sp. CT-SW4, assembly GCF_048572715.1. Lineage (GTDB taxonomy): Bacteria > Bacteroidota > Bacteroidia > Flavobacteriales > Weeksellaceae > Chryseobacterium. The sequence goes on from NZ_CP183840.1 coordinate 3,084,369, forward strand.
TACCCCAGACTTCCATGGCTTGACGGGCGGTGTGTACAAGGCCCGGGAACGTATTCACCGCGCCATGGCTGATGCGCGATTACTAGCGATTCCAGCTTCATAGAGTCGAGTTGCAGACTCCAATCCGAACTGAGACCGGCTTTCGAGATTCGCATCACATCGCTGTGTAGCTGCCCTCTGTACCGGCCATTGTATTACGTGTGTGGCCCAAGGCGTAAGGGCCGTGATGATTTGACGTCATCCCCACCTTCCTCTCTACTTGCGTAGGCAGTCTCACTAGAGTCCCCAACTTAATGATGGCAACTAGTGACAGGGGTTGCGCTCGTTGCAGGACTTAACCTAACACCTCACGGCACGAGCTGACGACAACCATGCAGCACCTTGAAAATTGTCCGAAGAAAACCGTATTTCTACAGCTGTCAATTCCCATTTAAGCCTTGGTAAGGTTCCTCGCGTATCATCGAATTAAACCACATAATCCACCGCTTGTGCGGGCCCCCGTCAATTCCTTTGAGTTTCAAACTTGCGTTCGTACTCCCCAGGTGGCTAACTTATCACTTTCGCTTAGTCTCTGAACCCGAAAGCCCAAAAACGAGTTAGCATCGTTTACAGCGTGGACTACCAGGGTATCTAATCCTGTTCGCTCCCCACGCTTTCGTCCATCAGCGTCAGTTGTAACTTAGTAACCTGCCTTCGCAATTGGTGTTCTAAGTAATATCTATGCATTTCACCGCTACACTACTTATTCCAGCTACTTCAACTACACTCAAGACTTGCAGTATCAATGGCAGTTTCACAGTTAAGCTGTGAGATTTCACCACTGACTTACAAATCAGCCTACGGACCCTTTAAACCCAATAAATCCGGATAACGCTTGCACCCTCCGTATTACCGCGGCTGCTGGCACGGAGTTAGCCGGTGCTTATTCGTATAGTACCTTCAGCTAGATACACGTATCTAGGTTTATCCCTATACAAAAGAAGTTTACAACCCATAGGGCCGTCGTCCTTCACGCGGGATGGCTGGATCAGGCGCTAACCCATTGTCCAATATTCCTCACTGCTGCCTCCCGTAGGAGTCTGGTCCGTGTCTCAGTACCAGTGTGGGGGATCACCCTCTCAGGCCCCCTAAAGATCACTGACTTGGTGAGCCGTTACCTCACCAACTATCTAATCTTGCGCGTGCCCATCTCTATCCACCGGAGTTTTCAATAATCATTGATGCCAATAATTATATTATGGGGTATTAATCTCCCTTTCGGAAGGCTATCCCCCAGATAAAGGCAGGTTGCACACGTGTTCCGCACCCGTACGCCGCTCTCTAATTCCCGAAAGAATTATACCGCTCGGCTTGCATGTGTTAGGCCTCCCGCTAGCGTTCATCCTGAGCCAGGATCAAACTCTCCATTGTATGTTTGTATCTCTCTCTCAAAGGTTTTAACGCTTTAGTTTTTTCCTTACTTGGTTGTTATATCTTATTTCAATGATCTCTTCTCTTTCGCTACATACAAAACTAATCCTCTGTCTGTTTCATTCCGTATTTGCGAGTGCAAAAGTATGTATTTATTTCTTATCGACCAAATCTTTCTGAAAAAAAATTAAAGTTTTTTTTTAATAACCCTAAATTCCCATCCTAATTCAATCTTAACTCCTGCGCTACCCTCGATAAAAGGGTGGGCAAAGATAATCAACTTTATCTCTATATCCAAAAGTTTTTATACCTTTTTTTAAAAGATTGTTTGCTAATTTTAATTTTATACTCCTGCGCTACTGTTTCTTTTTCAGTGCTGCAAAGATAGAATCTTTTAGTCTCCCATTCCAAAAGTTTATATCCCTATTTTTTTACTTGGGGATAACTTTTATTGTAATTAGCTATTTTATAAATTGTTAGGAATTATCATTACGTTACTAACATTGATCATGGAAGAGATATGAAGGGGGGTATAGAGTTATATTACACCGTTAGAAGAGGGAAATGAGGGAGGGATTGCAAGGAAAAAAGAAGCTTTACTGCTGAGAACTGTTAAAGATTCTTCGCTGCGCTCTGAAGGACAAGTTATGATGTCCGTGTTATAGGGTAGATATCTCATTCCATGCTTCCAGGTTTATATATGACTAATACAATGAGGGTAGTTTCGAAATAGTGAAACAAAACGGTAAGGGAGCCTGGGATTGCAAGGAAAACAGAAAGCTTTACTACTGAAAACTGTTAAAAGATTCTTCGCTGCGCTCTGAATGACAAAATAGAAATGTTCTTCTATTAAGGTTACTGATTCTTATACATGTGTAGAAACATATCTCTATAAATATCTAAATTCTATTTATTTTTTTAGTCTACTAATTTGGTAGATTAATTTATTGTATTAAATTTGCTAACTTAAAAACACAAAGAAAAGGATTCAGAATAAAAAAATCTATCCAGATTACAGTATCAAAATGTGTATAACGGAAATGATCATTTAATATAATAATCGTTCAACAGTACTACTTCGGAAAGTTTATTGTATTATCTAAAGAAAAAATTATGGAGAACCAGAATAAAGAAGATGCATTTTTAAATTATCTATTTGCAAAAAAGCAAGAAGACAGTTATCTCTTTCATGAAAAACATCTGGTAGAAGCTTTTATTCAAGAATTGTTTGATACCCTGTTTATATATCATCTCGAAGCTTACCAATCTGTTGCAGAGCTGCAAACCAAATTTGACTATTTAAGAAATCAGTTAAAGACTTTAATCAGCAAGGTCTCCAAAAAGAAAGATTCTTCTTATATAGATCAGCAGGTACAAGAATTTTTTGATCAGGTTCCTAATATATATGATCTGTTATTGCTAGATGCTGAGGAGACATTAAATTTTGACCCTGCCACTCAATCCAAAGAAGAAATATTTATTTCTTATCCAGGTTTCTTTGCTACCGCTATTCATCGTTTTGCCCACCAGCTTTATTCTCAGAAAATTACCATTCTTCCGAGAGTAATGAGTGAATATGCCCACGGAAAAACAGGGATAGATATTAATCCCGGGGCAAAAATTGGCAAGTATTTTTTTATTGATCACGGAACCGGTGTGGTTATCGGTGAAACATCTGTGATAGGAGATCATGTAAAAATATATCAAGGGGTAACTCTGGGAGCTCTGAACGTATCCAAAGACCTGGCAAGTTTAAAAAGGCATCCCACTATTCAGGATCATGTAGTTATTTACTCAGGTGCTACCATTCTGGGTGGAAAGACGATCATCGGTGAAGGCTGCATTATCGGGGGAAATGTTTGGTTGACCCATTCTGTACCTTCCAACTCAGTAGTTTATCATACCAACCAGATAAAAATAAAAGATAATAATCCGTTTCCGGATGTTATTGATTTCGTAATATAAATAAGTATTAACAAAAATATTAGATATGGCATTTCAGAATATTTTAGAAACCATTGGGAACACTCCTACCGTAAGAGTTTCAAAATTATTTCCACAGCATGATGTTTATGTGAAGTTGGAAAAAAATAATCCCGGCGGAAGTATCAAGGATCGTATTGCATTGGCAATGATAGAAGATGCGGAGGCTAAAGGATTATTGAATAAGGATACTCAAATTATTGAACCTACCAGCGGAAATACAGGAATAGGTTTAGCATTAGTAGCAGCAGTAAAAGGATATAAACTGACTTTGGTGATGCCCGAGAGCATGAGTATTGAAAGAAGAAAGCTGATGGAAGTATACGGAGCCAATTTCGTTTTAACACCCCGTGAAAAAGGAATGAAAGGTGCTATTGAAAAGGCTGAAGAACTGATTAGCTCCACTGAAAATTCATGGATGCCAAAGCAATTTGACAATCAGGCAAATGTTGAAATACATAAGAAAACAACGGCTGAAGAGATTATAAAAGATTTTCCAAATGGCCTGGATTATCTGGTGACCGGTGTAGGAACCGGAGGACATATCACCGGAGTAGGTGAAATTTTAAAGCAAAAATTTCCTAATCTTAAGGTAATAGCTGTAGAGCCGGAACTTTCTCCTGTTTTAAGCGGAGGCGAACCAGGTCCACACCCACTTCAGGGAATCGGTGCCGGATTTGTTCCAAGTATATTAAATACTTCTATTTTGGACGAGATCGTAAAAGTAAGCAAAGATGAAGCTTTCGGTTTCGCACAAAAGGCTGCTAAGGAGGAAGGTATTTTCGGAGGTATTTCTTCGGGAGCATCTTTAGCGGCAATATCTAAAATTCTAGCCGACAAAAAAGAGAATGTTAAGATCGTAACCTTTAATTATGATACGGGAGAAAGATATCTCTCTGTAGAAGGTTTATTTTAAAAAACAGATAAATCAAAAATTATCCTTCCTAAGTGTTGGATATTTTTTTAACTCAATAGTCTACAAAAATAGTAGAGAATACAATGAAAGGAAAAGTTTATTTAATAGGTGCCGGCCCGGGAGATCCGGATCTTATCACCATAAAAGCCATCAAGGCTCTACAAAAATCGGATATTGTCTTAGTTGACAGATTGGTTTCTTCACAAATTTTAGAAGATTATTTTTCTGGAGAAATCGTACATGTAGGCAAAGAGTGCAGAAGAGGAGCTTCAACTCCACAGTCTATCATTAACGAAATGATGGTGCAGTATGCTCAGGAAGGGAAAATTGTTTCTCGATTAAAGGGAGGGGATGTATCCATATTTTCCAACGTCCTTGATGAACTAAAAGCTTTAAAAAGCCACGCCATTTCCTATGAAATCATTCCGGGAATTACAGCCGCCTTAGGAGCTGCCTCTTATTCCGGAATTCCTCTTACTGCAAGGGAATATACCACGGCAGTAAGATTTATGACCTATTATAAAAATGATATCGTAGGAGATGAATATTGGAAAGATCTCGCCGGGACTAAAGATACTCTTGTCTTTTATATGTCTGTGGCCACTCTTCCCCAGCTGGTTGAAAAACTAAAAAAAGAAAATATTACATCGGATAAAAAGATAGCCATCATAGAACAGGCCACTACTCCACTGCAAAGAGTTCATACGTGCAGCTTTGAGGAATATGAAACTACTTTAAAAAACAAAAAATTTATTTCTCCTTCTTTGGTCATCATCGGAAACGTAGTCAATCTATATGATGAATTCCACTGGCTGGAGAACAATTCTTCCGAGGATCAATATTTCCCGCCGGTTGAAAAGCTTAACAATTATCTAACTTATAAATATGTAGAGAATGCTGTCTGAAAATAAATTACAAAGTATAAAGAAATTATTCTCGGAATTCAGCCCACAGGAATTGGTATGGGTCAATGGTTATATCACAGGATTGCTTGAAACTTCTTCTGATAAAATAGGATCAGCCACTCCTCCTGTTAATCAAAAGCCTAAAAAGATAACATTAGCTTACGGAACTGAAACGGGAAATGCAAAAAGGCTGGCAACACAGCTGGCGACTATTGCCAAGAAACAGCATATTCAGGTAAAGTTAACCGGTATAGATCAATATCGTTTGAACGATCTGCCGAAAGAAGAATATTTTTTCCTAGTAATAAGCACGCAGGGGGACGGCGAGCCACCTATTTTAGCCAAGAAATTTTATGATTACATCCTGGAAAATACGATTGACCTTTCTAAAGTTAACTTTGGAATATTAGGCCTGGGAGATTCTTCCTATCCGGAATTTTGTAAAACTGCGGAAGATGTACAAAAAAGATATCTTGAGCTTGGGGGACATGAGTTTTATCCAATCCAGAAGTGTGATACCGATTATCAGAAGGATGCGGAACATTGGTTTAATGGTGTTCTGGCAAAATTGCAGTCAGAAAGCTCGACAATTGATCTTCCCAAAAAAGAGCCGTCTACTAATTCTTCTTCTCAAACTAAAAAATATTATGAAGGTGTTGTAGCTACTCATATCAATTTAAATGATACCGGATCTAATAAAGAAACCTATCATATTGAAATCACAACTGAGGATGAAATCGACTATGAACCGGGAGACGCATTAGGCGTTATTCCTGCCAATAAAGTGGAGCGGGTGAATGAAATTTTAAATTTCGTTCAATTTGATCCTCAGAAAGTAGTGGTTACAGAAAGAGTAACCGCTTCTGCTGAAGAACTTTTAAAGCAACATTTTAATATAAGTTATCTTTCCAAATCAACCATAAAGAAATATGCTGAGCTCACCGGTCATGCTATTCAGGAGGAAAGATTAGGTTTATTGGATTTACTGCAAAAGTACCCCCTGAATATTGATTTTGAAAAGGTGATTGCTATTTTACCGTCGCAATCTCCCCGATTATATTCCGTTTCTTCTTCTCCATCCGGACATGGAACAACGGAAATTCATTTAACGGTTTCAAAGAACAGATTTATCATTGATGATAAAGAAAAAGTAGGTGTTTGCAGCGAATTTCTTTCGGAGCTGGATATTGACCAGAAAGTAGAATTCTATATTCAAAAAGCCCATCACTTTAAACTTCCAGACGAAAATAAAGATATTATTATGATCGGCCCGGGAACCGGAATTGCCCCTTTCAGATCATTCATCACAGAAAGAGATGCCGTCGGAGCTACAGGAAAAAACTGGCTGTTCTTCGGAGATCAGCATTTCGTAACCGATTTCCTTTATCAGACGGAGATCCAAAGTTTCTTACAAACAGGAGCGATATCCAATCTGGATCTGGCTTTTTCAAGGGACGGAAAGGAGAAAGTATATGTACAGCACCGGTTAAAAGAAAAGTCAGCCGAGGTTTATGAATGGCTGGAAAATGGGGCCCACCTGTACGTCTGCGGAAGTAAGGACCCGATGTTCAATGATGTAAAAAATACACTTCTTGAGATTCTGGAAGAAAACGGAAAGACAGAAGAAGAGGCTCAGCTTTATCTTGACGAGCTTGAAGATAATGAACGATTTGCAAAGGATGTATACTAAGAATAAAAAATAACAAAACACAATTATAAAATGTCAGAACAGAAAAACTTGTCTCCGGTAGAAAAAATAAAAACCGAAAGTAAGGGATTAAGAGGAACTTTGGAGGAAAGTCTTTCAGATCAATATACGGGGGCATTACGCGAACCGGATCAGCAGCTGGTAAAATTCCATGGAATGTATCAGCAGGATGACCGTGACCGGAGAGAGGAAAGAAATCAGAAAAAACTGGAGTGGCTGTATTCTTATATGATCAGGTTAAGAATTCCGGGAGGTCTTATCAGCCCTCAACAATGGGAAGGCCTGCATCATATTGCAGGACAATACTCCACAGGAACTATAAAAATAACTACCCGGCAGACCGTTCAGCTGCACGGAATATTGAAGTCGCAGACGAAGCCGACGATAAAATCTTTTAACACCCTACACCTTGATTCTATTGCAGCTTGTGGGGATGTTAACAGGAATGTGACGTGTTCATCACACCCTTCCGAATCTCCTTTACATGGAAAGGTCCATGCATTAGCATCAAAAATAAGTGAGCTGTGTCTTCCTAAAACGGCTGCCTATTATGAAATATGGCTGGATGAGGAACAGATTGAAGAAAAAAAGAACCCTACTGATCCTTTGTATCAGGACAGATATCTACCCAGAAAACTTAAAATAGGAATTGCAGTACCTCCCAATAATGATGTAGATGTTTTCATTAATGATATTGCATTGATCGCCATTATTGAAAATGGAGAGCTTAAAGGTTATAATATTGGAGCCGGAGGCGGACTTGGTGCCACTCACGGTAATGCAGCAACCTATGCCCGACTGGCATCGATTTTCGGATTTCTTGATACGGAAGAAAAGGTTTTAAAAGCAGTCTATGAAATTATTACCGTCCAAAGAGATTATGGAAACAGGAGTGACAGAAAACTTTCACGTCTGAAATATACGATTGACAGACTGGGAATAGATGAATATAAACGTTTGGTGGAAGAACGATGCGGTTTTCAGTTTGAAGAAGCACGCCCTTACGAATTTACCCAAAGAAAGGACCGTTACGGCTGGGTACAAAATCATGAAGGGAAATGGTATTTCACCTTATTTGTAGAAAGCGGAAGGGTTTTAGATGAAGGAAAATATTTATTAAAAACCGGATTATTAAAAGTGGCGGAAACCGGTAAAGCTAATTTCCGTTTTACCTGTAATCAAAATCTAATTTTAGCGGATATTTTGCCGGAAGATAAGAAAGAGATAGAAACCATTCTTGAGGAACATGGCATTACAACTTATACAGACCAGGCGAGTGCACTCCGAAAAAATTCAATTGCGTGTGTAGCTTTTAATACCTGCTCACTGGCTTTAGCAGAAGCTCAGCGATATCTTCCCAGCTTGATCACTAAGATAGAACCTATTCTTGAAAAATACCATCTTCAGGAGGATGATATCACCATCAGAATGACTGGCTGTCCTAATGGCTGCGGTAGATCTCCTAATGCTGAAATAGGTCTTATAGGAACGGCTTACGGAAAATATAATCTGCATATCGGCGGAGACAGACTCGGAACCAGACTGAATTCAAAGTATAAAGAAAACCTGGAGGAATCTGAAATTTTAGAAACCCTGGATTCGCTTTTTTCAGATTATTCCCAACATAAGTCCGGAAAAGAGACTTTCGGAGATTTTACATTCAGAACCATTATCAAAAATTAAATTTATCGCAGTGAAACACTTCATGTTGAAAAAAATAAAATCAAACCATCAAAAAAACGGCTTTATCAGGAATATTTATTTCTCAAGTATGTGTTGTTAGTTATTCCTTTCAATAATTAAATACCAACTAAGAATAAATACTCTTTAATATATGAAATTTACAAATAACCGACAGATAAAAAAATATACATTCGGTATATTCCTGTTGTCCGCAACTACAATTTATGGACAGCAACAATTAGTAGAGATTACGGGATCCGTACAAAGCAGTGACCACAGAAATCTTGCGGGAGCTCATATCAAAGTTAAAAATACTTCTGAGGAAGCCATCAGTGAACAAGATGGAGAGTTTAAGCTCAGAACAAGAATAAGCTTTCCTTTTATAATCACGGTAGAAAAAAAAGGCTATGAACCTACCCAGGTGGAAGTTCTTAACGGAGAAAGTAAAATTTCCGTTGAACTTAATTCCCAAGCCCATATTATAGATGATGTGGTAATTACCGCCTCAAGAACAGAAGAGAGGTCATTAACATCTCCTGTTTCTATTGAAAAAATAGGGATCAGGGCTATCCGTGAAACCCCTGCCCCTTCTTTTTATGAAACACTTGAAAATGTAAAAGGTGTCCAGCTGTTAACTTCAAGTCTTACCTTGAAAGTTCCTAATGCACGAGGATTCAATTCTCCAAATAATTTCAGGTTCATGCAGCTGGTAGATGGTGTAGACGTACAGGCCGCAACCCTTGGGGTTCCATTGGGAAATGCCATTGGACCTACAGAGCTGGATATTCAGTCTTTGGAAATCACACCTGGTGCTGCTTCTGCTTTATATGGCATGAATGCCATTAATGGGCTGGCAAGTTTACAAACAAAAAATCCATTCAAAACGGAAGGATTAAGTTTTTATCTCCGTGGGGGACTCAATCATATAGATGATGCGAGTCATGGAGCCGCCTCTACCCATGAAGTTGCCATGAGATATGCTAAAAAGATCAGTGATAAATTAGCTTTTAAAATTAATGGTTCCTATCTTACCGGAGTAGACTGGATTTCCAATACTTTAATTGATCAAAACCCTAATTATCTTACAACAGCCAACCCTGATTTTTCTGAATTAGGCGGAAGCAATAATCCGGCGCAGAATTTATGGAACAAATACGGGGATGAAAGGAATAACCGGACTACGGTAAAAGCCACCATCAATGGAAAAACCCAGATATTCAATGTTTCCAGAACAGGATATCTGGAAAAAGATCTTGTAGATCCGAACGTACGTAATATAAAGTTTGATGCGGGTCTTTATTATAAAATATTTAATAACACGGAAGTTTCCTATAATTACCGTTATGGATTACTAGACGGAACTTTCCAACGGGGTAATAAAATCCGTCTTCAGGGAGCTACTGTTCAAAACCATAAGCTGGAAGTTAAAGGAAAAGAATTTGATATAAAAGGTTATATCTCCGTGGAAAATACGGGTAAATCTTATAATTTAAAACCTTTAGCCGATAATCTGGATTTAACCAATAAATCCAATAAAGATTGGGCCAATGTATTTCAGACCGCTTTGCAAAATGAAATCAATGCCGGTAACGATCTTGCCAATGCCTTTATAAAAGCAAGGCAAGCTGCCGACCAGGGACGGGTAGAGCCCGGAACAGCTGCTTTTGATGCCCTGAAAAATACGATTATGGGAATCAATAACTGGGATCACGTCAATGCCGGATATCCTAACGCACCACTAACAGGAGGTGCATGGCTGAAACAGCAATCCACCACTTACAATATAGACGGTACTTACAATCTGTCGCGCTATGTTAAATATTTTGATCTTTTGGTGGGAGCAGATTACCGGGTATATTCGGTATTACCTGATGGTAACAACTTTGTAGATTTCAACCGTCCGGTAGCTGAAAGGAATACGCCGCTTGCCGATGGAAGTTTCGGAAAAAATCAGCTGTACAAAAAATTTGGGGCTTTTGCTCAAATAACGAAAACCATTTTTGATGATAAATTAAAGTTGAACGCATCTTTAAGAGTTGACAATAATCCTCTGTTTAAAACAAAACTTAATCCCCGATTTGCTGTGGTCTACTCTCCGGTAAAACAGCATAATTTCAGAGCTTCCTATCAGAATGGATTTAGATTTCCTTCCATTTTTGAAGCTTTAGGATATGTCAATAATGGTGGGGTGAGACGTGTTGGAGGTCTTGAAATGGTTAATGAGGGACAAGGTTTTTTAAATAACTCTTATACTCTTGAATCAATTGACCTTTTCAATGCTTCTGTTAACGCAGCAATTTCTACAGGACAGACTCAAGAAGCTGCTGTTCAAAATAGTAAATCACTTTTAACAGTAGCTAATCTTCCTGAAATGAAACCTGAACAAATCAATTCATTTGAAATAGGTTACCGGTCTATCCTTTTAGATAATAAAATAGCTATCGACTGGGATGCTTATTACAATATTTATGACGGTTTCCTGGGACAGGTAGAAGTTGCTGTTCCTAAAAACGGGGATGTAGGAACATCAGCCGGAATTAATGATATGCTGGACCGAACACAACAAACCAGGTTCAGAGTGTTTACCAATAGTGTCAATAAATATAAAAGCGTAGGTTCTACCTTGGGAATCCGGTATAACTTTTATGAAAACTATACGGTCTCCACTAACTTCAGCTACAATGATTTGATTTCAAACAATAATAATGATATTTTCATTACTGCTTTCAATACCCCGAAATGGATGATAAATATGAGCTTTGGTAATAAGGAAATATTTAAAAATGTTGGATTTAATATTGTAGGTAAATGGCAGACAGGGTTCGATTGGCAGAGTCCATTGGCAAACGGTTATGTACCATCTTATGCCACCGTTGATGCTCAGATCAGCATTAAATTTCCTGAAATTAGTTCTAACTTAAAAATAGGAGGTACTAATATATTTAATCGTTATTATTACCAATATGCTGCTGGGCCTACTATTGGAGGATTATATTATATTGCGTATACGTTTGATCTTAATCTTAAAAAAAGCTAAATGGGTAATACTCTCTTTCCTGTATTTTTGAAAACAGAAAATATCCGTTTCCTGATTATCGGTGGCGGAAATGTGGGTTTTGAAAAAGTTTCAGCCTTACTGAAACAAAATCCTGAAGCTAAAATCAGAATTATAGCTAAAACTTTCGGACATGATCTAAAAGAAGCATTCAATCAATATCCTCATATTGAATATCAAGTAAAAGAGTTTGAAGAATCAGATATAGAAAATACAGACATAGTAATTGCAGCAACCAATGACAATAGTCTCCATCAGAAAATAAAGCAAGTTGCCAATGCAAAAAATATATTGGTAAATGTAGCCGATCAACCTGATCTCTGTGATTTTTACCTGGGATCAATTGTGAAAAAAGGAGATTTAAAAATAGCTATTTCAACTAATGGTAAATCCCCTACAATAGCCAAAAGATTAAGAGAAACATTTGATGAAAATATCCCTGATGAAATCGATGAAGTTCTCCATCATCTCCAGCTATTACGTACTCATTTAAAAGGTGATTTCAGGAACAAGCTGGAAATACTAAACAAAATAACCCAAACTCTTTCTCATTCTCCGGAAGATCTACCGAGGTATATGGATTATTTATCACGGTATAGATAGAATAAGGGTTTATCAAAACAGGCTCAGGGATTTATTCTCTGGGCTTTTTTATTTGGTAGAAGTGAAGTGTGTATAAGAGTTTGAGATTAATAGTATTTTAGCAGTACTAGGGTTTGAGGATAGAGTTTTTAACCTCTTGATATTTCAGGGTCTGTTTCCCGTAGTTTGGAGGAAAGAACTGTCTAGGTTAGTAATTTTTAGTATTATGGCTATTCTGCGGATTTTCTGTCCTTGATTTATTGGATTCTGTTTCCTTTGTATAGTGACTATTTAAAGAGCATTTGCAATCCCTACCTATATTATAACCTACAGGTGCTTCTGCTGGATATTTTTTCTATTGATTTCTACCTTGCTTTAAATAGACTGGTTTGCCTTGTATAAAGAGTTATATAAAGGTTCATTTGCTATCCCTACCTATAGGTATTTCTGATGGATATCTTTATGTATGATCTCTGTCTTGCTTTAGTGGATTCAGATTACTTTTACTTTGTATAAAGATCATTTGCAATCCCTACCTATAGATGTATCTGGTGGATATCTATTCTGTGAGGTTTCTGTCTTACTTTATTAGGTTCAGTAGGCTCTGGATAAAGATTGTATAAAGTTTCATTCGCAATCCCTACCTAGTTTAGTTGTTTCAGTTTATCTTAGTATAAGGATTATATAAAGAACATTTTCAACCTATAGCTAAGGTATTCCCTGTTATCAGTGTATTATTATATAAAAACAAAAAAGTCTCATACATCAGTATGAGACTTTTAAATAAAAACTGGCGGCGACCTACTCTCCCGCGTTAGCAGTACCATCGGCGCTGGTGGGCTTAACTTCTGTGTTCGGAATGGGAACAGGTGAGCCCCACCGCTAAAACCACCCTAAAGAAGGTATATAGCTGTAGGCAGTAGGCTATAAGCTCTTGGCTTACAGCATAAAGCATACTGCTTGTTTATCGGTAAATTTCATCACAAAGGCAAAACCTGTAGCGCACTTATAAGGCTTGGTTTACAGTTTTCTGTAAAATAAACCTAATAGGCTATAAATCTACGGGTAATTAGTACTACTCGGCTATGCTGTTACCAACTTTACACCTGTAGCCTATCAACGTCGTCATCTACAACGACCCTTAAAAGATGTCTCATCTTGAGGCGAGTTTCGCACTTATATGCTTTCAGTGCTTATCTCTTCCAAACATAGCTACTCAGCGGTGCACCTGGCGGTACAACTGATACACCAGAGGTTTGTTCAATTCGGTCCTCTCGTACTAGAATCAAGTCCTCTCAAACATCTAACGCCCGCAATAGATAGAGACCGAACTGTCTCACGACGTTCTGAACCCAGCTCGCGTGCCACTTTAATGGGCGAACAGCCCAACCCTTGGGACCTTCTCCAGCCCCAGGATGTGACGAGCCGACATCGAGGTGCCGAACCTCCCCGTCGATGTGAGCTCTTGGGGGAGACTAGCCTGTTATCCCCGGAGTACCTTTTATCCTATGAGCGATGGCCCTTCCATACGGAACCACCGGATCACTATGTCCTGCTTTCGCACCTGATCGACTTGTTGGTCTCACAGTCAAGCACCCTTATGCCATTACACTCTACGCACGGTTACCAAGCGTGCTGAGGGTACCTTTGAAAGCCTCCGTTACTCTTTTGGAGGCGACCACCCCAGTCAAACTACCCACCACGCAATGTCCTTCTTTCGAAGTTAGGCTCCAAGTAAACAAAGGGTGGTATTTCAACGTTGGCTCCACCTACACTAGCGTGCAAGCTTCATAGCCTCCCACCTATCCTACACATTGTTTACTCAAAGTCAATACGAAGTTATAGTAAAGGTTCACAGGGTCTTTTCGTCCCATTGCGGGTAATCGGCATCTTCACCGATACTACAATTTCACCGAGCTCGTGGCTGAGACAGTGCCCAGATCGTTACACCATTCGTGCAGGTCGGAACTTACCCGACAAGGAATTTCGCTACCTTAGGACCGTTATAGTTACGGCCGCCGTTTACTGGGGCTTCAGTTAATGCCTTCGCTTACGCTAAGCACCTTCCTTAACCTTCCAGCACCGGGCAGGTGTCAGACCCTATACAGCATCTTTCGATTTAGCAGAGTCCTGTGTTTTTGATAAACAGTCGCCTGGGCCTCTTCACTGCGGCCTCCCCGGAGGGAGGCGTCTCTTATTCCGAAGTTACGAGACTATTTTGCCTAGTTCCTTAGCCACGACTCACTCGAGCACCTTAGGATTCTCTCCTCGACCACCTGTGTCGGTTTTGGTACGGGTTGCTTCACTTCGGCTTTTCTTGGATCAGATTACACTACAGCAGCTTCGCCCGAAGGCTAGGCCTTGACTATTCCGTCAGTCTCCAGCAGCTACATCCAACCGTCCCCTTTTATTGTGAGCAAGTATGGGAATATTAACCCATTGTCCATCCACTACCCCTTTCGGGTTCGCGTTAGGTCCCGACTAACCCTCAGCTGATTAGCATGGCTGAGGAAACCTTAGTCTTTCGGTGAGGGGGTTTCTCGCCCCCTTTATCGTTACTTATGCCTACATTTTCTTTTCTATCCGCTCCACAATACCTCACGATACTGCTTCGGCGCAAATAGAATGCTCTCCTACCAGATGTACATAAAGTACAAATCCATAGCTTCGGTAATATGCTTATGCCCGATTATTATCCATGCCGAACCGCTCGACTAGTGAGCTGTTACGCACTCTTTAAATGAATGGCTGCTTCCAAGCCAACATCCTAGCTGTCAATGCAGTTCAACCGCGTTGCTTCAACTTAGCATATATTTGGGGACCTTAGCTGGTGGTCTGGGTTCTTTCCCTTTCGGACATGGACCTTAGCACCCATGCCCTCACTGCCGACGAACATTTATTAGCATTCGGAGTTTGTCAGGAATTGGTAGGTGGTGAAACCCCCGCATCCAATCAGTAGCTCTACCTCTAATAAACTTAACATCGACGCTGCACCTAAATGCATTTCGGAGAGTACGAGCTATCTCCCAGTTTGATTGGCCTTTCACCCCTACCCACAGGTCATCCGAAGACTTTTCAACGTCAACCGGTTCGGTCCTCCACTCTGTGTTACCAGAGCTTCAACCTGCCCATGGGTAGATCACAAGGTTTCGCGTCTAATCCTACTAACTATCCGCCCTATTCAGACTCGCTTTCGCTCCGGCTCCGTAACTTAATTACTTAACCTCGCTAGTAAAATTAACTCGTAGGCTCATTATGCAAAAGGCACGCCGTCACACCTTAATGGTGCTCCGACCGCTTGTAGGCGTACGGTTTCAGGTTCTATTTCACCCTTCTATTCGAAGTGCTTTTCACCTTTCCTTCACAGTACTTGTTCACTATCGGTCTTTCAGGAGTATTTAGCCTTGGAGGATGGTCCCCCCATATTCAGACAGGATTTCACGTGTCCCGCCATACTCATTTATCATCTTTATATACCTTTCGAGTACAGGATTATCACCTTCTATGATTGTTCTTTCCAGAACATTCCTCTAAACATATAAAAACTTTTGGGCTAATCCGCTTTCGCTCGCCACTACTTACGGAATCTCTTCGATTTCTTTTCCTCCGGGTACTTAGATGTTTCAGTTCTCCGGGTTTGCCCCTCCTAAGAGGTAATACATCTTCAATGTATTGGGTTGCCCCATTCGGACATCTCGGGATCAATTCGTGTGTGCCAATCCCCCGAGCTTTTCGCAGCTTACCACGTCCTTCGTCGCCTCTGAAAGCCTAGGCATCCGCCATACGCCCTTAACGATTTCTTTCCTATTTTTTTAGGTTACTCAAGCACTTATAAGTGCTCGGTTTTCTCTTTGTGATGTCTTTACCGTTAATGTCAATGATCTTTAATTCTTCTGTATTAATGTAAAACGTATTCATGTATCAATGACGGCTCTCGTCATGAGGTTTACATGTCTAGTTTTACCAATACAAACTGTGGAGAATAAGGGAGTCGAACCCTTGACCTCCTGCGTGCAAGGCAGGCGCTCTAGCCAGCTGAGCTAATTCCCCGCTAGGTGCTTTTAGCTTTGGGCTTCTTGCTATTGGCTAAGGGCCAGTAGCTAGTCGCTATTTGCTATCCGCTTTAATTAGTAGTCTCGGGCAGGCTCGAACTGCCGACCTCTACATTATCAGTGTAGCGCTCTAACCAGCTGAGCTACGAGACTCTTTTACGAGTCATAAGGCATGAGCCAGAGGTTATTCTCTAATCCCTTTTTCATGTCTCTTTCTCTTTCCCTGATACTAATTTCTAGTGGGTTATATCTTATATATATACCAACCAAACAAAAAAACTAAAGCTTAACTTTAAGAAAGATTTTTGTACTTGCGTACTAATTTTTTTATCGTCTTACGACGCTCTAAAATGAGATGTTCCAGCCGCACCTTCCGGTACGGCTACCTTGTTACGACTTAGCCCTAGTTACCTGTTTTACCCTAGGCAGCTCCTTTTACGGTCACCGACTTCAGGTACCCCAGACTTCCATGGCTTGACGGGCGGTGTGTACAAGGCCCGGGAACGTATTCACCGCGCCATGGCTGATGCGCGATTACTAGCGATTCCAGCTTCATAGAGTCGAGTTGCAGACTCCAATCCGAACTGAGACCGGCTTTCGAGATTCGCATCACATCGCTGTGTAGCTGCCCTCTGTACCGGCCATTGTATTACGTGTGTGGCCCAAGGCGTAAGGGCCGTGATGATTTGACGTCATCCCCACCTTCCTCTCTACTTGCGTAGGCAGTCTCACTAGAGTCCCCAACTTAATGATGGCAACTAGTGACAGGGGTTGCGCTCGTTGCAGGACTTAACCTAACACCTCACGGCACGAGCTGACGACAACCATGCAGCACCTTGAAAATTGTCCGAAGAAAACCGTATTTCTACAGCTGTCAATTCCCATTTAAGCCTTGGTAAGGTTCCTCGCGTATCATCGAATTAAACCACATAATCCACCGCTTGTGCGGGCCCCCGTCAATTCCTTTGAGTTTCAAACTTGCGTTCGTACTCCCCAGGTGGCTAACTTATCACTTTCGCTTAGTCTCTGAACCCGAAAGCCCAAAAACGAGTTAGCATCGTTTACAGCGTGGACTACCAGGGTATCTAATCCTGTTCGCTCCCCACGCTTTCGTCCATCAGCGTCAGTTGTAACTTAGTAACCTGCCTTCGCAATTGGTGTTCTAAGTAATATCTATGCATTTCACCGCTACACTACTTATTCCAGCTACTTCAACTACACTCAAGACTTGCAGTATCAATGGCAGTTTCACAGTTAAGCTGTGAGATTTCACCACTGACTTACAAATCAGCCTACGGACCCTTTAAACCCAATAAATCCGGATAACGCTTGCACCCTCCGTATTACCGCGGCTGCTGGCACGGAGTTAGCCGGTGCTTATTCGTATAGTACCTTCAGCTAGATACACGTATCTAGGTTTATCCCTATACAAAAGAAGTTTACAACCCATAGGGCCGTCGTCCTTCACGCGGGATGGCTGGATCAGGCGCTAACCCATTGTCCAATATTCCTCACTGCTGCCTCCCGTAGGAGTCTGGTCCGTGTCTCAGTACCAGTGTGGGGGATCACCCTCTCAGGCCCCCTAAAGATCACTGACTTGGTGAGCCGTTACCTCACCAACTATCTAATCTTGCGCGTGCCCATCTCTATCCACCGGAGTTTTCAATAATCATTGATGCCAATAATTATATTATGGGGTATTAATCTCCCTTTCGGAAGGCTATCCCCCAGATAAAGGCAGGTTGCACACGTGTTCCGCACCCGTACGCCGCTCTCTAATTCCCGAAAGAATTATACCGCTCGGCTTGCATGTGTTAGGCCTCCCGCTAGCGTTCATCCTGAGCCAGGATCAAACTCTCCATTGTATGTTTGTATCTCTCTCTCAAAGGTTTTAACGCTTTAGTTTTTTCCTTACTTGGTTGTTATATCTTATTTCAATGATCTCTTCTCTTTCGCTACATACAAAACTAATCCTCTGTCTGTTTCATTCCGTATTTGCGAGTGCAAAAGTATGTATTTATTTCTTATCGACCAAATCTTTCTGAAAAAAAATTAAAGTTTTTTTTTAATAACCCTAAATTCCCATCCTAATTCAATCTTAACTCCTGCGCTACCCTCGATAAAAGGGTGGGCAAAGATAATCAACTTTATCTCTATATCCAAAAGTTTTTATACCTTTTTTTAAAAGATTGTTTGCTAATTTTAATTTTATACTCCTGCGCTACTGTTTCTTTTTCAGTGCTGCAAAGATAGAATCTTTTAGTCTCCCATTCCAAAAGTTTATATCCCTATTTTTTTACTTGGGGATAACTTTTATTGTAATTGGCTATTTTATAATTTGTTAGGAATTATCAATACGTTACTAACATTGATCATGGAAGAGATATGAAGGGGGGTATAGAGTTATATTACACCGTTAGAAGAGGGAAATGAGGGAGGGATTGCAAGGAAAAAAGAAGCTTTACTGCTGAGAACTGTTAAAGATTCTTCGCTGCGCTCTGAAGGACATGTTATACTGTCCGTGTTATAGGGGTAGATTTTTCACGCTATACTTCCAGGTTTATATATGGCTAATATAATGAGGGTATGTGAAGGACAGGAAAATAATGGAGGAATTATTAGAAAAACCTTTTGATCAGTATTTTATAGGTATAATAACCGAGCAAGCATCCAATCACATCCGCAACTATATCCAATGTTTCCATGGATCTGCCGAGATGCATTTCTTCCTGTAAAATCTCCGTTAAGAAAGCATAGATAAGAATGATCTGAAAGAAATAAGAAAATTTAATTTTAGGAAAAGCTGCTATAAAGGAAAAACCCAGCATGGCAAATATGCTTATATGCAATACTTTATCAATGCCATTAAACATGAACCAGTATTCATGGTTTTCTACTCCGGGTTTGAGCAGCATATAAGTAAGAAATGCCCAATAAATGGGCAAAATCTTACTAAATATTTTTGAAATTCTATCCAATGATAGCTTGATATTCTTCTGCTGAAAGTAATTCTGAATGATCTGCACCATCTGCAATTTCTAATTTAATGATCCATCCTTCTCCGTATGGTTCAGAATTTAATAGTTCAGGCTGATCTTCCAAAGCTGAGTTAAATTCAATCACTTTTCCGGAGATCGGTAAAAATAAGTCCGAAACTGTTTTTACAGCCTCTACACTTCCGAAAACATCTCCTCCGTTAAGATCATCATCAACAGTATCTACATCTACATAAACTATATCTCCTAATTCTCCCTGAGCAAAATCAGTGATACCAATGGTAGCTACATTTCCTTCGATCTTAATCCATTCGTGATCTTTCGTGTACTTTAATTCTGACGGTGTGTTCATTTTTAATGTTTTTATATTCCACAAATGTATTTAAAATTATACAAGCTTCAAAATACAATTATGTTTCCTTTAGCAAAAATTAATTAAAAATAAAATCGCTACGTTGTAGCGATTTTATTCATTTATTTTTTGACTATTTTATAAGAGAAAGTTTTACCTAATTTATCCGTTAAAGTTATAATATAAGTCCCCGTTGGATAATGAGAAAGATCAAATTCTGTAATTTTTGTAAATGTTTTTTTTGATATTAATATTTTACCATCTATTGAGTGCAACTGTGAGGATGCAAAATTATTTTCTTTTCCATCCAAATTAATATAAACAATACCTTTAGTAGGATTAGGGTATACTTTAATATTGCTTTGATTTATAACAAATTGGTTAATATCATTATTTTTTTCATTTAATATTATTTCCCCATAATAAGGCTTGTTTTCTTCCTTTAATGATTGTTGTCTTAAATAAAGAGATTCATCCGGAGTCTCAGTAAGTACTGGATTAAGCATATCATCAAACATAAAAGAACATGTAGGAATATCTGCAGGCAGCGATTCCTGTGGTATTGCATGAAGTTCTGCTCCAGAGGAAGAGGTAAAGGTAAAACCTGGTTTCATAACTATTGAATATTTACCATATAAAGTAACATTTTTATCCCCGCTAACTGGATCTGTCTTATTGTCTAAGATTACAGTTTTAATGTCGTATGTTTTTGTATTATAATAAGTACCAATATATGGATAGCCTATAGGAAAATAATTAGTATTTGCATAAATAAGGTTATTATATTCAGTTTTATTATTTGCTACTCCTTTATCAAAAAACAAATGATCAATCTTTTTTGGTCTGTGGTAAGCTCCTGAATAATAAGGGGAGTCATTATTATAAACGACATATGGATGCGTTAGATAATTAAATTCTTTTATACTTAAAGTTCTATCATTTATGGAGTAATTATTTATAGTTCCCCGATTAATAATATCTAAGGTTATTAAATAATCTTTATTATTGCCTACTACATTCTCCCATTTATAAAAATTAATATTATTTGTAATCCAAGATCCATTGGAATTAATAAAATTAACATATTGATGGGTTGGAAATTCTCCACTAGGGGAAGAGACCCCTAATTTTGTGATTTTTATTATTTCATTATCTCTAATAACAAATTTCGTTTCTCCAACTGAGTATTTAAATTCATCCGATATTGACGGGTGGGATACTGAATTATTAGATATGTTCAAAGACATTAAGGCATAACTTGCTCCTCCTAAAGTATTCTTCTTATTATATATAAATAAAAAATCTTTATCAGTTTTCTTAAAAATATCAGAAATACCTGATAAATATGGGTTTCCTAAAAAGATATTCGGTAAAGTTTTATAAAAAATAAGATTTGGAGAATTAGATACAAAAGAATATATATCCATTCTATTATCATAAGTATAATCTGCATTATTTCCTTTTATTAAAAAAACTTTGTCGTCCAACATTTTGATATTCATACGTTCTGCATAATTTAAAACTATAACATTTTTTGCATGACTCCAGCTATTACTAGAATCACTAAATAAATATGAATCTATCACTTCCTTACTTCCCTCTTTTCTAGCCAATAATAAGCGATTTTTATTAAATTCATGGCTTTTAAAATAACCATTAAATGGAGGTTGAAGGTTGGCAGCTATCGGATAAAAACCTACATATACTAATTCATCATTTACCACTTTGTAAGTCTGAAGTTCATAATTCATATATACGGTATTCTCATGACGTTTACTGGAATAAATCATGATGTGGACTTTATCGTCTGTAATTCCTACAATATCTACTCTAACTTCATTCAATTGTCCTAACCTTATAGGGTTTTGTATAATTATAGGTGCAGGCTTAAGATACTTCAATTTATTACAATCAGCTATTTTATAAATCCCCCATAATTCAAATTTATCAATTACCTGTTGGCTGCCTGTCCTATATATATTGGTGCTTACAGCAAACAAATTTTCCGATATATATAAAGATTTATTAATATAATCAAAATTAGTATTGGGTGAGTTTACATTTTCAGGAAAGTAATAAGCATTATTCCTTAAATAAATCTTTTTACCCCATGTATTTGAAGGATGAATCTTTCTTCCGTTTATATCAATAGGTATAACCTCGGCAGGACCTCCCTGTGGGCCAACAGGAACACCAGGATTAACTGTGATATTTATAGGTGATCCTATTTGAATTGATGTATTTGGACAATATGGACCTATTGACTGTACATTTGTTCCATTTGGGTTTAGCCATGGAGACATGGTGTAATAGTTATTGGAAAATCTTGAATAAGAAGTGAACCAAACACCATTATAGATATCTGGATTCTCACAAGTAAACATACTAGAAGCAGGCCCACTAGTCACCTTAGGCCCCGTAGATAATGTTCCTATCAGCTTTCCAAAGCTATTAAATAATGGTGATCCAGAAGATCCTTCTTCCACAATACCATCTCTCCAGGTAGTTTTTAAAAATGCTCCCAGAGAATTTTGTGGATCAAAAGGGATATTTTGGTTTATTGACACAGGAAACAAATCTTTCACAAATGATATTTTTTTGACATCTCCTTTGGGATGATGGATTCCATATGTATTCGAGACATTTACTTTATAGGAGTTTGGATTATTATCCCACCCTGCATAGCAAACTTTATATTTTGCCAAGGAGCTGGCAGTCCCCTTTAATTTTAACAATGCATAATCAAATGTCTGTTCAGAAGCCTGAGTCAGAACAGTACACCCTAAAACTGAATTATTTGACAAAGATGATGGTGCTTCAGAGCCATCACTTCCACAGGTTTTAGCTTCATAATTAAATAAAGTAATTAATTCCGTATTCCAATTCACATTATTATTTGCTGCCGCAGCTCCAATACAATGAGCTGCCGTCAAAAAATAGGGCGTACCATCCTGTTTTGTATTATTCATCAAATTACCTGTACAGGTTGCTGAATAGGTATGCTGGTTAACTCCCTGCTTATATATGGGATAAAGCATCAAACCAACAGATTTTATATTTCTAGATTTATCATCACTATCAGTAAAAACACAGGCCACATTTTTTGTACACTTACCCGCTTCTCCATAAGCTCCCCCCTTATAGAAATCTGTAATTGAATGTATTACTTTCTCTGTTATTAGCAAAGGTTTTTCTGTATTAGATACAGGATAAGACAATTCAATATAAAAAGTATTTCCAGGTATAGGCTGAGTCCCAAATTGAAGTCCTTTAATTGTTTTATCTGGATTATTCTTATCATTAAATTCCCCTAATATAAAACCACTTTCATTATAGAAGAATAGTTTACTACCTTGGGGCATATAATACTTTTTAAAGTAGACTTGTAATGCCAGTGCTTCAGCGGAACTGATTTTATACATATAATAATATCTTCCATCATATTCGATCCTATTGCTGTCATCTGAAATATTGATTTCTTTATAAAAAGCTTTACCATATATATCCTGAGAGACATAGGCTGTATCTTTCGTTGTTATACTTAAAAACTCATCTTTCAATCTCTGGTTTTTAACCCCTTCTATCTCAAAGGATGGAATTATGTTTTCTAATTCTCTTAATGGGATATAACCTCCTTTTTGATTTTTAAACTTGTCTTCAGTTGTATATCGACTTTCTATAAAAAGCTTGTCCTTCAAGAGAGGATATCCATTATCCCCTAGCTGACATTTAAATAAACCTGTCCATAAAACCAAAACAGGCAGTATATAATTTGTAAATTTCATCACTTATATTTAATATTTTATTTATTTGTTTCTTACTATTACTTCAATTCTTCGCAGTTTTTACAAGCTTATAAAACTTGCACTTCAATTTCCATTGAATCACTTTTTTATGTGAACTTATAATAAGCTAGATTTTCTGAAATTATTTTTTAATATGGTTAGAAAATCAATATTCAAAATTTATTTTAAAATGGGAAGATCGGTTAAACAGATGCCTATTAGTGGAGAAATAGCATTTGTATGTAAGACAAGTAGACTTACATTCAGTATTTTTTTTCATAATATTTATATTTTTTGCTAAAATATAAATATTAATTAAGCTTTTTGATTAACATAAAAAAAACAAAAGGCCTTATTTCTTAAATAAGGCCTTTTGTTTTTTTGTCTAATCCTTAGAACCCTCCAGAATCTCCGAATGTAAAGGTAGCAGAAATTCCTGCTCTGATAGTTGACAACGGGAACGCTGTAGATATCTTATATTTGGATGTCATCTGCTCATAGAATACTCTCAAGTTCAGGTTCTCAGAAACATTATAATCTGCTGATAATTTAATGTTCATTAATGTCTGTCCCCCCGTAACCTGGGAATCATCCAATAAAATATTAGTAATACTTGTTCTGCTGTCCCTCAAGGAGAAATCTCCACGGATATTAAGATCACTGCCTTTTGCCCGTCCTCCTCTGGCATTAGTCATCCCCAGTCTAAAGTTTCTGATAATATATCCTAAAGTGACTACATATTCTGAATTCGAATCTTCAGTAAGGGTATGGTTAACGAGCCCAAGCAACAACATTCTGTTTCTGTTATATTTCAGTCCAAACTGCATATTATTTCTCATCGTAACATCTACTCCCAACAGTGGAGAGAAAGACTCTACATAGCCTACCTGTGAGAACGTAAACGGATTGATAAAGTCTCCATTAACATCTATCATATTGTTAGTATTAAGTCCGTTAAAATAATCAATGCTTGACTGAACTCCGGTAGCGGTATAAGTAGCAGTGTAAGAGTGTAAAACATCGAATTTGCTAAAGTGACCATTAACAATAGGAATATTTTTCAATCCTGAATAGGTAAGTCTCCAGTTTGGCAATGGTAATCCTGCTTTTTTAGCATCTCCTATTTGTTTAGGCGATTTTCCTTCTACCGCAGCCCTGAAAGCAGGGATTAAAACATAAGCATTCGCAAGGCTATAGCCCTGAGCATATCCATCTGCTCCAAGGTTTGCAGTTCCTCCCAGCTGTTGTGAAATTGCCAGTGCATTTTGTTTTAATGCCTGATAAATTGCCTGCCCATCTTTAAAAGATGTTTTTAAAAGAACTACCGAGTTCGAATACGTTACCAGATCATCTGCATACGAATAATTATGATTTGCGTAATTAAGGTTCTGTATGTTATTAAATCCAGATTGCGAAAAATTCCTGTTATAATTATGTAAAGCACTCAGGTCTATACGGAATTCATTGATCGGTACAACCTGTAAATTAGCCCTAAACTCTCTTGTAGACATCCTTATATAGGCATCCGTCATATAATCCGAGGTACTGATCCATCCATTTTCTAAAACAGTTCTTCTTATATCGGCCTGCGATCCCAACAAGAATCCGAAAGTAGGTCCTCCACCTGTTTGTCCATAACCATACCAGTTCGGAGCAGACAGTAATCCAGGAAGCACAGTTCCGTTATTCTCTGAATAACTTACATCCAACTGCTTAAAGGAGGTTAGCATGAATGCTAAGCTTTGTAATGGCGTTAACTTATTTTTAAACTTATAGCTTTTAAATTTAAATCTTTTCTTCTCCCATTGCTGAGTATATACGTTGTTCAATGAGTCAATCTCCTGCTTACGCTTCTGAAGTTTAGCCGATATATTTTTGAAGTATTTAAACTGTCCGAAGAATTTAGGGAAATCTGCCGTAGCCGTAGCCTGGATCACATTGGTATTTTGTCCTATTGACCCTAGATTTCCTTCCGGGCTGGAAAGTAAGGCTGTAGATCTGGCATTCCAATTATAGGTAAATCCATATCCTACTTCTGCATCCATAAAGTCCAGATACGGTAAATACTGGAACGGAAGTTTATAATTCATCTGAACCCTGTGATTATACAATACAGGTCTTCCCGCACGGAGTACATTTCCAAAAATGGAGCTGTTGTCCATTGTATTCACATCAATATTATCGTTCAGTGTTCGCATGGTAGAATTAATTTCTAATTTCAAAGATTTCGTGAAATTAAATCCTAATCCATATTGCCAACCGAAATAGAAGTTTCTGTTTTTTATTGCGGCAAAATTATCATCAAAATTACCATTCAAAATTGCATCAACATTTCTGTATTCAAGCTCATTATAATTTCTGTCTACCTCAGCTCTGAATGATATTCTTGTCGGAACAGGATTGAAATTAAATTCTTTTATCCATCTCAGGTATTTAGTGGATTTAGCCGTATCACTGATCAGTTTATTAAACGGCTTAATCATCCAAGGCTTGAAGGTATAGTTGTAATCCACATATCCTTTAAGATATTGTCTGTAGTTTCTCTTGGTATAAATGTCTCTGTAGTAATCATCATTATAAACCGTAGTAATAGATATATTTTCTACATCGTAAAACTTAGGTTTTCTCTTTTGATTTACTCTTTCTTTGCGCATATTCACAATCCCGATACTTCTTTGCTGGGTATAGGTTCTTGCTACTTTTTTAAGCTGTTCTTTATTGGCAGCCTTATTAAATTCCACATCGGTATCCAGTGGATTGTATTTAGGGTCTTCAATGGTTTGTGAATAAGAGTAATTTAACGGAATTTTCATTCCACTTTTTTCAGGAAGCAGTTTATCTACATTGATGGATGTATTGATACTGAAAGCTGATTGTGAAGACTGTGTTCTTTCTGCCGGCTTTGAATCGATATTACCAAATCCAACTGAAGTATAAGATGCGCTTGTATTTACTACCGCAAAGTCACCCAGATTAAAGTTTAAGCTGGCATTTCCTGCATAACCTCCATCATTTTCGATTTCGGAAAGACGGATTTCATTAACCCAAAGCACCCTATTAAGTGGCACTGTACCTGAAACTCTATCTGCTGCATTTCTCACTCCTAACATAATTGTGGTAATATTTCCTAAACTTGGACGACCTTTTATATAAATCTTTTTAAAGTTATCCCCTCCTCCAAATTCAGGATCCAGTGTTCTATTACTTATTGTATTGGATGAATTTTTGTCTCTTCGTAGTTTTGCATCTACAAATTCCTGAATATCCAATTCGACATTATTCTCTGTAGGCCATATTTCTAACGGTGTAGTAGCTGTTTGCGGAGTTAGTACTAATGAAGCTTCATATTCATAATAGTTATCTGTTGCATCACTTCCAAATCGAATGAAAAATTTAGTTTTTTCATCCATTCCAACTTGTCTGAATTGAGTATCTTGAGCGTGAACAAAAAGCTTTAACTTTTTATACCTTCTCATATCCAAAGTGGTATTTTTGAATACTCCTCTTGCTTCGTTATTCACCAGATTGGTAACTTTCATATATAAGGACGCTTCATTTTGTCTTTGTGCTCCTGCATTTCCGCTCAACACCTGTCTGTCTATTCCCGGAGGCAATACATAAGGAGGTTGATTTAAAGCATTTTCTTCAATATTAACACTTCCTATTTCAAAGTTTTGCGGATCTGTAACCTCAACTGTACCTTCATCAGTAACCGTATCTCCATATTTTGCCAAGTTCCTGGTATATCTTCTCCAGTCCGATCTTACCAGATCCATGGTTCCGAATCTCAATGTCGAAGTCTGATCAAAGCCTGTTAATAATAATCTTGCAAACCTTACATTATTCAAAACTGAATCATCATGGTCTCCCTGATCTGCTACATACTGAGCCACCGGAATTCTGAATAAATACCATTTCACCGATGATTCCTGTCCGTTCTGGAATTTTGCCTGAACAGTTTTTACATCTACAATGTTATTTTCTCCTAAGACTAAGCTCGACTGATCTAAATTAACTTCATATTGATTATAACTTTCTGTCTGATCTAGGTTATAATCTTTATTGATATCTTCTGCATCCGGAGTTTGGGTCGCAACTTCCAAAGAGTTACTTTGAGAGTTTCCTTCCGGATTCCGGAAATATTTATATCGCTGAACAATAGAAGCAGCCTGACTACCCGTAAATCTGTCTGACATATAGAATACGAAATCATCTAATGCAGGGTCAGCTATATTGGTAACCGGATTTACAAATGTATTTCCAAATCTCATAGATTCCTGATCCGAGCTTAATCCATCATATCCTACGTCCTGAGCTGTTCTTTCTGCTCCTTCACTTGAGAAAGCATATAAGATCGGAGGCTGTTTAGGCTGTACCCCCCAATTGGAAGAGGTAGTTGTAGATGGTGTAGAAGCAGTTGGCAATCCATTTTCATACTGCATTAATCCGTCTTTCAAAATATCTTCTGAAACGTTTCCTAAATGTAATAAAAGCTTAGGATTCGCCCCCAGTGTATTTCCGTCTGCATACGGATCCATCATCCAGAATTCTACATATTCGATGTTGGAGTTTACAAAGTTAGATACAGTAATAGGTCTCATAATACCTCCCCATCTGTCCTGGGTAGACTCAGTATTAGGGTTTACGTTATACGGACCTCTTTCCTGCGGATAGTAAGAAAGGTCAAAAGTATTGGTAAAAGTTTGTTCTCCTGCTACAAAATCCCTATTGTTATAAATTTCCGAATATTGAACTCTACGGGATGCGTGATTGGAAACCGACTGAGCTGTAATTCCAGCAGGGGCAGTTCCTCCTACTCCCCAGAATCGAGGGTCAATATTATACCATGACATCAGCCCTCTTCCATATCCATTGGTAATATCATCATTAGCACCCGCGCCCTGGAATATTCCGGAATTTTTTTCAGGTTTGGAAGCCAAGCTCCATGCCGTAGGCTCCATCAATGATATCTTAGAAGTGGTCTGTTCAAAATCATCTATATAAGATTGATCGTTTGTACCTTTATTAATTCCCGGAATAAGATAGGCACCCTCCATTTTAAAATTAAGGTTGGATGGTGCTTCTGTTTTTACAAATGGTATTTTATTGGTAAGTCTGGTAAGGAAAGGAAGTTGGTTATTATACATAACGTTCATTCCCACCATTGTATTATTAACGGCTTCCTGTCCGTAATTTACTTTTTGAGTTAAAGGTGATTCGGAATAATTGACTACTGTTCCTCCCAAAATGAAGTTTTCATTGAAACGTCTTTCCAGGTTTAATCCTAAAAATCTTTTTCTCTGGGTATTGAATGTAAGCTGATTCTCCAATGAAATATTGATAGCCTGTCCGGACTGTTTAACATTTTCATTGATGATGGTAACCGTTCCCAGCAAATAATCCACTGTATAGTCGATTCCTTCTGTTAACTGTACCCCATTAGCCGTTACTTTTACCGACCCTTGAGGAACATTTACTGCCCCTAATGAAATACCTTGCCCCTGCGTTCCTTTATACCTTCCTTCAAGGGTATATCGCTGGGCAAGATTACCGGCCGAAGCCACTTGTTTTTGTTGGGTATATAAATCCGTAAACACATATTGTGGGTCATTACTTCCGAGTACACTTGCCATATAGCTACCGAAAGGCTGTGCTTTGGTAAATATAACTTTTCCGGTCTCTGCACGTATCGTGATCCCTTCAACAAAGTCGAAAATACCATCTCCCACAGTACCTCCATTCGTCTGAATATCTCCATTGGAGTTCAAGCGGTCCCAATTGAATAAGTTCAACAGGTTAGTATCCTGAACACTGGTATTGGGAAGGTAGTTTACTTTACCTCCTGTCTGAGCATCCCGGTAATATACATTTAATATGAAATCTTCCTGGCTTACCTGACTGGCATCCAGTGAATAGATATTTTTCATCATCAGGTCCCACATCGGAGAGGATGTTTTTACCGTGGAATTAGGCTTCAATACTTTAGTAACCAATACGGTACTTTCCTCGGAAAATTCTCCTACTTTATATACCTGGTTGGTACCACTTACCGTGTAAGAGTATGATACGGCCAATAGCTGGTTATCATTTAATTTCTGATTCAAGGAGATATATCCCAACTGGGTATTGAAGGTATATTCAGTTGCATTCAGCCTTCTGGCCTTTTTATTGAAAATAAACTGTTCTCCGTCGGTATAGGTTTCCGTACCTCCATTGGCATTGGGTAATGACTGCCCGTTAATCGTATTATAAGTGGTACTGGCATCTCTTAAACCAGCCCCTAAGCCGTTAACAGCCTGATACAATCCATTTTGAGAGTTATCCGGATAGCCGGAAGGACCATCTCCCAGATCCCGGATTCCCACTATGCTTTTCTGATAAGATAAATTGGTATTTCCCTGATCCAGTACCCAGGCTTCTAATCTTGTTACCGTTATTTTTGAATTTATCTGAGGATAGTTGAGTAATGCCCCGTCATAGTTATCTAAGAAATAATGTCCTAAGAAGTAGTGTTGATTCTCTTCATAGTCTATAGCATTTACTTTAAATGTATTGACTACACCTCCTCCCTGAACTACAATATTACGGGCTTCCCCCTGTTGTTGTGAGAGAACTACTGTTCCATATGTTTTTCCTAATTGAAATTCTGTTTTTACCCCGAAAAGAGATTCCGAACCACGAATCAAGCTGGTAGATAATGGCATGTTAACATTACCGAACTCCACTCTTTTAATAATTTTATCTTCTTTTCCGGCACCTGGAGAATTGATTTCATCCAAGCCTTTGCTTTGCAGGTCTTTCCAGCTTCCTGCCGACTGCCAGGTCACGTTCATCCTGTTTTCGAAGGCAAAACCACTTTGGGTATCATAATTGGCTTTAAGCTGTAGATTTTCACCCACTTTCCCCAATAATCCCAACTGTATTCTCTGATCTATATCGAAAGCAAAGCTTGTTCTGTTCTGTGGTAAAATAAGTGGATTGTCTATTTTCTGATAGAGACCGGCAAAATCAAAAGAAGCATATCCGGAAGGTATAATTTCAATTTTATTACTTCCAAAAATAGCTTCAAATAACTTGTTTTGAATGGTTAAGGATGGAATTAATCCTTTTTTCTTGGCATCTGTTTTATCTTTCCGGAACATTAAGCTGTACCGGTCGGATTTCTCCTTATAATAGGCTTTAGTTTGTGTCGTCAGGACAAATTCCCTGTAATCTTCAGGAGACATTGCCGTAGGAGGTCCTGTAATGGTATTCCCTATTTTAGGATACACATAATACATTCCTGTTTTTATGTCAAAGAAGGCTTCATACTGGGTAGGATCTGCTACTTCATAATCTTTCTTTATTGAAATACTGTCAGGATGATTAACCTGTGCATATGTAGTATATGACATACACAGGGAAAATAGGAACAAAAATAGTGTAAGAAACTTGTTATTCACCACCAAATGTTAAATGTTTTTTAAAATTTGTTTAACCAATTCTTCTACTGAAATGGTAGGATTTTGTTTTATAATGCGGTCAGCTATCTTCTCGCTCATTCTTTTAGGAATCCCTAAAACTTCTAATGCAGATAACGATTCTTCCTTAATTTTATTATCCACAAATGTAGAAATATTTTCTTCTGAAATATTGAATTTTTGGACTTTATCTTTAAGATCTACAATTATTCTTTCTGCTGTTTTAGCTCCTATTCCTTTTGCTTTTTGGATCAGTGCACTGTTCCCGGAAAGGATGGCTGAAGCGATCTCCGCCAGGCTTAAAGTGGATAATAATATGAGAGCGGAAACGGCACCTACACCATTAACGCTTATTAACAGATTAAACATATCTTTTTCCAAACGTGTGTTAAATCCAAAAAGAAGATGAGCATCCTCTCTTATGATCTGCTGGGTAAAAAGAAAAGCCTGCTGATTTAAAGCCAGTGTTTGTGAGGTCATTAAACTGATACCTACATAGTATCCTACCCCATTTACATTGATTACCACATAGGTTGGAGTTAACTCCTGTACAGTGCCTTGTAAAGAAAATATCATGTATATATATTAAAAGCCCCAAATATAGTAATTTAAACTAATTTACCACTTCCTTTCACAGACACCTGTATTTTAACTTTATTTTACAGTTCTTCTTCAATTAACCATCAAAAAATATAAAAACTCCAAAAAATTGAAGTTTTTATAAGAATATCCTATTATTAAGAAGATGTTTTTACCACCAAACTTCCAATTGAAGCCCGGCAGTAAATCCTTGATTTTTATTTTTAAGCTTAGTATTAAAGGAGGAAACACCTGTAATCCCTCTAAAGCTGTCAGACCAATGTGCATATGTTACGAAAGGACGGATAACCGGCCGGGAATAATATCCATAATTCCAGGTAATCTGTGGTGAAAAGGTGATCTTCTGCAAACTTCCTTCGATTCCCAGCTTTGAACTTTTCATATAATCATTTCCTGCTTCCAGGGCCAGGTTAAAATGCTTGTTGATGTAATAAAGATAACGGAACCCTATACTGAACCAGTTTTTTGCTCTCTTATGATCTAAAATCATCCCCTCCGAATCTATATTTCCAACTCCATAGTCATTATATTGATAGGTCATTATAGCTTGTACAGCATTTTTAATTTTGTCATCATACACAAAATTATGGGTGATATCCAATGTATTGGCTTTACCCAGATCGTATATTCGGGTCGCATCGTTATATTCGGATACTGTTTTTCCGGTGTACCCATTAGCCACTACGCTACTTCCTTTACGGAATATAATGCTGGAAGTATGTGATATATTCCCTTTGGAATAAGTCCACCATCCTCCAATGCCATATCCGGAATGACCGGATCTATTGGCTTCTTTATTTTTTGAAAGTGAACTCAGCTGCCCCACCAGGTTTACTTTGGAATGTTCGGTAAGCGGTATATCCAGATATCTTAGATCTGCTACATAGGAATAATAATCAGGGTTTGCCGGATAACTGAATTCCATGAAGGCAAGGTTTAGGTTTCCCGAGTTTTTAATCTTATAGTTTTCAATTCCTATTCCCACCTGGGAATTTTGGGCGGAATTGAGCCAAAAATAATCTAAGGCTTCAATATTCCTACGGTCATAATAACGTTTCCCCATCCAGATATCGGCTCCATTGATTACTTTATTGATCTTTCCATACAATTGTGCTGTTTCCGGGAAATCTTTATAATCATCACTTCCGTAAGGAATATATTTAGACATCATATAAGTAACTTCATAAAGATTGACTGAATCCTTGTTTTTGTACCTGTAATTGAATTGTAGCTCGGAATAATGATTGGCTTCGTTCCCCATCCTGAACTTATGAACATTTTCGGGGGTTACAAAATCCACCATCTGCTCTCCGTCCGTACGTCCGATCCCTGTTCTTATATATCCGTTAAAAGTAAATTCATGGGGATTGAACTTCTGTGAGTAGCCTAATTTAAACTCAAGGCACATAAGAAATACGGCAAGTATTTTTATGCAAGTCAAAAATCTGTACGGTGTTTTTTTCTTAATAATTTTTCTCTTCATTTATGTTATTTAAATAGTATAAACTACGTTATAGCAGTATTTAATTTAAACACAATAAATGGTAATAAAATGAATGACTCAGGTACTTTTATAGAGTAAAAGTGATACCCATCCGGGGATATGATCAAGGATAATTAAAAACAGAAAGCCTTATGAATTTTATATCCTCTGAAGGTAGAGTCTAATCAAGACTAAGAACACGGCTGTCATAAGAAAAAACAGACCGACAAGTCACGTTGAATTAATAATTTTATCATCATTTAAGTTGTGTTTATTTTTGTGTTTTTTTAATTAATTCCTCATACAATTTCATTATTATACAAATTGCTGAGTAGCGTTCGATTCATTATCTGTAAACTTATAGATTATTATAATTCATAATTATTGATCCGGTATCTATTATAAATTCCTTTTTGGAGAACTTAATCGGATATAATGAATTTTTAATTATTCGCAATCTAAGAATTTTTTTTTAAGTAAAAAAAATCAGGCTTATATTTATAATACAAGCCTGACATTATTAATTTCAAAGAAAAAGCCATTTATGAAGTTTTCTTCCCAGACTTTATCAATCCAAATTTTTATTTTTAGCTTCTCTCCTTTGTGCATCTAAAACTGCAATAGTCGCCAGGTTAACAATCTCGTCCACACTGGAACGCATCTGTAATACGTGTACAGGCTGCTTTAATCCCATAAGAATAGGTCCAATAACCTGAGCTACTTTCATCCCTCTTATGATTTTATAGGAAATGTTAGCACTTTCGAGGTTTGGAAATATGAATGTATTGGCTGGAGTTGTTCCCAATTTGGAGAAAGGATAATCACTCAGGTGATCTGAATTCATCGCAAAATCTGGCTGAATTTCTCCGTCCACTATCATTTTAGGGAACTTTTCATGAAGTATGCTTACTGCTTTTGCTACTTTTTTAGAAGTTTCGGCAATAGCTGCGAAGTTTTCATACCCCAACATGGCGATCCTCGGCTCTATGGCAAAAGATTTCACGGTATACTCCGCCATTCTTGCAATATTGACAAGGTCTTCTGCAGAAGGATCCTGATTAATAGAGGTATCGGCAAAGAAGATAGGTTTCTTTTCCGAAAGGATCATCATCATAGCTGCAATCTTATCTACTCCTTTATCTTTTTCAATCACTTCTAATACAGGACGTAATACTGAGGTATAATTTTTAGAAAAGCCTACTATCAATGCATCGGTATCTCCATGCTTCAGCATTAAAGGGCCAAAGTAGTCTCTTTGTCTTACATATCTTTTAGCTTTGTATTCGTTCATTCCTTTTCTCTGACGAAGTTTCCAAAGCGTTTCCCTGTATTTTCTTCTGTTTGCTTTTTGATCATCATCATTCGGGTCTATGATAGGAACATCCAGCTTAATACCGAATTTCTCCATCTGCGCCTGAATGTATTTTTTCTCTCCCAATAAAATAGGCTGTGCAATTCCTTCTTCATAAAGAATCTGAGCTGCTTTCAATACATTGTATTCTTCAGCATTTCCTAAAGTTACTCTTTTCGGATTGGATCTTGCACGGCTCTGCATCATTCTTACCAGCTTTTCATCTCTTCCCATTCTGTCTAAAAGCTGATTTTCATATTCTTCAAAATCTTCAATTGATCTTCCGGCTACTCCACTTTCCATAGCCGCTTTGGCAACAGCACTGGAGACTTTGGTGATGAGACGGTTATCAAACGGCTTAGGAATAAAATATTCTCTACCGAATTGTAAATTTTGAATATTATAAGCTAATATTACTGCTTCCGGAACCGGTTCTTTTGCTAAATCAGCTATGGCTTTTACCGCTGCCAGCTTCATCGCTTCATTGATTCCTTTGGCCTGAACATCCAATGCTCCACGGAATATGTAAGGGAATCCCAATACATTATTTACCTGGTTAGGATAATCACTTCTTCCGGTCGCCATGATCACATCTTTTCTTGTTTCCATCGCCAGGTCATAGGCTATCTCCGGATCGGGATTGGCAAGAGCAAAAACAATAGGATTATCGGCCATACTTGTAAGCATTTCCGGAGTCATGACGTTACCTTTGGATAAACCTACGAAAACATCTGATCCTTTCACCGCTTCTTCTAAGGTATTGAGAGGTGTATCTATGATAAAGTCCAGTTTTTCAGGGGTAAGGTTTTCCCTTCTGCTGTTTATCACCCCTTTACTGTCGCACATTAATACGTTTTCCTTTTTAAGACCTAACGCTATATACAGCTTTGTACACGCAATAGCTGCTGCTCCGGCACCATTTACCACCATTTTCACATCTTCGATTTTCTTTCCTGCTATTTGCAGGGAGTTGATCAAGGCTGCGGCCGAGATGATAGCGGTTCCATGCTGATCGTCATGCATTAAAGGTATATTCAGCTCTTCCTTAAGTCTCTGTTCAATATAGAATGCTTCAGGAGCTTTTATATCTTCCAGGTTAATTCCTCCAAAAGTAGGAGCAATTCCTTTTACAATTTCTATAAATTTATCGGGGTCCTTTTCATTAATTTCAATGTCGAATACATTGATATCCGCAAAAATTTTAAATAAAAGCCCCTTCCCTTCCATTACAGGTTTTGAAGCCTCCGCTCCAATGTCTCCCAATCCTAAAACAGCAGTACCATTGGAAATTACAGCAACAAGGTTTCCTTTTCCTGTATAATCATATACCGTTTCGGGTTTGTCATGGATTTCCATGCATGGAACAGCGACTCCCGGAGAATATGCCAAAGATAAATCTCTTTGTGAGGAATGGGGTTTTGAAGGAATTACTTCGATTTTTCCTTTAGGTTCTGATTTATGATAGTCTAA
The DNA here is from genome assembly GCF_048572715.1 of Chryseobacterium sp. CT-SW4. Classification (GTDB taxonomy): domain Bacteria; phylum Bacteroidota; class Bacteroidia; order Flavobacteriales; family Weeksellaceae; genus Chryseobacterium. The sequence goes on from NZ_CP183840.1 coordinate 3,120,160, forward strand.
AGCAGCCTGCTTAAAGGCATTTTCGTCTCTGTGAGTTTTACTTGACATAACTATTTCTTTTAAAGTATATATTTAATATGGTAATCCACTAAGCGCTCAATGGGCTTTTGTACCACATTACCAACATTCAAATTAAGTTCTGCAGCTGCAGAACGGAGTATATTTTCGTAATAATAGGCTATTGACCCTATAAAATTGATTTCAGCTTCCTTCGACTCCTCGTAAGGCAGCACCTGATAATCAAAAAAATTCTTCATTTCCTCAAAAACCATATTCTGGAAGTATGGATGAGTTTTTCTTTCCACTACAAATCGGTTGAAATCTGCCAGGTAAGCATTGGCACGAGGGTTATGATACATATTTTTCAATGCATCTTCAATGGTCAAATGATAAGTTTCTTCAAATTCCTGATGTAGATCGGCAGGAAGCTTTTTCATAAAATATCTTCTCACCAATTGTTTTCCTATTGCACTTCCACTTCCTTCATCTCCCATCAAAAAGCCTAATGAAGGTAATTTTATACTGAGATTCTTTCCATCGAAATAACAGGAATTAGAGCCTGTTCCCAAAATACAGACAATAGCGGGTTTCCCGTTATAGGCGGCATACGCTGCTGCTGTAAGATCTTCTTTGACTACTACAGTGGCTTTATCAAAAAATCTGTTCAATTCGCGCTCTATAATGGCACAGTTTTCGGGAACCCCACAACCTGATCCATAGAAAAAAACTTTGGTAATGGATTTTTTTACAGAGTTCAGATTGATATTTTTTTCAATTTCCGGAACAATGAGTGCGGCTGCAATATTATTCGGATTAAATCCTATGGTTTCGGTTTTCATAAAAACCTTCCCGAAATCATCCAATATAACCCAATCACATTTGGTGGACCCTCCATCAACAATAGCAACCATATTTTGTCATTTTTTTAAGAATGCTAAAATATGAATTTATCTTGATATAGATTTAAAAGCTCTTCTGTAAGCGACCTAAGAATTATCAGTTTTTAATTTTTTTTTATCATTAAACTGAACCAACCAATCTTCTATTTCGTCCTCCAGATAAGATTTCTGAATAATAATAGCGTTAATAAAATCATCGGGCAGCTGTTCTCCGTTGGAGTTTTCAAGATTCCATAGTTCATCGGACATATTTTCATACTCTGAATAAATCCTTTTGAAGCGGGAATTTTCCCGTTCCAGCGCTTCAATATTTTTTTGCTGAAGCTGGAATTTCCTGTATTTGTTTTGATGTTTCATACAAAATTGTAGAAAATTGAGTTATCGTATTAGTTATCAGTATGTTTCAGCAACATATTACAAGATAGAAAAACAACCAACATAAACAGTTGAAAATGAATTTATTATCAGGTAGATTTCACTTGACTCCGAGAAATAAATTTATAAATATTTTCGATTCAAAAAAAAAATTTAACATCTTTTTTTACTGTTTAACATATAGTTATAAATTTGCATTTCATATATACAGGATGAGAGAGTTAATACTACGACAGAAACAAGTTCTGTTCTTTGTAATTGCCGGAGGTCTTAGTGCAATTATAGAGATCGGGAGTTTTAAAATATTCAGCACCTATATTCCAAAGGGGCTTCCCCATGAGGTCAACTTTCATGGAATTCACTATCCGCTCAGTAATATTTTCTCAACGAGCTGCGGAATTCTGAGTAATTATTTTTTAAGCATCTGGTTTGTTTTTGAGAGAGGAAAACATTCCAAGAGAAGAGAATTTGCTTATTTCATGGGAGTTTCTTTTATTTCTACCTTATTAAGCCTCGCCTTTTTCCAAATATTTTACAGTTTTATTTTTAAAGATAATATTGATTTACTGTTTTATACCCTGAGTCCGGAAATGATCAGTAAAATTTCTGCCATTTTACTGGTGTCCATCCTTAATTATTCTGTAAAGAAAAAAGTAATTTTTAATGGGTAAGGTTTTAAATTATCTGTGGAGATTCTGGTTGCTAATTTTAGCTTTTATATTAACTATCCTTTTCGGGATACCTGTTTATATTTTATCTTTCAGCAAAAAGCATTATAAATATGCCTACAAATTCATCAGGCTATGGTGCTTCGGAATGTTTTACGGAATGGGCTTCCGGTATGAGCTTATTAATCTTACTGACAAAAAAATTGACAAACAGAGACAATATGTTTTTGTTTCCAACCATACTTCTCTCATGGATATCATGCTTCCCTGTATCTTATTTCCGGATCATCCTCTTTGTTTCGTGGGTAAGAAGGAGCTGGTAAGAATTCCCATCTTTGGAACCATTTATAAAAGGATTTGTGTAATGGTAGACAGAAAAAGCGCCAGAAGCCGTGCGGAGGTCTACCGGAGATGTGCTGAGAAAATGGAGGAAGGAAACAGTATTGTCATCTTCCCTGAAGGGGGAGTACCGGACGATACTTCTATTATTCTCGATGATTTTAAAGATGGAGCTTTTATTTTATCTTCAAAGCATCATGCACCTCTTGCAGTATATACTTTCGTAGGATTAAAAGAAATGTTTCCTTTTGATAACTCCAGGGGCTATCCGGGGAAAGTGAAAGTTTATTTTAATGATATCATTGAGCCTATACCTGATCAAAAGGAGATGAAAGCAATGACTTATCATACAATAAAAAAAACACTGATCCATAATAGCTATTAAAAGAAATAATTATATTTGTTCCGAAATTTTTAATAAAACATGTCTAATACTACAAATACAACACAGCCTACCAATTACCCGGCGCTGTACACCCTCGTTTTGGTGTTTTTTTTCTGGGGCTTCATTGCTGCAGGTAACAGCATCTTTATCCCTTTCTGTAAGAATTACTTTTCCCTTGATCAATTTCAGTCACAGCTTATAGACTTTGCTTTCTATACTGCTTATTTCCTGGGAGCTCTTTTATTATTCATATTCAGTACGATAAAAGGTATTGATATTATTGGTAAATGGGGCTATAAAAAGAGTATTGTTTACGGATTGCTTCTATCTGCCATCGGAGCGGCTATAATGATTGTTGCTGTAAAAAGTAATATCTACTATGGTATGCTCATCGGGCTTTTTGTAGTAGCTTTAGGCTTTTCCATCCAGCAAACAGCTGCCAACCCGTTTGCAGTTTTATTAGGAGATCCTAAAACCGGAACCAGCCGACAAAATTTAGCGGGAGGAATAAACTCTTTCGGAACCTCTATCGGTCCTATTATCGTAGGGCTAGCTCTTTTTGGTACGACTGCCTCTGTAAATGACGACCAGATTAAACACCTGGCCCTGGATAAGGTTATCCTGCTATATACTGCAGTGGGCGCCCTATTTTTAGTTGCAGCTGCTATTTTTCATTTTTCAAAAAAGCTTCCTTCGGGTATCTCCACGGAACCTATGGAAAAAGCGGGAAAAGCAAGAAAGACTTTAATTGCGATGACAATTCTGGTTATTCTTTTATTTATCCCGGTGTTTAGCAGTTATAATTCTGATGATGCAAAGCAGATCGAGACACTGAATACTGAAATTACCACTTTAGACCAATCTATAAGTAAAGAGACTGACGCCGCTAAAATAACAGCTCTACAAAGCCAGGTTACCAGTAAAAAAACAGAACTGGAAACCATTAAGCATCCTTTAGAAAAAATGAGAATGTACTATCTGGGAGGAGCTTTACTGGTCGTTATAATCTCTCTTTTATTTGCCAACAACAGTGCTAAAAAGAATGCTGAAGGATGGGGAGCGATGAAGTATCCTCAGCTCGTATTGGGAATGATCGCCATTCTTTCTTATGTAGGAGTGGAAGTGGCTATCGGAAGTAACCTGGGAGAACTGTTAAGCTTGCCTGAATTTGGTGGACATCAGTCTTCAGACCTGGCGCCATATATTTCTATGTATTGGGGAAGTTTAATGATCGGTAGATGGACAGGAGCCATCAGTGTTTTTAATTTGAGTAAGCAACAGCAGACAATTGCTACTATTGTTGTTCCTTTCATTGCTTTCTTAGTGATTTTGGGTATCAATACGATTGCGCAGAAAGACATGTCACATCTTTATCTGTATGTGATCTGCATCATCATCCAGGTTATTTTGTTCCTGATCAGTAAAAATAAACCGGCTATCACCTTAATTATCTTTGGATTATTTGGTGTAACGGCTATGATCATAGGATTATTAACAACCGGGAATATTGCAATCTATGCTTTTCTTTCGGGAGGTCTGGCTTGTAGCATCATGTGGCCTTCTATTTTCACTCTTGCCATTACAGGTTTGGGGAAATATACGGCTCAGGGATCAGCTTTCCTTGTAATGATGATTTTAGGAGGAGGTATTATCCCGCCTTTACAGGGTAAATTATCCGATATCATAGGAATACATAGTTCTTACATCATTCCAGTGCTCTGTTTTGCTTATATTACTTTGTTTGCTTATTTAGCTAAAAAATCTTTATCTAAGCAAGGTATTAACGTAGATATTATAGAATCCGAAGGTGCTCATTAATAGTAAAAGAACATATCATAAAAAAAGATTTTGGGCAACTGTTTTAGTTGTCCAAATTCTTTTATTCTTCGCCTTTTCCCGATTAAAGGCTGCTATTGCATTTTTTGAATTATTCTTTGAAATTCAGAAAAAGGTTCATCAGCTTCTGTTTTCCTGGATCCCTTTTTCTATTGGGGATATTCTGTACGTTACACTGGGAGCTATGTTAGTATATTATATTTTTAAAGCTTTCAAGAAAAAAAGCAGGCATTCTTCTGTTTTGAAAATACTGATCGTTATTAATATTTTTTATTTTTCATACCAGCTTTTTTGGGGGATGCTCTATTTTCAAACTCCCATCATTGAAAAACTTCCGGATGAAAAACCCACGGAGGATAAAGCCAAAAAGCTAGCCTTATTATACCTGGAAAAATGCAGAAATACGAGAGCTGCTGTAAAAGAAGATAGAAACGGAGTGTTCAGGATTACAAATATCTGTTCTATCCAGCAGGAGATCTTATTCCAGCAAAATCAGCTTCCTCCTTATATTTCCAATAAGAAAAGCTATTCAGTAAATTCCTTTAAGCCCAGCTTGTTTAAAAGGATAATGAACTTTACCGGAATTTTAGGATATTATAATCCGTTTACAGCAGAAGCTCAATATAATTCGGGACTTCCTTCATCTTATATTCCATTTACGCTGGCTCATGAAAGCTCTCATCAATTAGGGTTTGCAAGAGAACAGGAAGCCAATTTTATAGGATATCTTATTGGGGTTAATTCAAATAATGCAGAGCTAAGATACAGCACAGAATACTTTACATTAAAGAGTTTATTAAATTCTTTGGTGGAGAAAGATCCTGCTTTTGTAAAAAGTGTACTGGACAGCTATTCTCCTGCGATGAAGAGAGACAGACAATTTGAAAAGAATTTTGTTCTTCAGCATCAGGGCTTATTGGAAGAAGTTTTTTATATGACCAATAACTTATTTTTAAAAAGCAATCAACAGGAAGGTTCGGTTACTTATTCTTATTTCATCGAACTTTTATTGCGCTTTGAAAGGGTATAAAAAAAAGAATCGTATCAGGCGATACGATTCTAAAAACACAAATGATGAAAAAAAATTTATTACCTTGACTTGTTCCCTCATTCAAGGCGTTGTAAAAGTACAACATATTTTTAAACAAAAAAAGTCCTTTCAAGTATTTTCCCTTATTTTATGAAAACTTTATGAAAACTTTAAGACTTTTTATATTTATGGAAATATTGTAATATTTAAAAATAAAACAACAAATTATTAATTTATATAAATTTAAAACAACATAAAATAAAATTTATTTATAAATATACATAAATAAAATAATTTAAGTAAATAAAAATTAAACTAATTAATACAAACTTAACTTTAATGCAATGCAGAATTAATTTTCTTAAAGATGAAAATTATTATAGGTGAATGGTGAATTATATTCATAAAAACCACTAGTTGAAATCCAATGGGAGTTCGATATAAGTATTTCCAAAGATTCTAAGATCCACCGGTTCATAGGCATCTTTTAGCGTTTCATTACTCACATCGCCTCCTGTTCCATAATTTATTTGCCAGAATGGACTTTTATTTACGCCTACCATCACCATCAGGCTACTGCCCTTCGGAATTCTCTTGCTTACAAATTCACTGTTATTGATGGGAATACTTTCTTTCTTGCCGGGAATAAGCAAGCTTCTCTGTTCTCTGTTTTTGGCATAGCTGGCACGCGTAACACAGCTGGAAAGTAATATATATTTGTTATCAGCTGTCTTTTCAAATAAGCTAAAGTACAGATCAACATCTTTCTTGTTCACAGAGAAGGTTAGCTCACCAGAAAATCTTCCTGAAAAGTCAATATCCTTATCAAAAGGTTCTGTTGTATATATCAAATTATTTTTTCGATAGATTTCGTTATCTACAATATTATATTTTAAATTAAGTAATTCATTGGCATCCGTTCTATCTTTGAGATCAACCGTAAGTGTTGAAAAGTTTTTACGGTCAGGTTTAGTAAGTAACAGGAACTGTCCATTTTTATGGTTCAGATACCATTTCATTTTCTGATGTTCAAAATCACTTAATGAAGCTTTACTCCGCCATTCGTTACTGCCCATAAGCTGATAATTTATTTTATTTTTCAGGGCTTCGGGTTTATCGTCATTTTTAAATATATAATTAAACCATTCCAGATAGATTTTATTAAAATTAATCTTTGCAACCGGATCTATCGTATATCCTCTCAGGTTACTTTTTATAGCTCCTTCTACCCCTTGATGATCATAAGGTCCTATTATCAGATAATGTTCTGCATTTTTATTATAAAAAGTATGCTCATTGAGATAATAGAGGGCTCCTAACTGGTCTGCATCATAATATCCGGTAGTAGTGAGTACAGGAATATTGATCTTTGCGAAATCATCTTTATAAGGAACCATACTCTTCCAGTAATCATCATACGAAGGATGATCCAGCCAACGCTGAAAGCCTACATTCGTTTTTCCACTTACAGAATCGAGTTTACTGAAAGACACGCCGCTTTCATACCATCTTTTATATACAGCATTCCATTTTTTCCAGTTATTAAAATCCGCATTATCCGTCATCTTATTATTGGTAACACGATTCAGCCAGGATAAAGTGTAGGTAAAGAATATATTATTCCTCATAGGAAAGTCTACTCCAGGTCCTACAGCCGCCTGTGAAATAATAGTTTTTAGCGCCGGATGAAGTTTTTTAGTAGCCGCCCATGCACTGAACCCCGAATAGCTATGCCCCAGCATTCCTACCTTTCCATTGCTCCATTCCTGTTTTGTAATCCAATTTATCACTTCATGAATATCTTCCGCTTCATGCTCAAACGGATCCAGTACATTACCACTAAGGTATTTTCCTCTGGTATTTAGAACAACCACGGCATATCCTTCTTTAGCAAAGGATTTACCCAGCGCTACATTATTTACGTCCGCATATATAGTATTAATCAGTATGGTGTTTTTGGTTTCCTTATTGAGTGGGTTTAGGACCAGACTTAAAGTAACGGTTACATCTTTCCGTATCTCAACATTTATACTATCATAAACCATTAGATTTTCTTTTTTTAAAGAAGCTCTTATGTCTTTATTTTGGGCACTTATATTCAGCCCCACTAAAATGCTGATTATAAAAAAGATTTTAATTATAAAATTCATTTGTGTATAATAATAGTCACTTATAAAGATAGTAATAAATAAAAAACCGCAACTATAAAGTTGCGGTTTCAATTTGTAGCGAAGACGGGAATTGAACCCGTGACCTCAGGGTTATGAATCCTGCGCTCTAACCATCTGAGCTACCTCGCCGTTTTGGTGGTGCAAATATATAAAATATTTACTTTTCACCAAAATTATTTCAATTTAAAATATTCTAAAACATCCCCTACATGGTCTGGTTTGCTGATTATCTTATTATTAGCATCCAAAATAAAATAAGTAGGAGTAGCATGTACATTATAGGTATCGGCATAGCTGCTATTCCAGCCCTTTAATTCAGAATCGTTGATCCATGGAAAAGCGGCAATTCTATTGGTATATGAATTCTTATCTACATCCAATGAAAGCCCTATAATCTGAATATTTTTAGCTTTAAGATCATTATACTTAGCCAGGAACTGAGGGATTTCAGTTTCACAATGTGAACATGTAGAAGACCAGAAAATAATAATCTTTTTATCGGCTTTAACATCATGAATAGTCTTCGCTGTAGTATTTACCGGTGATATGAATTTATAGTCCGGAAAAGTAGCTCCTATTTCCACATTGGCATTGGATTTCAATGTTGCTGCTAAACGGTCCGTAATGGTACATTTAAGGTTTTTTGCTTCGGTAAGGTATTTATCCTTATACTCTTTCATATCGTAAGCATCAAAGATGTCGATAAGCTCGGAAAGAACAGTCTGCCCTCTCGGCGTTTCTACCTTTAATCTATCCAATAATTTATCTACGGAACCTGTTACATTCGTATTTCCTCCTGCGTTTAAATAGGTAACTAAAACAGGTCTCAATAAAGAAGATGTTTCCAACATATCATTAGACTTATCCAGGAAGTTTATAATATCCTCCTGAGTAGCCTTCTTTGCTCCTTCAGCTGAAGCATATTTATTATAGTTGGTATTATAATAATATATAAATGGATGCTGAGCCTGATCAATTGTTCCTACTCCTGATAATCTACTGATCTCTCCTTTTAGTGACTGCCCGAACTCCGTATTATCTTTATAGTACTCCTTAATCTGAATCAGGGCAGGCAGAATGATATCTTTCTTCTGGGAAGTTTCCTGGACTTTATTCATCAGTTCATTGGATTCATCCTGATAGATTACATTTTTAACTTTATTATTAAGTGTTTCCAGCTTAACATTTACGTTTTTATTTTCTGAAATAAAGCTAATGGTACTATTTGCATTGGGAAAATAAATCTTCATCATTCCCATATAGCTTTGGGGATACTTGAAGGTCCAGACATTGTTCTTACTTTGCTCTTTTGTAAAGACAATATCCTTTGATCCGTTTAATGTATATAAAATAGCCTCTTGCTCTTTAAAATCAGCTGGCGCCTGTACTGCTACCGTGAATTGAGCCTGCAAAGAAAATGCAGCCAATAGTGTTGATAAGATATAAGTTTTTTTCATAGAGTAAAAATAAAAAAACTCTCTGACTAATCAGAGAGTTTGCATTTATTTTAATATAATTTTATGCTTTTTGACTTTTGTACTTTTTAGTAAAGAATACTATAAATGCTACTGCTACTGCAGATAAAACATATACGTACATATCAATAGGTGCTGCCTGGTCTCCAGGACCTACCCCTCCACCTCCACCTCCCGGTTGTGGCGGCTGGGCGTTGATTAGTAACACCGCAAAAAGAAAAAAGGCTGATATTAGTTTATTAATAGTTTTCATATTATTTATTTTAAGATTTTAGTGTTAACAGTCTCTCCAGTATCTGAAACAATTTTTACAACATAAGAATTTTTAATAGAGTTATCTAATTCAATTACAAAATCTGTTGAAGTATTAACTGCTTTTTTAGAGATCACCAGTTTACCACTCATATCGTAAACCTCAATATCTGCTTTCTTCCAATTTGGATCAAATCTAACAATATAGTTAGTAATTTCTGGGTTGTAAACAACCATTGTTCTTGAAGGCTTAGCTGTTGCTACTGTTTCTTCTGTTAATCTGCTTGTTGTAGAAGTAGGTGCTCCATAATATAGATCATACTCACTTCCAGCAGCTACAACAGCTCCTTGCTTAGCTTCAGTAACGGCTCCATTTGGTGCTTTGTAGTAGAAACCAACACCTGTAGATAATGCATGGGTATTGTCTGCTACTAATTTAGCATTTTCTCTAATTTCAAATTTATAAGACTTAATAGCTGTACTATAATTTACAAGTTTTACATTTTTACCTTTGAAATCATTTTCATTGGCTTCATTGATGTATAACCAGTATTTTGAAGTAAAGTTATTATCATAACCTCCAGTTTTAGCCTCTTCAAAGGTTCCTACTACATTTGTAGTTTCGTTTTGAACCTGAGTTTTAGCATCTACAGAGTTACCAGTTGTTCCGTTAGGGAATACTACATAATAAGTTCTTCCTAGCTCTTTACCATTAGCATCAAGTGCAATAACACCTAACTGCTTTACAGTACCAGATACAGTAGTAGCTCTGGACCCCATAAGGGATGTAGAAGATGCCCCTGCGTTTCTGCTAGCTGATACATTATAATCAGTACCTGCATCTCTAGTATAGTAATTGAATCTTCTCAGATTAGCAAAATTAATCTGGTCGCTTGCTGTATTATCATAAAGTTTTACGGCAAATGTACCAAAAGGTCTAACCATTAAATAATCAACATCTCCAGTAGGCACACCAGCGTTGAAGGTTACAAATCTGTAACCTGTAGCTCCAGTCCCTCCTGTACCATTAGCTCCTGAAGTAGAAGTAACACCAGTAACTTCTAATCTAACTCCCTGAACAGTTGTTAAATTTACTCCATCACTATCATTAGATGCAATTTGAGATAAATCTAAGTTAGTTAAAAATGGATTCCCAAACTGATACAAGTTTTTTCCATATGTACCTTGCCATGCAGTTCCTCCCGCAGCAATATGGAATCCATCTTGAACATAAGAAGCATATTTCTCTTTATATTCATTAAGGGCTGTACCATTAGTTCCAAAATTAACTGTAGAACCAGCACCTTGAAGAGTAGCTACAACTCCTTCATCAGCAACCGGTCTTCCTTTAATAGTTCTAGTCAAAGTACTCACATCAAGTGAATTCCCTCCTAACATGAAATAAAATAATGTAGCGGCAGCAGTAGTTCCAAATCTAGATGTCGTAACATACGGGAAATGTTTAGAAACCACTTTTGCATTATCCCAATACAAAATTTCATTTTTAGAATATCTCGTTGGGGAGAAGGTTTTACTTAATTCTGAGTTTAATGTAGACATCGATTTAGTAAAAAACGGCATACTTATCTGTTGGTATGTTCCATGATTTACCGCTCTAAACTCCTGATCTACAATACCGGTAATATTCGTTTGTGGAATACCCGATATATAGAGCTGACCATACGTATAAGTTGGTGTAGCTGTTGAACTGTTAACATTAACAGTAGCATATGCATCAGGTTCATTCAATTTGTTAATGAAATTCCCTCCACCGTTAGCTTCTGTTTTAGCAACGTTCGAAGCGTCAATAGTTCTGAAAGCATCTGTAGAAGTACCTGCGACCATGATATTTCCATGATTTTCGATAACTCCATTATCTTTCATCTGCATGCCTCCACCACTATATACTAGTGTGCCCTTACTCACATACATATTAGCATTAGTGTCTACGTGACATAAAATCTGCGCCTGAACAGAATAACTAACTGCTAAAAGACCTATAGCAAATAAACTTTTTCTCATTGTATATTATAATTTGTGCGTTAATACAATCTTCAACTGCAAAGGTATGATTTTTTTTTAAAACAAAAAAATTTTTTATCATTTAACAAAAATATTATCTTTAGTTAACGTAACTTTTTTTGTTTCACCTACCGAAAACATATAGTCCTCAAGGACTTTCTCTGTTGTTCCTCTTAACCCTCTGGCTCCTAATCCTTTTTCAATAGTTTCTTCTACAATCACCTCAATTGCCTCGTCCGTAAATACCAATTCCGTGCCATCCATTTTGAACAGTTCCACAAACTGATTTACAATCGAGTTTTTAGGCTCCTTCATGATACGGATCATTGTTTCTTTGGTCAGCTTATCCAGGTAAGTAATTATTGGAAAACGTCCTAAAAGCTCCGGTATCAGTCCAAATGAGCGAAGGTCAATTGCATTAATGTTAGTCAGTATATATTCATCTTCATCTGTCTTATTGATCTTCTCTGAACTGAAACCTATCGCCTGCTTGTTCATCCTTCTTTCGATAATCTCTTTAATACCGTCAAAAGCTCCTCCTGCTATAAACAATATGTTCTGTGTATTCACCTGAATATACTTCTGATCCGGGTGTTTTCTTCCTCCCTGCGGGGGAACATTTACAATACTGCCTTCCAATAATTTCAACAATCCCTGCTGGACACCTTCGCCGGAAACATCCCTTGTAATACTCGGGTTATCCGACTTTCTGGCTATCTTATCGATTTCATCTATAAATACGATTCCTTTTTCCGCTTTTTCTACATCATAATCCGCCACCATCAGAAGTCGGGATAAAATACTTTCCACATCTTCACCTACATATCCTGCTTCTGTTAAAATAGTTGCATCCACGATACAGAAGGGAACATTCAATTCTCGGGCAATGGTTTTGGCCAATAAAGTTTTACCTGTTCCGGTTTCCCCTATCATAATAATATTGGATTTCTCCAATTCTACCTCTCTGTTTTCGTTTTTTGCATGCAATAATCTTTTGTAATGATTGTAAACAGCTATGGAAAGTTGTTTTTTTGCCTGATCCTGTCCTATGACATATTGATCCAGAAATTCTTTAATTTCTTTAGGCTTTTTCAATTCGTCTATATTTTCTGCCGGGGAAAATCCCTCTTTGGACACACCATCTTTAACGATAGCATGAGCCTGTTCTATACAATTTTCACAAATGAAGCCATTTTGCCCAGAGATCAGCATTTGTACTTCATTTCTTTTTCTTCCGCAGAAAGAACATTGATTTGGGTTCATCTTATTTACTATATATTTAAGAGAAAATCGTAAAAAATTTCTTTTTTACGATTTCATTTTTATCAAGAATTAATGATTGCGTTTTGAATTTCTTTGTATTCTTCACTTGTCAGTTTCAATCTCTCATTTCTGAAGTTCATATCTTCCATTTTCTGAAGAGGAATCAGATGGATATGAGCATGAGGCACTTCGAGTCCCACTACTGCTACTCCCACCCTTATGCATGGAATTGCAGTTTTTATTTTTTTTGCTACTTCCTGAGCAAATCCCCAAAGGTTTTTATACTCTTCACTTTCCATGTCAAAAATTAAATCAACTTCTTTTTTGGGAACTACTAATGTGTGACCTTTTACCAGAGGCATTGCATCCAGAAAGGCTATAAAGTTTTCATCTTCCGCTATTTTATAAGAAGGAATTTCTCCATTGATGATTTTAGTGAATATACTGCTCATTGATCGAAATGTATTTTTTATTACAAGTGGAAGTTACGTTATTTATAAAGAAATTTCCAATACTTCAAAGGACAATTTATTTCCATTAGGTAATACTACTTCCGCAGTTTCTCCTACAGCTTTCCCCAATAGTCCTTTGGCTATGGGAGTGTTCACAGATATTTTTCCGCTTTTCAGGTCACTTTCATTATCCGGAACCAATGTAAATACCTGTTCTTGTTTTGTATTGTTATTTTTTAGTTTAACAGTCGTTAAAATGGAAACTTTTGAAGTATCTAACTGGCTTTCGTCAATAATCTTAGAAGTAGATATAGCATCTTTAAGCTTGGAAATTCTCATTTCCAGCATTCCTTGTGCCTCTTTAGCTGCATCATATTCAGCATTTTCAGATAAGTCTCCTTTATCTCTCGCTTCTGCAATCTGCTGGGTAATTTTTGGTCTCTCAACTGTTTCCAGTTGTTCCAGCTCGGCTTTCATTTTCTCTAAACCTTCTTTGGTTACATAGCTTGCCATAATTTTAAAATTTTGTTTTTAGTATAAAAAAATAATCCGACATTTGCCGGACAATGTTTTTGTGTAATCTTCGTTTAATTTTTACAAAGATATAAAAATTTAATTTGAAATGAAAAAAACTTTTTCAACCCTAATTATTTTAACGTTATTGATAATCAGTTTATTACACATAAACTCATGCAGTAATAGGGATGATACCGTAAGTTGTTTTCCAACCACCCCGATTAGTGTTACTTTAAATCTGAGTCTTCCCGCTTATTATACCCTTAACCAGGCAGGCGGATGGCTGTATATTGATGAACAGCAGGCGGGTACCAGAGGTTTGATTGTTGTAAGAGGATCCGGTAATACTTTCAAGGTCTATGACAGAAATGCACCCCACCTCTGCCCTGATACCAATACCACCCTGGAGGTGAAAGATAACATAAGCATTGTATGCCCTAAAGATAATGCCCAATGGATCTTACTGACGGGGCAGCCTACTGCAGTATCTACTCTTGCTCCTAAGACCTATTTTTACAACTATGACCCTATCACGAATGTACTTAATATCTATAATTAATTATGAAGGTAGTTATACAAAGAGTGTCTGAGGCGCATGTAAAGGTTGATGGTAATATCGTAGGTGAAATTAAAAAAGGATTCATGCTTTTGATCGGAATTGATGAAGCCGACGAAAAAGCTGATGCAGACTGGATCATTCAAAAAGTACTCAATTTAAGAGTTTTCGCTGATGAAAATGAAAAGCTTAATCTTTCTATAAAAGATATAGCGGGAGAAATTCTCTGCATCAGTCAGTTTACTCTTATTGCAGATTATAAAAAAGGCAACCGTCCTTCTTTTATAAAAGCGGCCAAACCGGATAAGGCTATTCCTTTATTTGATTATTTTAAAGAGGAGATCGCCAAGTCCGGATTGAAAACGGAAAGTGGCATTTTTGGTGCGGATATGAAGGTTTCCCTTGTCAATGACGGACCTGTAACGATAGTCATGGACTCGATCACCAAGAATTAATTTATAATAAATTCCATTCCTGTTCTGTTAAGGAATGACCTTATAAAACAAACGCCTTTCAAAATTGAAAGGCGTTTTCTTATAAACTTTTATAAAAAATTAATTAGCAGGTACACTATTAAAATTCAATGTTACCTTTAAATTCATATCTGACGTAGTCTGGTTTTTCAGCTCATAAACCGTTCTTACCGTAAGTCCGGAGCTTTTTACTACCTCATCGAGATATCCTGACTCGCTGTTTATGTCTAAATTAAGGCTGGAGCTATTCGCAGAAATATTGTTTCGGGATGCAACCAATCTTTCTCCTGTCCCGTTAGATGAAATATAAACCTTTATGGATTTTAACGAACTTAGATTTCCACCTGAAGGCGATACGACTGAAACTTTGGCATCAGAAATTCTTACATCTTTTATTTTTGCATTATTATTTCCTCCAAACCAGGTTTGTACATTGGTTGCAGTTGCGGTAGAAGAAACTTCTTTATCCGCAGGAACCCCTGTTGAAATTAAAACATTAGCTGTATAAGGAAATGTATTTTGAACCAGTGACTGAACAGTTCCACAACTTACTAATGCTGTAGAAGCCACTATTGCGGTTAATACCAGATTTTTCATAATGTATTTTCTTTAATCTATTGTCTAAACATTTTGCAGAAATCATACCAATTCTATTCTACACTCACTGAAAATTTTCCTTTCGTATTTCCCGAAGCCATATTACTCTTACCTATGATAAGCCAGACTTCTCCTTTCCCGGGTGTAGTATGGGTTATTTCTCTTCCAAAAGGACCGTCATATCCACCATCAGGAAGTTTTATCTGATTAAATCTTATGTTAAAATCTTTTTCTTTGGTATTGATGGTTGCTTTTATTTCGGGTTGATCGTAATTTATAATTTTCAATACCAGCTCCTGATCTTCCATAGTAAATTCCTCCCCCATTGTAAAAGGCAGCTGTGAGGCATCCGCAGTTCTTATAATCTGTCCCTCTTTTTCATTTCTCATTACTCCTTTGCGAAGAACTTCTTTGGTAACGGGTGAATTGTTAATAATCGAATCCTTTTTCCGGATGGCAACCGAATCGACTTCAGATGGGGAAGGTGGCAATTCTGTAACTGTCATGGAATCTTTGCCTGGAGTATCGGAGACATTTGCTTCTTTTTTACATGAAATGATGAGTAAGGGGATTAATAACAACAGCTTTTTCATAATATCTATTTTTTTAATGTTTCATAATAAAGTATTTTTGAAAGGAAACTGCCCGAATTTTCCTTATTCACTTTATCCAAAATTTGCTTTTTGAGTTTTACATCCTGTTTTTCATCTGCATATTTCAATAATATTTTATCATTAAAATGTATTGATGTAAGATGATAATTGAAAACGAAATCACTTCTTTTCACATTTTGAGAGGTTATTATTCCGCCCCAATTGATGTAACTGCATGCTAAAATTGTTCCATAAAGCCACCATGTCATGGTATTAAATAAATAGGCATTTCTTTTTTTCTTTTGAATTTTTACGAATGTCAGTATTAATCCTATTAAAGATAAAATAAGAAATCCATATACTCCCAGCCGTTTATAGGTGAATCCATAATTGATAATATATTCCGTATTTTTTGCCAGCGTAGCACATACCAATATGGCATTTAAAAAAATCCAGGTCTTGGCCAGAATCATCAGAAATTTAGCCTTAGAGTCAAAATTAAACCCTCCTTTAAAATAAAACATAATCACTAAAATTGCCATTATAATCGAAAGGACAACAGCATTTACTCCTTCATGGGTTTCCTCCGAAAGCTGCACGGGTGTTTTGATTACTTCATAGAACTGTTCATACGAATAAGTAATGATAAAAAAGATAAGCAGAACATTTAAGAGCAAGAAAGATATCACGCCGCTCATTCTTTCTACATCCAGTTCCATAAATAAATAGCTGGCTTTTTGTATTCTGTCCTTTTCTCCGAAATCATTATTGAGTACATGATTTTGCTGATAAATATATTTCTCCACATCATAATTCCAGTAATTAAAAGCAATAAAGAATCCAAGAACGCTAAGACAAATGATCTCCCAAAGATTGACGGTCAATTCCAGGTTTGCAAAAAGATTGGCAAAATGGTTACTCCCCACAGAGTAAATCCCAAAGAAAACAACCAGGAGTATAAATGGGATCAGAATAAAGGCTACCAACTTCTGCCCCACTCCAGAGACATTGATTTTAGGCAGCCAGGATTGAAAACTGAAAAACCGGCAGATAAAGGTACAGATGTTCACTACGACAACCGGAATTAAGAGTAATATTTTCATTCTTTTGTTCTTAGCCCTGTATGATAAAAGCAAGAGAGAGATCATAACTGCCAAAAAAGATGGAAAATCAGCGTACCAGGCAAATGCTATACTTGATAAAACACTGGTTACGAACAGAAGTAAAAATGTTTTTATCCTGTTCTTTTCAGGAGTTTTGTATAAGGTAAGGACAGCATATATAATTCCTAAAATTCCCAGATTTAATCCTATGCTTTCTTCATAGAATAAAATGGTGAATAAAGCGGTGGTCAGAAAGATGTATCGATAGGTTTTCATTGTTTTTTCATTTTTAAAAGTGAATAATTGTATTTTTTTGTCGGATAAAATCTTTAATATGTCCGACATTCTGCCATAGAAGTTCTTCAAAATCCCAGTGATGGAAAGGTTTCATATTTTTTCCTTTCCGATAAGCTTTCATATAGGTTTTAAAGTATTCGGGAAATATGATACCTCCCAGCAACATCACTCCCAGAAGGTATGCGCTTCTTTTTCCATTTCCGAAAAGAAGATACTGCATGGCGATCTCTTCTTTCATGCTGGTTCCATAATCCGTAACGAGATGGTATACATCATGGTTTTCCATTTTGGGGATCATCCTGAAACCATGCTTTTTATAAAATTCTCCTAAAGCTCTTCCCAGGGAATCTTCCTGAAAGCTGAGTAATTGTTCTTCATTGAACTGCCATTGTCTTTTTGTTTTTTTAAAATACTTTCTGTATTGCCTTTGTGAATTTTCATACATAAATAGTAAGAAGCGTAGTCGTAGTTTTTTCATTATGGTCTATCTTTTAATTAATACAAAGAACTTTGAATTACAAAGTTAAATTTCAAAAAAATATAGGTTACCTCCCTAATAATTTTTCCAATGCATTTAAATGTTCTGTAAATGCAGTTCTTCCATCTTGTGTTACTCTATATGAAGTCTTAGGTTTTTTACCTACAAATTCTTTTTTTACTTCTATGAATCCTGATTTTTCCAAGGCACTACTATGGCTGGCCAGGTTTCCGTCTGTAACTTCCAACAGGTTTTTCATTTCTGAGAAATCAACCCAGTCATTTACCATAAGAACGGACATAATACCCAATCTTACGCGGCTTTCAAATTCTTTATTGAGTTGATTTATTTTTATCATGGTAAGTTTATCATCCTTAGACAGGAATTATTTATATTTTTTATGCATGATCAGTCCATAGACAATATGAAGAACTCCAAATCCCAGCGTCCATGTGATCAGTCCCCATCCTAAAAAGAAGAATGAAACTAATCCTAAAAATATCTGGCAGTATCCCAGGTACTTTATGTCTGTCAGTGTATATCTTTCCGCACTTACTAATGCCAAACCATAAAAAATTAAAGTGGAGGGTGCGATTAAAATAAAAAGTTGATGATACAAAAATGCCAGGCAGGTTAATCCTCCTGTAATTAAAGGAACAGAAAAAGTAATCAGTAAACGTTTGGTAGTAGCATCCCAAATTTTCAATCCTTTCTTTTTGCTTTTACTGGCTGTGAAAAAATATCCGCACAAAATCGCAACTATAAGAATCAAAATACCCGTAATAACCAATTCCTTTACTATAGCCGGACTATAAATATTCCTGTTTCCGTCAAAATAATCGATTCCTTCCCGCTGGAAAACAAAATAGACATAGACAGCTCCTATAATGGCTGTTAATCCCGCAAAAAACCCTGATAAACCACTTAAGGAAATAAATCGGGAGGAACGCTCCATCATAGAACGTATATGAGATAAGTCTTCGTGATAATTTTTTGCATCCATATAAAGAACTTTGAATTACAAAGTTATAATTATTTTTAAATCAACAAAATATTTTTTTACAATTATTTAAATAAAAAAGGCACTTTTCTTCTCAGTGCCCTTCTCTTCCTATTTCAATATTATTTTTTATTTTGCTCTCAGCCTTTCTTTGATAGATTCAATATTCTTTTTCGCTGAATCTTCTAAGATAAGGCTTGCACTCATATGTATTCTGGCCGGCATTAATTCATCAAAATGATCCGTACCTTCCCATGATACTTTTTTAATTAGAGCCAATGCTTCATCACTTCTGGTAGCCAACTTTTGTAAAAATGCATCCAACTGCTCATCCATCTGGGCAATATTTTCAGCAACCGAGTGATAAATATTATGCTGCTCCCCCCATTCTGCAGATCTGAAATCCGCATCTATAGCCATTGCCGAAAACTGAGATTTCCCGATTTTTCTTTCTACATACGGACCAATAACAAAAGGACCAATTCCCAAATTGATCTCCGTAAGTGCCAATGCAGAATCTTTGGTAGCAAAACAGTAATCCGCTCCACAGGCTAGTCCTACTCCACCTCCTGTCGTTTTTCCCTGCACTCTTACAACAACGATCTTCCCACAGTTTCTCATCGCGTTCAATACTTTGGCAAATCCACCGAAAAATTGAGTAGAAGCTGACAATTCTTCTATCGCCAATAATTCATCGAAGCTTGCTCCCGCACAAAAAGCTTTCTCACCAACACTTTTCACCAATATGGCTTTTACTTCCTTTTTTGCCCCTTCTTCTAAAATAGTCTGAGCCAGTTTCTCCAAAATTGCCCCTGGCAGGGAATTACTCTTTGGTGTTCCAAAGGTAATTTCTGCAATGTTATTTTTAATTTCTGATGTTACAAATTCTTCCATATTATTTTTTTAAAGCTAAAATATACTTATCTATATACAATTGTTTCTCTTTGGATTTATACTGCTGAATATACCTTGGATGTTCCAGAACCGTAATGTTTTCAAACAATGGTTCTTCCTGATTAAGCTTGTCGATAAATTCTGCATTTTTCTTTCCCAGCACAAATACTTCCGAAGTATCAAGATGTAAACTGATATGCTTTTTTAAAGATTCAATCATAAAACCTTTCACGTCCCTGAACAATTCTTTATCATCATAATAATTGGCATTCAGCCAGGTTCCGTTTTTCGCCTTTCTTACAATAGCAAGGGGAAAGGGTGAATTGATATAATTATCTTTATAGAATTCCTGGGCTCCTCCATAATCATGAATCATATCATAGATAAAGACTGAAGAAACTTCATGGGTATAAGCTGATCCCATTTTAATTCCGCAAACACTTTCCAGCCGTTTCGTATCTGTAAAGGGAACCCCCGTCACTCCAGCTCCATGACGGCTTGGATTGATCCCTATAATAAATTTTCTTTTATCAGAATCCGAATAATACTGATGATAAAACTTTCCCATTACTTCCATGGTTTCGGGATTATCCAGATAGGGGTTTAACACCTTGAAATCTGCCGGAAGGTCTCCCGAATAGCTAAGATTTCTGTTGAATTCAATAACTCGATCTGCAAAGGTCTTATTCTTCATCTCATAGGATTAAAAGGAGCCATTCCGGCTCCTTTAGATTATTATTCATTATTACAGTAATCCGAACTGATCAAAATGATGAGTGAAATGTTTTCTGTGCATCAGCTCCATCATTTCCTTATTCAGCTTTCCAAATACAAAATGTAAATGTTCCGCCTGAGGATTTTCTTTATAGTAAACCGAATATCTTTTAAAGTTATCAATAAAAGCCTGTTTTGCGGCATCCAGATTTTTATACTTCAATGGAGGAAGGCTTCCGTCCTGAGGTAAAAACGGCGCCGGAAATTCTTTCGGCATCTTTCTGTGGTTATATAAAGAGTCCTGATATTTTTCCAGGTTTTCTTCCGGAGTATAGCATTTTTCAACTTCCGGTTCTCCCATACTGAACAGAACCGTTTCATCTAAATGCTCGATCATCTGCTGTGGAGACATTTTACCCCATTTAGCTTCACTGCTTTCCGTTAATCCTTTAAGAAGTTTTTCAATATTTTTTGTATTTAAATCTATAAAAGGAGACTGTTTTGCCACTAAAGTCAAGATTGTTGCTACACAAACCACTTCCTCCCTTTGGTTAACAACTTCAACCAACCATTTTACAACGCCTGAAGGAATATTTCTTCCCTTAACTCCTCTGTTGATTTTTTCTTTTGCCGTCAAATAAACCGTAATGGTATCTCCTGCGTATACAGGTTTAAAGAAGCTACAGTCTTCCAGTCCGTAGTTGGCAATTACCGGACCTTTTTTACCCGACACAAATAATCCCGCCGCCGCTGAAAGGATGAAATATCCATGAGCAACCGTTTTATCAAAAATAGTTCCGGTCAAGCTTGTAGCATCCGTATGGGCATAGAAATGATCCCATGAAACATTCGAGAAATTAACAATATCCGCATCGGTGACTGTTCTTCCCGCTGTTTCCAGAGAATCCCCCACTTCCACTTCTTCAAAATACTTTTGGAAAGGATGTTTATCTGAATATTTTTTCTCGGCTCCCTGCTGATAGATTTTTGTAATAGCGGTTAAAATATCAGGAGAACCCTGGATAGCTGTTTTCTGTAAGAAGAAATGTAGCCCGTTTAAGCCGCCCATCTCTTCACCGCCTCCTGCTCTACCGGGACCTCCGTGCATTAAGGTGGGAAGTGGTGAACCATGTCCTGTACTTTCTTTAGCATTATCCCTGTTCAATACATAAATTCTTCCGTGCTGAGAAGCCATTTTCCAGGAAGTTTCCGCCACGAACTTATCATCATAAGAAACAATAGATCCTACGAGACTTCCTTTTCCTCTTTTCGCCAACGCAGCAGCTTCTTCTGCATCTTTATATGGCATCAAAGTAGAAACTGGCCCAAAAGCTTCCACTTCATGGGAAACATTTTTGTCAAAAGGCTTATCATTCAGGAATAACTTAGGACTCATAAATGCTCCTTTTTCATAATCTGCATCCACAAGCTCATGTTTTCCGTCGTACACAAGTTCTGTCTCGGATTTTAAAATATTTACTTTTCTAAGCACCTCATCATACTGTTGTTTTCCCACAAGGGATCCCATTCTCGTCTCTCTGTTTAAAGGGCTTCCGATCGTTGTCTGGTCCAAAGCTTTAGATAAGGCATTCTGGACATCACCGATTAAATGTTCAGGAACAATAATTCTACGGATAGAAGTACATTTCTGGCCTGCTTTTGATGTCATTTCATTACGGACTTCTTTTATAAACAGATCAAATTCGGGAGTTCCCGGCTTCGCTTCCAACCCCAGAATAGAACAGTTCAGTGAATCGGCTTCCATATTGAAGCGAACAGCATTTCCGGCAACAGATGGTAAAGACTTCAACTTTCTACCTGTCCCGGCCGATCCTGTAAATAATACCGAATCTCCATCCTTCACATAATCAAGTATATTTCCCGGTTCACCACATACCAACTGAACAGCTCCTTCAGGAAGAACCCCACTTTCAATCATATCCTGGAAAACCGCATTGGTCAAATAAGATCCGAAAGGAGAAGGCTTTACAATGGAAGGAACTCCTGCCAATAATGAAGTAGACAGCTTCTCCAACATTCCCCAAAC
The DNA here is from genome assembly GCF_048572715.1 of Chryseobacterium sp. CT-SW4. Lineage (GTDB taxonomy): Bacteria > Bacteroidota > Bacteroidia > Flavobacteriales > Weeksellaceae > Chryseobacterium. Next base: position 3,142,595 of record NZ_CP183840.1, read on the forward strand.
AGGAAAATTATAGGCATTGATCTGAACAGATACTCCTTCACTCGGCGTTAAAATATGAGTTCCCAAATGGGTTCCGTTAGCAGAGATTTTCTGAGTATCACCATCTACCCAGAAAGTAGTATTGGGAAGCATTCTTTTTGCTAATCCCGAATAGGTAAAGAACGTTCCGAAACCTCCTTCAATATCTACCCATGAATCCACATGAGTAGCTCCGGTTTTATATGATAATTCGTAATATTTTTTCTTTCTTTCCAGAAGGTAAAGAGCTACTTTTTTAAGCATTTCACCACGATCATAGAAAGTCATGGATGATAAGTTTTTATATCCTACTGTTCTACCGTAGTCCAAAGCCTGTTCAAAATCAAGCCCTTCGGTATCGGAAACAGCAACCTGTTCTCCTGTAACAGCATTGTATAAAGGAATTCCATTTCCGTTTCCTTCAACCCATTGTCCGTAGATATAGTTTTTTAGTTTTTCCATATTATTTTTCATTAATATTAAAACTCAAACGTTTTAAATCTATTAAGTTTTTGTCCTATTTTTATTTTACATTTCCAAAAAATCATATTCCACACTACTATGATGGAATGCGATAAAATCCTGTATCGAATCAAAATACTCCATAATGTCCTCTCTCTTTATTTGACTCTTTTTATACAAATCCAAATAAGAACGATAAGACGAGTAATTCCAATCATTTAATTCTCTCACAAAACCATGGTTTACAGGGTTATGATGAATATAATGAACTAATTTTAATAAATATTTTTCATCTTCCACCTTCTTCCTCTTGATAAAGTCGAGAAAAAGAGCACCTTTCCTATTATACCTTTTGTTATAAGCTTTAGCATATCCATTAAGCATATTACTAAAAGGTTTCATTAAATTTTTATGAATATTCTCCTTTTCATTTTCTTCTATCTGCCTATCCTTAAACCTAAGCAAAAGGTGAAAATGATTAGGAAGCAATGAATATGCATAAATATCTGCCACAGGTATAATATACCGGGATAATTTTTCTAAAAAATACTGATAATTGGAAGTCTCTTTAAAAATTAAATCCTGTGCGTTAGCATGGCTATACACATGATAGACACCTCCGTAATCAAAACTTTCTAAATTTTTCATTTGTGTTTTAAATTTTTGTGATGTTGATTACTTCTTTGAGTTACTTATTTTAAATTTTCATTTTTATCGTTAAGGGATTTTTTTAACCTTGTTCTGGTCTTTTTTCAAACTTTTTATCCAAACCTTATAGGTTTTTAAAACCTATAAGGTTTAGCAGGTTTAGTTAGCTATTTAGTAGACTAATAATTATAATCTGTTCTATTTCACATCTGCCCAGATACTATAATCAATAGTCTTGGTTGGCGTCTGCTCTACATATTCTGAAAAAGGCTCACAGGGAAGAATCGCGTCTTTTCCTTCTCTTGCCAATTCCTGATACAATTTTGTTCCTTCCGTTTTCCAGTGAATCATATCATCGGAAACATCACGGATAATTTTTGCCGGACTTCCGACAATCAGTTTTCTGGGTTCACAGGTAAAATTAGCAGGTACAAAAGCTAAGGCACCAATAATGCATTCATCACCTATCACTGCTTTGTCCATAACTACGGCATTCATTCCTACCAGGCAGTTTTTTCCTATATGTCCCGAATGAATAATGGCACCATGACCTATATGAGCTGATTCTTCCAGAATAGTTTCAATATTCGGGAATACATGGAGCGTGCAGTTTTCCTGAACGTTGGCTCCGTCTTTTATAATTATTTTCCCCCAATCTCCGCGGATTACCGCATTGGGGCCGATATAAACTTCTTCACCGATCTCTACATTTCCTATAATGACCGCTTGCGGATGTATATAGGCGGAGGGCTTTATAACAGGGCGAATCCCATGATATGAATAGATGTTCATAATATTTAATTTATTAATTAAAAAAATAAGGACAACTTGAATTTAAAACATAGATCTGATTTCAAACCTGGTCCTTATTTTACTGCTACATTTTTTCAATTACCATTGCATATCCCTGTCCTACTCCGATACATAGGGTACACAAAGCATATTTCTTATTTTGTTTCTGAAGTTCCAATGCCGCAGAACCGATAATCCTCGCTCCTGAAACCCCTAGAGGATGCCCTATAGCGATAGCGCCACCATTCGGGTTGATTCTTGAATCGTCATCTTTTAACCCTAAACTTCTGGTTACTGCTAAAGCCTGGGCAGCAAATGCTTCATTAAGCTCTATGATATCCATATCTTCTAAGGATAGGTTCACTCTTTTTAATACTTTCTGAGTAGCTTCTACGGGGCCGATTCCCATAATTCTGGGTTCTACACCTGCTACGGCAGACCCTAAAATCTTTGCTTTAGGCTTTAATCCGTATTTTTTCACAGCTTCCTCGCTAGCAAGAATTAATGCAGCCGCCCCATCATTCATTCCCGAGGCATTTCCGGCCGTTACGCTTCCTTCTTTTCTGAAAGCCGGACGAAGTTTTCCGAGCACTTCCAATGTTGTGGTAGGCTTTATAAACTCGTCTTTTTCAAAAACAAGGGGTTCTCCTTTTCTTTGTGGAATTTCAACTTTTACAATTTCTTCCGCCAGTCTTCCGCTTTCCTGGGCTTTTGTAGCTTTTTGCTGGGACCACAGAGCAAATTTATCCTGATCTTCTCTGCTGATATGATGTAAGTCCGCAAGATTCTCTGCAGTTTCTCCCATCCCGTCAACGCCGTACATTTCCTTCATTTTAGGATTGATGAAACGCCATCCGAAAGTGGTATCGAACATCTGGCTGTCTCTTCCATAAGCGGCACTTGGTTTTGACATTACATAAGGAGAACGGGTCATATGCTCCACTCCTCCTGCAATATAAAGATCACCTTCACCGGATGCAATAGATCTGAAAGCATTGGCTACCGCGGACATTCCCGATGCGCAAAGCCTGTTTACGGTTTCTCCTCCGATTTTGTATGGCAATCCTGCTAATAGAAGTGCCATTCTAGCTACATTACGATTATCTTCTCCTGCTTGATTCGCACATCCGAAAATTACATCTTCAATTTCTTCTACGGGAACTTCAGGATTTCTTGCCACAATTTCCTTAATGACGATGGCGGCAAGATCATCTGCCCTTACTTCTGATAATCCTCCCTGCAGCTTTGAAATGGGAGTTCTTACATAATCTATGATATATACGTTGTTCATTTTTAATCTATTTACTATTCTGATTGGGATTCTTCGCTACGCTCTGAATAACAATAACTCTATAATTCGGTTACTTTTTTTCCTATTTTATAAACGGTTCCTACGAACTTAGCTACCAATTCATCATTCTGATTGGTAATATTGATATCATAAAGGGCCGTCTTCCTCGTTTCATTAACCAGCTTACTTTCTGCTCTTAAAACGTCTCCTTCTCTTCCTGCCTTCGTGAAATTAATGGTCACACTAAGCGCTACGGCCGCATCACCTTTATTATTGGAAGAAAATGCAAATGCCGAGTCTGCAAAAGCAAAGGTTACTCCTCCATGTACTGTTCCCAGCCCGTTCAGCATTTGCTGGGTAATGGTCATTTCTATCAGGGAATAGCTTTCCTTAATGTCTATAATTTTTATTCCTAAAAACTGGGAGAAATAATCTTTCTCCATCATATAGTCTACAACTTGTCTTGGTGTCATATTCAATTGATTAATTTGAAAATACATCAATTTGAAAATTTCCTAAAGATATTTGAGTTTTCAAATTGTTATATTCGTTCATTTCCTAATTTAATTTTCTCAGTAAAGGGCTTTGCTTATACCGTTCTTCCTGATATTCCATATACAGGTTCTGAAGGGTTTCTGAAATTTTGGAATATCCGATTTCTTTTCCCCATCCCAATAGCCCTTTGGGATAATTAACACCTTTCTGCATGGCCAGTTCAATATCTTCATCGACAGCTATCCCCAGCCTTTTTGCTTCTACCGCTTCATTGATCAGCATAGAAATAATTCTTAAAAAAATATATTGGTATAATGCATCGTCTTTCTGAGCCACCGGTTTTTCTGCTCCTTCACCGTAGTCATAGAAACCTTTTCCGGTTTTTCTTCCGTGAAGTTTAGCTTCAGACATACGCTGCTGTAGCAGGGACGGCTTATATTTCGGATCGTAGAAATAATCTTTATAAACAGTAGTCGTTACGGCAAAGTTCACATCAATACCGATGAGATCCATTAATTCAAACGGTCCCATTTTAAAGCCCCCCAGGCTTCTCATCGCTTCATCCACCTGCTCCGGACTGGCCAGGTTTTCTTCTACTATTCTTAATGCTTCTCCATAGTACGGACGGGCTATCCTGTTGACAATAAAGCCCGGTATATCTTTAGCAATAACAGGTACTTTTCCCCAATCTTTCATAAGGTTGTAGATTTTCCCTGCCAATGATTTTTCAGTTAATAATGAAGGAATAACTTCCACTAAAGGCATTAAAGGTGCAGGATTAAAGAAATGGATCCCGATGAAACGTTCCGGTTTTTTTAATTCCGCTCCTAAAGAAGTAATGGAAATGGATGATGTATTGGACCCTATGATACAGCTTTCAGAGACATACGTTTCCAGTTCTGTGAAAACTTTAGTTTTAATTTCTTTGTTCTCAATGATTGCTTCAATCACCAGATCAGCATTTTTTAAATCCTCTAAACCTTCTGCTTTTTTTATGTTATTTCGTATGGAAGCTGCTTTTTCCTGAGAGATTTTGGATTTTTCCACGAGCTTTTGGAGTGTCTTTTCCAAACCGGCCAGTGCTTTATCTATCTGAGGTAACTGCGCATCATATAAAACTACTTTGCAGTCTGCTGTTGCTGCCACCTGGGCAATACCTACGCCCATAGTTCCAGCCCCAATAATTCCTACATTCATATTACTATTTCTTATAAAAAGATAGTTTTGAAAACTCAAAACTATCTCAGTTATTAATTATTTAAAAATTTATTTTCCTTTGTAATTAGGTTTTCTTTTTTGTAAAAAGGCATTTACTCCTTCCAAAAAGTCTTCTGTTTCCGAAGCTTCCTGCTGTAGATCCGCTTCCAGATCAAGCTGCTGCTTTAATGTATTGTCGTACGAATGGGCAAATGCTTTTTTCGTCAGTTTTATAGCTGCTGTCGGCATATTGGAAAGTCTTTCCAATACTTCCATTGATTTGGGAGTAAATTCTTCTTCACTGAAAACCTCAGCTACCAATCCAAAAGATTTAGCTTCTGCTGCCGGCAATTTTTTCCCTGTAAATGCTAAATAGTTGGCAAGCTGTCTTCCCAGAAGTTTAGGCAGGAAATAGGTTCCGCCCGTATCAGGAATCAACCCGATATTAGAAAACGCCTGAGAAAAATAAGAGCTTTCATGAGCCAGCACAAAATCCGAAATAAGAGCAAGCATAGCCCCTGCTCCCACTGCCGGTCCGTTTACCAGAGCGACTACGGGTTTTCTGCAACGGGTAACCTCCATTACCAGCGGATTGTAGTAGTCTACTACAATTTTTCTGATGATGTCGTGGTCATAATGCTCTTTTCCGACTGTAAATGCTTCATCAAGGTTTTGCCCTGAACAGAAAGCCTTCCCTCTCCCGGAAATTGCCACACATCGAACCGTTTCGTCTTCGTTACATGAATGCACAAAATCCTTTAACTCCGATAAAGAGGGTTTGGTAAGAGCATTCATGGTTGCCGGCTGATTGAGATAAGCAATTTTAAGTTTTCCGTCAAAATGGGTTTCAATATCAAGTTGTGTATACATACTGGATTGGTTATTAATACGTTAATAATAAAATAATTACTTTGAATTTAATTTCATTAAAGTTAAACATTTCTAATGACATTTAAAGTAATCGAAAGGCTCCAGACAATCCAGGCATTGGTAGGAAGCTTTACACAACGTAGAGCCAAACCTGCTGATCTGCTTGGTATGCATGGATCCGCAACGCGGACATTTTTTAGGTTTTCCTATATGATGCTCATCGGCTCCTTTTTCGGGAGGAGTAATACCATATACTCTAAGTTTCTCTCTCGCTTCATCGGTCAGCCAATCGGTTGTCCATATGGGAAACATCTTGGTCACCACTTTTGCATCCCAACCGTTTTCCTTCATTAACTTGACAATATCTTCTTCGATATTGAACATCGCAGGACAAGCCGAATAGGTAGGAGTGATCACCACCTCACAAGTATGGTCACTTGTGGGTTTCGCTTCTCTTACAATACCCAGTTCCACGATATTAATTACCGGAATTTCGGGATCAGGAATTTCTTTTAGTATGTTTATTAAATTATTCAATTTTAATTAAGATAACCATTTAACAAAGTATTCATGTACCGGAAAGTTGATTTACCATGTACATCCCGGATAGGCCCTCTGCATATATTGCAGTTCACAAAGGATATATCCGAAGTATTCTGTATGATATCCGGTTCTGGATCTGGGTTGCATAAAGTGATCTTCTGCAGGATATTCCAATCCGAAATTCCGGAAGTCTTCTTTTGTAACAGAGACAAACTGCTGGTATAACTCATCCGCATCAGGCACAACATTTAAGGCACTTATTTCACTTTCTCCTTCTACTTTTGCGAAGAGTCCTTTTGTATATTCCCAAATATTCTCGATAGCATTGGTAAGACGGTTTTTACTTTCCTCCGTTCCCTGTGCAAAAATATTCATCCAGGAAGAAGCGTGGGTATAATGATACTTTACTTCTTTTAATGATTTCTGGGCAATAGCTGCCAGCTCTTCATCCTGAGATCCGGATAATGCCTGATATAATAATTTCTGATATACGGCAAATACATACACTTTAAGAACCGTCTGAGCATAATCTCCGTTAGGAAGTTCCACCCAGTGTGCATTCACATATTCGGGTTCATATCTTAAAAAAGCAATATCATCTTCTGTTTTACCGTTATCAGCTATCCTTGAGGCATATTGATAAAAGTTATTGGCCTGCCCCAGTTCATCCAGTGCAACATTCACCAACGCAATATCTTCTTCCAGATAAGGTCCTTCCCCGCACCATTCGGATAATCTCTGACCCATAATAAGGCTGTCATCAGCCAGTTTTAACACATAATTATATAATGCGTTCATATTACATGTTTTTTACATCGTTAGGAATATTATAAAAAGTAGGATGACGATACAGCTTATCATCCGCCGGATCAAAAAATGCATCCTGCTCCATACCTTCCGAGCTTACAATATATTTACTTGGAACTACCCAAAGGCTTGTTCCTTCCATTCTTCTTGTATATACGTCCCTTGCATTCTGTAATGCGAGTTCTGCTGTTGGTGCCTGTACTGTTCCTGCATGTTTATGGGACATTCCCGGTTTTGTCTGGATAAACACTTCCCACATATCTAATTGACTCATCTTTTGAATTATTATTGTTAAACTTGATTGATTTAATACGGATTAGATTACTTTTTCCTGCTTTGCAGCAAACGCCGTAGCCGCTTCTTTCACCCAGGCATTTTCCTGCTGGGCTTTTATTTTAGTCTGTAATCTTTTTTTATTACAAGGTCCGTTACCTTTTAAAACTTCATTGAATTCTTCCCAAGGAAGCTCACTGAAATCATAATGACCTGTTTCTTCGTTCCATTTTAAGTTTTCATCAGGAACTTTTAATCCTAAGAATTCAGCCTGTGGAACCGTAACATCAATAAATCTCTGACGAAGGCTATCATTACTTTCGCGTTTTACTCTGTAATTCATGGATATTTTAGAGTTTGGAGAATGTTCATCATTAGGCCCGAACATCATCAGTGCCGGCCACCAGAAACGGTTTAAAGCTTCCTGGGCCATTTCCTTCTGCTCTTTTGTTCCCCGGCACAGTGCCATTAGGATTTCATATCCCTGTCTCTGATGAAAAGATTCTTCTTTACAGATTCTTACCATCGCTCTGGAGTAAGGACCGTAAGAATTTCCCATCAGCATTACCTGGTTCATAATAGCTGCTCCGTCCACCAGCCAGCCGATCGTTCCTATATCCGCCCAGCTAAGAGCAGGATAGTTGAAAATACTGGAATACTTGGCTTTTCCACTCAGCATATCATTATAGGTAGCGTCTCTGTCCGCAGTGAGCTTTCCGTTTCCTAATGTTTCAGTAGCTGCATACAGATATAATCCGTGTCCGGCTTCATCCTGAATTTTAGCCAGCAGAGCCATTTTTCTTCTTAATGAAGGTGCTCTGGATATCCAGTTGGCTTCCGGCAACATTCCTACCACTTCCGAATGGGCATGCTGGGAAATCTGACGAACCAGTAATTTTCTGTAGTCGTCCGGCATTACGTCCTTCGGTTCTACTTTGTTTTCTTCTTGTACGTATTGAACAAATTTTTCTAAATCCATTTCTTCTTGTTTTTGTAAAATGTAACAAGTATTTATGAATACCGTTTACATTCAATCATTAATACAATTTTAAACATCATAATTAAGCATCACCACATTCGTTGTCGGGTGACATTGACATGTCAGTACGTAGCCTTTGGCTACTTCTTCTTCAGTAAGAGCAAAGTTCTTCTCCATGAAAACTTCTCCTTCCAGGACCTGAGCCTTACACGTACAGCAAACTCCTCCCTTACATGCGAAAGGAACGGGAAGCTGATCTTTCAATGCTTTATCTAAAATACTTTCTTTCTTAGAGTTCAAATGGAACGAGTATTCATCATCATCGATGATAACGGTTACCATACTTTCAATATTCGCTATGGCTTTGAATTCTTCACTCATTTCTTCTGAACCTTCTTCGTCAGGAGCGGTGAAATATTCATATAAAACCTGGATAGCGGGTACTTTTTTATCTTTTTTCAGGTAATCGGAAATTCCTTTAATCATTTCCGCAGGTCCACAGATGAAATAAGTGGAGTCCTGAACATTGATGTCGGTATATCTTTCAAATAGCTGTTCTAATTTTTCTGCAGAAATCCGTCCTTCAAATACGGGATCTTCGTGCTTTTCACGACTTACCAGATAGATTACTTTTAATCTTCCGTTAAAATCCTGAACCAGCTTTTCAATTTCCTCTTTCCTCATTACATGCTCCATACTTCTGTTGCTGTAAAACAGATAAGCATTACTCTTAGGCTCCTGGTAAAGACTTTCTTTAAGGTTGGAAAGTACCGGACTTATTCCGCTTCCGGCTGCCAACCCCACATAGGTTTTAGTATTGGCAGGATGGTAAGTGGTATTAAAGCTGCCCATCGGAGGCATTACTTCCAGCTCTTCATTTTCACAAAGGGTATTGTTAAAATATCCTGAAACTTTTCCTCCTTCCAAAAGCTTTACCAATACTTCCAGTGTATTGCTTTTTTCACTTGGGGCATTGCATATGGAATAAGAGCGTCTTTCTTCATTTCCATCGATCATCATCCGGAAATTGATATATTGACCTTGTTTAAACCTGAACTTATCCTTAAGCTGTTCAGGAATTTCCACCGCAACATTTACGGCATCATGGGTATCTTTCTTAACCTTTACGGTTTTTAGTTTATAAAATGAATTCATTTCTGTTTTATATTCTCTATTTCTCTTAATCTTTAACGAAATTCTGCTTTTTAAGTTCTTCTATTGAACTTTGAGACAGCAATAGTATTGATTTCAAACTATTCTCAATTTTGTTGACGATCTCTTCCCGAGGTCCGTCCTTCCAGTCCTTACCTGCATAAAAATCATTCAGGACGGAGTGCATTTGGTCTTCGCTCTCAAAGGCACGTATGAGATAATAACAATCCGAATCATGAAGGGAATTTCCATACAATATCACTTCTATCGAATGGCTTGCATGCAAAGGGACACTGGTCTGCTGCATGATCTGATGAAAGGCTTCACCAGTACCTTCTTTTAAATTATATTGTAATATTTCCACCACTTTTCCGGTCATTCTTATTAACCTTTATTTCTGTTTTAATATTCTATTTATTTTGCCACCTTCACATTTAGGCAAAGCATCCTGAGCATGGATTTTCACTTTAGTGGTGATTCCTACTCTCCTTTTGATCTCGTTTTCTACGCTTCTTTCAAATTTATGGATGAAGTCACTGTATTCGTCACTATTGATCGGCAAATGCTGATCTTTTACAAATTGATCATCTATTTCCACATCTACTTCCAGTGCTACACACATATGTTCTTTTTCAATAGGGGTCAGGTAATAGTTCGGTACTACACCTTTCACATGTGAAAAAGCTTCTTCGATCTGGCTTGGATATACATTTACCCCTCTTACGATCAGCATGTCATCAGCACGTCCCAGTATGGGTTTCATTTTCACCATTGTTCTTTTAGCATTGCTATCGTAGTAAAGACTTGTAATATCATTGGTCCAGTACCGCAGAAGAGGCATTGCTTTTTTGGTTAAAGTCGTAATTACCAGGACTCCTTCTTCTCCAAACGGGACCGGCTGCTGAGTTACCGGATCTAAGATCTCAGGATAGAAATGATCTTCCCAGATATAGGCACCTCCTTTTTCTTCCCAGTCTTCCATGGAAACACCCGGCCCTATGATTTCACTGAGTCCATAGATATTGGTGGCATGTAGCCCCAATCTGTTTTCGATATGTCCTCTGATAATTTCGGTCCAGGGCTCGGAGCCTAAGACTGCGTATTTCAAACTGATCTCATCTCCTGAAATCCCCCTGCTTGCAAATTCATCTGCAATGGTAAGGGCATATGAAGGAGAGCAGCAGATAACTTCAGGTTTGAAGTCTAAAATTAAATCGACCTGTCTTGTCGTCATTCCTCCTGAAATGGGCAGTACACTCATTCCTAGCTTTTCAGCTCCGTAATGCAAACCAAGACCTCCTGTAAAAATACCGTATCCATAGGCATTGTGCAGCTGCATACCCGGCTGGGCTCCGGCAGCATTCAAAGATCTTGCAACTACCTCGCTGAACAGATCAACATCTTCTTTTGTATATCCTACCACTGTCGGCCTTCCTGTAGTTCCGCTTGAGCAATGAATTCTCTGAAGTTCATTCTTGGGAACCGTAAATAATCCAAAGGGATAATTATTTCTCAAGTCTTGCTTGTGGGTAATCGGCAGTTTAGTAATATCTTCAATTGATCTGATGTCGTGAGAAGATATTCCAGCTGCTTTAAATTTCTCTTGATAGAAGCCTGACTTCTGCTCAAGGTAACCAATTAAATTCACCAATCTTTCGGACTGCAAACTTCTTAATTGATCAATCTTTAAATATTCAACTGAAAAATCCATAAAAACTAACTAACATTTGTTAGGGGTAAATTTAAAAAGATTTTCCACTCTCGCAAAATTTTTCATGACTTTCGTCATGTTTTACATTTTTCCAAGCAGTCCATAAAGGATCTTATCCCTTATTTCATCGATGATGGCGTGGGATGGCCCTGAATTTTTTTTAAACCAGAAATAAGAGTTATTTAAGGTATGAAGAATAAATTTTGTGGTAAAATCAGGTGATTTTAATTCCCATTTTTCAGCCTTATAGATCTCAGAAATTAAATTTTCCACTTCAGACTGATATTTTTTCCTTAATTCGACAAATTCCGAACGTCTTTTCTCCAAATGCTTCCATTCATTGGAATAAATATGGGTAACATCCGGATTTTTAAGAACTACCGATAAGTGTTTATTGATAAATAAATCCAATTTTTCTTTCGGAGAAACATCTGTACTTTTCACTTCCTTTAGCTCTATAAAAAACTCATTGGCGATTCCAAAACAGATCCACTCCAGCAGTTCTTCCTTAGATTCTATGTGGGCGTACAGGGAAGCCGCCTTAATATTCAGCTTGGTAGCAAGATCTCTCACCGAGCTGCCTAAATAGCCTTTCTCCTTAAAAAGCTCAATGGCTTCTTCCAATATTTTTTTTTGTTTCTCTTTAAGCTCCATATGCATTACAAAAATAACCATTCCAAATAAAAAACTAATTTTTAAAATCGGAAATTTTGTCAAGTTAATTTTACGTTAAAAATACAAAATCCGGAAATTTTGACTTATTTTTTTATAAATTTAGTAATTGAACAGTTTTTGCGTTATACGTCTCGAATTAAATGATAAATAATTGATGGCGTTAAGAAGCTAAGCCTGAAAATTTAGTTTCTTAATGTTTTTAAGAAAATAAACTTGAACAAATAATTGCAAAAAATATGAACTTAAACCAATATACTGTAAAATCACAAGAAGCCATTCAGGCAGCCCAGCAAACGGCTCTTGAATTCGGCAACCAGAGTATTGAGCCCCAACATTTACTTGAAGGGATTTTTCAGGTAGATGAAAATATTTCTCCTTTTTTACTTAAGAAATCAGAAGCAGATGCCAACCTTGTGCGGGAACGCAACCGCGAAAATATAGAGAAACTTCCTAAAGTACAGGGAGGGAATATCTATCTTTCCCAATCGGCTAATAAAGTTTTACTGGATGCTCCCAATATCGCTAAAAAAATGGGAGACGAATATGTAACAATAGAACATTTATGGCTTGCTCTTTTGGAAACAAGTTCAGAAGTTTCCAAGATGCTGAAAGATATGGGAGTAACCAAAAATCTTCTGGAAGGAGGAATCAAGGAATTAAGAAAAGGAAGTAAAGCCACTTCTGCAAGTTCAGAAGAAACTTATCAATCCTTAAATAAATATGCTAAAAACTTTAATGAGCTGGCAGCAGAAGGAAAACTGGATCCGGTAATCGGCCGTGACGAAGAAATCAGAAGAGTGCTTCAGATCTTATCCAGAAGAACTAAAAACAACCCTATTCTCATCGGAGAACCCGGTGTAGGTAAAACAGCTATCGCTGAAGGTATTGCCCACAGAATCATCAATGGAGATGTTCCTGAAAACCTGATGGATAAAACATTGTATTCATTGGATATGGGAGCCTTGATCGCCGGAGCCAAATATAAAGGGGAATTTGAAGAACGTTTAAAATCCGTGGTTAATGAAGTGATCAAATCCGACGGACAGATCATACTTTTCATTGATGAAATTCATACTCTTGTAGGTGCAGGAGGTGGTGAGGGAGCTATGGATGCCGCTAATATCTTAAAACCCGCTTTAGCTAGAGGTGAATTGAGAGCGGTAGGAGCTACCACGCTTAACGAGTATCAAAAATATTTTGAAAAAGATAAAGCACTGGAGCGCCGTTTCCAAAAAGTAATGGTGGAAGAGCCGGATACCGAATCGGCAATTTCCATCTTAAGAGGTATTAAAGATAAATATGAAGCCCACCATAAGGTAAGAATTAAAGATGAGGCCATTATCGCCGCAGTAGAAATGTCACAACGTTATATTTCCGACAGGTTCTTACCGGATAAGGCGATTGACCTTATCGATGAAGCTTCTGCCAAATTGAGAATGGAAATCAATTCCAAACCGGAAGAGCTGGATGTTTTGGACAGAAAACTCATGCAGCTGGAAATTGAACTGGCGGCCATCTCAAGGGAAGGCAACCAAACCAAGATAGACCATTTGAAAGAGGATATCTCCAAAATTTCTGAACAGAGAAATGAGATCAATGCAAAATGGTTAAAAGAAAAACAGAAAAGTGAAGATCTTACTCAGATCAAAAAAGATATTGAAGCACTGAAACTGGAAGCAGAAAGAGCTTCGAGAGCCGGAGATTATGCAAAAGTAGCGGAAATCCAATATGGCAAAATCAAGGAAAAAGAAGATGCATTGCAGAAACTTGAGCTGGAAATGCAGAATCATCAGAATGAATTGATTAAGGAGGAGGTTACTTCTGAAAACATATCAGAAGTGATTGCTAAATGGACCGGAATCCCGGTAACCAAACTTTTACAGTCCGAAAGAGAAAAATTATTAAACCTTGAAGCCGAGCTTCACCACCGCGTTGTCGGTCAGGATGAAGCCATCCAGGCGGTAGCGGATGCGATCAGAAGAAACCGTGCCGGACTTAGTGATGATAAAAAGCCTATCGGGTCTTTCCTTTTCCTCGGAACCACCGGGGTAGGTAAAACCGAATTGGCTAAAGCATTGGCTGAATTCTTATTCGATGATGAAAATAATATGACGAGAATTGATATGAGTGAATATCAGGAACGTCACAGTGTTTCCAGATTGGTAGGAGCGCCTCCGGGATATGTAGGATATGATGAAGGGGGCCAGCTAACCGAGGCGGTAAGAAGAAGACCTTATTCGGTAGTATTGCTGGATGAAATAGAGAAAGCCCATCCGGATGTATTCAATACGTTGCTTCAGGTTTTGGATGACGGTCGTCTTACAGACAATAAAGGACGTGTGGTCAATTTCAAAAATTCGATCATTATTATGACCTCCAATTTAGGCTCTCATCTGATCCAGGAAAACTTTGAAAATATTACCGATGAAAATCAGGATGAAATCGTAGATAAAACAAAAGGTGAAGTTTTCGATCTGTTGAAACAGACTCTACGACCTGAATTCCTGAACAGAATTGACGAAGTGGTACTGTTCCAGCCGTTAAGAAAAAAAGAAATCGGAAAAATCGTTCAGTATCAGCTGAGAGGATTTAATGATATGCTGGCCAAACGTAATATTATTATGACAGCCACTCAGGATGCCGTGGACTACCTTATGAACAAAGGTTATGATCCTGTATTCGGAGCAAGACCGCTGAAAAGAGTGATCCAGCAGGAAGTGCTTAATAAGCTTTCACGGGAAATCCTTTCCGGCCAGGTGAATGACGGCGACAGAATCACCTTGGATTATTTTGAAGAAACAGGATTGGTATTCAGACCAACAGAATAAACACGAAGTAGTTTTTTTCATATATTATTAGTTTCAAAATAAGTACCATAGACCCAAAGTCTGTGGTGCTTATTTTATTAAAGAGCGGCTATTACAAAAAAATAATTTTAAAAAAACCGTAAAAACCCTAATAATTAACAGGGAAAACACTGTAATTTAACTTCTATTTTTTCCGAAATTTGCACATTACATACACAACAACCTTATAAAACCAAAAGTTATGAACGAAGATCAATCCTCTAAAAAAAATGTAGTCCCCAACACCATTGTTAACAGTCTGATCAAGAATATGATCGACAACTACAAACAAAACCAACTGGCAGTAATCAATAAAGAATTAGGAATGGCGGATTCCCATTCTATCTGGTTCGATTTGCCTACTTTAAAAAAGCTTATTTCTGATATAGAATCTAAAACTCAAAACATTGATCCCAGCATTACAGATAAAGATCTGGGACTAAGATTTTATTATGCCGCCTATCCAAAAGCTGAAAACTGGGATATCATGGAAGGACAATCCATCGGAAAAGAATATGCAGGAAAGCATACTTTGGTAATGATCCCGACCATCAAAAGAGAAAATCTGAATTTCGATTTTGACCCTTTAAATTCAGCTTCTTTAAAAACAGCTACTACAGCCAAAGCTACTACTGTAAGTTCACGTCTTTCATCACTTTCTGAAGAGAGTCTTGCACAAAATCACGGACAGCTTGTTCCTCCACATACCTCTGATGTAGAGTTATATTAATCTCTAATGTTTAAGTAGAATACAATGGCTGATTTCCAATTTTTTTTAAGTGAAGGCATGCTTTTCATGGAAGGTACTGCAATGATCATTTCACTTCTGTTTTACAGACAGGTAAAAGATCAATATTGGAGATACTTTGTATTCTACTTAACATTTATTTTTCTCTGTGAAGCATTTGGCAAATGGGGTGGTAATTTAATTTCCTTTGATAAATCCGAATATTATAATTATTTTGTAATTCCGGTTCAATTTCTGTTTCTGTATTGGTTATATGCTGTAAAATCTTTGAATAAGAAGAATCTTTTCTTTATTCTATCTTCTGTTTATTTGCTTTCTTTTATTCCTAATGAATTATTTTTTGAAAAAAGGAAAATTATTTTTTCTTTTAACTATACATTTGGGAGCTTTCTACTTATGATTTTGGTAATCATGGAATATTACAAACAGATTAATTCAGCGAATATTTTGTATTTTAACCAGAACAGAATGTTTTATATCAATCTTGGTGTCACTTTATTTTATATAGGGACATTACCCTTTTGGACATTCTATTTTCTTCTTTTAGAACATATGGATATCTGGAATATTTATTTTATTTACTTTCTGATTTCGGGAATTATTATGTATTTACTATTTTCAATTTCATTTATATGGGGAAAACAGAGCTATACTTAACGATCATTTTATTCAACTTATTCTTTGTATTATTTGTGGTTGCAGTTATTATCTACATCAACAAATACAAGCTGCGAAAGAAAGAATACCTGAATGAAATTGAAATAAAAAATGAAGTGCATCAAAAGGAGATCCTAACCACCCAGCTTGAAATCCAAAGGATCACCATGCAGCAGATAGGCCGCGAACTTCATGATAACATAGGTCAGAAATTAACCCTGGTGAGTTTATACACCCAGCAGTTATTACATGAAAATAAAGTACCTCAGGTGACGGAAAGAATAGAACAGGTTTCCCAGATTATCAACCAATCCTTACAGGATCTGAGAAGTCTTTCCAAAACGTTAACCGATGATAAAATCAATCAAAAAGAGATTGTAGCATTAATCCAGGAGGAAGTGGATAATTCTAATTTATTTAAAAGATGTCATATCAGTTTTAAACATAACTTTGAGCATCTGGATTTAGGATTTGTCCACAAAAATGTTTTATTGAGAATTACCCAGGAATTTATTCAAAACAGCATTAAACATTCACGCTGTGAAAACATCTGGATTACCCTCAATACCTCCGATGAATCTTTGTGGGAATTAAAAATCCAGGATGATGGTATCGGATTCGATTCTTCATTAGCTGCTTCTAATGGAATTGGCCTGACGAACATGAAAAACAGAGCAGAAATTATAGGAGCAGACTTTAGTTTAAACAGTAAGCCGAACAGGGGAACTTCCCTCAGTATTATTTTAAAAAAATAGTCATGAAAAAAAGCATTGTCATTGTTGATGACCATATACTTATTGCAAAAGCATTGGAAGGTATTATAGATAATTTTCAGGATTTTGAAGTGATCTATGTATGTGAAAACGGTAAAGACCTCATTCAGAAGTTTGAAAATGATCACACCCTGCCTGATATCATACTTTTAGACATCAGTATGCCTATCATGGATGGTTTTGAAACGATGGCATGGATCAGGGATCATCATCCGGAAATTAAAGTAATGGCTCTCAGTATGCAGGGTGATGATAAAAGTGTGATCAGGATGATAAAAAACGGAGCCAAAGGTTACCTGTTAAAAAATACCCACCCCAAAGAATTGGAAACCGCACTCACAAGATTAGACCATGAAGGTTTCTTTTATCCGGAATGGGCTTCCCGGATCATTCTTTCAACACTGAATAATGATTCTCCTGAGCTCACGGTAAAGATATCCGAACGGGAAAAAGAATTTTTAAAATACACGGTAACCGAATTAAGCTATAAAGAAATAGCCGATAAAATGTGCTGCAGTCCGAGAACTGTTGAAAGCTACCGGGATCAGCTGTGTGAAAAACTCCAGCTTAAAACCCGGGTAGGCCTGGCAGTTTTTGCTATTAAAAACGGTTTTGCCTAAATTATTAAATAATCAAAAGGCCCGGGAGATCCCGGGCCTTTCATATTATATACTTCTCATATTATCTTTCGGCGTATAATCCATAAAAAGACCTCCATCCAAAAATACGGACTTCACTTCTTTTGTAATAGGAATTGTCAGGTTGGATCTCTTCTGATTTTTCTCCCATACCGAAGGAGTAAAATGCAGTTTTTCCATAGCATTATCTTTATAGGTAACAACCACATCAAAAGGGATAGCAAAACCTCCTACATTCTCTATATTCACAGTAAGCAGATTATTATTTTGTGTGAGATTATTCACTTTCAGATCTATATAATTATTAGTGTAGAACCAGTTATTCCAAAACCAATTAAGATCTTTACCTGACCCTGTATTCATAGAGTAAAAGAAATCCCACGGGATGGGGTGCTTCCCATTCCAGTTGTTCATATAATGGTGTAATGCTTTTTTAAATACTTCATCTCCCAGATAATCTTTGAGTGCAAGGTATGATAAGGAAGCTTTTACATAGGAATTATTTCCGTAGCCCGCTCCGCTTACCTGTGTACTCATGGTAATGATAGGTTGATCCTGTTCCGCGGAAGGATCATTAATCCATTTTTTCACTCTGAAATTCTGATAAAATTCTTTAGCTGCTTTTTCACCGTTTTCGTCTATACCGATCAGGTATTCCAATGTGGTTGCCCAGCCTTCATCCATAAATGCATATCGGGTCTCATTAATTCCCATATAGAAAGGAAAATAGGTATGGGCAATCTCATGATCGGCTGTTAGCCTGGCATCTTTAAGATCATCTGGAATACTTGTATCATTGATCATCATCGGGTATTCCATATCTGCATATCCCTGAATAGCCGTCATTACCGGATAAGGGTATTCTACTCCCGGCCAGTTCCTGGAAAACCAGTCTATATTATAACGCATCCAGTCTACATAGTGTTCAAAATCTTTCGCATTGTTCTGATAGCCTGCCTGTACGCTTACTCTTTTTGTTTTCAGCTGGACGCTTGCCGCATCCCAAACATAATGGTTACTTAAAGCAAAACAAAAATCCGTAATATGATCTGCCTTAAATTTCCATACATTCCATTTATTCTGCCTGGTCACTTTTTCAGATTTCATTTCTGATTCAGAGGCAATATGAATGACCTTATCACTTTTTAAGGAAGCCTTATATCTTTTCAGGTATTCCGGCTGAAGAACCTCTTCCGGATTCAGGAAATTACCGGTAGCCCAAACTACATAATTCTTGGGAACGGAAATTGCAAAATTATAATCATTGAAATCATTATAAAACTCCTGCCTGTCGGAATGTGGCAACATATCCCATCCGTTGTAATCATCATACACCGAAATCCGGGGAAATGAATAGGCTACATAAAATGTCTGGGGATCAATCTGTCCTTCACGTCCACTCTGAACCGATAAAGGATATTCCCATTCTATTTTAATCTCCGCTTTGGATTTTGCCTTTAAAGCAGTCGTAAGCTTTACTTTTTCCACAGTCCCCCAATCGTCACTGTTCACTTCATATTTTTCACCGTTTACGATAAAGGATTTGATATCGAGCCCTGAACTCAAAAAATCTTTAGATACAAAACCTGATCTCGGAGATTGGGGCTTATGAAGGTTATTCACAAATCTTACGGCCAGATCATGCAGATCATTAGGACTGTTATTGGTATAAATAATTGTTTCCTTTCCTGAAATCACTTTTGTATTTGCATCTACTTTTACCTCTACATAATACACCCCTTTATTCTGCCAATAATTTTTTCCAGGGGCTCCGGAAAGGTCTCTCGTTTCATTATCATAGGCTTTCTTAATATTCCTCGGCATATAAAGCTCCTGTGCTGAAAATTGCCATGAAGTCATTAATAATAAACCTAAAATCAGTTTCTTCATTTAAATTATTTTTATTTTTTTTAAAGTCAATAAGTCATTATTCATCTATAAAATTAACAAAAAAAGGCAATAAAATTGCCTTTCTTACTAAAACTGTACATCCACAATGACCGGAAAATGATCAGAAGGATATAACAAATTTTCCCGCCTGTCATTAATATGCCTATGGGATTTTATTTTTAAATCTTTTACAAAAATATAATCGATTCTCTCTTTGGGTACTTCATTTACATTAAAATTGGTAAATGTTCCCACAGGACCGTAATGCTTTGTTTCCGAATGATAGAAACTGTCTTGTAAACCTTCGGAAAGAATTTTAATCGGTTCCGTATCATCTGTTAAATTAAAGTCTCCGCTTAATGTTACAGGAAGATCTTTAGGATTAAGCTCCTTTATTTTCTTAAGAATCAAGCCTGCTGATTTTTCTCTTGCCACATTTCCGATATGATCGAAGTGTAAGTTCATCGCAAGAAATTCTTTTTTAGATTTTTTATCTTTAAAAATAGCATAGGTACACACGCGGTTATACGCTGCATCCCAGCCTTTTGAGGGTATATCCGGAGTTTCCGAAAGCCAGAACGTACCGGATTTTACCACATCAAGTCTTTCCGTATTGTAAAAAATAGCGGAAAACTCTCCTTTTTCTTTTCCATCATCCCTGCCTACGCCTACATAATTGTAGTTTTTCAATCCGTTTTTAATATCTTTCATCTGCTGAGGTAAAGCTTCCTGAACCCCGAAATAATCGGGATGATAATAATTTAACAGATCTACTGCATCCTGTTTTCTTTCCGTCCAGGCATTTTCTTTATCCGATTCTACCTGTAGCCGGATGTTGAAACTCATCACTTTCAGATCCTGGGCCATTGTAAAGGCAGTAAAGAATAAAGGTAAAGCAAAGAATAGTCTTTTCATGTGTATCGATTAGTTTATTGATTTTTTAGTTGGACTTTCTGGCTTTGATCATCGCTTCTAACGCATCCCACATTTCGTTAGGTATTTCTTCCAGCATATTGAACTCCCCAGCTCCCTGCAGCCATTCACCTCCGTCAATTGTCACCACTTCCCCATTCATATAAGCTGAGTAATCTGAGACTAAATAAGCCGCTAAGTTAGCCAATTCCTGATGTTCTCCTACCCTTCTCAACGGAACTTTTTTCTTCATATCAAATTTCTCCTGCAGATCTCCCGGTAACAGTCTGTCCCAGGCACCTTTAGTAGGAAACGGTCCCGGTGCGATCGCATTAAAACGGATTCCATACTTTGCCCATTCTACCGCTAGAGATCTTGTCATCGCCAAAACTCCTGCTTTCGCACAGGCAGAAGGAACTACAAAAGCAGATCCCGTCCAGGAATACGTCGTAACAATATTAAGCACCGTTCCGGAAATTTTGGAATCTATCCAATACTTACCAATGGAAAGGGTACAGTTTTTAGTTCCTTTTAAAACAATATCCAGAATAGAATCAAATGCCGAATGCGTCAGCCTTTCCGTAGGAGAAATAAAGTTTCCGGCTGCATTATTCAGTAAAATATCAATTTTTCCAAATTCCCTGATGGCTGCTTCCCTCATGGCTTCCACCTCATCCCAGTTTCTTACGTCACACGCCACACAAAGCACTTTCCCACCGGTTTCCTCTTCTAATTCCTTAGCCGTTACCTGCAGTTTTTCCAGGTTTCTTGAAGTGATTACTACTTTGGCACCTAACTGAAGAAAATATCTGGTCATCGCTTTTCCAAGACCACTACCACCGCCGGTTACAACAGCCACCTTATCTTTTAATGCGCCTTCACGCAGCATAGGTTGAGCATATAGATTCATAATTTTTTATTTTTTCTAAAAATACTAAATATTATAAGGAAAGACATTAGAATGTATTATAAATAAATGTAATAAATAATGATTCCTTTTTTTGATTATTTTTATCCCTTAAAATTCTTATATCTATGAAAAGATCCGGAATCTACATTCTTTTAAGCTTATTATTATTCAATGTATATGGCAAGGCACAGCATTTTGAAAAGCTTTACCAATATGTCAATCCTTTAATCGGGACAGAAAAGATGGGTCATACTTATCCCGGCGCTACCGTACCTTTCGGTTCCGTGCAGCTGAGCCCGGAAACAGACACCATCTCTTATGAGCTCAATGGAAAATACAATGGGGAGGTTTATAAATACTGCGCAGGTTACAGGTATGAGGATAAAACCATCGTGGGTTTCAGCTCCACACATTTCAGTGGAACCGGACATTCGGATTTGGGAGATTTTTTAATAATACCAACCGAAGGAAAGCTACAACTCAATCCCGGAACGGCTTCTCACCCTGAAACGGGTTACAGAAGCAGATTCTCTCACGAAAATGAAAAAGCCGAAGCAGGCTATTATAAGGTAAGGCTCGAGGACCATAATATTGTAGCAGAGCTTACGGCAACCACAAGGGTCGGAGTTCACCGTTATACTTTTCCTAAGTCTGATAAATCCCATATTATCCTGGACCTGATGGCTGGAATCTATAATTATGATGGTAAAAATATCTGGACCTATGTACGGGTAGAAAATGACCAAACTATAACGGGTTACAGGCAGACCAATGGATGGGCAAGAACAAGGACGGTTTATTTTGCCATGAAATTTTCAAAACCTTTTAAATCTTACGGTCAGAAAAATTATGACGGCAAACAGGTATACGGAGGTTTTTGGAGAAAATTCGATCAGACTAAAAATTTTCCGGAAATAGCAGGAAGAAATCTAAAAATGCATTTTGATTTTGATACGGATGAAAATGAAGCCATAGAAGTTAAGCTGGCTATCTCACCGGTAAGCCAGGCCAATGCTTTGGAAAACCTGGAAAAAGAAACAGGAAATCTATCTTTTGATCAGGTGAAGACCAACGCACAGGAAAACTGGAATAAAGAGCTTAACAGAATTATTATCAAAGGTTCGGAGATTCAAAAGACCAACTTCTACACCGCTATGTACCATACTTTCATCAACCCTACTACCTATATGGATGTTAACAGCGATTACAAAGGGCTGGATCAGAATATTCATAAAGCGGAAGGGTTTACTAATTATACGACGTTTTCCCTCTGGGATACTTACCGTGCGCTGCATCCGTTTTTCAATATCATTCAGCCTGAGAGAAATAATGATATGATAAAATCAATGATAGCTCATTACCGTCAGTTTTCCATGAAGATGCTTCCCGTATGGTCCCATTACGCCAATGAAAACTGGTGCATGAGTGGGTATCACAGTGTAAGCCTCATTTCTGATGCTATTATTAAAGGGGTATATAAAGGAGACCCTGAAGAAGCTCTGAAAGCCTGCGTGGAAACAGCCAGCAAGCGGGATTATGAAGGCATAGGTTTCTATATGGATTTGGGCTACATTCCTGCTGAAAAAAACGGGACTTCCATTTCCAATACTTTAGAATATGCTTATGACGATTGGGCTATTGCCCAACTGGCAAAACATCTGGGTAGAACAGAAATTTACAATCAATTTATAAAACGTTCCGAAAACTGGAAAAATAATTTTGACAAGACAACAGGATTTATGCGTCCCCGTTTGGCAGACGGAAGCTTCAAGAAAGATTTTAATGCTTTAAGTACACACGGACAGGGTTTCATCGAAGGAAACTCCTGGAACTACAGTTTCTTTGTTCCTCAAAATCCTGATGAACTGATCCAATTAATGGGCGGAAAGAAAAAATTTGCAGGTAAACTGGATGAATTATTCACTATGCATTTACCGGATGAATTTTTTGCCGATACCGAAGACATTACCCGGGAAGGTATCATTGGTGGCTATGTACATGGAAATGAGCCTGCCCATCATGTTGCTTATCTGTACAACTGGGCGGATCAGCCGTGGAAAACTCAGGCCCAGGTCCGACATATTTTGGATATGCAATATAAAGCTACCCCGGACGGATTGGGAGGAAATGATGATACCGGGCAGATGAGCGCATGGTATATTCTGAGCGCTCTCGGATTTTATCCTGTGGCTCCAGGATCGGATAATTATTCCATAGGAAGTCCCGCCGTTGATTCTGCTGTTCTTCATTTAGAAAATGGAAAAACTTTTGAAGTGGAAGCTATTGATCAGGGACCGCAGAATGTGTATGTTGAAAAAGTGGTTTTAAACGGAAAAGAAATTAAAAACTTTACTTTAAAACATTCTGAAATCATGAATGGTGGAAAATTAACCTTCTATATGAGCAGCAAGGCCAAAAAAAGATAAAAGACTGCAAATTGCAGTCTTTTTTTATTCTTTAACTTCAAAAAGCAAACGCTCTCCAAATTTTTCTTCTTTCACTTTACCGTTGTCATACGCCAGGTTTCCATTCACAAAAGTATGGGTTACCTTGGAGTGGAAATTGGATCCTTCAAGGGGGCTCCATCCACATTTAGATAAAATATTCTCTTTAGCCACCGTCCAGTTTTCATTTAAGTCCACCAGAACCAAATCTGCTTTGTACCCTTCCCTGATGTATCCTCTTTTTTCGATTCTAAAAAGGATAGCCGGATTATGAGACATCTTTTCAACAATTTTTTCAAGAGAAATCTTTCCGTTTTTATAATTCTCAAGCATAACCACTAATGAATGTTGTACCAATGGAGCTCCAGACGGGCATTTTGTGTAGACATTCTGCTTTTCTTCCCATGTATGTGGGGCATGATCCGTTGCAATTACATCGATTCTGTCATCTAAAAGAGCAGCCCAAAGCCCATCTTTATCCTTTTGGGTTTTTACTGCAGGATTCCATTTGATCAGCGCTCCCTTGGTTTCATAGTCTTCGTTGGTAAACGTAAGGTGATGAACACAGACCTCGGCCGTGATCTTTTTATCCTTTAATGGAATATCATTGCGGAATAGTTCTGTTTCTTTTGCTGTTGACAAGTGGAAAACATGCAATCTGGCACCTGTCTTTTTTGCTAATTCTATTGCTTTGGAGGAAGATTTATAGCAGGCTTCCTCACTTCTGATGAGGTGATGGAATTTAACCGGGATATCATCTCCATACTGATCTATATAGTGTTGGGTATTTGCTTTAATAGTTGCTTCATCTTCACAATGAACGGCAATCAGCATTTTTGTATTGCTGAAAATATTTTCTAACGTCTCCGGGTTGTCAACCAGCATATTTCCTGTAGACGAACCGAGAAAAAGTTTGATTCCCGGAACATTTCTGGGATTTGTTTTTAATACTTCTTCAAGATTATCGTTGGTTCCTCCCATCATGAATCCGTAATTGGCATACGCTTTCCGGGACGCTATTTCGTATTTATCTGCCAGTAATTCCTGTGTTACCGCATTGGGAACCGTGTTAGGCTGATCGATAAAGCTGGTTACGCCGCCTGCAACAGCAGCACGGGATTCACTTTCTATATCTCCTTTATGGGTCAATCCGGGTTCACGAAAATGGACCTGATCGTCAATCACTCCCGGAAGAAGATATTTTCCCGAACCATCTATTACCTGATCTGCTTCTTCTTCAATTTGAGGATTTATTTTAGAAATTAAATCATTTTCAATCAAAATATCGCGTTCCAATATTTGACCTTCATTAACGATTTTTACATTTTTGATTAGGGTCTTCATTTACTTTTCTTTAGACTTAGATAAGATACAAAATTAAGGTTTATGAATGAATTTTAACACCTGCAATAAGAAATCAATTTCTAAATTTTTACATTTGCAAGAAATTTCAATTTTGAAGAAACTTCTCAACGAGACTATAATATATGGTGTGGGGGCGATTATGCCAAGAGTGATCCTGTTCATTCTTAACCCCTTATATATCAACCAGATCGAAAACAAGGATTTTGCTATATTTTCAAACTTATATGCTCTTATTTCTTTTGTAAACATTATGTTGTCTTTCGGTTTTGAAACTGCCTTTTTCCGTTTCTCTTCCGAGAAAGAAAATGAAAAGAAAACATTCAATACATCTTTCTGGTTCTTATTCGGATTATCAACACTTTTTCTGTTGATATGCCTGATTTTTAGCCAGCCTATTGCCGACACACTGCAATATTCCTCTAATCCCGAATATATACGCTGGTTTGCATGGATCGCCTTCTTTGATAATCTTTGTGTTATCCCTTTTGCATGGCTCCGTTACAATAATAAACCGATAAAGTATTCTTTAGTAAGAATTTGCCAGTCATTTTTTCAAACCATTTTCACCATTGCTTTGTTCCTGTACATTCCTTTGAGTGTATCTCAAGGTTTTGGGCTAAAAGAGAAAGTTTCTTTCCCTTTTTACAGTAATTTGGCAGCCAGCTTTTTAGGTTTCTTATTATTGCTGCCTGTCGTTTCCAAAGTACGTTTTCAGTTTTCCACTGATCTTTTCAAAAGAATGATTAAGTATTCCTGGCCGGTGATGATTGCAGGATTGGCTTTTATGTTTAATGAAAACTTTGATAAAGCGGTTCAGATCTGGTACATCCCTGATGAAGATGCCGGAGCTTATGGTGGCTGCTACAAACTTGCCGTACTGATGACCCTGTTTGTGACTGCTTACAGAATGGGAATAGAGCCTTTCTTTTTTAAGCAGATGAATAATGAGAATGCCCAGAAGACATATGCTAAAGTAACCGAATATTTCACCTTCTTTGCCTCAACTGTCGCTATGGGAATTATCGCCAACATTTCGTGGTTAAAGCAAATTTTAATTCCGAACAGTTCTTACTGGAACGCCATTGATATCATTCCCATCATTGTAATAGCCAACCTTTGTTTTGGGATTTACTATAATTTTTCCACGTGGTATAAGGTGACGGACCGAACGCAGGTTGGTACTGTTATTTCATGGTTGGGAGCAGGAATTACCATTGCTTTAAATCTTCTGTTTCTTACGAAATACGGATTTATGGTTTCGGCCTGGGTTACTTTTATAGCCTATTTTGTAATGATGGTTACTTCTTATCTTTTGGGTCAGAAGTATTATCCTATTCCCTACCGTATAAAGAAAATGTCATTTTTCCTCGGGCTGCTTATCGTCTTTAGTTTTATTACCGTATATTTTTTCAATTATAACTTTTGGATCGGCAACATTTTATTTATTATTTACGCTGCAATATTAATTTATAGTGAAAAAAATACAATTTTATCAAAAACACAAAAGAGGATTTAATATTTGGTATTTATTTTGATACTTACCAACCCGATTACTTCATAAAAAACAAGAAAGCTGATAAATATTACTTCCTGCAAAACCGTTATTAGCTATCTTTATAACATTAAAACAACTAAATAAATACAATACCTATATAGTTTATGAAAATTATTGTTCCTATGGCCGGACGTGGCTCCAGACTTCGTCCCCATACATTAACTGTTCCTAAGCCCCTCATCCCCATTGCCGGCAAACCTATAGTCCAGAGACTTGTGGAAGATATCGCAAAAGTAGCCGGAGAAAAAATAGAGGAAGTTGCTTTTATTATCGGGGACTTTGGCCCTGACATTGAAAAATCCCTTATACAGGTTGCTGAAAGATTAGGTGCAAAAGGAAGCATCTATTACCAGGAAGACCCCCTTGGAACAGCTCATGCAATAAAGTGTGCCGAAGAGTCTATGCAGGGTGACGTAGTGGTTGCATTTGCAGATACTTTATTCCGTGCAGATTTTAAATTAGATAAAAATTCGGATGGTGTGATCTGGGTTAAAAAAGTGGAGGATCCATCTGCATTCGGAGTGGTAAAACTGGATGATTATGGTTTTATTACCGACTTTATAGAAAAACCTCAAAACTTCGTTTCCGATCTGGCCATTATTGGTATTTATTACTTCAATAGTGCAGAAAAGCTGATGAACGAAATCAACTATATCATGGAAAATGATATTAAGCAAGGTGGAGAATATCAGCTCACCACCGCTTTGGAAAACCTTAGATCCAAAGGTGCGAAGTTTTCTTTAGGAAAGGTGGACGACTGGATGGACTGTGGAAATAAAAATGCTACGGTGGAAACCAATGGAAAAATTTTAGAATACGAAAAAGAGGAAATGGGTAAATATCCCGCGTCTGCCAATATTGAAAATTCTCTTATTATCCAACCATGTTTTATCGGAGAAAATGTACAGATCTCCAATTCCAAAATAGGACCGGGAGTTTCATTGGGTAACAATACCATTATCATCAATTCCAATATCGATAATTCCTTAATTCAGGAAAATACGGTGATAGACCATGGAAATCTATCCAACTCCATGATTGGAAACTCCGCACAGTATTTCGGGGTGGCCAGGGAGATTTCACTGGGTGATTATTCCGTACTGGATTTCTTAAATAAAGAATAAGATTATAAT
This sequence comes from Chryseobacterium sp. CT-SW4, assembly GCF_048572715.1. Lineage (GTDB taxonomy): Bacteria > Bacteroidota > Bacteroidia > Flavobacteriales > Weeksellaceae > Chryseobacterium. The sequence goes on from NZ_CP183840.1 coordinate 3,170,379, forward strand.
TTAAATAAGAACACCGCCAAACCACACAAAAGATTTTGTGTGGTTTGGCGTTAATATTGCAAAATGTTTACTTAAAATTGAATATGAAAAATTGGATCACTTTAATTTTCATCACATTAGCATTACTTTCCTGTAAAACAAGAAAGACTGCGGGACTTTCAAACCCTCAGCAGGACAGTACTCAATATTCAGGAAATCAACCCATTGACACAGGTGAAGATATATCAGACAGACTTTCTTTTTATGAAAAAATCTATGTTCAGCCCAAATTTGAATCTGTAAAGATCAATAGCAAAATAACAGCTGATAATATAAAAGTAAGTCCTTTGGATGCTACCATTTATATTGAAAGTGATAAAAAGATATGGGCCAATATTAATTTTTTGTTTTTTAATGCAGCCCGATCACTTATCACACCGGACGGGCTCAAAGCTTTAGATAAGTATAATAAGAATTATATAGATTCCGATTTCAATTATCTTAATAACTTACTGAATGTTAACTTTATAGATTATAAAAGCCTAGAAAAACTGCTTATGGGAAGAACTTTCTTTACCCTTAGCGACCGTAATGCCCGTATCACCAAAAATATGCAGGGCTACCAGCTTTCTTCCATTTCCAATCAGAAGATAGAAACGGGAGGAAAAACCCGGGAATATAAAGTTAACTATCAATACTCCAATGATTATGATTTGCTGCAGGTAAAACTTCAGGATGTTAACTCGGATGATTCGGTGGAAATCCTGTATGATGGCTGGGAGACGTTTGAAAATAACCTTAAACTCCCTAAATATGTTAAAATAATTATAAAAGGTTCAAAAACGAGCCAGATCTTATTAGAAAATACGAAATTTGGCTTTTCTAAAATGGAAACACCTTATTCAGTTCCAGCCAATTATAAGAAAATTGAGATTAAATGATTAAAAAATTTAGCTTTTTAATAGGAATTTTGTTGTTCGGATTGCACTTTGGGCAAAAAAAAGAGCAGTTGCAAAAACAAAATGCTGAACTTAAAAAACAAATTGCACAGATCAATTCGGATTTAGCAAAAACAAGAAATGAATCCAAGCTTTCTATTGCTTATCTCACCAATGTCAATAAAAAATTAGCATTAAGAGAGAAGGTATATAATAATACTCAAAAAGAAAAAAGATTTATCGAAGATGAAATCTATCTTCGTCAGTTAGAAATCAATCGTCAGAACAGAGAATTGGCAGTTTTAAGAAAAAACTATGCTGAAGTTTTGGTGAATGCCTATAAAAACAAAGGGGTACAGAATAAAGTAACTTTCATCCTTTCTTCTAAAAACCTGGGAGAAGCATTAAGAAGGGTTCAGTATCTCAAGCAATATTCCGATTATCAGGATAAAAAAGCGGCTGAAATTTCCAATGCGGCAACGCAGTTGAAAAAATCAATCGCCCAAAAACAAAAATCAGCAAGAGATAAAGAGCAGCTTTTGGTCAATCAACAAAAAGATTTGACTACGATCAATGCAGAACGTGCTCAAAAAGAGCAGCTGGTTGCAGAATTTAAGAAAAATGAATCGCAACTGACTGCAGAACTGAAACAGAAGCAGACTCAATCTAAAGCATTAGAAGGACAGATCCGTTCTATCATTGCTGAGGAAATAAGAATTGCCAAAGCTGAAGAAGAGGCCAGAAAAAAAGCTGAAGCAGAAAAAATACGTCTGGCAAAGCTAGCCGCCGAGAGAGAAAAAGCAAGGATAGAAGCGGAAAACAAGGCAAGGGCTGAAGCCCTTGAAAGGGAAAGAAAGCTAGCGGAAGCTGAGGCTAAGAGAGCTGCTGAACTTGCAGCAAAACGTGCAGAAGAGGAAAGAAAGCGTAATGAAGAAGCGGCGAGAGCAGAAGCCAGTGCGAGGGATGAAGCAAGAAAGATAGCAGCGGCAAAAGCATCAGAAGAAGCCAATGCTAAGGCTAGAGAAGCGGCGAATAAACTTGCGGCGGCAAAAGCAGCTGAAGCAGCTTTAGCAAAGAAAAAAGAAGATGAAAAGAAAGCAGCAGAATCTAAGGCGATGACCAACTTCGGTGTTTCGACTGCAGCAGGAAATAACTTTGCGGAAAACAGAGGTAAGCTGGGGTTCCCGGTTGACAAAGGGCAAATTACCCACCGTTTCGGAAGACAGCCTCACCCTGTTTTTAAAAATATCGTAGAGGAAAATAACGGAATAAAAATATCCGTACCTTCCGGCACCCGTGCCAAATCCGTATTCCCAGGTACCGTATCTTCTGTTTTAGCTAATAATGACGGTACCAAAACAGTTATTGTAAAACACGGAAGCTATTTCACAATTTATTCCAACTTAGGAAACGTAAATGTTTCAAAAGGCCAGCAAGTATCTGCAGGATCCATTGTAGGGACTGTAGGGCAGGATTTTGACGGTTCGTACACCCTTGATTTCCAGGTTTGGAACGGAAGTTCACCAGTTGATCCATTAGGTTGGGTTTCGTATTAAAAAAAGATTAACTTTGTAAAAAAGTTTAGAGATGGGAACATTAACAATATTAGCCTTATCATGGCAACACATCCTTATCGTAGCGATATTATTGGTATTGCTATTTGGAGGTAAAAAAATTCCTGAATTAATGAGAGGAGTAGGATCTGGTATCAAAGAATTCAAGGATGCTGTAAAAGAAGACGAAAAAACAGCTTCCGAGAACAAAAAATCTACAACAGATAATAATTCTGCTAGTAACTAACCATTCCCTATTAATTAATGAATTTCACAGAAACTGCCTGGAAAGTCTTCAATAAATCCATTGAAGATTATCATATTTTTGATGATGTCGATACTCCAATCAATAATCCTTTCGAAAAAGATAGTTTGGAACGGATTTTGTATGCAAAGAACTGGATTGATACCGTTCAATGGCATTTGGAAGATATTATTAGAGATGAAAACATAAATCCGACTGAAGCACTCGCATTAAAGAGAAGAATTGATAATTCAAATCAACAACGGACTGATTTAGTAGAGTTTATAGATAGTTGGTTTCTGGAAAAATTTAAAAATATCACTCCTAAACCTCATGCAAAGATAAACACAGAAACTCCCGCTTGGGCAGTAGACAGACTATCAATTCTTGCATTAAAGGTTTACCATATGTCGCTAGAAGCTCATAGAGAATCCGCAACGGAAGAACATCGCTTAAACTGCAGGGCAAAACTGGATGTTCTCCTTATGCAAAAAGAAGACCTATCGACTTCTATCGACCAATTGCTTGCCGATATTGAAAACGGTGACGTTAAGATGAAAGTGTACAAACAAATGAAAATGTACAATGATGAAAGTCTTAACCCAATCCTTTATCAAAAGGGGCAACAAAAATGAAAAAACTGTTTTTTTTTGGAGTACTAATCATTATCACTAGTTCTTGTGCAACGGAAAAATTAAATTTTTCTCCGCTGTCCAACAGCTTCTATAGTGAGGCAAAAGGCTCCGATTCGGATAAGGGATTAAAAGAAAGCATTAACATCAACGTTAAAGAAAACGTCAATGCTTCTGAAATATCAAATTTAATCTCCACTTTTCCAAAGTTTAAAAATGAAAAGCTTAATGAAGAGGTTACTACCCTGAAGTATAGCCTTCAGAATTATCTGTATGCCATAGATGCAGGAAATGTAGCAGGAAAAGACAGAGCGATCAAAAACTTTGAAAAATCATATAAAAAAATCCAGAAACTCAGAAACAATCTGGATCAGGATGATGATGAGGTGCTTAATCGATATTTAGTACGGTTAAAAACCAATACTACTGTTATCGAAGATTCTTTAAAAGGAAATTAAACTAATTGGGACAAATCAAATGATAAAAATTCAGGCGGAAGCCAATGTTCCTACGGAATATGGATCTTTCCGGATGATTGCTTTCTCCGAAAGTGAAGCAGACTGGATGCCACATATGGCCATTATCGCAGAAAATACAGATTTCTCAAAACCTGTGAATGTGCGATTTCATTCAGAATGTATTACCGGAGAAGTTTTCCATTCACAAAAATGCGAATGTGGCCAGCAACTAGATGCTGCCATGAAATACATCCACGAAAATGGAGGTGTCATCATCTATCTTCGTCAGGAAGGAAGAAATATAGGAATCATTAACAAATTAAAAGCTTATTCTTTACAGGAAAAAGGACTGGATACGGTAGAAGCCAATTTAAAACTGGGCCTTCCCGCAGATGACCGAAACTTTAATGTAGCTATCGATATCCTACATCTTTTAGGAATTAAAGATATTAATCTTCTTACCAATAACCCGGAAAAGGTAAAATATGTAGAAGAGAGCAATGTGCATCTTAACTCTAGAATTCCTTTACAGATACCTGCCAATGACATCAGCAGAGGTTATTTAAAGACTAAAAAGGATTATTTTGGGCATCTTCTTGATGAACAGGATGAACAGCCTTAAAATTAAAAGAAATATTACAAAAATAAAGCTTCAGAAATTTCCTGAGGCTTTTTATTTGCCTGTTTGGATAATTATCCAGCTACCATCCCAATTTTGCGGTTTCTATTTTTCTATTTTATCTAATAGAAACAGGTATTCATATCTTGAGATTTCATTAATCATATAATTTAAATCAACTGGAAGTTACAATCCCAGGCAATAATTTATTTTTCACCATTTTTTTTAGTGATCTATTTATTTTAATTATAAAATGAAAAAGCCTCGAAATTTCTTCCGAAGCTTAGTAATTATAAAAAATTGAAAAGATATATTCTTAATTAAAGAGCTTTAATCTTAGATTCATCAATGTTATAATACTTAATAACACTGTTATAGTCCTTATAATCTACAGGTGCTGCAGCTTTAGCGCTCTGTCCTGTGCTTGCAGGAATAACAACTAATCTAAAATTATTTCCATTCACATATGACATATTGTTGGTCAAATTCAATGTTGAATTGATATAAATGGCAAAATCAAACTTACTGAAATCAAATGAACACTCGATAGGATCATTATTTTGAGTATATATTGTATAAGGCAAAAGTTTCCATATTGGTGAATTGTTGTTGGTATCCCCCACATGCATATAAATAAGAACCATATCAGATTCTACTAATGCATTGGTAAATTGCTTATTATATACATATTCGTAGTCAGTATTTCTAGTAAAAACAGCATTATTAATATCATATGCTACCGGATAGGTATCTGTTCCAGGCTGTACAACAACATCATCATTGTTATCACAGCTATAAATAAAAAGGCTTACAAAAGCCATAAGAAAAAATGGAAGTAGTTTTTTCATTTTCATAAAAGTTTAGTCGTTATTGAATAGGCTAATTCAAAACATATACCAAAAAACACAAAAACATTTTTTATCATGATTTTTTTAATCGTATTTTTGTTCATATTCAAAATTATGAGCAAAATAGTCTACACTTCCCTCTTCCTATTTTCATTGTTCAGTCTACAACTCTCTGCCCAGTATCAGCCTAAGGATATCACCCAGACTGAGATGAACAAAGCCAATACATGGGTAAACAAAACCTACAATTCTCTATCACAGGATGAGAAGCTGGGACAGTTGTTTATTGTTGCTTTATATACCAATAAAGGTGAAGCTTATATCAATGAGATCCGAAATATTGTTGCGAAAGATAAGATCGGAGGATTAATCCTGATGCAGGAGGATGCAGCCAGAGAAATTACGCTGGTGAATGAATTCCAGCAAAAATCCAGAGTTCCCTTAATGATCGGAATGGATGCGGAATGGGGCCTGTACCAGAGAATTGCCACCGCACATAAATTTCCATGGGCTATTACGCTAGGAGCTATTCAGGATAAAAACCTGATCCATCAGATGTCTGCCAAAATAGCTGAAGACTGTAAAAGGATGGGCATAAACTGGGATTTTGCCCCTGTAGTAGATGTAAACACCAATCCTAACAATCCCATTATCGGCAACAGAAGTTTCGGTTCCGAAGTCCCGAATGTGATCAGCTCTGCTCTTGCCTATTCCAATGGGCTCCAGGATAACAATATACTTGCAGCTATAAAACATTTTCCGGGACATGGAGACACCAGTACAGACTCTCATCTGGACCTACCCGTAGTCTCCCATAAGATGGACCGGCTGAACGAAGTGGAGCTTGCACCTTTCAAAGCCCTTATAGATAAGGGGATCGGAGGTGTTATGGTAGCTCACCTGTATGTTCCGACCCTGGAAACAGGAACGGGAATTCCGGCTTCCGTTTCCAAAAATATTATTACCGGATTATTAAAAGAAAAATTAGGATATAAGGGTCTCATCATTACCGATGCCCTGAATATGGGAGCGGTTGCCAACAAATATAAACCGGGAGTACTAGACGCTATGGCTTTTGAAGCCGGAAATGATATCATGTTGTTTTCCCAGGGAGTTGCAGAAGGAAAAAAACTTATCCAAAATGCAATTAATACAGGGAAAATCCCACAATCAAGAGTAGAGGAAAGTGTAAAGAAAATCTTATTGACCAAATACTTTTTAGGGCTTCATTCTTATTCCCCAAGAGATCCTCAAAACATCAATACCGATCTCAATAATGATACTCATACCGCTTTGGTTCAAAATCTTTATTCAAATGCTTTAACTTTATTAAAGGATGAGCAACAACTCCTCCCTCTGAAAGGAAATTCTATTTATTATGTTCCTTTGGAAGAAGCTCCTTATCAGACTTTTGCCAATCAGTTGGGATCAAAAGTATTCTTAAAAAAAGCCAGTGAAATTAATACAATTCCTGCCAATTCTACCGTAATCGTAGGATTGCATAAAGATAATTCCACGGCTTATAAACCTTATAAAATCTCAGAGAATTCTAAAAGAATAATAGCTAACCTCAATAAAAATCAAAATATCATCTTAAATGTTTTCGGAAGTCCATATGCTTTAAAAGATATTGATGTTTCCGAAATATCAACCGTTTTAATCTCTTATGAGAACAATGATGATTCCATGGTTGCCACAGCGAATGCCCTGATGGGAAAAACCAAAATCTGGGGAAGGCTCCCGGTTTTAGTGAATGATAAATTAAAACCCGGAATGGGTATTGACCTGGAGGCTACTATGCCTTCCGTCATATTTACAACAACATCAAAATAGAAAATACAATAATGAAAATAGGAATCCTATGCTATCCTACCTACGGAGGAAGCGGAATAGTAGCCACAGAGCTTGGAATGTCGCTTGCCAATAAAGGCTATGAAGTACATTTCATAAGCAACGCCCTCCCGGCAAGATTAGACATCACCAATCCCAATATTTTTTTCCATAGAGTTAATGTGCAGACTTATCCTCTTTTTCAGTATCAGCCCTATGATATTGCATTAAGCTCCATGATCTACCGTGTAGTGAATTTATATAAACTTGATCTTCTTCATGCTCATTATGCCATCCCTTATGCGTATGCTGCCTTTACAGCCAAACAGATGTTAAAGGAAGATGATAATGATATTCCTCTGGTAACAACCCTACATGGAACGGATATTACGTTGGTGGGGCAACATCCAAGCTATAAACATGCGGTGGAATTTTCCATCAACCAGTCTGACACCATCACTTCAGTTTCGGAAAGCCTGAAAAGGGATACGCTCCAATTTTTTAAAATTAAAAAAGAAATCCAGGTGATCACCAACTTCATCGATAACTCGGAATTTGATGATTGTACGGAATGCCAGAGAACCCAATTTGCTGATCCTGATGAGAAAATCCTGATTCACGTTTCCAACCTCAGACCGGTTAAACGTGTGGATGAAGTACTTCAGATTTTTAAAAATGTTCAGAAAAAGGTGAAATCCAAGCTGATCATCATTGGTGAAGGACCTGATATGGAAAAGGTCAACCAGTTTTTAGAAGAAAATCCGGATCTGATCTCCAAAATCCGTTTATTAGGAAAAGTAAATGACTTATATAAAATTTTACAGCTTTCCGACGTATTTCTACTTCCTTCCGAGCAGGAAAGTTTCGGATTGGCAGCATTAGAAGCGATGGCAGCTTATACTCCTGTTATCAGTTCCAATGCGGGCGGGATTCCAGAAGTGAACATCCAGGGAGAAACCGGATATTTAGCGGAAATAGGAAATGTAGAAGCGATGAGCAACTACACCATTAAACTATTGAGCAATGAGGACCAGCTGGCTAAAATGAAAATGAATGCCAAAGATCAGGCTATAAAATTTGATCTTAAAAATGTTCTTCCCGTTTACGAAGAAATGTATAAAACCACTATTGAAAATTTTAAAAGAGAAGTGTCTAAGGTATAATATATTCTTTTATATTTGCTTACACACTTATGACGGAAAAATTACTTCAATATCTTTGGAACTTTAAAGTTTTCAAAAATTTTGACTTCAAGGATATTGAAGGAAATTCCGTTGAGATTATCAATTCCGGACAATGGAATGCCAACGCAGGCCCCGATTTCCTGATGGCAAAAATCCGGACAAAAGGTATCACCTTAGCCGGAAATATTGAACTACATTTAAAGTCTTCAGACTGGATCTTTCATAACCACTCACCGGATCCCAATTACCAAAACATTATCCTGCATGTCGTCTATCATCACGATCTGGAAATTCAGGAGTTTAACCTAAAAGGTATTCCCACTCTGGAGCTGAAAGACTATTTAGATAAAAACAAATTTCAAAATTATCAGCATTGGACTGAAGAACACCAGTTTATCAATTGTGAAAAAGCTTTCAATATTCATGCAATCCCTTCTTCTTTCCACGAAGATAATATCCTGAAAAAGCTGAATGAGAAATCTGCCCAACTGGAAAGCAGCCTGCAACGGTATAAAAATGATTTTGAAGCGGTTCTTTTTCATCATCTTGCCTATTCATTCGGGCTCAAGGTGAATGCGGAGATATTCAGATTGATGGCAGAAAGCATTGATTTTAAAATAATCAATAAAACCCGCCAAAATAATGTACAGCTCGAAGCTTTATTATTTGGACTCTCAGGCTGGCTGGACGATCCCGTGGATGAGCAAACCAGACTCTGGAAAAAGGAATTTGAATTCATTAAAAGAAAGTTTAGTATTCCTGATTTTAAATTCCATCCCAAATTCTTAAGGTTACGACCTCCTAATTTCCCCACGATCCGTTTATCCCAGCTTGCCCGCCTTTACCATCTCCATCAAAATCTGTTCTCTAAGCTTATCCATACCAAAAATTATGAAGAATTATCCGGTGTTTTCAAAAACATCAATGCCTCCGAATACTGGGATACCCGCTTCAATTTTGGAAAAATATCTACTGTTCAAAAGCCTAAATCTATCAGCAAAGAACTTATTGAACTTTTGGTATTAAATACCATTCTCCCTTTAAAGTATACCTACCATCGGTATCATAATGAAGACATCTCAGCTTCTATTCTGGCATTATACCGGGAAATTCCACCGGAAAAAAACACGGTGGTGGATCAGTGGAAAAGTTTAGGAATAGCTCCTAAAAGTGCCCTGGAAAGCCAAAGCCTTATTTACCATTATAAAAACAGCTGCGAACCGAAAAATTGCTTAAATTGCAGTATTGGTTTTAGACTTTTAAACGAGAAATAAAATGTTTGACAATATCCGTCATAAAATGGAAAGAGAGTGGTTTGGCGTACTGACAAGAATGGGGGCTAAACTGGGTATTCCGGTATCTAAACTCAGAGTATTTTTCATTTATTCAACATTTGCAACGGCCGGATTTTTCTTCCTGATTTATCTGGGATTGGCATTTACTTTATGGATAAAGGATATTTTCATCACCAGAAGACCGAGTGTTTTTGATTTATAATTATGGAGTTCCTTACCATCACCTTATCAGATGATTATCTGGTACAGAGTATCTATCATTCGTATTCCAACACTTTCCCTGAGAGTGAAAGAAGAAATTATGACCAGTTTATCAAGCTGTTTTCCCATCCTAATGTAAAAGTAATAGCTGTATTAAACGAATCCCAGGCTATCGGCTATCTTATTCTGTGGGAACTGAGCAATTATATCTTTGTAGAGCATTTTGAAGTTTTTGAAGCATTCCGAAGTCAAAAGCTGGGTTCTCATATTACAGGCTATCTGTTTAAAAACTATCCCCGTATTGTGTTAGAAATAGAACCTGAACATTTAGGCGAGGATGCCAAAAGACGTTATTCTTTTTATCAGAAAAACGGCTTTCACCTGATAGATGAGATGTATGTACAGCCAAGCTACGGAGAGGGTAAAAAAACACTTGATCTATGGTTACTGGCCAATTATACCCCCGAAAACCTCAAAGAAACAAAAGACGAGATCTACGATATTGTTTATCATTAAAATATAAAAGCCGGATTTATTTTCCGGCTTTGCTTTTTATCATTACAGCTTATGTTCTAGTTAACCTCATATTCCAGCTTTATGGTGATGCTTGCTTCTTTTTCTTTAGAAGTAGTATTAAAAGTCCCTCCATAGGAGTAATCCTCATTGGAATTGGGTGCCGTGATCTGTATAACCCCCATACTCGCTTTCTTTAAATTTCCCAGACTGCTTCCTGAGTTTTCTGCAATTTTTTCCGCACGTTCTTTAGCATCTTTCGTGGCATTGGCTATCATTTCCTGCTTTACACTGGCTAATTTGGTATAGAAATACTGGGGAGAAGAGGACGTAAATTCCACACCTCTATTGATGATCTCAGTAATATTCCTGGAAAGATTTTCGATCTTAGCCACTTCTTTACTCTCTATAGAAACACGTTGGGTAAGATTATATCCTGAAAATTCTCCCTGAACATAATTGCCGTTGTTGTCATTATAGCTTCTGAACTGCTTTTGAATATCCACCGCAGAGAAAACAATTTCATTTTGCTTTATTCCTTTTGAAATAAGATAGTCGCTAATGATCTTTCTGTCCATTGCCAATTCATCGTAGGCCGATTTAAGATCTATATTATTTTTGGAAAAGCTGCCGGACCATGTAATAAGATCTGAGGTAAACTGCTTGGTTCCCAATCCGGTTACAGAAATGGTATTTTCAGATTTATTCCTGTTCTTAATAGCGTTGCCCAGAAAAGCCAGTCCGATAATAAAACCCAGGGAAGCTATGGCAATGGCAATAATAGTTTTATTCATATTAATAAGTTAATTGGGTGAAATGAATCCATCAATTTCTATTCCGAATTACTTACTTTCCTGGACTTTAACCTTTCTACATAAAGGGGTATTGCATCTTCCAATCTTAAAAGCGCTCCTGACAGGTTTCGGGCTTTAACATAGGTACGGACCTGAGGTTTCGCAGTAAATGAAAACTCCAAAAACTCTGCTATCCTTTCCGCCGGAATTCCGTTTTCTGTAAAATATTCCTCTTCTACCCTGCTTTTTATCCAAGTAATATCGGACTGAAGATCATCATACCTGTATTTCCGTTTCTGACGCCTTGCTTTTCCACTGATAAGATCATACGCTCCCTGAACATTCAGCTGACCAAAAAGCATGGGTAAAAGGACGCTTTTCACCTCGGCAGGCTTTTCCCTCATTTTGCCTACCGGCTGTGGAAGTCCTACCGCCTGCTGCACTATTTCCCCTTTATCAACTTTTGAGACAACTCTGGAATCTTTGCTCAGGTCTCCGCTGAGCTTCCGGGAAACTTTAACTTCTTCAATATTTTCAGGAATTTTTACAAGGGTGATGAACAGTATAGAATTCATTCCATTTGCAAAGGCTTTTCTGGAAACTCTTTCATACCCCGCTTTCACAAATCGCAACTCATCGGTGGAAGATGCATAGATGGAGAACTGCCCCTTATAATTACTGGTTACCTTTTCATCCGTTGACATATTCACAACAGTCACAGCTCCAAGACTGATTCCGTTATCATCCGTAATTTCTCCGGTAACCTTTTCCTGGGAAAACATAGAAGAGATCATAAAACAGGGGATTATATACAGAATTCTTCTTACGATGCCCATATGCTTATCTTTGAGTCTGAGGAGCCCGGTAGGAAGCTATCCTTATCAGCACAGCCCTTTGGAATCTCATTAAATCAGCATCACTGCAATACCCGTATTTAAGGATATTCTTTCTTTCAAATCCTCCTGCAAAAACATAGTAAATAAAGTTCTGGATCAAAGGTTTCTCGATCTGCAGATCGGTAAAGTATTTTTCTCCGAGAGTGGCTATAAGATAATTCATAAAGTCCACATCATCCCATTTATTTTTAACCTTACCCAATGTAAAAATCCCTTTGGTAACGGGCTGCACAAATTCTCCTCCTTTAGGAGCCAATATTCTAGGATCGGATTTTTTGGCCATATACTGATCCATATCGGCCAGGAGCTTTTTAACCTTTTCGGACCGGTCTACGCTTTTGGCATCTATCTTGAGATCTCCGGTGAGACCTTTTTTAATCTCAACTTCGGCAATCAACTGCGCAGTTCTTACCAATGTGATATTTATAGGACTTGCAATATTGTCTTTGGTAATCTTTTTACTGTTCCGTTCAAACCCCAATTTAATAAAACGGAGCTCATCCCCTGCACGTCCCGAAAGCATAAAATGTCCGTCCCGGTTGGTAGAAGCCCGTTCATCCGTTCTTATATTGATCACGGTAACACCTGACATCTCTGTATTTTCTTCAGAGATCACCTTACCAAAAATATATTCCTGGGCATAGGTATCAATAAAAAACAGGGAACAGATAAAAAAAAGTAGCTTTAGTTTCACGGACAGTTTTTTTATTTAAGACAAAACTAAAACTATTTTTAAATTATTTGATAAGTTTAACCACACTTAACGTGTTTTAGCATTTATTTTAGATTTTCCGGGTCCCCAATTCTTGAATTTTCACTTAAATTTTAGTTAACTTGCAATTAAAATTTCCAGGATACAATGCAAAATTCTTATACAGTCATCAACGCTTCTGCCGGTTCAGGGAAGACCTATGCACTGGTGCAGAGACTTTTAATGATCTGCCTTCGCTATCCTAACCAGCCGCAAACGATCCGAAATATATTGGCTTTAACTTTCACCAACAAGGCTGCCAATGAAATGAAGGAAAGAATACTGTCATGGCTCGGGAATTTTTCCTCTGCGGATTACGCCAGCAATAAAGATTTAATTAATATTCAAAAAGCTTTTGAAGAAGAAGGAATAAGAATAACACTGGATGAACTGCATGCCCGTTCCAAAAAGCTGCTAGACTATATTCTCCATAATTATTCCACTTTAAATATCGGAACCATAGACCGGTTTAATTCCAGACTGGTAAGGAGTTTCTCTTATGAACTGGGCTTAGCTAAAAACTTTAATCTCGAAATTGAAGCAGAACCTTTTCTCATCGAAGCGGTAGACAAAATGCTCGACCAGATCGGGGAAAATGAAACCATATCCAATTCTTTCATGGATTATGTAGATTATAATCTGGAAAATAATGAAAGGATCAATCTCAATAAAAACCTGTATGACTCGGCTAAAGAGTTTGTAAAGGATATTCATTACGAGCATCTGAAAGACAATAAAAGCTTTGATGAAGGTAATTACGAAAATATTAAAAATACCCTCAGAAAAGAGATTGTTCTTAATAAAAAACGTTCGATTGCCCTGGCTTCCGAATCCATAGAATTATTTAAATCCAGAAATATTGAGATCGAAGATTTTGCTCAGGGAAAAAACGGAATCGGAGGTTTCTTTACCAAAGTATTGGATTTTTATCTTCAAAAAAGAGCCGGTTTTCCTTTTCCAAGTTCCCAGGAAGAAACGGTAGTAAATAATTATCGAAAAGGGGCATCCTCCAAATCCAAAATCAAAGAGCCTGAAATTTTTGAAATTCTTGATCAGCTTTTAGAAAACAGAATGAAACTGATCATCCTGTATATTGAGACCCAGAAGAAGGAAAAAATACTTTCCGCTTTACTTCCCTTAAAAGTAAACAAGGATATTCAGGATGAGCTTAAAAAGATTGAGGAAGAGAACGATCTGGTATTACTTTCAAAATTCAATATATTAATTAATGAAAATCTAAAAAACGAACCTTCAGCATTTATTTATGAAAAAGTAGGCTCACAGTTCCAGCACTATTTTTTTGACGAATTCCAGGACACTTCTCAGCTCCAGTGGCAGAATTTCCTTCCTTTAAGGGATCACAGTGTTTCTATGGAAAATACTTCATTCACCTTAGTGGGCGATCCCAAACAAAGTATTTACCGGTTTAGGGGTGGAGAAAGTAAGCTGATGCTGGATATCATTAATAAAAAGGAAATATCTCCTAAGGAAGCCGAATTATTGGTTTTAAAGGACAACTGGAGAAGTGCAAAAAATATTGTCCAGTTCAATAATGAGCTTTATCAGTATCATTCTGAGATCCTGGAGGAAGAGCATAAAGCTATTTTCGGGACAGATGCTGAACAAAGTCCCCAGTCATCCATTGAGGGAAGAATAAAGGTAAATCTTATCGAAAACCTCACCAATGAGGATTTTTACAATGATACCTCGGAAAGAATGCAGAAAGACATTCAGGAATGTCTGGATAACGGCTTCTCCTTTTCTGATATTACAATCTTATGCAGGGGAAATTTTGATATTTTCAGCTATTCCCAAAAGCTGGGAAACCTTAAAGTGAACTATCAGGGGGAAGAAACCAATATCAAAACCATTTCCGAAAAGGGCCTTACCCTGGAACTGTCCCATACTTTACAGGCGGTCATTGAATTTTTAAAATGGGAGACAAATCCTAAGAGTAAGCCTGATCTGATCATGATGATGTATCATCTTAACCGGCTGGGAAGAATCCAAATGAAGGATTTCACTTTGGAAATGGATGAAATTCTAAAAACAGAAGCCCATGAGGATATCTTACAGTTTATTAAATCTAAGTATAACTTACAGCTCAAGCAGGACAATTTCCCGAAATTCAACCTCTACAATTTTGTAGAATATTATATTAATGAATTCTCAGTTGAAAATAAGGAAACCGATTTTTTATTGAACTTTCTGGAAATGCTGTTCAACTTCACCCAAAATGCAGGCGCCAGCATTAAAGAATTCCTGAAATACTGGAATGATGAAGCATCCGGCTATACCATTCAGGCTTCGGAAAATATTGATGCTATTCAGATCATGACTATCCATAAGGCTAAAGGATTAGAGTTTCCTGTGGTGTTTATTCCCATGATGAATAAAAATCGGGATAATGAATTTAGCAACTGGTTTGAAACTTTTAACGACGAAGCACTGAAATCCGTTAATATCAATCAGTTCAATAAAAATCTCGAAGTTTATGATGAGGAAATCCGACAGTTCAATCAGCAAAATTCTTATAAAAACTTTATCGACCGTCTGTGCCTTCAATATGTAGCCACTACCCGACCTGTGGAACAATTATTTTTCTATATCCAAAAGGCTAATAAAACTTCCAATAACCTTGAACTTTTGGATTTTCTTCAGTCTAAAAATATAGAAAATAAGGATGAATTTGATCTTTATGAAATCCATCCTGATGCATTAAAGAAACACTCTAAAAGTAAGACTTCATCCTTTCAGACTAAAGACATCCGGAATTTGAAAAATATTAATGAGAAAAATACTTCCATTAAAATTGCTACCCCTTCTAAAAATTATCAGGTAAGAAATGAAAAAGTGAGAACGGGTATTTTCGTCCATGAGCTACTGTCCAAAATCAATACTGAAAAAGATATTCCCAATGTACTGGACAGCTATGTGCTGGAAGGACAGATTACCTTACAGGAAAAAGAAGATATCGGTATTACTCTAAAACAGATTATTGCCCGCCATTCCGATTTTTTTGATGAAAAATGGGAAGTTATCAACGAACAGGATATTATGATCTCTGACCAGGGAGAAAGCCGGATCTATCGCCCGGACCGTATTTTAAAGAAAGGTGATGATTATATTATCGTAGATTTTAAAACCGGGGAAGTGTCGGAAAAACATGAAGTTCAGCTGGAAACCTATAAACAGGTATTGGAAAGCCTGGGTAGAAAGGTGATTAAAACTCAGCTTATTTATTTATAAAGAAAAATCGGTGACATTTACAATGTCACCGAAGTATTATATTTCTAAAGGTACTAAGCTTCTTCATCAGCTGTAAAAACTCTCTGAGCCAATTCCTGGTCAAAAAGATACAGGGCAGAAGGATTATCGTTTACCATTTTGATCTTCGTAACCAGTTGTGATGCGCTTGCTTCTTCTTCTACCTGTTCATTAATGAACCATTGCAGGAAAGAAGTCGTGGCAAAGTCACCTTCATCGTTGGCATTCTTTACAATATTAAAGATACTCTTGGTCACTGTTTTTTCATGCTCCAACGCTTTTTCAAAAATTTCAATTGCATCTTTGAATATATGAGGAGGCTTTGGAATTTCTCCAATAATAATTTCTCCGCTTACATCATTTAAGTAATCAAACATTTTGTCAGCATGCATTAATTCTTCCTTGCTTTGTACTCTGAAATAATTGGCAATCCCATCCAGATCTTTTCCGGAGAACCATGCGGACATTGAAAGATAATATTGTGCGGCATACTGCTCATGAGCGATCTGTTCGTTAATCAATTGTGCTATTTTTTCGCTTACCATAATAAAAAGTTAATATCCAAAATTAAGGAAATAAATATCCAGGTCAAAGGTTTTAATAAAAATTAATAAAAAAGAGCGAATTACATTCGCTCTTTTCACATTAAAAAATCAAAATTATAAACTATTAATTTGCCTGAACAGGAGACGCATTTCTCATTGGTTTTTTACCACCTTTCCCTTTCATTTCTCCTTTTCTTTTTTCCATTTTAGCTTTTCTATCAGCCTGCCATTTGTTGTACTGATCTTCTGTCAATATTTTTTTCATATCTGCATCCATCTGCTCTCTCTTCTGCTTCATCTCACCCATTTTGGCTTCTCTTTGTTGTTTATTTTTTTCAAAGTCCGCCTTCATTTCTGCTTCTCTTTTTTCGTGAAGAGCTTTAATTTGTGAAACCTGAGATTGGTTTAGATTAAGATCTTTCTGCATTTGGTCTAAATGTTCCTGCTGCTTCTGCTGTCTTTTTTGCTGCATTTCAGCTCTTTTGGCTTCTCTGTCTTTATCTTGCTGTGGAGTTTGCTGAGCCATTACAAAACTTCCCATTCCCATAAACGCTATTGCTAAAACTAATTTTTTCATCTTTTTTAAATATTTAAATAATTGTTATACATCTTTTTGATTACAAAACAAACAGCAAGTTAAAAGGCAATATTCATAAAAAATGTTAATTTTTATTATTAAAAACATAAAATAAAAAAGAGCAGAATAAATCTGCTCTTCACACCACTTAAAAATATAATATATGAAATATTAATTATTTGCTAATCTTTGTCTGAACCCAGAATTTTTGTTGTTATTTCCGTTACTCTCTCTTGAACTTTTAATTCTTTGATTAGAGTTTTCACTTCTTTGTTGGATTCTGTTATTTTCATTTCTAAAACCGTTATTGTTATTGGTTCTAGGTATAGTTTGCTGTCTTACTCCCTGATTTCCGTTACTTCTGAAACCTCCTCCGTTTGCAGCTGTTCCGTTATTATTTCTAAAACCATTATTGCTGTTATTTCTAACCCCGTTGTTACCCGAATTGTTGTTAGAACCTCTGAAACCTCCCTGGCTATTATTATTGCCATTGTTTCTCACACCGTTATTGTTACTCTGATTACGGAATCCTGAATCGTTATTGTTTCTGAATCCTCCGGAAGTAGACGGTCTGTTATTTCTTACAATATTCAGGGTTGGATTGTTCTGACGGAACTTATTCCTGTCTACCCTGTAAATATTGATGTTTACATTTCTGTATCGAGGCATTACACTATATCTTGGAGCATAATACGTTCTTCGGTAATTCTGGAAGTAAACGATAGGATTATGTCCTCTATAATAATTGTTCTGGAAAACTATGAACACCCTAGGTCCTAAGATTCTTTCCATTGCGTAATACCTGTCATAATACCATCTGTCAGGATTATATCTGTAAAAGTTATTCCAGGCAGAGAAACTGGCATATAATCCATTCAGCTGGATAATCTGATCAATCTGCCAACGGGATAATCTGTTCTGGGTAAAGAAAACATTCCAGTTGATGGAAACAATACTGTTTCTATAATCATTATAATAACTTTGGTAGTATGAATTAGGATAATAATCCTGAGGATAATTATAATAATAATCATCGGGAAAATAATTTCCACCCTGATCATTTCCGTAATAGTCACTGTTATAACCCGAGCCATCTCCCCATCCGTTGTTATCCGGATACTGAGCAAACGACATAGTCGCTAAACTCATTGCTATTCCTAAAAATATTTTTTTCATCGGTATAATCTTAACTGGTTAATATATGGTCGAATATCTCTATTCTACTTTCTTTGATAAAAGAAAAAAAAAGAAGTTAAATCCGAGGAGATAACTTCTTTCAACTTTATTAATAAGTAACTGATAATCAATATCAATTTATCACAATCTCCCGCTGTCTTTTATCCAATATGCTATCTTTTCGTTGAAAGATTTTTTATCTTTCAAATCTTCCAGATTCAAATGCATACGGTATCTCCAATAATGTGGGAAAACGGCCGGGTTATTGATCCTCTCGTTATCCATATCAGGATTCGTAAGCTGCGGATCAGTAGCTAAAAATTCCTGTAATGGGAATATAGCAAGCATAGCGTCATTATAAAGATGCTGCTTCATTATGATTTCTGCCAAATATGAATCCAGTTCATGAGGAGCCATGCCGTACTGAACCAGCTGTTGATTAAAATATTTCTGGGTAAGTGCAGGATCTTCTTTCCACCATTGTCTTAATGTGGAACTGTCATGAGAAGAAGCGGTCACTACATTCATATAATTGGCATTCTTAGGATCATAGAAAGGGATATTATCCGAAGGCATACGCTGAACCTTTAAAGCAATAATAGCCAATTCATCCATAACCACAGGTACACATGCCGGTACTAAGCCCAAATCTTCTCCACAGATGAGCATTTGAGTAGCATTTAAAATCATAGGAAGCTTTTCCATGGCCTGTTCATACCAAAGGTGATCCTGTCGCCGGAAAAAATAGTCATGATACAATTCATAAATAGCTTTCTGCTCCCAATCTGATAAATATTGGTAAGAGTCTGTACCCGCGACATTAAATCGGGGATGATAAACTATTTCTCCGTTCTTTTCTTCTGTTAAGAAAAGGACATTTGCACATAGGGAAATTAATTTTTCTTTAAGTTCGTCATCAGGATTATTTTTAAAATAATCAGCCAGCTTTCTTTGGGTATTAAATTCTTCTTTAAAGGAATAGGTTCCATCGAAAGGCTCATTCATAAACTGAAGAGCTTCCTGTCTGCCGTCTCCGAAATACTTCCAGAGAATCTCATCATTAATGTAAGGCTTACAATATCTGTCAAAATCAAAAGGAATATTCCATGCTTTAAATTCATCCGTGACAATAGGAACAGCCGGGTAAAAATACCCTAAAATCCCCTGAGTAGCGGAAATTGGCATTCTCCATATTCTAAAGAATCCTAGGATATGGTCAATCCTCATCGCATCAAAATATTGCTCCAGTGCTTTGAACCTGTTTTTCCACCATCTGTAATCGTCATCCTTCATGGCCTCCCAATTATAGGTAGGGAACTCCCAGTTTTGCCCAAGCTCCGTAAACTGATCCGGCGGTGCCCCGGCCTGGAAATCCATTCCAAAAAGTTCCGGTTCCGTCCATGCTTCTACGGAATACCGGTAGATCCCTATCGGCAGATCCCCTTTAACGGACACCCCTAAATCATGGACATAATCTATGGCATCTTTCAGCTGCTTATGAAGTTGATACTGCACCCATGCATGAAGCATGGCATCATCATAATCTTTATTACCCGCAGTAAAGAAAGGTGATATTTTTCCGGCAATATATTTTTTGTGGGTCTTCCATTCATTAAAGTTGGGCGTTTTATATTTATCCCTTAAAACACAAAAAGCCGCATAAGGAACCAGCCAGTGTTCATTATCTTTTATAAACTTCTTAAAGTTCCTGTCTTTATAGATCTTATCTTTATCGGCTTTAAATACGGCTTTTAAATACTTCCATTTTCCACTGATCATTTTTTCATAGTCGATCAGCTCAAGGGCATTCAAAGCTTCTTTTTCTTTTTGATATTCCTGCCTTATTTCTGCCGGCAATGGAAAATCCAGTCTTTCTAAAGAAATATACTGAGGATGTAAGGCATATACGGAAACGGCCGCATAAGGATAAGAATCCGTCCAGGTATAATTGGCGGTCGTATCATTAATCGGAAGTACCTGGATAATTCCCAGATTGGTTTCTTTCGCCCAGTCCGCCAGCTTTTTCATATCTCCAAACTCTCCCACTCCGAAACCCTCTTCACTTCTTAATGAAAAAACAGGTACGGCAACTCCGGCTGCATGATACATTTGATAAGCCTTAAATCTAAAATAATGGTTGGAAACAATCTGCAGAATATCTTTTTGAAAGTTAGGAACCGTAGTTCTGTTTTCTCCCGTTTCCACATCTATTACCCTGCCTTCTTTTTTATCATAAAGGCAATATTTATACTCAATATGGGTATCTTCCGGAATTTCGACAGAATTCTCCCACACTCCGAAATCCGTTTGGACCAAATGAATGACTCTGTTATAATCCCAATTTCCCAATGATTCCGTATTTCCGAAGAGTACAATTTCCCAATCCGGATTATAGACAGGTGCTTCTATGCGGAATAAATGGGTATGTTTTTTTAGTATGGAATATTTCTCCGGACTAAATTGGTTAAGCTTATTATGTAATACTTTATTATTAAGATAATTTTCCGGAAAGTTTTTATTATTCCATTCATCAAAAATCAGGAACTCCTTATAATTATGCGGAAAGTTAAGGTGATGTGGCACAAACTCTTCCCTGAGTATATTTCCTCTTTCATCTACCAACTGATATTGGTAAGAAATTGATTTGGAAAAATAGTCTACTTCACATTTCCATAACCCATTTTCGGTATAATACATGGTATGATGCTGGGACACCCCTCCTTCACTGATCGCTATCTGCAAATTCTCCCCAATTTTTGCGATGTAGCCAATGTTAAAATATAACTTCATTACATTTTTTTATAAAAATACATTTAAATCTCGAAAAATAAAACTTCTATAATATCAAATATTCATTAAAAAACCTTTTCAAATATTTGAAAAGGTTTAGATATATCGCAAATTTAAAAGATTATTTCGTAACCAGTATTTTCTTATTCATTAATATTTTACCTGCTTCATTGGTAATGTTGATAAAATAGCTGTCTGCTTTAACATTTTGTAAATAAACAGGTTCCTCCAAATACCCGTCTTTCACGAATAAAGTCTGGCTTAAAACATTTCTACCCACCGTATCCAGCATATTGATTTTTATATTCCCCTTCACGGTTCTGTCATTCACTTTTACTGTAATAAAACCTTCTATAACACGGGAAGGAAATACGTCTACACTAGCCAGTACATTTTGTCCGTCCATAGCGTTAATAAAATATTTACTGGCAAGGTCATAAACAGGAAGCGCCCAATTTCCCGGCAATGGACGGGCCAGAAGAGTGTCTAAACTTATTTCATATAATGGACCTCCTTTTTCACTGCCCACAATTACTTTTCCATCGTAACTCAGTGCAGCTCCATTAATCGGGTAATTGGCCGGTAAGCCTGTGATTTTACCGATAAATACTGCTCTTAGCTCATTGGTAATGATCTTAAATACATTTCCGGAAGAAGAGAAAACATAAAAATTATTTTCCGTATCACCTATCATATCTCCTCCAAATCCTGTTTCCAGGGTAGTAAATGAATTGACATCATTATTGAAATCATCTTTAATCGTCCCCAAACTATTGATCACATACCGGTCATTTACTTTGGTAATCTGAATAAACTGATTTCCCGCATTACTGATAGCATACATATTTCCGTCGTAGCCGCCCGACATTCTTGTCATCTGAGAATTCACATCGGATTCTGAAATAGTGACAGCATTGTTATCCACCATTAAGATCTCCTTTGTCTGCGGGTTCAGCATATAAATATTAGAAGAAAACAAAGGCATATATACCAGCTTATTATCAAAAGAATCATAGCCCAATGTAGCAATAAGGCTGGACTGGGAATTTTTATAGAAATTTTTATCTTCTGTGATAAGACCTCTCTGATTTTGGGAAAATATTTGAGGAACCGAATCCACTCCGAACAAACTTTCTCCCCATGTACCATTGGTAATATCCACAGCCCTAAAGTCATTAAAAGCAATATTTGAAGCATCTTTTCCGGTAACGGCAAAGAAATCCTGCTGTGCCCGAACACTTAAACTTAACAGCAATAGGAATACAGGTAATAATTTTTCTTTCATACACAAAGTTTACAATTCACACTGGTTTTATTACAACTAAGTTACACAATTTCCAATGGTATAAAAAAATATCTCGCAGATTTAGCTAACCGGACAGATCCATACTATTATACTACCTGCCTTGTCCTCCCTATCTGCGAGATTATTTAAAATTTATAAGTTTTCTTTAATTCAGAAGGTAAGTTGTACCGTCTCTTCCGTCTTTCAGCTCGATTCCTTCTGCTAACAGCCTGTCCCTGATCTGATCCGAAAGCTCAAAATTTTTGGATTTTCTGGCCTGATTTCTCAATTCAATTAAAACCTGCAAAGTCTGATCCAGCTTCTCATTATTATTTTCTTCAATCGTCTGAAGACCCAACACATCAAATATAAAAGCTTGAAGCAGGGTTTTCAGTTCTTCCAGATCTTTTGTGGAAATTGTTTCTTTTCCATCTTTAAGAGCAAAGATATATTTTACCACCTCAAATAAATGGGCAATAAGGATCGGAGAATTAAAATCATCGGTCAGCGCTTCATAGCATTTATTTTTCCAATCCTGAAGGTTAAAGCCAGATTCTTTAGCGTCATCGGGAGTAATGGAACCCAGAAGCTTATAGGCTTCCATAAGTCTCAGATATCCTTTTTCACTGGCAACCATTGCATCATTGGATATATCCAGCACACTTCTGTAGTGAGCCTGCAAAAAGCAAAAACGCACTATTGTCGGATGAAAAGGCTTTTCAAAAAAGTTATTATCTCCGGATACCAGCTGCATAGGCAGGATATAGTTTCCAGTAGATTTACTCATACGCTGCCCGTTCATTGTAAGCATATTGGCGTGCATCCAGTAATTAACCGGGCTTGTATTATTGCATGCTTTTCCCTGGGCTATTTCACATTCATGATGAGGAAATTTAAGATCCATACCTCCACCGTGAATATCAAAATTCTCACCCAGATATTTAGTGCTCATGGCTGTACACTCCAGATGCCATCCCGGGAAACCTTCTCCCCAAGGTGAATTCCATCTCATGATGTGGGCCGGTGAGGCTTTTTTCCATAATGCAAAATCCTGAGGATTTTTCTTTTCTCCCTGACCATCCAGATCTCTTGTATTGGCAAAAAGCTCTTCAATATTACGTTTGGAAAGCTCACCATAGTTCAGTCCTCTTTTGTTATATTCCAATACATCAAAATAAACGGAACCGTTGCTTTCATAGGCAAAGCCTTTATCGATCAGCTTTTGGGTAAGCTCGATCTGCTCTACGATATGTCCTGTAGCCGTCGGTTCTATATTAGGAGGAAGCAGATTGAACATTTCCAGCACTTTATGAAAATCGACTGTATATTTCTGTACAATTTCCATAGGTTCCAGTTTTTCAAGACGGGTCTGCTTTACAAATCTGTCATTTTCTACATTCCCATCATCCGTAAGATGCCCGGCATCTGTAATATTTCTTACATATCTTACTTTATACCCCAGATGCATAAGAGTCCTGTAAATGAAGTCAAAGGAAAGGAAGGTTCTTACATTTCCCAAATGCACATTGCTGTAAACCGTAGGTCCACAAACGTACATCCCTATATTTCCTTCTAAAATAGGCTTGAATATTTCTTTTTCTGCTGTAAGCGAGTTATATATCTTTAACTGCATTGTATTCTTTTTAATTTTTAAAATTTAATTGAGTTTGCTTCATAAGAAATTCAGCAACAACAAATAATCGTTACTAAAAATATTTTATCTGAAACTTTTTTAAATTTTATCATTATCAAATAGCTTTTAAGTGATAGTTCATATGATCTATATAATCATTGATTATGAACTCCAAAGTGAATAGCTGAGGTTTAACTTTAGTAGTATCACAGATACGGGTTAAAGCTTCATCAGGAATATTTTCAACGGTATGTACAATCTGAAGGTTTAAAACTTTCCAGAAACTGATGACTTCAGCTGTAGGAATATTCTGATAGTTCTGTGCTTTCACCCAAAAGTCCTGATCATAAACGATATTTTCATTTTCTTTATACTGGGTAATCACAAATCTCCTGATATTGGTCAGGGCACTATCACACAGGTGACCTAAAATTTCTTTTTTAGACCATTTTTCCGGCTGAGGTTTATAAGACCAGTCTTCTTCAGATATCGTATCAAATCTTTGAAGTTCCTTTTCAACTATATGTTTGAGTATTTGGTAGTTCATTATAAGTTTTAATTAATTTAATCAAATTTTGCATGGCTTCCCACATAGTGCAGGAATTCCTGTCGGGTAATAGGGTTCGTCCTGAAAATCCCGCTCAATTCCGCCGTAATGGTAGAGCTTGCCGTATCTTTAATTCCCCTGCAATTTACACACAAATGTTTTGCATCTATGATACAGGCCACATTTTTAGTTCCCAAAGCTTCTTTAAGCGCCTCTACGATCTGCATCGTCAGTCTTTCCTGAACCTGCGGTCTTTTGGCATAATAGTCTACGATTCTGTTGATCTTAGAGAGTCCTATTACTTCGCCATTGGAAATATATGCTACGTGGGCTTTTCCAATGATAGGTAAGAAATGATGTTCACAGAAAGAATATACTGTAATATCTTTCTCCACCAGCATTTGTCTGTATTTATATTTATTGGAGAATGTAGAAATTCCCGGTTTATTTTCCGGTAGAAGTCCTCCAAAAATTTCATTGACGTACATTTTCGCAACACGTTTCGGAGAATCCTTTAAGGAATCATCGGTCATATCCAGTCCCAATGTCTCCATAATCTCTCCAAAAAGCTGAGTGATCTTTTCTACTTTTTCCTGTGGCGATTTATCAAAAGCATCTTTCCTTATAGGCGTATGTTCTTTTCCTGTGAAAATATCATCGTCGTTATCGGTAAAATCCACCATTTTCAATTATTTTGGAACAAAAATACGGATAATATTTCTTCATTATATTTTAAATTAGCCTAAAAAATATTACCTTCCCATCCTATTTGTATAATAACTATGATTTTTGTTGAAGAAGTACAAAATGAAAACCAGAAAAAAGAATTTTTAGAATTTCCGGTAAGGCTTTACCAGTATGACAAAAATTACATCAGACCTCTTAACCATGAAATTGAAGCTTTTTTTGATCCTTCAAAAAACAGGTTCTTCAAAAGAGGTGAATGTAAAAGGTTCCTGTTTCTGGATAAGGATAAAAAAACCATAGGTAAGGTAGCTGTTTTCATTAATAAGCTTTACAAGCAGTGTCAGCCCACAGGAGGAATCGGCTTTTTCGACTGCATCCGTGATCAGGAAACAGCAAACTTCATATTTGATTATTGCAAAAAATGGCTACAGGAGAGAGGTATAGAAGCAATGGACGGGCCTATCAACTTCGGAGAAAGGGACAAATTTTGGGGGTTGCTTATTGAAGGTTATATGGAACCTTTATACGGTATGAACTACAACTTTCCTTATTACAAAGAACTTTTTGAAAATTACGGCTTTCGTATTTATTATGAACAGCTTTGTTTTTCGAGGCCTATTTTCGCTGAGGTCTCGCGGGTATTTACCATTATGCACGCCAAACATTCTAAAAATCCGGCTATTTCCGCAAAACCTATGAAGAAAAATAATCTGGAAAAATTTGCAGAAGATTTCACGGAAATATATAATAAAGCCTGGGCTTCTCATGGCGGAGGGAAACAAATGGAAAAGGCAAAAGCCCTCAAAATTTTCAAAACGATGAAACCGGTTATCAACGAACATATTTCCTGGTTTGTATATGAAAACAACAAGCCTATTGCCATGTGGATCAATATTCCGGATCTTAACCAATGGTTTAAATACCTGAACGGAAAATTCGGATTAATACAGAAACTGAAATTCTTATGGTATAAAAACTTCAAAAAGAATGAAAAAATGGTAGGGCTGGTTTTTGGGGTAATTCCGGAATGGCAGAGGAAAGGCATTGAGGGATATATGATCTGGGAAGGTACTCAACATTTAAGAAAACATACCGATTTTAAAGTTACGGAACTTCAATGGATCGGTGATTTCAATCCTAAAATGGTCAGAATTGCTGAAAACCTAGATACTACCGTTACCAGACGTCTCGCCACTTACAGATATTTATTTGACCGGAATAAAGAGTTTGAAAGACATCCCCGGGTTCTATAAAAAAATAGACGACTTATCATTGATAGGTCGTCTAAGGAATTTTAGTATTGATTAAAACAGCTCACTGGCTATTTTCTTTATATTATCACTTTTTCCCATGGAGTAAAAATGAAGCACAGGCACTCCGAAATCCAGAAGTTCCCTGCATTGTTTAATTGCCCATTCTATCCCGATCTGCTTTACGGCCTCATTATTTTTTGCATTTTCCACTTCATTGATCAGATCTTCAGGGAGGTCAATCTTAAAAACCTGTGGTAATAACTTTAAATGTCTTTTGGTGGCAATAGGTTTAATACCCGGAATAATAGGAATATTGATTCCCATATCCCGAACCTTTTGTACAAACTCAATGTATTTTTTATTATCAAAAAACATTTGGGTCACAATATAATCAGCACCGGCATCTACCTTTTGCTTCAGCCATTTCAAATCATAGTTCATGGATGGAGCTTCGATATGTTTTTCAGGATAACCGGCTACTCCTATGCAGAACTTGTTGAACTCATCACAAACCTGGTCTTCATCATGGAGATATTTACCTCTCCCGAGGTCATTAATCTGATGTACAAGTTCCATAGCACTTTCGTGTCCTCCGGGTGTAGGTTCAAAATATTGGTGCCCTTTCATGGCATCTCCACGGAGAGCCATTACATTTTCTATCCCGAGATACATACAATCTACCAAAAGATATTCTGTTTCTTCTTTTGTAAATCCTCCACAGAGCAAATGAGGAACGGTATCTACATCATATTTATGCTGAATGGCTGCACATATCCCCAATGTCCCGGGACGCATTCTGGTGGTTTTTCTTTCCATTAAACCATTCCCTTTATCGATGTAGATATACTCCTCTCTGGAAGTGGTTACATCAATAAAAGGAGGCTTAAACTCCATCAATGGGTCTATATTTTTGTATAAATCTTCAATTCCAATTCCTCTTGTCGGGGGAATGACCTCCAACGAAAAGAGTGTTTTTCCCTTTGCATTCTGTATATGTTCAGTAATCTTCATATTATTTTTAATCTGCTAAATTTGGGGATAACCATTTTCTGGCTTCCTCCATTGTAATTCCTTTTCTTATTGAATAATCTTTCAATTGATCTTCTGCGATTTTTCCTACTCCAAAATATTTGGCATTGGGATTTCCGAAATAGTATCCGGAAACTGATGCTGTTGGAAACATGGCTAAGCTTTCGGTAAGGAAAACTCCAATATTTTCTTTGACCTTAAGCAGGTCCCAAATGGTGTGTTTTTCCAAATGATCCGGACATGCGGGATATCCCGGAGCCGGTCTTATTCCTTTGTATTTTTCGGCAATCAGATCTTCGTTATCGAGCTGTTCCTGATTGGCATATCCCCAATATTCCGTTCTTACTTTTTTATGTAAAAATTCAGCATACGCTTCGGCTAATCTATCTGCAATAGCTTTTACCATAATCGAATTGTAATCGTCATGTGCTTTTTCATATTGAGATGCAAGCTCATCGGTACCAAAGCCTGTTGTAACACAAAAAGCTCCTACATAATCGGTTTTTCCTGAACTTTGAGGGGCAATAAAATCGCTTAAAGCCAGATATTGTTTTCCCTGCGACTTCTGCACCTGCTGTCTTAAAGTAATGAACTTGTTTACCGGCTGGTTATTTTCATCCAGGATTAAAATATCATCTGTTTCATTGGAGTTTGCTTTAAATATTCCGAAAACGGCTTTTGCGGTCAACAGCTTTTCATCTATGATTTTTTTAAGAATTTTCTGTCCATCCTGGTAGAGCTCTTTTGCCTGCTCGCCTACGACCTCATCTTCTAAAATATTGGGAAACTTACCGTGTAAGTCCCAGCTTCGGAAGAAAGGAGACCAGTCTATAAAAGGAACCAGCTCTTTTAAATCCTGATCTTGTATCACCTGAACCCCTAAGTTTCCAGGAATGAAAATATCTTCATTTTCCCAGTCGACCACAAAATGATTTTTTCTTGCTTCTTCTATGGAAACATATTCTTTATCCACCTGTCTGTTTAGAAATTTTTCTCTGAAGTCAGAATATTCGCTTTTCAGGTCTTCCACATATTCTTTATTCCTGTCTCCCAACAAGGAACTCACCACATTTACCGCTCTTGAAGCATCATTAACGTGAACGACCGAGTTTTTATATTTGGGATCAATTTTGACTGCGGTATGGGCTTTGGATGTAGTAGCACCTCCTATCAGTAAAGGGAAATTAAGATTTTGTCTATCGAGTTCGGAAGCTATATAAACCATTTCGTCCAAACTCGGTGTGATCAGTCCGCTCAAACCTATTACATCTACCTTTTCTTCAATTGCAGTCTGAATAATTTTTTCGGCCGGTACCATTACACCCAGGTCTACAATTTCATAGTTATTGCAACCTAATACGACACTCACAATATTTTTTCCGATATCGTGAACATCTCCTTTCACGGTAGCCATCAGAATTTTACCGTTGGCTGGTTTGGAACCATCTTTTTCAGCTTCTATAAAAGGCTGTAAATAGGCAACTGCCTTTTTCATTACCCTGGCGGATTTTACTACCTGAGGTAAGAACATTTTCCCGCTTCCAAACAGGTCCCCTACAACTCCCATTCCTGTCATGAGATTAATTTCAATGACGTGCAAAGGTTTTTCCGCCTGCTTTCTCGCTTCTTCTACATCTTCCTCTATAAAGCGGTCAATTCCTTTTACTAAAGCGTGAGTAATACGGTCCTGGAGCGGATAATTCCTCCATTCCAGGTCTTCAACCTTTTCTTTTTTTACGGATTTATGCTTTTCGGAATAATCGAGGAGTCTTTCTGTGGCGTCATCCCTTCTGTCAAGAATAACATCTTCTACAAGCTCTAATAATTCCTTGTTAATTTCGTCATAGACTTCCAGCATCGCAGGGTTTACAATTCCCATATTCATTCCTGCCTGAATGGCGTAATAAAGGAAAACCGAATGCATGGCTTCTCTTACGGTATCATTTCCCCTGAATGAAAACGAAACATTACTTACCCCGCCACTTACAGAGGCATACGGAAGGTTTTGTCTCACCCATTTTGTCGCTTTTATGAAATCCAAAGCATTTTTTCTATGCTCCTCCATTCCTGTAGCCACAGGGAAAATATTAAGATCGAAAATAATATCTTCGGGTGGAAACTTGACTTGATTTACTAAAATATCATACGATCTTTTTGATATTTCAATCCGGCGTTCAAGATTATCCGCCTGTCCTTCTTCATCAAAAGCCATTACAATAACGGCCGCACCATATCGTTTAATAGCTTTTGCCTGTCTGATAAATTCTTCTTCACCTCCTTTTAAGCTGATGGAATTCACTACACATTTTCCCTGTGCCACCTGTAAACCGGCTTCCAGAATTTCCCATTTAGAAGAGTCTATCATAATAGGGATCTTCGCAATATCCGGTTCGGAAGCTATCAGGTTGAGAAATTTGATCATTGATGCTTTTCCATCTATCAACCCATCATCAAAGTTAACATCCAGTATCTGGGCACCTCCTTCTACCTGATGCCTGGCTATATCCAGGGCTTCCGCAAACTTTTCTTCTTTAATAAGCCTGAGGAATTTTTTTGATCCGGCTACATTTGTTCTTTCACCAACATTGATAAAATTACTCTCAGGAGTTATAATAAGGGGTTCCAGACCCGATAATCTTAGGTATTTCATTAATATCTATTCTTCTAAAATATAATATGCGTTCGTTGCATTTTGTTTAAGCAGATCTCTATGTTTACTCAATGCATTCAGGAGAGGAAACCGTTTATAGGCTAAACCATGTTCTTTTGCAAACTTTTCTATTTCCTCTGTTATTTCATTGTAATATACATAGCTATAATTCGGAAACAGGTGATGAGCAACATGGAAATTAAAGTTCCCGAGTACATTTCTTACAAACCAGTTATTTTCTGCCAGATCATTGGTAACCTCCAGCTGATGGCGTACCCAGCTGAATGGTAAATTATTATCTTTATCTAATTTCGGAAATGCATTATCCGGTATAGGATGAAGCGGTAATAAGACAAATAAAGCAAATATACTTGCTGTTATAATCTGTAAAGCCCACGCTCCTAAAGCCAATCCCACCGATACTTTAAATAGCAAAACAGGAAGGATTATCTGGTATGTGAAATAAAATACCTTATAGGATATCATTTTAATCTTTTCACTCACCGGAATGGCTCCCTGCGTTTTGATAATCACTCTGTTTTTATCAAAAAAATCACGGAAGTCGCGGATAAACATCCAGTTAAACAAGTACAGAGGATAAACAAAAAAGAAAAATTTGTGCTGGTATTTTTGGATTCCTTTGGCCTGTTCTCCGGGAACAATCAATATAGGACCGCTTTGCTCAATATCCGTATCCCATCCGTCAACATTAGGATAGGCGTGGTGGCTGGAAATATGTCTTTTTTTCCAGATATAGGAATTCGCTCCTATAAAGTCAAAAATATGTAATATCAGCCAGTTCATTCTTTTGCTTTTGTAAATATTGTTATGGGCAGCTTCATGGATCAGATTCAGATAAATCAATACCAGGGTTATTCCCATAAGCACAAAACCGGATATATAAATCCACGGTACATTTCCATTAAAAACAGCGAGAAAGTAAAGTCCAAAATAAATTACGGGTAAAAGGATCGCCTTTATTTGGATATAGATATCCCGGTTTTCCGGAATAGCCTCTACTCTCATGTTTACTTTTTTTCTCAATTCATTAAATAATTTAATCTCCTCGGGATTTTTAAGATAACTAGGTTTTTCCATTATTATTAAATTTTTTTTGGTGTAAACTAAAGGTACTATTACCAATTTTCTTTTTCACCTCAATTTAATCAAAAAAATCTATTTCCTTACGCCGGGCTTTTCAATCGTCTTGGTTCATAGTCTTTTACAAGTTCCGCAATCGCTTTAATATGTTCTGGAGTTGTCCCGCAACAGCCTCCTATTATATTAATTAATTTCTTTTCTACATACTCTTTGATCTGGCCTGCCATATGCTCGGGACTTTCATCATATTGCCCGAACGCATTGGGTAATCCCGCATTAGGATAGGCTGATATATGAAAATCCGAATTATGAGCCAGCGTTTCCAGATAAGGGGTGAGCTGATTGGCCCCTAGAGCACAGTTAAAGCCTACACTCAATAAGTTCAGGTGGGATATTGAAATTAAAAATGCTTCTGCCGTCTGTCCGCTGAGCGTTCTTCCCGAAGCATCGGTAATGGTTCCTGAAACCATCACAGGGATTTCAATTCCTCTTTCTTCCTGGATCTCATCGATAGCAAAAAGGGCTGCTTTTGCATTCAATGTATCAAAAATGGTTTCCACCAATAAAATATCCGAACCTCCATCCAATAAAGCTTCCGCCTGCTGCCTGTAAGCAATTTTCAATTCATTGAAAGTGATAGCCCTGTAACCGGGATCATTAACATCCGGGCTCAGACTTGCCGTTTTATTGGTAGGCCCGATGGAGCCTGCTACAAATCTGGGTTTCTCAGGATCCTTTGCCGTAAATTCATCACACACCTTCCTAGCTATTTTTGCGGACTCATAATTGAGCTCATATACCAGATCTTCCATATGATAATCTGCCATCGCAATGGTAGTACCGGAAAATGTATTCGTTTCTATGATATCTGCTCCGGCTTCAAGGTATTTCCTATGGACCGCTTCTATCGCATGGGGCTGGGTAAGAGAAAGCAGGTCATTATTTCCTTTTACCAGATAAGGATAATCTTTAAATCTTTCTCCACGGTAATCTTCTTCTTCAAACTTATACCTCTGAAGCATCGTACCCATAGCTCCGTCCAGAATTAAAATTCTTTCCGAAAGCGCTTTATATAATTGTTCTGAATTTTTCATTGTATCATTTTCAGCTAAAATCCATTTACCTTATTTAAAAGTAAACGGATTCAATTTTTCTGGATTAATCTAATGCCTGTTTCAAATCTGCAATTACATCCTCTACATTCTCCAAACCTACGGAGCAACGCACAAGTCCGGCAGTAATTCCGACTTCATTTCTTTCTTCATCACTTAGTTTAGAGTGTGTTGTAGAAGCAGGATGTGTCACAATAGTCCGGGTATCTCCCAGATTGGCCGAAAGTGAACACATTTTTATTTTATTAAGGAATTTTCTTCCTCCTTCTATTCCTCCTTTAATTTCGAATGCTACAATATTCCCCCCAAGCTTCATCTGTTTCTTAGCTACTTCATAATTCGGATGGGAAGGAAGGAACGGGTATTTTACCAGCTCTACATTAGGATGGCTTTCTAAAAATTCCGCTACTTTTAAAGCGTTCTCACAGTGTTTATCTACGCGGATAGCCAATGTTTCCAAGCTTTTGGATAATACCCATGCATTGAAGGGCGACATTGCCGGTCCTGTATTTCTTGCAAAAAGATAGATTTCCCGGATAAGGTCCGCTTTTCCGACTGCTACTCCACCCAATACTCTTCCCTGTCCGTCAATCAGTTTTGTTGCGGAATGAACCACAACATCAGCTCCATATTGTATAGGCTGCTGAAGGTAAGGGGTAGCAAAACAGTTGTCCACGATGAAAAGCAGGTTATGTTTTTTAGCGATTTTCCCTAAATATTCAAGGTCTAACACCTCAATGGCCGGGTTAGTAGGCGTTTCCAGATATAAAATTTTAGTATTAGGCTGGATATACTTTTCTACATTTTCGGCATCTCCGGCTTTAAAGTATGTGGTTTCAATATTCCATTTCGGGAAATACTTGGTAAACAGCGTATGAGTGGAACCAAAAACCGACTGGCAGCTTACAATATGATCTCCTGCACTTAATAAAGCAGCAAATGTTGAATAGATCGCCGCCATACCAGTTGCAAAGGCATATCCTGCTTCTGCTCCTTCCATTTTTACAATCTTATCGGTAAATTCGGTTACATTCGGATTGGAAAAACGGCTATATAAATTCTTGGATTTTTCTTCTGCAAAACTGGCCCTCATATCTTCCGCATCCTGAAAAATAAAGCTGGATGTAAGGTATAAAGGGGTTGAATGCTCGTCAAACTGGCTTCTTTCAGTTTGAGTTCTTATTGCCAATGTTTCAAAATTTTCCATATAGTTTTAATTTTAATAAGGTAACAACAGAATGGCAGGGATTAGCCTTAAGATTCATCATTTGTTCGGGATGATGATATTGTTACATTATTTTTTATTCAGATTTAATTATTTGGTTTCACTTACTCTTAAAATATCCCCGAAAACTCCTCTTGCCGTAACCTGAGCTCCGGCACCGGCTCCCATTATCACAATTGGATTTTCTCCATAGCTTTCCGTATATATTTCAAAGATGGAATCGGAGCCTTTCAGCTGTCCCAATGCAGAAGTAGCAGGTACGGAAACCAGTTTAACATCCAGCAATCCTTTCTCCTGCTGTAAATCTCCATGTAAATCTCCTACATAACGCAGGACATGATCTTTTTCCTGATTGTCTTTAATGTTCTGATATTCTTCATCCAATTCTTCCAACCTGGAGATAAATTCATTTTTATCCACTGATAGAAGATTTTCAGGAATAAGGTTCTGGATATTAATATCATTAAATTCATTGATCAGATCCAATTCCCTGGCCAGGATCAGAAGCTTTCTGGCTACATCATTTCCTGAAAGGTCCTCCCGTGGATCGGGTTCTGTAAATCCTTTTTCCATCGCTTCTTTTATGATGGTAGAGAATTTATCATTTCTTACGGAAAAATTATTGAAGATATAGCTCAGAGACCCTGAAAATACTCCTTTTATCCTGGTAATATTTTCTCCTGAAAGGTGCAGAAGCTTAATGGTATCAATTAAAGGTAGCCCTGCTCCCACATTGGTTTCATACAGATATCTCCTGTTATTTTTACTTAAGGTGTACCGTAATCTCCTGTACTCTTCTATCGGAAGGGTATTAAATATTTTATTGGAGGAAACGAGATCAAATCCGTTTTCTGCCAGCGCCTGATAGTTTTTCACAAAATCTTTACTGGCCGTATTATCTACTACTATCAGATTCTCCAGCTGGTTATCTTTTGAAAACTTAATCAGTTCATTAATATCGGATGGATTTTCTGCTCCCTGAACCTCATCATTCCATTGTGCATCAAATCCTTTTTTGTTGAATGCTATTTTTCTGGAGTTGGCCACAGCCACAACTTTCAGGTCTATCTTTTTACGTCTTCTGATTTCCTCTGCGGATTCCAATACCTGGTCTATCAGGGTTTTTCCTACATTACCGTGACCTATAATTGCCAGATGAACAGTTTTAGGCTTTTTAAATATTTCAGATTCGATAATATTTCTGGTTTTTTCATCCTGCGAGGAAGTCACCACAATGTTAACTCTTTTCTCACTGGCATTCTGATTGAGAAGTAATGGGAAAACATTATTTCTTCCCAGCTCTGCCAGGATTTTATTAAAATCCTCCGCTACAAAACCTAAAACCGAAACATTATTAATACTATAAATCTGGGAAACCTTTCCTGATTTTCTTTCTTCTTCAAATTCATTAATAAGGCAATTCACTGCATTTTCGGAATCATTTTCATGTACGAGAATAGAAATTCCGTTTTCTATAGCCTGTTGTGAAATCACGCCTACACTGATTCGTGCCAATGTCAAGGCTTTAAAAATTCTTCCATCAATTCCAATCTCTCCAAGAAAATCCTCTCCTTCAAATTTTATGATGGATCTGTTTTTAAGGATCTTTATTTCGTTATGATTTTTCATCCCTGTAATATGTTTTTTATTATTTTATTTAATTGTTCGTATTCCATTAAAAAGGCGTCGTGCCCATGTATTGACTGTATCTCGTGATAGAAAACATTTTCTTTCTTTTTCCTGAGCGTCTGAAAGCAACTCCGGATTTCGGAAGGAGGAAAAAATAAATCCGTATCTACCGAGATCATATGAATTTCCGCATCTATATTCTCCAGCAGTTCTTCCCTTACATCGATATTCATCAGAAGGTGGTTCATAAGTCTGTAAGATGACAAACTGAACCTTCCGTTCAGGGCATTACCATGGTATATCAGCCAGTCCTCAGACTCCAGTCTTTGCTTATCCTGATTGTATTTATTTTGAAATCTCTGATTTAACGATTCTGGAGTTCTGTAACAAAGCATTGCATGAACTCTTGCTTTTTGTAAAGGCTCCTCCTCACTACTCAATAAATATTTCTGAACGAGACATTGGGCATGCAGCCAGTCATGGGTCCTGAAATCACAGGCAATAGGGATAAATCTTTGTGCAAGAGACGGCTTTTTAGCTAACATTTCCCAACCTATTCCCCCTCCTAAAGAACCTCCTATAAGAGCGTATAATTGATTGATTTTGAGAAATTCCAATCCTTTTAAAAAGATATTGGCTACATCAGAGGTTGTAAAATCCTCGTATTCTTCAACAAAGAAATTGTCATATCCATTACCCGGAATATTAAAACACAGAACTGTATATAGGTTGGTATCAACTATCTGCCCTTCTCCTATCAATTTTTTCCACCATCCTTTTTCTCCTGAAACTTCGGAATTACCGGTTAATGCATGATTTATAAGAATAATGGGTGCTGTAAACAGCTCTTTCCCAAAAAGCTGGTAGCTTAGCGGGATATGATATTCCTTTTGGGAATCAGTCTGATAAGATAAATTAATATGTAAAAGTTCTGTTTTCAATTCTATTATGGTTTAATAATACAATTGAAAATGCCATAAGAAATGGCTGAAAAAAAATTCAGTGAGTTATCTGTCCAAAAATCTTTGGTAGAACGTAGCACCTTCATTGCTTGCGCAAGGGTTGCTAAGGTTTCACAGGGTCTATTCCCTCAACCTTTCTGGATAACATTTTCAATATTTGAATGAACGATTGGACAAAGGTACTTATTTTTTCTCTTAAAATGGCATAAAAAAATATTTTATTCTAAAAATACGTTTGAATACGGGGGTTTAAAAAATCTTCACACTTCTTTAAATTTAAAAAATTGGAATTATTTTTCAAAAAAATTACCTTCGTATTGAAATATGTGGAATATGAGTGCAGAAAAACAAAGATTACAGGATAAAAATTGGCAAAACTGGGGTCCTTATGTAAGTAACCGGCAATGGGGAAATGTCCGGGAAGATTATAGCTCCAATGGTAGCGCCTGGGAGTTTACGGGTCACGATAAAGCCGAAAGCTATACGTACAGATGGGCTGAAGAAGGTATTGCCGGAATTTCAGATACAAAACAGCTTTTATGTTTTGCCCTTTCCTTTTGGAATAAAAAAGACAAGATGGTGAAAGAGCGGTTCTTCGGGCTAAGTAACCATCAGGGAAATCACGGGGAAGATATAAAAGAGATATTCTATTACCTGGATAACACGCCTACTCACAGCTATATGAAAATGGTGTACAAATATCCTATTAATGAATTTCCTTATGAACAGATCATTGCTGAAAATGCCAGACGAAGCAAAAAAGAGGAAGAATACGAAATTATAGATACGGGCATTTTTAATAATAATGAATATTTTGATATTTTCATCGAATATTGTAAAGCCGGAACCGATGATATTCTCGTAAGGGTCACCATTCACAACAGAAGTGACAAAGATGCCCCTATTGTAGTGGCACCTACTCTCTGGTATAGAAATAACTGGAAATGGGGATACAATACCTACCGCCCGGAGCTTGCCCGGTCTTCTGACGGAGCCATTGATATTGTTCACGAAAGCATACTTGTTAAAAAGTTCTATTCCCGGAATTCTAATGCGAGAAGTGTATTCTGTGAAAACGAAACTAATACTCCCAAGCTTTACGGTGCTCCATTAGCTGAAAATTCTTTTTTTAAAGATGGTATTAATGAATACATCACGCAACAGAAAAATACGATAAATCCTGAAAACAGGGGAACAAAAGCTGCTTTTTTAGTGGATGAGATCATTCCTGCATTGGGTTCCCAAACTTTCGAGTTCAGGTTATCCCCTGAAAAAACGGGCTCTCCGTTTGATGATTTTGATGAAATATTCAATTCCCGTATTGCGGAATGTAATGAATATTATGAAGATATTCAGAATGACGTTACCTGTGACGATGAAAGAAACGTACAAAGGCAGGCTTTTGCCGGATTGCTCTGGAACAAGCAGTTCTATCATTACAATGTGGGTAAATGGTTAAAAGGTGATCCGAACTTCGAAGCTCCGAGAAACTTTGATGAGTATGTAAGGAATACGGAATGGAACCATATGCACAATAAAGATATCATTTCCATGCCAGATAAATGGGAATATCCATGGTACGCCACGTGGGACCTGGCTTTTCACTGTGTTCCTTTTGCAATTATCGATGCTGAATTTGCCAAAAACCAACTTCTTCTTTTAACAAAAGAATGGTATATGCACCCTAACGGTCAGCTTCCTGCTTATGAATGGAACCTTAGTGATGTGAATCCTCCGGTACATGCCTGGTCCTGTTTCCGGGTTTTTAAAATTGATGAAAAGGCAAAGGGAAAACCTGACTTACTGTTTCTGGAAAAGGTTTTTCAAAAGCTTCTTCTTAATTTTACTTGGTGGGTCAACAGAAAGGATAAGAGCGGTAAGAATATTTTCGGTGGTGGATTTTTAGGTCTGGATAATATCGGGGCTTTCGACCGTAATATGGAACTGAAAGACGGACAGCACCTTGAACAGGCAGACGGAACCAGCTGGATGGCCATGTATGCGCTCAATATGATGCGTATCGCTATGGAGCTCGCCCAATACTACCAGGTATATGAAGATATGGCCATCAAATTCTTTGAACATTATCTGTATATCGCAGAAGCCATGGAAAATATGGGAGACAAGCAGGGTTTATGGAATGAAGAAGACGGTTTCTTTTATGATCTGCTTCAATTGGGAAATGGGGAGAGCGTATCTCTAAGACTAAGATCCATCGTAGGGCTCATTCCTTTGTTTGCGGTGGAAATTATAGATCACCAGCTCCTCGAAAAAATGCCTAATTTTAAGGAAAGAATGGACTGGGTACTCAAAAATAAACCGGAACTTACCAAACTGGTATCTCACTGGGATGAGGAAGGAAGAGGAAGGAAACATTTAATGAGTATTCTCCGTAAAAACAGATTAAAAAAGGTTTTAAACAGAATGCTGGACGAAAAGGAATTTTTGAGTTCATATGGTATCAGAGCCATGTCTAAAGTATATGAAGAGAATCCTTTTGTATTTTCCGTTCATGGTAATGAAAATATTGTTTATTACACCCCTGCGGAGAGTGACAGCAGAATGTTCGGGGGTAACAGTAACTGGAGGGGACCTATTTGGTTTCCAATTAACTTTCTGATTGTAGAAAGCTTACAAAGATTCCACTATTATTATGGAAACAGCTTAAAAGTAGAGCTTCCGACAGGCAGTGGAGATAAAAGGAATCTTGATGAAGTGGCACAAAACATAAGTAATAGATTATGCTCCATATTTTTGAGAAATGAAGAAGGAAAAAGAGCATTCAACGGGGAATATGATAAGCTTAATTATGATGAGCATTTCAGGGATTATATTACCTTTTTTGAATATTTCCATGGAGATAATGGCCGGGGTGTAGGAGCCTCCCATCAAACAGGATGGACCGCCACCGTCGCTAAGCTTTTAAAACCAAGATTATCAATATAACAATCCGCCGCTTTTCAAGCGGCGGATTTATTTTAACTCCAATTAAAAAATTCAAAAGAAAAAAAAATAAAATAGTAAAGGAATTTAATAAATAGTTCATGACATATCCAGCATCAATATAAAAAACAACACCACTAATAAAAATGAAAATAAATTAAAAACTACAAATATTATTTAATGATATGCTAATATTTTAATTAAATTAGCAGTATAATAATATTTTATTATGAGAAAAAAACTATTACCTACAACTTTTACAGCTTTATCAAGCTTATTCTTCATCTCCATTAATGCTCAAAATTACCAGCCTCTTTCTATCCAAAGTGGTTTTAATGCTGATGTTATTGCCAACGGGACCGGTAGTTCCATGTCATCCACCACCACGGATGTAGACGGAGTCAGTTATGCTTTTGTCTCCAAAGACTTTCAGCTAACGGCTGCGAGCACCCCACTCACCTACGGATTACCATCTAACGGGCTTATCAATTCTGTGGTAGCTTCTACTCCCGGACTTAGCTTTCAGATGGCTTCTTACAGCAGTAATAATTCTTTACGGCTCGGAAACGTGGGCAGTTCGGGAACCCTTACTTTTACAACACCCATTGCTGTAAACACTTTATATATGCTGGCAACCGGCGGAAGCGGGTCCTGTAATGTAACCGCCACCCTCACTTTCTCCGATTCCTCTACTCAGACGTTTTCCGGAATCAGTATAAGCGACTGGTACAACGGAAGCAATTACGCCATCCAGGGAATCGGGAGGATTAACCGATCGAATGATGTACTGGAAACAGGAAGCGGGTCCAATCCAAGATTATACCAGATTTCCCTGCCTATTGATGTTTCCAATCAATCAAAACCTATTCAAAGCATTACTGTATCAAAATCAGCCGGCAGTGGAATAGCCAATGTATTTGCTTTTTCCGGGGATGCCTATACATCCTGTCCGTCTCCTACCAATATCACCTATGTTTCCGACTTAGCCGGGGCTACCCTAAGCTGGACAGCTCCTGCCAGCGCCCCCTCTTCGGGATATGATTATTATTACAGTACTTCCTCAACAGCTCCTACGGCTGCAACCACTCCTTCAGGAAGTGTGGGAGCGGGTATTACTTCCGCTACTTTATCCGGTTTAGTAACCGGGCAAACCTATTATTTCTGGGTAAGGTCCAATTGTGGAGCCTCACAGGGATTCTGGACAATGAAAGAGTTTATGACCGGACAGATCTCCACCACCTATACCACCGGTGACCTGAATACGCTGTACAGTTCTTCTCCCACTTCTACCAGCACAACAACTTGTCCGGGAACTTTAACCATTAATGTTCCGGCAGGCTACAAAATAAAATCTACGGATGTTGCTTATTCCATGACCGCACAAGCCGGAGGCTGGATGTCCGATCAAAGATCCATATTAATATGCACAACCAATAATACCAGTGAATATTCTTTATCCACCGGAACAGGTTCTTCCGGAACCCTTTCTTATAACAGAAACAATCTGAATATAGCCAACGATCTTACAGGAGACGTAAGCTTTGAACTTAGGGCATGGAGAACATATGGAGGCACCGACTGCAACCCAACGTACAACAAAGTAAATAATAACAGCTGGAAAGTGACTGTTACTTTAGAAGCACTTGCCCTCAGTGTAAATGAAACTGCAGCTACGGCAAAAGAAAAACTGGTTTATCCCAATCCTTTCACGGATGTGATACATATCGAAAAAGCAGACCGTATACAACGTATTTCCATTATTGACCTGTCGGGTGCGGTCCTTAAGAAAATCGAATCCCCTTCTTCATCCGTATATCTTGGAGATCTTAAAGCCGGTGTCTACATTCTGGCAGCCAGCCTGAAAGACGGCTCCGTTAAAAATACCAAAATCATTAAACGTTAGTTATCTTTTTTTTTAAACGCTACAACAGAACCGCCGGACTTTAAGGTCCGGCGGTTCGCTTTTTTGTTATTTTCAATTTAAATCTTTTCTTTATTCACATATACTTCATAACCGATCTGAACATTAGGCTCCAGCGTTTTAGAAACCGAACAGTATTTTTCAAATGAAAGCTCTGCTGCTTTCTGAGCTTTTTTAGGATCAATTTCTCCTTCTAAAAAGAATTTCACGAGGATGGATTTAAATGGCTTGGCATCATCAATAGGAACTCTTTCCCCTTCTACTTCAGCTTTAAAATCTGTGATTTCCTGTCTTTGCTTTTTTAAAATAGATACCACATCTATTCCGCTGCAACCCGCCACGGCCATCAATACACTTTCCATCGGTGAAACACCTTTGGCTCCGGGCTGGGAAGTATTATCAAGTAAAATTGAATTACCCTGGGAATTGGTACATTCAAATAAAAAGTCGTCATTTATTCTGTTGAGCGTAATTTTCATTGTAAAGATTTATATCCGTATTTTTAAATATTATCATTCAAATATAAAAAAACTTTACTCACCAGAGAGGTTTGTAAATATATTATATCAACTATAATTTAACCGCTGTTTTATAAAATACCTCTTGCTTTTATTTCCAGATATTTATTAATGACATCAATATTGAGGTTCTCAGGAAGTGTATAGACGGTGTAAATTCCATATTTCCGAAGTTCCTGAATGATCAGCCTTTTTTCAAATTCAAATTTCTCAGCGATGATCTCATCATAAATTTCCTGCATGCTTTCAGGTTTTTTATGAAGGAGTGCCTGAAGTTCTGAATTTTTAAAGAATATGACTACCAGCAAATGGTTTTTAGCTATTCCGCGTAGGTATTTCAATTGCCTATTGAGTCCGTCCAGTGTTTCAAAATTGGTGAATAATAATACGAGACTTCTCTGATTAACCGAAAATTTAATATCCTGGTATAAGCGATTATAGTCACTTTCAAAAAAATTGGTTTTTATATTGTAAAGTGCTTCGGATATTTTTTTCAATTGCCCGGATTTGTTTTCTGCGGCAATTTTGTTTTCAGTCTTTTTCGAAAAGGTCATCATACCGGCTCTGTCTCCTTTTTTAAGAATGATATGCGATAAGGCCATCGTTGCATTAATCGAATAATCCAGAAGAGTCAGACCTTTGAAAGGCATCTTCATGGTTCTTCCGGTATCAATCAGCATATAAATCCTTTGTGATTTTTCATCCTGAAACTGGTTAACCATTAAGCGGTTTGCTTTAGAAGTTGCCTTCCAGTTGATCGTTCTGATGTCATCACCGGGAACATATTCTTTAATCTGCTCAAATTCCATGGTATGGCCAAGCTTTCTGATCTTTTTGATGCCGCCCAGCAGAAATTCATTCTGCAACGCCATAAGCTCGTATTTCC
Organism: Chryseobacterium sp. CT-SW4; assembly: GCF_048572715.1. Lineage (GTDB taxonomy): Bacteria > Bacteroidota > Bacteroidia > Flavobacteriales > Weeksellaceae > Chryseobacterium. The sequence continues at coordinate 3,212,850 of NZ_CP183840.1, forward strand.
TTAGATGGATAAATGATGGATAGGAAGGTAGACTGGCATCTTTTTGAAAGGTAAATCTTTTGGATATCAACCCGATAGGTGATCTTGCAAAAACGTTTAAGCTGCCGAAATGATATTCTCCTCTTTCTTTGGGTTCCAATATATACTGGAAATAGGTATTCTTACCTGGCTGAATGTGTTTTTCAATTAGAAAGTCCCTTTTCTGAAACTGAAAAGGAATTTCGTCAATCACTTTTACATCAATATCAAATTTATAATTGTTCCGGATATCTATTTTGACAGGATTTTCATCTCCGTTAGACAATTTTTCGGGTAAAATGCGCTGGGCCGATATTCCTTCTTTCTGATTAAATACCAATAAACAATCCACCATGACAGCCAGAAAAACGATCAACAGCAGAATGTGGGTGATCATCATAAGGAAAGGGAAGAAAAATGCCAGGACATAGAGCACTCCCACTCCGATGAGTGCAAAGAAAAAACGATTATTAATGTAAAGACTTTTGATCATTTTTTATCTAGGGATCTCAATTCCTTCTAAAATCTGACGTATAATTTCATCTGCCGTAAGCCCTTCCATTTCTCTTTCAGGGGAAACCATTACTCTATGTCTCAGCACCGCATAGCTGGCTTCTTTAATATCTTCAGGAGTTACAAAATCCCTACCTCTTAAAGCGGCAAAGGATTTGGATGCCGTAAGCAATGCCAGGCTGGCTCTTGGGGAAGCTCCTAAATATAAAAACGGGTTTTCCCTGGTATTCACAATAATCTTTGCAATGTATTCCATCAATTGGGATTCCACGACAATATCTTTAACGAGCTGCTGATAATTCTTCAATTGACGGGCCGTGATTACTTTTTCTACCACTTCCGTTTTATCTTCTTTTTTATTTTCGTGCTGGTTTTTAATAATGATGATCTCCTGCTCAAGGTTGGGATATCCCACATTGATTTTAAACAGAAAACGGTCCAGCTGTGCTTCGGGAAGTCTGTAAGTTCCTTCATGCTCAATCGGGTTTTGAGTGGCCACTACGAGGAAAGGCTCTTCCATTACATAACGGGTTCCATCCATCGTAATCTGTCTTTCTTCCATCACTTCGAATAGTGCCGCCTGTGTTTTTGCAGGGGATCTGTTGATCTCATCAATCAATACAAAGTTGGAGAAAATGGGTCCTTTTTTAAATTCAAATTCGGAGTCTTTAACACTGAAAACTGATGTCCCTAAAATATCCGAAGGCATCAGATCCGGGGTAAATTGAATTCTGCTAAAGTCTACATCGATGGTTTTGGCGAGTAATTTTGCCGTTACCGTTTTGGCCACACCCGGAACACCTTCTATAAGTACATGTCCGTTCGACAAAAGTGCAGCTAACAGGTGTTCTATCATATCTTCCTGACCTACAATCACTTTTGCAATTTCAGACTTTACTTTTTTCAGACTTTCACGAAGTTCAATCATATCAATCCTCGACTGAAATTCATTTTCGTTGTTATCAACAGGTATTGATGTCTGATTTTCCAAATTCTGGTTCTCAAAATTTTCCATATGATTCAGTTTACCAATTCAGTTACAAGATTACCGAATTGTTGTAATATTATTATAATTTATTTTAAAATTTCATCCAGCAGCCTGTTCATTCTTTCAAGATCTTCTTTCATGACGCTGGCATAAGGATCCTGACCTTTTTTAATATAGTTTATGGCTTCACGGATCATATCCATTGGCTTGCCCGTTTTCAGATGGAGCTTTTTTGCAAATTCTTCATCGAGATTCTGGGTATCAATAAGCAGATCTATTCTTACTTTATTGAGGAAATACTGTGCTTTTTTTGCCATCATATCGTGGAAGTCTCCTTCCTGTAAATATAGGTTCCCTATACTTTTCACAAAATCCACCGAAGTATTCTTTAAGGGTTCTATTACCGGAACAATTCGCTGCTTTCTTTTGGCATTAAAGAAAATGAATAAAACCAATCCTCCCAATAATATCCACCATGCGTATTTAAGTGCTGGATTGGATAAGATAAACCTCATGAAAAATTGGGATTCCTGATTGTTCCTTTCCGAAAACCATAAGACTTCACGGTCATCGAGATAAGAGAATACATCTTGTGCATATTTCACATTTCCCGGTTTCAGCAAGTAATAATTGGTAAGAAAAAGAGGCTCGGAGTGAACATATATATTCCCTTTTCCGAATTTAACCTTAATAAAATTAGCTTTACCGGAATTATTTTTTTCAAGTGTTTGTCCTAATATCTCCACATTTGGCTTCACAAATAAAAATCCTCTCCCGGACGGGAATTTATCGAGCTTAACAAAATCATTCTGATATTTTTTATCGGTAAGCTTCAATACATTCTGTTCTTCAAAGGAAATCTGCTCATTATAATATCCGATACTATCGGAAACATCTTTAGGCATCCTGCTCATAAGCAACATGGCATCGGACCCTTTCGATACTTCATTCAGTATCTTACGCCAGGATTCTGTGTCCAGATCACTTTCTATTACTAAAATATTATGAGGAGCTTTCTTTTTCTGGTAATATTCAAAAGGAGACTGCTCTATTTTTTGAAGTTTATCCTTGAAAAGTGGTTTTGCTTCTTTATCAAATACATAGAGTCCGAAGGGTGATTTTTGAGAAACATCAAAATTTTTACGCCAGTCCGTCACTTCTTTTTTATTGACTTCAAGCAATGCCAAAATCACCATAATAATGATGAAAATTACAGCATATATTTTGAAGGTTTTATTCATGATGAGAGATCATTAGGGTTTAAAGGCTTGATATTGGTTCTTAAATTTCAGATATTCCTGCTCGTTGATGTTAAATTCACCATACCAGACATAATCGAAAATATAGGAAAGTCCGGAAAATTCTTCTTTTAAATGAGATACTTTCAATTCTTCTACGTAGTCTTTATTTGTTTTTTCAGGATTCCAGGTAATTAATTTTTTGTCACTCAGCTTTTTAAGGACAAATAGAAACTGATAACGAATTGCAGAGCGGAAATCCCCTGTTCTTTCAAAGTTGGCAATACTTTCGGGAAAATTAATCTCATGAATATTTTCATGAAGCTCTTCCTCATTAATGACCACTTTTTTATTCTTCTTCCCAAAGAAGAAATTCCCTTCTTTAGACAAAAGATATTTAACAATAAAATACAGAAGGAACCCGACTAAAATAATAGCAAATAACCGAATAATAAGAGAGGTTATTTTCGCAGAGGTCATAAGGGACTCCACCCCAAAAATACTCTGAATAATTCTCGCAATTTTCCGTTCCAACTTCTGCCAGAAAGACTCCCTCGGCTTTGAGGTGGAATAATCAAATTCATTTCCTTTATATTTGGACTGAAAGTTTTCTTTAAATTTTTTGGGATAGGAGGTGTTGTCAGAAACCGGTTTTGCTTTTAATACAGAATCAGTAGGTACCATTCCCTTAAAAGGAAAAATATGCAGTGAGTCTAAGACCGCCTCCTCAACAACGGGAGATTCCCCATCATCCTGGGCCTTAAGAAGCCCTGTAGAGAGAAACAACAAAAAGAAAAGAAGAATTGTCCTATTCATTAATACCTATTGTTTCTATTTCTTCCATCTCCATTTTCTGATGTAAATCCGTTCTGCTGTCATAATACATCAATCCGGCATTGATATATAAAAGATTCATCATATAATAGGAGAAAATTAAAGATATCCCGTAAATTACAAAAAGTACAATTCCGAAAGTACCTGTAAACGGGTTCTCCTCAAAGCTTGCATTAGTCGGCATAGTAAAAAGAGCTCCGTAAAACATGATCACAGGGACCATTGTAAAGATCGAACTTATAATATTATAAATAAAAAAATTGATGATCGTAGCCCCCCAATATTTCCAAAATGGAGAATTTTCCCTTCCGGTATGATAAGAAAACTGTGCCCTTAAGGCATACCCTATACTTTCAAAAAAACCTCGATCCGAATTAAAGTAATCATAGGTTAAAAAAGTTATAAAATTGAAAAGACAGGGAAAAACAAATAAGAGTAAAAGGATTCCTATCAGAATTAATATCAATCCATAACAGATCAGGATAACGATAACTGATAAAGGCATTACCACAAACATGATCCCCAGGTAATAGATGAGGATTTTTTTAGCATTTTTTTTCAGATCGCCTACAATATCATCCGTTTTAATCTGGGTTTGTCCTCCGGCAAGCCTCTTCATATAGAAAACCGGGTACAGATAGGCCACCAAACTTAATGCAGATAACAGTAAGAAGAATAATAGGGTGACCAGGATAAGCATTCCGGTGTTTTCTTGAAAATACTGTTCAAAATAATAACTTTCCCCTCCCATATTGGAACCGAAAAGCTGTAAAAAAAACTCCCGGTATCCAAAAACGATTACAACTACCATCAGGATCAAAAGAAGTCCGTTCAATAATGTATAAGTCTTAAAATAGTCTTTTCCATAGAATTTGAAAAAGCTGAAACTGTCACTAATAAAAGAACCGAAATCTCTTTTTTTATAAAACTGCATCATGTGTGTGGTTATTAATTTTTTTGTTAACGATAGAAGGATAAATGAAATAGTAAAATCCGATTACAGCCAAACATCCGAAAATAATGATCAGATTCAGTACCAAAGGCATTTTGAGGGCATGCCTGGTTATATACCCTTCAATTATTCCTGCACAAACAGTAAAGGGGATTGTGCTTAAAAATATTTTAAATGAATCTTTAAATCCTATTTTAAAAGAGTTAAACCTTGAAAAAGTTTTAGGAAACAAAATGGACGCTCCCAATATGAGACCGCACATGGCCTCCACTACCATGGCAAAGATTTCAAAAACACCATGCAGCCATATTCCCCGGGCACTGTCTTTCAGAGCTCCGTAATCATAGAAAAAATACTGAAAAGAGCCGAGCATTACACTATTGGAAAGCAATGCAAATAAAGTTCCTACTCCACCGAATACTCCGTAAATATACAATTTGGCACCTACCCCGATATTATTAAAAATAATGCCGATGGTACTTCCCCATGTAGAACCGCTCTGGTAAACTCCTACGGCATTTCCCTGCTTAATATTTTCTATCGTTTGGTTCACATAGCCTTCTCCCAGAATAATAGTAACGAAATCCTTATCGTAAATAGCCGAAATAACGCCTATTGAAGTAAAAAGAATGAAGAATAAAAAAGCATACATCAGGTATCTGCGGTATTGATAGACCAGCAGAGGAACCTCTGTCTTAAAGAAGTAAGTAAGTCTGTTTTCTTCTACTCTTTTTGTTTTATAAATCTTCTGAAAGATCTGTGAGGACAGGTGGTTCAAATAAACCGTAGTATTGCTTTTGGGATAGTAAGTCTGCGCAAAAGAGAGATCATTGATAAGATTGATATATAGAGAAGAGAGATCATCCGGATTTTTTTTGATTTTACCCTGAATAACCTGTTCAATTCCCAACCATTTTTCTTTATTTTGTTTAATGAAATAAATCTCTCTCATAATTGTTAGGCTAAAATACTAAAAAATATGTCTCAAATTTCGATTAATACGTCACAAAATGTAAATATTAACTTCACCACAGCAAGCGTAGGAGAAAGGATGTTGGCATTCATTATTGATCTTTTAATAAAAGCAGCTTATGTATTTATTACTTTCTATGTATTTTTCGGAATTTTAAAATTGGGCTATTTGCTGGATGGGATGGATCAATGGTCCGCAATGGCCATTTATATAGCCCTTACGTTTCCTATTCATATCTATTCCTTGGTATTGGAAAGCCTTATGGAGGGACAGACTCCGGGGAAAAAAATAATGAAGATAAGAGTGGTAAAAATCGACGGCTACCAGGCAAGCTTCGGAGATTATATGATCAGATGGGTATTCAGGCTGGTCGATATATTAATGTTAGGTGGAATTATTGGGCTGGTAGCCATGATCGTTTCTAAAAATAACCAGCGGCTTGGAGACATAGCTTCCGGAACAGCAGTTATATCACTTAAAAACAGCATCAATATTTCCCATACTATACTGGAAAACATCCGTGAGGATTATGTACCTTCCTTTCCTCAGGTAATTGCCTTGAGTGATAATGACATGAGAATCATTAAGGAAAATTATACAAAAGCTTTGAGAATTGATGACAGGCAGATCATCTCCAAACTTTCCGATAAGATCAAAAGTATTTTAAAGCTTGAAATTGATCCTACAAAAATGACGGAAAGACAGTTCATAGGAGTTATCATTAAAGACTACAATTATTATACGGGAAGGGATAATTAATAAATTTTGTATCTTTAATTAATAATGTTCTGAATTATGAGATTTGAAAATAATAAATCCGGAAATGGTGGAGTTATCACTTTAAATAACGACGTTAAGGAAGTAGGAAGGCTTACTTATACGATCTTTCCTGAGCAAAATAAATTTATTATTTCCTTTGTATTGGTACATCCTGAATTTGAAGGAAGAGGAATGGGAAAGTATTTGGTAGAAGAAGCTATCAGATTTGCCCGTGAAAACAATTGGAAAGTATATCCTCATTGCTCTTATGCCAGATCAGTTATGACAAGAATGGACGGTATTGACGATATATTTCTAAAGAATTAAAACTTCATTCACCAGAATTTCTTCTATATCATCGGGATAGCTCACCTGGATATGTTGTCCGGAAGCTACCCAATCCTGAATTTCTTCCAGCCTGAGAACCGAAGAGTTCGGAATACCCATTTGGTCTAAGGCACAGGCATTACATTCCTGCTCATATTGATTATGAATAGGAATGACAAACAGTTTTTTATCCATAAATAAAGCTTCCGCCGGAGTTTCAAAGCCCGCATTACAGAGAATCCCGTCACAGCCTTCAAAATATTTCAGGTATTGCACTTCATCTATAGGAAAAACTTCGATATTTTTCATCTTTACACGCACCTTGCTATATTTTGAGAACACCTTCCACTGAACCGGAATCTGCTTTAAGACTTTCATAATATTTTCATCCGAAAAACTTGGAAGATAGACCATATAATATCCTTGATTATTGGGGTTAAGACTTCTGATTTTTTTCCGGATAACCGGCTTTTTAATATGAGGATGGTAATTTTTAAAATGGAATCCTATTTTTGTTTTGCTTGGAACATAATAGTTCAGAACAAGTTCTCCAAAGAAGTCTTTTTTTTCCGGCTTCGGGGTTTCCTTAAATGCCAATGAAGCCTGATGGCTCAACTCAATCATGGGAAGATTTTTCAGTTTACAGGCCCATCCTGTTAATGGCTCAAAATCATTAATGATGAGATCATAAGGGGAAAGATCCAATTCCTTAATTGTTTTTAAGGCATTTAAAAAGTTATTCCCCGTTATGGTTTTACGGTAGGATAAACCTCCTGATTTATTGTAAAGAAGGGAAACACCTTTGTATTGAAAGTTAATGTCAAAATCGGGGCTTAATTGAGATTGGTGACCACTGATCAATGTATCTACTTGAGAATATTTTTTGAGAATAGGAATTATTTCCTGAGCTCTGGCCATATGACCGTTTCCCGTACCCTGAAATGCATATAGGATTTTCATGAGGAAAAATTGGTTACTATTTTGTAGAGATCAGAGGTATTGATTTCCTGTATTTCTTCCGTTTCATCATCTTTCAGCGTATGTTTATGATCATCATAATAAAAAACCTTCCATTCTTCATTATGATATTCCAGTGCAGAAAGGTTTTCAATCCAGTCCCCGGAATTAAGATAGGTACATGATCCTTTTTTATTCATTACCTGTCTCATTTGCGGCTGATGAATATGTCCGCATATCACATAATCATAATGGTTATCTATCGCGAGCTCGGAGGCTGTAAGCTCAAAGTCACCTATATATTTGACTGCTTTTTTAACATTGTTTTTAATTTTCTTTGAAAAAGAGTATTTCTCTTTTCCCATTTTTTCCAAAAACCAATTGACAACATTATTAATCATGATAAGTAAATCATAACCTTTTCCTCCTAATTTCGCTATCCATTTGGAATGCTGAACCGAAGCATCAAATACATCACCATGAAAAATCCAGGTCTTCTTCTCATTCATGTCCAGACAAAGCTTATTGCATACTTTAAGCTTACCGAGTTCAAAATCCGTAAACTTTCTGAACATCTCATCATGATTTCCCGTTATATAATAGACGGTTGTATCTTTGGTAGCAAGAGAAATGATTTTTTTAATAACCTTTAAATGAGGTTTAGGGAAGTAAGACTTTTTAAATTGCCAGATATCTATAATATCTCCGTTTAACACTAATGTCTTAGGATTAATAGAGTTCAGATATCTCAGTAATTCTTTAGCCTTACATCCATAAGTTCCTAAATGTACATCCGAAATTACAACTAAGTCAAGGTTTCTTTTCATAGTTTTATGCAAAGAAACTAATTGAAAATTAACTGTATATGAATGTTATATTATCTTTTATAAAGAGTTCATTAAATCCTCTGTAAGCTCCATATTGTGATATACATTCTGTACATCATCATCATCTTCAAAACGCTCAAGCATTTTCATATTAGCTTTAAACTGTTCTTCGGTCACTTCTTTGGTATTATTAGGTATTCTTTGTAATTCAGCACTTTTGGCTTCAATTCCAAGCTCATCCAATTTATGAGAAAGGGATCCGAAGTCTTCAAATGCAGTAGTAATCATTACCTCTTCCTCATCTTTATCGATTTCTTCTGCTCCACCGTCTATCATTTCCATTTCAAAGTCATCCCAGTCCATTTTAATCTGAGACAGGTCGATATTGAAAATTCCTTTTCTGTCGAAAATAAAGGCCAGCTCTCCGTTTTTCCCCAGGTTACCATCAAATTTATTAAAAACAGCTCTCACATTCGCTACGGTTCTCGTAGGATTGTTAGTAGTACACTCCACAAAGAATGCTACTCCACCCTGTCCATATCCTTCATATGTGATTTCTTCATAGCTTTCGGCATCTGCACCACTTGCCTTTTTGATGGCTCTTTCTACGTTATCTTTAGGCATGTTGGCTCCTTTCGCATTCTGGATGCATCTTCTTAAGGCTGGATTGGATTCAGGATCGGGTCCTCCTGCCTTTACGGCTAATGCAATATCTTTACCTATTTTAGAGAATGTTTTGGCCATTTTGTCCCAACGGGCCATTTTAGAAGCTTTTCTATATTCAAACGCTCTTCCCATTTTATTTTAAATTTTTACAAAATTACTTAAAAGTCAACTAAAAAAAAATACCTCCAAAAAACTTGGAGGTATTTATTATTTAGAAAAATCAATTATTTTCTTTTTTTAGCCGGAGCTTTTTTCTTAGCTGGCTTCACAACAGTCTTCTTTTGAACTACTTCAAGGTCAGATTTTTTAAGAGCTTCCCAAGCAGCACCATTGATTGCTTGAACAACTACTTTTCTGTCGATCATTCTTTCAGCGTCAGAAGCAGTAGCTGGAACAGTAGCTTCTCTAGAACCAACACCTGTAGACTTCAACTGGTTAGGATTAACTCCTCTTGATTCAAGCGCAGATACTACAGAAGCAGCTCTTTGTCTTGAAAGTTTTAAGTTGTATGCAGCAGCACCTTTAGCATCTGTATGACCTGTTACTAAGAAAGTACCGTCATTAGATTGCTTGATGATCTTAGCAGCTTCGTCTAATTTAGTATTAGATTCTGGTCTGATTGTAGCCTTGTTAAAGTCGAACAAGATTCCTTTAAGAGCACCAGTAGCTTCTTTACTAATTACGTCAGCTGGTTTAGGACATCCGTTGTATTCTGGTAATCCAGGTACTGTAGGACAAGCATCGTCTTTATCTAAGATTCCGTCACCATCTGTATCTGGCCAAGGACAACCGTTGTTTTCAGCTGGACCAGGAACTGTAGGACAAGCGTCATCTTTATCGATTACACCGTCACCGTCTGTATCTGGCCAAGGACAACCGTTGTTTTCAACTGGACCAGGAACATCTGGACATTGATCGTCTTTATCTGGAACTCCGTCTCCATCCGTATCAGGACATCCTTGGAATTCTGGTAAACCTGGTGTATCTGGACAAAGGTCATCTTTATCTAAGATACCATCCTTATCTCTATCTCTGTTACCAAATCTAAATAATAAAGATGCAGAAGCTTGCCAGAAGTTAGCAACTGAAGACTTATCACCTGGAGTTGTTACATAATCTCCCTGGATACCAAGACCGAAGTTTTTAGTTACCCAGAAGTTAGCACCAGCACCTGTAGACACTGTAAAGAAGTTAGCTTTTCCGTTTTCGTTTCCACCATCTCCATTTCTAACAGTTTCCATAAAGTTACCATTACCGTCAACAGCACTTCTAGGGAAACTAAGACCAGTATAATCGTGTCTTAAGTAGTTAGCACCAACTCTTAAGTATGGATCGAACCAAGATTCTTCATTCCATAAAAGACCTGCAGCTTTAGCTTGGAAACCAAGACCAGTCATCAAGAAAAATTCTTTTCCCATATTGAATTTCTGGTTCTCAACGTTTCCTACTGAAGTTTGCCAGTCAACAACTAAACCTTTTCCAACGTTTCTTGCAACTGTAAGTTTAGATAATGGAGGAGTAATAGAGAAGTTGTTCATATTGAACATATTCTTCGTTAAATTGCTAGCAGAGAACGTATTACTAAATTTAGTACGCGCCGCTATATGGTTTTCCGCATGAGCACCAACCCCGATCAACCACGGATTGTTGGTAGTCTGTGCGAAAACAGTAGAGGCAACAGTAAGTGCCAATGCTGAAATTCCTAATTTTAGATTTTTCATAGAATTAAATGATTAAATAATTGATAATGCAAAATAAATATAATTTTTCTTTATACACAAAGTTTTTTAAATGATTTTTAACTTTTCTTTAATATTCTATCGAGGTTTCGTTTGTTTTCTCTGTCTTTAATTGCGTCCCTTTTATCAAAAAGTTTTTTTCCTCTACCCAGCGCTATCAAGACCTTTGCTTTTCCCCGATCATTGATATATAATTTTAAAGGTATTATAGTATTCCCAACATCCTTTAACTTTTTTTCGAGTTTTTGCAATTCTCTTTTGTGCAAGAGCAATTTCCGTTCCCTTTTTGTTTTATGATTGTAAAAAGTGCCCAATTTATACTCATCAATCATCATATTAATGATATATAATTCCCCATCAATAAACTGACAGAAGGACTCTGCTATTGATGCTTTGGAAGATCTTAAAGATTTTATTTCCGTACCGGTTAAAACCATTCCCGCCTCATATTCTTCCAGAATTTCGTATTCAAATCGGGCTCTTCTATTTAATATATTTACTGTTTTCTCAATCTTCATTTCGGTTAATTTTTATTAATAAAACCTTAAAAACACACTGGATTTAAAAACTTGAATATTACATTATTATAAAATACCCAAATTCTTTTCGTATTTTTGCACCAAATTTACAAAACTATATGTTAACAGTATCTAACCTATCTTTACAATTCGGGAAAAGAGTTCTTTTTGATGAAGTAAACATCATGTTTACTAAAGGAAATTGCTACGGAATTATCGGAGCCAATGGAGCAGGAAAGTCTACATTCCTAAAAATATTAACAGGAAAACAGGAACCCACTACTGGTAATGTGTCATTGGAACCCGGAAAGAGAATGTCTGTTTTGGAGCAGGATCACTTTGCGTATGATCAGTATACTGTTCTTGAAACTGTTTTAAGAGGTAATAGTAAGTTATTTGAAATAAAGGAGGAGATGGATGCTTTATATGCTAAAGAAGACTTCTCTGATGAGGATGGTATCAAAGCAGGAGAACTGGGTGTAATCTATGATGAAATGGGTGGATGGAACTCTGAATCTGATGCACAGACCATGCTGTCCAATGTAGGTATCAAAGATGATATGCACTGGCAGATGATGGGAGAACTGGAAAATAAAGACAAAGTAAAAGTTCTTCTGGCCCAGGCTCTTTTTGGAAATCCTGATGTACTTATTCTGGATGAGCCTACCAATGACCTGGATATTGACACCATCGCATGGCTGGAAGATTTCCTTGCCGATTATGAAAATACGGTAATCGTTGTATCCCACGACCGTCACTTCCTTGATGCGGTTTGTACCCATATCGGAGATTTGGATTACTCCAAACTTAACCTTTATACCGGTAACTACTCTTTCTGGTACCAGGCATCTCAGCTAGCCACAAAGCAAAGAGCACAGGCCAATAAAAAAGCCGAAGAAAAGAAAAAGGAACTTCAGGAGTTCATTGCCCGATTCAGTTCGAACGTTGCAAAAGCTAAACAGGCTACGGCAAGAAAGAAAATGATCGACAAACTTAATATCGATGATATCAAGCCGACATCAAGAAGATATCCAGCTATCATTTTTGAAATGGAAAGAGAAGCCGGAGATCAGATTTTAGATGTGAAAGGTCTTGAAAAAACAAAAGACGGAGAATTACTTTTCTCTAATATAGATCTTAATCTTAAAAAGGGAGATAAAGTAGCTGTACTTTCTAAAAACTCATTGGCCATTACGGAGTTCTTTCAGATTTTAGCAGGCAACACTCAGCCGGATAAAGGACAATTTGCATGGGGGGTGACCACTTCGCAGTCTTATATGCCTTTAGATAATACGGACTTCTTCGAGGAAGATTTAAGCCTTGTAGACTGGCTAAGACAATTCACGAAAAATGACGAGGAGCGTCATGAAGAGTTTGTAAGAGGATTTTTAGGAAGAATGCTATTCTCAGGGGATGAAGCTTTAAAATCATGTAAAGTGCTTTCAGGGGGAGAAAAAATGAGATGTATGTTCAGCAGAATGATGCTTCAGAAAGCGAATGTCCTTCTATTGGATGAACCTACCAACCATCTGGATCTTGAAAGTATTACCACATTGAATAACTCTCTCGCTAATTTCAAAGGAAACCTTTTATTATCTTCTCATGACCACGAAATGCTACAAACTGTCTGTAACAGGATCATAGAACTTACTCCTAAAGGAATTATCGACAGAGAAATGTCTTATGATGAATATCTTGCTGATAAGAAAGTAAAAGAATTAAGAGAAAAAATGTACTCTTAAGATTTACATACCATAAAAAAGTCCCGCCTTGATCAAGGCGGGACTTTTTTTATTTATTATATTTTCTATTTTGTAAGTTTTACAGTAGGAAGCGTCACTGTTCCCGGATCTTTCCATAATCCGTCCTTTTCTGCTTTCTTTTTAATAGCATCAGCTCTTTTTGCACTATCAGGATGGGAATTAAACATCTTCTGGAATCCTGACTGCTTTTCCCCGCTTTCTGAAAGTAATGCTAATTTTTTAAATGCAGTATAAGCTGCTACCACATCATACCCGTTGGCTTTCATAAAATTATAGGAATAATCATCCGCTTCTGATTCCTGCTTTTTACTGAAGGAAGCATCCATTATCGCATTGGCCATTTCCCCTACCTGGCTACTGCTCAACGTCGAGACTGTAGAAGAACCTGCAGAAGCTCCGTCAATAGCAGCTGCTTTCATATAAGCTGTTTTTACTGCATCTTTAGTATCTTCGTTCTTAACGTGTCCGATCTCATGTCCTATTACTGCTAAAATTTCATTATCCGTCATGATATCCATTAAAGAAGAAAAAACCCTGACACTTCCATCTGCACAGGCAAACGCATTGATGTCTACCACCTTATACACCTTATAGTTAAGCTTCAGCCCGTCCTGTGTGGTATGCTTGCTAAAGAGTTTATTTAATCGGATTGTATAAGGGTCTTTAGGCCCTGCAACAGGATTATTTTTATCCATCCAGTCTACGGATTCCTTGGAAAGTTTAATAGCATCCTCATTTGTAAAAGTAAATGCTTTGGCACCTTTTGACACTGCATTTGCAGCTTTACCCAAATTGATCTTCTGGGCCTGAACAGAGCATACTGCGCCCAGAAGTACCAGACAAAGTGTAATTTTTTTCATGATCATTTTATTTTTTTGTAACGACGAAGGTATTGTATTTTATGTTAAATTCAAACGTGAAAATTATCATCATTTCTGAATGCTATTTTTTTTCCCTATTTTTGTGAAATGAGTCAAAAATGGATTTTTAAACCCGAACCTGATGAAGAAATTGTAGACGGCTTAATCTCGTCCCTCGGTTTTGGAACTTTTGAATCCAAACTTCTTGTTCTTCGAGGAATTGACAATTATCAAAAGGCCCGAGAGTTCTTCAAACCTAATCTTAATGATATTCACAGTCCGTTTTTAATGGCTGATATGCAAAAAGCCGTAGAGCGGATTGCCACCGCGATTGAAAATGGAGAAAAGATACTTGTTTATGGAGATTATGATGTGGACGGAACCACAGCTGTGGCCCTGATGTATCTATACCTCAGCAAAATTGTTGAGAAAAAATACCTGGATTTTTATATTCCGGATAGAAATTCGGAAGGATATGGAATTTCCACGGAAGGAATTGATTTTGCCAAGGAAAACGGTTTCTCTTTGATCATCGCCCTCGACTGCGGAATCAAAGCTCTTGATATGATCAATTATGCTAACGACCTGGGAATAGACTTTATCATATGTGACCACCACCTGCCGGGTGAAGAGATCCCTCAGGCCGTCGCTGTTTTAGATCCTAAAAGAAGTGACTGCAGATATCCGTTTAAAGAACTATCCGGTTGTGGTGTAGGATTTAAACTTTGCCAGGGATTAAATACCATTTATAAAATTCCAGAGGCCGAACTATTTGAACTTACGGATTTGCTGGCTATTTCAATTGCTGCCGATATCGTCTCTATGACCGGTGAGAACCGGGTATTGGCTAAAATGGGACTTAAAACCCTTAGAAAAACCCGGAATCTTGGATTAAGATTGCTTATTCCTGATGAGAAGCTTTCTCATTTTGAAATTTCAAATATTGTTTTTGAGATTGCTCCAAAAATCAATGCTGCCGGAAGAATTTCTCACGGAAAAGCTGCGGTGGAGCTTATGGTTTCTGACAATTTGAAACATGCCAATCAGATCGTTAACGATATTATGAATCTGAATGATGAAAGAAGAGAGCTGGATATGAATTCCACTCTGGCCGCATTAGATCAGATCATCGAATCCCAGCAGGAAACCAAACTTACCACTATTGTTTATCATCCTGAATGGAACAAGGGAGTCATAGGAATTGTAGCTTCCCGTCTTATCGAAACTTATTATAAACCCACTCTTGTTTTTACCGATGGTAATAATGGGGAAATGGTTGCCTCAGCCCGTTCTGTTTCAGACTTTGATGTTCACGAAGCCCTGGATCTCTGTTCGGAATACTTTTTAAAATTCGGAGGTCACCATGCTGCGGCGGGTCTCTCGATGGAGAAACATAAGTTTGAAGCTTTCAAAATCAAATTTGAGCAAGTGGTAACCGAAAAGATACAGGAGTATCAAAAAGAGCCTTCCATTACTATTGATTCTGAAATTGAAATTGACGAAATCAACCGTGAATTTATTAATTTCCATCGCAAACTGGCCCCTTTCGGACCACATAATATGAAACCTATCCTGGCGCTGAAAAACCAAAAGGTTTCCGGATATATAAAAACAATGGGAAAAGACAACAACCATATTAAATTTTATATCAAACAGGAATCCACAGGAAGAAATATTGAGTGCGTCGGTTTTAAATTAGGACAATATTCTGAAGAATTTAAAACTAAAAGCTTTGATATAGCTTTCACGCTGGAAGAGAACCACTGGAAAGGAAATGTGACTCATTATCTGAATATCAAGGATGTAAAGTTTAGGGACTAATTAATCCCGCATGAATAGTATGAAGAAAATAGGACTTTTTTTCGGTTCATTTAACCCGATTCATATCGGACATTTGATTTTGGCTAATTATATTCTGGAAAATTCAGATATGGAGGAATTATGGTTTGTCGTAAGTCCTCAAAATCCGTTCAAGGATAAAAAGTCTTTGCTGAGCGACCACAACCGTCTGGATATGGTTCAGCTAGCTATTAAAAACTACCCGGATATGCGGGTTTCCAACGTTGAGTTTTCTTTACCCAAGCCTAGCTATACGATTGACACGTTAACTTATCTTCATGAAAAATACCCTGATTATTCTTTCTGCCTGATCATGGGGGAAGATAATCTTAAAAGCTTGCCCAAATGGAAAAATTCGGAAACGCTTATTAAAAATCACCAGATCATTGTTTATCCAAGGGTTTTTAAGGAAGAAGATCAGGATTCCGAATATATACAGCATGATAATATTCATCAGATAAAGGCTCCCATCATAGAGCTCTCTGCTACGGAAATCCGTAATATGATCAAAGAGGGAAAGAACGTCCGCCCTATGCTTCCGCCTGAAGTTTTTGAATATTTGGACGGTAGTCATTTTTATAAGTAATTTTGTATCAACCAAAAATAAGAGATAAAAACCAGTTGATTTGTCTTTAATTTTTCACTCATAACTGAATATATGAACTTCATCGATAAATTCTTTGCCAAGTATTCCCAGGAAAAAATCATTAAATGGTTCCGACAGGTTTGTATAGCCGAAGCTATTTCCTGCTTCCTTTTGTATGGAATTGCCATGGTCTGGAAAAGATATGATGAAGAAGGGCTTTTCCCTACTATTTTCATTATCATTGTAGGAAATATCCACGGACTTTTTTTCACTCTTTATTTATTGCTTTGCCTCCCGATCAGGAAAATATTTAATTGGGACGATGAAGATTTTGTAATTGCATTACTGTGCGCATTTTTTCCTTTTGCAACGATTTGGGTAGATAAAAAATTAGCCCGTTTCGACAGAGAATAGACTCCATTCTTATTTTTTTCACCATTGATGTAATAGAAATCCTGTTACAATTGTCTTAGTTTATAGTTAAGTGAAAATTCCAAACTAAATTTTAGTTACTGATTATCAATTAATTAAATACAAATCAAAATAATTTTTACTACTTTGCATTGCAAGATACTAAATTAATTATATATCTTTGCTATGTAAAATAATAACAGATACAAGCTATTAATAATTTAAAAATAAAGTCATGAAAACGCCTATTCTCATCGCAGCATTATTTTTCAGCGGATTAGCTTTCGCCCAGGAAAAAAAATCAGATACATTACAAACCAAGAGTATTGAAGGTGTTACTTTAACCAAGCAGGTTTTCAAAAAGCAAAGTGACCGTTTCGTATATGACGTAGCCGCTTCTCCTGTCACTAAAGGAAATACAACGTTTGACCTTTTAAAACAAACTCCCCTCCTATCTACTACAGATGATAAAACATTAAAGATTGCCGGAAAAAACAACGCCGTCATTTATATTAATGGTAGAAAAACCAATATGGATGCTGATTCTTTGACACAATTCCTAAAAAACACTCCCGCGGAGAATATTCAGAAAATTGAGGTTATTACGGTTCCGGGAAGTGAATACCAGGTAGAGTCTTCCGACGGGATCATCAATATCGTATTAAAGAAAAAAATGAGCGATGGTCTGAACGGTAACATGAGAATGTCCAACACTCAGAATAAATACAATGCCAGCTCTGCAAGCTTCTCTTTAAATTACAGAAAAGATAAGTTAGGAATCAGCGCCAATCTGAACGGTGGAGAAAACATCCAGCCTCAATCCTATATTCTTAAAAATGGAACAAGCACCCTCCAAAATGAGTCGGTAGGTGATATTGATGATCCTAATAAAAATATTGGCGGATATCTTAATATAGATTATCAGCTCACTGAAAAAAGTAATCTGGCTCTTTCCTGGAATACCTGGGCCAACCGAAGTTATAATTCCACCATTGATCTTTTGAATACTTTAAGGAGTTATGATGAGGATGGAAATTTAACATCTTTAGAATATAACCGCTCCAAAAACAAAGAAGATTCACGTTCTTATAACAATTCAGTGAATTTAAACTATGAACTGAAAACCGATTCCCTGGGAAGTAAGTTAAACCTTAATGCCGCTTACCTTAATTACAGAAGGTTTCAGCGCTCGGATAACAGAACCCTGATCCAGGGAGCGGATAATAATTTCAATGTTCTGAGAGCTCAGCTTTTACAGAATGTTCCTCAGATCATCAATAATTTCTCGGGAATGGTGGATTATATTCAGAAATTTAAAAATGATTTCACCATTTCGGTAGGAGGAAATTACAATACGACGAAAACTGATAACGATACTAAAAACATAACTTATAACTACATTTATAATGACCAGGGTGAATTAATCGAAACTAAAGAAAACCCGGATCTTAATCATTTTATTTATGACGAAAATATTTATGGATTTTATTTAACACTGGAAAAAAAGTTCTCTGATAAATTCTCAGGAAAGCTAGGTGCCAGATATGAAATTACCAACAGCTTGGGAACTTCTGACAATGCTTCTCCCGAGTATAGCAGGATTGAACGCAACTACAATAACTTTCTTCCGTATGTAAGCTTCAACTACGCCGTGAATGATAAAAATAACCTTTCTTATTCATTTTCAAGCCGAATGAGAAGACCAAGCTTCTGGGAGCTTAATCCTGTGAAAAATATTATTACACAGGATAATTATACACAAAATAACCCTTTTGTAAAAGCCTCTTCCACTTATAATCAAGAACTGACTTATATGTTTAAAAATTCTTATTTTGTTATTTTAAGTCATTCCCTCTTTAAAGATATAATTACCCAGGTTCCTTTACAGAGAAATATTGAAAGAGACGGCGTTACTTACAGACAGCTGGCTTACATAAGAACTAACTTTGGTGATAAGCAGGAAATGTCCGCTATGCTGGGAATGCAGAAAACTTTCTTTAAACAGTATCTGACAACCAATTTCAATATCGGGGTTCAGCATAATATCAACAAAGGAACTTTAAATACAGATCCTACCACAGGACAGGTTTTTGACACCTATATTAATAATTCCAATTCAACAAGTTTGATAATACAAACCAATAACACCATACGTTTAGACAAAAAGAAAACATGGTTTTTAGGGGTTAACTATTTCTTTGTAGACAAACAGCAGATAGAGCTCGGATTACTGAAAGATTTAATGAGCCTTGATCTAAGCATTAAGAAAAACTGGAACGACTGGACTTTTGCACTGAATGTAAATGATGTGTTAAGAACCAATATTGTGGAAATTGAAGATTACCAATCCAACGGAAATTATAACTATATCAGAAATGACCAATACAGAAGAGGTATGACCCTGAGCATTACTTATAATTTCGGAAACCAGAAAGTGAAAAAAGTAAGGGATATTGAAGGGGCATCCGATGCCATCAAGAGCAGAACCAGATAATTGACCATCTCTCTACCTCATCAGGAAATTGATTTTTTATATATAGCTTAACGGCGTTTTTGAGCACCCATGAAAAAAATTATTTTAATCAATGGGTGCTTTTCTTGTAATATTATTAAATTTAAAAATTAAAGAGATAATAATGAACACAAATGAAAATCCTGATTACGAAAGTCAGCTCAACATTTTGTATGGTGACCACATTGAGCAGAAAATGGATCTTTACACCCCCAAAAACCAATCTAATATTAAAAAAGATATTTTCATAATTGTCCACGGCGGTGGCTGGAATAAAGATGATAAAAAAGAACTTACTTCTTTTACACTCGAACTTATCCGGAAATTCCCCAATCATATTTTTGCCAATATTAATTACAGACTAGCCAATCACAACCGCTTCGGATTTCCGAACCAGATGGAGGATGTTCATTCCGCTCTTGATTATTTGGAAAGCCGATTAAATTATAAGCCGAGATTTATCATTCTTGGAAATAGTGCCGGTGCCAACATTTCCATGATGTATTCTTATAAATATGATATGGATAAGAGGATTAAAGCGGTCATTAATATTGTGGGTATATCCAATCTGTCCGATCCTGAATTTAAAAAATATGAAGATTATGCCTTCGTAGAGAAATATTTAGTCGATTCTGCCGTCATTCCTGAAAATCAATCAGCAATGGATTTTGCAAGTCCCATTACGTGGATCAGCAGAAATTCACCCCCAACATTTTCCTTTTACGGTACCACGGATGATATTGTTCCTTTATCCCAAAAGGAGTTTTTAGATACAGCTTTACAGAGCCATAATGTATTGAATGAGTCTTATACTTTTGTGGGAGGTCATGTGGATTGGGAATATGGCGAACATGCGCCTTTTCTTCTCAGCAAAATTTCGGAATTTCTAAATAGACTCCGGCTACAATAAAAGAATGCTCTGAATCCAGAGCATTTTTTTATTCTGATTTTATCAACTCTGACCAAAGTTAATTTCTAGGATATATAATTCCCAAAAGCAGTCCTTATAAGTTTAAAACAATTGATATTATGTTTTAAATTAAAATAGTAGTAATTACGGGAATCCGTAATGTTACCACTCATTTAATTCCCATATTTGGGAGTATTAAAGAAATCTGCTATCTTTAAACTTATAAAAGCTAATAATTGATGATAAAAAAAATTATTCCCTGGCTGTTTCCCACAGCCCTGTGCTTACTTATACTTAATTCCTGCAGTACAGAGGACGATTACCTTAAAAGTAACGATGAGCAATACACTTCTAATAAGTTTCAGGTCTTTACTGAGCAAAACGGAATAACGGTTAATTATGCCGACGGTTTTAAAACCTTGATGGAACGTTATGACAGTCTTTATAATGTCAGTCATACGGCAAAAGCAATGAAAACTTCTTTCAGTAGGTCAGAAACAGTATCCGCTGAATACATTGAGTTTAATATCCGTTCTCAGGAATTTACCACGGATAAAGGGGAAAAGTATGTTCTTTTTCCTTTGATCAGAGACTATCAGGTTGCAGGTATAATGGTTGCTGCTTTAAAAGATGAAGAAACTTTTGTAGAATTTTACGAAATGTCTTCTGATGAAAAGAATTATTCTGAAATCTTGAGTTTATTTACAGCACAATATCTGAAAAGTACAGTAAATAATAGGCTAAATAAATATGCATGTGGTTTTCCTGGTTATCCTGCATGTGATATTGAGGGAATAATCATCACTGTTCCTAAATCCGGGGGAAACGGAAATGGATTACCATCCGGTGGAAGCGGAGGGACATCAGGAGGTTGTTCCATTTATGAAAACTGTATGGATGGCAATCTGGATGGAGGTGGTGGTGGCCTGCCGGAACTCCAGATATCTCCATGCTTAAGAATTAAAAACATGTTAGCAGATCCTACATTAAAAAGTAAAATAAATGCATTAGATCAACCCAATATTTTGGGATTAGATCACGAAATGGGCTATGCAGCAGGATATCCACCAAAAAACACAGGGGTTACGGGAACACAGTATCAACCAATGGAAAATGGAATTAATACACATTCTGTAAGTTTACCAACAGGCAATCATTATTTCGGGTTTATTCATACTCATAACAATGAGCATGAAGGAAACACAACTATTAAAATATTTTCCCCTTATGATTTGATAACATTTTTAACTAATATTGTAAGAAATGCTGAAGAAAATGGAGATATTAGTGATGCTTATGCTATTGTAATTACCTCTCAGGGAAGTTACATACTTTTGTATTCGGGACTGGGGGATTATGGAATAGGTCCGAATCAGATTAAAAACTGGAAAGAATGGTATCAAAATGAATTTCAGGATTTAGTTAACACTGATAATTTAACAGCATCTAATGTAGAAAAAACATTCGCACGTTTTCTGAATGAGAGTGTTAAGCTTTCAGGTTTAGCAGCATATAAATTTGATAAAAATACGGGATCAGTTGGGAAATTAAACAGCACAGGAAATCCAACACCATGTAACTAATAAAAATTTTACATTATGAAAAAAATATTAGCTCTTTTATTGATAAATATATTTACAGTTATAAATGCTCAAACATATCCTTTAAGGACGTACTCTGATGTTCCTTCTAATTCTTATATAATGGATTCAAATAATGAATTGAATTCATACGAAGGGGCTTGGAAAGGTAGTTGGAATGGAAAATCAATAATTATAACATTTAAGAAAATAAAAAAATATTGGACTTATAATGAAGACAACCCTTACTATAAAGATATTTTAATAGGAAAATTTAAAGTAATAGATTCAAATGGTTCTGTTTTATTTGATAATACTAATATTTCTGATAATGATTCAAAGATCAATGGTGGAAATTTTAGAACAAAAGATAATAAATATTCTTTTTGGTATAATGATGAAGATTTATGCGGATTAAATGGATATATTACAATAAACTTTACAGATAATAATAAGAATAAAATTCAATGGAATTTTTCAGATATGACCGATATAATTCTCCCGGATTGTCCTTATAAAAATGGTCCTTTTCCAGAACCTTTACCTAAAAATATAATTCTAACAAAACAATAAAAAATGCTCTGGATGGGAGCATTTATATTTTAAAAATTATATTGGAAGTGAGGTGGGTCATACATTAAAAAGTAAAATATTACATCTCAAGGGAGTTATATACTTTTATATTCGGGACTGGGAGATTATGGAATAGGTACAAATCAAATTAAAAGCTGGAAAGAATGGTATCAAAATGAATTTCAGGATTTAGTTAACACTGATAATTTAACAGCATCTAATGTAGAAAAAACATTCGCACGTTTTCTGAATGAGAGTGTTAAGCTTTCAGGTTTAGCAGCATATAAATTTGATAAAAATACGGGATCAGTTAGAAAATTAAACAGCACAGTCCAACACCATGTAACTAATAAAAATTTTACATTATGAAAAAAATATTAGCTCTTTTATTAATAAATATAATTACAATTATAAATGCCCAAACTTATCCATTAAGAACTTATGGAATAGATTTTCCAAAAGATTCTTATGTTAAAGATACAAATAATGAATTAGTAAATTATGAAGGAGCATGGAAAGGTCAATGGAATAATAAAAACTTTGAAATTAATTTTATTAAAATAAAAAAATGTATCAATCATATAGAAACCAGACCATACTATAAAGATATTATTATTGGAAAATTTAAAGTGACAGATCAAAATAATTCTGTCTTATTTGATAATACCAGTCTTTTAAATGATAATGCAAAAATAGAGGGTGGAGGATTTAAAAAGACTGATGGAAAATATTCATTGACATATAGTGATCCAGATATTTGCTACATGTGGGGAATAATTACAATAAACTTCACTGATTCAAATAAGAATAAACTTCACTGGAACTTTTCCGATATGACAGATATGCTTACACCAGATTGTCCATATTTGAATACTATTTTTCCAGAACCTTTACCAAAGGATATCGTTTTAACTAAGCAGTAATATTAATTTATAATTAGGATTATGAGAAATATTATAATAATTTCATTCTTAATACTATCAATAACTAATAAGGCTCAAGAATATTCCTTAAGAACATATTCTGATGTTTCTTCTAATTCCTATTTAAAAGATACTAATAACGAGCTAAATTCTTATGAAGGGGTTTGGAAAGGCAATTGGGATGGAAAAACCATACAAATTGTTTTCAAAAAAATCACTTATAATTATAATGAAAATTTGGAATATTATAAAGATTATCTAATAGGAAAATTTAAAGTAACAGATTCAAATGGTTCTATCCTATTCGACAACACTAATCTTTCTGATAATGAAGCAAAAATAAAAGGAGGTAAGTTTAGAAAAGACGATGGAAAATATTCTCTTATCTATCTTGATTTTGATCTATGTGGATTAAATGGAAATATTAAGCTAAATTTTGCAGATGCTAATAAAAACAGTCTTCAATGGAATTTTTCTCCTATGACAGATATTATATCATTAGATTGTCCCTATTTAAACACAACTTTTCCGGAACCTTTACCTAAAAATATAATTCTAACAAAACAATAAAAAAATGCTCTGAATCCAGAGCATTTTTTTTATTCTGATTTTACAATTTCCGTTCTTTCCGATATTCCATTGGCATTAAAAGCTTCGATCTGAAAATAATAAGCATCTGTTCGGTCCGCACCGGTAAAAAAGTATTCATTTTTACCATACACCATAATACTTCCATATAATTTATCCGGTGTTTTTCCCCAATAAATAACATATCCGTCCGCATCGACATTTTGTTGCCATTTCATCCAGATACTTCTTCTTTCTCCATATTTTTTAGGATCAGCTCTTAAAGGAACAAAATTCTGAACTTTAGCAGGCTTATTTCCTTTCCCTTTTCCAAATATCCTGAAGCCGCTCAGAGCAAATTTTCCGGTCGGCATTTTCAGGTTTTCCATTTTCAGAAATCTCGCCTGAACCGGATTTTCAAGTTCTATATAATCATGGGGAACGTCTTTGGTATTTTTACTTTTATCAACGATAACTTTCCACTTTTTGCCGTCTTCGGAGCCATAGATTTTATATTGATGCATTTTTCCTAAAGTCTTTCCTAAAAATTCCACATCCTGATCTGCATAGTTGACCTGAATAGCATTCACCGTGGAAACTTCACCTAAATCTGTCTGGAACCACTCTCCTGAATTTCCTGTTTTTGCACTCCAATAGGTTTTAATATCTTCATCGACGGCATAATTAGGCTGATATCCACCCAAAGTAGAAGATACCTGTACGGGCTTATTATAGTTTAATAACATCCAACCTGCAAAAAGCCCTTTTGTAAAGTCTTTTCCCCGGGCATATTGGGGAAGATAGGTAGGATAATCACCGTAAGCCGTATTGCAATACATTATGTCATCCTTATCAAACCCTGCAGGCCAGATTCCAAGTCTCCTTTCAAAATTATTTTTCGTGGAAATAAAGATAGTGGAAACATGCCACCAGTTTTTAAAGTTATCTTCGAAAGTGGCTCCGTGACCCGCTCCTCTGGCAAATCCTCCGGGCTTATAAGAGAATGGATTATGCTGCTGGTATTCGAAGCCTTCCAATGGATTATTACTTACGTATACTCCATCGGAATATCCGCTGAACTCTGTCGCCGGAGCTCCATACTGCATATAATATTTCCCGTTATACTTTGTCATCCATGCCCCTTCTACAAAAGGCTGAAGAAATACATTATCATTATATTCCCCGAAACGTTCCCATCCATGATCTTCCGGTTTTAACCTAAGAATAGGTTTTACAAATCCTTCTGACTGAAGAGTTTTAACTTTTACTTCGGTCCCCAGTAACGGCCACTCGTTGCTGGAACCCCAGTATAAATAGAGCTTATTTTTATCTTCATCATAATGAAAGGCCGGATCCCAGGCCCCTACCTTCAAGGTATCTACGGCAATATGCCAGTCATCTGTTGTGGGGTTGGTACTTTTCCATATCGGAAAATCCTGTTCCCAGGTAGAGCCAAATACATAGAGGGTATCTTTCATTGCCCATACTGCAGGAGCATTAAGATCATGAATATATTTATTATCACGTAGGAATTTTCTTTTTACAAATTTCCAGTCCAACATATCGTCACTATACCAATAGCCTTCCTGGTTGGTCGAGAAAAGAAAAAGTTTATTTTTAAAGTTAACGATTACAGGATCCGCAGTAGCACGGTGTTTTCCCTGTTGTGAAAATGATTCGAAGGGAGTATATCCGTAATCGATGTTAATAGGGTTACAAAAAGTTTTTTGCTGAGCATTTAAAAAGCTTCCCAAAATAATACAAAAGAAATAAAAACACTTAATTATCTTCATGAAAATTTACTTATGAAGCAAATTTAGTTAACTTTTTTCGTTTACAATCAATGATTCCTTTTCATATTGCATCAATATTCTTAATAAAAAAAACTTCCGGATCCATTTACTGAAACCGGAAGTTTAACTTTTAAATATCTTTATTTCTTCGGTAAAAAAACTTCAGCAAGCATACAGCGTGCACTTCCCCCTCCGTTTACTTCAATTGTATGAAGATCAGAGTAAATAATTTCGCAATATTTCTCAATCGAAGAAATTTGTTCGGAAGATAAAGATTGATATGCCGTCTGGCTCATTACCAAAAACTTTTCTCCCTCTTTATTCTGAACCTGAAGCATATTTCCTGCAAACTGCTGCATCTGTTCTTCTGAAATTTCAATAATTTCTTTTCCTGAACTTTTTATGGTTTCAATGACCTTGCTTCTTTCAAGTTCATTATCAATACAATCAAGGCAGATAACAACAAATTTATCGGCTACACACATCATTACATTGGTATGATAAATGGGTAATCTTTCCGAACCTACCGTCTGAAAAGAGTGAAAAACAACAGGCTGAAAGCCATATTTCTCACAGAATTCCCGGAATAATTTTTCATCAAGCCTTAAAGAGACAGAACCATATGCAATTTTATTGTCGTGGTCAAAGATCATACTTCCTGTGCCTTCTAAAAAGTGTCCTTGTGTTTCCGGAAAAGACCAGTCATCGATTTCCGCTACCCGGAATCCCCGGTTTTGAATACTTTCAATGATATCTTCTCTTCTTTCCACTCTTCTGTTGGAGGCAAACATAGGATATAAAACCACTTTTCCGTCACTGTGGAAGCTCACCCAGTTATTGGGGAAAATAGAGTCCGGTGTATGGGGATCCACCGTATCTTTTATAGTAATAACATTAATGCCTTTACTTCTTAGTTTTTCAACAAAAATATTAAATTCAGCCAAAGCCTTAGACTGAATATCAGAGCCTTTCTGCTCTACCTGGAAATAGTTATTTTCTGCTGTTTCCGCATTGTAACCGAAAGCGATCGGCTCTATCATTAAAACGGTATCTGTTGTCTGCATTTTTTAAGTCTAAAATTAAAGTTGAAAACTATTACTCTCTTACCAACGGCATTGTAGAGCATCTCAACAATCCTCCCATTTTAGAAATTTCCCTATATGGAATTTCCTCTACCGTAATCCCCCATTCATTTCTTAAATGATTATTCATCCGAACGAAAGTATTGTCCGAAACCACCACTTCCGGAGAAATAGAAAATACATTCGGTACCATCTCAAACATTTCCTCCGCATTTACGTGAAAACAGTTCTCTTCTCCAAAAATATCTATAATGAGACGATAATCGCTTTCATCTACAAAACCATCTTTATAAATAATACATTTGTCTTTTCCGATAGGGTTAAATGTACAATCCAAATGCAGTATTCCCTCGTAGGGAATTTTATCATTTTTCTTGAGTTCCAGATCTATAATCCTTTTCTTCGGAAAATATTCTTTTAATATTTCGATAGCATATTCGTTTGTCCTTGCCGTTTTATAGTTCCTGTAATCTTCACTGAAGCAAGTCCCGATAAAAAGAAAATCATCCCAAACAATAACGTCTCCACCTTCAATATGTGCTGTTTCGGGTAGATTAATGATTTTTCTCCAGGCTACTTTTTCAAAAATTTTCCTATAGGCATCCTGCTCATCCGCTCTATCGGCAATTACATTTGAAATAATCATTTTATCATCGATTACAAAGGCTACATCCCGGGCAAAAACCTGGTTATAATCTTTAATAATATTAGGACGAAGAACTTCCACATCATATTTTTTGAGTACCGTTTCAAATGCGCTCATTTCATTAATGATGTCTTCTTCTTTCGGATATATGTTATTTTCAATCGAATAATAAGATTTTGCATCATAGCTTTCTTCCAATGTGGGTGTAGGACCCATAGAATTGGGCTGGCCCAGTACCACGGATCGAAGTCTGCCTGTTTCGTTTTTAATGTTCAGTTTCATAAAGATTCATACGTTTTACAAATATAGTCAAAGGACTTCATTTTAAAAACTTTTAAATTATTTTATATGAAAAATTTAATTTCATAATGCAAAATAGAAGAATTGATGTTTTTTTTATATTTTTTATCACATTTAAATAAAATATCTATAAAATGAAAAATCCCAAAATAAATTTTGGGATTTTTTTATGTTTATACACAAAGATTATCTGTTTGCAATATCAATATAGTCTCTTTTTTGAGCTCCCTGATATACTTGTCTTGGTCTTCCGATCGGATCTCCTTTTAATCTCATTTCCTTCCATTGAGAAATCCACCCCGGTAATCTTCCTAATGCGAACATTACGGTAAACATTTCCGTAGGAATACCTAAGGCTCTATAAATAATACCTGAATAGAAATCTACATTCGGGTATAGTTTTCTTTCTACGAAGTAATCATCTTCCAGAGCTACTCTTTCCAATTGCATTGCAATGTCCAGAGCTTTATCCTGAATTCCAAGCGAATTTAAGATATCATCTGCCGCTTTTTTAATGATCTTCGCTCTTGGATCAAAGTTTTTATACACTCTGTGTCCGAATCCCATTAAACGGAAGTTATCGCTCTTATCCTTAGCTTTTGCAACATATTTAGAAACATCTCCTCCGTCTTTTTCAATCAGTTCAAGCATTTCAATCACTGCCTGGTTAGCTCCTCCGTGAAGTGGCCCCCATAATGCGGAAACACCTGCTGAGATAGAAGCAAAAAGGCCTGTATGAGCTGATCCTACCATTCTTACTGTAGAAGTAGAACAGTTTTGCTCATGATCTGCGTGAAGTATTAATAATTTATCTAAAGCGTTCACTACTACCGGATCCACTTCAAATTCTGCATTCGGTAATCTGAATGCCATTTTATAGAAGTTCTCTACGTAGTTTAAGCTGTTGTCTCCGTGATTTAAAGGTAACCCCTGAGTTTTTCTGTAAGTCCATGCACACAAATGAGAGAACTTAGCAATCATCAATTCAGCGGCATGATCCAGATCTTCTTTAGAGTTTACATCTACTGACTTAGGGTTGAATGCCGTTAATGCAGATGTCAAAGAAGAAAGAACTCCCATAGGGTGAGCAGAACGAGGGAAAGCATCGATGATTTTTTTCATCTCTTCTGCAATGAAGTTATATTTTTTAATATTTCCTTCGAAATTTCCGTATTGGTCTTTCGTAGGCAATTCACCATGTAATAAAAGATACATTACCTCTGTGAAGTTAGACTTCTCGGCAATTTGTTCAATAGGATATCCTCTGTAGAACAATTCTCCCTTATCTCCATCGAGGTAAGTGATTTCACTGATTGTTGCTCCTGTATTTTTGTATCCTAAATCTAAAGTAATAAGACCCGTTTGGTCTCTAAGTTTTGAAATATCTATTCCTCTGTCTCCGATCGTACTATCCACTATTGGATATTCATAAGAATTACCGTCGTAATTCAATATAACTTTGTTGTCTGACATTATTTATTTAATTTTCTATAAATTTACTAAAAATCTGTAAAATCCCATAAAAAAACAGCAAACAATTATTGTTTGCTGCCTTATAAATTTTTAAATCTATCTTTTAATTTTAAAAGCGTCTAGGCCAGGAAAAACTGCTGTTTCACCCAAAGCTTCTTCAATTCTTAACAGCTGGTTATATTTAGCCATTCTGTCTGATCTTGAAGCTGATCCTGTTTTGATTTGTCCGCAATTCATAGCCACGGCTAAATCAGCAATAGTAGAATCTTCTGTTTCTCCGGATCTGTGAGACATTACAGAAGTATATTTATTATGCTGAGCCATCTGAACAGCCGCCATTGTTTCTGAAAGAGAACCGATCTGGTTTACTTTTACCAGAATTGAGTTGGCAATTCCTTCATTAATTCCTCTTGATAATCTTTCTACGTTGGTAACGAATAAATCATCCCCTACTAACTGTACTTTATCTCCGATTTTATCTGTAAGTAATTTCCATCCTTCCCAATCATCTTCCTGCATACCATCTTCAATTGAAATGATCGGATATTTCTGAGCTAATTCAGCAAGGTAAGAAACCTGTTCTTCTCTGCTTCTGTGAGCTCCGTTATCGCCTTCAAATTTTCTATAGTCATAAGTTCCGTCTTTATAGAATTCCGAAGCGGCACAGTCTAATGCTAACATGATATCATCTCCCGGTTTGTAACCTGCTTTTTCAATAGCTTGAAGTAATGTATCCAAAGCATCTTCTGTCCCTTTAAAAGTAGGAGCGAAACCTCCTTCATCTCCTACTGCCGTAGATAGACCTCTTCCTTTAAGAATTGATTTCAGATTATGGAAGATTTCCGTTCCTTTTCTCAAAGCATGTGAGAAAGAATCTGCTTTCACCGGCATAATCATAAATTCCTGGAATGCGATAGGCGCATCAGAGTGAGAACCTCCATTGATAACGTTCATCATCGGAACCGGTAATGTGTTGGCATTTACTCCTCCCACATATTTGTATAACGGCATTCTCAATTCAGTTGCAGCAGCTTTAGCTGCCGCTAATGAAACACCAAGAATAGCATTAGCTCCTAATTTTCCTTTATTGCTGGTTCCGTCCAGATCAATCATAATCTGATCCAGAAGGTTCTGATCATACACAGGGAAACCTACTAATTCAGGTGCAATGATTTCTCTTACATTCTCAACAGCTTTAAGAACTCCTTTTCCCATATATTCCGAACCGTTATCTCTCAATTCCACCGCTTCATGTTCTCCGGTAGATGCTCCAGAAGGAACAGCAGCACGTCCCATTGCACCGCTTTCTGTAAACACATCTACTTCAATTGTAGGATTTCCTCTTGAATCCAAAATTTGTCTCGCTTCTATATAAGAAATGTAGCTCATTTTTTTATTTTTATAGTTCATACAAATTTAATCAAATTTTAACTTTTTTGCCTATATAAAGTTCAGCTTTTAAGGTTAGTCTGCGTTAAATTTTAGTTAATTTTACACGTGTAACAATCAGAAAAATAAAATCAATGAAAAAGTCTTTGGTAATAGTTTCCCTCTCTTTATTATGGATAGGATGCCAGAAAGAAGGGAATAAAAGTGTAATTAAAATGGACAGTACAGAAACTGCTGTTGTTGATAATAACGGAGTAATTGACTCCACTACGGTAAGCTCCAGCTCTGTAGAAGTGGACGGCAAGAAAACCGAGAAAACCAATTTTGTTTACAAAGCTACCGACGGAAGTCTTGTAAAAGTGGTATTCAACAATACTCCTGAGGAAAATACGGTTGCTATTACGAGCAATAAAAAAACAATCGTTTTAACTAAAGATCAGGTATCTGGTGAAGAAACCACCTATAAAAAAGATGACATTACAGCTAAAGTGAAAGGAGACAGTATTATTATTGACCAGGGTAATAATATTATAGAGCTGAAAAGAACGAAAATATGATATTAAGGTGGTTAATTCCACCTTTTTTTAATATAAAAATTAATGAGCTCTGTTAATCTTTTCATTTAATCCAGTCCGGAAAAACCCGGCAAAGTATGATAAAGTTGCCTATTCAATTTTACTCCAGAGATAATTTTTTTTTAAAGCAGAGAGAGTCCTGTAGGGAACATTACTCTTCACGGTCCGGGAAATTACCACTTCACTGATTACTATTGACAATACGATACCGGAAACAATTCTACGAGCCGGTTTAACAGCAATATTTACAAACAACTGTTTTTATCCCTATAAGCTAACCAGGTTGAGATGCTCCGGGATTCTCTTTGTTAAAGCAATATGCATATAAATTCTCAGTTATTAATCCATATCCTAGAGCAACTTAGCATGGTAATCCGGATTAGATTTTATTCGAAGTACCATCAGTTCAGGAGCGCGCTTTAAAATCCAAATTCAGTTTTAAGTATTAAATAAAAAAAACCATCCGAAATCGGATGGTTTTTATGTATATCTGAATGAATATTATTCTTCAGTTTTTTCCTCAGTAGAATCTGTTGTTTCAGCCTTAGGCTCTTCAACTTTTTCTGCTTTAGGAGCTTCTGCTACTACAGCTTCAGCTTTTTTAGCAGTTGTAGTTCTTCTACTTCTTCTTGTCGCTTTTTTCTCTTCCGCATTCGGATTGTAAAGCTCATTAAAGTCTACTAACTCGATAAGAGCAGTGTCAGCAGCATCCCCTGGTCTGAAACCTGTTTTGATGATTCTTGTGTAACCACCGTTTCTTTCAGCGATTTTAGGAGCTACAGTTCTGAAAAGTTCAGAAACCGCTTCTTTATTTTGAAGATATGAAAAAACAACTCTTCTGTTATGTGTAGTATCTTCTTTTGCTTTTGTTAATAGAGGCTCAACATATACTCTTAAAGCTTTCGCTTTAGCTACAGTAGTGTTGATTCTTTTATGCTCAATTAGAGAACAAGCCATATTAGAAAGTAAAGCGCTTCTGTGAGAAGCTGTTCTTCCTAAGTGATTGAATTTTTTACCGTGTCTCATTATTAATTATTTATCAGCGTCTAACTTATATTTTGCAACGTCGAAACCGAAGTTAAGACCTTTTGAATGCACTAATTCTTCTAGTTCTGTCAAAGATTTTTTACCAAAATTTCTGAATTTCATCAAATCAGACTTACTGTAAGAAACCAATTCTCCAAGAGTTTCTACTTCTGCAGCTTTCAAGCAGTTAAGAGCTCTCACTGAAAGATCCATATCTGCTAATTTAGACTTAAGAAGCTGTCTTGTATGAAGAGTTTCTTCATCGTACTGGATAGACGCTTTTACGGCTTCGGTTTCAAGTGTGATTCTCTCATCGGAGAACAGCATGAAGTGATAAATTAATATCTTTGAAGCTTCTGTTAAAGCATTTTGAGGACTGATGGAACCATCAGTTTCTATATCTAATACAAGTTTTTCGTAGTCTGTTTTTTGCTCTACACGATAATTTTCAATACTGTACTGTACTTTCTTAATTGGTGTAAAAATAGAGTCTATTGCAATAGTACCAACTGGTGCATTGTTTGACTTATTTTGTTCAGAAGGAACATACCCTCTACCTTTCTCTATATTGAAGGTAATTTCGAAAGTAACATCTTTGTTTAGGTTACAGATCACTAAATCAGGATTCAAGATTTCGAATCCGTTGATCGATTTCCCTAAATCTCCAGCAGTAATAACCGTTTGACCGGAAACTTTAGCAACTACCTGCTCATTCGGCTGGTTTTCTGCTGCAGCTTTTAATCTCACCTGTTTAAGGTTAAGAATAATTTCGGTAACATCTTCGATTACTCCTGGAATCGTTGAAAATTCGTGCTCTACACCTTCTATTTTGATAGATGAAATAGCGTATCCTTCCAGAGAAGAAAGCAACACTCTTCTCAAAGCATTACCGATTGTAAGCCCGAAACCTGGTTCTAATGGTCTGAATTCGAATTGACCTTTAAATTCATCAGAGTTAAGTAATATTACTTTATCGGGTTTTATGAATTGTAAAATTGCCATATTATTGGGTTGAGCAAAAATTTGATTAAAAAATTATTTAGAGTAAAGTTCGACGATAAGCTGTTCCTTGATATCCTCCGGAATTTGGATTCTTTCAGGAGCAGAAACGAAAGTACCTTCTTTCTTCTCATCGTTGAATTGTAACCACTCATAGTTTGACTTAGAAGCTAACGCGTTGCTAACCACTTCAAGAGACTTAGATTTTTCTCTTACTGTGATTACATCACCAGCTTTAAGTAAATAAGATGGAATATTTACTAGCTCTCCGTTCACTGTGATGTGTCTGTGAGATACTAATTGTCTAGCAGCAGATCTGGTTTTTGCAAACCCTAATCTGTACACTACGTTATCCAATCTGGATTCGCAAAGTTGTAATAGAACTTCCCCTGTTACTCCTTTACTTCTGTGTGCTTTTTCGAATAAATTAGCGAACTGTCTTTCTAAAATACCGTAAGTATATTTAGCTTTTTGCTTTTCAGCTAACTGAACTGCATATTCTGATTTTTTAGCACCTCTTCTTTTGTTAGGACCGTGTTGTCCTGGCGGTTGGTTCTTTCTTTTTTCGAAGTTTTTATCATCTCCGTAGATTGCAGCACCAAACTTTCTAGCAATCTTAGTTTTAGGTCCAATATATCTTGCCATAATGGGTAAATTCTAAAAATTAAACTCTTCTTCTTTTTGGTGGTCTACATCCATTGTGTGGCATTGGAGTCACATCAACGATTTCACTAACTTCAATTCCTGAATTGTGAATAGATCTGATTGCAGATTCTCTACCAGAACCTGGACCTTTCACGAACACCTTTACTCTTCTTAAACCAGCTTCGTGAGCTACAGCAGAGCAATTTTCAGCTGCCATCTGAGCAGCAAAAGGAGTGTTCTTTTTAGAACCTCTGAATCCCATTTTACCGGCAGATGCCCAAGAGATTACCTCTCCGTTTTTATTTGTTAAAGAAATGATGATGTTATTGAAAGAAGCCTGAATATGAGCTTCTCCAATAGCTTCAACTTTTACTTTTCTTTTTTTAACTACTTTAGTTTGTTTTGCCATAATTCCTAACGATTATTTACTTGCTTTTTTCTTGTTAGCAACAGTTTTTCTCTTTCCTTTACGGGTTCTAGAGTTGTTTTTCGTTCTCTGGCCTCTTAAAGGTAATCCTAGTCTGTGACGTATTCCTCGTTGGCATCCTATGTCCATTAATCGCTTAATGTTCAATTGCACTTCTGATCTTAATTCTCCTTCTACTTTTACGTTTTCAGAGATATAAGTTCTGATTGCAGCCAATTCATCGTCATTCCATTCGTTGACTTTCTTATCTTCGCTGATACCGGCAGCTTTAAGGATTTCAGAAGAAGTACTTCTTCCTACTCCGTAGATGTAAGTTAAACCGATAACGCCTCTTTTGTTTTTTGGTAAATCAATACCTGCAATTCTCGCCATAATTTAATATTAGCCTTGTCTTTGTTTAAATTTTGGGTTCTTCTTGTTGATTACAAATAGTACACCTTTTCTGCGTACGATTTTGCAATCAGCACTTCTTTTTTTAATTGATGCTCTAACTTTCATTTGATAGTATTTATTTTTTACTATGTCAAATGGAACCTTTCGATTTCATTTTGATAGTATTTATTTTTCAACAATAGCCAAATGGAAATCTGAAGATTCCATTTGGCGATCGTTTTTAATATCTAAATGTAATTCTCCCTTTTGTTAAATCATAGGGAGACATTTCCAATTTCACCTTATCACCAGGTAAAAGCTTAATATAATGCATTCTCATTTTCCCAGAAATATGAGCAATAAGCACATGCCCATTCTCAAGTTCTACACGGAACATGGCGTTTGAGAGTGCTTCAACTATTACGCCGTCCTGTTCAATATGTTTTTGTTTTGCCATAAATTAATATCCAGTCGATCTTGATAATTTAGACTGCATTAAGCCATCATAATGATGGTTCAGCAGATATGTATTAATCTGTTGAACGGTATCCAAAATAACTCCTACCATAATTAATAACGACGTTCCCCCGAAAAATAAGGCGAACGCATCTGTCTGAACAAAGCTTCCGTGTACAATTGCCGGAAGGACTGCAAAGATAGATAAAAATATTGCACCTGGCAAGGTTATTTTAGATAAAATATCATCTAAATAATCAGCGGTCTCTTTACCTGGTCTCACTTTTGGTATTAAACCTCCATTTCTCTTCAGATCATCAGCCATCTGGTTAACCGGAATGGTGATTGCCGTATAGAAGAATGAGAAGATAATAATCAACAGCGCAAACAGCACATTGTACTGCCAGCTAAAAACATTCTTGAAACCTGCAAGAAAAGTATTGGATTCGTCAAACTTCGTTAATAAACCAGGTACGAACATCAAAGCCTGAGCAAAGATGATCGGCATTACACCGGCTGCATTAACTTTTAATGGAATCCACTGTCTTGCTCCCTGCATAAGATTTCTATTTACACCTCCTCTCGCTTGAGCTCTACTTACATACTGAATCGGTATTTTTCTTACGGCAACCGATAAGATCACTGCCAAAAGAACTACCAGCATCCAGAATAACACTTCAATAAGGATCATGATAGATCCCATTCCTCCTTTTCCGTTTTGCACTGCCATTTCCTGTACAAATGCTTCTGGCAGTCTGGATAAGATCCCCACCATAATCAGAATGGAAATACCATTTCCAATTCCTTTATCGGTAATTTTCTCTCCTAACCACATTGCAAATACAGAACCTGCAACTAAAATTACAATACTAGGCAGCCAGAACATAATGGAGTTTGGCTCTACATAGTATGCAGATTGGAACTGAGTATAAGGTAAGAATAATTGAGTAATAGAAGTTAAGTATGAAGGTGCCTGTACTAAACAAACTCCAATCGTTAACCATCTTGTAATTTGGTTCAATGTATTTCTACCTGACTCTCCGTCTTTTTGAAGTTTCTGAAGATAAGGAATTGCCATCCCCATCAACTGAACTATAATGGAAGCAGAAATATAAGGCATGATACCTAACGCCATTACGGAAGCGTGGCTGAATGCCCCCCCCGTAAAAGACGAAAGCAAGCCAAGGAGACCTGCTCCTTGCTTGTTACCGCCCTGATTTTTATAATGCTCTAAGAGATCTCCTACTTCTGCAAGGTTAATCGCAGGTAACGAGATATAAGATGCGAATCTATACACAAGGATAATACCCAAGGTAAAAAGAATTTTTTCTCTTAATTCCTTTAGGTTCCAAATATTTTTAAGGGTTTGTATAAATTCTTTCATTAGTAATTATTATAAGGTAATTGCTTTTCCACCTGCTTTAGCAATAAGCTCTTCAGCAGATTTAGTGAATTTGTCAGCAGAGATTGAAACCGCAGATTTCAATTCTCCTCTACCCATAATTTTCACTAATTCGTTTTTAGAAACTAAACCGTTTTCTACTAAAACTTCTTTCGTGATATCTCCGGTGATGGATTTGTTCTCGATTAAAGTCTGGATTGTATCAAGGTTAATTCCTCTAAACTCTTTTCTGTTAATATTTTTGAAACCGAATTTCGGTAATCTTCTTTGTAAAGGCATCTGACCTCCTTCAAAACCGATTTTCTGAGAATAACCAGCTCTTGATTTTTGTCCTTTATGTCCTTTTGTTGAAGTACCTCCTTTTCCACTACCTTGTCCTCTACCAATTCTCTTGGAATTGTGAGTAGCACCTGCAGCTGGTTTTATGTTGTTTAAATTCATTTTAAAATTATTTTAAAAATTATTTTTGAACTTCAAGTAAATGACTAACTGCAGCTATCATTCCTAAGATAGAAGGAGTAGCTTCGTGTTCTACAACTTGGTGAAGTTTCTTTAATCCTAATGCTTCAAGCGTTCTCTTTTGGGTTTTTGTTCTACCAATAGCGCTTCTTACTTGCTTTACTTTAATTGTTGCCATTGTTTTAATTATTAACCGTTAAACACTTTACTTAGAGAAACTCCTCTCATTCTAGCGATCTCTTCAGGTCTTCTGATATCCAATAACGCTTTGAAAGTAGCTTTCACCACGTTGTGAGGGTTAGAAGATCCTTTGGATTTTGAAAGGATATCGTGAATACCAGCTGATTCCAATACCGCTCTTACCGCACCTCCGGCGATCAATCCGGTACCGTGAGAAGCAGGTCTTAGGAAGATATCTGCACCACCGTATCTTGCAGTAGTTTGGTGAGGAATTGTGTGATTCATTACAGGAACTTTCACAAGGTTTTTCTTAGCGTCTTCAACTGCTTTAGCAATTGCAGAAGCAACCTCTTTAGATTTCCCTAAACCAAAACCGATAACTCCTTCTTCATTTCCTACTACAACGATAGCAGAAAATCCGAAAGCTCTACCTCCTTTAGTTACTTTTGTTACTCTGTTAACAGCTACGAGACGATCTTTTAATTCTAATCCTCCCGGTTTTACTCTTTCTATATTATCTAGTCCTAACATATTTTCCGAAATTTAATGATTAGAATTTAAGTCCTCCTTCTCTCGCACCATCAGCTAGAGCTTTAACTCTACCGTGATATACGAATCCGTTTCTATCGAACACTATATTTTCAATTCCTGCAGCTTTAGCTTTAGCAGCGATTGCTTTACCTACGGCAGCAGAAACTTCACTCTTTGTTCCTTTAGCGTCTACACCTTTCTCTCTGGAAGAAGCTGATGCTAAAGTTTTACCACTTTTATCGTCGATTAACTGAGCGTAAATTTCCTTATTACTTTTATATACAGATAATCTTGGCAATTCAGAAGATCCGGAGATTTTTCCTCTTACTCTTCTTTTGATTCTTATTCTTTTTTCTAATTTACTTAATGCCATTTTCTTATAATTTATTAAGCAGATTTACCAGCTTTACGTCTAACATTTTCACCAACGAATCTTACACCTTTTCCTTTATATGGCTCAGGCTTTCTGAAAGAACGGATCTTTGCAGTTACCATTCCCAGAAGTTGCTTGTCATGAGACGTTAAAGTAATAATTGGATTTTTACCTTTTTCAGTCAATGTATCAACTTTCACTTCACCTGGAAGTTCTAAAACGATACCGTGAGAGAATCCTAAAGCCAACTCAAGTTTTTGTCCTGAGTGAGAAGCTCTGTATCCTACCCCTACTAGTTCTAATTGTTTAGTGAATCCTTCTGAAACACCAACAATCATATTGTTAATTAACGCTCTGTATAAACCGTGAAGCGCTTTGTGTTGCTTAGAATCAGATGGTCTGTTTACGTTCAGCTCTCCATCTTTTTGTTCTAAAGTAATTCCTGCAGTAAGCTCCTGAGAAAGTTCTCCTTTAGCTCCTTTTACCGTTACCACACCATTGTTTTCAGTGATAGTAACTCCTGCTGGAATTGTTATAATTGCTTTACCAATTCTTGACATTTTCCTCTGATTAAAAATTAATAAACATAGCAGATTACTTCACCGCCTACTTTCTCTTCTCTAGCTTTCTTATCAGTCATTACTCCTCTTGAAGTAGAGATGATAGCTACACCCAAACCGTTCAGTACTCTTGGAAGTTCCGTAGAACCTTTGTACTGTCTCAAACCTGGTCTTGAAGCTCTCTGAATAGACTTAATAGCAGGTTTGCTGGTTTGTTTATCGTACTTTAAAGCGATTTTGATCGTTCCCTGAACAGCGTTATCTTCAAACTTATAGTTTAAGATATACCCCTGGTCAAATAAGATCTTAGTAATCTCCTTTTTGATTTTCGATGCAGGAATTTCCACCACTTTGTGGCCTGCGCTTTGTGCGTTCCTTACTCTTGTTAGGAAATCTGAAATTGGATCTGTTACCATTTTTCTATTTTAAATTATTGGTTAAAGACAGCCAGTTTTGAAAAGACTTAAAAATTGTAAGATATCAGACTTCAGAATACTCATTCATCTGATATCTTTATTTTCAGTTTCTAAACAACTTAGTTGTCCTGATTAATTATTAATTGTTACCAACTGGCTTTTTTAACTCCCGGGATAAGACCTTGGTTTGCCATTTCTCTGAATGTTACTCTGGAAATACCGAAAGTTCTCATATATCCTCTTGGTCTACCTGTCAGTTTACATCTGTTGTGTAATCTTACAGGAGAAGCGTTTTTAGGTAATTTTTGAAGTGCTTCATAATCACCTGCTTCTTTTAAAGCTTTTCTTTTGTCAGCGTATTTAGCAACTAGTGCTTCTCTTTTGCGCTCACGCGCTTTCATTGATTCTTTAGCCATTTCTTAGTTCTTTTTAAATGGTAAACCGAAGTGAGTTAATAATGCTTTAGCTTCTTTGTCTGTTTTCGCAGTTGTAACGAAAGTGATGTCCATCCCTTGGATTTTTTTCACTTTGTCGATTACGATCTCAGGGAAGATAATCTGCTCAGTAATACCTAAGTTATAATTACCTCTACCATCGAAACCATCAGCTTTAATACCAGAGAAATCTCTAATTCTTGGCAATGCAGAAGAAGTTAATCTATCTAAGAACTCATACATTTTGTTTGCTCTCAGAGTAACTTTAGCACCTACAGGCATTCCTTTTCTTAGTTTGAAAGCAGCCTCATCTTTCTTAGAGATGGTACCTACAGCTTTCTGACCGGTAATATTTGTAAGTTCTTCTACAGCATAATCAATAATTTTCTTATCTGCAGTAGCATCTCCTAAACCTTGTGATACAACGATTTTCTCTAATTTAGGTACTTGCATGATTGACTTATACCCAAATTCTTCCATCATTGCAGGAACAATTTTTTCTTTGTATGCTTTTTTGGGTCTTGCTATATATTCCATGTGTTATTTCAAATTATAAAGTTTCACCCGTTTTTTTATTGATTCTTACTTTCTTATCTCCTTCGATTTTGTAACCGATTTTGATAGCTTTTCCGTCTTTACCAACTAAAGCTACGTTTGAGATATGAATAGAAGCTTCTTTCTCTGTAATCCCTCCTTGAGGATTTGAAGCTGAAGGCTTAACGTGTTTTTTAACGATGTTAAGTCCTGCAACAACTACTCTTGGGTCTTTTCCTTCTTTTTTGATCACTTCAATAACTTCACCGGTACTACCTTTAAGACCTTTCTTACCTGTAGTTACGATTACGTTATCTCCTCTTTTTATTTTTAACTTTGACATTTCTTTTAAAAATTTTAAAAATTAAAGTACTTCAGGAGCTAATGAAATGATTTTCATATATTCTTTATCTCTCAACTCACGGGCAACCGGTCCGAAAACACGGGTTCCTCTCATTTCTCCTGCTGCATTCAGTAATACACAAGCATTGTCATCGAATTTGATGTAAGATCCATCTTTTCTTCTAACTGCTTTTTTGGTTCTTACTACTACAGCTTTAGATACCTGACCTTTTTTAGCGTTTCCTGATGGTGTAGAATCTTTGATAGTAACAACGATTTTATCACCAACTGAAGCATATCTTCTTCTGGTTCCTCCCAGAACTCTGATAACTAATACTTCTTTAGCACCTGTGTTATCAGCAACTTTTAATCTTGATTCTGTTTGTAACATTATTACTTAGCTTTTTCTATGATTCTTACTAATCTCCATCTCTTGCTCTTGCTCAAAGGTCTAGTTTCTTGGATAAGAACTGTATCACCTTCTGTGCATTCGTTGTTCTCGTCGTGTGCAGTATATTTTTTCGTTTTCAAAACGAATTTACCGTACATCGGGTGCTTTACTCTTGTAGTTTCACTAACAACAATAGTTTTTTCCATTTTATTGCTGGAAACCACTCCGATTCTTTCTTTTCTTAAATTTCTATCCATTGTAAAATGAAATTATTGTTTGTTAGTTAACTCTGTATTTAGTCTTGCGATTGTCTTTCTCAAATCTCTGATTTGAATCGGGTTTTCAACTGGGCTGATTTTATGAGCTAATTTCAGTTTTGAATATTGAGCTTTAGTTTCAGCTAATTTATTTTGAATATCTCCCGCGCTTAAATTTTTAATATCAGCTTTTTTCATTGTATTCAAAGATTAAAGAGGTTTAACAAAATCGTTAGCAACTATGAATTTAGTAACTACAGGTAATTTTTGTGCGGCAAGTCTTAATGCTTCCTTAGCGATATCGTAAGGTACACCTCCGATTTCGAACATAATTTTACCAGGTTTCACTACGGCTACCCAATATTCCACGGCACCTTTACCTTTACCCATCCTTACTTCAGCTGGTTTCTTAGTAATTGGCTTATCCGGGAAGATTTTGATCCATAGCTGACCTTCTCTCTTCATATATCTTGTCGCAGCGATACGCGCAGCTTCAATTTGTCTTGCAGTGATCCAAGCTCCTTCTGTAGCTTTAATCCCGAAAGTTCCATAAGCAAGTTGACTACCTCTTTGGGCATTCCCCTTCATTTTCATCTTATGTACTCTACGGAACTTGGTTCTTTTTGGTTGTAACATAATTTCTAAATTTTAGATTTTAGATTTTAGATTTTAGATGTTTTTTAATTTTAAAAAAGTAACGGTAATTTAAAATTCAAAATTTCTAATCTAAAATTTTAATTATTATTGTTATTGTTGTTGTTATTTTTTCTAGGTCTTCTGTTGTCTCTGTCTCCTCCTCTGTTTCCTCTATCTGACTGACCTCCTTTTTTCTGTTGTCCTACTAGTGGGGAAAGTTCTCTTTTTCCGTAAACTTCACCTTTCATAATCCAAACTTTTACACCTAGTCTACCATAAGTAGTGTGAGCTTCAGCAATATGATAATCGATATCTGCTCTGAAAGTAGACAAAGGAATTCTTCCGTCTTTGAAAGATTCGCTTCTTGCCATTTCAGCACCGTTCAATCTTCCGGAGATTTGAACTTTGATACCTTCAGCTCCCATTCTCATTGTACTTGCTATTGCCATTTTAACAGCTCTTCTGTAAGAGATTCTGTTTTCAATTTGCTTAGCGATACTATCAGCAACTAATACTGCATCAAGCTCAGGTCTTTTGATTTCAAAGATGTTGATCTGGATATCTTTATCAGTAATCTTTTTCAACTCTTCTTTTAATTTATCAACTTCCTGACCTCCTTTACCGATGATAAGTCCCGGTCTAGCAGTAGTAATTGTTACTGTAACTAATTTTAAAGTTCTTTCAATATAAATTTTTGAAATACCACCTTTAGATAATCTAGCTTCAAGGTATCTTCTGATTTTGTAGTCTTCAGCGATTCTGTCTCCATAATCGTTTCCGCCAAACCAGTTAGAATCCCATCCTCTGATGATACCTAATCTGTTACCAATTGGATTTGTCTTCTGTCCCATACCTTGATTAATTTTCTTTGTTACCTAAGATTAATGTAACGTGGTTAGATCTTTTTCTGATTCTATACCCTCTACCTTGCGGAGCCGGTCTTAGTCTCTTCAATTGTCTTGCACTGTCCACGAATATTTCTTTAACGATAAGGTTTGCTTCTTCGATATCAGCTCCTTCGTTTTTAGTCTGCCAGTTTGCAATAGCAGAAAGAAGTAATTTCTCTAATTTATTAGAGGCTTCTTTTTTAGAATATTTTAGGATATAAAGTGCTTTGTCTACCTGCTCTCCTCTGATGATATCAGCAACTAATCTCATTTTTCTTGGAGAAGACGGGCAATTATTTAATGAAGCTTTAACAACGTCCTTGTTTGCTTCTTTTCTTGCGATTGCGCTATCTTGTTTTCTAGATCCCATGTTTATCTGCTTCCTTTGTTTTTATTACCTCCATGACCTCTAAAAGATCTTGTTGGAGAAAATTCGCCTAACTTGTGACCAACCATGTTTTCTGTAACGTATACAGGGATAAAAGATTTCCCGTTGTGTACAGCAATAGTTTGTCCTAC
Organism: Chryseobacterium sp. CT-SW4; assembly: GCF_048572715.1. Lineage (GTDB taxonomy): Bacteria > Bacteroidota > Bacteroidia > Flavobacteriales > Weeksellaceae > Chryseobacterium. The sequence continues at coordinate 3,255,787 of NZ_CP183840.1, forward strand.
GAAGTCCGGAGAGATCATAGATGCTCTAGACCAAGTTTTGATAACTGTCTTTTTACCAGACTCTATATTTGCCTGAACCTTCTTATCTAAAGTATGATGAATGAACGGTCCTTTTTTAAGTGATCTTGCCATAATTATTTTCTTTTAGATACGATGTAACGGTTAGACACTTTATTTTTCTTTCTAGTTTTGTAACCTTTAGACGGCATACCGTTTCTAGATCTTGGGTGACCTCCTGAAGAACGTCCTTCACCACCACCCATTGGGTGATCTACAGGGTTCATTACAACCGCTCTTGTTCTAGGTCTTCTACCTAACCATCTGCTTCTACCAGCCTTACCTGATACTGTTAATTGGTGATCAGAATTGGAAACTGAACCGATCATTGCCATACATTCTACAAGGATCATTCTGGATTCTCCTGAAGGCAATTTGATGATTGCATATTTTCCGTCTCTGGAAGTTAACTGAGCTGAAGAACCGGCACTTCTTGCTAAAATAGCCCCTTGACCAGGTCTCATTTCAACACAAGAAATTACAGTACCCAATGGAATATTTCTCAATTTCATTGCGTTACCTACGTTGGGTTCAACGCTTTCTCCTGAAACTACTTTCTGGTCAACTTTGATACCGTTTGGAGCGATGATGTATCTCTTTTCTCCGTCTGCGTACTCTAATAAAGCGATAAATGCAGTTCTGTTTGGATCGTATTCTACAGATTTTACAGTGGCTTCAACGTTTGCTTTGTTTCTTTTGAAGTCAATAATTCTGTATTTCTTTTTGTGTCCACCTCCGGTGTAACGCATGGTCATTTTACCTGTTTGGTTACGTCCACCTGACTTTTTAATACCAACTGTAAGAGATTTCTCTGGTTTGTTGGTAGTAATTTCCTCAAAATTGTTTACAATTCTGAATCTCTGTCCCGGGGTGATAGGTTTTAATTTTCTAACAGACATTACTATTATTTATAATTATTATTTTAATTGCTTTAAGCTTCAAGCAGTAAGCTTTAAGCATTTCCGCCTATTGCTTACGGCTTACAGCCTATTGCCTATTTTAATTTACAGCAAAAATATCGATTACTTCCCCTTCAGCAAGAGTGATAACCGCCTTTTTCAATTTGTTTGTCTTTCCTACTTGAAGACCTTTCTTTGTATATTTCGCAGATACTTTAGGAGCATAAATCATGGTTCTAACGTCTGCTACTTTCACACCGTAAGCTGCTTCTACCGCTTTCTTAATTTCGATTTTATTCGCCTTAGTATCTACCAAGAATGAATAAGCTCCTCTTAAGTCTGTAAGATAGTTTGCTTTTTCTGAAATAACTGGTTTAATAATAACTGACATGATTTATTTCTTTAAATTTTCCTGGAATTTTTCAACTGCACCTTCGAAGAATACGATCTCACCTGCATTTACTAAATCGTAAGAACTGATTTCGTTAAAGTTCAATACTTTAGTCTTAGGTAAGTTTCTTGAAGATAGATATACATTCTTATTAGCTTCAGGAATGATGAATAAAGACTTTTTACCGTTTAGTTCCAATGCATTCAATACACTGATAAAATCTTTAGTCTTAGGAGCGTTTAAGCTCAAATCTTCCAAAACTTTAATGCTGTTATCTCTTAATTTTTGAGATAAAACAGATTTTTTAGCTAATCTCTTAAGAGCTTTGTTCAATTTGAATCTGTAGTCTCTTGGTTTTGGTCCGAATACTCTACCTCCACCTCTGAATACTGGAGATTTGATATCCCCGTATCTAGCAGATCCTGATCCTTTTTGCTTCTTAAGTTTTTTAGTAGAAGCAGTAATTTCGCTTCTTTCTTTTGCTTTATGAGTCCCTTGTCTCTGTGCGGCAAGGTACTGTTTAACTTCTAAGTAAACCGCGTGCTGATTTGGCTCAATTCCGAATACTGTTTCGTCTAGAGTTACTTTTCTTCCGGTCTCTTTTCCTGATGTATTTAATACTACTAGTTCCATTTTCTGATAATTACATAAGAATTTTTAGCTCCCGGAACAGCACCTTTTACTACTAAAAGATTTTGTTCTTGATCAACTTTTAACACTTGAAGGTTTTGAACAGTTACCTGCTTACCTCCCATTCTTCCAGCCATTCTCATCCCTTTGAATACTCTTGAAGGGTCTGAACCAGCACCGATAGAACCTGGAGCTCTAAGTCTGTTGTGCTGACCATGAGTTGCCTGCATTACTCCTCCAAAGTTGTGTCTTTTAACAACCCCTTGGAATCCTTTACCTTTAGAAGTACCTGTTACATCTACATATTCACCTTCAGCGAATAGATCAACTTTCACTTCCTCTCCTACTTTTACTTCATCAACGAATTCTCTGTAGAATTCCACTAATTTAGCTTTAGGAGTAGAACCAGCCTTTTTAAAATGACCAGCTAACGCTTTACCAACGTTCTTTTCACTCTTGTCATCGAAACCTAATTGAACAGCTTTATAACCGTCTTTTTCTAAGGTTCTGACCTGTAAAACCGAGCATGGACCAGCCTGAATAACTGTACAAGGAATGTTTTTCCCTTCTTCGTTAAACAAAGATGTCATACCGATTTTTTTACCAATAATACCTGACATTGTTTATATTATAATAAAATTTATCCTTTATTCATCGTCATTTCAAAGAGGTCTGAAGTAATTTCTACTTTTGATATAGGCATACTACGCCCCTAAAATGAGTGTGCAAATGTAGGGATTTTTTTTAATTCGACAAATATTTCGGTTAAAATATTTTGATTTTTAAACGATTAGCTCTTTTATAAAAAATATTTGGAAGTCTCACCGGTACTCTTCTTCAAAATAGGAAACGAAGTCTTTTATATACTTTTTATTCATATCCGATTTTCTGACCACCATATAATGTTTTCTTATAAATCCATCTTTTCCGATCTTTTTGAATCTTAATTCATCGGAGAGTTTAAAAGATTTCAGAGCCCATTCCGGCATACAGGTAATCCCCATATTTGCCCCAATCATTTCCAGCGCCACTTCAGTCAAAGGAACTGCAGAAACTTTTCCTGGCGTAACATCATTAGGTTTTAAAACATTCTCATATACGGAAACCGTTTCCAAAGGAAAAGAATGAATAATCAGATGAGCTTCTGAAAAATCTTCTACATTCATATATTCTGACTGAGCCCACCTGTTTTCCTGATGGAGAATGGCAAAAACCTCATCTTCAAACACAGGAATATACATCAGATCTTTAACTTCGGAAGGTTTTGAGGTAACAATTGCAATATCAATTTCCCGGGATAATATTTTTAAAATAGGTTTATGAGTTGCTTCCAGTACCAGATCCACTTCTATCTCCGGATATAAAACACCCACCTTTTGAATAAAAGAAGGTAAACCCTGATAAAATGAATAGCATTCCGTACTCACCTTAATTTTTCCCGCCGATCCGCTTCTTATTTTTTGAATAGTATTCAATCCATCTGCAATACTGTCTATAACATTACATGCGACTTTATAAAGTTCGCTCCCCTCCTCTGTAAGCTCCCAATTATTCCGTACCCGATGAAATACTTTAAATCCCAGCTGAATTTCCAGCTCTCTAAGCTGGTGGCTCAAGGCAGACTGTGTCAAAAAAAGCTTATCTGAAGAATTGGCTATACTTCCCTCTTCCGCTATAGTCTTTACAAGTCTTAAAAATCTGATCTCCATATTATTTGTAAAATTAATAAATATCCTCACAACCATCATTGAGAAAATTTCATTTTGAGCTGAGCGATTTTCAATCTTAATTTCCAAATTAGAAACGCATTAAATATAGCTTTGTAAAACAAATTCAATATTTAATTATGCAACAACAAATTCAATTTTATGAACAAAAGCTTTCGTATGAAATAGATTCTTCCGATTTGTACAAAGCCATTGAAAACAATTCCGATTATGTCATTATTGACACTCGCCAGCCTTCCGGTTATGAGAAAGAACATATTCCCGGAGCTGTTAATCTCCCTCACAGAGAGATGACAGAGGAAACCACCAGGCATTTTAGTAAATCCAAAGTATATGTCTGCTACTGCGACGGGATCGGATGTAATGCCTCCACAAAAGGTGCATTGGCAATGACAAAGTTAGGATTCACAGTAAAGGAGCTTATAGGTGGAATAGTATGGTGGAAGCTGGACGGATACACCACGGAAGGGTCACATCAGACTGTAAGCCCTACATTGGGATGTACATGTTAATTCTACAAAGAGTATGAAAATAAGGTATGCAGAAGAAAATGACATTCCATCTGTTGTGGAATTATGCAGAGCACATGCTCAATATGAAAGAAGTCATTTTGAAGAGAAAAACCAACAACAACTTTTGTATGAATTCTTTTTCCATTCCCATCTGAACTTAAAATGCCTAGTAGCAGAGCAGGATTCTGAAATTGTAGGATATGCAACATTCTTCAAACAATTTTCCACATGGGATGCTAGCCATTATATTTACCTGGACTGCTTATATGTAAAAGAAAAAGCACGCGGACAGGGCATCGGCAAGCAAATAATGAGGATGATAAAAGACTATGCACAATCGGAAAATTGCCCCGTCATCCAGTGGCAGACTCCCAGTTTCAATGAAAAAGCCATATTATTCTATGACAAGCTGGGAGCTGAGAAAAAATCTAAAGAAAGATTCTTCTGGAAATTATAAAAGAAATTGAGATTATCTTCATAATCTCAATTTTTTCTTTATAAATATTTAAATACTCTATTATAGAGCCTGGTCAGTTATTTTGTAATAACCGAAACGCCCATTTCTTCTAACTTCTTTTTGTCTTCTGCCGATATTCCCTCGTTGGTCACCAAGTAATCCACTTTATCCAACGGAGCTATTTTACCGAATCCTTTTTTATTGAGCTTGGAGGAGTCTGCTAACACAACCACTTTGTCCGCACACTCTATCATGAGCTGGTTCAAATGGGCCTCTGCCGCATTGGAAGTACTGATCCCAAAATCCATATCAATCCCGTCAACTCCCAGAAAAAGAATATTACAGGAAAACTGTCTGAGAATATTTTCTGAGATAGATCCCACAATAGAGGTAGAGCTCTTTCTGACCTCTCCTCCCAATTGAATAATATTGATATGAGGATTATTACAAAGCTCAAGCGCTACCCTCAAAGAAGAGGTAAGAACAGTAAGCGGCTGTCCGAAACTCACCAGCATTCTCGCAAAATAATGCATTGTAGTTCCTGAAGCCAATATAATACAATCATTCTCCTGAATAAGTTCAATGGCGGCTCTCACCACATTCTGTTTAGCTTCTACATTGATATTTTCCTTTTCGTTTACATTTTTTTCATAAGCATATCTTACATGCTTGCTTGCTCCGCCATGATTCCGAAACAACAATCCCAGACTTTCCAAATAGTTCAAATCCTTTCGGATCGTAACCGAAGAAACATTCAGTTTTTCGCATAAATCCTGCACCAGAACATATTCCTTCTCATCCAGCTCTTTTAAAATATCATTATGTCTTGCTATTAGCTTTTCCATTCTTCAAAATTATCATTTTTCAGAGAAACTAAAAAATTTCATTAATTTTCTTTTAGGTTTCATTTTAATTATTTATTTTTGAAAACGAAACTTATCGAAACATTATGAAACGAAGTGAAGAACTCAATAAATTAACCCAAGTTCAGGAATGGGACTTTATTATAATCGGAGGGGGTGCCAGCGGCTTAGGTTCAGCATTAGATGCAACCAGCCGTGGATTTAAAACTCTGTTACTCGAGTCCCATGATTTCGCAAAGGCAACATCCAGTAGAAGCACAAAGCTGGTTCACGGAGGTGTAAGATATCTCGCACAGGGAGATGTAGGACTAGTAAAGGAAGCATTAAAGGAAAGAGGGCTTCTGGCCAAAAATGCCGCCCATATTGTAAAAAACCAATCATTCATTATTCCGAATTATACATGGTGGGGAGGAATTTACTATAAGATAGGACTTTCTATCTATGATTTCCTTGCCGGTAAACTGAGTTTAGGAAAAACACAATATATCAATAAGGCAAAGACGATCGAAAAGCTGCCTACTATTGAACAAAAAAACCTGGCAAGCGGTGTAGTATATCAGGATGGACAGTTTGACGACGCCCGTCTTGCTATTAACCTAGGCCAGACCATCATTGAAAAAGGCGGTAGTGCGATCAATTATTTAAAGGTGATCAATCTCCTTAAAAATGATTCCAATAAGATCACAGGAGTGGTGGCCGAAGACCAGTTTTCCAAAAAGCAGTATGAAATCCGTGGAAAAGTGGTAATAAACGCTACCGGGGTATTCACGAATGAGATCCTGAATATGAATAATCCTAAACACGGAAAATTTGTAGTTCCCAGCCAGGGAATACATTTAGTGTTGGATAAATCATTCCTGAAAAGTGATGAAGCCATCATGATTCCTAAAACATCAGACGGAAGAGTTCTGTTTGTAGTGCCTTGGCATGACAGAGCATTGGTAGGAACAACAGATACCCTGCTGGATGATCCAAGCTTTGAACCTCACGCACTGGAATCTGAAATAGAATTCGTATTAAATACGGCACGACAATATTTATCTAAAAAACCTACAAGGGAAGACGTAAAATCTGTTTTCGCAGGATTAAGACCTCTGGCAGCTCCGAAAGATGAAGGTAAAAACACAAAAGAAGTATCACGAAGCCACAAGGTTATCACTTCCGATACCGGACTGGTTTCCATTATAGGAGGAAAATGGACTACTTATCGTAAAATGGCGGAAGATACCATTGATAAAGCCATTCAAATCCACAAGCTGCCATCAACCCCTACGAAAACTGAAAGATTATCTATCCACGGAAATATCAAGCCTGAGGAGGTAGACAGAAGTAATCATTTATATGTTTACGGATCTGATATTCCTGCCATCAAAAATTTACAGAGCAGCAATCCGGAGTATTCCAAAAAAATACACCCGGACCATCCTTTTACTGTTGCAGAAATAATCTGGGCTATAAGACACGAAATGGCAGAAACCGTGGAAGATATTCTTGCAAGAAGGGTAAGGCTTTTATTCCTGGATGCAAGAGCGGCCATTGACTCCGCCCATAAAGTAGCGGCTATTATTGCAGAAGAGAGACAGCTTCCACAAGAATGGGCCCAGGAGCAGGAAAAAGAATTTATTGAATTAGCTAAAGGTTATTTATTAACCCCTTATTCCCCCAATACTAATCTTAATTAATATTCCAAAGTTATGAGTGACAAATTAATTCTGGCTTTAGACCAGGGAACGACTTCTTCGAGAGCCATTCTATTTAATTATAATGGAGAAATAGAATATATATCCCAAAAAAGTTTCGAACAAATATTTCCTACTCCGGGGTGGGTAGAGCACGACCCCAATGAAATCTGGTCTTCCCAGATATCCGTAGCTGCAGAGGTAATTGCCAAGGCAGGGATTTCCGGACGGGAAGTAGCCGCCATCGGGATCACCAATCAGCGTGAAACAACCGTAGTATGGGATAAAGAAACCGGAGAGCCTATCTATAATGCTATCGTATGGCAAGACAGAAGAACTTCCAAATATTGTGATACTTTAAAGGAAGAAGGTTACACAGATACCATCAAAAAGAAAACAGGACTTATTCTGGATGCTTATTTTTCTGCCACTAAAATAAAATGGATTCTGGATAATGTGGACGGAGCAAGAGAAAAAGCTGAAGCCGGAAAACTGTGCTTCGGAACCATAGATACATGGCTTATCTGGAAACTCACTCGTGGAAAAATGTTCATCACCGATGTTTCCAATGCCAGCCGTACCATGCTTCTTAACATTCATACGATGGAATGGGACGAAGAGCTGTTGAGACTATTTAATATTCCAAAAGCTATTCTTCCTGAAATTAAACAAAGTAGTGAAGTATACGGAGAAACAGCCACAACTCTTTTCTCTACCAAAATTCCTATTGCGGGAATTGCAGGGGATCAGCAGGCCGCTTTATTCGGACAGATGTGTACAAAACCGGGAATGGTTAAAAATACGTATGGAACCGGATGCTTCCTATTGATGAATACCGGAAATGAAGCTGTAGAATCCAAAAATAACCTCCTTACTACCGTTGCATGGAAAATAAACGGACAGGTTACTTATGCCTTGGAAGGAAGTGTTTTTGTGGGAGGAGCAGCTATCCAATGGCTGAGAGATAATTTAGGGATCATCAGATCTGCGGATGAAGTGAACAGACTGGCTAAAACCGTTGATGACAACGGAGGTGTTTATTTCGTTCCTGCTCTTACAGGATTAGGTGCCCCTTATTGGGATCAGTATGCCCGTGGAACTATTGTAGGGATTACCAGAGGAACTACCAGCGGACATATTGCCCGCGCAACACTGGAAGGTATCGCATTTCAGGTAGTAGATATTGTGAAAGCTATGGAAGCGGATTCTGGAAGACCTAGTCTCGAACTAAGAGTAGACGGAGGAGCTTCTGCAAGTGATCTTCTTATGCAGATCCAGTCCGATCTTTTCGGGTTCAAAATTACCAGACCAAAGATTTTAGAAACAACAGCTTTAGGCGCGGCTTATCTTGCGGGACTTGCCGTAGGATACTGGAAAAGTATTGATGACATCCAATCCCAATGGATCGTTGATAAAGATTTCCATCCGGAAGTGGAAAAAGAAAAATCCAATAAAATGATTCTTTCCTGGCATAAGGCCGTTGCACGTTCTCAGAACTGGATAGAAGATTAACAGTTTTCACAAAATAAAATCGAAATATATGACTCCATTTACAGCAGAGATAGTTGGTACTATGCTTATGATATTATTAGGCAACGGTGTGGTAGCCAATGTGGTCTTAAAAGGTACAAAAGGTAATAATTCCGGTTGGATTGTTATTACTACAGCCTGGGCACTGGCCGTGTTCGTAGGTGTTTCGGTGGCTGGTCCTATCAGTGGTGCCCACCTGAATCCCGCCGTTACATTAGGTCTTGCTTTTGCAGGAAAATTCTCATGGGACCTTGTGCCCTCTTATATAGCCGCCGAAATGATCGGTGCTATGCTCGGTGCTTTCCTCGTTTGGTTATTTAATAAAGATCATTTTGCCATTACGGAAAATGAAGCAGATAAGCTTGGATGCTTCAGTACCATACCAGCCATAAGAAAGCCTTTTTCCAATTTGATCAGTGAAACTATCGGAACTTTCGTTCTTATTTTTGTGATCTATCATTTCTCTGACCCTACTATTGCTTTACATGCTGATCCTGATGCTAAGATAGGATTAGGAACCGTGGGTGCTATTCCAGTTAGTTTTCTAGTTTGGGCAATAGGGTTGTCTTTAGGGGGAACCACCGGATATGCCATCAATCCGGCAAGGGATCTTGGACCGAGAATAATGCATGCTATTCTTCCAATTAAGGGAAGCAGTGACTGGGGGTATGCCTGGGTTCCTGTTGCAGGTCCTATTTTAGGTGCTGCTGTGGCCGCCATTCTTTATGGATTACTAAATTAACCACACATATGAAAAAAATCTTATTAATTGTATGCCTGGGAATCCTGGGCACAGGAAATCTTGTAGCTCAGGAAAATACGGAAACTCATGACGAGGGCCGGCTAGACTTCACTGCCAATATTCAGAATAACCATCTCTGGAGAGGTCTTATCATTACAGATAAACCTGTTGTAATGGGAAATCTGTCTTATGCTTTGGATAAAGACAAAAAATGGAAAGTCGGAATCTGGGGAGCTTCTTCACTTACTGATGATAGTGACGGCACTCACTATAAAGAAATCAATTATTACATTCAATATTCCGATGAACGTTTTTATATCGGGCTTTGGGATTTGTTTAATTCACGAAATATCAATACTGCGGTAGCTTCTGATGATATTTTTAATTATTCATCGAGGAAAACCTCCCATATTATTGATTTAAGAACGAATTATACTTTCGGCCCATCATTCCCTCTTAATATTGAAGCGGATATTATGCTGTACGGAGGAGCCAATTCCGGAGAAGTTCTTTTAAAACCTGACGGAAAATATAAAAGTAACCGATATTCAACCTATGTTCAGGCAAGCTACCCTGTGATCAGCGGTAAGAAAGTCAATCTGAATGCTTTTCTAGGGGCAGGCTTTGCACTGAACAGCAGCTCTTTCCTTTATGGAAACGGAGAGAACAGCTTTGATGTGGTAAATGTAGGCTTCAAAGCGGATAAGACGCTTAAGCTTTCTGAACGTTACAGCCTTCCGCTTATGATGATGGTCATGTGGAATCCTTCTCAAAAGTTCGCAAGGATACAGCTTGCTGCCACTGTATTTTAAATTCAAATAATAAACATAATATACTGAAAGCCATTCCTGATCCGGGAATGGCTTTTTCATTAAACTGTTTCCGGAGAAAATATCATTCAAATCTCTATGTCAATTTTATATATTATGTTAATTTTGATACCAAAGAACGGCTATGAAAAACTTTTATTTCTATAAAACAAACGGGAACCTTTGTACAATAAGCCTTTTTCATGAATGATGAATGCACTTCGATTTATACTTCTTGCCATTCTTCTGGTTTCCTGTAAACAGAAAGAAAAATCCCATCCTTATACTTTTTATTACTGGAGAACTCATCTGTCTCTTAATAATGAGGAAAAGAAAAGTCTGGATCAGGCAAGCAGCCCGTTTCTTTACACCCGTTTCTTTGATGTGAATAAGGTCAATGGAAAATTCCAGCCCGTAGCAACGATTACCAAAGATGAAACTTTCGCAACTGACAAATCCATCGTTCCTACCGTCTTTATTACCAATCAGACGTTTTTACATATTTCAGAACAGGAGATTAAGTTCCTCGCAGAAAGCATTTATAGGCTTATTGCTAAAAAAGCAGCTGATTATGATTTAAATATTAATAACGAGATTCAGATTGACTGTGACTGGACTGCAGGAACCCGTGATGATTATTTTCAATTTTTAAAGGAACTCAAAAGAGTTTCAGGAAAAGAAATTACCTGTACGCTTCGCCTTCATCAGGTGAAAGACAAAAAGGAAACCGGAATTCCTCCTGTTGAAAAGGTATACCTCATGTGCTATTCCACTTCTTCTCCTTTAGAAACCTCTGATAAAAACTCTATTCTTGATATCCCTATTTTAAAAGCTTATCTTTCCAGGCTTGAAGATTATCCGGTTAAAAATATAGAAGTGGCCCTTCCCATTTATTCATGGGGAATTATTACTAATCATTTGGGGAAACATAAACTGATTAATGCTTTATCCGTTTCCGATCTCAACCACTCCGGTTTTAAAAAGATTTCTGAGAATAAGGCCGAAGTATTGGCTGATGGGTTCTATTTTGGAAATTATCTTAATAAAGGCTTTACCATAAAGGTGGAAGAAATTTCCGAAGATCAGCTAAAAGATGTTCTCTTATTTCTGGATAAAAAACTCTCTCACTTTAATATTATTTATTATCAATTAGATAGTAAATTTGTTATGACCCGAAACTTGAATTTATAGTTTACTACAAAATAAAGCTGTCATGAAAAAATATATCCTTTCCCTCGCTGCCGCATCTCTTTTTTACATTCCTTCAAAAGCCTGCTCATGGTATGATCCCGATTATGAATATTTCAGTCTTTTTACCCAGACTATTATAAGGGATAAGTCTTATTTACCTTTTCTGCATACTTATTCCGAGAGATTTTATACGGCCTTTGACCATTCGCATATTCCGGATGAGAGTATTGAAGCATGGGTACGGTATTTCAATAATCAGCTGAATTATTCGGAGACGGATTATTTAGTAAAGAAAATGAACATCAAAGATCTCAATGATCTTAAAAAAGGAAGTCCCGCCAACCCTTTATTAAAAAAACAGGGACCAGGCTTCTATCAGAAATACCGGGAAGGAATTGATTATTTGATTGAGGCTAAATATCTGGAGCCTTTCATGGCCATTAATTATATTGAAAGCCCGGATTCATTCTATTACCGGGAAAAGGAAACGGATAAAAATGCTACATCAATTTCTTATGATAAAACAGTAGCGGCTCTAACTTCTTTGTATAATGCCGCCAGAAATCCGGAAATAAAACAGCGATACGGATATCAGCTTGTACGCTTTAATCATTATACCCGGAACTACGACCAAGCTGCACAGGCTTTCAAAAATTACGTAGAGCCTGTTAAATTGAGAGGTGCTGTTTATTATATGGCATTGGATCAGCTCGCAGGGGTACAACGCGGACTGAATATGAAAGGTGATGCCAACTGGAATTTCTTTCAGGTTTTCATGAAAAGTAAAAGCAGAAAGGAATCAGCATTTGTTTCTATGAAACTTTCTGACAGCGCTTCTTTTAATAATATTCTGAAACGTGCCGGAAATAATGAGGAAAAAAATATGGCTTATTTTCTTTTGGGCTATGAAGATTTTTCCAATCCTGTTCCTCTCATGGAAAAGATGTATGAGATCGATCCAGGCTCGGAAGTATTGAAAGTAATGGCTGCCAGAAGCATTAATGAGCTGGAAAGAAGCTATCTGCCTACTTACTATTACGACAGCAATCCTACGGTTAAAAAAAGTAATGAGGACAAAAATACAAATACCGGTCAGGACACAGCAAAAGTTGAAACTCAGAAACAGGAACTTTCTTTCTGGCAAAAAATTGCAACCTTTTTTAAAAATTTATTCGGATCTGAAAGTAATGGGATTGAAGATTCAGCTGATAAAGCAGATCAAAGTGATAAGGAGCTTCTCAACAACCCGGACAGAATTCCTTTTTACAGCCAAAACAGCCTGTATTCCTATTCGGATAATCAGACTGCAGATTTCCTGAAAGATCTGGAAAAATTTACAGCGAAAGCGAAAGAAAAGTCCTCCGATGAATACTGGCAAATTGCTGATGCTTATCTGAAATTTCTTCAAAAAGATTATGCCGGAAGTATGGAAATCCTTAACGGCATCCAAACAACCCATCCGGAATATCAGGAAGAGATCAAAAGAATGAAAGTGCTGAATGATATTGTCTCTCAGCCAAAAATTACAGCAGCATTTGAGGATAAGCTCATAACCGATTATTCCGAATATTTTATTGAGAAAAAAGCGGACAAAGACAGCGCTTCTGCTACGGAATACACTTCTTATTACTCTACTCCTTCCACCGCAGATTTTCTTAGGGATATTCTTGCCAACCGTTATTTCCTTCAGGGTGAAGACGGGAAATCCTTCTTAATGAACAACAGGCTTTCCGATTTACAGTACAATCCTAATTCCAGCCTTGTAAAGAGTGTTGAGGATTTTTATAGAAAGCCTAATAAAACCAAATTTGAACAGCAAATCATAGCTAAAAATATTGATACGGTAGGAAATATTGATGCTTTCTTCAGCGTTATTTATGGAGACCGTGCCATGAGAACAGCAGACTTTGAAAAGGCCAAAAACTATTATCAGAAAGCCGGAGACTTCACAGGAATTCCCAGGCTGAACTACGACTGGAGCCAAAATACCAACCCTCCGAAAATCACGCTGATCCAATATGGAGAAAATGAATACAACGGCTTCAAAAATATTTCAGATCTTATTTTCGGTTATAATGTTTGGGAAAGTTTCCAGAGTGAAGCCAATGTAAGTATGAAGGCCGAAGATTATTCTGCTTTTCCATTCATTAAAAAAACCATGAGTAAGCTTGAACTGGCAGACGCATTAATTCAACTTAAAAAAATAGGAACCGGCCGTGATGAAAAGGCTGCTAAGGCTAATCAGCTTATTGGTAATTTATTATACAACACCTCTATTCTGGGATATTACCGGGAAATATTCGTGATGGATATCGATAACAGTAACGGAGGGAAGTATGATTTCTGGAATACGGATAAGAAAAACCCTTACCAATATTATTATAAAAACTTTCTGAATACCACGTATATTGAACCTGATAATTTTGATCTGGCAATCGGTTATTATAAAAAAGCTCTTGACCATTCCGACAACAAGGAGCAAAAAGCCAGAATCCTTTTCCAGATGGCCAGTGCCGAGCAGGGGAAATATTATCAGTATGAAGTGAAAAACCCTTCCCATATCGATTATTCGGATCCTCAGTGGACAGAAAAAACAGACCTGCATGAAAAGCAGATGGCAGATATTAAAAATAAAAAATACAGAACTTACTTCACCCAGCTTAAATCACAGTATTCCGATACGGAAACTGCCCGTTTTTTAATGGGTAACTGTACGTATTTTGATTATTTTATGAAGAAATAAATAAAAGGAATCTTTAAGGTTCCTTTTTTTCCTGTTTTTTTCTCTGAAGCCATTCCTCATGTTTTGTCTTTAAAAAATCATTTTTATAGTCATGGTTTCGTTGGGCGGCATCAATGGAATGTGATGTATGAATATCCTCATCTTCTTTAGAGAGCTTCGCCAATCTTTCATAGAAATGATGGAGCTGATCCAGTTCCTTCTCAGTAAGGTCTTCTATATCTACAATCCGGTTGCTTGCTTTTTCATGGGCTGCAATCATTTCATTCAGTTTTATCTGAATAGCTTTGGAGTCTTTATTCTGAGCTTTCTGAATGAGAAACACCATTAAAAAAGTAATAATGGTAGTACCGGTATTGATCACCAGCTGCCATGTTTCTGAGTAATTGAATATAGGACCGCTAACAGCCCAGATGACCACAATAGATGTCGCTCCTATAAATGCAGCCTGACTTCCTGTAAATTTCGTGGCCCAGTTGGAGAATTTTTCAAATACATTCTTTGCCATAGTTATTCGATTAGTTTTCTGATATCCATCAAAAACTTAGCCGAAAATGGCTTATATGGGGAATCGGCTAGGTTTTCATCTTACTGTAACGGTGCCACCAGATTATAAATCCTGTGACAGGTAAAGAGCAGCCAATGAGAGATACTATAAAATAGAGAATAATACTGGGTAAGCCCATAATCTCTCCTGTGTGCAGGGGCTTGGCTAAAGCGGTAAACTGTTTGTTTAAAGGTTTATCGAAGAAGAGCTCTTTTGTTTTAAGATTTCCTTTTTTATCAAATGTGATTTCATCGGGCAGCATCATTCCTAAAAAATTCTCGGTATTGGTCTTAATGACTACATACCGCGGATTTTCCTTATTGGGAAACTCAATGCTGGTAACAGCATTGTAAGGTAAGTACTGATGGGATAATTCCAGGATCTTATCTATGGAAACCTGATCTTCATCTTTCAGCTGCTTCTTTTCGTTTTGCTTTTCCAGCATATCACCCAGCAAATTTCCAAAGGGATCATCTTCTCCCGATTCTTTACTAATATTACTGATGGATTCTCCTCCGAGACTTATTACAATAGCATTTTTCACCCAGGGATAGGTAACATACAGACCTGTAACCGCGATAAAGAACAGCACAAGGAGGGTATAAAAACCTAAGGTATTGTGCAGATCATAATTGAATCGCTGGAACCTGGCATTCCACTTTATGCTGAGTCCCTGTTTCAGGAATTTAAGCTTTTTGGGAAGCCATAAGATAAGGCCGGAGATCAGCAGAAAACAAAACATTAAAACCGAAGCGCCTACAATCTGCCGTCCTACATTTCCCATCATCAAGTTTCGGTGAATATCTAAAACCACTTCAAAGAATCTGCCCGAACCGGTATTCGGAGGACCTAGTTCCTCGCCCGTATATGGATTAAAATAACCGCTTCTGTCAATATTATTCTCTCTGTAGGATATCACATAGCTTTCATTTTTTTTAACGGGAATCAAGATCCGGGTAAGCTCTTTTCCGCTTTTCAACAATTTTTCCTGAATCTGTCCCGGTTTCCATACGGAACCTGATCCGGCTTCCACATATACTTTTTCTTTATTGGAAAAGTTGATGATCTGGTTCCTGAAAGAATAGAGACATCCTGTAACGCACATGATAAAAACAATTACCGAAGACAGCAGTCCTATATATAAATGGGATAACCACATCCAGTATTTGATGCGGCTTTCATTTTTTCTTCTTTTCCGGAAAAGACTTTTCTTAATAACGTTCATGGGGCACTCAACAATAAAAACATTAAAACGGGAGTCCCGTTTTAATGTTTTCTACTAAAACTAATATGAAGAAACCAATTATTTTCTTCCTTTAAATTGAATATCTTTTACAATTTCTTCGAACTTGGCATAATGCTCGGGAGTCAGTGATTTTTTAATCGCCTCTTTTCTCTGGGCATCAAATTTATTCCAGTATTCCTGAGCAAGATCATTATTCCCGTGATAGACATCATGCGCATCACTGAATGCTTTTTCAAAGGCGTCATTGGCCGCATTGACCATAGCAAACTCTTCATCGGTAAGGCTAGCTTCGGTTTTGATTCTTTCCAGCAAAGCATTATCATATCTAGGTCTTTTTCTTGCACTTTTATCAATGAATGCATTGAACTTCTGCATTTGGTCCGCATTCAGAACTTTTGACATTTCCTCTGCCTGATGATTTCTTAATTCTTCATTTTTAATTCCCAATGCCACTCGATCCATATTTCCTCCCTGGGACTTTGCCGCCTGGAAGTTCTCTTCCTGAAGCTTCTGATATTTGGCTGTAATTTCATCATAACTTTTGGCCTGCTCAGGGGTTAACGTAACTTCAGTTTTAAACTGTGCATAGTCTACTCCTCTTTTCTTGTTTTCTTTTGAACAGGATACTGCCACTGCTGAGATAAGAGCGAATGCACAGATTTTGATATAATTATTGATCATGATAATGTATTTAAAATTTATAGTTTAACTGAACGGCAAAATTTCTTGGCTGGATCTGGTCGATGTAACCTCCTCTAAAGTAAGAATTATATCCTACCGCATCAAATATATTATTGAAGAATGCTCTTAAACCGATACCGTTTTTAAAGGCGTATCCTACCTGGGCATCTACGGTGGTGTATTCCGGCATTTTAAATGGCTTCTCTCCAGGAAGCGTCCCGTTAATATGTCCGCTTTCTGCATTAGTATACTCTTGTTTATAGTCATCAACCGGTCTTTTACCCACATAGTAGATTCCAGCACCGATATCTAAGCCTGCTAAAGCTCCTGTATTAAATTTATAGTTCAGCCAAGCATTGGCGGAATGTTTTGGGGTATTAATAGGTGCTGATCCATTCACAAATGAAGGACTGTCTTTATAATGTGCGTCTACGTAAGCCCAGCCTGTCATAACCTGAAGATTAGGAAGAATTTTACCGATCAATTCTATTTCCATTCCCTGTCTATGCAGTTCTCCTGCTAAAGCATAGGTACCCGTACTGTTTCCGTTAGTTAGCACTTCATATGACAAATTATCTGTATTAATATCAAATAGAGTTACATTAAACCTTAATCTTTCATTTAGCCAGTCGGACTTAATTCCGGCTTCCCACTGTTTTGTAGTGGAAGCACCTACCGTTCCTGCTCCTGAAGCTAAGACATTATTGGCAGTCCTTAGTGACGTCGTACTTGTATAAGACCCGAAGACATTCATGTTTTCAATAGGTGAAATCATAATTCCAAATGAAGGATTCCATGCATAACTCGGGTCCTTATCAGAACCATTAAGTCTGCTATAACGTATTCCTAAATGTGCTTTAAGATATTTATTAAAAGTGATTACATCCTGAGCCATTAAGCCTAAAGTGGGAGCCACTGTATTGACAGGATTTTTATCTGCTATCACAAAATTCGTTCTATCAATATCTGAAGGTAGAATATTATTAATTTCTTCCAATACATTAATGACATCCACAGCTTTTGCATTATAAGATGTAGTAGTAACATTGGATTCTTTCCAGTCAAAACCTACCTGAAAGGTATGTTTCATAAATCCGGTCATTACATCTGCTCCGATAAAATCAAATTGGAAAACTTTATTCAAGTCTTCTCTATCCGCCCTTGCTAATGTCCGCGTACGGTATTCATTAGGGTTCTTACGGTCTATCGGAGCTAAGGCTGCCCCTATGGTTTGAGACTGATAAGAAGAGCTCATAAATGCAGCTCTCAACTTTAATTTTTCTGTAAGCTTTCTTGTCGCTGTTGTTGAAAAGTTAAAGGTTTCCGTTTTGGCATTATCTGTAGAGAAGCCCAGGAACTTTCTTCCAGGCATCTCATATATAGCTTCAATATCACCTGTTGCCAGGTTAACCGTTCCTCTGTCGGGAGTAGTATTATTGTGCATATAATCCATTTCTACTACAATCTCCGTTTTATCATCCGGACGAATAGCCACTGACGGATTTACATAAATACGTTCTGTATTGATAAATCTTCTAAAACTATTACTGTTTTGATAGGCAGCATTTAATCTTACAGCAATTCTACCCTGGGAATCCAATACTCTCTGGAAGTCCACAGTAGGTCTGTAAAAGTCCCAGCTTCCATATCTGAACCCTACATTGGTCTGGTCGATAAACTTAGGAATTTTGGTTACCACATTGATTACTCCACCGGCAGAACCCAGACCGTCTCCTATTCCCTGTGTTACCGCAGCAGAACCTTTGATCACCTGAATACTTTCTACGCCCTGCATATCCGTCAACATAGCAGCCGTACGGAAATCAGAATCCATCATTACTCCATTCTTAAGAACCGGAACACCTCTATATCCTCTTATAGACATACTTTCTCTGGTTCCTCCATAACTTCCGAACTGAGTAACACCCGGAATGTTTTTTGCCACATCGGTAACGGTAAGCGCCCCTAATTCTTCAATTGCCTTATAGGAAATAACCGAAATACTCTGGATCTGATCCCTTGGTTTTAGAGGTAATCTCGTGATCACTTCCAACCCTTCGGGCTGTTTATTACGTTCTCCGAATAATTCGACTTCTTCAATCTTACTTTCCTTTTTAATGGTATCGTTTGATTTTTGCTGTGCGTTCATTGCACAAGTTCCCAGTACAAGTAAAGAAATAGATATTGTTCTTTTCATTTAAAGCTTTTTGCAAATATATTATTTTTAATTATTCTAAATTACCCATATGACATATATCATATGCCTGTGATAAAACATTTACTATGAATTTCTAATTACTAATAATACATTACGTATGAAAAATACAATACACCGCACTATTTATATTTCTATTTTCCACTTTTTAACACTTTATCATAGAGAAATAAAAAATCCCTTTTCGTAATGAAAAGGGATTTCTATAATCACGGCAAAGTATGCACGTTATCACACTTTAATTTCCACGTCTACACCGCTTGGCAACTCTAATTTCATTAGAGCATCCACAGTTTTAGAAGAAGAAGAATAAATATCCATCAATCTTTTATGAGCAGAAAGTTGGAACTGTTCTCTTGCTTTCTTGTTAACGTGTGGAGATCTCAACACAGTGAAGATTCTCTTATTTGTTGGTAATGGAATGGGACCGTTTACAACAGCACCAGTAGCCTTTACCGTTTTTACGATTTTCTCTGCAGATTTATCTACCAGATTGTAATCGTAAGACTTAAGTTTTATTCTGATTCTTTGTGACATTTTAATCTAAATTTAAATTAACCTTTTGCTTTAGCGATTACTTCTTCAGCAATATTCTGCGGAGCAGCTTCATATTTTTCAAATTCCATAGAAGATGTAGCTCTACCTGAAGATAATGTTCTTAATGAGGTTACATAACCAAACATTTCAGATAGTGGAACGAATGCTTTAATAACTTTAGCATTATTTCTGTCATCCATACCATTTACGGTACCTCTTCTTCTGTTTAGGTCTCCTACGATATCTCCCATATATTCTTCAGGAGTTACCACTTCAAGTTTCATGATTGGTTCCATGATAACTGCTTTAGCAGCTCTTCCAGATTCTTTGAAACCTAATTTAGCAGCTAATTCGAATGATAACTGGTCGGAGTCAACTGCGTGGAAAGATCCATCTTTCAATGTAACTTTCATAGCTTCAACTTCAAATCCAGCTAACGGACCATTTTTCATTGCTTCTCTAAATCCTTTTTCTACGGAAGGAATAAATTCTTTAGGAATGTTACCCCCTTTGATTTCGTTAACGAATTCAAGACCTGTTTTACCTTCTTCAGCCGGACCAATTTCGAATACGATATCTGCGAACTTACCTCTACCCCCTGATTGTTTTTTGTAAACTTCTCTGTGGTTAGCTTTAGCTGTAAGAGCTTCTTTATATTCTACCTGTGGCTGTCCTTGGTTTACTTCTACTTTAAACTCTCTTCTCATACGGTCTACGATGATATCCAAGTGAAGCTCACCCATACCAGAGATGATTGTTTGTCCTGAAGCCTCATCAGTCTTAACCTGGAAAGTAGGATCTTCTTCTGCTAATTTAGCAAGAGCGTTACCCATTTTATCCTGGTCAGCTTTAGTTTTAGGCTCAACAGCGATACCGATTACCGGATCCGGGAAGATCATAGATTCAAGAACGATAGGGTTCTTTTCATCAGATAGGGTATCTCCTGTTTTTATATCTTTAAATCCTACCGCAGCACCAATATCTCCAGCTTCAATAAATTCAACTGGATTTTGCTTGTTAGCGTGCATCTGATAGATTCTTGAAATTCTTTCTTTGTTTCCTGATCTTGTGTTCAGGATGTAAGATCCGGCATCAAGTCTTCCTGAATAAGCTCTGAAGAATGCTAATCTACCTACGAACGGGTCAGTAGCAATTTTGAAAGCTAATGCGGAGAAAGGCTCTTTTACATCCGGTTTTCTTGTAATTTCAGCGTCCGTGTTCGGATCTGTTCCTTTGATATCATCTTTATCCATTGGAGAAGGAAGATATTTACAAACAGCATCTAGCATGAACTGTACTCCTTTGTTTTTGAAAGAAGAACCACAAGTCATCGGGATAATAGAAAGGTCGATAGTAGCAGCTCTTAAAGCAGCATTGATTTCGTCTTCAGAAATTGAATCCGGATCTTCGAAGAATTTCTCCATCAAAGTTTCATCATATTCTGCGATAGCTTCTACTAATTTCTCTCTGTATTCCAATACCTCATCTTTCATATCGTCAGGAATAGGAACTACGTCAAAAGTTGCACCTTGAGTATCATCATGCCAAATAATAGCTCTGTTTTTGATCAAGTCAACAACTCCTCTGAAGTCTTCTTCCGCACCGATTGGTAATACAATTGGAACTGCATTGGAACCTAACATTTCTTTAACCTGGTTTACCACGTTTAAGAAGTCAGCACCTTGTCTGTCCATTTTGTTTACGAATCCCATTCTTGCTACTTTATAGTTATCAGCAAGTCTCCAGTTTGTTTCAGACTGAGGCTCTACTCCGTCTACTGCAGAGAATAGGAATACAAGACCATCTAATACTCTTAAAGATCTGTTTACCTCTACTGTGAAGTCAACGTGTCCCGGTGTATCGATGATATTGAAGTGGTATGCTTTAGTTTCAGGTGTGGATTTCCCTTGATCTGTTGGGAAATTCCAGTTACAAGTAGTGGCAGCTGAAGTAATTGTAATACCTCTTTCTGCTTCCTGCTCCATCCAGTCCATTGTAGCTGCACCTTCGTGAACTTCACCAATCTTGTGAGTTTTACCTGTATAGAATAAAATTCTTTCTGTAGTGGTAGTCTTACCTGCGTCAATGTGAGCAGCGATACCAATATTTCTTGTAAATTTAAGATCTCTTCCCAT
The DNA here is from genome assembly GCF_048572715.1 of Chryseobacterium sp. CT-SW4. Lineage (GTDB taxonomy): Bacteria > Bacteroidota > Bacteroidia > Flavobacteriales > Weeksellaceae > Chryseobacterium. The sequence goes on from NZ_CP183840.1 coordinate 3,277,375, forward strand.
TTCAGATTAGAATTTGAAGTGTGAGAAAGCTTTGTTAGCTTCCGCCATTTTGTGAGTATCAGATTTCTTTTTGAAAGCAGCACCTTCTTCTTTAGAAGCAGCTAAGATTTCAGCAGAAAGTTTAAGTGCCATAGACTTATCATTTCTGGATCTAGCATACTTAATTAACCACTTCATTGCCATAGAGATTTTTCTATCTGCTCTGATCGGCATAGGAATTTGGAAGTTAGCTCCTCCTACTCTTCTTGAACGCACTTCTACGTGAGGCATTACGTTAGTTAAAGCATCTTTCCAGATTTCAAGAGACGTTTTTTCATTCTCTCCTTTTTTATTTTCTACGATGTCTAATGCATCATAAAAAATTTTGAATGCGATTGACTTTTTACCGTCAAGCATTAAGTTATTAACAAATCTAGTTACCAATTGATCATTAAATTTCGGATCTGGTAACAACGGTCTTTTTTTCGCTTTTGTCTTTCTCATTGTCTTATTCCTTATTTAATGATTATTTTTTCTTTCCTTTTGCTGGTGCAGCAGCTGCCTGACCTGGTTTAGGTCTCTTAGCTCCGTACTTAGATCTTCTCTGAGTTCTTCCATTTACACCTGCTGTGTCTAATGCACCTCTTACGATGTGGTAACGTACTCCCGGTAGGTCTTTCACCCTTCCGCCTCTTACCAATACTATCGAGTGCTCCTGAAGATTATGTCCTTCGCCCGGGATGTAGGCGTTAACTTCTTTACCGTTAGAAAGTCTTACCCTTGCAACTTTTCTTAGTGCAGAGTTTGGTTTCTTAGGTGTAGTAGTATATACTCTCGTACATACTCCTCGTCTTTGTGGACAAGAATCAAGGGCAGCCGATTTGCTCTTCTTGGCAAGCGTGGCTCTTCCTTTTCTTACTAATTGTTGAATAGTAGGCATTTAATTGCTTTTTATTTTAGGGTGCAAAAATAGTAATAATTTTTTAATTGACAAGTAGTTAACTGCAATTAATTATAGAAATCTTTTTTAATTCAGCTTATCCGAATACCAGGTAAAAGGTTATCAATTATCCGAAAAACACAGAATTAATAAGTGAAAATCAAAGTAATTATAAATTTTTTACATTAAAGAAAATTAATATGAAGCTTCTTATCTCATAAAAGTAACTTTCACATTTTTGTGCCAGTTAAACTTCCTGATATTTTTTTTCAGGTCATCGGAGATATTGGGATCTACTGCATAGATACAAACATGATCGAGCGCAACATTGATATTTCCGTTAATCTTCAATACAGCCACTTTTTTCCAGCTCGCGGGTACATGTCCCGAAAACCATTCTTCATATACAATGGCCAGCTGATAATGATTATCCCGGGTATATTGGCTGACAAAACTTTCAAATTCATCATCAAAAATTTTTTCTTTTTCGTTAAACCTAATCGTTTCTGCACTTCCCAATCCTGCAATATCAAATAGATGAATATCGGAAAAATAACAGATCGCACCAATATCATTGGCTACAACTTTTGAAGTATTATAATATTCTTTAAGGAACTTTGCGGACTGGACCTGCTGTGTATAAATATTCTCGCTACCTTTAATTATCATTATATGTGCGTAGCCTACCTTATACACCATTAATATTATATTGAATACGATCAGCAATCCCATCAGCGGATCTTTTCTCATCATTATTCCCGGGCTGCCTAGAAAATCTTTTAATCGTGGGATAAGCAACATGCATAAGGCGACCAAGAGATAAGCTTCATATCTAAATCCCTTCAGGTCCCCGAATAAAGAATGTAATATCATCGTAAGCGTCCAGGCAATAAGCAGAAAATTATTGACAAGAATTTCCTTATAATTCAATTTCTTTTTATAATCCCTATAAATCAAAAGCAAACTTATCACCAATGGAAAGAACACTATTTTATAAAAGGTAATATTAAGCAGCATCTTATCTACCAGGAGATGCTTAACCTGCAAAAGATAATTACCGGAAAAGTCAAAAGTAGTTCCTTTCACCACCACGGAATTGGGAAAAAAATATCCCGATTGCTGCTCATTAAAATATCCGAAGATCAAAATCGGAATAAATCCTAAAACGAGCACCCCAACAGCTTTAGCCCATTTCTTAAGGAGAATAAACATGAGGATCAATGAGACAAAATAAAACATGCTTTCAAATCTTATAAGTCCCAGTAAAGCTATCGTTACATAAAATCCCGTCTGCATTGCTGAATTGTTAAAACGGGATGTTATCCACTTCTGAAAGCAATAGATATTAATAACAATCACCAATATCTGTAAGACATGCTCCATCCCTGTAAACACCTGAAAATGAAGTACCGCAAAGAAAACCGTAAAGAGTGCCCCAGCTATTATGTATTTATTCTTATTTAAATAAAAGCGGTAATATTTAACAAGAAAAAAGATCACAAAAAGACTAAGTACCATATTAAAGAAAAGCGGTATCCAGTAATGATTCCCAAAAACGTAAATAAAACCACTTAAGAGAAATGTAAACAATGGAGAGGATGAGGAAGAGGAAAAAGCATACGGGGTTATTCCCCAGACTCCATATAAGGCAAAATTTTTGGCCATTGCCAGATGAATGTAAGCATCATCCAGAATATAGGTAAAATAGTAATCCGTCCCGGACAGCATCATTATGATATAAATCACAGCAATTCCAAAAAATATTCCCGCCGTAGTATAGAAGCTTCTCATAGGACACAATAATAAGAATTCTCTTCCAAATTTTTTTAAAAAATCGCATTATAGCTATCATCTATCAGTAACTCCTTATATAAGGGCATAATATTTACTATATTTGTTACATATTAAATAATAAACCACTATGAAAAACGCAAGTATTATAGGCTTAAAAGAAGCTGACTGCAAAAAAATTGCAGAAAAACTAAATATCCTTTTAGCTAACTATTCGGTTTTTTACCAAAATACGAGAGGGTCCCATTGGAATATCAAAGGAGATCAGTTCTTCACTTTACACCCAAAGTTTGAAGAATTATACAATAGCTTAGTATTAAAAATCGATGAAATTGCTGAAAGAATATTAACATTAGGGGCTACTCCGGCACATAACTATTCTGATTATTTAAAAATTGCTACTATTAAAGAAAGCCAGGAGGTAAGCGATGCTGTTAAAAGTGTGGAAATTATATTAAGCTCTTTTAAAGTAGTGATCGATTTACAGAGAGAACTTTTAGATATTACAGATGAAGCAGGTGATGAAGGAACAAACTCTCAAATGAGTGATTATATCACTGAACAGGAAAAAGAAGTCTGGATGTATAATTCATACTTAGGAAAATAAAAGAAAGCCACTGAAATCCAGTGGCTTTTTTATTGATATTTTAAGATTGTTTCTTTCCAGTGCCTCCTCTGCACATTATAACCTATCTTATATCCCTTCTGTTTAGACACCTATTCTGACGTCTGAGCTATTCTTTTATAAATAAAAACACAATATCCAATACCTTCGGGATTATTGTTTTTCTCTATATTTGCTTATAACACAGAATTAATAAAAATGTCTAAAACACAACTCAATTCAATCCTGGATAATGATTTTTATAAAATCACAATGCAGAATGCTGTTGTAAAACTTTTCCCCAGTCAGATTGTAAAATACGAATTTATAAACAGAGGAAAACATCATTTTCCGGAAGGTTTTGATATCGCTTTACGTGAAGCTATTGCAAAAATGGCGGAACTGAAGCTCTCTAAAGATGAAAAAAAATTCATGGCTAAAACCTGCCCTTACCTGGACCTGCCTTATTTAGATTTTCTGGAAGGTTATCATTATGATCCTTCGGAAGTAAAAGTGGTTCAGACGGGGAATGATCTCCGTGTAACAGTGGAAGGATTATGGTACCGCACCATTTTGTGGGAAGTTCCTTTATTGGCACTGATCAGTGAACTGCATTATGAAATGAACCATATGGAAAGGGATTCTAATGAAGTCGTAATGTGCAAAACCCTTGAAAAAGCCGACAACCTGAATAAATTAGGAGTTACTTTTGCTGAGTTCGGAACCAGAAGAAGACACTCGTATAAAGTACAGAACCTTGTCATGGAAGCCCTTACCCAAAAGAAAGATTCCACCTTTATAGGAACATCCAATGTTCATTTCGCAATGAAATATAATGTAAAGCCTATTGGCACCCATGCCCATGAATGGTTTATGTTTCATGCTGCGGAATATGGATTTAAAATGTCCAATGAACTGGCTTTGGAACACTGGGTAGATGTCTATCGGGGTGATCTGGGGGTAGCATTATCCGATACTTATACCACTGATGTTTTTTTCCGCCAGTTTGATAAAAAATTTGCCAAGCTTTTTGACGGGGTCCGCCATGACAGCGGCGATCCTTTGAAATTTGCAGATAAAACGATTTCTCATTACAGACAAAATGGGATCAACCCTTTATTTAAATATATTATTTTCTCAGATGGTCTCAACCTTGAAAAAGTGGAGGAAATTACCAATTACTGCAGAGGGAAAATCGGTATTTCTTTCGGAATAGGCACCAACCTCACCAATGATGTAGGGCTGAAGCCTATGAATATCGTTATGAAACTGATCGGAGTACAGGCTCCTAATAAGGAATGGATCCCCACGGTAAAACTTTCTGATGAGCATGGTAAATATACGGGTGATCCCAAAATGATAGAACTGGCCAGAGAGTTTTTAAGAATCAAAGACTAAAAAACAATACCATGAAATTCAAATTCTACTTATTGTCCCCATTTTTTATGGTTTCTTTTTTCCACGCTCAGGAAAAAGTGAAATTCAATGAGGAATTAGCCACCTCGCTGGGAGCCGACCAATACGGCATGAAAGCTTATACTATGGTCATGCTTACGACGGGTACGGCTAAAATTGAAGATCAATCCAAAAAGGATGAGCTGATGAAAGGCCATCTTAATAATATCGGAAGACTGGCAGACGAGGGAAAGGTTGTCGTAGCAGGACCTTTTCTTGAAAAGAATAAACAGAATTTCCGTGGTATGTTTATATTCAATACCGGTTCTAAGGAGGAAGCTGAGAAATGGGTAAAAACTGATCCCGCAGTACAGGCAGGTATTTTCAGCTACGAAATATTCTCCTGGTACGGATCCGCAGCTTTACCTCTATATTTAAAGCATCATAAGGAAATCGCCAGGGAAAATCCTTAAAAAAACAGAAGTCCGGCTCCAAGGGAGCCGGACTTCTTCAATTTACAATTAAAAACACAATATATATTATTAACTAACTTTATATTCTTTTCTATACGCATAGTAAAATACCGTAGGAAGTATGGTAAATGATAACAGCATACAAATAATCAGTCCTCCTACAATCATAATAGCCAGCGGTTTCTGAATTTCCGATCCCATTCCGTTTGAAACAGCTGCCGGAAATAATCCTATGGATCCCATTAATGCAATCATAACTACCGGGCGGATTCTGCTTCGGACTCCTTCAGAAATAGCTTCTTTTAAAGGCATCCTGCTGAGAAGGTTTTCTTTCATCACCCCAATTAACACAATTCCATCAATCGTGGCTACCCCAAAAAGGATAATGAACCCGATCCCCGCTGAAATCCCAAATATGGTCCCCGTAAACCAGAGTGATAAAAATCCTCCGATAAAAGCAAATGCCAGTGTAATGGATGAGATGAGCGTATCTTTCATATTCCCGAAATTGAAGTACAACAGCATCAGAATAAGCCCCAGTGAGATAGGAACCACCATAGCCAGCTGTTTTCCTGCTCTTTCTTTACTCTCAAATTCCCCGGCCCAGGTCATTTTATGATTTTTAGGGATGTGTACATCTTTGGCAACCTGAGCTTTGGCATCTTTGATGGTACTTCCCAGATCACGTCCCTCTATATTGAATCCTACTCCGATATATCTGCTGTTTCCTTCTCTGTAGATAAATGAAGGTCCGGTATGATAATCAATGGTGGCTATTTCTTTTAGCGGCACTTTCTTATTGTCCTGGGTAGGAATTAAAATATTACCGATTTTTTCAGGATTATCACGGTACTGCTTTTCAAACCTCAGCATTACATCAAACATTCTTTCATCTTCATAAAATTTCGTAGCAGCCTGCCCTCCGATTGTCATTTCAATAACGGCCTGTGCATCGGCAGTAGAGACTCCATACTTAGCCATTTTGGAATCGTGAAGCTGAATTCTCAATTCGGGTAATCCGATATTTTTAAAAACATTCACATCTGAAATCCCCGGAACCGTTTTAATGGAATTAGCCACCTGGTTGGCATAATCTTCCAACTGAAAAAGATCATTCCCGAAAATCTTAATTACCAACGGTGCTTTAACCCCGGCTACATATTCCTCCACATTATCCTGAATCGGCTGACTGAATCCAAAATTAATTCCCGGATATTTTTCCAAAGAAACCCTCATGTCCTCAAGAAGCTCATCTTTGGATATTTTTTTCTTCCATTCTTTCTCGGGTTTTAGCTGTATATTAAATTCGATATTAAAGAAGCCTGTGGGATCCGTTCCGTCGTTAGGCCTTCCTGTTTGGGTCATTACGAATTTCACCTCATCATACTTCATTAAAACCTGTTTCATTTCTTTGGTTAATCTTACCGATTCATCCAGGTTAACACTATTGGGTAATGTAGCTCTTACATAAATAGCTCCTTCATTAAGCTTAGGCAGGAATTCCGATCCATAGTTTGAAAATTTCCATCCGCAAATTCCCAGCAGTATAACAAATCCCAGCATAAATGCTTTTCTGTACCGAACGCTCAACTGGTAGAATTTAAACATATTTACCCTGAAAAACCTGGAAATAAAGTTTTCTTTTTCCTCAATATTTTTGGTGAGTAAAAGTTTACACATAGCCGGAACGTAGGTTAAGCTCAGTATCAACGATCCTAATAATGCATATCCTAATGTGAATGCCAGCGGCGAGAACATTTTACCTTCCACTTTCTGGAAAGAGAAAATAGGCATCAATGCAACGATAAGAATCAATAAGGCAAAGAAAATATATCCCGCTACACTGCCCGCACTTCTTTTAATAATTCCAAGCTTTGACATTTTGTTGAACCTCCGCAGTCCCACCTGCTTGGCTTTATGCTCAAGAGCCACGAAGACATGTTCCACAATCACCAGAGTTCCCTCCAGCAACAGTCCGAAATCTAACGCTCCCATCGAAATCAAATTGGCGGGTAGCCCCTGGATTTTCAGCATGATAATAGCAAAAAGGAAAGCCAAAGGTATTACAGAGGCTACAATAAATGTTGTCCGCCAATTATATAAAAAGATAAACACAATTATAGAAACAAGGATGACTCCTTCTACGAGATTCTTCGAAACGGTATGAACGGTGGTATCCACTAATTCTGTACGGTCGATAATCGGTACAATCTGAATATCTCCCGGCAGCTCACCACCGTTAAGCTCCGCAATCCGGTCTTTCAGCCTTGCGATAACCTCACTCGGATTTTCTCCACGGAGCATGATGATAATTCCTTCTACCACATCATCATCGTTATTGTACCCTACCTGCCCAAGTCTCGGTTTAGCCGAAACTTTTACTTCTGCCACATGCTTTACCAGAATAGGAGTGGATCCTTTTACTTCAATCTGAATATTTTCAATATCATCTTTGCTTTCCAAAAGACCGATTCCCCTTACCACATAAGCCTGATCACCTTTTGAAACCACATCACCTCCTACATTGATATTACTTCTGGAAACGGCTTCATACACATCAAGCGGGGAAAGATCATAATTGTGTAATTCCGTTGGGTTTATTTTTATTTCATATGTTTTTTCCTCCCCTCCAAAGCTTACAATATCCGCCACGCCCGGGACCGCCAGAAGTTCTCTTTCAATTACCCAATCCTGAATGGCTGTAACTTCTTTAATGGGTAATTTACTTTTAATAATATACCGGTAAATTTCTCCTGTAGCTCCCGAGGGAGGTTCTATACTGTAATCCGCTCCATTGGGAAGCTCTACATTCCCCAGCCGGTTGGAAGCGTACTGCTGAGCATAAAAATCATCTACATGATCATCAAAAATAACAGTAACCACCGAAAGTCCAAATAAGGAGATGGATCTTACTGAAGTTTTATTGGGAATGGTATTCATTTCCTTGGAGATAGGTAAAGTCACAAACTTTTCAATTTCCTCCGCACTTCTCCCCGGCCACTGGGTGATTACCCTTACCCTTGTATTGGTTACATCCGGAAAAGCTTCAATAGGCGTATGAATGTAGGAATAGATCCCCCCGATCAATAACAATACGGTCCCCAAAAGAACAATCAGAGAGTTTCGCAAAGAAAAGGAAACTATACTTTGTACAAATTTTCGCATTACTTCGTTGAATTATTGGATTGGTTTTTCAGGTTTTCGTAAATGAGCAGTCCATTGGAAGCGATAATATTTTCCCCGGGCTTCAGATTCCCCTCTACATAAATATATTGACTGTTGGTACTGATCTCCGTTACCGGTCTTACTTCAAGAGAGCAGTCCGTTTTATGAACAATAACATAGCTTTGATTGTTATCGAAAATCAGTGCTTTTGGAGGAATAGCCATTGCTGTTTTATCCTGTGAATTAATAGGAAGAACAATATCTGCTGACATTCCCGGTCTGAGCTTCATATTATTATTGTCCATAATTATTTTAGCTTTCAGTACTCTTTCATTTTCATTAAAGACCTGTGAAATGGCATCTATCTTTCCTACAAAGCTTTCATCCGGATAGGCAAGGGTCTTCACCACCACCGGCTGATTAACATATACATGGCGCATATTGGTAGCATACACATTAGCCATCACCCAGACTTTATCGAGGTTGGAAATAGTGAACAGCTGCTCTCCTCCGGCTGTTACCGGCATTCCGTTGGAAACATTTTTCTCTATTACATATCCATCTGCCGGGGACTTAATCTGAAGATTTCCCTTGCCCGCGGAATATAGCTGCATATTCTTTTTTGTTTTAGAGATATTGGACTGCAGAATTTCCACTTCAGCTCTGGCTTCCTGTAAATCTTTTTGTGATGCAATATCATCTTTATACATGGATTCTACCGAAGCAAGCTTTCTTTTGGCAACCGCCAGCTGAGCCTGTAAAGTCTGGGTATCATCCTGCATCTCATTCAAAGAAACACTTTTAACGGTAGCCAGCACCTGACCTTTTTTCACATAATCTCCCAAAGAGAAATAAGTTTCTATAACTACCCCATCTACAAGGCTTACATAGGGAACGGTCTTATCGGAATTACTTTCCACTTCTCCCGTGAGCGTTATACTTTCTTCCACGGAACGCATGTCCACTCTTACCAGCTTCAGGTCTTTTTTAAGCTCTTTACTGATACAGTAGCTCTCCTGTTTGGTATTTTCCTCTTGTTTTTTCTCAGTACAGCCGGTAACAGCCATAAGAACTGAGAAAGGTATTGCTATAATATATTTTGTCTTCATCATATTTATAAATCCTGTCCTACCACATATTGCAGGTTCTCATAGTATTCGTTAAGTTCTTTTTTCGTATCCAGTATGATCATTTTATTGCCGATATAGGTTTCCAGAAAATCCATATACTCGAGCATGCTGATATTTCTAAGCCTGAAATTTTTCTCATGACTCGCCAGCAAACCATCGAGGGTAGATTCGTAATCTTCATCAATCTGATGATAAATTTCCTGGGTGCGGATATAATTCTGAACCGCGGAGTTCACTTCACTTTCTGATTTGAGAATGGTTTTACGGGTTTCATATCCTTTCTTTTCTATATCCAGCTTAGCTTCCTGGATATTCCCTTTATTACGGTCGAAAATCGGGATATCAAAAGAAACTCCCACCCCTACAAAGTCTTTCATAATATTTCCTCCACGGTCATATTCCAGGGTGAAGGCCAGGTCCGGAGTTTTTAAAGCTTTCTGTAATTCCAGGTTTTTATGGGCATATTGTTCTTTGTTCCTTGCAATGAGAATGTCAGGACGGTTTTCTCTTGCCATATCCATCCATTTGGGAAGTTCCAGTTCCGAAATTTCTTTCCCCGGAATTTCCAATTCATCCGAAATAACGATATAGGAATTGGAAGGAGCCATTAACAAAGCTTTTAATTCCACCTGATGTTCCTCAATCTCCTGACGTAGGGAAACCAATGTTTTCTTAAATTCAATTTCCTGAGCTTTCAGACGGATATATTCAGCCTTACTGATATTTCCCTGGTTCAATTGGTTGTGATAAGATTTCGTCAGCTTTTCGATAGAAGCAATCTGACCCTGATAAAGCTTTTGCTGTTCCTGATTGTATTGAATTTCAGTAACAGTGTTCCGCAAAAGATTTTTAAGCTCACGCAATACTTCCTGGAGTTCATATTTCTCGCTTTCCACCTCTAGTTTCTGAAGCTCAATATTTTTTCTTCTTTTTCCCGCAGTCTGTATTACCTGCTCTATTTCTGCGGCAATCTGTGTATTTTTCCCCCAGTTTCCTACCAATGCCGGCTGCTTTTCTATATCATAGGTCCTCCACAAATTCACCTCACTGATGCTTAAAGTCGGGTTAGGCCAAAACTTTGCCTGCACCACTCTTGCTTCGGACTGGGATATTTCAAGCTTTTGAATGATAAGATCAAGATTATTGGCAAGAAAAACCGATTCAGCTTCTTTTCTGCTGATTCTTAATGTATCTGCATTTTGTGCTAAAAAGAAACTAAAAAAATGAATGCAAAATAATGTGAAAATAATTTTCTTCAAGGTCTTATATTTAAGACCACAAAGCTAGTTTTCACACATTAGACTCAAATTTAAACGGAATTAAATTTAAATTAGGCTAAAATTAGAATTCGATTAGAACAACCGCTACGCCTGCTTTTTAGGAAACACAAGAAGAACCTCCGTTCCTTTATTAAGTTCTGATTGAATGCTCATTACAATATGATGGTGGTCAAAAATAGCCTTAGATAAGGAGAGCCCTATCCCACTGCCTTTAATATTGTCCACATTTCCCCCTCTGTAAAAAGTCTCCGTAATATTTCCCAGGTCTTCTTCGGAAATACCTCGTCCATGATCCTTTACTTCTACATTTAATTGTCCTTCATTTTCCGAAATTGTAATGGCAACAGGGTTTTGCCGGGAATATTTCACTGCATTTTCCACGATATTGTATAAGGCGAGGTAAAGTAATGTTTCATTTCCGGGAAGTTCCAGTAAGGAAGAATTTTTCACATTTAAATGAATGGTAATGGATGATAAATTCTCTTTTGCCTTAGGATTCAGCTTTTCATAAATTTTCCATATCAATTCGTCTACTCTTACCTGCTGGTGAAATTGCTCCAGCTTTGTGAGTCCGGACATAAGCAGAAGATTATTAAGAATATTTTCAATTTCATATACATTCTCTAGTACTTCCTTAGTTACCGCCTTATATTCCTGGGGAGTACGGTCTTTCTGGGCAAAGACTTCCAGGTTTCCCGAGATGGAGGCTAACGGGGTTTTAAACTCATGGGATACGTAATTGATGAAATTCTGCTGAACCGACACACTTTCGGAAATTCTTTTCAGCAGTTTATTATAGGATCTTATCAGCTCTTCAATTTCGTCATGGGTATTGGTGGTGGTAATCGCCTGTGAAATATTGTTATAATCTACATTATTTATCAATTTTACCACATTGGATATAGGCTTGTAAACGATCTTGGACAGATAACGGCTTAAAAAATAAATGGCCAATAATCCTACGATCAATACTGAAAGCATAATAATGGAAAGCCTCAGCATCTGAGCTTTAAACGAATCATTGGAAGCTTTGGCGAAAACCACAAAGTCTCCCTGATTATCATGATAAAAAATGCCGTAATAAAAATAATTGTCGGACATAAACTGAACCCTCTTGCTTTCTCTGGCCGTTTTCAGATGTTTTTCCTGAATATTTCCATCATGAAGATTTTTCCCAAAAGTAACCTGATTATTTTCATCATACACGGCCACCATCCTGTTGGCAATAAGATTATTATATTCTTTCTTTACTTCCGCATGCCGGTCAGTAGGCAGCTCATCTTTTTCCAGATAGTAAATGGCTGAAATAAGAGCTGTATTTCTCAGCTTTTCAAAGTAAAAAACCTTAGTACTGTCATAATAAGCAAAAAATACAATCACAAAAGTAATGATCGCAAAGATGCCGAACGAAAGGCTGGAAATAAGAGTGAACCGGTTTCTTAAAGTCATTTTTAATCTTTAATTAAATATCCCGTCCCTTTTATGGTATGAATAATTTTATGTTCTGTCTCATCAATCTTGTTTCTTACATAGGAGATGTACACATCTACCAAGTTGGTACTGTTATCAAAATTAATTCCCCATACATTATGCAGGATCTGAGTCCTGCTCAGTACTTTATTTTTATTCTCCATCAGGAAAACCAGAAGTTTATATTCTGTCGGAGAGAGTTCTATCTCTTTATTGTTCTGGGTCACTTTATGCAGGTCGGTATCAATCACCAGATCACCACAGGAGAGAAGCTGATTTTCTTTTTGATAGCTCAGTTTGTTTCGTCTCGTCAATGCCTTAATTCTGGAAAGAAGCTCTTCAAAATGAAAGGGTTTGGATAAATAATCATCGGCTCCCATATCCAGCATTTTTATTTTATCATCAGGACTGTTTAAGGCACTTAATGCCAAAATAGGGGTATAGTTCTTTTTGAACCTTATAATTTGGGTAAGCTGTATTCCATCCAGCCCCGGAAGCATAATATCCATTAAAATAATATCAAAATCATAGGTGTTGATGAGCTCTCTCGCCTTTTCACCCGATTCTGCAAGAACCACATGATACCCCGCTTCAGTAAGACCTTTTACTAAAAAAACGCTTATCCTCTGATCATCTTCTACCAATAAAATATTCATATATGTTCTGAAATTTCGTATAAATATAAGTATTCCTTAAAATAATTCCAGCTTAGATCTATAAGATTAAAGCCTGCATGATAAAAATCTTTAACCATAATTCCTTACCATACAAATTTCTACACCCGTCTTTTTTTTATAATTTTGGAAAATGGAGATTACATATTTAATCCTTGGTTTTATTTTGGGTGGCATCATTGGTGCGGTGATCCTTTATTTTGTTTTGAAATCCTCAATGGTTTCAAGAAATTCGCATGATGAGCTCAACAATCTTTTTATCCGTACTCAATCTGATCTGGATAATTCCGTTTCAAAAATCAACGAGCTTAATCAGCATATGACAACTGAAAAACAAAATTATCAGCTCCAAAATGATAATCTGAATGATCTTAAAAATGAATTTGCAAAAATTTCCGCTGAACACGCTTCATTGGTTTCTCAATTTAATGAACAGCGGGAAATCAGTTCCAGACAAATCCAGCAGATCGAAACCCTTACCGCGGAAAAACAGCATATTTTTGCCCGTAACTCTGAGCTTTCCGCCATCAATGACAGCTTAAAGAAATCATTGGAAACCCAGAAAGAGGAAATTACCAAAATTCAGGAAGAAGCAAAACTTCAGTTTGAAAATTTAGCGAATAAAATTTTAGAGGAAAAAACCGAAAAGTTCACTACGCTTAATCAAAATAATCTCAAAACCATCCTGGATCCATTCCAGGAAAAGATCCTTGATCTTAAAAATAAGGTTAATGAAGCTTATGAAAAGGAAAATAAAGAACGTTTTTCTCTAGCTGAAAAAGTAAAAGAACTGGCGGAACTCAACCAGCAGATTTCCGAAGATGCCAAAAAGCTAACCCGTGCGTTGAAAGGGGAAAGCAAAACCCAGGGGAATTGGGGAGAAATGATCTTGGAAAGCATTCTGGAAAAGTCCGGTCTGGTAAAAGGTCGTGAATATTTCCTGGAACATGAGCTCCGTGATGAGGACAACAAAGCCTTATTTTCTGAATTTTCCGGTAAGAAAATGCGTCCGGATGCCGTAATTAAATATCCTGATGAAAGGAATGTGATAATCGATTCCAAAGTTTCTTTAACCGCCTTCACAGAATTAGTAGATGAAACCGATCAGGATGTATATCACGCCAAGCACAATCAGCATTTGTCATCTATTAAAAACCATATTATGCAGCTGAGCCAGAAGGCGTATGATGATTACGGAAAATCGCTTGACTTCGTAATGATGTTCATTCCCAGTGAGCCTGCTTATATTGCAGCTATGCAGGCCGACCCAAATCTTTGGAACTATGCCTATGAAAGAAGAATATTATTGTTAAATCCCAGCAACCTGATTACTTCTTTAAAGCTGATTGCAGACCTTTGGAAACGGGAGTATCAGAACAGAAACTCTATGGAGATTGCCGAGCGTGGTGCGAAATTATATGATAAATTTGTAGGCTTTGTAGAAAACCTGGAAAAAGTAGGAAAGAACCTCGACCAGGCAAAGAATGTTTATAATGATGCCTACAAACAGCTTTCCACCGGAAATGACAATCTGGTTACCCAAACCCAGAAATTAAAATCCCTTGGTATTAAAAATAAAAAAGAACTGCCACAGAGCCTTATTGATACTACTACTGAAGAATAAATAATTCCTTGTATCTTATTTTCCAAAAGAAGTAGTATATCTGTTATCCTTTAAAAAAATTCAGTTAAATATATATCCATGATCATTGAAAGCTTTCAAAACGAAAAAATAAAAAATATTACTAAGCTACTTACCGACAACAGATTCCGTAAAAAGTCCGGAGTTTTTGTTATTGAAGGAAAACAGGAGAATGAAAGAGCTCAGAAATTTGGTTTTGAAGCGGTAGAATTTTACATCTGTGATTCCATCTTTCAGGAGACTCATCCCTCACAGGCAAAAGTTTATTCCGTAAGCGATAAAGTATATGATAAAATTGCTTACAGAGGGAGCTCAGAAGGTATTATCGGAATTTATAAAGTAAAAGAAAATCAACTGAGTGAGTTTATTCCCCAAGAGAACTCTACGGTAATCATTGTGGAAGGAGTGGAAAAACCGGGAAACCTGGGAGCCATATTAAGGAGTTGTGAAGCTTTTGGAATTGATGCCCTTATTGTAACCGATGCTAAAGTGGATTTTTACAATCCCAATGTGATTCGCTCAAGTGTTGGATGTCTTTTCGGGATGCAGGTATTCCAGTCTGAAAATGATACTTTACTGGAATTTTTAACCCGGCATGGATTTAACATCTACACCACCATCATGGATGAAAGTTCAGAAAATATCTATACGAGGGATTTTAATAAGAAATCTGCTATTTTATTCGGAACAGAGCATTCAGGTCTGAGTGATTTCTGGGTGGATAAGGGGAAGAATACTTTAATTCCCATGGCAGGAAGTATTGATTCTTTAAATCTGAGCAATGCAGTCGCCATTACCTGTTATGAGACATTGAGACAAAAGCAAAAATAAATCTATATCAAATAAAAAAACGCAACACTGGGTGTTGCGTTTTTTTATGTTTTAGTATTCGTGCTAAAATTATTTAGCAGCTTCTACAGCTTCTTTAGCATCTTTTGCAGCAGCATCAGCAGCTCCAGCAGCTTTAGTAGCAGCAGAATCAACAGCAGTTGCAGTAGCAGTAGCAGCAGAATCAACAACAGCAGCAGCAGAGTCAACTACAGAAGCAGCAGAATCAACTACAGCAGCAGCAGAATCAACAGCACCTTCAGTACCAGTAGTTTCAGTTTTTTTACAAGCAACTAAAGAGATTGCAGCGATAGCAGCTACGAATAATGACTTTTTCATAATAAATTAAATTTAATTTTGTTAATATTGTTTTTCTAAATTCTTTGTTCTATTTCTTTTGAACATGACAAAGGTATAGCATGTAGAAAATTTGTTTATGAAAAATAATTGTAATACCTTTGTAAAATAGTTTTACAAATAAATACAACTGATAATCAACCATTTAATCATTTAAGGCAACTTGACAGATTTAGATCTATTACATTTTGAACAGTTAAAAAAAGATGTTCAAGCCGAATATTTAAAGGAACATACCCCTTCTTTTCATGATATTTCTAAATGGAAAGGGATAGACATTATATATTTTCAGGAAGATCTTCGTAAAAAAGCTAAAGGAAATATTAGCGAAAAGTCCTTTTATACCTATTTTAAAAACTCCCCCGTTACCAAACTTCCCCGTATAGACATGCTCAATTTATTAAGCAACTATGCAGGATACGAATCATGGTATGAATTTAAAAAAGAGCATTTGTTTTCCGGAGAATTACTCCTGGAAAACCAGGAATTGGATGAGGAAGATGAGGAGGAACTGGAAAAAACCCTTCAAAGCATCCCCGTAACGGAAAATAAGGACGACGAAAATAAAAAAACTCAGATTATTCCATCTGAAAAACCTGTTTTACAAAAAACAGATACTGATAATCAGATAAATAAACAAACATCTCCATCTTCCACACCATCAGAAGAATTGATCATAAATCCCACAAAAAGTGCTTTCCAAAAGTACGGATGGGTAGGTATTACTTCTTTTTTGGTCATTATGCTTGGAGTTTTGGGCTTTAAGGATGAAATTTTCCAGAAAACCTACACCTATTGTTTTGCGGATGCAGACCGGAACCTGCAGGTACAAAGCACTATTGAGATCAAAGTTTTTAAGCTGAACGAATCTCCTCTTTTCTACCGTATCAAGCCCGGAGAGTGTTTTTATTACCAAACCAAGGATAAAAATTTACGCATGCAGATCAGCTCTCCGTTTTATGAAAATCTCGAAGTAAGCAGAAACCTTGAAAATGCACCGGAAAAAGAGACTATCGAGCTAAAACCTGATGATTATAAGATGGCCGTGTATTATTTTTCTACAAAAGACGTAACCGGAAAGCCTTCGGAACAGATCAGCACCAAAAGGAAACAATTAGAAAGTCTTATCAGTAATGAAGCCGTCATTTATCAGGTATATGATAATGCCATCTATGGAGTGGAAACGCTTAATAAGCAAAAATATATTACTTTAGTAACAACTCCTACGACATCTTTAAAAAACCTTTCTGTAATAGAGATGAAAAAAGATAAGAAAGGAAAGATCGTATTAATTAAATTTAAAATTTCTACTAATGAAAACGATAAGTAAGTTTTTACTTTTAACGATACTATTTTTGGCCGTCTATTCTTGTAATAAGAAAGAAAATCAAACCATCAGCGACCTGGATAAATTAAGAAACAGTAACAATAAAGTCACTTATCCGGCCGTACAGATGGATAGTGCGCAGGCCATTAATGCCATCACCAAACAAAAAATTCAGGAACTTCTGGATCTTTCTACATTATACCTGTCAGGAGAGAGAAATACGGAAATAGACACCGTAATCTATTCCCAGATGCAAAGCTATTTTCATAAGCCGGACAGTATTACCTTTAAAGAGCTTTTTAAAGAGCTGGAAAGCTTAAAAGTAAAGACTGCTAAAGTAACCGGATTAAAGGTTTATAAAGAATTTCATAATAAAGATACACTGGACTATGCAAAGTTCAATGTAGAATATTTCGATAACAAAAATAAATCCCTGGGTACCGTTGAAAAAAATGCTCAGTATACCCTGCTATCCAAACCTATTAAATTTAAAAAGGAATTTAAATTCTATTTTGTAGACTTCTATTCCCTGCCTCCGGTGAAAAAAGACAGCACTTCTGTGGGAGTAACCAAGTAATCCAGCGGAATATCATTTTCCCAGACATCATCAATTATTTCATTCGGATTGAAGTAATTCACCCCGATTTTCAGTGAATCCTGTGAAATACTTTGGAAAAAACCATCATAGAAACCTTTTCCATATCCGATTCTGTTCCCTTTTGGATCACAATATAATAAGGGAGTGATAATGTAATCAAAGAATGTCTCCCCAGAATCCTTATTGGAAACAGGCTCGAAAATTCCCCAGCTATGGGTTTCAAAGACGGAATCTTCAAAAATCTCAACAGAAATCAATTGATCCCCGACTATTTTAGGAACGAAAACCCTGATTTCTTTTTTCCAGAAAAGCTTTATAAACAAGAAGGTATCAATTTCCTTAAATTTCTTTATAGGAATGAATAAATGAACTTTCTGCCCTTTTCTCAGTTTAAAAAAGTCTATAAAGTTGCTGAATATTTTTTCAGATAACAAAGAAGCCTCATCATAAGACAAGGCCTTTCTTTTTTCTAAATATTTTTTTCTAAGCTCAGCTTTTTGCATGATCTTAAGTTATTTTTACCGAGATAATTTTTACGGGACATGCTTTTGCCGCTTTATCACAAGGTTCGAAAGCTTCAGGATTAGGAGTCTTTAAAGTAAAAAAACCTTTTTTATCTTCTGTTTTCAGAAGTACAGACTTACCGTCCTTTTTGGACATCCGGAAATATTCCGGAGCAAATTCCGCACAATAATTACAGCCGATGCATTTATCCCTCTGAAGCGTAACAATTACCATTAAGCCTTTACGATTTTGTATAATTTATCACTTGGCCTGACTCTGAACTTCGTTGGGAAAGTAATTACATCCGATTTAGTGGCCTTTTCAGAGTTTCCTTTCTCATCTACCATCATGCTTTCAATTACCATTTCCTGGGATCCTGTTGTAGGCCCCTGGATCAACACGCTGTCTCCAACATTAAGGTCATAGGCTTCAATTAAAAATTCAGCAATATTGGATTTCGGGTAGAAATGTCTTCCTTTTCCGATATAAACTTTCTTTTGGGTAGCATTGGAACCTGAATTCGGAGACCATTCTCCTAATTCCTGACCAAGATAATAGCCACTCCAGAAACCTCTGTTATAAACCGTTTCCAATTGCTTCATCCATTCATCCACTTTATCTTTTGAAAAAGTTCCATCCGCGATAGCATCTATGGCTTCTCTGTAACATTTTGTAACCGTAGCAACGTATTCAGGAGCTCTTCCCCTCCCTTCAACTTTCAGTACTTTTACACCTGCATCAACGATTTCATCCAGAAACCCTATGGTACAAAGGTCTTTCGGAGACATCATATATTCGTTATCCAATTCAATTTCAAAACCGGATTCCTGATCGATAACGGTATATTTCTTACGGCAGTTTTGCTTACATGCTCCCCTGTTGGCAGAAGAGTTATGGGAATGAAGGCTTAAGTAACATTTTCCGGAAACAGCCATACACAATGCGCCATGTCCGAAAATTTCAACTTCTACCAGGTTCCCTGAAGGTCCTTTTACCTGGTCTTTTTCAATCTGAGTACATATTTTTTTGATCTGGCTGATGCTTAATTCCCTGCTCATCACCATTGTATCAGCAAATAAAGCATAAAATTTCACCGTCTCAATATTGGTAATATTGATCTGGGTAGAAATATGTACTTCCAGTCCAATTTGTCTTGCATACGCGATAACCGCCTGATCCATGGCGATTACAGCTGTCAAATCCGCCTCCTTGGCTTTATCCAAAAGTGTTTTTATAATGGATAAATCATGATCATAAATAATGGTATTAAGGGTAAGATATGTTCTCACTCCTTTTTCCGCACATCTTCTGGAAATTTCCGGAAGATCATCTATGGTAAAGTTCATGGTAGCTCTGGCTCTCATATTAAGCTGCTCTACCCCGAAATACACAGAGTCTGCTCCATTATCTATGGCCGCTTGCAGTGAGGTAAAATCACCTGCAGGAGACATTAATTCTATTTTTCCGCTTTTAGTCATTTATCTTTGAGAAAATTTTTGCAAAGATAATCAATTTTCAATTGAGTATATTTAATATAAAAAAATCATCGGCTCTACATAGTAAGTTAAATAATAAGATCTGTTAATATATTTTTAAGTTTTGTTAATACTGTCAGATGCAATTATGACATAATGTATAAAATGGCATAATCCTCGTTAAATTTTAGTTAAAGTTGAAACATAGCATACTAATTGATTACTTATTTAACAGTAAATTTGTTTACCGTAAAACAAAAAATAATAAAGAGATATACAATGAAGAATACTTTTAAAAAACTATTACCGTTTGCGGTGGTAGGGGTTCTTTCAGGAGCCACTACTGTTGGTGCATTACAATATTTTGATCATAGCTCAAACAACGAAGACCGTTCTTACTTCACTTCATCCAGCAATGCCTCATTCGTTGGGATGAATACAGGGATGGTAGGTGACGACTTTGTAAAGGCTGCGAAAACTACCGTACCTGCAGTAGTAACTATTAAAAATTATCAAACCAGAACAACCAGCAGAGCTTCGGAGCAGGATCTGTTTGACTTTTTCTTTGGTGATCCGTTCGGCGGAAGAGGCCAGCAGAGACAAAGACAGCAGCAGACTCCTGACAATATGCCGTCCGGAATGGGATCCGGAGTCATCATTTCCCCTGATGGCTATATTATTTCAAACAACCACGTTGTAGCAGGAGCCAATAAACTGGAAGTTGTATTAAGCAATAAAAAATCTTATATCGCTACCTTGGTAGGAACCGATCCCAATACTGATATTTCATTACTGAAAATTGAGGAAAAGGGATTACCTTATCTTAATTTTGCCAATTCCGATAATATAGAAGTCGGGCAATGGGTACTGGCCGTGGGTAACCCTTTAGGATTAAATTCTACTGTAACAGCGGGAATTGTTTCTGCTAAAGGAAGAGGAATCGGAATTTTAGGTTCTCAGGGAAAAGCAACCAACCCTATTGAAAGTTTCATCCAGACGGATGCCGCGATTAACCCGGGAAATTCAGGAGGTGCACTGGTGAATGCTAATGGAGACCTCATCGGGATTAACTCTGCGATCCAGTCTACTACCGGATATTATCAGGGATATGGATTTGCCATTCCTTCCAACCTAGCAAGAAAAATCATTGAAGATATTAAGAAATTCGGTATCGTACAGAGAGGGTTCTTAGGAGTATCGTCACTGGATCTGGCCAATGACCAGCAGGTAGCAGCTTATAACAAACAGTATAAAACCAATATCAAAGGAGGTTCCGGTGTATACGTTATTGATCTAAGTGAAAACAGTGGCGCTGAAGATGCAGGAATCAAAAAAGGAGATATCATCACTAAAATTGATAATGGTGCTGTTACTGACTTTGCAGATCTTTCCATGTTAATCGGAAGCAAGCGTCCTGGAGATAAAGTACAGGTAACTTATTTAAGAAACGGAAAAGAAAATACGGTTTCCGTCACTTTAAAAGACCAAAAAGGAGGTACATCCACCCGTACTAAAGCTGACCTGAGCGTTACTGAGAAAATAGGTTCGGAATTCAGCCCTTTAAATGATCGATTTAAAACAGAATACGGACTTAACAGTGGTGTTATAGCCAAGAATGTAATGGAAGGCGGAGAAATGGCTAAAATAGGTATTGTAGACAATTACATTATCATCGAAATAAACGGTAAGCCGGTTAATTCCCAGAAAGATGTAGAGAACATACTTAATAAGTACCAAGGAAATGTGCAGGTGAAATTTGTGGATGACTATGGTAGAATCTACACCAAAGGATTTAAAATGCCTTAAGAAAAGAGTTTAATCTATCACGATAAAAAGCGCTACTATGTAGCGCTTTTTTTTATATCATTTTCTTTTATGATGTCCAATGGCTATGAAGCTTCCTTCTTTTTGTTTCTCTCATAAATCACTTCTACGATTTTACCTCCTATCCATGAAAACGGAAAAAAAGTAAGGAAAATGGATATCTTATAAAATGTAGGATGGTAAGGATAAATAATAACATCCAACATCGCTATAAAGAGCATAATAAACCCGATAAGGATCGCATATGCCACTTTAGCGTATTTTACAATAATAGCTGTCGCCACTCCCCCTATCGTCGTTCCAAGCCCTGAAATAAACAGCAAGAAGCCAAAAAAGGCCTCATCGTCCTTCATGCTGTAAAGAAACCTCTGCCAGTGCTCAAACGGAGCAAAAGCGTCAAAGGTTCTCCACTGAGGAAACGCCCTTATACCAAGAGTAATAATAAGCCCGGCAATTCCAAGCCCTATTAAAACAGCTAATGTATTTCTAAGAATATTCATTAATCCTGATGTGCGATCATCGAAATTTCAATATCTACATTTTTGGGCAGACATGATACCTGAACCGTTTCACGTGCGGGATAACTTTCTGCATCTAAATAAGAGGCATATATATCATTCATCACCGCAAAATCATCCATATTTTTAAGGAAAATCGTAGACTTCACTACGTTTTTGAAAGACATCCCTGCTTCTGTAAGAACAGCTTCCAGGTTTTTCATGACCTGATGAGTCTCTTTTTCAATTCCCTCTACAAGCTTCCCTGTGGCAGGATCTACCGGAATCTGTCCGGAGATGTATAAAACTCCGTTTACAAAATTGGCTTGTGAATAAGGTCCGATGGCTGCCGGAGCATTCGTTGTAGATATTATCTTTTTCATTAGAATTAATTTTTAGCTGCAAATATAAAATTTATATTCTCAACTGTCAATGAATATTAGAAAGGTGAATTAGGCTGGGTGAAACTTCTGTCTTTATATTTCAGAGCATCACTCAGGATATTCGCTTTGATCCCGATAAAGAAATCATATACTTTATATTGTCCGAAAGGCACCCAGTTAAAATTAATAGTAAAACTTCGCTGATCCCTGGAAAATCCGATTCTGGTATAAGCAAGCTCTTTGGTTATCATATCATAGTGGGTACTTCCCGTAATATTCCAGTATGGGGTAAGCTTGAGGCTACCGTCCAAACCTATTGAGGCTATTTTTGTTCCAAAACGGCTAAGGTTTCTGGAGTAAGCATAATTGGCATTGACATTGAGGGTCCAGGCCTGATCAAAATGGGCGTAATTATCATCGTCAAAATAATAATTCTCATTCCGGACATCTCCTTTGGAAGAATATTTCTTGGCATACTCCGTTTTCTCCCCAAACAGTTCACTGCTTAAAGGATAAGAGAGCTGCACGTTGAACCCTTGTACACTGAAATTTCCAAATTTTTCCGTTCTTATTCCGGTATCTGATCCCGGAGCAAATAAAATCTTATAAGGATCAAGGGTAAGACTTGTATTAACGCTTAACTTATTATTAAATAATGAAGACTGACCATTAATGGAGAAAACTGACCAAGGATGATCTTTGGCCGCAAAATTATAGCTTCCCGAAAAGGTCAGGGATTCAAATATTTTTATTTTTTTAACTCCGGTAGAGTCTTTTTTAGATTTTACCTTCATCTCCACATTGTTCCCAATATTAAAGCCTAAAGATCCTGTCATTCCCGAAGTAGGAGTTCCGACTATCCCTCCGTCAAATATCGAATAGGGCGTTAAAGCTCCGGTAGCATCATAATAATTTTTATAGTACCCAAATTGGGAACCTCCGAAGTCAGGGGAATAGGTAAATCCTATACTTGGAGTCATCATATGTCTTATCGCTTCCACTGCAGACCCCTTTTTGAAGTTTAACATTCCGTAAAGTGTGGTCTGTAAGCTTGCCGTGGTAGAAAAAGTGGAATATCCTGCAATATTTTTATTCGTTTGGTCCACTACCGCATTATTCACGGGATCATAGTAACGGGTAAGTGTTTTTGTCGTCAGGGCGTTATCAATATTGGCACTTAAGCTGAATGTAAAATATTTAGCGATAGTGGTATTCGTTCCTAAGGAGATATTATTTTTAAGCCCGGTCTGCATTTTATCCCACATAGCCTGGGTAAAAAGTTCTCCCTCCGTAGTGCTTACATAATTGGTTAAATTCAAGCTGGTATTGACCGTAATATTTTCCAATAATCCCTGTCTTACTCCTGTTTTAGATTTAAATAAATAAAACTGGTTGATGGCCACATTCATTTGTGGTAAACGCAAATCCGACAGACCCGTTGAAAAGTTCTGAGAGTAAGATGCGGTTCCCGTAATGGTTACAGGCAGCTTCAAAAATCTTTTGGTAAGGGTAACCGTTGAGTTCTGCTGCGTGTTTAATACATTCTGGTTGAATATATAATTATTGTTAATGGTATTGTTATAAAACTTGGTACTTACAATATCCACCGATGCTGAAAAGGTAAGGAAAGGATTCGCTTTGGTATCCTGGGTATGTCTCCACGCAATTCGATAGGTATTACTTTTTGTATAGTCATCCAGACCTTTTATACCCCGGACCGTAGTTCCTACATCCGCAGAGAAGTTCCCGGAATAGCGGTATTTCTTTACGTAATTCATTTCCGGCCTTAGGTTCCAGCTTCCTTTGGTATAAAGGTCGGCAAGGACCTTCACATCAAAATGTTCCCCGATCGGCTGGTAGTACCCGATTCCATTGAGGAAAAATCCAACATCTTCCCTTTCCCCGAAACTTGGGATCAGGATTCCCGCAGATCGCTTATCCGAAAACGGCAATATGGCAAAAGGCATGATCAAAGGCGTGGGAACCTCTTCAATATACATTTGGATAGGTCCGGTAATAATCTGTGACTTCTCCTTAGTCTTGACCATTTTTATATGAGGTGCCAACAAGTAATAATCGGCTGCCGTATCTTTCTTTTTAATAAAGTATTCATCCGTGGTATATTTACCCCGTCTCATGAAGAATACGGAATCATTGTATTTTTTGGTTTTATCTGCAATGATTACCCCTTGGCTCTCTTCCGTTCTGGCGTTATAGGCAATGGCCTGCCTTGTTTTATAGTTGTAGCTGAACTGATCCGTTTCATATTTTCTCCCTGCCTGCGTGGTAACGACAGGTTCTATAATCTTACCTAAAGAATCCTGTTTTCCCCTGGCATACATAAGATGCTTCTGATCATCAATGGAAATATAATCCGCATCAATCTGCATATCCTGATACTTCACCTGCGCATTTTTCAGGAGATAGGTCATTTTTTTAGGGACATCTCTCCTCTGCTCATCAGCCTTGGTCTGAAGAACATCATCCAAAGATTCTTTCTGTACAATGACTGTATCTTTCTTAGGTATAGTATCATTAACCGCATTTTCAGGCAATTTCTCAGGCGTTTTCTGTGCTAAAAAATTGTTAAAAATTAGGATAATTAAAATTTGTAATATATTTTTGAGGACGGTTTTGACCAATTTTATGTTATATAATTAAGGCTCAAAATTAATATAATTTTTAAAACTGTAAGATGCACAAACAAAATTTTAAAATATTTTTATCATTTCTTTTTATATTTCTTAGCACCTTTCTTTTTTCTCAAAAAAAATTTACGATTGTTTTAGATGCCGGACATGGTGGTAATGACTCCGGAGCAAAGCGTAGTTATAGTGATATCGGATTGGTTGCGGAAAAAGATGTTACTCTTTCCATTGTATTGAAGTTAGGAAGAATGCTTGAAAAGGATAAAGATTTCAAAGTGATTTATACCCGTAAGTTTGATGAGTATCCTTCACTTTCCGACAGAACGAATTTAGCCAATCGCAGCAAGGCGGATCTTTTTGTCTCTGTTCACTGTAATTCCTCCCAAAGACCTACCGCTTACGGAACGGAAACTTATGTACAGGGACCGGATCAAAATGACACCAACTTAGAAGTGGCAAAAAGAGAAAATGATGTGATCTTCCTCGATGAAAAAGATAAGCAGGTCTTCGGTTCTTATGACCCAAGCTCTCCTGAGTCTCTTATCGCATTAAAGCTTCAGCAAAGCAAATACCTGGAATCAAGTCTTCTATTAGGAGGATTGGTAGAAGGGAATTTCGTGGATAAGGATAATAGATTTTCACGGGGTGTATTCCAGAAAAACCTTCACGTTCTCCGTATGAATGCGATGCCATCCGTACTTATCGAAACAGGGTTTATCAACCATCCCGAAGAGAGTCATTATTTGGCTTCCGATAAAGGGCAGACCGAAATTGCCGAAAGTATCTATAAAGCCATTATCGATTATAAAAAAGCGATCGACAGAAAATCAGGAGGGGCAATAGCTTCTACCAGAAGAGCGGAACCGGAAAAGCCTAAAGAAGTTCCTTTAAAGAATGATTTCAGAATACTGCTAATGAGTTCACCGACTAAATATAACGATGGTGATCCGGCTCTGAAAGGACTCAACTACATCCTTCCGATCAAGGAAAACGGATTATATAAATATTATTACAGCGTCACCAACCTGGCGTCAGTAAGAGATATCAACCTAAGAACCGCTAAAGATGCAGGATTCCGAAATGCCTTTGCCGTAGGATTTATGCCTAATCAAAAATTAAGCTCCGGATATTACACCATTGAAGTTTATACCGGAAAAGACAAGCTGGGCAGCAATTCGTTTATTCTTCAATCTTTAAAAAATGTGGAACGTAATAAAGAAAACGGTATGTTCTACTACACATATGGAAAAGTGAATACTTTGGAAGATGCAGTAAAACTCCAGAAAGATCTTGAGTCCAAAGGAATTAAAAATACGATCATCCAGAAAGTATATAAATAAAAGAAAAATAATTTTGAGATCCGAAAGTTTATAATTATTTTTGCGACCTCAAAATTGGGCCTATTCGTCTAGTGGTCAGGACTCAAGATTTTCATTCTTGCAACAGGGGTTCGATTCCCCTATAGGCTACAACCTTGAAAAAAAGGACTTTTAACAAAGTCCTTTTTTTATGCCTAAACCTCTAAAAAAGGCAATTTAAGCAATCTTAAAGATTAGTTTTAGATTGTATCATATTTCAACTGATTGTAATTTGGGGGTAATAATGTGGTAACAAAAATAACTTGTTACCACATTGTTTTTTTACCTTTGGACTATCTTATTAAAACAAAATTCATAGGTCAACAATTAATTTTTTCCTACGTGGGGATTCTGAGAAACAGAAAATATATTTCAGATACAGACCTCATAAAAATTTTGACCTCGTTTTAACTACACCTTATATTATTGATGTGAATAACCTTGGTACAGAACCAGAATAAAAAGATTTTAATTGTAATTTATTCTTGCTACGTGAGTTATAATAATGAATTAAATACTATAAATATGAAGTATTGTCTAGTCTAATCCAACAAATTAAAAAAGCGGATGTAGCACCAATTAGATATAACTAAAAAACCGTCAGCAAATAAGACGTGACGATTTTCTTTAATTAATTTTATATTGTCTATAATTTATAGAAACCACTTTAACCAAGGGGCTGATTTTGTAGAGGAGTTTCCATCCATATGGTCAATTCCTATTTGTTTTTGATCACTATATATCCGTATATCATCAACAACACCCATGGTTCCTATAAATTTAATAGTAAATTCAGTCATTTTATTAATTCCCGAAGGATACCTGTAGGTATAATTATCCCCATAAAAAAACTTTCCTTTTTTGATATTAAATTTAAGAGTAACAAATCTATTTTCAGTATTGAAATTAATGATAGGATAAATTCGAGCTTCTCCCAACTCTCCTAGGCTGTTTCTAAAAATACTATTTTCGTTACCATCTAGAGGAACATTACAAGATATACTCTTCCTCATTGCATAATCATACATTGAAAATTCTATTCCTTTTTTCATATTAGAAGGATATGTGGTAGTTTTTGAAGGTTTCATTTTAATTCTTATTTCAAATCTGAGATCATCAGTATTGAGTCCTTCATTTGGATGAATATAACTAATTGTGGGATAGCTCAGAACTAATGAGGGATTTATATATTCATTATAAAAACTATTCACATAATTATTGTTCCAATTAAATGCACTATTTTGCATGTATGATGAATAATCATTATTCAAATATATATTATCAGATATATTGGCTACATCTTTATTTAGATAGACAAAAGGGCTATTAGCACTATAATATTTTAATGGATTGTCCACTTGAAGAACATATGTGTCAGGACTTATTTCTTTAGCTAATTTATTATAGTCTACCCATCCATAACCATTATCTCCCCAGGAAGCTCCCCAAGAGTTAAGTATTTGAAAGGCATGTTTATCATCATCATATCCTGTAATAACCACAGCATGGTTTCCATATGGTGAAGAAGTATTTATATTCCAAATTTTTCCTTTTCCTACAGAAAAAAAATCATAATCAATAGCAATACCTATTATTACAGGAGATCCCTGAGCTATTTGTTCCTTAATTATATCTAAACTGGAAACATCATTCTTCGTGACATTCAAAATAAAATAATCATTTACTCTGAACTTACTTATAGTGGCTTCTTGCGCTGCTGTAGGTTGTGCTCCACACGGCAGAGTTCCTGTTAGATCTTGACGACTTGTCCCATCTGCTTTCAATGCATCTAAAATATCTACAAACAATGCACCAATTGAACAACCACTCTTCCATTTGTATTTTTCATACAAATATTCAGGACTAGCATAGGCAGCAAAGTTAGTTTGATCGCCCATTTTTTTAGGCTCTGGATTTAAAATAGTACGTGCATGTGCAATAGCATAAGGTACACAAGCTCCCTTTGAACCCTGGTCAAGAGGGATAGGTAATTCGGGTAGAATATAGCTTTTAGGAATTGTGGTTTTCCTCATTGAACCATCATTACTTAAAGTCTTCATTTGTGCTAACTGTTCCTTAGTTGAAGGGATATATCCTGTCGCGTATTCTATGCTATTATTTTCCAGCAAAGGATTTTCATTTTTAGATAAATTGTCATTACAGGAAATTTGCATAAAGCAAACTACCGAAAGCATCATAAATAAGTCTATTTTTTTCATTGTTTAGTGATATTAAAGCGACAAATATATATATTCAGAGGATAATGAAAAACATGAAAAAAATCACAATATCATACAATTATCTCAATTATAAAAAGGGAAATACGCATTATATATTCAATAATTAGAAGTCGTATCCGTAAAGTGATTTAGTGTAAAAAAAAGTCCTTAATAAATTTTGTTTAATAAAAAAGTCCGTGATAAATAGATTATTTTTATCCCATTTTTTAAATTAGTAGAAAATTATATCAGCTTAATATAATTGACGCAAAAGAAATAAATTGAAGTAGTAGAATGGTAGATGGTGGCCAAATTACACTCAAAAAACTCTAACAAGATCACTGTTTTATCATTACCCGAATGAAAAAGATATTTATCTTGTATATTTTAAAAACAGTTTTAAAAATATATTTTGAACAGGTCTTTTAGTAAGTCAGAAAATATCGTAAGTGAATACATAGAGTTTAATATCTGCTCACAGGAATTTACCACGGAGGATAACGAAAAATATGTCTTTATCCCATTAATAAGTAATTATCAGGTAGATGGAATAATGGTTGCGTCCCTATCAATTCTTTGTTTAATCCTGAATATCAGCATCCGATAATTTTACCTTATCCCCAATACAAATCCTGGCAACGATAAATTCGTCGCTTCATAGCACTTCAATAACATTTTTCCCTAGCTGACTATCTGAAAACTTTCAGCTATCTCATCCTTTCGGCATGTACTTTATCAAAATAGCTGCTCAGGCACAATATTCTCTCATTGTCTATGGGGTTAATATATTTCAGAAACATTTGTTCCGTACTGTGTCCGGTAGCTTCCATGAGTAATGCTGTAGGGATCTTCCCATAAAAATTGGTAGCAAAACTTCTCCTCCCTATATGGCTGCTTATGATATCCCATTTTTTGGTTGCTACATCACGGGTTCTGTATCCAATGCGCTTTCTTGCTTTTATGAGTTCATCGAGATAAGCCAATTTTGCGATCTGTTTAATTTGCTCATTATATTGCTGATTAGTCATGCATCGCGGAAATTCATTATTATTTTTTTGCAGGGTGTCCATTACGGTAGGATGCAAAGGAAGAAGAATTTTTTTCTTTGTTTTTTGCTGGACAAATGAAATACAGGTTTTTCCGTTAATATCTTTGAGCTGGTCTGTATTAAACTGCATAAAATCCGAGAATCTCTGACCTGTGTAACAGCTGATCAGGAGCCAGTCCTTAGCCGCTTGCAATTCTTCGGGAACCGGCGTATTCTTAATTTTAATAATTTCCTCTTCTGTAAGTGTCACCACCTCCTTCTGCTGTTTTTCCCGCCTTATTTCCAGCTCTCTAACGGCTGTCCTTATTCCTTTTCTCTCCACAAAGTTCAGAATAGTTTTCACAAAGTGGATCGTTCTGTAAATGGTATTTTCACTATATTCTTCTTCTCTCCCAAAAGAGACGAAATCATTTATAAAGTCTGCATTTACGGCATCTATATATAATCTTTTCAACATAAATCCTTCGAAACGCTTCAATAAATGATAGAATACCTTATATCTTTTGTAGGTTGAAGGGCGGATCATCTCCTGGCGGGAATCAATATACCACTCCATATAATAAATCAAGGTGTTCTCTGGGGTCTCTATCTGATTATTATTGCATATTTCTCTGATTTCACTGGATAAAACCCTAAGTTTGTCCCAATCTTCTTCAGGAATCCGAATTTGGGTTCTAAAAATCATTGTTTTTTTTTGTTGTTTGTCATAAAGGTTTAAGTGAATATTTTTCAAACCTCCCTGTCGGGGTAAAAAGAAATCAAATGTCATTTTCGTGTGTTTTAAGTGGTTAATTATCAGGGGAAATTAACACAAAAAAAGTAGTCCTGCTTAGACTACTTTTCCAGTGCAAATGTAAATATTTTAGCTCTAAAACAAAAGAAAAAAGCAGCTTTTATTCAATATACAGTGATTTTTTTTCATTTTATTCACTTCTATCTATTTATAGAGATTACTGGGATTGCACGAATTGGTATTTGAAAATAATTGATCTGTAAATCAATAGATTAAAAAGTAGTCTAAGCAGGACTACTCTTCTCCAAAAACACACGATATCCGATGAAAATTAGAACCAAAAAAGGCAAGGGAAGCATTCCTTACTTTATCAGCAACAGGATTATGTTGCTCATTCTATTTTCATGTCTTTTATTTCCCTTTAAGTTTCATTCTCAAATATTTATTAAGGATAATACCTCTATTACAATAATTGGTCATACGACTTTACATGTAAATGACTCTACAGAAATTAAATCTCCATTCGGTGACACATTGGTAATTTATGATATTGAACAATCTATTTCAAAAGAAAAAATATTTAATGAAATCCTCATTGAGGAAAGAGATATAACGAACCCCGAAAAACAATATGATGCTGAAGAATATGAAAAACATAAAAAGGAGTTAGAATTAAATAATGAACTCCCATATTTCGAAGCCGGAGAAACAGCAGAGACTTTTATTACAGCTTTGCATAATCATACCATATACTGTGGTGGAAGCAAGAATCTGTACAATCTGGAGATAGTCATATTTAACAGTGAAACTGTCACATTTCTATTTGACCAGAAAAAGAAGATTAGCAGCTATAAACATTTTGCCATAGCCCCGCAAAATAAAATAAATTCTCTTAGGGGGCCTCCTTGTCTGAAAGCTTGATTTTAGTTTATAGCTCACTGAGCTTAGCTATTATTATTAACAGTCTTTTAGAACATACATATAAATATATTAATAGAAACATGAAAAAAATAATATTTCTCCTTACTATGCTTGGAGCTGGATCCCTTATGTACAGCCAGGTAGGAGTAGGAGCCAAAGTTCCGGCAGGCTCTGTACTGGATAGTACAGCCTATACCCATCCTCAGGGAGCTTTACATCTTCAGGGAATGTTTTATGAAAATGAAACAACCACAAGAAATCTAGGATTGGTTTTACCTATAACCGATTCTGCAGAAACCATTAAAACCCCTGCAGGAGAAAATGCCGTAAGAGGAACAATGGTCTATGAATACAAAGACCCCAATAGCGATGGTACGATCGATTCAGGATGTCTGAGAGTAAAACTTGCCGACAGATGGCAAGATTGTCTGGTAGATAATTCTTCCATTAGCAACGTTTTTGATTTTGATATTTACGGAGGAATCAATGTACCGGTAAAAAAAGTATCGGCAGGATACAACTATTCCCTTATTATCGGTTTGAATGATAACAGTGTATATGCCACAGGATATAACGGAGAAGGAAGAGCCGGATCAGGAATCGGCGGAGATCTACAAAGCTTCACTATGGTTCTGGCTAGAAGAGTCGTGGATGTTTCAGCAGGATACAACCATAGTTTAGCCGCTACTTCTGAAGGAGAATTGTGGGCCTGGGGAAATGGTGCCAACTCTAAACACGGTTTAGGAACGGTGACAGATTATTATTATCCTACTAAAGTAAATTCCTGGCCTTCTGATGTAAAAGCAGTAAGAGTAGAAGCCGGATATTTAAATTCCCTTGTTCTTGGAGATGACCAGCGTGTCTATGCTATGGGATATAATTATTATGGACTAACCGGTATAGGAGGTGCTGTAGCAGGTAATACAAGTATTCCTACCCAAATCCCTAGCTTGTCAACTATCGACGTGAAAGATATTTCTCTTTCCCAAAACTCTGCAGCAGCACTTACTACGGACGGTAAGATTTACGTATGGGGACAAAACAGTGCATATGGAAGGCTAGGTACAGGCAGCAATGGCGTGAACTATATTACACCTACCGAAATAACACTTCCTAATAATGATACAGCATCTTATGTAGTGATGGGTAATGAACACGGTCTTGCAATAAGTGCGGACGGTAAAAGACTGTATGCATGGGGACAGCAAAATGGGTTCGGAATGGGTGCCGATTTGGCTAGCTACTATTCTACCCCTACCGATATTACCGCTCAAATCCCTGATTTCGACGCAGCTACAGATACCATTACCTCTGCTGCAGTTTCAAGAATATACAGTGCCCTTAATGCATCCATTGTTATTACATCTAAAGGAATGTATGCAGCCGGAGCAAACTCCAATCCGCAAAAAATGGGACTTGGTTTCTTTGATTTCTCTACGGAGGTTAAATACTCGCCGGTTTACGCAGGAATTAATGCTACTTCAGGATTTAAGCCTCTTTACACACAAGCTGTATATGCAGGAACTGTATTTAACCAGGCATCAATGGGCTGGAACCACTCTCTTTTCACCAGCACTGCTGCAGCAGATGGTAGTGGAGGCTTAGGGTATGGAACAGGCGAATATTCTTATTATGCGCTATTCGGTTCTGGTTCCCGTTACTTAGCCCCGGCATTTCCGGTATTACTAAAACAATAACTAACTATTTAATCACACAAAGAAATGAATATTCATAAAAAAATATACACTTGTCTTCTTGTAGCAGGGAGTATCATGGGCTGGGGACAGGTCGGAATAGGAACAAACTCCCCTCAGGGAATCCTCGATGTTCACTCAACTGACGGGACCAACGTAATGGGACTGGTTCTTCCGAAAGTAAGCGGAGCGGATGCTATCCCAATAACAGGTACTCCGATACCCGCGGGCGTACCTAATCCTGCTCCTAGTGTCACAACACCTAAAGCAGCTTATCAGAGCTTTCAGACGACTCAGACCATAGAAGGTCAAACCGTCACTACAGACTGGTCTGTTCCATTAGAGGAAGCTCTAGAAGGAACACTGGTATATGATAATGCACTAAAATGCGTAAGAATCAAACAAACAGCTACATTGGGAGACTGGTCCGGCTGTCTGGTAGATTCTACAAGTGTGTCAGAAGAAATTAATAACAGGCTATACGGAGGAACGGTTTTTCAAATGAAAAAAGCTTCTGCCGGATATCTATACTCCCTGGCTATTGATACACAGGACGAATTGTATGTAGCAGGTTATACACTGGCCTTTACTTCAGGAAACGGACAGTATTCCACACGAAGCAGCTGGACAAAAGTTTTTGACCAAAAAGTCAAAAATATTGCTGCCGGATTTTACCATGCAGCAGCAGTTACTACAGACGGAAAATTATACGTATGGGTTATAATGCTTTTGGACAGCTAGGGACTAGCAACACTCAGGTATATCTTCAAACCCCAACACTTGCAACTTTCTTTGCCAATGATCCGGTAAAAGATGTTAAAGCCAACTTTTATAACCTACTTGTCCTTACAGAAAGCGGAAAAGTATACATGACAGGATGGGACGGATTCAGGTTAAAAGGAGATGGAACAACTACCGATGCAGGATATATACAGGAGTTCCGTCAGGTACCTTTTCCTACAGGTGTCAACGTTCAAAGCATCTCTCTAGGATTTAGTGCGGCAGCGGCACTGGATTCTAACGGAAACGCCTACACATGGGGTTATAATTACGAATATGCTACAGGCCAGGGAATAAATACGCTTTATACCTACGCTCCCACTATTATTAATCCAGATGGTGTAAAGTTTGAAAAAGCAGAAATCGCAGCTTCAGGACTTGCCGTAGTGGAAGGTGGAAAAGACCTTTACGCATGGGGTGTAAGAAGAAATGTAGGAATGGAAGTAACCGCGTATGATACGAGACCTACTTTGAGAACTTCAACATTAGGATTGGCTCAGGATGAAACAATCGTTAACATCAACATAGGATCGGCTATTCCTGTTGAAGTACCCTACCTTCATCCGTCTTTTGTTATCACTGATAAAAGAGTTCTGACCTCTGGATATAACTTCTACGGTAGATCAGGAGTTGTGGAACCAGGGGGTGCTATTCGATATGAACTGAACGGAAACACTTCCGGAAACAATTCTTTTTATGAAATACAGGGACATGCTATTTATGAAGGAACCCAGTTCCTTGGAGCTACAGTAGGATATTTCCATACGATCCTATGGACCGGTACGAATGCTCTTAATGCCGCATACAACTATACAGGATATGGAACCAGCGGACTTTCCGATTGGTATATGTCCGATGGAGGGGGCTCTCATACCAGTGTATTTACCAAAATTATAGAATAACAAACTGAAATTATAATGAGAAATAAATATAAAAAATTAATATTTCTAATATGGATTGCAGCTACTCCGGGAGCGCTCTACTCTCAGGTGGGCATAAGCAATCAAGACCCAAAAGGTGTATTGGATTTAAGAACCGATGGAGCAAATAATACCACAGGATTGGTAATCCCACGGATACAGGATGTAGCAAACCTAAAAAATGCCGATGGAGATGAAGCTATAGAAGCTACTATCGCCTACGACATTTCAGATGAATGTATGAAGTACAAAGGAGCCAATGCATGGTCCGACTGTATGCTGGATAACCAAAGTGTTAATAGAGTAACAGGTTCTATTCTCAATATCGGTAATGACCTGAAAATGATGAAAGCTTCAGCCGGAAACTGGTTTACCGTGGCTATTGGAAAAAATGACCAGGCATTGTACGTAAGCGGTTATGGAACGGAATATAGAACAGCATTGGGAAGAGTAAGCCTGATCAACAGTTTTACCCTGGTAAAGGCTGATACTCCTATAGCTGATGCATCTGCCGGATATACACACGGCCTGGCTGCAGCAGAGAACGGAAAAGTATTTGCATGGGGAAATAACACTTCAGGAAGAACCGGAGTGGGAGTCATCACTTCTTATACTACCGTACCTACAGAATTACCCAATTGGGTGGTTAGCAGCTATGGAAGAGCAGTAAGAGTAGAAGCAGGATACCTCAACTCACTGATACTTAGTGAGCAGGGTAAAGTATATTCTATGGGGGATGCTTCCCTTACCGGTATGAATACACAGTATGCAGTGCCTACTTTAATCAGTACACTACCATCATCTACTGTATTCACAGAAATTTCATTATCCCAGACTACAGCAGGTGCCATAGACAGTACATCCTCTACTGTATATGTATGGGGGAATAATATTTACGGACAATTGGGAACAGGAAGTGGTGCAACCATTACCGCAACTCCTCAGGCCGTTACATTCCCTAAAACCATAGGACAGTTAGCCATGGGTATATATAATTCCGCAGCAGTTTCTACAGACCAGAAAACATTATATGTATGGGGACTGAACACTGTAAACGGTATTGGAGGAGTGGGTAACACAACCTCTCCTACCGCTCTTAATATCCCTGGTTTTGACTCTGCAAGTGATGTTATTTATGACATCGCAGTAGACAGGTTTTATAGCGGGGGAATTATGGTAGCTACCAGTGCTGGAGTATATGTAGCAGGTAATAATCCTTACCGTAGATTAGGAGCAGGCTCCACTGACGCGGCTATCACTAATCTTACCAAAATAAACAGCAGCAGAATGTATGCAGGAACGGTAATTAAAGATGTGTCTTTAGGATTTTTCCAATCTGTAATGATAAGTGGAGATAATACACAAAACACAGAAAACAGCTATTCCGCATACGGTTCAGGTGGACTTGAAGGTTACAGAGAGTTAGGAGCTATTAACAGTGGAGGACCTTCATATGTACCAACATTAATTACGTATTAAAAATTGTATATGTTGAATTAACAATTTTTAATAGAAAAATATTTCTCTTAAGTTAATTTGTTTAGTGCGAAACATTGTTTCAATCTTCTTATAGAGAATGTCTTTATCATTTTAGGGCACCCCAGAGTGGGGTGCTTTTTTATTACAAAACTACTTCCCATCAGATGAAAAGTAGCTTTAAATTTATAGATAAACGTTTGGATAAATCGCAAAAAGCCACACGAGCTATTTAATCCCTGTCAGAAGCCCTGATTTACAAAAATCCGGCAAGGAGAAACCCTACAATAACCGCAGTAGCAACACTTACCACTCCGGGAATCATAAAGCTGTGGTTCACTACGTATTTTCCAATGCGGGTAGTTCCTGTCCTGTCGAAATCCATGGCTGCTACCAGCGTAGGATAGCCAGGTAATACGAAATCCCCGTTCACTGCCGGAAACATGGCTATTAAATGAGGTTGTGTAATTCCTAAAGCCAGTCCTAAAGGCATCATAATCCGGGTCGTAGCCGCCTGACTGAATGTAAGAGTAGACATAAAGAACAAGGCAAAAGCAAAAGTAAAAGGATATACAGCCGCAATATCTTTAAAAGCATGTTCTATGATAGCTTCATTAGCTCCCATAAATGTTGCGCTCATCCAGACTACTCCCAATACGGAAATAACAGCTGTTGCCATTGAAGTAAACAAACTCATTTTAGCAACTTTCACTGCAGAGGTTTTTGTAATAAGCATTATTAATGCTGCTGCTGATAAAGTAACCATTACAATGATCCCCGTAAGATTAAGCGTACCATCTCCAGAAACAATAAGCCCGGGAGTTCCTTCTCCCACATTGGGAACAAAGCCTGGAAATGCTCCAAAGAAAACAATCAGTAAAATAGCTAATCCGAAAATCATAACAGCTGTTTTTGCACCGGGCTGTATTTCTTTTACGGTTTCACTGTTGGTATTTAAAGCTTTGGCAAATTCGGGATCTTTTAGCTTTTCAAGAAATTCGGGATCGTCATACAGTTCTTTACCTTTTTTCCATACCGCTGCTACACCTACCAGAATCCCAATAAGGGAAGCAGGAATACAGACCATCATAATATCCGTTACCGCCGATGAGTAAGCCAATAAACCCGCCAACGTAGCGGTTGCAGCACTCATAGGACTACCGGTTAAAGATAAGTGGGAAGCAATTACAGATATCGTCAGCGGACGTTCCGGTCTTATTTTAGTCTTTATAGATACTTCCGCAATGATGGGCAACAATGAATAGACAAGGTGAGAAGTACCGGCAAAAAGACATAGAAAATAAACGGTAAACGGTGCAATCAAAGTAATTCTTTTAGGGTTGCTCCTGATGACTTTTTCAGCAAGGCTTACCAGATAATCCAGCCCTCCGGCAGCCTGCAGCGTTGCTGCTGTCGTTACAATCGCCATAATGATAAGAAGTACTGCAATAGGCGGATCAGCCGGCTTCATATGGAATACAAAGACGAAGATCAGAAGTCCCAGCATTCCCATAACCCCCAGACCTATTCCCTTCAGACGGGAACCGATAAGGATCATGATAAGCAGTATGGCCAGTTCTACAAAAATCATGATGCTATATATTTTGGATTAATAAGGTTTTCCAGGGAATAGATCTCATCCCATTTATCCTGGGTGATTAAGCCTCTTTCCAGGACTACGATATCGTGAACGGATTTACCGGTAGCCAGGGCTTCTTTAGCAATATCCGAACAGGTCTCATATCCCAAAATAGGATTAAGCTGTGTGACGATACCTATACTCTGCATAACCTGCTGTTTGGTATGCTCTGCATTGGCGGTGATCCCCACAACACATTTTTCTTCCAGGGTGTAGCATGCTCTCTTCATATACTCCAAAGAAGTGAATAGTGAATAGGCGATAACAGGTTCCATTACATTCAGCTGTAATTGTCCTGCTTCGGCAGCCAGGCTGATGGTAAGGTCTGCTCCCATCACATAGAAGCAGGTCTGATTAACCACTTCCGGTATTACAGGATTTACTTTTCCCGGCATAATGGATGATCCCGGCTGCAATGGGGGTAAATTAATCTCATTGAGTCCACAACGTGGCCCGCTACTTAACAAACGCAAATCATTACAGATTTTACTCAACTTAATGGCGCTTCTTTTCATAGCCGCACTTACCTGTACAAATGCACCCATATCAACGGTAGCTTCAATAAGGTCCGGAGCAAGCACTACCGGAATGCCACTTATGTCCGCGAGGTGTTTCACACATAGCTCAGCATATCCCGAAGGTGCATTCACACCGGTTCCGATGGCCGTAGCTCCCATGTTTACTTCTATGATCAGGTTTTCAGCTGAGCGTAAACGCTGGATATCATCAGTCAATGTGGTGGAAATAGCATTAAATTCCTGTCCCAATGTCATGGGAACGGCATCCTGAAGCTGCGTTCTCCCCATTTTAAGAACATCTTTAAATTCCACTCCTTTTTTATAAAACGCTTTCTGAAGGCTGGATAAGGCTTCGGCAAATTCTTCCATCTTAATATAGGTTGCCATCTGTAAAGCTGTAGGATATGCATCATTGGTACTTTGAGACATATTAACATCATTATTGGGATGCAGATAATCGTAGTCCCCTTTCTGATGCCCCATATATTCAAGACCCAGATTAGCAATTACTTCATTGGCATTCATATTCGTTGAAGTTCCGGCTCCACCCTGGATCATATCACTGATAAACTGATCGGAAAATTCTCCCGCTATCAGACGATCACAAGCATAGGCTATGGCTTCTGCCTTTTTTTCATCAAGAACTCCCAAATCCCTGTTGGCCATCGCTGCTGCCTTTTTCACATATCCGAATGCTTTTATAAATATCGGGTAATTTCCCAGGGGAACTCCTGTAATATCAAAATTTTCCCTGGCCCGTAAAGTTTGTACTCCATAATAACAATCATTAGGAATTTGTTTTTCACCTAAAAAATCGTGTTCAATTCTGTAGGAATCCATAAGTGGTATATATTTAGGGTTAAAAATTATATAATAATCCGAAAGCAAGCCGTAGAGCTTCCTTCCCTTCTTTCTTTCCTGTACCGTAGGTGAGCTGTTTATACCCGAACTGGGGCTCTATGCCTACCATTACCGAATCCAAAAAGTTATAGGCTGCATTGATGGTAATATAATAATTGGTCATACTATCCCAACCGGCGGTGGTTTTACCCGCATCATAGAAATGGTTATAGGATATCACCCCCATCGTATGAAATTTTTTGGTCCAGAATCTTTGGTAGGAAATAAATCCGGCATGTACGGGAAGTAATTTCAAATTTCCGTTGGCAGAAGCATCCGCAAAGCCATCAAGCCCTGAACCTCCCACGGCTACGAAATAATCACCGATGCCTTTTCCTACGGTCCATTGAGCCTGTAGATTATTAGTCAGTTCGGATTTCTTCTGGAAAAAAATATTCCCGATAAGCGTGGCACCCCATCCTTTTTTTGAAGCATACTGAAAAGTACTGTCTCCTCTTGCAACATTTTTAGAATCATATCCTATATTCCTGTAAAGCCCTCCCAGCTTTATAAATCCTCCGTTTTTAAAATAGCGGCTTACCCCCAGTACGGCATCAGGCATCCTGGAAGGTGCATAATCCACTCCGTAATCATTATTTAAGGTATAATCATATAATCTCCTGGGTTCCATATATTCTACGGATCCTTCCAGAGTAACAGGAAGGGACTGGTTTTGCTTCTGCGTATATCTTACAACTATCCTTCTGGATATTGCCATTCCCGTAGGACCGTCCCAATCCAATAATGAGGCAGGCCAAAGCGTTCCTGATCCGAAAGTAGACCAGCTTTGCCCCACCATCCAATGATCATATTCAAGCCAGGCATGTCTTAATCTGAATTGCGAGGTATTGTTAGGCCCCAGAAAATCTCCTTCGAGACGGGCATTGATCTCTTTACCGTTCTTTAGCTGCATGGTACTTACAAATCTCAGCTGTGACTGTCGCATATCCATATTGAAGCCCTGGATATCTTTTCCTTTCACATCATTTTCATGGATGAGAAAAGCATTCTTTCCGGCCAGGTTCCCTTTGATATCATAAAAACCATTCAACTTTAAGCGACCGATGAGACGTGAAGTTAATCTGGGTTTGCCGTTCAGGGAATCCTTAGATTCAGCAGATAAAAGCTGAGCCGTCAAGGTGGATGAGATACATAGAAAAAATAAGAGAAATAAAATTGGGGAACATAAATTTTGTTTCATCTGAGTAGCATTAAATTTAAATCTGAGGTTGAGGGATAACAGAGATAAATAATAATCAACTATAAGGAATCATAGGCAAGATATTTTTTTGTATTGAACAATTATTTCATCATTAAAATAAATTCACAAATCTAATTTAGAGAAAAAAATACAATTTCAAATAAAAAATCAATAATATCCGATTACCAAAAGAAATTTTAATCAAAATTTAATTTATTATATATAATATTTTCACCATACAAAACATTTTTATAAATATCCACACTTTCCATCTGAAAAAACCATCTGGTGCCTTTCTCCTACTTAATATAATATTTATATACAAATTTGATTTTATCTTTGAGAAAAAAAATATACTTTTGTAGTCTGGTTTCTCATCTTATGATTATTGAATGAGTCTATAATAA
This sequence comes from Chryseobacterium sp. CT-SW4, assembly GCF_048572715.1. Taxonomy (GTDB): domain Bacteria; phylum Bacteroidota; class Bacteroidia; order Flavobacteriales; family Weeksellaceae; genus Chryseobacterium. The sequence goes on from NZ_CP183840.1 coordinate 3,318,173, forward strand.
CTCTACTATAACCGTACTAAGAAAAACCGATTCAAATGATAGAAAATCAGCTCAAAAGAAGATACAAACCGTATTTTCCCGAAAGCTAAAAAATTTAAAAAATACCATGCCGGATTTAAAAATACAAGAAGCCACATTGCTTTTTAAAAAAATCCACTCCAACCCTAAAAGTTATGACTTAAAAATCAATGAAGACGGAATAACTGGCAGTGATAAGGAAATTAGTTTCAGACTTTATAGGAGTGGGGAAGACAGTGTTTTTGAGGTGACAATAGAAGGGCTCACTTTCATCAATAATACCGGAGAATGGAACAATGCTATCATTATGTTGGGAAATACCATCAGAAGATTGGAAAGAGAAAAAGAAAATTTAAAAATAGAACAGGCAATCGATAAACTCAGAAAATATTTATCCGAAGAAAATTAAAAAAAAGAAGGAATTAAATTTGGCGGATAAAAAAAAAGTTTATACTTTTGCACTCACATTTGAACGATATGGCAAATCATAAATCAGCATTAAAAAGAATTAGACAGAACGAAGCAAGAAAACTTCGTAACAGATACTACCACAAAACTGCAAGATCAGCAATGAAAGTATTGAGAAATGAGGAGGATAAAGCTGCTGCTGCAGAGCAATTGCCAAAGGTTATCTCTTTGTTGGATAAATTAGCTAAGAAAAATATTATCCACAAAAACAAAGCTGCTAACTTAAAAAGCAAGTTAACTAAACACGTTAATAAATTAGCGTAATAATATAGTTGGCCCGTTCGTCTATCGGTTAGGACCTCAGATTTTCATTCTGGTAAGAGGGGTTCGATTCCCCTACGGGCTACTCATTTTTTAAAAAATCACTGTTTATTTATTCAGTAATTTTTTAAAAGCTAATTTACAATTAACATACCTAATCCGGCCCGTTCGTCTATCGGTTAGGACCTCAGATTTTCATTCTGGTAAGAGGGGTTCGATTCCCCTACGGGCTACTTAACGACAATTAAAGAACTCTGATAATACAAATATCAGAGTTCTTTTGTTTTTTAAATCCTCATTAAGCAACTCTTCTAACCTCTTATAAACCCAGTTTTTTCCGGTATTGACTGACTTGCTTAGTCATTCCTGCTTTATCCTATTACTGAGCTTCTATTATGCCTGTCTGTCTTCTCTTCTTCCTATCATTTAAAACTCCTGAATGCACAAAAAAAGTACAGAACCTAAGCCCTGCACTTTAACTTTCCGATAAGTTGTTTAAAATTTATTTAAAATTAGTTTTAATTGATTTTAATCACTGTTACACTGGAAAGGCTCGTAGTATCATAATTGACAGTTCCATTATAATTGTTCCCATCTTTATATCTTGCGGAATGCATGGTAAGAATCTGTCCTGCTTTAGCGTTGATATAAGAGTTGGAACCAAACGCAAATCTTCCGCCAATATTAATATCGGAAGGGTCATATTGAGGGACTAAAGTAATTACTTTTGCAGAAGCCAGGACTCCATCGAGGTTAAAATAAATATAGTCACTCAGCCTCGAATCTTCTACCGCCGGACTTTGCTTTAAGGCTAAATTGGCCGAGATCAGGTATAAGCCGTCCTGCTTTATTCTGAGCTGATAGTCTCCGATCTTCTCATATATCGATCCCGAAGTATCAGAATTGAGAACTACCGTATTAAAAATATCAATTCCCACTGGAGAAGCTACACTGATCGGGTTAAAGTTTATACTGCTGGCAGGGGAATTAGAAAATTTGATAACTTCATATTTTGTTTTTCCAATCGCTGCAGGGAAAACCCATTCTGCTCCATTCCATGCATATACACTGGGAATTACGCTATAAACTCCCGTTCCGGCATTCACAGTATTAAATACCATTGTACCCGTCGGAATATTACCTGACAACGGTGCTTTATCCTGAGTAGAACTTAAGGCTACACGGGGAATTAAAACGCCTTTATTGGTAGAGGTGATATCCATAACAGAAGAGTTGGCAGGAGATTGGGTCCCAAGGCCCACCTGGCCATAAGCTAAGCTCATCGGCAGAACTAACATAAGTTTAATAAATATCTTTTTCATTTTTTCTATTTTTAAAAATTAACGGATACGTAATAAAGCAATACTGGAATCTCCGGCCTGTAAAAATTTAACATTAGCTATTCCATAATCAGTTGCGTAAGTCCCTGTTGTTTTCTTTATTTTCACACATAATACATCGCCTTTATTCAATTCGATATATTCCGTAAATGAATGCGAAAATAATCCCCGGTTGTCATCAATCGATGTAGTAAATCCCGGTGAAAACACCTGTTCGGTTCCTACAGGCTGCCCGTTTACATACAACCTGGCAGTCATGGATACTCTTCCCTCTTCATCTGCATCATCACGGTCAAACGATAATAATGTCGAAACGGAATACAATCCTGACATTCCCAACGTCACCGTATGGTCTGACTTATTCACATTATAAATAGATTCACTTTCGTTGAATACTTCACTTCCGAAAAGTCTAACATTTTGCCAATTTGTGGTATTATAATTAGTGGTATTTTCCGTATTCACATATTTAGCCGTAACGTTCTGTAAATCCGTGCTCAGGTTGGTCCATTGCTGTTCCTCAGCACTCCACCAATGCAATCCTGGTGTAATGATATTGGGAAAACTTCCGGTAGTAGTAGTGTTAAATACAATGGTTCCTGTAGGAATAGAAGCATCCAGTGGTGAAGCGGAAGTTCTTGAGGTCAGAGCCATTCTTGGAAAAAGAACCCCTTTACTGGAACTTTCGAGCTGCAGCATCACTCCATCTTCAATATTTTTAGTGTTAACTCCTACCTGGGCTTTTAATTCGCTGCCGATAAAACCTGCTTTTAGGAGTGCAATACATATAATATATTTCTTCATAATTATCTGATTTTTTCAATTGAAATAGTTGATGTATCCGGGTTTTTGAAACGTACATCCGTACTGGGATCTATCTCATAAGATCTCACCCTGAGGGTATATCCTTCTACATTTATCGGAACATATACCACAAAGGTTTTTCCATTAGGAAAGTTGGATTCATCCCCTCCTTCAGAATCCCATCTTCCGGGAATATAAAGGTTATCTGAAACAATATTATCCTGGTTATTCACTACAATTTCAATCCCGAAATTATCCGCACCTCCCGAAGACGCCAGATCCAGGTTCAGGATTACTTTATAGTATCCTACTTCATTAATTTTCAGAGTAGTATTGTCTATTTTCTGATACAATGACGGATTAGTATTAAACCTTACATTTTCAAAAATAGGAGCATATATTCCATCATCATCATTAATGTCAGTGGTGGTATCCTGATTGGAGAATAATGCAGTCTCACTGGCATCTTTCTGTGCTATTCTTACCCATGAAGCGGGTGTTTCAGAGGTATCCCAATAATAAATTCCGGGAACAACAGCCGTTTCACCGGATCCGGAAGTTGATGTATTGTATACCATCAATCCATTCACCGCATCTCCGGTTACCGGAGAAAAAGAGCTGGTAGAAGTCAGTTCCACTCTAGGGAAAAGAACTCCTCCATAGTAGTTGCTGGAAACATGCGGCTGACTTTCAACCTGAAGGATGATACCATTGTGTACATCCTTCGTCCCGACTCCGAACTGCCCAAGCAGGGGAACGCTCAATAAAGCCGAGACTAATAAGATCATTTTTTTCATTTTTGTTATAGAATTTTTTTGTTTATTGTATAAAGAATCCTGTCCCTGCTGTTGGATATACAGAGATATGAGAGAGGTAAAAATTCAATTTTCCTAAGCCTTAGGAATTTTTAAAATTTTAAAGTTGATAATTGGGAATTTAAACAGGAGGTGGAATCAGGATATTAAAGCTCATCAATTAATAGTTTGCGTTGAAAGCAAAATTATAGGGATTCTTTTTTTTTCAAATATAAACACCCTCCCCGATTTCACCCACGAGGGTAAACAAGGTTAATGCATTTTCGGTATATTACCAAACAATATCCAAAAAAGCGTCACTTAATATGCAATCAATCAAAAAGTTAAAACTTTATTCCCCATAAAAAAATTAAATTTAAAAAGAAGAAAGAAAAGAGAGGGAACACTCTCTTGCAAGGGTAAAAAGAGGGGCAATTATTATAAATATGCATAGAATACAAACCCTTTTTTAGAAAAAATGAGCATAAATCTAACTATAAAAATCCAATTGAAGCATTTTATCCCCTTAAAAAAAGATTAAAATCCATTATTGAAATTACAAATTCATAGGGAACCAATGACTGCTGCGCGAAGGTTTCTTTAATTTACATTCACTCCAAACAAATGTCCGACAAAGGCTGTAGCCCCCATAGCAATAGTACCCCAGAAGCATATCCTTGCCACAGCAATTCCAATGGGAGAACCTCCTGTTTTTGCGGAGATAGCTCCAAGGATCATTAAGAAAACAATCGTAAAACCATATTGATAGTATACCATTTGTTCAATAGGGGCCCATAAAGAAACCATAAATGGCAAAGCAGCTCCAAATCCAAATGAGCCAAATGAAGCTATCGCAGCCTGTAAAGGTTTTGCCTGGGTAATCTCGTTAATTCCCAATTCATCACGCGCATGGGCTTCTAATGCATTATGATCCGTTAACTCCCGGGCGACCTGCAAAGCGGTTTCTTTGCTGACTCCTCTCTGCTCGTAGATCTTGGCAAGCCCCATGAGTTCAATTTCGGGGATTTCTTCAAGCTCTTTACGTTCTCTTTCAAGATCTGCTTTCTCCGTATCGGACTGGGAACTTACGGAAACGTATTCCCCTGCCGCCATCGACATTGCACCGGCAATCAATCCTGCTAAAGCTGCTAAAATAATGGTGTGCCTATCCGGTTCTGCTGCCGCCACTCCTATCACAATGCTTGTTGTTGACAGGAGTCCGTCATTGGCTCCTAAAACAGCTGCCCGAAGCCAGCCTATCCGGTTGACGTAATGTTTTTCTAATTGATGATGCATACTTCATTTTACCATTTAGCTTAAAGTTACAGCTTTTATTTTTATTAACGTTTATAAAGGTCTTATGAAAATAAACTTAAAAATAAACCCTATCTCAAGAAAATTGATCCATCAACTGAGAAATTCAATAAAAAATGCGGCCTTTAAAGGCCGCATTTTTTTATTTTCTGCTTAATGCTTCTTCATATCTCTTACTCACTTCTTTCCAGTTCAGCACTTTCCAGATGGCTCCGAGATAGTCTGCTCTTTTATTTTGATATTTCAGATAATAAGCATGCTCCCATACATCAATTCCTAAAATAGGAGTTCCTTTTTCTTCCACCACATCCATTAAAGGGTTATCCTGATTGGGTGTAGAAGAAATAAATAATTTTCCGTTTTTATCTACGGCAAGCCATGCCCATCCGGATCCGAAACGGTCTGCCCCCGCTTTGGAAATTTTTTCTTTCATAGCATCTACGCTTCCAAAGCTTTCGTTAATTGCCTTCAAAAGTTTTGCAGAGGGCTGTGTATTTTTCTCCGGAGTTAACATCGTCCAGAAAAGTTCATGGTTATAATGTCCTCCGGCATTATTTCTTACGGCAGGGCTTAATGTGGACACCTTTCCCAGGATCTGATTCAGGCTTTCCTTTTCTAAAGGAGTTCCTGCAATAGCTTTGTTAAGGTTGGTTACATATCCTGCAGCATGCTTGGTATAATGGATTTCCATAGTTTGGGCATCAATAGAGCCTTCCAATGCATTGTATGCATATGCTAACGGAGTCTGTTTGAATTGCGCAAAAGCGAATTGCGCTGCGAATACTGCACCTAAGGCAGCGATTTTCATAATTTTCATAATCAGTACTTTTATGATTAAACACTATTTTTTTAATAATTTTCTGATATCTTCTATCAGCAATTCCCTGTCGGGATGGTATTGCCCGCTGAGCTTAGGTATTCTGCCTTCGGGGTCTTCATAATTTAATCCTGAATAATAAAGAATAGGCATATTGTCTTTATTATACCTGCAACGGATATTTCCTTCTTTATCTACCAAAGCGATCATACCGCTATGGTTAAGACTTTCTCCTTCATCCTCCTGATCTCCAACATAAATATTGAACTGATCTGCCAATTTACCGATATACGTACGGTCGCCCGTAAGAAAATGCCAGTTCAGAGATTTAACCCCTATTCTTTTAGCATGCTGCTTCAAGGCTTCAGGAGTATCATTCGTGGGATCAATACTTATAGAGATAATTCCAAAATCCGGACTGTTAATCTCATCCTCTACCACTCGCATATTGGTATTCATTACCGGGCAAATCGTGGGACAGCTGCTGAAAAAAAACTCTACCAGATATACTTTTCCCAGCATATCCTTATTGGTGATCTTTTTATTATTCTGATCTGTCAGTTCAAAATCCGGGACTTTCATTACCGTATATAAATTACTCTTAAAGTAATTCATCCCTATCCCTATTCCTAAAAAAAGTACTATAATGACCACAATGGGTATTACCACTATATTTTTAGAACCTTTATTGCTCATTTTATTTTTGGGCATATTTTTCCGGAGCTTTCTTAAATTCTTTTTTACAGTATGGACTGCAAAAACCATACACCTTATTTTTATATGTCGCTGTATCTTTTAAATATTGTGCAGTTTCCATATGACAGATAGGGTCCTGTGCATTGACCACTTTTACATTTTTCAGATTTTCCTGGGAAGTGCTCATGCTTTCTTTATGCTTTACTTTAGGAGCTTCTTTCGTACAAGATATTAGAGATACTGACAGTATAGCTGCCCAAATGATTGTTGATTTCATCAGATTAAATTTTAATTAACATTAACGAGAAAACGGTTTTGATGCGTTATCAAAACTTTAGAAATAAGGCAAATCAGGCTAAAGGAGGACGGAATATCTTAGTAAAATATTCTGAGGTTGAAAAGTTTGAATCGCCGTTATATTCAGCTTTTTGAGTACGATCCACTATAATTCTACCTGGGCAAACAAGAATTTTACAGGAAAGAAAAGCTTCCATTACAGGAATCTTTACCGTTGATGTACCGGATTGCTTTTCAGTTTTCACCAGTTCTTTTTCAACGTAACATTTTCCTTTGCAGGTAGAGAGTGGTTTATCTTTGTTTACACAGAGATTTTTAACAATGTAATCATAATTAACCGCATAGTTCACCAATGGCAGGACCGGACGTACAGCCATTGTAAAAATAATGAATATGGATATTAATAATTTCATCTGGTTAAATGTACTACAAATTTAGTATTCACACCTTAGTTTACCGTTATGATGATTGTCATTTCTTCCATTTACAATAAAAGTTCCACTGAAAAAGATCAATGGAACTTTCTGTTAAGTTAATTATGGATATTTAAAATTTCATCTTTTGTATTCTTACAGCGTTCAATATGGCAATTAATGCCACTCCTACATCGGCAAATACCGCTTCCCACATGGTGGCCAGACCTCCGGCTCCGAGGATAAGAACAATTCCTTTAACTACAAATGCGAGGGTGATATTCTGCCATACTATTTTTTTTGTTTTCTTTCCTATGGAGATCGCCATTGGAATTTTACTTGGCATATCATCCTGAATCACCACATCCGCAGTTTCAATGGTGGCATCACTTCCCAATCCTCCCATTGCAATTCCCACATCACTTAAAGCTACTACGGGAGCATCATTTACTCCATCTCCCACAAAGGCAACACTTTGTTTCTTAGCTTTAATTTCTTTTACTTTATTCACTTTATCTTCGGGAAGAAGATCTCCGTATGCATTCTCAATTCCCAACGTACTTGCCACAAATTTCACTACTGAGGATTTATCTCCGCTGAGCATAGTGGAAGAAACGTTTAATGACTTAAGCTTATCGATGGTCGCCTGTGCATCCGGTTTGATACTGTCCGCAATGGTAAGATATCCCACAAATTTTCCTCCATATGCCACAGCAATCAATGTATACACGATATTATCGGTCTTTATATCATAGGTGATATTGAATTTGTCCAGGAGTTTAAAGTTTCCTACCAAAAGTTCTTTTCCATTCACCTCAGCTTTTAATCCATGACCGGCAATTTCTTCTACGTTTTCGAGAGGTAAGGTATAATCAATATCTCCTACATAGTTATGAATAGCCGTGGCAACAGGGTGAGTACTTTTACTTTCCAGTGCATTCACCATTTTCAGGATTTCATCTTTATTAAATTCTTCTCCAAAAGAGACTTCCTGTACTTTAAATACTCCTTCCGTCATTGTTCCTGTTTTATCCATCACCACATTTTGTATATTGGCAAGGGCATCCAGAAAATTACTTCCTTTAAACAGGATCCCGTTACGGCTTGCCGCTCCGATCCCCCCGAAATATCCTAACGGAATGGAAATAACCAAGGCACACGGACAGGAGATCACCAGGAATACCAAGGCTCTATACAACCAATCCCTGAACTGATAGTCTGCGACAAAAAAATAGGGCAGTAAACAGATCAAGATGGCCAAAAGAACGATAATCGGAGTATATATTTTCGCGAATTTACGAATGAACAATTCGGTAGGAGCTTTCTGGGCCGTAGCATTTTGTACAAGCTCTAAAATTTTGCTCAGCTTACTATCCTGATAAGCGGTTGTCACTTTTACCAGGCTTACCGTATTAAGATTAATCATCCCCGCGAGCACTGCTTCTCCTTTACTTTTGGTATCAGGTTTACTTTCTCCTGTTAAAGCGGCTGTATTAAAAGAAGCCGAGGTGGTCAGTAATTCCCCGTCCAATCCCAGCTTTTCTCCCGGCTTTAACTGGATTGTATCTCCGATATTCACCGTTTCAGCCTTTATGGTAACTGGCTGTCCGTCTCTTAGAACCGTTACCTCATCAGGCCGCTGGTCCAGCAAAGATTTTATATTACTTTTTGCTCTTGATACCGCCAAAGTCTGAAATACTTCTCCTACTGCATAAAAAAGCATTACAGCCACCCCTTCCGGATATTCACCGATCGCAAAGGCTCCGATGGTAGCAATACTCATTAATAAAAATTCTGAGAAAATATCTCCTTTACCAATACTTTCCACCGCTTCTTTAATAACCGGCAATCCTACAGGTATATAAGCAGCAAGATACCATACGATACGTACCCAATCTTTAAACCAGTCGGGCTTTATATAGTTGTCCATTGCTATTCCCGCCAACAGTAAAACAAATGATATGATGGCAGGCAAAAACAGCTGCAAGGTGGTTTTATCTTCTGAACCGTGAGAATGGTCATGTCCATCCCCATCAAAATGTTCCTTTTTTATTTCTTTATCTTTCGGTTTTGTACTACAACATTCTTCCATAAGTTGATAATTTTAAACAAATTTAACTTTAAACTAAATGCAATACTATTGCAAACTTTCATTCAGGCAGTTTTCACAAATACCCTTTGCAAAGAGCCTTATTTCATCAATTCTGAAACTGGTCTGAAGATTTTCCGGAAGTGCAATATCTTCCCTACAGGTAGTCTGTTTACATATTTTACAATAGAAATGCAGATGCCAGTCTTTATGTGTTTTTTCATCACAGCCATCATGGCACAGCTTATATCTGGTTGTATTATTTTCCTGAATACTGTGTACGATTCCTTTTTCTTCAAAGGTTTTCAATGTTCTGTATATGGTGGTACGATCTGCATTTTCAAAATGATCTTCTACCTCGGATAAGGATAAAGCCATTTCCTGAGAGCTCAGAAGATCATATACCAAAATCCTCATACTTGTGGGTTTGGTATTTTTATTTATTAGTTTGTTTTCTATATCTTTTTTCATTTCATTCTGCTTTAAAATCAATTATTTGTAAGTGATTTACATAATGTAATATAAGAAATTTTCTTTTCTTTCCGGTATATTTCCGTCCCCAATCATCTGCCTGATATTGATCTCTATGGTCTCTGCCAAAGAGGTCATTGGTGTATCCACAGGTGTATTTTCAAATGGATCCTGCATGAGAATAGAGGTCTTCTCAATGGCTATGAATACGGAAGGAATCAGGATGGTGATCAGGATTTCTATCACCAGCTGGGAGTCATCCAATCCAAACGGAAGGATAAAAGCAAATACATAAATCAATATGTGCAGCAGCAAGCTGTACGATTTAGGAAAAACTGTGTTTTTCAACCGTTCGCATTTTCCCATGCTGTCGCAGAGTCTCAAGAGGGTTTCATTCAGTTGTATCTGTTTAAAATCTGATATGTATCCGGCTTCCGCAATTTGCTTCACCTGGTCGGAATGTGCATCTAACAGAGCATTGGGAATATTTTGGGCTTCTATTCCATGGATATCAAGATAGTTCTGAACTTTTACTGAAAAGGGCAGTTTTCGTAAGGATTCTCCCAGGGCATAATTCCAGATGATCTGTCTTTCGGCAAATGCTTTAATTTCTTCTTTTCTGTCTGCGGGTAAGAATTGGATAATCTGCCGCATAAGGGTACGGGAATCATTCACAATGGCTCCCCAGATGATCCTTGCTTCCCACCATCTTTCATAGGACTGTGAAGTCCTGAACGCCAATAACAAAGAAACAGCAGTTCCCAAAATAGCTGGTATGCTCAGGGGAAGTATGATTTCGCTGAATATGGATAAACGATCCAGAATGCCTATAAATATCGCAAATATAACGATCCATAGAATCTGGATTTGGATCCCCTTAAGGAAGTACCGGATGGATATTCTTTTATTGAGTAACATATTATATGGTTTTAGTTTTATTCTTCTTCTCCTGTATTCGTCAATATTGCATTGATAAAGAACGCTCCTTTTACAGCCACCTGCGCATTATCCGGAATAGGTTTTACAGGGGTAATTGCTGTATACCCCAAGTCAGAGGTTCCACTTACTACTTCTATCTTTTCAAAATTCAGGGCTTCTTTTTTATTTTCCTCCGTATGCCCGGTTTTTTTGTTGGTACGGACAAATATATAATCTTTTCCTTCCGAGCTTGTTATGGCATCATTAGGGACTGCCGGCATCAGTTTATTATCCAGGCTTACTACTGCTGTAACATTCATCCCGTCAATTAATCCTGCCTTATTTCCCTGCACTTTACAATGTACAGGCACTGTTTTACTTTCATTTTCAAAAGCAGCTCCGATACTATATACTTCTGCATCATATTCAGCCACCGGATTATTGGTTAAAGTGAAGTGGATGCGCTGTCCTACTTTAATGGAAGGTAAGTCTTTTTCAAATATCTGCAAATCCAAATGTAATGAACTGTTGTCTACAATTTCAATTACCGGTGAAGAGACGTCAATATAACTTCCCAGCTTTAGAAATACATTACTGACGGTACCGCTTATCGGAGCAATTACTGCTAATCCTGATCTTAAGTTTCCATTGGAAACATTTCCGGGACTTATTCCCATCATCTGAATCTGTCTCTGTAAAGATGCTCTTTTTGTTCTTAAAGCTTTTAACTGAGCTTCGGCATTCTGAAGGTTCTTTTTGGCTCCTGCATTATTATCAAAAAGTTCTTTCTGTCTTCTGTATTCCTGTTCGGCAAAAGTAATATTGCTCCCCGCTGTAAGGTATTCTTCCTGAAGCTGTATAAATTCAGGATTAGCAATGGTGGCTATTACCTGACCTTTTCTTACATTATCTCCTACCTGTACGGTTAAAGTCCTGATTACTCCTCCATATAGGGATGTCGCGTTGGCCTTATTATTATTGGGCACACTTAATGCTCCATTGGCCTTAACGGTAGCCGTGAGTTCTTTCATCTCTATGTTACCCAGTGCTATTCCTACGGCATTCATCTGTTCTTTTGTAACAGAAGCTATATTCGGATTGGGATTTTCGGCCGGCGCTTCCGTATTCTCTTTTATATCGGCTTTTTCATCATTTTTTTGGTTACAGCTTATTAAAGCTATAAAAATTATTACGATGATACTAAGTTTAAGTTTCATTTTTATCTGTTAATTAAAGAGTTAATAGTAACCACGGTTTGATTGACTTCCTGAATGGATTGGAGGTATTTCAGTTCAATATCCGTAGCAGTCTGTAAGGCAAATAAATATTCTACATAGGAAATTTCTCCTGTTTTGTAGCCTAATTGTGCTGCTTTTACAATACTGCCAGCGTTAGGTATTGCCTGATTGACATAGTATTGATACTGTTCAAAATCCTGCTGATACTGGCTTATTGAATTCTGCAATTGGGCATTCAGCTGCTGCTGCTGGTACTGCAGGTTATTTTCTTCCATCTGCTTCTGATATTCAATAGAGCGGATTCTTGCTTTTGTTGCTCCAAAGGTGAGAGGAATAGAAACGCCGACATTTACCGAGCTAAACCTATTACCGGATCCGAAATATTTTTCCTGCCCGTTTACCGTTTGAATCCCAATTAATGACTGATTGGTGTATCCAAGGCTGAAGTCCGGTAAGCCCTGGGCTTTCTCCACTTTTTTATTCCTTTCCAGGATTTCTATATTCTGTTTCAAAAGCTGGATCGTAGGGTTGCTGGAAATGGTATTTTTATCAAAAAGGTATTCCAGTTTTAAAGGTTCATAATCCATTGATACGGGTACTGCAATATCTTCATCAGTGTTCAGTATTGCTTTCAGATTTTTATAAGCATTGATTAAATATACCCGGTTCTGCTGTAACAGAAGATTGATTTCTCCTTTCTGGGTTTCTGCCGTATTAATTTCAATTTTCTTGATATCTCCAGCCTTAAACCTTATGGTAGCTATTTTTATAAAGTCCCCATATAAGCTATCGAGATATTGCAGCTTTGTTTGGTTATACTGCAAATATTCAATCTGATAGTAATAGGATCTCACCTGCTTTACCAGTTCATTGACCGTTAAATCTTTTTCGATTTTCCTGGATTTAACCTGTTCCGCTATTAATTCTTTTCTTGCTTTAAATAAGGTCGGAAACGGAATACTCTGTGAAATGGCAAATGACTGATCAAATTTGGAGCTGTTATACTGCCCCAGCTGTGCATTGAAATCCATTTTAGGAAGTTCATTGGCGGTAGGCTTTAATGCTTCTGAAGCCTGCACTCCCAAATCTTTTGCTTTGATGGAAGTGTTATTCTTCTGCATAAGTTCTAAAGCATCCTGCAATGTTATATCACGTGAAGTCTGGGCTTTAAAGTTTTGTGCAGAGAACAGAAGTCCTAATATAACAACCAGCGTTAAAGGTTTTCCTTTCAGCTTGTTTTTAATATTAATCTTTGAGTTAAAAATAATATACAACATAGGTAATACAAATAAAGTCAGAAGAGTAGCGGAAATAAGCCCGCCGATAACCACGGTAGCAAGCGGTTTCTGAACCTCAGCTCCGGCACTGGAACTCATTGCCATAGGAAGAAAACCAAGGGATGCTACTGTTGCCGTCATTAATACGGGTCTTAACCTGGTTTTTGTTCCTTCCACCACTCGTTTTATAATATCGGATTCCCCTTCTTTTTCTAATTGATTAAAGGTTCCTATCAACACGATTCCATTCAGTACTGCTACTCCGAATAAAGCTATGAAGCCTACCCCCGCACTGATACTGAAAGGCATTCCTCTTAAAAGAAGGGCCAATACTCCTCCGATAGCACTCATAGGAATGGCTGTAAATATCAAGGTAGCCTGCTTAAAGGAATGGAAAGTAAAATACAACAGCATGAAAATGAGCAAAAGTGAAATCGGAACTGCAATCGTCAGTCTCTGGCTGGCTTCTTTTAAATTTTCAAACTGTCCTCCATAGGTAAAATAATATCCGGGAGGTAATTTTATCTGTTGGGAAAGTTTATCTTCAATATCCTGCACTACGCTTTCCACATCTCTTCCTTTCACATTGAATCCGATTACAATTCTTCTTTTTCCTGCTTCCCTACTGATTTGGGCAGGCCCTATTTTATAATCTATTTTAGCTACCTGTGACAAAGGGATCTGAGCCCCTGTATTTGTAGGAATCACCAGGTTACTTACATCGTCAATATTGGAACGGTAAATGCTATCCAGCCTCACCACAAGATCAAATCTTCTTTCATTTTCAAAGATCTGTCCGGCAGCTTTTCCTGCAAAAGCAGTACTCAATACATTATTAACATCTTCTACATTCAATCCGTAATTGGCTATTCTGGTGCGGTCATAGGTTACATTAATCTGAGGAAGCCCGCCTACTCTTTCCACTTGCGGAGAAGTGGCTCCATCCACACTTTGGATCACCTTACTTACTTTATCTGCATATACTGAAAGCGTATCCATATTTTCTCCGAATATTTTAACGGCCACATCCTGTCTGATTCCGGTCATTAATTCATTAAAACGCATCTGGATGGGCTGGTTTTTCTCGAAGAACACTCCCGGAATTACTTGTAGTTTTTCTGTAATTTCGTCTGCAAGTTCGGTATAGGATTTTTTAGTTTTCCATTCGCTTTGGGGTTTAAGCACTACGATAAGATCGGTTGCCTCAGGCGGCATAGGATCCGTTGGCACTTCTGCAGCTCCTGTTTTTCCCACTACCATTTTTACTTCATCAAACTGCTTGATTATTCTGGAAGCCTGCATAGAAGTTTCTATACTCTGGCTTAGGGAACTTCCCTGTGGAAGAATACAGTGAAACGCAAAGTCTCCTTCCTGTAATTGTGGAATAAATTCTCCCCCCATCCTGCTGAATAACACGACTGAGATGCTGAATAAGCCCACGGCTATTCCTACAACAATATATTTTATTTTAATGGTTTTCTTTAATAACGGCTGATATTTACCTTGAAGCCAGTTCATCATCTTATCTGAAATGGTTTCTTTATGGGAAATCTTTTTAGATAGGAAAAGAGCACACATCATAGGAATATAGGTAAGAGAAAGTATCAATGCTCCGAGGATCGCAAAACCTACTGTCATGGCCATTGGAGAAAACATTTTCCCTTCAATTCCGGCTAAGGTGAGAATAGGAATATATACGATAAGGATGATAATTTCTCCGAAGGCTGCACTTCCCCGGATCTTTGAAGCGGACAGAAATACTTCTTCGTCCATTTCCTGCTGGGTCAGCCTTTTCATAGATTTCCTCAACCCCAAATGATGCAGGGTAGCTTCTACGATAATTACCGCTCCGTCTACAATAAGCCCAAAATCTATCGCTCCAAGGCTCATAAGGTTGGCACTTACACCAAAGACGTTCATCATTGCCAAAGCAAATAGTAAAGACAAAGGAATGGCAGATGCTACAATGAGCCCTGCTCTAAGGTTTCCTAAAAACAATACTAAAACGAAAATAACGATCAAAGCTCCTTCTATAAGGTTCTTCTGAACCGTACTTATAGCTCTGTCCACGAGATTTGTCCTGTCTAAAAACGGTTCTATTACCACATCAGCGGGTAATGATTTCTGAATAACAGGAATTTTTTCTTTAACTCTTTTAACAACTTCATTACTGTTCGCTCCTTTAAGCATCATAACTACACCTCCTACCGCATCTGTCTGTCCGTTATAGGTCATTGCTCCGTAACGGGTCGCATGCCCAAAGCCAACTTTAGCAACATCTTTTATAAAAATAGGAACACTCCCTGTATTCTTAACTGCTATATTTTTTACATCTTCTAAAGAGGTAGCCAGACCTATTCCCCGGATAAAATAGGCATTAGGTTTTTTATCAATATAGGCACCCCCTGTATTCTGATTGTTTTTTTCAAGTGCTGTAAAAATGTCTGAGATGCTTATTCCCAATGCTTTCAATTGATTGGGGTTTACGCCTACTTCATATTGTTTCAATTCTCCTCCAAAGCTATTTACCTCAGCAATTCCTTCTGTTCCGTATAATTGTCTGGCTACTATCCAATCCTGCATAGTACGCAGATCTTTTGCATTATATTTCTTTTCACTCCCTTTCTTAGGATGCAGAATATACTGATATACTTCTCCCAATCCGGTACTTACCGGCGCTAGTTCGGGAGTTCCTATTCCTTTGGGAATATTTTCTTCTGCCAGTTTTAATTTTTCTGTAATAAGCTGACGGGCAAAGTAAATGTTTACATTATCTTTAAAAACAACTGTAATTACTGATAATCCAAATCTGGATATACTGCGTGTTTCCACAATGTCCGGAATATTAGCAATGCTCTGTTCTATTGGAAAGGTTACAAACTGTTCAACCTCTTCTCCTGCCAACGTGGGGCTCACTGTAATAATCTGAACCTGATTATTCGTGATATCGGGTACTGCATCAATAGGAAGCTTACTGGCGCTCCATACTCCCCAGATGATGAGTAGCAAAGTCATTATACCAATAACAATTTTGTTTTTGATACTAAATTTTATGATTTTATCTAACACTATTGATTATATTTTTATTGAATAACATATGCAATGTATCTTACGATAACAGTGCAAAAATATTAATGAAACCTCTGCAATGGTATTGCAAAGTTCGAATACTCAGAAAGTAAAAACTTTCTATGGATCAATAGATTAAATTTTGGGTGGCTGCCAGATATGGTTGTATATCTGATAGGAAAGGTCATTCTTATGGAAAAGAATTTTTTTGGAAAAATATGTTTTAATTTCTGCCGGAAACTCCCATAAAGGGTCCATTTTAAAAGCCGTTACGGTCATCTGACAACAGTTACAGCTACAAAGCGGTGAGCATATATCTGCACTATCTTTTAAATGGGAAGCCCGAATATTTATAGAAGTTAATGCATTCCGACTATTTTCCGGCTGAGGGTATGTATCTGCGCATGGCGTTATGGATAATGCCATGAAATAGAATGCGAAAATCAGTCTGAGCAGATTCATAGTACAAAGGTAGCACTTTTTAAAGTGTTTTAATAAGTCTTCCATATATTAATTCAATTTTAATAATTTGATTACCAATATTATGTTAAATTAAATACTAATGTATTTTCTTATCTTTACACCCTTTAAAAAACACTACATAATGAAAAAAATTTTATTTATTTTAGTTTTTGTGATCTTTCATAATTTTCAATCACAAACTTTTTCAAGCTTTACGACTGCCGGAAATCTAAATCAGTATGTTCCCGTAAGCTTCAAACCTACAACCTCTGATGGAGGTAACAGAACATTTTTTATAACCCGTAACGACATCCATGAAGGAAGAAACTGGCTGGCTCACGGTATTGTAGCCATAACGGGAGTCGGATACGGATGGGGATCCGGTGGTAACGGTCTTCGTGTGGACAATTTCACCTATGGATATGACACTACAAATAATTCCAGGATCGTTAATTTCTTAGGAAGAGTCGTGGTATCACTGGCCACTAATGATATTGTTGTTTTTTTACGAGGAGGCACAAAGTACTACTACACCAATTCTACCATAACCTCTAACACGGGAGCTTACCAGGATGCTGCCGGACTCAACTTAACGTCCGTATCAATTAATGATCCCCTCTATAACCTTCCTAAAGGAACTTACTACGGAAGTACTGATATCACTGGTAAAACTTCCAATTTTGCAGCTATTGACAATGGAAATGTGGGAATAGGAATCAGTAATCCTACCAACAAATTAGATGTGAATGGAATAGTTCACGCCAAAGAAGTAAAGGTAGATCTTCAAAACTGGCCTGATTATGTTTTTAAAAACAACTATACTCTTAATAGCTTAGAAGATATTGAAAAATACATTGCTGAAAATGGACATTTACCTAATATTCCATCTGCAAAAGAAGTCGAAGAAAATGGAATTGGACTAGGGCAAATGAACGCCAAGCTTTTAGAAAAAATCGAAGAGCTTACTCTCTATTCCATTGAGCAGAATAAGCAGCTTAAAGGACAATCTGAAAAGATCGAAAAACTGGAAAAGCAGTTGGAACAGATTCTTTCTGAAAAGAAATAACAGATTTTGTCTCTTTTTATTAACCAATGAGAAAGTATAATCGGGAATAGAAAAACGATAATAAAGTATTTTTCAAGCTTACTGACAAATCAAATAAAATTTTCTATTTTGATTTAAAGGCTAAAAAAATGGATTCTTTACATCTTGATATTACTGTTAATGATTGAGTGGGAAGATCAGAACAGTATCTATGGAAATAGTTATTTGATGATGAGTTTTTAACTTGGATATTTTAACCCATACACAACAAAATAAATAATCATCCATTATTTCACATATCTTCAAAAAATCCCCTATTTTTACTTTATGAAAATTTTAATCATCAACGGACCCAACCTCAACCTTTTAGGAACACGAGAACCTGAAGTATATGGAACGACTTCCATGGAAGATTATCTGAATGAATTAAAAAAAGAATTTTCTTCTAACGAAATTTTATATTTCCAGTCCAATATTGAAGGGGAAATTATCAACAGGCTTCAGGAACATGATTTTGATGCAGTGGTTATCAATCCCGGCGCTTTTACCCACTATTCTTATGCAATCGCTGATTGTTTAAAGAATATAAGGAAACCCAAAGTAGAGGTTCATATCAGTAACATCTATAAAAGAGAGGAATTCCGGCAAAAATCCGTTACAGCTGCCTGTACGGACAGTGTATTGTCCGGTTTCGGAATGAAAGGATATCAATTAGCTATTATAAGCTTACAATAAAAAAAGCCTCATCAATGATGAGGCTTTCGTATGTTTATATGGTTTGTTCCTGTAATTGAGGCCCTGAAGTTACCAACTTCTTGCCTTCTTCTGTATTACAGTACTGTTCAAAATTCTTGATATACTTAGCCGCTAGATCTTTAGCTTTATCTTCCCATTCAGAAGCTGAACCATAGGTATCTCTCGGATCTAAAATCCCTTCTGATACATTCGGTAATGAAGTAGGAATTTCTAAGTTCATAATAGGAACTTTCGCTTTCGGAGCATTTTCAATGGTTCCGTCAATGATCGCATCAATAATCGCTCTTGTATCTTTTAAAGAAATTCTCTTTCCTGTCCCGTTCCATCCTGTATTTACCAGATATGCTTTTGCTCCGTGTTCTTTCATTTTCCCGATCAGTGTTTTAGAATACATTGTTGGGTGTAAAGTAAGGAAAGCTTCTCCAAATGCAGGGGAGAAAGATGGTTGAGGTTCCGTAATTCCTCTTTCAGTTCCTGCCAGTTTTGAAGTGTACCCACAAAGGAAGTGATATTGCGCCTGATTCTCATCCAATATAGAAACAGGAGGTAATACTCCAAAGGCATCGGCAGAAAGATAAACAATCTTCTTAGCATGTCCTGCTTTGGATGGTAACACTATTTTATTTATATGGTAGATCGGATAAGAAACTCTTGTGTTTTCGGTAATGGATCCGTCTGTATAATCAGCAACTCCGTTGTTGACCACCACATTCTCAAGAAGTGCATCTCTTTTAATAGCTCTGAAAATATCCGGTTCTTTTTCTGCTGACAGATCAATAACCTTAGCATAGCAGCCTCCTTCATAATTAAACACTCCATTATTATCCCAACCATGCTCATCGTCCCCGATTAAGTATCTCTTAGGATCTGCAGAAAGTGTCGTTTTTCCAGTTCCGGAAAGACCGAAGAATAAGGCTACATCTCCTTTTTCTCCTACATTGGCAGAACAGTGCATGGAAGCCATACCTTTCAATGGCAGGTAGTAGTTCATCATGGCAAACATTCCTTTTTTCATTTCTCCACCGTACCAGGTTCCCCCGATAATCTGTACTTTTTCAGTAAGGTTGAACATGATAAAGTTTTCAGAATGTAATCCCTGAGCTTCCCAGTTAGGGTTTGTAGTTTTAGAACCATTAATTACCGTAAAATCCGGTTCTCCAAAGTTTTCCAGTTCATAATGGGAAGGACGGATAAACATATTCGTGACGAAATGTGCCTGCCATGCCACTTCCATAATAAATCTTACTTTAAGTCTTGTATCAACATTAGTTCCGCAAAAAGCATCTACTACATAAATTTTCTTAGAAGTTGAAAGCTGGTCCACTACTAATTCTTTACAAGAATCAAATATTTCCGATGTTGTTGGCAAATTGACTTTTCCATCCCAGAAAATCGTATCCTTAGTAACATCATCCTGAACTATGTACCTGTCTTTAGGTGAACGGCCCGTGAAAATTCCTGTTTTTACCGATACTGCACCAGATTCTGTAAGTTCAGCTTTTTCAAAGCCTTGATTCTCAGGGGATATTTCTGCCTGATATAACTCTTCAAAAGAAGGGTTATAAATGACTTCATAGTTTCCCTTGATACCTAATTTTTCTAAATCCTGGACGATTTTAGCGTGTTTCATTTTACTTATATTTTCTATTTCTTTCTTGTGTTAACAAAATTAAATATTAATTTACTGTTAAGTCTCTTTAAATATAATGATATAAGTCAGAATGACAAAGAAAAAAACAGACGTATAAAAATCTAAAAATCAACCGATTAAATCTTCCCACTCAAAAATTGTGGTAAATCCTTTTCCCCAAAAATAGTCTCTAAACCCCTCAAATTTTGCACTCATTACAAAATCTCCTCCCCAAGCTCCCAGACTTTTCACAAAGACAGGACAATTCTGAAAGAACTTTTCCTTCACGGTAGGCATATTCAAAAAGGCCGATATTTTTTGCTCGTGAATCATCATCAGTCCGGAAAACTCGACCAGGTTTTGACAATCTACAATTTTTCTTGTCAGGTCTGTATATTCGTTGATTAATGCCTGAGATTTCTCCCGGGATTTGTATAAGGCAATACCTTCCCTGCTATCTTGTTTCTGATTTAAATGAATAAATATCAGCTCATTTTTAAATACGGGATTAAAGTCTACCTTAGTGTATTGTATATCTGGCTGGCTTTGATAGAGAACAGCTGATTTTTCTTTGGCTACGGCAATATCATATCCGCTTCCTCCCAGACTTATCGCATTAAGCTGAAAAGGATCCGTACCGGACCATTCCGCAAGGTTATTCATTAATGTGGAACTGCTGCCCAGTCCGTAATCAGCGGGAAATTGCAGGTTGGTTTTTAAATAATAGGAGGTGGTATCTTTGAATTTTGTTTGGGAAAGCTCCTGTACATTCTTTAATACTTTGAGTATAAATTCAGCAGCGGGAATAAGGTTCGCTTCCACAATTTCCCAATTTTTATAATCAATAACCGCATGGAGCCATAATTGGTTCTGATGGTAAGCTTTCCAGAAAATAAGGGATTGCCCATCGGGCTTTTCATCAAAGAAAAACTCTTGTCCCAGCTTTGTAGGTACTGCTAAGACAAGAGCTCCATCTATTGCGAAATATTCGGAAGTAAGCATCAGCTTTCCTGGTGAAAATATCTCGCCCATAGTATTATAATTAAATAGCAGAAGCTACTTCTACACTATTATCAATTTTTTTAATCAATCCCTGAAGGGTTTTTCCCGGACCCACTTCTACAAAATTAGAAGCTCCGTCTTTGATCATATTCTGAACGGACTGAGTCCATTTTACAGGGCCCGTTAACTGAGCAATCAGATTCTTTTTAATTTCATCAGGGTTTACTACCGCCGTAGTGGTAATATTCTGATATACCGGAATGGTTGCTTTTCTGAATTTGGTCTGTTCGATCGCCGCTGCCAGTTTTTCTTGTGCAGGCCGCATTAAAGGAGAGTGGAAGGCTCCGTTTACAGGAAGTAACAACGCTCTTTTTGCTCCTGCTTCTTTTAATTTGGCACAAGCTTCTTCAACAGCAGCTGTTTCTCCTGAAATTACCAATTGCCCGGGGCAATTATAATTGGCAGGAACAACAATCCCTTCAATCTGACTACAAATTTCTTCTACTTTAGCATCCTCCAATCCTAAGATTGCGGCCATAGAGCTTGGATTAGCATCACATGCTTCCTGCATTGCTTTGGCTCTTTGTGATACGAGCTTTAAACCATCATCGAAGGATAAAACGCCATTGGCTACCAGCGCAGAAAACTCTCCTAATGAGTGTCCGGCTACCATTTCTGCTCCCAGTCCGTTGATTGCTTTTAAAGCAGCTACTGAGTGGATAAATATCGAAGGTTGTGTAACCTCTGTTTTTTTCAGGTCTTCATCTGTTCCGTTAAACATTACAGAAAGAATATCAAAACCTAGAATTTCATTGGCAGATTCCATCAAGTCTTTTATATCTTTTCTAGAATCATATAATTCTTTCCCCATCCCAACGAATTGAGAACCCTGCCCAGGAAATACAAGTGCTTTCATTTATTAATTTAAAATATTATGCAAATATAAGTATAATGTTAAAAAAATTCCTTAATAACTCAAACTTTAAGGAATTAATCTTACAACACGGTAACCTGTGTTTACGTAGGCACCATTGGCTTTAGATTTTACAAATTCAAACTTGGTTGCAAGCTGAGTCTGGACTTTATTCATTTGTTTGAATATTTCTCCTCTTTTATTTTCTCTGGTAAGCATATCGTTTACGATATCAAAACCGATAATAGCATATTTAGGAGGTGTCTTACAGTATTTGGTTTTATATTCTGCCAAAATTTCTTTTTCAAAGCTACCGTCAGTATTGATCTTCCTGTCCATCACATAGACAAGGCTTGCCTGGCTGAGATCATCCACTTTTTTCTCAAAACTTGGGGTATAATACATACTGAAAGCTTTTAATCCCTGAACTTCTTTAGATAAAGCTATTATTCTGTTGGAGAATGCTTCTCCCACGCTGTCATTATTATTGGCAAGGATAGCGATGACAGGAACGGATTGCCCTGTTGCTATATTCTGGTCAAGCTGTATGTCCGAAGGTGAGTTTACGATAACTACATTTGGATTTTTAACTTCTTTTTCAAGATGGCTTTTTATATAATTGGCATTTTCTTTTTTAGCATCTGCCACAATATATATTTTCTGGTCGGAATATACTCCTTTTACTTCATCTATAATCTTATCAGCATAGGCATTATCATTGGTTTCTACAATAATAAGATTACTATGGTCATATAATTCAGGTGAGTTGGCGAAAGGGGCCACTACCGGAATTTTTTGGTTTTTAATAAAATCCAACACATCAATTACATTGGATTTGAAGAATGGACCAATGATAAGATCGGTATTGTTAGGATTAAGCTGAGTCAATGAATTTCTGAATGTAGCTTCATTTCCTGAGTCTACAATCTTAATATCAAGCTTCTGTCCTCCTCTGGCATTTCTTTCAATGGCTAATTTTGCTCCTGTAAGGAAGTCCATTGCCATATTTCTATATTGGGTCTCATTCGTACTGTACCCAAATGGCAACATCAATACTACGCTAAGCGCATCTCCATTCTTTTTGATATAGGCAGGATCCAGCTTTTTAATTTTCAGGATCATTCCTACTTTTAACCCGTTGGATAATTCCGGGTTAAGGGCGATCAGTTCATCAATGCTGATTCCATATTTATTTACGATAGAGAAAACGGTATCTCCCTGCTGTACGGTATAGGTTACATATTCATCTGCAGAAGCGCTTGCTTCTACAGTGCTTCTTGAACTCGATTTCTCATTTCCAGAGTCTATCGTTGTTTTTGAATTCTTAGCTATTTCAGTTTCTGATTTTTTAATAAAGATAGTCTCGCCGGGCTTTAATCCTTTTTCTTCCAATCCTGGGTTTAAGGCAAATAATTCCTGTTGAGAGATATTAAATTTCTTCGAGATTCTGTAATAATTATCTTTGGACTGGATCACATATGTTTCTCCTTCATTAGCGGAAGTAACTGGTGTCTCCGTAACAGCATCGGGAGTTTTTACCGGCGTGGACGCTAGGCTTTGCCCCTCTCCATATTTTTTTATGCTTTCCAAAGGAAGTGTTACTTCATCTCCAATTTTCATGTGAGAATCCAAATCCGGATTGAGCTTTCTAAGATCAGTTTCTGAGATACGGTATTGTTTTGTAATCCCATAAATGGTTTGTTTAGGCTGCAAAACTATCTTACCTAATTCCCTGGATCCTGATTTTACAGCAGTTCCGGAAACTGTATTTTTATTAGATTTAACGGCTAAGACATCACCGATCGCAATCTTTCCGTCTTTAACATTCGGATTAAGTTTTAGCAACTCATCTACAGTTATGTTATATCGCTTGGCAATATTATAAGGAGTATCTCCCTTTACAACTGTATGAGATGTCTGAGCTGAAGCACTCAAAAACATGCATAAACCTGACAAAATAAAAAACCGCTTTATCATATTTGATATTATAAATTACAAAAATACTTCTTTAAAATTAAATGGCAATAATTATTAGTTTTGATTCCTGAACCACCATCTCTTCTAAACAAGTTTCAAGCCAAGCATAGCCATTGTCTGCAAAGAATACACTAAAGTTATAGACTCTTTCCTGCCATGTTTTCGACGGATGAATATCCAAAAACAGGTTCTCCAGCCTTTCCAGCAATTCTTTCTGCTTTATTTTTTCTGCCCGTAAAAGGCGCTTTTTCATTCTTTGAAATGAGCGGAGCTGTCTTACTTCTTCTGCTTTTACCAGGTTGCCAAATGATTTTTCCGTTGTTTCGGCAATAGCTTTCAGATCAGAAAAACTTTGGGTAAGCTGATGTTCTTTTTGGTCCAGCAAATCCAAAATTTCATTATTATCTAAAATTCTATTATTGGTAATGGCAGCAAAATTCTGAAAGAAATCCTCAATATGTAAATCCAGATGATCTACTTTTTTTAGCGTTTTCTCTGTTAAAAATAACATTGAATTTCTGGGAATCAGCACCGGAAACGGAATATTTATTTTTGAAAAATAATCTTTCAGCTCCAGCCAGTACATAATTTCTGCATTTCCTCCTATATAAGCCAGATTGGGTAATATTTTTTCCTGATAAACCGGTCTCATCAATGCATTGGGACTGAATCTTTCCGGAAACTGCTGCAGTTCATTCAGGATCTCGTCTTTAGTGAATATAATATTTTTATCAACCACAAAATATTTTTCACCGTTGAACTCAATTCTGTCTCTTGTATCGGAAAGATAAAAAAGGTTTATTTCTCTAGGATTTACCTGCACCTTTCCATATTTTGCCGTAAGAAAATCTACTTTCTCTTTTGAAGTGTTATTCAGACTGGAATTAAGAAGCTCATCTTCAAAGATATTCTTCATCTGAGCTTTTAAATCTTTGTTGTCTCCATCCAGAATCAGTAATCCTAATTCTGAGAAAAGCCTGTTAACAATTGTTTTAATAGCATCCGTAAGAGTATTTCCTTCTTTATAAGCTTCTTTCAGCATCAGAATAAGCTCGGTTCCAAATACGGAATCTTTAAATTCTTTTTCAAATTCTGAAATAAAGAAGGTATCACTGATGGATATACGTCCCACAGGTCCTCCTGATGGTTCATTGATCTCATAGTAGCCGTTTTCCGTTTTAAAGTGGTTGATTTCCGCAAAGTCATGGTCCTCGGAGGCCATCCAATAAACGGGAACAAAATTAAAGTCCGGAAAATATTCTTTTAAATAAGTACAGGTTTTAACGGTTTGTAAAATCTTATAAACAAAGAAAACAGGTCCTGTATAGAGGTTAAGCTGATGCCCCGTTGTAATGGTGTACGTATTGGATTCTTTTATCTTTAATATATTATCCTTCTGCCTGGAAGATAATGGAAGGTTGGAAAGTTGTTTTTCAAAAGTCTGTGCCAAAATTTCCCTCTGTTCATCCGAAAAAGACTGCTCTTTAGAATGAATTTGCCGGGTGAAATTTTCCAGCGTAAACGTATTGTTTTCAAAACCCTCAATTTCATGATTTAAAAAATCCTTGATGAGCTGAGGAATACTTTCAATATCGTTAAATGATATTTTATTAATTGTTTTCAACTTCTATTTTCTCTTTTAATTGAACAGATACCAAACTATTCCTATATTCAATCTGAAGTCATATACCGGATAATGCGGGAATGCATAGGCTTTGTTGTTGGAAAGTAAAGTTCCTACCTGCTGACCTTCTATGAAGAAAAACATTTTCTTTACTTTCATATTGAAATAAACATCCGCAATGGGCTGTCCTCCGATTGAAAAAGAATTGGAGTTCGGTAAAATATATTCGTTTAGTATCGGGGAATAATCTCTTGAAGCAAATTTGGGAAAATAATAGGTTTTAATACCTGCCTGAATTTCTGCTGCATTTTTGAATGCTTTGGTCTGATAAAAAATATTGGCTCTTCCTATGAAGCCGGGCATTGGGTACAATTCTTTATTGGTTAAAGCATTCTGAAACTGCAATCTTGTGTTAAGATGAAATTTTCCAAAACTGAAAGTTGCATCTCCTCCTATCTGAGAGATATTCAATGAGCCGTCACTTTGCTGAGGCTGTGCATTACTATCTAAGTAGGTGTAGTTATCTATTCTAAAATAGTTTACGAAAAGTTCAGTTTTAAACCATTTTAAATTGATATTCCCTCCTATCTCGGTAATGGATTGGTTACTGGCATTCTGCAGATAATAATTAAATTTATTATAAACCGAAGTATTCAGTAGATAATTAAAGGTAGGATAAACACTCTGAAAGTTTACTTTAGCGTTGACAAAGTAATCTTTTATGGGTTCAAATTTAAGGTTGTTGGTCGTTTTTAAATAGTTTCCAAACTCTTTACCATTGGAAAATTCCAAAAAGGAATTAAGCTGAATTTTATTCCAAAGCTTAACCTGTAAGTTTCCAACCGCACCCAGTCTGTTCTCTTTAAGTTCTGCGGGAATCGTCAGATTTTCCAAAGCAGTCTGGTTCATCCCGAATTTAAGCACCTGGTAACGGACTCCTGCATCGAGCTTAATTTTTTCGTTATCAAATACAAGGCTTACCGTATTGCTTAGGTTATCCGAATATTTTTTGGTGGACAGCGGAAAGTTGGAGACCAATTCGGTATCATCAGTATACCAATAAGGTTCTAAAGCCGTTTGTCCATAATAATATTTGTTTCCCTGATGATAAATAGTATGTCGTATTCTAAAAGGATATTTCTCAGAATTAAAAGGGGTAAACTGATGGCTCAGATAATATCTTCGGTACGAAAACTGTGAGCTTGAATAGGATAAATTGACCTGGGCATTCTGCCTGTTACTAAGGTTGCTGTCCCCACTTTGAAAAAGATCATCTTCCACAATTCCTCCATTTTCCTGATTATTTACATTTTGATGAAGGTAATGGGCAAATAATTCATAGTTCCCGTTTTTGGAAACATAATGCCCGGAAAAGATCGTATTATTATTGGATGCCAGTGAATTTCTGTACAACCCCTGGGAACGAAGTCCCATATATTCCAATGCAAAATTAAATCTCTTTCCAATATTCTGGGTATAAGTAGATTTCAGGGCTGCACCGTTTCTCATAGAATTATGATAAACAAATGAAGCGGTAGGTGTTTTCACGTCATAATATCTTACTTCTTTTGCTCCTATAATTCCATAAGACTTATTGGTAGGCAGTAAAGCAAGATCCTGTTCAGGATTGACTTCAAAAGATAAAGGGTTAAAACCGGCTCCTATATTGGCGACCTGAGCTCTTCCAAAATTATCTTTGTTATTATATTGTGAAAAGATATAGGTTTTATCAAATGTCAATACCGTATCAAAAACCTTTTTTTCGGAAAACTGGGTCTGATACAGATAATCATTTATAGTTGGTTTAAATATTTTCAGTGAATCTTTTTGACCGGAGTCTATCACCAACGTATCTTCCTTTATCTTATTGGAATCGGTTTTGTTTACAACCTGCGCATTAGTAATACAGCCAAAGAAGATTAATATAAAAAATATGTACTTCATTCTTTATTTTTGAAATACAAAAGTACATGTTTTTTTCATATCAACGCTTGTTAATAAATTCTACAAGCTTAATCATGTCAGGTTCCTTACTGAAGCTTATTTTATTGGATTTTATAAAGGTCTCAAGCTCTTTTTTGTCTAAAAAAAATAATTCAGCGGCATCTTTGAAATTTTTTGGATACTTATAGAACTGTGAATCTTTTGATATGAGATATAAATCCTTATCTTTTGCAAAATAATCATTTGCATCTTTTGTATAGCCATTGGGACTTTTTTCTCCCCTTAACAGCTCTACCTTCTCTCTTTTAAACAAGGAATAAGTAGGACCTTCTGATAATATAACCAGATACCCTGATTTAGATTTATTATCATAGGTATAATTTAGGCATTTATAGACTTTCTTCAATTTCGGAAATTCAATGATGAGTCCATCTATTTTATTGGCATAAAAAGTTTCTTCATTATTTTTAAATTCCATTTCATCTTCATAGGCATTGTACCGTAGATCCTGTACATCTTTACTATATCCCTGAATATTTACTTTTTGGAAATTTCCTCCGTTGATATAGGGACTCCCGTCAATTACCGTAGACTTATCAGGTGCTTTAGTCTGAGAAAATAATGCTCTGCCTTCATTTACATTTAAAACACTTCCTCCCATATTGTTATTTTGGCTGAATAAAACAGAATTAAAAAATAAACCTAGAATTATTACAGCTAATTTGGCTATTGATTTCATAATATTTTTTTTAAATATAAACAAAAAAGGCCTGTTACCAGGCCTTTTTTTTATAATTACTATAATTATATCTTAGTTATCATATCCAGGGTTTGAAACGATTGGCGTTCCCGCGATATCGGTTTCAACTCTTGGAATTGGGAAAGCTGTCAGCTGAGGGTTTGTACTTACACCTGCTGGTCTTGGTACTGTATCTCCCCATCTCAATAGATCCCATAATCTAAATCCTTCTCCAACTAATTCTTTAGATCTTTCTAATTTCAATGTTGCCATATCTACAGAAGATGCAGCAGGAAGACCTCTCTGTTCAACAATTAAGTTATAATAAGTTAACGCTTTAGCAGGATCACCTCCATTAAGCTCAGCCTCTACTCCGTTAAGAAGAACTTCTTCATATCTGATTAGTTTAATATTATCAGATCCTTCAAGATTTGGATATTTATATAAATAATACTCTCCGTCCGTAAACTCAATAATTTGAGATCTAACATCCGCAGCATCATACTGATCATATAAATCCGGGCTAACTACAGTATTTCCGTACCCATCATAGTTGAACATATATCCCCAAGAATCCGTACCGTTTGCTCCGGCAACACCTACTGCCAATTCGAAGATACTATTATTCTGTTTAGAAGCACTCCATGAACCTACATAAGAAGCTTCAGGCATTACCTGATATTGTGCACTTGCTACAATTTCATCTACTAATGTTCTCACTTTAGCATAATCTTGCTTATATAGATAAAATCTAGTCATTAATGTCTTAACTGCATTAATAGTAAGATCTACTTTATCCGTACTTACACTTCCTCCTATGTTTGCTTCCATTAATGCAAGACCAGCATTAAAATCTGCTTCAATCTGAGCTTCATTCTCAGCTACCGTTCCTCTACCTTGCATCGCTTTAGGATCATATACCAATGGAGTAACTATTCCTAAGTTTCCACCTGTATATTTCTGGCCATATAGTTTTAATAGGTCAAAGAAATACAAAGCTCTTAAGGCACGTGCCTGACCGATATGATATCTTACAGCTTTACGGTCTGCATCTGTTCCTTGGATTCCGTTAACATCAGTGTTAATCAAAATATTAGCTTTAGCTACTGCAGTGTAGATTTGTCTGTAAGTATCTCTTGCATATGCATCGGAAGACGTCATAGTATAATTATATACTGTATTGTAATATCCTGCATATAAGTTACTGTACATTTCATCAGATCTTACTTCTGCATATAACCCATAATCTCTTCCATAATAAGTAGAAGATCTCATAGACGTGTACATACCTCTAGTAAAAGATTCAACTTCCGTTAAGCTAGTCAAAGGTCCCTGTTCCACATCTTGCTCAAACTTTGTCTCTACAAAATCATCACTACAAGAAATAGCTACTGTAGAAATTCCAAATGCTATAATTGCAACTTTTAAAAAGTTTATTTTCATTTTAATTCTTTTTTAAATATTAAAAACCAATACTAACACCTATGCTATAAGTTCTCAAAATTGGTAAGTTAAGGTTGGATGTACCATCCAAGTTAATTTCCGGATCCAGTTTCAATCCATCGTCAAACGTGTGTGTCCAAAGGTTTGTTCCCATCAAATAGATTTGAACAGAATTCAACCCGGAACCGTTTAAGAAATCTTTTGTAAATGTATATGAAAGTTTAAGATTTCCTAATCTGATATAATCACTGTCATACAAGAATCTTGTAGAAGCAGAATTACTACGTTTGTTACCACCATAGATAGGCTTAGGGTTTGCTGCTGTAGTATTTTCAGGAGTCCAATAGTCCATTTGATCAGCATATCCAGGGTAGTTTAAAGTATATTGACCATCACTGAACAGATAGTTGGCCCAATCGTTATAGATTTTACCTCCGAATCCGTACGTAAACTGAGCATCAAGACCGAAACCTTTATAGGCAAAGTTAAAGTTTGCTCCCCCGAATACTTTACTCAAGAAAGATCCTTGAACTGCTTGCTGAGCTTCATTATAATTATTGGTAGTAGCTCCGTCTTTACCATTGATGTACCATAATGGATCTCCATTATTAGGATCTACACCAGCCCACTTTCTTAAGTAGAATGTACGTACACTTTCTCCCACTCTGATTGTTGTAGTACCTGTGTTAACCGCACCTCCATATAATGAAGTAACTTCATTATGTAATGTACTTAAGTTGAAACCAACACTCATGTTAAATTGATCTCTGCTTCCTTTAAAAATGTCTCCATTTACAGCAAATTCAAAACCTCTGTTAACCAAGTCTCCAATGTTATCTACATAACTAGATAAACCTTGTGCAGATGATAAAGGAATGTTGTATACTAAATCTTCAGTCTTTTTATTATAGTAATCCGCAGAAACTGTTAATCTGTTTTGGAAGAATCCAAAATCAAACCCTACGTTAAAAGGTTTAATAGTTTCCCATTTCAAATTAGGATTGTATACTCCTGAATAAGTTGCAGCAGCTAAATCATCATAGTTTGTTGAATAAGAATAAAGAGCGTATGGAAGAGCAGAAATTTGGTTACCCACTTTACCATAGGAAGCTCTGAATTTCAAAGAAGAAATAGCTTCTATCCCTTTAAGGAAATCTAATCTTGCTAAATCAACACCTAACCCAGCAGACCAGAAGTCTCCTTCTTTTTGTCCCGGTGTAAAGTTTGACAATACATCTCGTCTATAAGATAAATCCAATAAAACAAATTTATCATAATCATAGTGACCCGTTAAAGCATATCCATATCTACTTGTTTCAACTTTGGTACCAGCCATAGACTGCATTTTAACAAAGTTTGAAAGAGTAGAAAGACTAAGAACCCCAACCGCTGAAGCTGTAGCTGTAAGATTTCTGAAATCTGTTTTATAAGCTTCCTGAATAGCAGCAAAATCAAAATTATGTTTATCCTGTAATTTGAAGTTATAGCTTAATATGTTCTGAACGTTAAAGTTAAAATATCTTCTTGTTCCTGATACAGCCAATCCGTTATAGTTTCTTCCGCCACCATGTAATGGGCTTCTGTATTCATCCTCTTCAATATTGATATATTCAGGAGCAAATACGAATCTATATTTTAAATTTTTAAGGATATCATATTCAGCATATAAACTACCGAAAATTCTCGCAGTTTTACCTACCTGAGAGTTTAGCTCAAGTAATGCCGCGTTATTAAATAAACCGTTGGACATTCTTCCGTTAGCTCCCCAATAGTAACTTCCATCACTGTTATATAAAGGATCTGTAGGTCTCAAGAAGTATTCTCCTAATACAGGATTCGAGAAACCTCCTCCGTTAGACAGTGTACTAATTTTACTGTAAGAAAGCTGAAGGTTTGTTCCAAATCTTAGTTTATCTGTTGCTTTTACATCTAATTTATTGGTAAAAGTAAGTCTGTTAAAATATGAATTTTTTACAATACTGTTTTGATCAAAGTAGTTAACGGAAGTATAATAAGAAATCTGATCATTTCCTCCGGAAACACTGAAATCAGCATTTTGAACATACGCTCCTCCTGAATGAGAAAGTGCATTTCTCCAGTCGGTATCTGCTCCTGTGTTATAGATAGTAGCTGCAGAAGCTCCTAATTGTCCCGCTTTAATAGCAGCTATTGTATTATCTAGTGTTCCTAATGAAGAATATCTATTTAATACACCTACTGCAACTAATTCTTGATACTGGGATGCATTTAATCCTCTATATCCTTCAATAGCTCTATCACTAACACCGTGGCTATAGTTCAAGTTAAATCTAGGCTTTCCTTTCTTACCTGATTTAGTAGTAATTACGATAACACCTGCTCCTGCATCGGCTCCATATACCGATGTTGATACAGCATCTTTAAGAACTGTAAGGCTTTCGATATCATCTGGGTTTATGTTCGCTAAAATGTTAGCAGTTGTACTATTCCCCGTTAAGTCACCTGATGATACTCTCACACCATCAATAACATAAATTGGAGTAACCCCTCCATTAATGGAAGCAACCCCTCTAACCCTTACAGAAGCGAAACCTCCGGGCTGTCCAGAAGTAGATCCTGTCTGTACCCCTGTAACTCTTCCCTGCAACATCTTATCAACGGAAGCTACTGGAATATCTTCAATCGCCTTAGCTTTCATTGTAGAGGTTGACCCTGTAATTTCTTGAACAGCTTTTTTCTGTCCAAATCCTACCATAACAACTTCTTCAATCTGTTGTTCTTTCGTAGTAGTATCCCTCTTGGATGACTGTGCAAAAGCAGCCTGTCCTAGGAAAAACAGAGCCCCCGCACTTAATACACGTAATTTAACATTCATATTAACAAATTTTAATATATTTAAGAAGGCAAATATGCTAATAATTATTAACATTCACAACTTTTTAACATATTTGTATTCCAATTTATTATAATTTAATAGTATGTAGTTTCAATTATAATTTCTAGGAAAATATTTTATTATTTTGTTAAATAGATATTCTTTATTTAACAAAATATGTTTAACTAATTTTAAGCAATAAAAGTGGAGTTATTTAGAATCATTATAAATTTTAATTTAACGAAAAATAAAAAAGCCATTCTGCAATAGAATGGCTTTTTATTATATTAAAGTCTTTATTTACTTTAGTTTTTTCTTAACAGCTACCTCTTCGTAAACTTCAAGAATATCTCCTACTTCAATATCATTATAACCTTTTATATTCAATCCACATTCATAACCTTTGGTTACTTCTTTAACATCATCTTTAAAACGTTTCAAACTCTCTAATTCTCCATCAAATTTAACAATTCCGTCTCTAAGAACTCTGATCTTAGAATTTCTTGTTACTTTTCCTGAAAGAACCATACAACCAGCAATACTTCCTACTTTAGAAATTTTGAACACTTCACGGATTTCTACGTTTCCGATTACCTGTTCTTTAATTTCCGGTGAAAGCATTCCCTCCATCGCTTCTTTAACTTCTTCAATAGCTGCATAAATTACAGAGTAGGTTCTGATTTCGATTTCTTCTTTATCCGCTAATTCTCTTGCATTACCTCCGGCTCTCACATTAAATCCGATAATGATCGCATCTGACGCAGCTGCTAAGTTAACATCTGATTCGGTAATCGGTCCTACCCCTTTATGAAGGATATTTACATTGATCTCTGCAGTAGACAGTCTTTGTAACTGATCCGATAAAGCCTCAACGGAACCATCCACATCTCCTTTCAGGATAATGTTAAGCTCTTTAAAGTCTCCAAGGGCAATTCTTCTACCTAATTCCTCAAGAGTAGTATGTTTCTTAGTTCTGATGGAAAGTTCGCGCTGAAGTTGCTCTCTCTTATTAGCAATAGTCTTCGCTTCACTTTCATCAGCATATACTTTAAACTTGTCTCCGGCAGTTGGTGCTCCATCCAAACCTAAAATGGTTACAGGAATCGATGGTCCTGCTTCTTTCAGATTTCTTCCTCTTTCATCAAGCATAGCTTTTACTTTACCATGATTTTTCCCTGCCAAGACATAGTCTCCAACTCTCAATGTTCCGGCTTGAACCAAAAGCGTTGAAACATATCCTCTTCCTTTATCCAATGAAGCTTCAATTACAACTCCCTGTGCATTTCTGTCAGGATTAGCTTTTAATTCAAGCAATTCTGCCTGGAGTAAAACTTTTTCCAATAAAAGATCTACGTTATTACCAAACTTAGCAGAAATTTCCTGAGACTGAACATTTCCTCCCCATTCTTCAACAAGGATATTCATCCCGGAAAGTTGCTGACGGATATTATCCGGATTGGCATTAGGCTTATCCACCT
This sequence comes from Chryseobacterium sp. CT-SW4, assembly GCF_048572715.1. Classification (GTDB taxonomy): domain Bacteria; phylum Bacteroidota; class Bacteroidia; order Flavobacteriales; family Weeksellaceae; genus Chryseobacterium. The sequence goes on from NZ_CP183840.1 coordinate 3,352,324, forward strand.
TATTGATGGCGATAATCATTGGTACTCCTGCTGCCTGGGCGTGAGATATTGCTTCTTTGGTCTGAGGCATTACATCATCATCGGCTGCAATTACGATAATCGCTATATCGGTAATTTGAGCACCTCTCGCTCTCATCGCGGTGAAGGCTTCGTGACCCGGTGTATCTAAGAATGTAATTCTCTGACCATTTTCCAGTTTCACGTTATAAGCACCAATATGCTGGGTAATACCTCCTGATTCACCTGCAATCACATTAGTTTTTCTAACATAATCCAGCAAGGAAGTCTTACCGTGGTCTACGTGTCCCATTACTGTCACAATCGGAGCTCTTGAAACAAGATCCTCTTCATTATCCACTTCATCTTCTACATCCGATTCTTCTAAATCAGCATCAGAAAATTCAATTTTATAACCGAACTCATCTGCTACTAATAATAAAGTATCCGCTTCAAGTCTCTGGTTCATCGTTACCATAACTCCTAATGAGAAACATGCAGAAATCACTTCAGTAGGTGAAACATTCATTAAGCTTGCCAATTCACCAACAGTGATGAACTCGGTAACCTTAAGAGTTCTGTCCTGAGCTTCAAGCTGCTGCTGACGTTCGTCCTGTTCTCTACGGAATGTTCTTTTATCTTTTCTATGTTTTGCAGATTTGGATTTGCCCCCTTTGTTGGTTAACTTCTCAAGGGTTTCTTTAATTTGGTTTTTAACCTGCTCATCAGTCAGCTCAACAGGCATAACTCTCTGTCCTCCCTGTCTGTTGTTATTCTGACCTTTTTTAAAGCCACCTCCCTGTTGGTTACGGTTGTTATTATTTCCTTGTCCTCCACCATGAGGTCTGTTCCCCTGGTTTCCACCGTGAGGTCTGTTTCCGCCTCCTTGGTTGTTATTTCCAGACTGCTGATTGTTACCGGAATTTTGCTGATTGTTATTATTAGAATTTCCTCCGGGCTTTTCGATTCTTTTTCTTTTCTTTTTCGCACCGGCGGATGATCTAGGTTTTTCAGCAAATTGAGTCAGGTCAATTTTCTCACCCACAATTTTAGGTCCATCAAGCTTTTGATAAACCGTTTCTATTTTTTGAGGTTCTTGAGATTCCTCTGTTTTTTGAGGTTCTTCTTTTACCTCGGCTGGTTTCTTTTCAGGTTCCACCACAGGTTTAGGAGTTTCTTTCACAACTTCTACAGGCTTTTTTTCTTCTTTTTTCTCTTCCACCTTAGGCTTGTCTTTTTTCACAGGCCTGTTCTTTCCTTCAATTTGAGACAGATCAATTTTATCTAAAACTTTAAATTCCTGTTTTTCCGGAGCAGCTTTTACTTCGGGTACAGGAACAACCTCCTCTTTTTTCTCCTCTACCTGAGGAGCTTCTTCAGGAGTTTCTTCAACTTCAGTTTTATTAGATTCTAAGTCTATTTTACCTAAAATTTTGGTTTCAGGCTTTATATTAGCTTTAGCTCTTATTACTTCAGGGGTTTTCTTTTCTTCAATTTCCAGTTTTTCTTCCGGAACTTTAGTGATCACCACCTCATGGGAAGCTTTACGTTGTTCACCATCCTTAGCAAACTCAGCTTCCAATGCAGAATATGCCGCTTCTTCTAATTGAGCGTTAGGATTGCTTTCAACTTCGAAACCCTTTGACTGTAAAAATTCTACTAATCTGGACATCGAAATATTGAATTCCTTAACCGCTTTATTTAATCTAATTTTTGGCATTTATATTATTTACTATTTTTAATTCTTAAAATTAAAGTATTTCTGTTTTACTAATTATTAAAATTTATTTAAAATCTTAATCTTCAAATTCTTCTCTTAAAATACGTTTAACCTCATCAATAGTTTCTTCTTCAAGATCCACCATGTTTAACAGGCTTTCCGTATCTTTATCCAATACCGATTTTGCAGTAGTAAGACCTACTTTCTTAAATTCATCCAAAATCCACTGCTCGATATCATCATTAAATTCTTTCAATTCAACATCATCATCTTCGCTGGATTCTCTGTATACATCAATTTCATATCCGGTAAGCCAAGAAGCCAGTCTGATATTCTGACCTTGTTTTCCGATCACTTTGGAAATTTCTTCAACCGGAGTATATACTAATGCATAACTCTGCTCTTCATTGATATCAATTTTGTTGATCGTCACATTTCCTAAAGCCCTCTTCACTAATATTTCAGGGTTTTTCGACCACTGAATAACATCGATGTTCTCATTCCTCAACTCTCTTACAACTCCGTGAATTCTGGATCCTTTCACTCCCACACAAGCTCCTACCGGATCAATTCTGTCATCATAAGCATCTACGGCAATCTTCGCCTTCTCACCCGGAATCCTTACTACTTTTTTCAATATAATAGTTCCGTCCTGAATTTCAGGAATCTCCAGCTCTAATAATTTTTCCAAAAATTTAGGTGCCGTTCTTGAAATAATGATCTGAGGCTTAGATCCTTTAAAGTCTACTGTTTCTACAATAGCTCTGATATTTTCACCTTTTTTAAAGAAATCGGATGGAATCTGGTTTTCTTTCGGCAATATAAATTCATTTCCTTCATCATCAAGCAATATTACGTGTTTGTGACGGATATGGTGAATTTCCCCTACTACAATCTCCCCGATACGGTCTCTAAACTGCTCATATAACATAGCATTGTTATGTTCCTGCAATTTAGTAGCCAAAATCTGCTTTAAAGTAAGAATATTCCTTCTTCCCAATTGGGCAACCGGGATTTCCATGGTATATTCTTCTCCTACTTCGAACGTCGGGTCTATCCTTTTGGCTTCAGAAATTTCAATTTCCAAATCATCATCTTCCGACATTTCGTCCTCTACAATAGTTTTATTCAAAAATATCTGAAAATCTCCTTTATCAGGATTCACAATCACATCGAAGTGATCATCTGAATCAAATCTTTTTCTTAAAAGAGTTTTCAGTGAATCCTCAATAATTGCCATAAGATCAATTTTACTGATCCCTTTTTCGTCTTTAAAATCACCAAAGGATTCAATCAACGCTATATTGTCCATCTATTTTTTTTCTTTTTTTAAAATTTAATTACTACTAATGCTTTTTTAATTTCGGAATAAGGAATTTCTTTTTCCTCCTCCACATCTACCTTTCCTTTTCCTATATCCTTTGGCTTTCTGTAACGGAGAATAAGAGTAATTTTCTCTTCATCCACCTTTGACAGTTCTCCTTCAATTTTAGAAGAATCATTTAACAGGACCTCAATATCTCTTCCGATATTTTTATTGAATTGTCTCGGAGTAGCCAAAGGCTCACTTAATCCTGCAGACATCACCTGTAAGCTAAAGTCATGCTCTTCACGATCCATATTAAATTCTATGGCACGGCTTGCATCTAAACAATCCTGTAAAGAAACCCCGTTATCCCCATCCAGTATCACTGTAACATCATCCCCTGCAGAAATTTTTAAATCAATAAGAAATAAATCCTTTCTGGTTTCCAGGAATTCATTCAATAATTCTTCAATTCTTTTTCTAAATTCCATATATCTATTTTGATCTACCTGTACGAAAAAAGGCTTTCTTCCGAAGCCTTTTCATTATTTTTCTGTAAATCCTATGCAAATATAGGTATTTTTTATAAAATAACAAAATCTCCTTATAATCAAGTCCATACTATCTTTTATTATGATAAAATTTAAGAAGACATTGAAAGTATTTTTATTATTTTTGCTAAAATTTAAAAACATACATTTTGAATATAACTATTGTAGGTACAGGTTATGTAGGTCTTGTAACAGGAACTACCCTAGCAGAACTTGGTAATTCAGTATACTGTGTTGATATTGATGAAAAGAAAGTAGAAGGTATGAAAAACGGCATCGTTCCCATTTATGAGCCGAACCTTGAAGAGATGTTCTTAAGAAACATTCAGGCAGAAAGATTGTTTTTCACCACCGATTTAAAAGAAGCGTTAGATAAGAGTGAGGTCGTATATCTCGCCTTACCTACTCCTCCGGGAGAAGACGGATCAGCTGACTTATCTTATGTATTACAGGTCGCCAATAATATCGGTGAAATGATGACGGACTATAAAGTCATCGTAAATAAAAGTACCGTTCCTGTAGGAACTGCCGACAGAGTAAGAGCTACTATTTCAGCAAAGACCGACATTCCTTTTGATGTGGTATCAAATCCTGAGTTTTTACGGGAAGGCTTTGCTGTTGAAGATTCCATGAACCCTTCAAGGGTAGTGGTAGGAGCAAGTTCGGAAAAAGCAAAGGAAATAATGGCACAGATTTATCAGCCGTTTACCAACACCGGGATCCCTATCATTTTTATGGATGAGAAGTCTTCTGAACTTACTAAGTATGCAGCCAATTCATTCCTTGCTGTAAAAATTACTTTTATGAACGAGATTGCCAACTACTGCGAAAAGGTAGGTGCCGATGTTGATAAAGTAAGACTAGGTATGGGAAGTGACGACAGAATAGGCCACAGATTTCTATTCCCGGGAATCGGGTATGGAGGAAGCTGTTTTCCTAAAGATGTAAAAGCCCTTATAAAATCCGGTAAAGAAGAAGATTTTGATTTTCAGATCCTGGAAGCTACGGAAACGGTCAATACCGCTCAGAAAGTTATTTTGGTTTCAGAAATTGAAAAATATTTCGGAGGAAATATTGAAGGGAAGACCATCGCTTTATGGGGATTAGCATTTAAAGCCAATACGGATGATATCCGCGAAGCCTCTTCTTTAGACAATATCAACCTTTTATTAAAAAAAGGCGCAAAAATTGTAGCATATGATGCTGTTGCTGAAAAAAATGTTCAGAAAGTAATCGGTGATCAGATAGAATATGCCAAAACAATGTATGATGCATTAGAGAATGCTGATGCTTTGCTTATTGCTACCGAATGGCCGGAATTTAAAAATCCGAACTTTGAACTGATGGCTAAAAAGATGAAAAACAAAGTTATTTTCGACGGAAGAAATATGTATCCGTTGGAAATCCCTGCGCAAAATGAATTTTATTATAAAAGTATAGGTCGAAAGACTATTCAAAATAAATAGATGAAAAACATAATTATTACCGGAGGTGCCGGATTTATCGGATCACACGTTGTAAGGGAATTTGTAAAAAACAATCCCGATTCAACAATTATCAATCTGGATGCACTTACGTATGCCGGAAATCTTGAAAACCTTAAGGATATTGAAAATGAACCTAATTACGTTTTTGAGAAAGCTGACATTACAAAGCCAGAAGAACTAAGAAAGGTATTTGAAAAATATAATCCGGATGCTGTTGTTCACCTGGCCGCAGAAAGTCATGTAGACAGAAGTATCACAGATCCTATGGCATTTATTAATACCAATGTGAACGGGACTGCCAATCTTCTTAATCTATGCAAAGAGTTTTGGACATTGAATCCCGATCACACTCACGGCAGATTTCCGGATGAAAAGAGAAAAAATCTATTCTATCACGTTTCTACAGATGAAGTATATGGAAGTTTAGGGGAAACAGGTTTCTTTTTAGAAACTACATCTTATGACCCTCAGTCTCCTTACTCTGCGTCCAAGGCTGCCTCCGATCATTTGGTAAGAGCTTATGGAAATACTTACGGGATGCCATTTATTGTTTCTAACTGTTCCAATAATTATGGACCCAATCATTTTCCTGAGAAATTAATACCATTGTGTATTTCAAATATTATTAATGAAAGACCTTTACCAATCTATGGTGACGGTAAATATACAAGAGACTGGCTTTTCGTGATTGATCACGCTAAGGCTATTCATCAGATATTCAACGAAGCAAAAACCGGGGAAACCTACAATATCGGCGGATTTAATGAATGGCAGAATATTGACCTGGTAAAAGAACTGATCAAGCAGATGGACGCTAAGCTGGGTAAACCGGAAGGATATTCTGAGAAGCTGATTACTTTTGTAAAAGACAGACCGGGTCATGACAAACGTTATGCGATTGACGCGACCAAGCTGAACAAAGATCTGGGATGGAAACCTTCTGTAACTTTTGAGCAGGGATTATCCAAAACCATTGACTGGTATCTGGAAAATCAGGAATGGCTTGAGCACGTAACGAGCGGAGACTACCAGAAATATTACGAAAAACAGTACAACTAAAAGCTTTAAAACACATATGAAAGGTATTATTCTGGCAGGGGGTTCCGGTACAAGACTTTATCCCCTTACTATTGCAGTAAGTAAACAACTGATGCCGGTGTATGATAAACCGATGATATATTATCCGCTTTCCACGCTGCTTTTAGCTGGAATTAAAGACATACTGATCATCACGACACCACATGATCAGGAAGGATTCATTAAGCTTTTAGGAGACGGTTCCCAAATAGGATGTAATATTGAATACGTAGTGCAGCCCAGCCCGGACGGACTTGCCCAGGCATTTATTTTAGGGGACCAATTCATCGGGGATGATTCTGCCGCTTTGGTTTTAGGAGATAACATTTTCTATGGTTCCGAAATGGGTACGCTATTAAAAAACAAAACCAATCCTGACGGAGGGGTAGTTTTTGCTTATCATGTTTCTGATCCTGAAAGATATGGAGTGGTAGAATTCAATGATGATTTCAAAGCTGTATCCATCGAGGAAAAACCAACACAGCCCAAATCCAATTATGCCGTACCGGGATTATATTTTTATGATAACGAAGTCGTAGAAATTGCTAAAAATATACAACCTTCGGCAAGAGGGGAACTTGAAATTACAGACGTAAATAATGTTTACCTGAAGAAGGGAAAATTAGAAGTCGGAGTTCTTGACCGGGGAACAGCCTGGCTTGATACCGGTACTTTTGATTCTCTTCATGATGCTTCAGAATTTGTAAGTGTAATTGAAAAAAGACAAGGTTTTAAAATCGGGTGTATTGAAGAAATTGCATTTAGAAATAAGTTCATCAATGAAGATAAACTATTAGAAGCTGCTACCAAATATGGAAAAAGCGGATATGGGGAGTATCTGAGAAGACTTGTCAACAAATAAACCCAATAGCCTTTCCCTCAAGGCAGAATTAGCTAAACTGAAAAAACACATTCATGGACATTCTGAGTTTAATAGGCAGAAACCAAGAGTTATTCCTTACCGATATTTCAGATAAGGAAAAAGAACTCAAAGAAATAATACAGCAATCTTCATTTCTGGTTATCGGAGGAGCCGGGTCTATCGGACAGGCTGTTACCAAAGAAATATTCAGAAGAAATCCCAGAAAGCTGCACGTTGTAGATATCAGTGAAAATAACCTGGTAGAACTTGTAAGAGATCTTAGAAGCTCCCTTGGATATACTGATGGAGATTTCAGAACTTTTGCACTGGACATCGGCTCGGATATTTTTGATACCTTTATCAAAATGGACGGCCAGTATGATTATGTCCTTAATCTTTCTGCTTTAAAACATGTAAGAAGTGAAAAAGACCCGTTTACATTAATGAGAATGATTGATGTAAATATCTTCAACACGGAAAAAACAGCTCAGCAATGCATTGAAAACGGAGCCCAGAAATATTTTTGTGTATCTACCGATAAAGCAGCTAATCCCGTTAATATGATGGGAGCTTCCAAAAGGATCATGGAAATGTTCTTAATGAGAAAAAGTAAAGATCTGACGATTTCTATGGCGAGATTTGCCAATGTAGCTTTTTCCGACGGCTCTTTGCTTCACGGCTTCAATCAAAGAATTCAAAAACAGCAGCCTATCGTTGCTCCTAATGATATTAAAAGATATTTTGTTATTCCTAAAGAATCCGGAGAACTTTGTTTAATGTCGGCTATTTTTGGGGAAAACAGAGATATCTTTTTTCCTAAATTAAGCGAAAATTTACATCTTATCACCTTCGCCGAAATTGCAGAAAGATATCTTAAGCAGCTTAATCTTGAGCCTTACCTTTGTGAAACCGAAGAAGAGGCCAGAAGTAAGACCGCAGAACTCATCAAACAGAAAAAATGGCCTTGCCTGTTCACAAAAAGTGATACCACAGGGGAAAAAGACTTTGAAGAATTTTTCACCGATAAAGAAGTTCTGGATATGAACCGCTTTGAAAATTTAGGAATTATCAAAAACGAGCTTTCCGTTGAAGATGAAAAGCTTACGGTTTTTACAGATAAGATTAATGAAATGAGAGCTTCAAAAAACTGGCGAAAGGAAGAGGTTGTGGATTTGTTTAATTATATGATCCCGAATTTCAACCACAAAGAAACAGGTAAGTATTTGGACTCTAAAATGTAAGCTATGGAAAAATACAACTCTTTGATTGGTTTTATCAGAAAAACTTTTAATTCTGAAGATTTTATTCCTTTGCATGCACCTCATTTCGGAGGAAACGAAAAAAAATATGTAAACGAAACCATAGATTCTACTTTTGTATCATCAGTGGGAGAATTTGTGAACCGTTTTGAAAAAGAAATTGCACAATATACCGGTGCAAAATACGGAATAGCCACCGTAAACGGAACGAGTGCCCTGCATATGGCTATGTTGGTAACCGGAGTCCAGCAAAATGACGAGGTGCTTACTCAGTCTCTTACTTTTATTGCTACAGCCAATGCTATTTCGTACATAGGAGCCCATCCTGTTTTTGTGGATGTGGACAGAGACACTATGGGACTATCCCCCAAGGCCCTTCAAAACTTTCTGGAAAAGAACGGTAAAAAAGGAGCAGATGGATTTACGTATAACAACACTACCGGAAGAAGGATAGCAGCCTGTATTCCTATGCATACTTTCGGGCTCCCAAGCAGAATTGATGAAATTGCAGCCATCTGTGAGGAATGGAATCTCGTTTTGATCGAAGATGCTGCCGAATCCTTAGGAAGCATTTACAAAGGTCAGCAATCCGGTAGGTTTGGAAAAATAGGTACTTTCAGCTTTAATGGAAATAAAACCATTACCTGCGGCGGCGGCGGAGCTTTAATCACCGATGATGAAGCCATTGCTAAAAGAGCCAAACACCTTACCACTCAGGCCAAAATTCCACACCCGTGGAAATTCCAGCATGATGAAATAGGTTATAACTACAGAATGCCTAACCTCAACGCTGCATTAATCTGTGCTCAAATGGAGCAATTGGACCGCTTCATTGACAACAAAAGACAACTTGCCGGACTCTATGACAATTTCTTTAAAAATTCGGATATAGAGTTTGTGAAAGAAATTGAAGATGCAAAGGCTAATTACTGGTTCAATGCTATTATTGTAGAAAATGAGCAGGAAAGAGATCTTTTGCTTACGGAAACCAACAATGCCGGAGTAATGACACGCCCGATCTGGGACCTGATGAGCTCTCTGCCTATGTTTAAAAACTGTCAGCATGACGGACTTGAAAACAGCATCTGGTTATCGGAAAGAGTTGTAAATTTACCTAGCAGCTTCAGACCTTAATGAAAAAAGAAAAACTTATATTAATAGGTGGTGGCGGACACTGCAAATCCTGCATTGATGTTATAGAGTCTTCTGATACCTATGATATCCATGGTATACTTGATTTACCAGAGCTACTGGGACAGGAAATACTGGGATATAAAGTGATTGGCAATGATGGAGAGATAGAAAAATATCATAAAGAAGGTTTTTCATTTCTTATTACATTAGGCCAGATCAAATCTGCGGAAAGAAGGAGAAAAATTTTTGAAGATTTAGAAAAAACAGGCGCCAGACAACCTGTCATCATTTCCGGTAAAGCAATAGTTTCCCGACATGCGGAAATAGAAAAAGGAACGGTGATAATGCATGGTGTCATCGTGAATGCCGGAGCCAAAATCGGGAAAAACTGTATTATCAATTCCGGAGCATTAGTAGAGCACGGCGCTGAAATTGGAAACCATACTCATATTTCCACTCATGCTATCGTAAATGGAGATGTAAAAGTAGGAGATGAATGTTTTGTAGGGAGTAATGTATGTATTTCCAGCCAGGTAAAAATTACGGATAAAATAATTATCGGAACAGGAAGCCTGGTGCTTCATGATATTTCTGATGAAGGAACGTATGTGGGGAGTCCTGCAAAACAAATAAATAAAAACAAATGAAAAATTGCCTAATCATAGCCGAAGCCGGCGTCAATCATAATGGAAATATAGAAAATGCTTTCCGTTTAATAGATGCTGCCGTAGAAGCAGGTGTAGATTATGTTAAATTTCAAACTTTTAAAGCTGAAAATTTAGTTTCAAAACAAGCTAAAAAAGCAGACTACCAAATCGAAAATACTGGCAAAGCAGAAGAGTCTCAGCTGGATATGCTGAAAAACCTGGAGCTCTCCCATGAGCAGCACGAACTTTTAATTCAACATTGTCAAAAAAAAGGAATCCGTTTTTTTTCTACGGCCTTTGATCTTGAGTCCCTGGAGTATTTAAAAGAAATAGGATTTGACTTAGTTAAAATTCCTTCCGGAGAAATTACCAATCTTCCTTATTTAAGAAAGGCTGCACAGCTTTTTCAGGAAGTGATCATCTCTACCGGTATGGCGGAAATGAATGAGATAAAAGAAGCTGTGAATGTTTTTATTCAGCAAGGGATCAGTCAGGACAAAATAACGGTTTTACACTGTAACACCGAATATCCGACTCCCATGCAGGATGTTAACCTTATGGCCATGCTCCACATTCAAAAAGAACTGAATGTCCCAGTGGGCTATTCGGACCATACGCTCGGAATAGAAGTTCCTATTGCTGCCGTAGCTTTAGGGGCAAAAGTTATTGAAAAGCATTTTACATTAGACAGAAATATGGAAGGTCCGGATCATGCCGCTTCATTAGAACCTCATGAACTTAAAGCAATGGTCTCTGCTATCAGAAACATTGAAAAAGCAATTTCCGGTGATGGAATCAAAAGACCTTCTCCTTCAGAACAAAAAAACATAGCCATCGCAAGAAAAAGTATTGTGGCTAAAAAAAATATTACAGCCGGTGAGGTCTTCTCTGAAGACAATATTACGGTAAAACGTCCAGGAACTGGAATTTCCCCAATGAAATGGGATGATGTTATCGGAAAAACAGCTTCCAGAAATTTTGAAGAAGATCAATTAATAGAACTATGATGAAAGTTTGCATAGCAACAGGAACAAGAGCGGAATACGGCTTACTGAAACCATTAATGGAAAAAATGGTTTCGGATCCTTTTTTTGATCTTAAAATTCTGGTGACAGGAGCTCATCTTTCTCCCGAATTCGGTCTTACTTATCAGCAAATTGAAAGAGACGGGTTCACGATTGATGAAAAAGTGGAGATGCTGCTTTCTGCAGATACAAGTGAAAGTATCGTAAAATCCATGGGTGTAGCTATGATCGGTTTTGCTGATGCATTAAAAAGGCTTAATCCCGATTTACTTATCCTTTTGGGCGACCGTTACGAAATGCTCTCGCTTGCCTCTTCTGCTCTTATATTCAAAATTCCTATTGCGCACATCCATGGTGGAGAAATTACTACTGGTGCTTATGACGATGCTATAAGACATGCCATCACTAAAATGGCTCATTATCATTTTGCGTCTACTGAGGAATACCGAAACAGAATCATTCAACTGGGTGAAAGCCCAGCGAATGTATATAACGTTGGAGCTATTGGGCTGGATAATATTGTTAATTTAAATTTATTAACCAAAGCACAGCTGGAATCCGAGCTGGATATCAAGTTTAAAAAATATAATTATCAGATCACTTTTCATCCCGCAACTTTAGACAACACCCCTGCGGAGCAGCAATTTAATATCTTATTAGATGCTTTGGATGAGCAGGAAGACAGTTTTTTTATTTTCACAAAAGCCAATGCAGATACCAACGGCAGAATAATTAATTCTTTAATTGATCAGTATGTCGCTCAAAACCCACAAAAATCAAAGGCATTTTCCTCATTAGGATCTTTAAGATTTTTATCTGTCCTCCAACATTCCCATGCGATCGTAGGAAACAGCTCCAGTGGAATCATTGAGGCTCCTTCTTTAAAAATTCCGACCATCAATATCGGTCACCGCCAAAGCGGAAGAACACAGGCGGATACGGTGATTAATGTAGAAGTAAATAAAGAGGAAATTGTAAAGGCTTTTGAAAAAGTAAAAGATCAAAAATTTATCAGTACTTTAGATCAGGTCAAAAATCCTTACGGGGTGGGAAATACTGCTGAAAAAATTATTAAGGTTCTTAAAGAAATAAAACCTGATTTTGTAAAAAATTTTTATGATTTAAATGGATAACATATCTAAACACATTATTCGCCAAAATCAATCCGTAAGGGAAGCTCTGATCAGTTTGGATAAACTGGCGTCAGATGCTATATTATTTGTGGCAGATGAAGAATTAAAACTTATCGGTTCTCTTACCGACGGAGATTTACGGAGAGGATTTATAAAAGGGCTTGGTTTTGAAGACTCTATCGTAGAGTTTATTCAGCCCCATCCCAAATTCATATATGAAAATGAATATAATCCCAATGAGATTGAAAGCTTAAAGAAAAATAATTTTAAAATTATTCCTATTCTCGATAAAACCGGAAGAATAATTGATATCCTGAATTTCCGAACCAGAACAACGATTATTCCGGCCGATGCCGTTTTAATGGCTGGAGGAGAAGGTAAGAGACTCCGTCCTTTAACAGAAAACACACCCAAACCTTTACTTAAAGTAGGTGATAAGCCCATCATAGAATATAATATTGACCGCCTGATCAATGTAGGAATTAAAAATATCCATTTAAGCATTAACTATCTGGGAGATCAGCTGGTTGAATATTTTAAAGATGGAGAAGAAAAAAATATTAACATCAGCTATATCCGTGAAAACACTCCTTTAGGAACCATTGGATCCATTCTCCTGGCGGATGAATTTGAAAATGAGGACATCATCGTTATGAACAGTGATCTGCTTACCAATATTGATTTTGGAGATTTCTTCAAAACCTATAAGGAATCCGGAGCAGATATGGCTGTTGCCGCTACAAGTTATCATGTAGATGTGCCCTACGCTGTACTGGAGACAGATGACAATCAAAAAGTCCGATCATTAAAGGAAAAGCCAAGATATACCTACTTTTCGAATGCCGGAATTTATATTATCAGCAAAAAACTGCTTAACCTGATTCCTCAGAATAAAGCATTTGATACCACAGACCTGATGGATAAAGTAATTGAGCTGGACAACAAAATCATTACCTACCCTATCAATGGATATTGGCTGGATATTGGTAAGCATGAAGATTTTAAGAAGGCACAGATTGATATTAAGCATTTGAAACTATAGGAATGGCAGATAAAGTAAATAACTCCAGAATTGAGACATTAGATTGGCTCAGAGGTCTTATGGCTATTTCAATTATGTTTTACCATCTGACTATGTGGAAGTTTAAAACCTTGGATTCTTCTGATTTCTTAGGAAGGCTTGGTATTTATGGAGTATCTATATTCTTCATTTTATCAGGTTTGAGTATGGCTATAGTTTATCATAAGAACATTACTTCCATAAATAAGCTGCTTGCTTTTTTTTTAAGACGTGTTTTCAGGATCATTCCATTACTTTTTATCGTCACTACTTTTACGGTTTTTCTAAACCCCCATTTGTTTGATATAAAAAAATATATATTAAATATTACTTCTCTGTTTGGCTTTTTTGATTACGGTGGATATATTGCCACCGGCGCTTGGTCTATTGGGAATGAGATGGTTTACTATATTTTCACTCCTTTTATATTTTTCGCTTATAATTATAGTAAATTACTAGGAAATATTATCTTTTTCATTGTCACCTGTATTGGACTCTATTTTGCCTTCAATATCTTAGACAGCAATATTCTTTTAAAACATCAATGGAAAATTTATATTCATCCGTTTAATAATTTTTTCTTGTATTATTCAGGTATTGCCATGTTTTACAATTTAAAGGACAGCCATATAAAACCTTATTATAACAATCTTCTCCTCATAGTATGTATTTTATTATTTATATTCTATCCCGTAGTAGGAGACTCTATAAAAATTATTACAGACTTTAACAGAATCATTTTTGTATTATTATCATTTTTGATTGTCTTCAGCTTTTATAAGCTAACCATTACATTACCTACCTCAATAGCTAACTTATTAGAAACATTTGGAATTGCTACCTATGGAGTATATATGTTTCATCCGGTAATATATAATTATCTCTACAAATTCGCTCCCAAAATTATCATTCAAAATTATTACATTGTTTTTGTTTTAGTGGTGGTCTCCACTGTTTTTATTGCAATCGTTTCCTATTATAAATTTGAATTTCCCCTTTCTAATTATGGAAAAAAATTAATAAATAAATATCTTAAATAACTTATGATAGCTATAATTCCCGCAAGAGGAGGCTCAAAAGGTCTTCCCGGAAAAAATTTAAAAAGGCTAAATGGGAAACCCCTACTAGCTTATACTATTGAAGCGGCTAAGAATGTAAGCCAAATATCAAGAGTTATAATTAGTACAGACGATAAGGAAATTGCGGAAATTGCAGTAAAATACGGAGCAGAATGCCCTTTTATGCGTCCTGGTTACTTGGCAAACGATGAAGCAAAAAGTATTGATGTTATCAAGTTCACCATTTCAGAACTGGAAAAAATTGAAAATACTTTAATCGACACTTTAATTGTTCTCCAGCCAACCAGTCCCCTAAGAGCCTCTGAGGACATTAATGCCGCTATAAACATTTTTAAGAATAAGAATGCAGATTCGGTTATAAGTTACTGTCAGGAGCATCACCCTATTACATGGCATAAATATATTTCAGAAGATGGAAAATTTCAAAATATTTTTGATGATTCACTGAATAATAGACAGAAGGAAAAACCTACTTTTTATCCTAACGGCGCCATTTATATTTTCAAAAAAGACCTTATTTTAAGAGATATATATTATAGTGAAAATAGCTATGCTTACATTATGCCACGAAATCGTTCTGTAGATATTGATACTATAGAAGATTTCGAATATGCAGAATTTCTTCTTTCTAAAAAATAATAAATAAAGAGTATCTTTGTAAAAAATTTTATTTTTAAGGCACAATATGAATGACAATATAAAAATCTATGAGCCAAGCAATAGAAATAAAGGGTTCATCTCTATCATCAGAGATATGTTTGCAGACCTTTTCACTTCAAAAGATCTGGCTTATCGTTTATTTATAAGAGATAGAAAAGCGGAATATAGACAATCTATATTTGGCATCCTTTGGGCTTTTTTCACTCCCCTTGCAACTACCGTTACGTGGATATTCCTTAGTTCTTCCGGAGCAGTAAAAATAGAAGGCACCCATATTCCTTACCCAGCTTTCGTCTTCTTAGGTACTATGCTTTGGTCTGTTTTTGTAGAGAGCCTCACAACTCCACTTCTTCAAACTCAAAGTACAAAGGATATATTAGCTAAAGTAAATTTTCCTAAAGAATCAATCCTTCTTTCAGGATTCTATAAAATATTATTTAATACTGCGATTAAAATCATTCTTATTGCTGCCGTATTACTGTTTTATGGCATTAAAGTGAATTCCGGAGTGTTTTTTTTCCCATTTGTTTTGTTCCTAATGATTTTTTTCGGATACAGTATAGGTTTACTTATTACCCCCATAGGTATGCTATATAAAGATATAGGAAGGGCTATTCCCTTACTGGCTTCATTTGCTATGTACCTTTCCCCTGTAGTATACAAAGGAGGAACAGCGGGAACCATGGCAAAAATTATAGAACTTAATCCTGTAACCCCACTTATTAATTCTTCCAGAAATCTATTGACAGGAGGGGCTTGGGATAACCCAATTTACTTATTGGGTATTCTAGGCGTATCCATCTTACTGTTTTTTATAGGTTGGCTATTTTATAGAATAGCAGTTCCTATTATTATTGAAAGAATATAATTAACTTTTTATTTAAAGAAAATGTCAGAAAGTTTAGTAATTGTTGATGGTGTTTCAAAAAAGTTCTGTAAACAACTGAATAAAAGCTTAGTCTATGGAATCCAAGACCTTATTACAGGAATTGTAGGAAATTCAAAAGAAAGAAGTCTTAGAGAAGCTGAGTTTTGGGCTGTAGATGATATAAGCTTCGAATTAAAAAGAGGTGAATGCCTGGGTCTCCTGGGACATAATGGAGCAGGGAAAAGTACTCTTTTAAAGGTACTTAACGGTTTGATTCTTCCTGATAGAGGGAGAGTAGAAATGCGGGGGAGAGTTAATGCTCTAATAGAATTAGGAGCAGGATTCAATCCCATTCTTACAGGAAGAGAAAACATATATAACAATGCCTCTGTTCTCGGGCTTACAAAGGCTGAAACGGACAGTAAACTGGACGAAATAATTGCTTTTTCCGAATTGGAAGAATTTATAGATACTCCCGTGCAATATTATAGTTCAGGAATGAAAGTAAGGTTAGGCTTCTCTGTAGCAACTCATATGGAGCCCGATATTCTTATTCTGGATGAAGTACTAGCTGTAGGAGATGCCGGTTTCAGAATAAAGTCATTCAACAAAATGATGGAACTTATGAAAAACTGTGCTGTTCTTTTTGTAAGTCATGCAATGCCTAATGTAGCGAGAGTCTGCAATAAAGTAATATATATGGACCATGGAAAAAACCTCTATTTTGGAGGGGATATCCATAAGGGGATTGATATGTATTTTGACAAATTTGAAAGTGAAATCTCAAACATAGAAAGTAATGAAGGGGCCGATCTTGAAAATTTCAAATTAAATGACCAAGATCCATTTGAATCTTTGGTACAGGTACCATATGGTCAAGAATTCAGTATTGAGTTTGATGTTATGGTAAAAAATACAAATTCGAAGAGTTTTTATGTGGCTATACAAATTACAGATAAAGATTTAAAAATTGTTGCAAACTTTTTAACTAATAAATTCTCCCCTAATTTTACAGTAGAAAATAATAACCGTATTAAAGTAACTTTCCCTGAAATCTTATTAATTGATGGAGAATATGCAATAACTTATTTTGTAATTGAAAATAATGAAAACACCCATCATTATACCTATCTTGCTAATTACCGTAATTATACAAAGTTTAAAGTTACAGGACTAAAAGAAAATGTATATGCTTCTGTATTCTTAAAAGGAGATGTATATCAAAACGGGAAACTTCTCAAAAAATAATAATATTAATGCATATCAATGATAGAAAAGATATCAGAAATTTCGTCCTTGACATTGAAGAAAAATTCAATGTTAACAATTGGAAATTTCATAATATTCATCTATGGCCTTTCATTAGAATTATGCTTTATTTTCATCTTATTTTTAAAATTGAGCAAGAATCAAAAGAAGACGACCTTATACTAGCTCCGGCTCAGCCTAACCCATCTCCTCACTACTTAAAAAAATTATATTATCATTTAGATACTTCCAGATTATTTTTTAAGTGGCTATCTTCTTTAAAAAAAGTAAAATATTTATTTGTAGGAGCTTTTGTTCATAGAACTGAGTTCAACGGAATATTTTACAATAAATTTTATGATCCTCTCATTAAACAATACAGCATTTCTGATTTTTCATTGCTAGAATATGAAGAAAATAAAGACATTCAGATAAGCCACGATAAGAAATCAATCAATTTCCTGTATGGATTCAGTTTATTCAAATACTATTATAGAATAAAAAGAAAATTCAGAAAACCTATTCATATAAAATTAGAAGGATATACAGATTTCATCAATTT
This sequence comes from Chryseobacterium sp. CT-SW4, assembly GCF_048572715.1. Classification (GTDB taxonomy): domain Bacteria; phylum Bacteroidota; class Bacteroidia; order Flavobacteriales; family Weeksellaceae; genus Chryseobacterium. The sequence goes on from NZ_CP183840.1 coordinate 3,369,999, forward strand.
TTTAAAAAGTAACCCACTTACCAGTGACTTTGCACAACAAAAAAGTAAAGAAAAAATACTACAGTATATTAATGATAATTTAGATATAAAATATCAGTTTGCCTCTCTTATTATAAAGAAAATACAACCAAAATATTTATTTACACTCTGTTACTATCATGATTTTGGAATGATACTCACAGCGGTGGCCAATAAATATAATATCCCTACTATCGAAATGCAACACGGTCCTCAAACCGAGCTGCATTTAGCATATTCTAACTGGAGCCAGTTGCCCAAAAGTGGGTATGATGCTCTTCCACGTATCTACTGGAACTGGGATAAAGATTCAGCAGAATTAATAAAGAAAACGTTCAATAGAAACTCTAAATATTCTTCTTTTATAGGAGGAAATCCATGGTTGACTTTTGATTTTGGAAAAGAAATGAAGGAAAACACTTTTATTCTATATACTTTACAGCCCAAACCTCTAGATGTATCGGCTCTCCTTTCTCCAAACCTATTAGAAGTAATAAAACAATCAAAATACAAATGGTATCTGAGGTTTCATCCTAGACAAACCAAACAGGAAAAAGAAGAGATTTTGAGAATTATACAAGATAATTTTATTAACGATAAAGTAGAGTATGAAACAGCTAACAACTATCCACTTCCTCTATTATTAAAAAACTGTATTTTTAACGTTACTCACTTTTCTGGTACTACAATTGAAGCAGAATTATTTAATAAAAAAACAGTAATTTTAAATAAAATTGGTAAAGCAGCTTTTGAAAATAAAATTTCTGCTGGTAAAGCAGTTTATATTGATTACAATGACACAGAGTTTCTAGCTACTTTTTTACAATTCGAATCTTCCCTCAATGACCATAAGGAAAAAGAAGAAACCTATATTGATATAAATGCTATAGAAAAAATTTTTAATTCCTAGAAATTATGTTCCGAAAAATAGTAAATAAAGTAAGAGGTAAAAAAAAAGCTGCATCTAACAGTTATGAATTAAATTATCCAAACGTAAAACATTCCAGTATACAATATTATAATTTAATTCATCCTACATCTGAAATCCTCCATTCTACAATCTATGGCGACGTAAAAATAGGTGAGCATTGCTATATACCTGAAGCGAGACTTACCGGAAATGTTGAAATAGGAAGATATACAAGCATTAATGGTCCAAACACCTATATTGCTGCATATACTAATAAAATCAAGATCGGTAGCTTTTGCTCCTTTGCAACAGGAACAATTTTTCAGGAAATCCTTCACGATTATGAAAAAATTACAACTTATTTTATAAGGCAAAGGATTTTTAATGAAGAATTAAGAATTGATAGTTATTCAAAGGGAGATATAATAGTAGGAAATGATGTCTGGATTGGAGCTCATAATATTATTCTTTCCGGAGTATCAATTGGTGATGGTGCAGTAATTGCTGCCAATAGTGTTGTAACAAAAGACGTACCTCCATATGCAATTGTGGGAGGTTCTCCTGCGAAAATTATCAGATATAGATTTTCAGAAGAGATTATTGAAAAGCTACTTGAGATAAAGTGGTGGAATTGGGATATTGAAAAAATAAAAAAAAATAAACACTTATTTTTAGATAAAATATCTTTAGAACTTTTAAATAAGATAGTAGATTAACTTCTCTTAAAAACAATTAAAAACACCGAAAAATGATAGTAGGAAATGGTCTCTTAGCAAATTTATTTAAGGAAAATGATATTGAAAATATCGTTTTTTTTGCCTCAGGGGTTTCTAATTCTTTAGAAACTCAACCAAAAGAATTTCAGAGAGAAGAAGATCTGCTGAGAAAAACGTTAGCAGAAAATCCCGAAAAGATTTTTGTTTACTTCTCCACATGCAGTATCTATGATTCTTCCAAGGCAGGAAGCTTATATGTTCTTCATAAGCATAAGATGGAGCAAATTATTTCCGATACCGCAAAGGACTATCTCATTCTTCGGGTCAGCAATGCCGTAGGAAAAGGAGGAAGCCCCAATCTCCTTATGAATTATCTGGTGAATGCCGTTAAGACCCACTCCCCTATCAATGTGCACACAAAAGCAACCAGAAATCTTATTAATGTAGAAGACATTAAAAACATTACCTATAAACTTATAGAAGATAAAAAGTATTTTAATCAGATCATTAATGTTGCATACCCCGAAAATTATACGATAGTAGAAATTTTAGAAATCATAGAATCCTTCTATAACATTGAGCTGAACACCAAGTTCATCCATGAAGGAATTGATTACCATATTGATACTCCTTTCACCAAAAAGTATTTCAGTGAAAAGCAATCGATGGATAAAAAACAATATTTAACACAGATACTTGAAAGTTATTATAGCTAAAAAAACACTATGAAAAATACAGGTTCCCCACTTTTCAGTATTCTCGTTGCCAATTATAACAATGGCAGTTACTTTAAAGACTGTTTCGACAGCATTCTCTCGCAAACCTATCAGAATTGGGAAGTTATCATTGTAGATGACTGCTCTACGGATAATTCCGTAGAAATAATAAAAAATATTATTGGTAATGATGACAGGTTCAAAATTTACATCAATCAAGAGAATAAAGGATGTGGCTACAATAAACGCCGATGTGCCGAGCTGGCTACAGGAGATATTTGTGCATTCGTTGATCCTGATGATGCCATTACACCGGAGGCTTTACAGCTCAACGTACAGGCACATAGAGAATATCCGGAAATTTCCATGGTATATTCCGACCTGAATGTTTGTGACGGGGACCTAAAATTAAACCAGGTATTTCAAGGAAAGCAGGTAGAAAATAATGACACTCATTTTTTCAATCTCAGCTCTCCTATTCATCATTTTGCTACTTATAAAAATGACTTCTACCAAAAAACAGAAGGCATAGATCCCTACCTACAAAGAGCGGTAGATCAGGATTTATACATCAAAATGTATGAATCAGGACCTGTAAAATATATTAACCATGCCTTGTACAATTACAGGGTCCATAATAATGGTATTTCCACCTTTAAAAATCAGGATAAAGCATTCTACTGGCACTGGTTGGTAATTAATAACGCAGCCAAAAGGAGAAATATCAATGTTGAAAATCTGTTTTTAGAGAATTTCTTTAGAATAGACCGTCCTCATAATGAGCTTTCCCAGCTTCGTTATAAAGTGGACCGTATGAAAAAGTCCAAATGGGCACAGCTAGGTGCTAAGCTAGGTTTATTTAAATTTTTTAAAGAATTATAATAGCTCCTTAGTAAACCATAATTAATACTCAGTTTTTAATCATTATCACAGAATATCTTCTGTTTTAAAACTTTATAAAAAAATGACACCTCCGAAACTTTCCATTATCATTGCCAACTATAATAACGGTCAGTATTTTCAGGACTGCTATGATAGCCTGGTAAAGCAGACCAGTGACGACTGGGAAGCTATTATAATTGATGATGGTTCTACCGATGACTCCGTTGAAGTAATAAAAAAAATAATTGCTGGTAATCCCCATTTCCGGTTCTTTGAAAACGAAAATAATATGGGTTACCAGAAAACATTAATCCGGGGAATTGAGATTTCGGAGACTCCCATATTCTGCAGATTGGATCCGGATGATTTATTGAGAGAAGATGCCGTTGAAAAATCCCTTGAATATCATGAAAAATATCCTGAAGTAGGATTGGTTTATTCCAATATGTACTTCTGTGATAACGACCTGAAAGTGTATGATACGCATAAAGCCAAGCAAATAACGGAACTGAACTATGATTACTATAATTTTCATGGTGAGATTACCCAGCTTGCCACCTTTAAAAGAAGTATTTATAACCTTACATCCGGAATAGACTCTTTTATAAAAAGAGCTGAAGATAAAGACATCTACATGAAAATGTGTGAGATAGCACCTGTAAAGCATTTGGATGAAGAGCTATACTATTACCGGAGAATCCAGGGAAGCCTTTCCTGGGTGTATTATAAAGCTTTCTTCTGGCATTGGGTTGCACTCATCAAAATGGCCGAAAGAAGAAATATAAACCTTGAAGATCTGTTTTATGAAAAAATGAGAAATGTTTTTGTTATTCCAAAGACTCAGCCCTTTGAAAAAAGCATCGCTTTCAAATTCTTCAGATTAGAACAAAAAGTAAAGAAATTATTTAAAAAATGACCGAGAAAGTAACTGTAATTGTACCATGCTACAATTCTGAACCCTATATCAGAGATTGCCTCAACTCTATTTTAGCCCAATCCTATGAGAACTGGGAATGTGTAATCGTGAACGACGGTTCTCCGGATAATATCGAAGAAGCCATACAGCCCTATCTTTCCGACTCCCGTTTTAAATATGTATCTCAGGAAAACAAAGGTTTACCCGGAGCCCGAAATACAGGAATAGAGAATTCTTCAGGTAAATATATCTTACCGCTGGATGCTGATGATGCGTTGGCTCCCCTTTCACTGGAAAAAATGGTAGAAGCTTTCCAAAAGTATCCTGAAGCCTTGGTTATTTATTCAGATTCCGATTCTTTTGGAGGTGAAAAAAAAGCTAAGCTTTCCGATAATATTCAATTAAAAGACTTATTGGTCAGAAACCAGCTTTACTGTGCTTCCATGTATAAAAAAGAGGACATAGGAGACAAGATCCGCTATGACAATTATCTGAAAATCGGTGTGGAAGACTGGGAATTCTGGATACATCTAATGTCAGAATACAGAAACCGTCCTTTTAAAAAGATTGACTACCCTATTCTCCAGAAAAGAACGACGGAAGAATCCATGCTTGGTAAAATAAAAAAAGACGAACAGCGATCTGAAAAAATTTATAATTACATTTACCAAAAGCACTTAAATTTATACAATGAGTTTCATCCGAGTTATGTAAAACTGCTTACCCGTAAACTCTTCTATGAACAAAAACTGGAACATATCTACAGCAGTAAACCTTACAGAATCTATAACTTTTTTGCAAAATTATTCAAATGAATGAATTTATACATATAATTACCACCCGCTTTAATGTTCCTACCCAAGGATGGGATATTACCCGAGAAGGGAGTAAACCCCTTACGGATGAATGGCTGGCAGACCGGTTTGAATTATTTCAGACCTACACCCTTCCCTCATTTAAAAACCAAACCAATAAGAACTTTATCTGGCTTGTTTTTTTTGATATAAATACTTCAGAACATTATAAAGAGATCATTAACAGGATATCTTCGGAATTTGCTCCCTTTACACCGGTGTTTGTCAGGGATTTTGACGAAATGAATTCCAGGCTGTTAGAAATTATCCCTACCTATTTTACTGCTCATACAAAATACATTATAAGCAGTGACCTCGATAATGATGACATTTTATATAAAGATTTTGTAAAAGCCGTACACGATCATTTTAAGCCGGTTCATGATATGGTGATTGAGCCCCGAAAAGGATTACAGCTGACAAAAATTTCAGACAAAGAAGCTATCGTAACCGAATATTATGCTCTGGCCAACCCTTTCGTAAGTCTCGTGGAAAGCATTGATGATTTCGGAACGGTCATAAAAGAAAACCACAATAATTACAGGTATTATAAGGAAGTGAATCATTATGATCATCAGGAAATGTTCATACAGATTATTCATAAGCATAACCTGATGAATTCTACATTTAATAATAAATGTGTTTTTGATATTAATTTATCTGATTTCGGAATAAGCCCTGAAAATCATTTAAAGATCAACAAGTTCAAATCTTTACAGCATAATATGCAAAGAGTACCGATGCTTGTAAAGAATGTAATCAGAAAACAGTTTAAACGTTAGGAAAACTATCACTATGTGTGGAATAGCCGGAATAATAGCAAATAATGCTAAAAACTACCAAGATAATATACAGAAAATGACGGATGCCATCGCGCATCGTGGTCCCGATTCGGCTCAGCTTGAGTTTTATGAAAATGCAGCATTGGGACACCGCAGACTTTCTATTATAGATTTATCTGAAAATGGAAAGCAGCCCATGTTTTCCAATACCCAAAAAGAATGTATCGTTTTAAATGGAGAAATCTACGGATATCAGACCCTGAAAAACGAATACTCCGAATATCCTTATCATGGCAGTTCGGATACAGAAGTTATTTTAGCAATGTATCAAAGAAAGCAGGAGAAACTTATTCATGATCTTCCGGGAATGTTTGCCTTTGCCCTTTGGGATGAAGAAAAGCAACAGCTGTTCTGCGCCCGTGACCGCTTTGGAGAAAAACCTTTTTTCTATGCGATCGGCCCGAATAATGAATTTATTTTTGCCTCGGAAATCAAAGCTATTCTCGCATCAGGATTGATCCGGCCTAAGGTGAACAATGATGCCCTGGCACATTACCTGCAATATGGATATGTAAGCTCTTACCAAAGTATTTACAGCAACATTTATACGCTGCCACCTGCCCACCAGTTGACATGGAAGGATGGAAAAGCTTCTGTTTCCCGCTATTACAGCATCCCGGCAAAAGACAGAAACCTCAGCTTATCCGATGCCAAAGAAGAATTTATTTATTTATTGAAAAACGCTGTAAAAAAACAGCTTATTGCCGATGTAGAAGTAGGAAGCTTTTTAAGCGGAGGATTAGATTCTTCATCCATTGTGGCTTTGGTAGCTGAATTTTTACCTAAGCAGACCACCATAAGCTTCGGGTATGATCATGAATCCAGCGAATTAAAATATGCCAAAGAAATTGCTGACAAATACCAAACCAACCACATTGAGGTTCATGAGAAAAAACAAGACCTGGCAGATTCTTTATTAAAAATATCTCCATTCTTTGATGAACCATTTGCGGATATCTCTTTCATTCCTCACTATGAAATTTGCAGAAATGCAAAAAAGAGCCTCACCGTAGTGCTTTCGGGAGATGTAGGGGATGAGCTTTTTGGCGGATATGATTTTTACCGTGTTGAAAATATACTGAGGAACCATTTCAGCTACAAAAATATTATTGCCAAGTTCGGGCTGAAGCTTTATCAGAATTTAAAACAGGTCTCATTTGTTACCCAGAAAAACCTGGAGCACAATTCCATTTTGGATTTCCATCAGAATTTCGTGAGAAACTCTTTTAATAAAGAAGAGCAGAGAGCATTAGGCATTTTATCCGACTATCAGCAGCCATACAGCTTTAATCCTGACCCACACTCTTTGAATGACATCATGAGAGTAGATCTGGAAGGCTATGTTCCTGCCAATATGATGGTAAAATCCGACCGAATGGCAATGGCCAATTCCCTGGAAGTAAGAACACCGTTTCTCGATATAGACTTTGCCGAGTTCTGTATTCAGCTTCCCGAGCAATTAAAACTGACCAACGATAATGATAAAATCATCCTTCGTGAAGCAATGGGATCTTACTGGACCGAAACGATAAGAAAACGACACAAACAAGGATTTGGAATGAGCGTAAAAAGCTGGTTTGAAGAAGATAACCTGATGAACCTTTCCAATGACCTTTTGAAAAATCCGGATCAGAAAGTCTTTAATTATATCGACTTTAATACTACCCAGAAGTTCTTGAATAAAGATCACAGACACTGGAATTTACTACAACTAGCCCTTTGGGCCCATAATAATCAAAATATTCTGTAATGCTTGAAATTTCTGTAATAATCCCGGTATATAATGCAGGACGGTTCTTAGAGAAATCTGTACAATCGGCCCTTCAGTTTGAAGAGGTGAAAGAAATTATTTTAATTGAAGATAAATCAACAGATAACTCCCTTGAAATCAGTAAGAGATTAGCAACAGAGTATCCTAAAGTTATACTATTCCAGCATCCGGATAAAGAAAATCATGGAGCCGGAGCTTCCAGAAACCTTGGGCTCGATAAAGCAACAGGAAACTTCATCACCTTTCTGGATGCAGATGATTACTATCTTCCCAACCGGTTTGACGGGGAAAAAGAAATTTTTAAAGATCCCAAAATTGAAGGTGTTTTCGGTGCTATCGGTATCGAATACCTCACAGACAAAGGGAAACAGGAATACCAGTCCAAATTTAAAGACAACAACCTTACGACGGTACAATACCACGCGGAAGGAGAGGAAGTATTCAGGGGACTATTGAGTTTAACACCGAAAACTTTTGGGACCTTCTTCCATCTCAATGCCCTTACCATACGCAAATCCGCCATTGATTCCCATCATTTGAGATTTAATGAAAAACTCCGTGTTCACCAGGATTCGGATTTCATTATTAAATTAGCTTATCACTGTCATCTCAAATCCGGAATTATAGATAAAGCCGTTGCGATAAGAGGTGTGCATGATGACAACCGTATTACCAAGATCATACAGTATTCTCCTCAGTACAACCAGAGACAGCATATCTATTGGAAATCTTTATATGACTGGGCCTGCTCCAATCATATTCCTGATGAATATAAGAAAAGGATCTATCTGAGTTACAAATCTTTTGATCTATCCTTAAAAAAAGGATTTACAAAATACGGTAATATCCTTTTTGAAGCTATTAAAAACCCGACAATACTTAAGACAAAATATCGTTTCAACTATCACAAATAATTTATGAAAATATCAACCATTATTCCAGTCTACAATGCTGAAGACTATGTCACGCAGGCGGTGGAATCCGCCCTGCAGTTTAACGAAGTCTCGGAAGTCATATTAATTGAAGACAAATCCCCTGACAATGCCCTGCAAGTATGCCGGGAATTGGCTGAAAAACATGAGAAAGTAAAGCTTTTTCAACATCCGGACAAAGGAAATCATGGGGCCGCTGCCAGCCGTAATCTGGGGATAGAAAAGGCAACCGGAGATTTTATTTCCTTTTTAGATGCAGATGATTATTATTGCTCCAACCGCTTTGAAGCGGAAAAAGACTTATTCAAAGACCCGAAAGTAGACGGTGTATACGGAGCACTCGGTGTACATTATTATTCCGAAGAAGCTAAAAAACAATATTATACATTATTTAAGAACAACCTGACCACTATATATAAAAGACACCCTCCGAAAGATGTTTTTCCGGGACAGATATATATGTTGGGAAGCTTCGGATTATTCAGTATCGATACTTTAACGATCCGGAGAAGTTCCTTATTACAAAAAATGAAGACCCTGCTCAAACCTAAATTAAGAATGCATGAGGACACTGAATTTTTAATCCGGTTATCTTATTACCTTGACCTTTATCCGGGTATTCTGGATAAGGCCGTTGCCGTAAGAGGTATTCATGAAGACAACCGGATCACCAAAATAGATATCAATAAGTCTAAACCGGCCAGCTCAAGAGCTATACTTTGGAACGAACTTAATACGTGGGCTCAAAACGAAGAAACAATGCCCGAAGATGCTAAAATTCATATTAAAAGAATGCAGCGGAGCTTTGAAATCGCAAATTCTCCAACCTCAAAAAAATGGAGCATGCTCATCAAATATTTATTTCTCGATTATCCAAGTATCAGATCTGGCTTGTATAATATCAACTTCAGAAAAACACTCATTTAAAGCCTTTTTTAAATAATGATGAAAATATCAATTATAATCCCAGTATATAACGCTGAAAAATATGTTTCTCAGGCTGTAGAATCCGCTCTGCAATTTGAAGAAGTATATGAAGTTATATTGGTAGAGGATAAATCTCCGGACAATGCGTTAGAAGTATGCCGGCATTTATCCGAGACCTATGAAAGAGTTAAACTTTTTCAGCATCCCGATAAGGGTAACCACGGTGCCGGAGCTTCCAGAAACCTGGGCATAGAAAAATCCACGGGCGACTATATTGCTTTTTTAGATGCCGACGATTATTACTGTTCCAACCGCTTTGATGCAGAAAGAGACTTATTCAAGAATGAAGAAGTGGAAGGGGTGTATGGCGCTATCGGAGTACACTACTACTCGGAAAAAGCAAAAGAACAATATTATAAGAGGTTCCAGGACCGCTTAACAACAGTATACAAACAGCATGCTCCAGAAGATGTATTTCCGGGCTTAATCGGGATGAGAGGCAGCTTCGGACTATTCAGTCTCGATGGTTTAACCATCCGGAAAAGTGCTTTGCCTAAAATAGGAGAATATTTTAAAACCCATCTCAGATTACATCAGGATTCCGAATTCCTGTTCCGTTTAGCCTACTATCTCCGTCTGTATCCGGGTATCATCAATGCCGCCGTGGCTATGAGAGGTGTTCATGAGGATAATAGAATAACAAAAGTGGACTCAGGAAAAATAAAGCCTGCATCAACTAGGGTTTTATTATGGAGTGAAGTAAACAACTGGGCACAAAACGAAACCTCTATATCTGATGATATTAAACATCATATAGAAAGGGTCTACCGCAGTTTTGTCATCGCAAATACCCCTTCCAAGCTAAAAAAATGGGGGATGATCCTGAAATACTTTTTTACGGATTATAAAAGTATCCGCTCAGGATTATATAATATTAATTTCCGTAAAGAACTGTTTTAAGTTTTAAAGAAATAAATCCCTAGATATACTATGTAGATTATTTTATAAATACTCCGACATATTTTCCTTCAAATTCTATGACAAGGGTATCAATATTATGGCTTTCACAGAAATCCTGATAAGCCGAGTTGTCCCCAATATCATCACTTATAAAAACCCCGCCGCTTCTCAGGTGTGCATACAGCTCTTTATAAGCCCACATTCTTCCATTGTAGCTTTTATCAGAGTCATAATGAACTACATCAAAAATTTTATTTTCAGCAAAGATTTTAGGCAACGACTCTTTATCTGCATACCTGAATAGCTTCCAGTTATTCTTTAGTTTCTCAGGAACTATATACCCGACATACTGATCACTGTCCTGCCCAAGGTAAGGCATATCAGAGCTGAACAAGGTCCCCGTATGCTGATCCAGATATAGTAATGAAGCTAAAGAGGACCATCCGTAAGCAACTCCTGTTTCCAAAACATTCTTTGCTTCCGTATACGCACAGGAGTAATAGATAAGCTCTAAAGCTCCTGCTCCTCCCATTTTCACCGGACATTCCGCTTCTTTTCTCTTTGCCTCTTCCAGTATATCTTTAAAGGTTTCCTGAAAATGATCCTCCATTCCGAAAAGCCTGGTAATAGCTTCCTGCTGGGAAATAGCATGGGCGGAAGCCCACAGGAGGGTTTTGTCTTTCCCTTTAAAAGCATTACTTCTATTAAAGGTATTCTTAATAATTTTTCTTCCCAGTTCCGGGTAAAGATCAGGTCTTTTCAGATATCCCAAAAAAGTTTTGAATACTCTTACAACTTCGCTCATTTGTTTTTTTTATATAAAGCAAAATTAATTTTTTTTTGTCATAAATTTGTAAAAACAAATTATCTTTGTTTACACTCATGCCCGAAAAAAAATAAAAACCCAAATTATGTTTCCTGAAATTTTTGAAAAACTTCAAAGAAAAAGGCAAATTTCCCTTCTAAAAAAGCACCCTAATATTTCTTTTAAAAATATTAAATTAGGGGCTTACAATCGCTTTATCTTACATCCTGAACTTAAAAATGTAACCATAGGTGATGCTGTGAGCTTCCGGAATTATGTGCATATTTTAGTACAGAAAAATGCAACTTTGGAGCTAGGAAACCATTTTTTCATGAATAACTTTTGTTCCATTAATTGTCTTGATAGTATTTCTATCGGAGAGAATACATTATTTGGTGAAAATGTTAAGCTGTACGACCATAACCACGCTTATCAGACTTCCCCGGAATTTAAACTTTTTCATTCCGAGTTTACCACAGCTCCCATAAAAATCGGGAAAAACTGCTGGTTAGGAACTAATGTAACCGTGCTGAAAGGAGTTACAATAGGTGATAATTGTATTATTGGCGCAGGGTGTACCATCTACAAAGATGTCCCGCCCAATACAACGGTTGTTAACAAACAAGAATTAATTTTTAAACAACAGTAATGAAGTTCTCTATTCTTATTGCCCATTATAATAATGCCCATTTTTTTAAAAATTGCTTTGAAAGCATTCTGAGCCAGACCTATAAAAACTGGGAAGTAATTATTGTAGATGATTATTCTGATGAAGCTGAGAAAGCAGAAGTTAAAAAAATAATTTCACAGGACAGCAGATTCTTTTTTTATGAAAACCAAGAAAACAAAGGAGTCGGGTTTACTAAAAACAGATGTGCCGGACTTGCCACAGGAGATATCTGCGGATTCTTAGATCCGGATGATGCGTTAACGGCCAATGCATTGGAGGAAAGTATAAAGGCTTATAAAAATGAGGAAACCGTAGCTACTTATTCACAATTTTATATCTGTAATGAAAATTTGGTTCCCAGTAAACTGTTTCCCTATTCGAGAAAAATAAAAAATAAAGATCCTTTATTTTTTAATATCAGGTTTGATGTAGCGCATTTCTTTACTTTCAGAAAGAAGACGTATGATACGATTGATAAAATAGACCCGGCCATAACCTCTTCGGTAGATCAGGATTTGTACCTGAAGCTATACGAAAAAGGAGACTTTTATTTTATAAAAAAACCACTGTACCTTTACCGTAACCACGCCAACGGCGTTTCTCAAAACAAGCAGAAAAAAGAAAAACTTTATAAAAACTGGAATATCGTCTTGTATAACACCCTTAAAAGAAGAGGAATACAAACCCTCTATGGTAAAAACATTGATGAAATAGGTCAGCTTTCCGATTTCATCTTTCAGAAGCAAAATACCCTAATTTCCCGAATCCTAAGAAAGATATCATGAGCCACACTACCAAAAAAATAAAAGTCCTTTTCAGGCATCGTTTCATGGAAATGGGAGGAGTGGAAAAAGTGATTTTAAGCATGGTTAACAACCTCGATCCGGAAAAATTCGATATTACGGTATGCTTAACCATGAACCAGGGAGAATTACGCGATGAGTTTCCTTCCCACATCAGAAAAGTATATCTGGTGGACGGGAAAGAAGATATGTCCCAAAATTCTTTCATTCAGAAAATCCAGCTGGCACAAAGAAAGCTTAAACTTATAAAAGCAGAAAAAGATCCCAAAATAGCAGACCGGATCTTAAAAGAAAAATATGACGTGGAGATTGCCCCGTCCTATTCTACTTTTGCTATGACCCTAAATTCCAGTAACAAAAATTCTAAAAAGATAGGATGGTTTCATTCCGATGTTACGGTACCGAAATTCAAACCGCTTATTCCTCTCGTAATGGAATATATCCCGCGTTTTGATTATTTCATTTTCGGATCCCAGCAGACCAGGGATATTTTTGTAAAAACATTTCCGGACCTTAAGCTCCCAGAGAACCAGGTAATATTAAATGCCATTCCCATTGAAGAATTAAAAAGTAAAGCATTAGAATTTACACCTGAGCTTCCTAAAGTTCCGACATTTGTTTCGGTAGCAAGATTACATAGCCGTAAAGGGTTTCATAAACTTATGGAAGCGCATGCAAGATTAATACAGGATGGCTTTAATCATCACATTACCGTAATCGGAGACGGAGAAGAAAGAGAAAGACTGAAACAACAGGCTAAAAACCTGAATGTAACCGGTAGCTTTGAGTTTTTAGGTTCCCTTACCAATCCTTATCCCTATGTAAAGAATGCCGATTTTTTTATCCTTCCTTCCGAATCTGAAGGATGGCCGCTTATCATTGCAGATACTCTCATCCTTCAAAAGCCTATTATCGCCACGAATGTAGGCGGAATCCCTGAAATGATCACTCACAAAAAAAACGGATATCTTATTAATTATGAAGTAGATGATATGTATGAAGCCATGAAGGAATTTCTGACCAATCCGGAATTGGTCTCTGACATCAAAGAGAATTTAGTTAATATTGAAGATCAGTTCGACAATCAAAAAATTTTTGATGCCGTTGAAAATATAATTTTAAAACTCGCTCAACAATGATACTCCTATACAGAATCATATTAAAAATACGCTCCTTGTATGAGGACCTGATCAAGCATGTTACCATACAAGTTGCCATCGATAACGGTCTGAAAGTAGGTGATAACCTTTATGTACAGGGAATCCCCAACTTCGGCTCCGAACCCTTCCTTATTGAAATGGGAGACAATGTAACTATCGCGGAAGGAGTTTCTTTTATCAATCATGGCGGAGACGGCCGTGTTACCAAAAGAATCGAAAAGTATAAAGACGGAAGAACATTCGGAAGAATCAAAATAGGCAACAATACTTTTATAGGAAAAGGAGCTGTTCTATTACCCGGTGTTTCTATCGGAAACAACTGCATTGTGGGGTCTCTGAGTGTCGTAAGCAGTTCCGTTCCGGATAATTCAATATATGCGGGAGCTCCTGCAAAATTCATCTGTACCATTGAACAGTATGGGGAAAAGCTATTAGCCAATAATACGGTTTATCCTCTCGAACTGGAAAAAGACAGAAAAAAACTGGAAGACCACCTCAAAAAACATCTTCCCCACACCTATAAACCTGTAAAAAAATAAATGTCGAAAAAAAAGAAAATACTTATCCGTATAGGATCATTACGTCATGGGGGTGCAGAGAAAGTTTTGGTAACTTTTCTTAAAAATATCCCTCAGGATAAGTATGATATTGATTTATTGATTAATCTCTATTCCGGAATATATATCAAAGAGGTCCCTTCCTGGGTGAATGTGTACTACCTCATCAAAGGGGAAATGATCACAACCAACAAGCCTCATGAAATTCCGGTGAAAGCATACAGGGTTTTGTACCAAAAAATATTCCTTTGGTTTCCTTCTCTTCTTTATAAATTCGTACTTAAAAATAAAAAGTATGATATAGAATTGGCAGCCATCCATGGAATGTATAAAGAAATATTATCCAGCCCTCAGAAAGATTCTAAAAAAATCATTTGGGTACAAAATGATATCTTCAATCTGAAAGAATATACCAACGATGTAATCCGGCAGTTTTTCAAATTTGATAAGATCCTTGTTATTTCCAATAAACTGCAGGAGAATATGTATAAGCTGGCTCGTAATGACAAGGAAAAACAATCAGTGATCAAGATATTTAATCCTATTGATAAAAGTGACACCCTGCAAAAAGCCAATGCCGCTATTGATGATTATCCTTTTGCAGAAGAAAATATTCCAACATTTGTTACCGTAGGGACTGTATACCCTCAAAAAGGCTATGACAGGCTTTTGCATGTTCACAAAAAACTGATCGATGAAGGATTAAAGCACAACCTTCTCATTATAGGCGACGGATACGATTTTAATAATATCCAGGATTTACTGAATAAGCTCGAACTCCAAAAAACGGCTAAGATGCTTGGCTTTAGAAGTAATCCTTACCCTTACTTAAAAAAGGCGGATTTTTATGTAATGTCCTCAAGACATGAAGGATTCCCAACCATTATTGCAGAAGCTCTTATCCTCAATAAACCCATTTCCGCAACGGATATTTCAGGAATAAAAGACCTTTTACAGGACGGAAAATTAGGAACTATCACTCCTAACTCTGAAGAAGGAATTTATGAAGGAATGAAAAAATTCTTATTGAACCCTGAACTTGGGGAGCAATATAAAAAAGAAATAGAGCAAACTGAGCTTCCATTCATCCTGGAAAAATCCGTTCAGCATCTTCAGGAAATAATTGATAATGTTTAATTACCATGTCAGACTATTCTGTTATACAAAAAGATTTTTATCGGGAAAGCGGGAAATGGCTTTCCACTTTTGAGATTTGGAAAAAATGCATCAATCCTAATCTTCATTTTATCTATATCCTCCGTAAGGCAAAAAAATACAGGCATACTCCTGTCCTCGGGACCATCTGGAAATTCATATTAAGGCATTATCAGATCAAGTATGGATATCAGATTTATCCGGAGACAGAAATTGGAGAAGGCTTTTATCTGGGACATTGGGGAAGCCTTGTCATAAACCCCAATGCTAAAATTGGTAAGAACTGTAATATAGCACAGGGCGTAACCATAGGACAGCAAAACCGTGGGAAAAACAAAGGATTTCCCGTCATAGGTGATGAGGTATGGATCGGCACTAATGCCGTAATTGTAGGAGGAATTACAATTGAAAACAATGTACTCATCGCTCCCAATTCTTATGTGAACTTTGATGTACCTTCCCATTCGATTGTTATGGGTAACCCTGCTAAAATATACCCCAGTGAAGAAGCCACTTTAGGATATATTAACAATAAAGTATAATATGTTTAATATTTTGAATTAATATTAAACTTTGTTAAAATACATTGATTTTTCACCAAATATTTTAATTTTGCATAATTATTGATATGATCTATTGGATTTGAAAATAATTTACACGAAATAAATAATTTGTTCAACTTAATATTCAAAATTTATGTCACAATCGTACGAAGTTATTTTCGAAAACAACAAGAAGTGGGTAGAATCTAAAATTGCAGACAACCCTGAGTTCTTTCATGAACTGGCTAAAACTCAAACTCCTGATTATCTGTATATCGGATGTTCGGATAGTAGAGCGACTGCTGAGGAATTGATGGGAGCTAAACCGGGAGAAGTTTTTGTTCACAGAAACATTGCTAATGTTGTTAATACTTTAGATATGAGTTCCACAGCTGTTATTCAGTATGCTGTAGAGCACTTAAAAGTAAAACACATTATTGTTTGCGGACACTACAACTGCGGAGGTGTAAAAGCAGCGATGACTCCTCAGGATTTAGGATTAATGAATCCTTGGCTGAGAACCATTCGTGATGTATACAGATTACACCAGGCAGAATTGGATTCTATCGAAGATGAAGGTAAACGTTATGACAGGCTTGTGGAGCTTAATGTTCAGGAGCAGTGCATTAACGTAATTAAAATGGCCTGTGTGCAGGAAAGATACATTTTAGAAGAGTATCCTGTAGTACATGGCTGGGTATTTGACCTCAGAACAGGTAAAATTATTGATTTGGAAATCGATTTTGAGAAAGTCTTAAAAGACATCCAAAAAATCTATAATCTTACGGAATCTGATTGGGTTATGAGCAGAAAGAAATAATGTTTCTTCTCAAAAAAAGAATGTAAAATGAAATTCTGGAGTATTATTACATTGGTGGTTTTTCTCAACTTTACAGCATTGCCAAGCATTGCTGCCATTTTGGGTTGGGACATTCTTCAAACCAATATAATAATCAATGAAGAAGAACCCCATTCTCACACCTCATCTCTTGCTGTCTATGAAAAGACACTTCCAAAAACTTTAGATGTGTATGACTATCTGAAGTTCTTTGAGCCGGATTTAGAAGGCAGATCTTTTGTGCTGGTAGATGATTCATTCCATCTATCGCCGTTTCTCACTATATTTTCCCCGCCTCCGGAAGTTTAATTCTTAGGTACACTTTGTTGTTCATCAACAAAAATTCATATCATTCTTGATATTGAATACATATACTTTACCGTTAAATTTCCAATCTTTTACACCTGATATTTGGTAACAAATCATCAGCTACACACAGTATTTTTCAAAAAAAACAATTATGAAAAAAACAAATTCATTATTTGGAGGGATTAAGGAGAATTTCCCATCCGGGCTTGTCGTTTTTTTAGTGGCACTCCCTCTTTGCTTAGGAATCGCATTAGCATCAGGAGCACCTCCGTTGTCCGGAATTATTTCAGGAATCATCGGAGGACTGGTCGTGGGACTCCTTAGTAACTCTCATGTTTCTGTATCAGGTCCTGCCGCAGGCTTAACGGCCATTATCTTAACGGCTATTACGGACTTAGGTGCATTCGAACTTTTTCTTTGTGCAGGAATCATTGCCGGTCTTATACAATTGATTCTCGGTTTTATAAGAGCCGGAAGTATCTCCAATTACTTCCCCAACAATGTGATTGAGGGAATGCTTGCTGCCATCGGTATCATTATTATTTTAAAACAAATTCCTCATGCCATCGGTTTCGACCAGGATTATGAAGGAAATCAAACTTTATTCAGCAACGGGATCAATTTCAATTATTTCAGTGAACTTATCCAGGCTATCCATCCGGGAGCTATTATTGTCACTATAGTTTCAATAGCGATCCTTTTAATTTGGGACAACGTAACTGCCTTAAAAAGGCTTAAAATGCTGCCTGGCGCATTAGTAGCAGTAATTGCAGGAATTTTATTAAATGAAGCATTTAAAATGTCCGGCAGCTCATTAGCGATCAGCCCTCAGCACCTTGTATCTCTTCCTGTACCGGAATCCCTGGATGATTTTAAAAATCTGATCACCATGCCGGATTTCAAAGGCTTTATGAACCCACAGATATGGGTAGTAGGAGCCACAATTGCCATTGTTGCTTCTATTGAAACATTATTATGTATTGAAGCATCGGACAGACTGGACAGACAGAGAAGAATTACAGACACCAATCTGGAATTGAGAGCACAGGGAATCGGAAATATGATAAGCGCATTCATCGGAGGGCTACCTATGACTTCAGTAGTGGTAAGAAGTTCCGCAAATGCTAATGCAGGTGCCACTTCAAAAGTTTCAGCCATGATTCACGGGGTTTTACTTTTAGTTTGTGTACTTACCATTCCGTTCATTCTTAATTTAATTCCGCTGGCCACTCTGGCTGCCGTATTAATATTGGTAGGATATAAGCTTGCCAAACCGGCAACATTTAAACATTTCTGGCATTTAGGAAAATTCCAGTTTATTCCGTTCCTGGCAACAGTGATAGCTGTAGTAGCTACCGACCTGTTAAAAGGAGTAGGAATAGGATTGGCGATCTCCATATTCTATGTGTTACAGGGAAATATGAAACGTGCCTATTACCTGAGCAGGGAAAAGCTGGATAGCGCTAATGGAATCAACATCAAGCTGGCAGAGGAAGTTTCTTTCTTAAATAAAGCTGCCATCAAAAAAACATTAAAAAATATCCGACCTAATTCTTCCGTTACCATTGATGCAAGAGGAACATCTTACATCACTACTGACGTACTGGAAATGATACAGGACTTTGCCAATATAAGGGCGAAAGAAGAAGGTATCCAGGTAGAATTATTAGGGTTCAGGACTTCTTATAAAGATTATGCCCGTGATCAGGACTCTCACGTAGTGGTCACCCATAATAAAGCTATGTAACCTCAAAGATTGGAAATCAATCGTTGTAAAGTATAAAGACCATCATTAATAGATGGTCTTTTTTATTTTTAAAGTTCGGAATAATATTATTTCCCGTTGAACGCTGACATGGTATTCTGTATTCCTGCAAAAACAAACGACAGACAGGCCTTTGCAAATTTTTCTATTCTTTCGGGGAGTTTTTCAGATTCCTCCTCATTCCATGTTCCTAATACATAATCTATCTGTTTTCCTTCAGAAAAATCCGCTGAAATACCAAAACGAAGGCGGGCATAGTTTTGTGTCTGCAATACTTCCTGGATATTTTTAAGACCGTTATGACCAGCATCCGAGCCTTTCATTTTCATTCTTAAAGTTCCAAAAGGCAGGGCAAGATCATCCGTTACAATCATTACATTTTCCAAAGGGATATTTTCCTTCTGCACCCAGTACTTTACTGCATTTCCGGATAGATTCATATACGTGTCGGGCTTAAGGATAAGGACTTTTCTTCCTTTGTATTTCCCTTCTGCCATCCATCCGAAATTGGTACTGTTAAAGGGAGCTTCCAACGTTTCTGCAATCTTTTCAGCCACTTTAAAGCCTATATTATGACGGGTATTCTCATACTCCGCCCCTTTATTTCCCAGGCCAACTATTAAATATTTCATTAGAAATTTTTTGCAAAATTAAGTGATAAAAATAAAAAACTCAATCTTTATAAGACTGAGTTTTAAAAATATGTTTAAAAATTGTTTCTTACAGAGGTTTATAAATATAGTTCACTCCAAATCCTTTAGTCATATACGTCTGTGCGTCATAATTGTAATCGGTAGAGAAAACGGCCGGCATAGGAACAGGCTGTGTAAGATCTGTAACAGAGACTCTTTTCGGGCTGTTCGGAGACAGGATATAACTTCTCAGATCATTGCTTTCCGTAGCCAGCAAGGATGAGATCTTATAAGCTGTTGGCAACAAGGTAAAAGGACTGATCTGGGTATCATAATTGATATATTCATACCCGTATTTAGTAACTGCCGCACCCATAATTCCCCCTGCCATTGGTCCATAGTGTCTTTCCACAGCTGAAACATTATCTCCCAAATAGGTATAAGCTGTTTTGGAATAGTTCGTATAATCAAACGGTGTTCCTGAAACATCTTCTCCCGTTCTCATGATAATGGAATCCAGTTTACTGGTAGAAGCACTGTACTTTATGTTATAAAGGGTTTTTGTTTTTCTTAAAAGAGTTTGTGGTCCCGGTGTGGTAGACGGAGGAACAGGATCCGGTCTTCTGAAAACCGTACGGTTCTCAGAAATAGTCTCTAATCTTCCATTTCCGTTATAAGTAAATAGCTGGGTATAAGATATACTGTCCGCATCTACATATCCGTTATTATCCATATCAAGAAAACCGTTAAAAGTAATCTTGCTTACCCTATCCCCACTATACATTACATCCGTTATTGAAGCACTGTCTGTAATTACTTTGGATAAAAGCAAGCCATTATAGCGGTATTCTGCTATCGTATCAGAATCGGTGATCTCTCTATATAAAGCTCGTGGTCCGTTTAAACCCGTATTGTCATTTAAGTCAAGTAAAGGGCTTCCGTCTTCATCCAGCATATCTTTACAGGAATATATAGAAGAAAAGCCAGCCAATAGTAAAATAAAATAGAAAAGTTGCTTCATTCTCTTAGTGATTATTTATTTTTTCACAAATATAATTTTTTTTTAAATAAAAATTACAAATTAATACATATTATAACAAAACTAACAATAAAAGATATTTTTATAAAGCTTTGTAAACATATTTAAGAGCCTGGCTCTGATCTGATACCGGATAATTCTGGGAATCATACAGATAGGTCTTGGGAGCTGTTACGGAAGGTGCAGGGGAAGGAAATACGAAATTGAAAGCTCCTACATTATTGCTCGATAATGTATAAAAATTAGCAGGATGGATTAAGCTCCACATGATGAAAAAAGTCTTCGGTAATGTATTGTATGGATTTATTTTAGAATCATAATTTTGATAATTATAGGTAACTGAAGTCCCTGACGTCATATCCGGAGCACCATTTGAATCCATCATCCCCATAGTCCACACCACTTTAGAAATATTATCACCCGAATAGCTAATGGCATTTTCTACAAATCCCGTATAGCTAGAGGTTCCGGGTACTTTTCTCTTTTCCAGGATTTTTGAGATCTTTCCCGAAGAATCATACGTATATACATAATCATTGGTTCCCACTACCATCGATCCCATTAAGTTGGTGGCAGTAGTTCCCGAAATTTTACCATTGGAATCATAGGTAATATTAAAATCATAAGTCAGAGCTCCGTTCGCAGTACCTACAAATTTCACTCTTGAGATTTTATTATTGGTATACGTTACATTTCCTGTAAAGTAAGTATTAGGAGTACTTTCATCTTTAAAGCTTCCTTTTTCCAGGAAACCGGCATTGGTGACATACTCTTCCTGAACCACATTATTTACTACAATTTTTTCCAAAATTCTCGGACCCGTAATGGCTGTCCCACCACTGTTTCCAGGATTACTGCTGTTATTTTTATTTTGGTTAATAGGATCTGCCGTAGTATTGTCACAGGACATAAGCATCCCAAAGCCCAGCCCTATAAAGGCCTTAAAGAAAATAGATTTACCCATGGTTTATTAAGTTTTTATCGGCTCCAAATATAAATTAATTTATAATATATTCAACACATAGAAAAAAAATATTTAAAAATGGGATTAATAAATAAAAAAATCCGGACGTTATAACATCCGGACTTATCTATTTTCATAATCTATATTAATAAGGCTGCAACACTGAGGTAGTTAAGATAGACTGGGCCATTTCTGCGTTAAGATAAGTAGCATTTACCGCTGTACCTATTCCTAATGTTCCTGTATTAAGATTTCTCTTTGTACATGCTGCTTTTACATTGTAGTTGTTCTTTGGGGTAAGGTTGGCTAAAGTAGCGTTCAGATTGAAAACCTTATTAGTTCCGTCCGCTCCCAGCAATACGTCTGTTCGTACGGCCCGCAGACTGTTGTCTACAAAAATTCCACAGGCAAAACTTATAGAGGAATTTCCATTATTGGTTTTCTGTGCCGTAGTCTGAAAAGTAAAAGTCACTTTATTAGTTGCGTTGGTGATGGAAAAAGTACCCACAGTACCCGGTAAGACCGTCCACACAGAACTAAATGCCACCCCTTCTGCATAAGGAGCGATCGCCCCATTTTCACCACTAAATACAGATCCTGTCTTGTCAGCCACCGTAGTCATAGAAAATAAAGACATACTTCCTCCTCCATCAGCTATTTTAATGCTTTTCCAGTCATTAGTACCCATTTCACTGTTATTGTGAAAAATATCCTCTGCTTTTCCTGCAGAACCTTTAGTCGTATTGGTTCCTCCTACACGAAGTTCTTTTCGGATATTCACATCCCCATTGATATCCAATGTACTGGCAGGAGAAGAAGTATTGATTCCCACCTGCGAATAAAATAAGCAACTGATTCCTATTGCTATTATTAAGAATATATTTTTTTTCATGACTAATCTATAATGGTATTAAAAACTTGGGGTACCTCATATACATCCACTTTAAGCGAAGATTGGGAAATAAATGAGTTGATATTGGTTCCTACATTGATCCCGATTCCCAGAACGGAATCGCTCGCAGTATTATAGGATTTCATCCGGGCGCAAGCAACACTTACAGTATGCTGACCTTTTGAAAGGTTTTCCACTATTCCCACCTGATTATGGGTGATAAACGGAAATGACCCGCTACTTGCTTTTATATTTCCCTGTCTTAGGCTGATGAGACGGTCATCAATAAAAATTCCGCATGCATAGTCTATCGATGTGTCCGTAGTTCCCACTACATCAAAATTAGTCTGTACCACGGTCTCAAACTGAATATAAGTTTTGCTTTCCGCACTATAAATCGTAAAAGGCTGGGAGAGTGAAGCTATTTTTTTTAATCTGCTGAAATTGCTGTAAGCGTTCCCTTTGGCAAACAGAACGGATCTGGAAGTAGAAGTAGATTCTTCGGAACTGCTGAATGTTATTCCGGTTCTGTCTGAAAAGGAATTATTGAAGATTAAATAAAATTTATTGGGTTCGTATTCCGGAATACGAAGTGTTTTCCAAACCGGGGGATAACCTTCTCCCTGAGAAACTAAAACCTGATCATTGCTTCCGGCAGAAATTCCGCCATCTGAGGTATTTAATACTGCCAGTTTTCCACGGAGGTTATAATCTCCGTTTACATCCAGTTTGGCTTTAGGTAAATTCGTGTTTATTCCTACTTGAGCATAGGAGAGTAATCCCACCAATAGCAGTGGAATAAGAATAATATTTTTCATCGGGTTAATTGGTTTGGTATGTTATATATTCAATAACATCTAGTTTTAAAGTAGATTCTAATGTAAATGCGTTAGATACGGTGTTGGTATTAGAAACGTTCCTTCCTATGGCAAATTGACTGTTGGTATTAGAAGTACTTATTTTACGGCATGCCACCTCAACCTTCTGACCCCCTACAGGAACATTCTGCTCTGTATAATTAAGGGTAAAAATATAATCCTGAACCCCGGATTTATCGGAATTGTTAGTAGATGATATATTATCAGGCCGCAGGGCAACTAATTTACCGTTTCGGAAAACTCCGCAGGTAAAGCTTATATTTTGGGAAGTAGTGGAAGTAGAGGCTTTCAGCTCCACTCCTGTCTGGAACTGATAAGCTATCCTGTTTCTTCCATTTTTAACCGTGAAATTATTTTCAAGACCGCTTATTTTGGTCCATTTTCCCTTACTGGTATCCGTGATGTCGTCCCCGATATTATTTTTATAAATATTATCCCCGGAAACTCCACTCGACAGATTTGTAATTCCGGACTGGTCTGATGACAAGTACGAATTAATTAATTTATATTGTCCTTCTTCTATAAAGGAAACATTTAAAGATTTCCATACCGGAGACAAACCTTCTCCCTGCGAAACCAAAACCTGTCCGTTAAGGCCCGCATTTCCAATCTGGGAAGAAGTTCCTCCCACTCTAAGTTCTTTTCTTAAGGTAGTTTTCCCGTTTACATCGAGAATAGAATTAGGTACATCCAATCCAATACCCACTTGCGCATATGTCTGTATATAAAACAAACCTGTTGCACAACAGTATATAATTTTTTTCATAATAAGACCGCAAAAATATAAAAAATCATATGCGTAGGATCATAATATGAAAAATATCATGTTTATTTAACTATTTAAAGAATAATAAAATGAATTAAAAACAAATTATTAGTTTTTTTTTACATTTCAATAATAGATTTTAACAGAAGATTCACTTCATCCACACTTTTCACTTTTTCTTTTCTCATGATAAGATTATTGCCCTCTTTTCCTACTTTTTCTTTAAGCTGAGCCTGAGAAGGGTTCTGTGTCAAATAAGTAATAATGTGCCGGAACCGGTCCGTCTGATAAAATTTATCCTGAGGGTTACCAGGAAAATATCCTAAGAAAACACCATTTTTCATTACAATTTTCTCAAATCCTATGTCTGCTGCCAGCCATTTCAAGGCAACACTCTTTAAAAGATTAACAGCTTCTCCGGGAAGTTCTCCAAAACGGTCTATCAGCTCCAGCTCAAACTTATGAAGATCTTTTTCATTATCGATCTCAGCAATTTTCTGATAGAGCAGTAATCTTTCTTCCGTATTGGAAATATAAGTATCGGGAAGCATAAGCTCTAAATCCGTATCGATATTAACTTCTTTTACAGATTTAAATAATTTCTGCCTGTCCTCTTCATTTTCAAAAAGGTTTTCAAAATCCTGATCATCTTTTAGCTCTTCGAGTGCTTCCTGCATGAGCTTCTGATAAGTTTCAAAACCCATTTCGTTAATAAATCCGCTTTGCTCGGCACCCAGCAAATCTCCTGCTCCCCGAATTTCCAGGTCTTTCATCGCAATCTGGAATCCGCTTCCCAGATCAGAGAACTGCTCAATAGCTTCCAGCCTTTTCCGGGCATCTGCAGTCATCACATCATAAGGAGGTGTTATCAGGTAACAGAAAGCTTTCCTGTTGCTCCTTCCGACACGGCCTCTCATCTGGTGAAGATCCGCCATTCCAAACCGGTGCGCATCATTAATAAATATGGTGTTTGCATTAGGAACATCTACTCCACTCTCAACAATGGTGGTGGAAACCAGGACATCATATTTCCCTTCCATAAAGTCCAGAACATTCTTTTCCAGCTGCTTTCCATCCATCTGCCCGTGTCCTGTTATAACCTTTGCATCCGGCACCAGTCTTTGGATCAATCCGGCAATATCTTTAAGGTTTTCTATTCTGTTATTAATAAAATATACCTGACCATCCCTTTGCAATTCATAGGAAACAGCATCTCTGATAACTTCTTCATTAAATCCTACAATCTGCGTATCTACGGGCTGGCGGTTAGGCGGCGGGGTTTTAATAACTGATAAATCCCTTGCTGCCATTAAAGAAAACTGCAGGGTCCTCGGGATAGGAGTTGCAGTCAGGGTAAGCGTATCTACATTACTTTTTAAAGTTTTGAGCTTATCTTTTACCGAAACTCCAAATTTATGCTCTTCATCTATAATTAATAATCCCAAATCTTTAAACTTAACACTGCTTCCGACCAGCTGATGGGTACCGATCACAATATCAATCTTACCGTTCTTTAATCCTTCCAGTGTTTCCGCTTTCTGCTTGGCGGTCCGGAAGCGGTTCAGGTAAGATACATTTACAGGAAAATCTTTAAGCCTGTCCTTAAAGCTCCGGTAATGCTGAAATGCCAGAATAGTAGTAGGAACCAGAACAGCCACCTGCTTACCGTCAGTTGCCGCTTTAAATGCAGCACGGATAGCCACTTCCGTCTTTCCGAATCCTACATCTCCACAAACCAGCCTGTCCATCACCGTATCGGCTTCCATATCCTTTTTAACGTCAATGGTTGCTTTTTCCTGGTCAGGAGTATCTTCATAAATAAAACTGGCTTCCAGCTCATTCTGCAAGTATGAATCCGGGGTATAAGAGAATCCTTTCGCCGTTTTCCTCTGAGCATATAATTTAATAAGGTCAAATGCTATCTGCTTTACTTTGGCCTTAGTTTTCTGCTTTAGAGATTTCCATGCCGGTGATCCCAGTTTGCTCAATGTGATTTCCTTTCCTTCCGGTCCGTTATACTTGGAAATTTTATGTAAGGAATGGATACTTACATATAATAAATCCCCGTTCTTATAGGTAAGCTTAAAACATTCCTGAACCTTACCGTCATTATTGACTTTAACCAAGCCCATAAACTTTCCGATTCCATGGTCCATATGAGCGATATAATCTCCAATTTTAAGAGACATTAAATCTTTCAGAGTAAGCTGCTCGGATTTTGCAAAAGTATTCTTCGCTTTATAACGCTGGTACCTGTCAAAAATCTGATGGTCCGTATAAACAAGCAGCTTATGTTCACCATCTACAAAGCCTTCATGCAGCTCGGATCTAAAGCTTTTAAAAGGAACTTCTTTTTCCAGCTCCTCAAAAATAGATTCCAGCCTTTCTTTCTGTTTATCCGTAGAGAATGAAATCCATGTATCGAAACCTTCCGCTTGCTTTTCTTCCAGGTCCTGGATCAGCAGCTCAAAGTTTTTATGAAATGAAGGTTGTGACGTTTGTTCCCAATTAATTTCAGTGCCTTTGATTTGACGGAGAGGTGCTGCTGTAAAATCAATGGTTTTAAACTTTTTAAAATCAAATAAAAAATCCTCATCAGAAATAAAAAGTTCTGCGGGCTCCCTGTGGGCGATATCTTTATTCAGACTTTCATATTTTTCCAGTGCTTTTTCATAAAAGCTCTTAAGTCTCTGAAGTCCGATCACCGTATTTTTAGAGACTATAAGACTGTCTTCTGGTAACACCTGAAGCAAAGAAACCTTAGTTCCCGAAACCGAAAAATTCATATTGGAAACCAATTGAAATGCATCCACTTTTTCCAAGGACAGCTGCGATTCAATATCAAAAGTCTTTATTCCTTCTACTTCATTTCCAAAAAAGGTAATCCTGTAAGGTTTTTCATAGGAATAGGAAAACACATCTACAATTCCCCCTCTTACGGAAAACTCTCCTGGCTCGGACACAAAATCTGTCTGCTGAAAATGGTAATGGTTCAATAGCTCATCAATAAAATCAAAGTCTAGCTGATCTCCTACCTTTATCTGATGGGAAATGGCCTTAAAGTCTTCTTTCTTTAATACTTTCTCCGATAATGCCCCGGCGTAGGCCACTATTACCCTTGGAGACTTCTCCGAATTTATTTTATTCAATACATCTGTCCGCAGCACCAGATTGGCATTTTGGGTTTTCTCTACCTGATAGGGTTCCAGATGGGTGGCCGGGAAATAAAGAACTTTTTCTTTTCCAAGAAGGTCTTCCACCTCCGTATTGGCATATAATGCATCTTCTTTATCATCTATTATATAAAGAATGTTCTTTTTATAGGTCAGGAAAAGTTCAGCTATAAAAATGGAGACAGAAGATCCGGCACTTCCTCTCACGGAAATATGCTGCTGAGTCTCAAGCTGGGCAAAAATACTTCCTCCGAATTCTTTTTGAAGCAGCTCCGGAAGGAATTTTTCAGTAATAGTTCTCAATTCCATAAATGTACAGGTCTAAACGACAAAAGCGATTTCAGATGGTCTCCGAAATCGTTTATAATCACAAAGGTAAAGATATTTTTTGGGGACTAAAAATTATATGATTTAAGTAAAAATATAATAATATCTAAAAAAGTTAATTAAGTTTAAATTTTAACCAATTTATTTAATTATATGTTAAAATAATTTAATTATAAATGGTCGGCACAATGTTTGGGAATACTTCATACAACCACAAACAAATAGTATTATGAAAAAAGCAATTAGAATCGTAGGAGTATTCCTGCTGATATTTTTTACCGTAACGTCGTTTGTATCATGCAGTGATGATGACGATCCTGCCAACAACGACTTTTTTGCCGGAACCTACAAAGGGAGCGTTTCCTATAACGATGGAGGATCTACCAACATCAGCACCGATAACGGAAGTGTATTTGTCACCAAAATAGCGAGTGGCACCAAATACAATTTTGCGTTTTCAAACAGCATTCCGGATCTTAACGGAATAGAGTTCAATCAGGAAGGCGATAATACATTGGTAATGGTAGGCTCCACCGCTACTTCTTACATCAGAATAGATAATGATGAGCTGAAAATCCTTTACCTGAAAGATGGTAAGACCTGGACAGCCAATTGTTCACGATAACAACAATACACCCAAATAATTCATTCATATGTTGAGCCTGTCCCCGTAAAGAGGGCAGGCTTTTCTATTTAATTTTTTTTTAAGCTCTACTAAACTTACGTTAAGTTTACCATACGCCTATTTTCTAGCTTGGTTTTTGTATTGTTAAGAACAATAAAACATGAATTTCCAACCTATGAAAAAGCTACTAATGGCAATGTCCCTATTTTTAGGATTAGGACTTGCAACTGCCCAACAGACAACTCCGGCTACTACTGCTGAAGTCCGTCATACAACCAAAACCGTAAAAGCTCAGAAAACCAAAGCTACAAAAGAAGCTAAGGCAACTACTGCTAATACAACAGGAGCCAAATTAAAGAAAGACGGAACTGTTGACAGAAGGTACAAAGAGAATAAAAAATTAAAAAAAGACGGAACGCCGGATAAGCGTTATAAAGAGAACAAATAAAAACAAACACATATAGTTGTTATTTTCATAATCAAATTTCAAAGAACCGATAAGCCATCTTATCGGTTTTTCTTTTATTCAAAATAAAATATCAACATTTCTCTACTTATTTATAAATTTGGACCATGTTAAACTTCCTCAAAAAAAATATTGCATTAGTCTGGGCAAAAAGACATGTTCAAAAGGCACAGCAGTTTAAACAAAACGCTCCTAAAGACCAGGAAGAGCTTCTTTTATCTCTTGTAAACACTGCAAAAAAGACCCTTTTTGGAAGAGAGCATGATTTCGAAAATATTCGTACCATACAGGATTTTCAACAGAGAGTTCCGGTATCGGACTATGAAAATTTAAAGCCTTATATCGAAAAAGTAAAAAAAGGACAGTCCAATATTCTCTGGACCGATATCCCACAATACTTTGCCAAAACTTCCGGCACTACCTCCGGCTCCAAGTATATTCCCATTTCAAAGGAAGGAATGCCTTATCAGATTGCAGGAGCCCAAAGTGCCCTGTTTCATTATATCGCCAAAAAAAATAATGCCGATTTCGTACAGGGAAAGATGATCTTCCTGCAGGGAAGCCCAGAACTTAAAGAAATATACGGCATCCAAACCGGCCGTCTTTCCGGAATTGTAGCCCATCATATTCCGGATTACCTCCAGAAAAACCGCCTTCCCACCTGGAAGACCAATATGATGGAAGACTGGGAAGCTAAAGTTGATAAAATAGTAGAGGAAACCGAAAAAGAAAACATGACCCTGATTTCCGGGATACCTCCATGGCTGATCATGTATTTTGAGAAGCTTATCGAGAAAAACGGCAAAAAAATCAAAGAGATTTTCCCTAATCTCCAGCTCATTGTCACAGGAGGTGTCAACTACGATCCTTATAAAGATAAAATGCAGGAACTGCTGGGAGGAAACGTGGATATCATCCAGACCTTCCCTGCTTCCGAAGGATTTTTTGCCTTCCAGGACGACTATACCCGCGAAGGGCTTTTATTACTCACGAATCATGGGATTTTCTATGAATTTATTCCTTTAGAAGAATACGGAAAGCCAGATGCCAGGAGGTTAACTATAAAAGAGATTGAGCTTAACAAAGATTACGCTCTTATCTTAACGACCAATTCGGGATTATGGGCTTATTCTATCGGGGATGTCATCAGGTTTATCAGCAAAGATCCCTATAAAATATTGGTAAGCGGCAGAACTAAACATTTTACCTCTGCCTTCGGGGAACATGTAATAGCCTTTGAAGTGGAAGAATCCATTAAGGCCACGCTTGAGAATCATCCGGCTCAGATTACTGAATTTCATTTAGCCCCACAGGTAAATCCCGAAGAAGGACTGCCGTACCATGAATGGTTTATCGAATTTGAAAAGCAGCCTGAAGATATGGAAGCTTTCAGAACGGAGCTGGATAACCAGTTGAGAAAACGCAATACCTATTATGATGATTTGATTTCAGGTAATATTCTTCAACGGTTAAAGATTAGTCCTTTAAAGAAAAATGCATTTCATGAATATGCGAAATCCGAAGGAAAACTGGGGGGACAAAATAAAATTCCGAGATTAGCCAACGACAGGAAAATTGCAGATTTATTGAAAATTCACAAACTTTAATAACATTTTTTTAATTCCAAAAACGTATATTCGAAAAAAATTATAAATTTGAAAAACAAATAATAATAATGAAAGCAGCTGTACTTTTAAAATCATCTTTACTTACTTCTTTATTTGTAGTTTCATCTTGTGCTACTACTCACTATACCGGAGACGTTGAAAAAAATAATTATTCCAACCTTGAAGCAGGGAGAACGTATGTTTTCACGATGAAAGACGGTTCTAAAAAACAGAAAATGCTATTCCGCAATATCCAGGGAGATAATATCATCGGAACGGTAAGCAAAAAAGACAGCACGGTGGTATCTATACCCAAAGCTAATGTAGCGGCTTCCAAAGACAGGGCTAAAGCCAATGTAACCGCCGGAGCTTTTGTAATTGGAGCAGCAGGGGTGGCAGCATTGGTAGTGAGCGCAACCAGAGCAGATTAAGATAGATTATATCTTTTAAGATATATTTGATTTATCTTTTAAAATAGAATTTTGAAATAGCTTTAAATAAATATTTAAAGCTATTTTTGTGCATGATTTCTTTTACTCCGTTAAAGACATTACAAAATGTTGAATTCAGGAATCTTCTTACGGGAAGATTTTTTATCGTTATAGCTTTCAGGATGTTAGCCACTCTTTTGGGGTGGTGGGTGTATCAGCTCACAAAGGATCCTTTTTCGATAGGACTTATAGGACTTTCGGAAGTAATTCCTGCTGTAAGCTGCGCCTTATATGCCGGGCACGTTATCGATATGAATGAGAAAAAGAAACTTTTACTGATCTGCAATTACGCATACGTTTTATTGATAAGCCTGTTACTTATTCCTGCTTTTTTAAATGTTCAAATGCATTTCTCAGGTCATCAGATCACTTATTTTATATATGGCGTCATTTTTTTTACGGGAATCGCGAGAGCCTTTATCGGACCTATTGTCCCCTCAATGATCCCCAAAATTGTAAAAAAAGAAAATCTACCCAATGCCATTACTTTAAACCAGGCCACCTTCCTGATCTCTTCCGTTTGCGGACATGCATTAGGAGGCTTTCTGATTGCTCTTTTCGGCGTGGGATGGACTCTTGTGGTAATTATCACCCTGATTTTTACAGCTTCTTTATTTTTCTGGCAGCTTAATCAGCAGCCTTCCGAATACAAAAAAGAAAAGGTCAATGTAATGGAAAGTATGCGGGAGGGTATTTCTTATATTTACAGAACAAAGGAAATCCTGGGAGCTTTATGCCTGGACATGTTTGCCGTACTCTTCGGAGGAGCCGTGGCAATGATTCCTGTATTCGCAGCTGACATACTTAAAGTGGGATCCGAAGGTTTCGGGCTTCTTAATGCTGCTTCTGACATCGGGTCTATGTGCATCATCACTTTGTTATCCATTATCCCTTTAAGAAAGAACCAGGGGAAAATACTGCTCGGCGTGGTAACGGGATTCGGATTATGCATCATAGGCTTCGGACTTTCCAATATGTACTGGCTTTCATTTATGTTCCTTGTATTAAGCGGGATGCTGGATGGTATTTCCGTTGTCATAAGGGGTACTATTGTTCAGCTTAAAACTCCGGATCATATAAGAGGGCGGGTATTAAGTGTCAACTCCATATTTATTATGTCCAGCAATGAGATGGGACAATTTGAAAGCGGATTGATGGCTAAATTACTCGGTGTGGTGCGCTCCGTAGTTGTCGGGGGAAGCATGACGGTACTGGTTGCTCTTGTAGTTGGAATTACTAATCCGAAATTACGAAAAATGCAATATTAAAAGTCATTTAGTGGATTTACCAAATATAATTCAAAATTATCAATCCAACATTAATAATTTTTTATATTTGCTAAATAAAATTCCCCTAAATGAAAAAAACTCTATCCATTTTATTTGTGATTTTTTCACAACTTTTTTTCGCACAATCAGACTGCCCCACAGCGCTGGCTGTTTGTGGAAATTCAGATTTATCTTATACTCCCAGTGGTCCGGGAAACATCCTGGAGGATTTAGGGGGATGCCTTACAGGAGATGAGCATTATTCGGTATGGTATACATTTACCGCTTCCACAAGCGGAACCCTTACTTTCCTGATCACACCCAATGCCCAGGCAGATTATGACTGGGCCGTATATGGACCCAATAAGCAATGTAGTAATTTAGGAGCACCCATAAGGTGTTCTTATGCTTCAACCGCTAGCGGAATCCTAACAGGGCTCAACATGACAGCTACGGACACCACAGAGGGTGCCGGGGGCGACGGGTTCTGTCAGTATTTAGATGTAGTAGCCGGGGAAACTTATTACCTGGTAGTTGACAATTTCTCTGCCAATGCGAATGGATTTGTGCTTACCTGGGGAGGAACAGCAACCTTATCCTCACCTTTCACCTCTACTATACAGCCTAATCCATTTATACCACCAGGAAATCCAAGTACAACTCCTAACACTCCTAATGAGGTCGTGATCTGTACGGACCCTGCTGTTTTTGACTTCAATACTTTATCAGACGGTATTATTAACGGAAATCCGAATTTTGTGGTATCTTATCATTACAACGCCAATGATGCCCTTACCGGAAATAACCCTATCACCAACCCTATTACCGTTAATACCACGGATATATATTATTATAGCATCAGTTATTCCGATCCCAATAACCCGAACAGCCCAATAAGCAAATGTAAGCAAACGGGAACCTTCAAATTCATACAGGGAAATATCGTAGCTAACGACGTCACATTAATGGCTTGTAATAATAACAGCATGGGAACCGCCATATTCGATTTAACAAGCGCAAATGTTTTCAATGACCCAACGGCCATCTTCCAGTATTACCCAAGTATGTTTGACCTCAATGCGGGTACTAATGAGATTACGGTTCCCACCAATTATTTATCTTCATCGGGCTCCGTATTTGTGAAGGTCACTACTTTACAAGGCTGCTCGGATATCGCTGAAATCACTTTATCATTATATTCGGTAGTAGTTGTAACAGAAGCTACTTTAAGATCTTGTTTTATAGAATCAAATCCTGCTACCGCTTCATTCAATCTTACCGTAGCCGGAGTTACCACAGAAGTAGGAATCACTAAGAAGTATTACCCTTCTTTAACGGATGCGATTAATGAAACCAATGAAATTGCCAACCCTACTACTTATATCGCTCCTAATGGCGTAGTATATGTAAGGGTAACCAACGCGAACGGATGTTATTCCGTTGCCCTGGTGAACCTGGTCGTTCTCCCTCCGGTGGAATCCACCGTATTAAAAGATCAGATCATCTGTATGGAAGATACTACCACTTTGGATGCTGGTCCTGGCTTCGACGCCTACGAATGGAGTACGGGAGAAACCACTCAGTCTATTTCCAATGTAGGAGTGGGAACCCACTGGGTTAAACTGACTACCGGAGAATGTGTTACTACACAAACCGTTCATGTATATGCTTCCGAACAGCCTGTAATTACAGATGTGGATATCGCTACCAATACAGTCACCGTGAATGTAATAGGCGGAGCCCCACCCTACCAATATTCAATGGACAATATAGTTTGGCAGGATTCTAATGTATTCACTAACGTTCCGAGAGGCGACGCTACCATATTTGTAAAAGATGCTTACGATTGTAATCCTATCGAATTACCTATTCTTGTACCAAACCTCATCAACGTGATTACTCCTAATGGGGATGGAGTGAACGATGTAATTGATTATTCGGTATTTGCGAACAAGCAAAATTTAGTTCTCAGCATTTATGACCGATACGGAACCAAAATCCACCAGGCCGATAAGTCCAATGGCTTTAAATGGGACGGAACCACCAATGGAGGGAAACGTGTAACCACCGGAACCTACTGGTATTCTGTAACATGGAATGAAAATAACAAAAAGAATACTTCTTTTAAATTTTCAGGATGGGTAATGGTTAAAAATAGAGAATAATCATTTATCAAATAAAAGACTGCACAAAATGCAGTCTTTTTTTATGATCATCGTGGTGTTTTATTATTTTTGTTACTTTTGTCATATTAAACTAGCCAAAATGAGAAAATTACTACTTTTTTTTATTGTATTTCTGTCTCAACTCTGTTTTTCCCAATCCGACTGTATCAGCGCGATTCCTGTTTGTGGAAATTCAGGCATATCATATACCCCTTCAGGAAGTGGAACCGTACAGGAAGACCTAATGGGTTGTTTGTCTACTGATGAGCATTACTCAGTTTGGTACTCCTTTACTATTGCTACAGCAGGAACTTTAACTTTTGAAATTACCCCGAACGTCTATGCTGATGATTATGATTTCGGAGTATATGGGCCTAACCAGACTTGTGGAGCTCTCAGCCCTCCGATCCGATGTAATTATTCAGGGCTTGACGGACCTACAGGGCTTACTACAACACTTACCGGTACAGCTACCAACGGAACATGGAGCGCCTATATGGATGTGCTTCCCGGAGAAACTTATTACCTGGTAGTAGATAATTATTCTCATACTACTAACGGATTTTCCCTAACCTGGGGTGGAACCGCTACGTTAGCTTCCGCATTTAATGATCCTACGTTGGCTCCCAACCCATTTATACCACCGGGAGTAGCCAGTTCTACACCTGGAGCTCCGAATGAAATATTGAAATGCCAGCTTCCATCTTCATTCGACTTTACTACATTATCCTCGGATATCATCAACGGAAACCCCAATTTCTCGGTTACCTATCACAATAACCCGAATGATGCCTTGTTAGGAACCAACCCTTTAACAACTGCGATGGTAGATGCTACTACCATCTATTATTACAGAATCCATTATCAGGATCCTACCAATCCTACCAACCCTATTAATAATTGTGCACAAACAGGAGAATTCAAATTCCGGCAAGGGAATATTGTTGCTAAAGATGCCACCCTCTTCGCCTGTAATAATAACAATGCCGGTACTGGCAGTTTCAATCTGACTTTAGCCGATACTTTCGCAGACCCTACTGCCACAAAAAAATATTACCCTACATTAAATGACCTCACCGCAGGAACTAATGAAATCACCAATATTACCAATTACGTTTCAGCAGAAGGACTGGTATACGTAAAGGTCACTTCATCAGAAGGATGTTCTGATGATTCGGTAATCACCCTGAGCTTCTATCCTACGGTAGTTGTAAATGAGGACACTATTGAAGCCTGCTATATTGAAAGCAACATCCTTACAGGAGCATTTGATCTGACAGCTGCCAATATCACTGCCCAAACAGGTGTTACGAAAAAATTCTATACAACATTCAATGATGCCGTTAACGGTTCCAATGAAATAGGAAACCCTACTGCTTACATTTCTACAGATGGGCAAGTCTATGCTAAAGTATTCAATGCAAACGGATGTTATGCCATTGCAAAAATCACTCTTCAAGTACTTCCTCCTGTAAAATCCAATGTTCTTAAAGACCAGACGATATGCATGGAAAGCAGAACCACACTAGATGCGGGCCCGGGCTTTGACGGCTATGAATGGAGCACAGGCGCCACCACTCAATCCATATCAGGGGTAGGTGTAGGAGCATATTGGGTAAAATTACAGACCGGATTCTGCTATACCCTCCAAGAGGTAAATGTGTATGCATCCCAGCAACCTGTAATTTCAACTATTGATATATCCAACAACACCATCACCGTGAACGTTGCCGGCGGAACTCCTCCATACCAATACTCCTTAGATGGTATCAACTGGCAGGATTCAAACATTTTCACAGGTCTTCCTAGAGGAGAAAACAAAATTTACGTAAAAGATTCTTATGATTGTATTCCTGTTGAGATACAGGTTACCGTACCTAATCTTTTGAATGCCATCACACCAAACGGAGACAACATCAATGACGTCATTGATTATTCCGCTTTATCTTACAAGAAAAACCTCATATTCATTGTATATGACAGATATGGCAATAAGCTTTATGAAGCTGATAAAATGAGAAATTACTCATGGGACGGAACAGCTTTCGGTAAAAAAATTCCGACAGGAACTTACTGGTACACGATTTCCTGGAATGAAAATGACAAAAACAATACTCCTACCCGATACAACGGATGGGTATTGGTAAAAAACAGGGAATAGTTTCAACCTCAATATGATACAAAAATCACCTCTGGCAGGTGATTTTTTTTATCAACACGCGCAATACCTTTCACCACTGGCTTTTCCATACAATCAACAATAATTGTTAATTACTATTTTTTTATTATTTTTCAAATAAGCTATCTTTGCAATATGGCTCAGAAAGAAACATTATCATCTCTTACTCACGGAAACTTTGCAAAAGAGTTATCTATTGCGGACGGTAAAATGCCTCCTAATGCAATAGATTTTGAAAGACTGGTTATAGGTACTTTTTTGATTGATAAAAAAGGACTGGATTATTCTATTGACCTCCTTACTCCTGAAGTATTTTATGATCCCCGGCACCAGGTAATTTTCACAGCCATCTTGAAATTATATGAAGGCAACCACCCTGTGGATCTGATGACAGTTATCCAGGAGCTCAGGAAAGAGGAAAAGCTTCATTTGGCCGGAGGAGATCATTACATCATTGATCTTACAATGGGAGTAAGCTCATCCGCGCATATTGAATATCATGTCCGGGTTATTCTTGAGAAATATATTCTCCGAAGTCTTATCAATGTTTCAGCCAATGTGATCGAAACTTCCTATAAAGAATCTACGGACGTTTTTGAGCTGTTGGATAAAGCTGAACAGTCCTTCTTTGAGATTACCAACGGAACTATCAAAAAAGGATTCGATACTGCCAACTCATTGGTGAAGCAGGCTATTGATACTATTAAATCTTTAAAAGATAAAGAAGGTTTGTCCGGGGTTCCTTCCGGATTCCGGGATCTGGATAAAGAAACCGGAGGATGGCAAAATTCCGACCTTATCATTATAGCAGCCCGTCCCGCAATGGGAAAAACAGCCTTTCTCCTTTCCATGGCCAGAAATATAGCGGTAGGACATAAAATCCCTATGGCACTTTTCTCCCTGGAGATGGCTTCCGTACAGCTTATCACAAGGATGATCGCTTCGGAAACCGGAATTTCTTCGGAAAAGCTAAGAAAGGGAACCATGTCCGATGAAGAATGGCAGCGACTTTTCTCCAACGTATCGGAGCTTGAAAATGCCCCTCTTTATATTGACGAAACCCCTTCTCTTTCCGTATTTGACTTTCGTGCCAAATGCCGAAGACTGGTTATGCAGCACGGAGTAAGAATCATCATGGTGGATTATTTGCAGCTAATGACGGCGAACAGCGGAGGAAAAGGTGGTGGAAACCGTGAACAGGAAATTGCGACCATTTCCCGGTCCTTAAAAGCGATTGCAAAAGAACTGAACGTTCCTGTAATTGCCCTTTCACAGCTTTCGAGAAGTGTGGAAACACGTCCGGGTAAAAGACCTCAGCTTTCCGACCTGAGAGAATCCGGAGCTATTGAGCAGGATGCCGATATTGTATCTTTCATTTTCAGACCGGAATATTATAAAATTACCGTATGGGACAATGATGAACCGGGCCAGGAAACTACTACGGAAAACCAGGCAGAGCTTATCATTGCAAAACACAGAAATGGTGCTACCGCAGATGTACGGATGTCATTCATGAAAAACATTGCTAAATTCGGAGACCTTGATGTTTTCGGGGGTGGATATGGATATCAGCCTTCCAATTTCGGACAGCAGAATGAGCCGAGTGGTTTTGATAAAATAAAAACGACCATCCAGCCCGGGGCAGCATTTGACCTGCCTGACAACTCTCAGATTTCAGGATCTTCCATGAATGATTTTGACGATGATGAAGACTTTCCATTCTAAAGCAACACTGCAATAATTTAGTTATTTTGAAAATCGAAATATACACGGACGGAGCCTGTAGCGGAAACCCCGGAAAAGGAGGTTATGGAATTCTTATGCGCGTCCCTGAAAAAAATTATCAGAAAACATTTTCCAAAGGTTTCAGAAAAACCACCAATAACCGCATGGAGCTTCTGGCGGTTATCACCGCCCTGGAAAAACTGAAGTCTTCAGAAAACGAAATTCATATTTATACGGACAGTAAATATGTGGCTGATGCCGTTAATCAGAACTGGATCTCCGGCTGGGTAAAAAGAGGATGGAAGAATGTAAAAAACCCTGATTTATGGCAAAAGTTTCTTCCTCTATATATTAAATACAACCCAACTCTTCATTGGATCAAGGGTCATGCCGGACATTTCGAAAATGAATTATGTGACCGCCTTGCCGTGGCCGCTACCAACTCTCCCAACCTTGAAGTAGACCAGTATTTTGAAAATATGGAGAACAATTCTTTATTTTAATTTTAATTATACTAAATAGTCTTTTTATCATAATTATTTAATCAATCTATTGCTGTTTTTATTAATAAATAATCAATTTTTTCTACAAAATTAACATTAAATATTCATTTATTAGATCAGTTTTAATATCTTTACAACTACAATCCTTAATAAATGAATAAAAAATTATTTCCTCTCTTTGCAGTACTTTTGTATTGCTTATCCGGAAGCCTTTTTTCCCAAACCTATCAGCTCGCAGGAAATCCTGTAAACACAACAGGCTGGACTATGGTTTCCCCCACTGTAGTTAATACAGATTTTATTCAGCTAACACCGGACACCAACAATCAATCCGGATCTATTAGACTGAACGACCAGATCAACTTAAAATTCTGTGATAAATGGAGAGTTGAGTTTGATTTCAGAATGGATTCCAACCAGTCTGCCAATGGAGACGGTCTTGCCTTCTGGTATTTAGCCAATCCCCCGGTAGCAAGTGTATTAGGATCAGGACTTGGAGTTTCTCAAAATGCCGTGGGGCTTATTGTAGGTTTAGATACTTATAATAATACCACTACCGCAGTAATGAGTAAGGTTCACGTAGCCTATGGACAGGTTGCTAATACTACAGACAACAATAATGTAGAGTTTTTCAATGTGGCAGGGAGTTCATTTCATTCCCCGGATCTTAATTCAACATTACCATTCCAGGGTACTACCTATAAACATGTTGAAGTAACGGCAGATGTCGACCCAAGCGCCCCGACGGGCTGGATTATAAAAATAACCATTGATGGGAACATCATCTGTAATCAGACTTTTGTTCCTTCGGGAACTGCTGCTGCAATGACTGTGGGCTATTTCGGTTTTTCCGCCTCCACAGGAGGAAACAGATCAAGACACTCAATTAAAAATGTTAAAATCTATACGGATAAGGTTCCTATTTTACAAAATTCCGTATCTCAATCTCTTTGCCCTAATCCCACTACAGGAAATGCAACGATAGACCTTACGAATTTTAATTCACAGTTTGTTGCCAATCCTAATAACTATACAATCACTTATTCCGCAGGGGGAACACCAATCACCAATCCTACCGCCTATCAGTATGGCGCCAACACTACCGTTTCCATCCGCATAAAGGATAATGCAGGAGTGCTTTGCGATAATGCGGACGGAACCATTGTACTTTCACTTTCACCTTTTACAGCGAATGAGGCAACCCTTACAGAATGTAATAACAATAAAGCAGGAACGGCAATCTTTAACCTTAATAATGCCACCGTCACTCCACTTACAGGTGTTACGAAAAAGTATTATAAAACAATGGCAGACCTGAATGCGGGAACCAATGAAATCACCAACCCTGCCAGCTATACTTCAGCGCCGGGAGCTGTTTACGTAAGAGTCACCACTTCCGAAGGCTGTACAGGTTCAGCAAAAATTAATCTTACTTTTTTTCCGGAAATCGCAGTACATGAAGATACTATAGAATCCTGTTTCATAGAAGCAGCACCTAATACAGCCGCTTTTGATCTCACCTCAGCAGATGTTACAGATGCCACAGGCACTACTAAAAAATATTACACCAGCATAAACAATGCTGTAAACGGAACCAACGAAATAATCAATCCTGCAGCCTACATTTCCACTTCAGGAGAAGTATATGCCAAAGTAACCGATGCTAATGGCTGCTATACCATTGTTAAAATCACCTTAAAAGTATTACCTCCTGTAACCTCAACAGTATTAAAAGATAAAGTGATCTGTATAGGCGACAGAACCGATTTAGACGCCGGGCCAGGATTCGACGGATATGAATGGAGTACCGGAGCCACCACACAATCCATCCAGGGTGTATCCGTAGGTAATTATTGGGTAAGGCTGAAAACAGGAGACTGTATTACCACACAAACTGTAAAAGTGGTTGCTTCCGCCCAGCCTGTTATTTCAAGTATTGATATCACCCATAACACAATTACAGTAAATGTAGCCGGCGGCACTCCGCCTTACCAGTACTCTCTGGATGGCATCAGCTGGCAGGATTCAAATATATTTTCCGGCCTTCCAAGAGGAGAAGTAAAAGTATTTGTAAAAGACAGCTACAACTGCGTACCCGTGGAGGTTCAGGTAACTGTTCCTAACCTTATCAATGCCATTACTCCTAACGGGGATAATATCAATGATGTCATTGACTATTCCGCTTTAGCTTATAAAAAGAATCTGGTTTTCGTTATCTACAACAGATACGGAAATAAGTTATATGAAGCCGATAAAATGAGAAATTATTCCTGGAACGGAACCGCTTTCGGAAAAAAGGTCCCTACCGGTACTTACTGGTACACCATTACCTGGAATGAAAATGATAAAAATAATACCCTTACCCAATACAACGGCTGGGTACTGGTAAAAAACAGAGAATAAACCGGAAAGATCATCCCATTAAGGGATGATCTTCAGTTTAAACAAACTAATAATTAATTATTAATACCACCTGCACATATGAAAAAAGCTTTATCCTATTTTCTTACACTTATCTCACTGTATTTTTCCATAACCGTATATTCCCAGACTTACCAGCTTACGGGAAACCCTGTTAATACTACAGGCTGGGACCTTGTTTCGAACGCGAATGTAAACACAGACTTTGTACAGCTGACTGCAGATCAAACAGGTTTATTCGGAGCTATTAAGCTTGCAACACCTATCAACTTAAGATATTGTGACAAGTGGAAGGTAGAATTTGATTTCAGAATTGACGGAAACGGGACGGCCAGCTATGGCAGAGGGGATGGGTTTACATTCTGGTATCTGGCTAATCCTCCGACAGCCTATGTATCGGGTGGCAGTCTAGGAATACCGGCTAATGCATCAGGCCTTATGGTAGGATTTGATATTTTTAATAACTCTACGGAAGGACAGATGAGTAAAATCCATTTATTATACGGAACCAATGACACCGCCGGTTCCAATATCGAGTATAATAATACACCGGGCAGCACTTTCCATTCCCCCGACTTAAATTCTACCCAACCTTTTGTAGGTTCGACTTATAAGCATGTGGAAGTAAACGGCGAAGTTGATATGGCCAACACCAACAACTGGATCATACAAATAAGAATTGACGGAAACCTTATTGTAAACCAATCTTTTGCCCCTTCGGGAGGAGCTATCGGGATGACACAGGGATATTTCGGGTTTTCTGCGGCAACAGGGGCGGCCAGTGCCAGACACTCTATAAAAAATGCCAAAGTATACATTGATAAAGTTCCTATTTTACAAAATAACGTAACTCCCTATGTATGCATGAATCCGGCAACCGGTAACGGTTCCGTAGATTTAACCGCCTATAACTCCCAATTTGTAAATAATCCG
Organism: Chryseobacterium sp. CT-SW4; assembly: GCF_048572715.1. GTDB lineage: Bacteria > Bacteroidota > Bacteroidia > Flavobacteriales > Weeksellaceae > Chryseobacterium. The sequence goes on from NZ_CP183840.1 coordinate 3,412,101, forward strand.
GGGAACTATATTTTCACTTATTATGTACTGGGAAGCTCAACCCCAATAGCCAACCCTACTAATTTCCAATATACCGGAAATACGACGATTACCGTAGTAATTAAAGACCCGTCTTCTACACTTTGCGATAACGGCGACGGAGTTATAGAACTTGATCCGTCTCCTTTTACCGTGAATGATGTAACGCTCACCGGATGTAACAATAATAATGCAGGCTTTGCCGTTTTCGATCTGACGAGTGCGAATGTGACCAATGTTCCTAATGTGACCATGCAGTTCTATCCCACCCTGAATGACCTGAACGCAGGAACCAATCAAATTGCCAATCCTACTAATTATCCATCCCCGGCAGGAAATGTATTTGTAAAAGTAACGACACCCCAAGGATGTGTAGACACTGCTGAGATAACCCTTGACATTTATCCCGTAGTGGAAGTCTATGATGCCAACCTGAGATCGTGTCCTATTGAAACAGATCCTTCTACAGCTTCATTTAATCTTACCGCTGCCGGAGTAACAACGCAAGTAGGGATTACTAAAACTTATTTTCCTTCATTAACAGATGCTGTTAATAATACCAACCCAATTACAAATCCAACCACTTATATCGCACCCAACGGAGTGGTTTATATAAAAGTAACCAACGGAAACGGATGTTATGCAGTGGCAAAAGTCACTCTTGTGGTAATTCCTTCTGTTTACTCTGATATTTTAAAGGATAAAATAATTTGTATAGAAGAAAAAACAATCTTAGATGCAGGTCCCGGATTTGATGCTTATGAATGGAGCACGGGAGAAACCACTCAATCTATCTCTGACGTAGGTGTAGGGACTTACTGGGTAAAACTTACAACAGGAGATTGTACGGTTACACAAAACGTTAAGATCATTCCATCCGAGCAGCCGGTTATCAATTATGTCGACATATCCAATAATACCATTACGGTCAATGTTATAGGAGGAACACCTCCTTACCGGTATTCTATTGATAATATCAACTGGCAGGATTCCAATGTATTTAAAAATTTATCCAGAGGAGAAGTTCAGATTTTTGTACAGGATGCCTACAATTGTGAGCCGGTTGCCATTATCATCACAATCCCTAACCTGATCAATGTAATTACCCCGAATGGTGATGGGGTTAATGATGTCATTGACTATTCTGCTTTAAGTAACAAACAGAATCTGGAGTTCAACATTTTCGACCGATACGGTTCAAAAATCCATCATGGTGATAAGTCCAACCATTACAAATGGGATGGCACGACCAACGGAGGAAGAAAAGTCCCTACAGGAAATTACTGGTATTCCATAACCTGGAGTGAGAACAATAAACAAAACACTCCTTTAAAATATTCAGGATGGATCATGGTGAAAAACAGAGAATAAAATAAAACTATCTTTTTAATTGGAACCATTCCCTCACCGGAATGGTTCTTTTTTTATTCAAAACATAATTTATTCATATTCAATTCTTAAATTTGTTTTATGAACTATTTGGAAGCTTTAAGTAAAAGATATTCTGTAAAAAAATTCAATTCTGAGATAATCCCTCAGGAAACCCTGCAGAATATCCTTCAGTCCGGAAAACTTGCAGCCAGCTCTCTGGGTCTACAGCCCTATAAGATCCTGGTGGTAGAAAGCGAAGAGATGAAAAAGAAACTTATTCCTGCTTTTTATAATCCTTCACAGGTTTCCACATGCTCCCATCTGATCGTTATAATTTCTAAAAGATCCATTAACGAAAATTATATCAACGGGTATTTTAATCATATCTCAGAAGTACGAAATGTGACTGTTGAAAGTTTAGATCCATTTAAAAACAATATTCATCATCATATTAATGAGAAGAATGATGAGGAGATTTTCAACTGGGCCGAAAAACAATCTTATATAGTTTTAGCCAATCTGATGTATGCTGCCGCCATTGAAAATATAGATACCTGTCCCATGGAAGGATTTCGCCAGGATGTAATAGAGGAAATATTAAATATTGATCCTGAGGCGGAAAAAGTTACGGTAACCCTCGCTTTAGGATACAGGTCCGGGGAAGATTCTTTTCAGCATATGAAAAAAGTACGTAAACCGGATGATAAATTGTTCAAATTTATTTAATTTAGACACTTGTCTTAAAGCAAGATTATGATAAAAGCTGATGTATTAGTGATTGGTTCCGGTATTTCGGGACTTTCTTATGCCATTAAAGTTTCCGAACAACTTCCAGAAGCCAAAATAATAATTGTTACCAAATCCGATGAAGATGAAAGTAACACCAAGTATGCCCAAGGCGGCCTTGCCGTCGTAACAGATTTCCAAAAAGACAATTTTGAAAAGCATATTGAAGACACCATGCGTGCCGGAGACGGAGAAAATAAAAAAGACGTGGTAGAAATGGTGGTAAGAGAAGCCCCGGCCCGATTCAACGAGATCGTAGAATGGGGAGCCAATTTTGATATGAAAAACGGCAAATTTGCATTGGGAAGAGAAGGAGGCCACACAGAAAACAGAATTGTACATCATAAAGATATTACCGGCTTTGAAATCGAAAGAGCCCTATTGGCAACCGCCAACAGCAGTCCTAATATTGAAATCCTGGACCATCATTATGTCATTGATATTATTACACAGCACCATGTTCCGGGAAAAGAGCTGAATGAAGAAAATATTTCCTGCTATGGAGCCTATATTTTAGATGAAAAGTCTAAAAAAATAAAAAAAATCACTTCAAAAATAACATTGGTAGCTACCGGCGGAGCAGGACATGTCTATAAAAACACCACCAATCCCACCATTGCTACCGGTGACGGGATTGCCTTCGTTGCCCGTGCCAAGGGAAATGTCTCCAATATGCAGTACTATCAGTTTCATCCTACTGCCTTATACAGCAAGATAGACGGAATGCTGTTCCTGATTTCCGAAGCTGTACGGGGAGACGGAGCCAAACTGAGAACCAAAAGAGGAGAAAAGTTCATGGATAAGTACGATGAGCGGGAAGAACTGGCATCACGCGATATTGTGGCAAGAGCGATTGATAATGAAATGAAGATTTCAGGAGATGAATATGTAGGACTTGATTGTCGCGAAATGGATCATGAAAAGTTCCTGGAACACTTCCCTAATATTTATAAAAAATGTAAAGATGAAGGAATAGATCCTTTCACACAACTCATTCCCGTAGTACCTGCCTGCCACTATCTGATGGGCGGAATTGAAATTGATAAGGACGGACAATCATCCATTAAAAATCTGTTTGCCGTAGGAGAATGCACCAATTCAGGGCTTCACGGCGCCAATAGATTAGCTTCCAACTCTCTACTGGAAGGGCTTGTTTTCGGGCATAATGCTGCTATGAAGACCGTCGTATTGCTTAATGAAAACAATTTCAATTTTAATGATCTTAAAGCCGTTCCCGAATGGAATGAAGAAGGAATGAAGATCATGGATGAAATGGTTATAGTCACTTATCTGAGAAAGCAGCTTCAGGAGATGATGAGCGATCTTGTGGGAATTGTAAGAAGTAATCAACGTCTTAAAATGGCTCTGCAAAAACATCAGGAAATTGCAGCTGCCGTGAATGAGATCTACCATTACTCTATTTTATCACCTCAACTTTCAGAATTAAGAAACCTGACTACCGTCGCCTATCTCATCATTACCCAATCTATGGAAATGACAGAAAACAAGGGCGCATTTTATAATAAGGATCTTGCTTAAATAAAAAAAAATGAAAAGACCTAGCTACGTAACCGATAAAGCACTTAAAGAATTTATAAAATCTGCTTTGGAAGAAGACATTCAGGATGGTGATCACTCTACCCTGTCCACGATTCCAAAAGATTTACAGCAAAGCGCCAAACTTTTGGTAAAAGAAGATTGTATCCTTGCAGGAGTAGAACTGGCAGAATTTATTTTCAAAACCTTTGATAAAAACCTGAAAGTCGAAAGGTTTATTAAAGATGGAGATACGGCAAAAGCAGGCGATGTTGCTTTTATTGTCACCGGTAGTGCAAGATCTATCTTATCCACCGAACGGCTTGTCCTCAACTGTATGCAGAGAATGAGCGGGATCGCAACCCTTACTCATGAATGGGATGCCAGGCTTGTCGGTACCAAAACCAAACTTCTGGACACGAGGAAGACGACACCCAATTTCAGGATTTGTGAAAAATGGGCAGTTGCCATAGGCGGAGGTACCAACCACAGATATGGTTTGTACGATATGATCATGCTGAAGGACAATCATATTGATTATAATGGCAGTATCACGAATGCTGTAAAAATGGCTAAAGATTATATTAAAAAAAATAAGAAGAAACTTAAAATAGAGGTTGAAACCAGAAATCTCGATGAAGTTCGGGAAGCCATCAAGGCCAAAGTAGACAGAATCATGCTGGACAATATGGATATAAAAACCATGAAGCAGGCTGTTGAACTTATTAATGGAGCTTGTGAAAGTGAAGCATCAGGTGGAATTACCCGGGAAATGTTAAAAGAAATAGCTGCTACGGGGGTAACTTATATTTCTGCGGGAGCCCTTACACACTCCGCTAAGAATATTGATATAAGTCTCAAAGCAATGAAATAGTCTTTATGTTTTTAATAAAATAATTAGATTTTCATTAAAAACTACTCAACATGATTTTTTTCATATCAAAATACGTTATATTTAAATTACACTGATAATCAAGCATTTAAATATTATTAAGATTAAGTAAAAATTAACATATAGTTAATAATAGTTAAAATATAATTACCGACTTTTGCAGAAAATTTAAATCTAACTATTATTTACGATTATGAAATTAATCAACAAATCAATACTGACTGTAGCTATTACATTATCTACAGCTAGTGTTTATTACGCTCAAGAGACTCAGGATACTGTTAAGTCAACAAGGTCCAAGGATATTGAAGAGGTAATTTTACAAGGTGTTACGGATATCGCTAAAGATAGAAAAACACCTGTTGCTGTTTCTACCATCAAAGCAGCGCAAATTATAGAAAGATTAGGGAATCAGGAGCTTCCTGAAATTCTAAACACAACGCCTTCTGTATACGCAACAAAATCAGGGGGTGGTTTCGGAGACGGAGGTATCACAATGAGAGGATTTGAATCCCGAAACATTGCTGTAATGGTAAATGGTATGCCTGTAAATGATATGGAAGGGGGTACTGTTTATTTTTCCAACTGGACAGGTTTATCTGATGTTACCAGTACTTTACAGGTACAAAGAGGTTTAGGTTCATCAAAACTGGCTATCGCTTCAGTAGGGGGAACCATCAACTTCCTTACCCGCTCAGCGGATATGAAAAGAGGAGGTGTGGTAAGATTGGGTGTTGGTAATGATGATTATTTAAAAACATCTTTCGCATATAACACAGGTAAGTCACCAGACGGATGGTCCTCATCCATCTTAATGAGCAGACAAGCGGGAGGTACCTATATTGAAAATACAGATTACGAATCTTATGCATATTATTTTGCATTGGGTTGGGAGCCTAACAAAAAACATAACTTCCAGTTTACTTTAACATCTGCCCCTCAGTGGCATGATCAAAGAACATATGCTCCTACCATTTCCAATTACATCAAATATAATCCGGATCAAGACGGAACTCCATACAGACAGTATAATTCAGACTATGGTTACTACACCAATGCTGAAGGAAGAAAAGTAGCTTTAGCTAACAGATCAAACTATTATGCTAAACCGGTAATGATGTTGAACTGGGATTGGAATATGAATGAGAAATCCAAGTTGAGTACCGTTCTATATATGTCCAATGGTAGAGGTGGTGGAACAGGAGATCTAGGAAGAGTTGGCGGAAAGAGCTTGACAGGTTACTATGATAATATGGGCCACTTTGATTACGATGCTGTATTTGCGGCTAACCAAGCTGTTGATGTAAATGCTGCTGCTGCCGGGAGCACTCTAATCCGTAGAGCTAGTATCAACTCTCACAACTGGTATGGTATTTTAGCTAACTTCCAACATAAAATCAATGACAACTGGAGCTTCTCAGTAGGTACAGATGACAGATATTATTATGGATACCATTATCAGGTTGTATCTGATTTATATGGTGCTGCCGGATACAAGGATAACAAAAACTTAAATATTGCTCCAAACGTGGTTAACAAAGTTTTTGACTACAAACAACTTTCATGGAACCCATTCGGAGGAAAAACAACAGACCTTTCCAACCAGATCGGTTACAGTAATGATGGAGAAGTTTTATGGTACAGTGGTTTCGGACAACTTGAGTATTCAAATGAAAAACTATCTGCATTTGTACAGGGATCCATTTCTAACCAGGCTTATCAAAGAATTGACAACTTTGTAATTGATGGGGTAACAACTCAACAAGGACAAGTAGTTAACAGAAAAACAGGATTTAAAAATCTTTTCGGATATAATGTTAAGGGAGGAGCTAACTACAATGTTGATGAACATAACAATGTATTCGCAAATATCGGTTATTACAGCAAACAACCTTTCATGAATGCCGTATATCCAAGTAACCAGCAGGTTCTTAACCCTACATTAACTAATGAAAAAATCTTTTCCGCAGAAATTGGATATGGATTCAGATCATCTAAATTAAATGCGAATGTAAACCTTTACAGAACTGAATGGAAAGACAGATGGTTAAGAAGATCCATGCAATTTGACATGAGTGATGGAACAGTGCTAAATGGATATGCTGAAATCAACGGTATCACTCAGGTTCACATGGGAGTAGAAGTAGATGCAACCTATAAGCCTTTCCAATTCCTGGAATTCCAAGGAATGTTCTCTTGGGGAGATTATAAATATAAAGGTAATGCCAGCGGAACTACGTTTGATGACAACAACAACCCAATTAATGTTACCGGGGACTCCAATACAACCACTCTTTATTTAGATGGTGTAAAAGTGGGAGGATCCAGCAGTAACAGTATTCCACAAATGACCGCTTCATTAGGAGCTACTGTAAAGCCTGTTAAAGATCTTAGTATTTATGGTACCTGGAGATATGTGGGTAAACTATACTCGTCTATTGATGTTCAGTCTTTCTCTACACCTACATCAAGAGGAGCATTACAATTACCTGATTTCAATTTATTTGATATAGGGATCTCTTATAAAATAAGATTAAATAATACTTCTCAATTCTTTACTATTGGGGCTAATGTTTATAACTTATTCAATACTACTTATATCTCTGACGGAGCAACAAGTGTACATGCTAAAACTCAAGATGCTTTTAACAGCCAACAAGAGTATGAAGCATATCAAGCTACATTATATAAAGGTATAGACCCATCAAACCGAGTATATTTCGGATTTGGAACAACATGGTCTGCCAACCTTTCATTCAACTTCTAATCATTTAGAATTTTATAATATAAATCCCGGTTTTATCACTGGGATTTTTTGTTATATTTGTGTACTAGAAAAAAGAAAAAATAGACTATGGATTTTTACAACATTTTGCTTAATGCACATAAAGGATTTGGATATCTTGAACTGGTTTTAGTTGCTTTATTTATTATTGCCTTATTAGCTACTATGTTTGGATATAGCGGTAAAGTCAATAACTTTTTAAAGAAAACTACCCTCTTCACTATGATCTTTTTTCATATCCAGTTTTTAGTCGGGATCGTTATGCTGATCATTAATTTTACAAAAGGTATGAACATGGGGGCTGTGATGAAAAATGCAGATTTGAGATTTCAGTTTGTAGAACACCCGTTTTCTATGTTGATTGCAGCTGTATTACTGACTGTCATCAACAAAAAAGTAAAGTCCAACGACACCATTTCCATAGGAATTGTGATCATGGGACTTATAGCCGTTGGATTATTTGCATTCGCGTTTCCATGGACAAGGGTCTTTGGAGCATAATATATTAATTAAAAAATAATTTAAACACTCAAATGAAAGTAGCTGTAGTAGGATCAACCGGAATGGTTGGACAAGTTATGCTTAAAGTTTTGGAAGAAAGAAACTTCCCTGTAACAGAATTAATCCCGGTAGCATCAGAAAAATCTATTGGTAAGAAGGTGAAGTATAAACAGAAGGAGTATACGATTGTAAGCATGAATGACGCTATCGCAGCTAAACCGGATATCGCCATCTTTTCAGCAGGCGGATCCACTTCATTGGAGTATGCTCCTAAATTTGCAGAAGTAGGAACAACTGTTATCGATAACTCTTCAGCCTGGAGAATGGACCCCGATAAAAAACTAGTCGTTCCTGAAATCAATGCTGATGTATTAACTCCACAAGACAAGATCATTGCCAACCCGAACTGTTCTACGATTCAACTAGTAATGGTTTTGGGGCCTCTTAATAAGAAATATGACCTGAAAAGAGTAGTTGTTTCTACTTATCAGTCTGTTACCGGTACCGGAAAGGCTGCAGTAGATCAGCTAAACTCTGAAATTGAGGGAAATGAGGACGTAACAAAAGTTTATCCTTATCAAATCTTCAAAAATGCTTTGCCTCATTGTGATGTTTTTGCAGATGACGATTATACGAAAGAAGAAATTAAATTGATGAAAGAGCCTAAAAAGATTTTAGGTGACGATACATTTAACCTTACCGCAACCGCTGTCAGAGTTCCGGTACAGGGGGGACATTCCGAAAGTGTGAATATAGAATTCGAAAATGAGTTTGATTTAGATGAAGTGAGAAAAATCCTGGCAGAAACACCGGGCGTAATCGTTATGGACGATGTGAAAAATAATCAATACCCGATGCCTTTATATTCGGAAGGTAAAGATGAAGTATTCGTCGGAAGGATAAGACGGGACCTTTCACAGCCGAAAACGCTCAACCTCTGGATTGTGGCAGACAATCTGCGGAAGGGGGCTGCGACCAACGCAGTACAGATTGCAGAATACTTAGCACAAAAAAACTTAGTATAAACTAACAAAAATAAAAAAGAGTCTCAAATTGAGATTCTTTTTTTTATCAAACTATGAAAAATCATTCTCACCACAACAGTTTAGATAAAATAGGGTTTCAAAGACTTATTGCTGTTTTTGGAGTTATCCTGTTTATAGGAAAGATTATTGCATGGAAGCTTACTCATTCCGATGCCGTATTTTCGGATGCCATGGAGAGTATAGTGAACGTAATCAGTGCTTTTATGGGGCTCTATTCCCTGCATCTTGCCGCTAAGCCTAGGGATGAAGACCATCCCTATGGCCATGGGAAAGTGGAATTTGTCACGTCAGGTATAGAAGGAGCCCTGATTGCCATTGCCGGAATAATGATCATTTATGAAGGGATCAATAGTTTAATTGTAGGAAAAGTACTAAACAAATTAGACCTTGGGATCTGGATCATTGCCGCCACAGCAGTTGTTAATTATCTGCTCGGTTATATATCAATACAAAAAGGTAAAGCGGAAAACTCCCTGGTACTGATTTCTTCGGGAAAGCATCTACAATCAGATACCGTTACAACCATAGGCGTTGTTTTAAGTTTAATAGTTGTTCACTTCACTAAAATATACTGGATAGATTCCGTGGTTGCCCTGATTTTTGGGGTGTATATTATTTTTGTGGGATACAAAATTGTCCGCAAATCTTTGAGTGGAATTATGGATGAACAGGACCCGGAAATCCTTAATAAAATTATTGAAGTTCTTGAAGCCAACAGAAAGGTGGAATGGATTGATATTCATAACATGAAAATCCAGCAATTCGGTTCTTCCCTGCACATTGACGCCCATATTACCCTGCCTTGGTATTACAGCCTTCGTGATGCCCATAAAGAAATGGAAAATGTAATCTTTCTACTGGTAGAAAATATTGACCGTAATATTGAGTTTAATTTTCACATGGACGACTGTAAGCCGTTTTCATGTCCGGTCTGCCAGGTGAAAGACTGCCCTGTCCGTGAAAAAGAATTTGTAAAAAGAGTAACCTGGACAGCCGAAAATGTAACCAACCTTCAAAAGCATACCGCGGATTAGTTCTTATTCGCTAAGACCTGTTTTCTATAATAAAATAAAGGTACAATAAGTAAAAGGATCAGAGGCTGGATCACAAATCTTCTCATATAAAAAGAAAAGAGATATCCAATTTCAAACTGATCATACACACAGTAAAGATAAATAGGAAAAGTAATGGCAAAGACAATAACCATCAGCAATCCGCCCTGGATGGTCCACTGTTTATTTTTAAACAGGCACTGAATAATAAGGCAGGAAAAAATCAGGTTGAGAACAAACCTTAAAAGATATCCCATAACTAAAGGTCCCCAGGTGAAAGCCGGAAAAGGAATATCTTTATTGGCCACATGAAAGTAATCCAGGAAAGGATCGTAGAAGAGCTTATCTTCCATTATGCGGACTCCTACCAGACCCATTATCCCGACTATGACCAGAAACCAATTAAGAATTTTCATTTTTCAATGCAAAAAATTTAATCCATACAAGCCAAAGTACGACCACCGTGCCGTAAATTATAGCCGGAAAAACAAAATCATGGGTAATTTTGCTATACGCTCTGTAATCCGAAATTACGATATTAAGCCCCACAATTCTCAGGACATTCATTATATATAGTAAAATAAGGCCTATGAATGCAAAAACAAATGTCTTTGTCCCTTTATAAAAAGCAAAAATGAAAGCTAAAAAAAGAATCATCACCGAAATAGCATTACAGCCTTCCACCATCCTTGACACATAGTCTGTTTTCACATAAAACCAAACCTGCTCTTTAGGCACATCATTATAAAGCTGGGTAGGAAAACCCAGTGCATTTTGAACATGCCTTACCTGCTCAGCAATCATCCTGGAAAAGGGATCCAATCCACCTTCTCGGAAGCTGTTCAAGTAAAACTGATAAGCAAAAAGCAAAACGAGATAAACAATAATAAATCTCAATAAAATGCTTAAAACGGGTTTAAAATCCTTTAGCATAATGCAAAGATAGAAATTCGCCTGCAATTTATTATATTTGTTTCCTATTATGAATTCCGAAAAAGCAAAAATATTTTTTGAAAACTATATAGGTGAAAAGTCGTCTGAATTTACCAAATTAGCTCAAAGTGGATCTTCGAGAGTTAATTATTCAGGAAAAAATGAAAATCAAAGATACATAATCACTTATAATGAAAATATTCAGGAAAATGAAAGTTTTTTTTATTTCTCTGAAATATTCTCCCACCTTAAACTTAATACTCCGCATATCCTCGCAGTTTCACCCGATCAGAGGATTTATATCCAGGAATTTTTAGGAGAATACACCTTATCCGAGATTATTTCTAAAGAAGGTCTTTCGGAACGTGTAAAAAGTTTAGTAAAGCAAACTTTAGAAAAACTATTCCAACTCCAAATTAAAACTAAAGGAAAGATCGACTATAACCGTACTTTTGAATATAAAAGCTATGATGATCTTCCCGTAACCCATGATCTTTACTACTTTAAGAACTTTGTGGCTGATGTTTTAGAGCTGGAATATCATAAGTCTACCCTTTTAAAGGAGTTTAAAAAACTGGCTTCCATTATGGAAGGACTTGAGCCCAAAGGATTAATGATAAGAGATTTCCAGGCAAGAAATATTCTGGTTAACCAAAAGAATGAAGTTTCGTTTATAGATTATCAGTCTGCTATGAAAGGTCCGTTGATGTATGATGTGATTTCCTTTCTATTTCAGGCCAAAGCGAATTTCCCCGACACTTTTAAAGATGAGATGCTTTCCTTCTATATTCAGCAATTCGAGGATATGGAAATACAGGATCAACTGAAAAACTCAGTGGAGCCCATGCAGCTAATGAGATTTTTACAAGTTCTGGGGGCTTATGGTTTCAGAGGGCTTATTCAGAGAAAAACCCATTTCATCGCCAGTATTGAAAAAGGAATAGAAAACATTACATACTTTGCTAAGAACTGGAAAGATCTACAGGAGTTTCCAGAACTGGAAAAAGTAATTTTGCAACTAGAAACACAAACAATCAAACAAAAAATTAATGATATCATCAATCATTAATGCATAAAAAAATTAAATCGTATGCTACATATTGATATACATAGCTTTTCGTACAAAAAAGGAGGTATTCCTAAAGATGAAACAGGAAATGGAGGTGGTTTTACTTTTGACTGCCGGGGAATACTTAATCCGGGAAGAATAGAAGAATATAAATCTCAAACGGGGAAAGATATTGCTGTCCAGGAGTTTTTAGAGACCAAAACAGAGATGCCCAAATTCCTGGAGCTGGTTAAAAATATCATTTCCATTAATATTGACAATTACCTTGAAAGAGGATTTGAAAACCTTCAGATCAGCTTTGGATGTACCGGCGGCCAGCACAGATCCGTCTATTCGGCAGAAAAAATTGCAGAATTTATTTTACAGCAATATCCTGCAGACATAGAGATCAAACTTACGCACGACGAACAACCTCAACTCAATTAATCCATGAAGGCTCTTATTTTTGCGGCAGGAAAAGGAACCCGCCTTAAACCTTTTACCGATCACCATCCTAAAGCTTTAGCCCTGGTAAATGGTATTCCGCTTCTGGAAAGAAATATTCTCTATCTTAAAAGCTTTGGAATTACGGATTTTGTGATCAATATCCACCATTTCGGAGAGCAGATATTGGAATTTCTTAAAAAGAACAATAATTTCAACTGCCGTATTGAGATCTCAGACGAGAGGGAGGAATTACTGGAAACGGGAGGTGGTTTAATTTTTGCAAGAAGGTTTCTGGATCATGGAGAAGATTTCCTCATCATGAATGCGGATATTCTAACGGCATTAAATATTAATGATCTTGTTAAATATCATAAAAAGATTAAAGATTTTGCTACTTTAGCAGTTTCCGACCGTGAAAGTTCCAGAAAACTACTCTTTAATGATGAAATGGTTTTAAAGGGATGGCTGAATGTACAGACTGGAGAGCAAAGACTCGCCGAGTTCAATAAAGGATTTAAAGCGCTCGCTTTCAGCGGGGTACACTGTATCAATCCGGTTATCTTTGAAAAGATTAAAAGAAAAGGAAAATTTTCGGTGATGGAAGAATATTTGGATCTTATGCAGACAGAACATATCCATGGCTTTTTGCATAACAGCATTTTAGTAGATGTCGGTAGGCCTGAATCTGTTTTAATTGCTGAAAAACATTTTAAATAAATTATGATGAATATTGACGGAATGAAGGATGAAAGTTTAATAAATCCTGAATTAGATATTAACGAAACCAAGCTACATAACAGCTTCAGACAGAAGACCTGGGACGAAACCATTACCAAAGACAGCTGGATGGTATTCAAAATCATGGCTGAGTTTGTGGATGGATATGAAAAATTAGCAAAGATTGGTCCCTGCGTTTCCATTTTTGGATCAGCAAGATTACAGCCTGAAAGCAAATATTATAAAATGGCGGTAGAAATTGCAGAAAAAATTACCAAAATAGGATTCGGAATTATTACTGGGGGAGGTCCAGGAATTATGGAAGCAGGAAATAAAGGAGCATTCAATGCAAAAGGAAAATCAATAGGACTTAATATAGATCTTCCTTTTGAGCAGCATTTTAATCCTTATATTAACAAGTCTTATTCCATGAACTTCGATTATTTCTTTGTAAGAAAAGTGATGTTCGTAAAATATTCGCAGGGATTCATCGTAATGCCGGGAGGATTTGGAACATTGGACGAGCTTACCGAAGCTATCACCCTGATCCAGACCAACAAAATCGGGAAATTCCCTATCGTACTGGTAGGTTCCGAGTTCTGGGGAGGATTACTGGAATGGTTTAAGACCTCTTTACTCAAAGAAGGAATGATTGCAGAGGATGATCTCAATCTTTACAGAGTGGTAGATACTGCCGATGAAGCCGTAGCGCACATCAAGGCCTTTTATGATAAATATTCTGTGAATGTGAACTTTTAGTTGGCATATTATTTGTGACCTATAAATAAACAAGATGATTGTAAATCTATTAACTAAGATGAAAAAACTTTTATATATATCAGGAATTTTAACATTTTTTGTGTTAACAAGTTTTATGTATGTAAACTTTTTCTCTTCAATGACTAAGGTGGATTATATTGATGGAAGCAAAACATTGAAGTTTACCACAAAGATGAATACAAGCCATATTTCCGATGCTATAAAAATCAATCCCAATACAGCAGGATTTGAAGCGGAGGTAAAAAAATATGTAAATAATAATTTCGATGTGTATGTCAATGGCTCTCCAAAAACTAAAACATTTACAGGAAGTCAGGTGAGCGGAGAAACGGTGTGGGTATATTTTGAAGCCAATGGGGTTTCTGAAATCAATACTCTGAAAATAAAGAATACCATTCTTCTAAGCTCTTTCCCTAAGCAGATTAATCTTGTTAATATAGCTTACAAAGGAAGTCAGAAAACAATGAACTTCCAGAGAGGAAAAGAGGTTAATGAAGTATCTTTTTAAACAAAAATTGATGTAACAATATCAAAGCCACTATTTATAGTGGCTTTTTATTTTATCCTTTTATTTTGCTTTGATGCGGATATCATCTATTTCCCATGTGGCAGCCGCCGAAGTCGTTGAAGTATATTTAAATGCTATTCGTATTTTCTTTCCTAAAAACTGATCCAGGCTTATATTTCCGGAGCTTGTCCAATCTCCAAATGTTCCGGCATTCGTATCCAGCACAGCCGGAAGCTGAAGCCACGTCGCAGCCGCCGGATTTCCTGTATAATTATCTGTTGCCAGGACTTGTAAGGCATTACCATTGTACCGTACATCCGAAACAAAATTAAGAATTGCTTTCGTTTTTCCTTCCAGGCTTACCTCCTCAGAAATAAGCCAGTCTTCATTAGCATTATTTCCTGAAGCATATCCATTCATGATAGCATAATAATTACTACCACCCTGCTTGGAAGTTTTCCATTCCTGCGGTCCTGAGACGTTTTTTATGATCCAGTGGGATGACAGCCCTTTGGAAAAGTCTTCCTCAAAAAGAGTCTTCAAAGGCGTATAAATTGTTCCGTCACAACGGGGAGCGTCCAGATCTGCCCCTAGCCGGTTGGTTATCCATAGCTGATAGGTCCCATTATACACTCCCAAAATCCCATAAACATCCCCTTTTCCCCCGTCCAATTCATCTCCGGCAAATGATGCATAATTACTCGTTCTGAGCACGATACTGTTTCCGTTACAGTCTATCAAAGTACGGTTGGTAATTGAGCTATTGGAAACATAAGACTGGTATAAATTATTATTTATAAACTGCAGGTCTTTTATTGTAATCCATCTTCCGACATCCTCTGCCGTGAGCTGGCTTATGGTCCTCTCGGTAGGAACTACCTTACCGGAGGGCTGTCCGGCATCGAAAAAGCTTTTATAAATATTCGCTTCTTCAATTCCCCCAAATTTCAAAGTACCTCCCGAAGTATACAAATCTCCCAACTGAATTTCTCCATTTATATTCTTGACATACAATCCTTTCAGTTTTATATAAATATCCTTCCCTACCCGAAAACGGTTATCCTGAAATAATTTAAACTTGTTGATATTTATCTTTATACCTCCTGAATGATCTTCTGCATAAACATATTTATACAGGTTTCCGGTTTCATCGTTGGCGGTGATTTGTGCTTTTAAATAAAAGTCACCGGTAATCTGGCTCCAGTTTTCTCCTGAAGACATTTGTTTTACCTCAGCAACTGTTTTTTTATTTAATCCTGTTACATTAAAACTGCATGGATCTGCAACAATACCATCCAAACGGGGGAAACTATTCATATGAAGATCAGAAACTTTATTAATATAAAGCTGGTAAGTAGAATTATACTTGCTGTAAATTCCCACAAACTTTCCATTCCCCGCAGGGACCATCTGATTAGCAAAAGATGCATAGCCACTGTTTCTTACTATTCTTGCTGTACCCGTGCTGGCATCTTTTATTTTTCTTTCCGCCGGCAATCCATTGGGGGCAAATGGGGTACATAAGGCCCTGCTGTCAAACTCAGCATTCTCCACCTGAATCAGGCAGCCGAGATACTGATCATTGGCCGATACCATTTGAGCAAGGGTCATTATTTTAGGAACAATTTTCCCTCTGGTATTACATGATCTGAAAATATGCCGGGATATTTCCTTCTCCGGTATTCTCGATACGGAACTTCCGGTTTCTGTACCCATTTTCATTCCCAGCTGTACCACTCCCCCATAGGAGCCCACCGCCAAGCCATTAAGTTTAATATAAATTTTATACCCCTGGGGAAATTGAGTATAAGTACTTACGGCATCTACGCTAATAACAAACCCATGAGTTGGATTTTCCGGTTTATCCTGAATATAAATCGTTTTATAAATATTTCCCGTCTCATCTGTTGAAGTCACATATCCCTGAACATACAGATCATCACTGGAATCATCAGGAGTTGCATCAACAGGAAAAACATAGGCTTCCTTGTTGGGATTATTTAAGGTAAATTTTTCTTTGAGCTGTTTGAGACTTACATTCGCTTCAAAATCTTCAATACATTGATAGGCATCGAGATCTGGCTCTCCATAGCCGTCATCGTGTACACATCCTGCCAGTAAGAAAAGAACAAGAATCAGGAGAATATATGTTGATCGGTGGTTTTTCATATTTTAAAATCTTAAGTAAATATTGGTGAAAAAAGTCAGGCCCCGGTCATACCAGAGTTTAGGACCAAACGTGGGATAAGCTTTTTGAAAATCATTGAGAATATTCAGAAAATTAACATTTCTTCCCTGCTCAAACCCTCCTGTTACATAATTTCTGTTGTTAAGAATATTATTGACGGAAATACTGACTCCCATTCTGTATTTTCCCAGGAGAAAAGATTTTCCCGCATTGGCGTTCAACATCAATTGATTATTAAATTTCTTTTGTGCCGTAAGCTGCTTAATAAGCTCAGGCGATGCTTCTTCATAGGGATCCCCTGTTGTATGATCGGTGTACATGTATGGGGTTTTATTTAATGCTGAAAAGTCGAGGTATTGATCCATGAGGTAATTGACGGATGCTCCTATCCACCAATATTGGGGAGAATTATATTTTAAACCAAAAGAAAATGCTTTCTGGGGTGATCCCGCTACTTTATAATTTTTCACATTCGCTTTTCCCCATATATCCGTACCTCTGAATCCGTTCAGGTCATCCAAAGTAGAGACTTCAGGATTGTTAGTATATGTGTATTCCCCAATACCTGCAGCTGCTGTTGCATTGATTGACGGCGTAATTTTCACATCCATTCCCAGCTCAATTCCCATATACCGTTTATTCACTCCGCTCATCGCTTCATTTACCAGAGTACTCAAGGTATTTCCCGAAGAGCTATCCGCAACATCAATATAATATCGGGAAATTTCCGTAGCATTATGAATGGTAGTATAATAGCCGGATATCCTTAACTTTAAAATTGAGCCTCTCATTATATAGTTGAGATCATTGGAGCTAACTATCTGACTAGTAACCCCCGGAGTAAGAAAATCCCCGACACGAGGATTAATGTAAATCTCGTTTAAAGCAGGAGCAAGACTGAAAAAAGCTCCATTATACACCAGGAAATTCCTCCCATTTATTTTATACACTATTTTGCCTTTAAGTCCGGCATTCAAAACGCCATACACAGAACTTTTTCCTTTAGAATGATTCTGAAACCTTCTGATTCCGCTCCGGTAGTGTCCGTTTCTTTGAGTCTCCGTATAAGATGAAAAGGCAGAAACCGTTACATTCCATTGATCAATATCTATTTCGGAGGAGATATTAGCCGTATACTGATTTCCGGTAAGCTGATAAGAATATTGAGTCCTCTCCCCTTTTCTTACCTCCACATTAGGATTATCAATATTGTAAGGAGTATCATTATTAAATGCATTAAGGTTGTAAGCAAATGAAGCTCCCAACAAATCTTTGACTCTTCTAAAGTTATCAGAAGAAAAATGCTGGTAATTAAAATTAATATTAAGTTTCCAATTATCCTGAACCTGGCTATCAAAATGGGAAGCAAAGTTCAAAGTCTTATCCCGGCTCACGTCTTCAACTACTGTGTAAACCGCTCCTTTTGGTTTCCCATCCGAATCTTTAAGATTAAGATAATTAGCATGGTATAAAGAATTCCAGTCAAGCTGGGATTGTGCTATAAATTCCTCCGTTGTCAGGAGACCGTAGCCCGGTAATTTTCTGTAATAGGTGGGATTTGGGTCCGGCGCATGAAACCAGTCCAGTCTGCTTCTGGCATCACTTCCGAACTGATAGGAAAGCGTATTGATCCAATTGGAGTTCTTTCCTATCTTCAGATAATCCGTTAATTGAAAAACAGGCTCGAAAACTTTTCTGATCCTGGAATTTCTTTTTTCTCCATCCTGCCAGCCCCAATAAGAATTGTAATTCTTTCCCATGATATCATAAACTTCCTGAGTATTAGGCGAATTTGAGGCTCTGTATGTGGGTGAGCCAAAACCTGTCAGGTTCATTGAATGCTTATCATTAAATTTCTTTTCAATAGCTCCAAAATAGGCATATGCATCCTGATACACTCCGTCAATTATCCCACGGTCTCCCCATCTTCGGCTTCCTGAAAATGTAAAAGCCCAGCCTTTTTTTGAAAGCCCAGAAGAATAGGTAGCCAATATCCTGTGTAAATAGCTTCTGTTCGTCAAGGAATAGGAAATGGAATTCTGCTTTTTATAATGTGATGCTTTCGTATTGTAATATACCACTCCTCCCAGGCTTCCAAATGTATATTCAGAGGGTGTGATATCAGGAACATTTTCATAAGGATAACGAATCACATCATTGAGCCCACCCCAATTGGAAAAGTCCGGTCTTCCATCTTCATTCTTAGTCATGGAAACACCATTAAACAGCACCTGGGAAAATCTGTTATCATTCCCTCTGGGCCTGAACCAATAAGCTCCTAATTCAAATGCGGCTGCATTTTGAAAAGCATCTTTTCCTGAACTCAGGAGCCCTACCGTAGGCTGCATCCCTGAGCCTTCCCCTTCCGAATAATTTTCCGAATCATCAATAACAATTACTCCTGCTTCCGGAGCAGCACCATAATTAAGCTGTATAGAGCTTAAATCCTTTGTTTTTTCACCTTCTGTAATATTAAACTCTACTATTTTAGTTTCAAAACCGGGTTTTCCTAGAATAACAGAATAATGCCCTGACTGTAAATCCACAAACTGAAAGTACCCTATCGGATCCGTTGAAATGGTAGTATTTGTTTGGGAGAGACTTACATCAACTTTTTCCAGAGGCTTATCATCAGGACTTTTGACGTACCCATATACAGTGGACTGGGCAAAATAAAAACCCGGAATTAATGTAAAGAGGGAAATTGAGGATATTTTTTTAATCATAATTAATTTTTTGACACATTTGTTGTTTTTCAGAGCGATAAATTTAGAATTATTTTCACTTTATAGTGAGTTTAATAGAAAGTTATACTGTTAATTTTTATTAACTTAAAATATAATTCATAATAAATCAGCTAAATAAATATGAATATTCTATTTCTTTGAAAATCATTTTTTAATAATGACCCCTAAATTCCAAATAATGAAAAAAATTTTTACAGCTATTGTGATACTCAGTTCCGGGTATCTTCTTTCCCAGCAAAGACAAGTGAAAAGAGCGGCGATTGCTTTTCTCAATGTGGAAAACCTTTGGGATACCATTCCCTCCGCCGATTATATTGATGGAACATTTCCTGCCGGTCACCCGAAATTTCACAGAAGCGTACCCATAGATTCTTTACCTTACCTGGAGACTACCGAAAATTATAAAGGAGAATGGAGCAACGAGCTTATGGCTGATAAAAAAGTAATCCGCAGACAGGCTATGGCAGAGGACTTTACTCCCAACAGTCCCAAGAGGTGGAATACTAAGTTGTATCAGCAAAAATTATTCAATGAAGCAAAAGTAATATCAGAACTGGGCAGGAAATACACGAATGATAATCCCGTTATCTGCGGTCTTATAGAAATAGAAAACCGTAAAGTAATTGAAGACCTTATCCAACAGCCCTTTTTAATAAAAAGCAATTATGGGATCATTCATTACAACTCTTATGATGCCCGGGGAATAGATGTAGCTCTCCTCTATCAGAAAAACAGATTTTCAGTTCTGCGTTCCTATACAAAAGAAATCAAGATCTATGGCGAAAACGGGAGAAGGGAATACACAAGAGATATTTTGGTCACCCTGGGATTACTGGATGGAGAAAAAATCGCTGTTTTTATGAATCACTGGCCTTCCCGTAGAGGTGGAGAAGTCATCTCTCAGGCAAAGAGAAATGCAGCAGCTAAGGTATTGAAAAATGAAATGGATAAGCTGGTTAAAGAACATGCCGGAATAAAAATCGTGTCGATGGGAGATTACAATGATGATCCCGTAAGTCCCAGCTTACAAAATCACCTGGGTACTGTTGGCGATCCCAAGCAACTTTCCGATCAATATCCCTATTATAATTTAATGACCAAGCTCTATAAGACAGGCATCGCTTCCCTGGCTTATAAAGATGCTCCCAACCTTTTTGATCAGATCATTGTTTCGCGCAATTTATATTCCCGGGAAAAAGTAAATCCGCTGTATTCCATCTACAAGGCTGAAATTTACGCACCTCCTTATCTGGTTAACAAAGAAGGACCTTATAAAGGATATCCCTTCCGGTCCTGGGACGGAGACAGGTTTACCGGAGGGTACAGTGATCATTTTCCTGCGGTATTGGTTATTCAGAAAGAATATGGCAAAAATTAAAAAAGGCATTCTTATTGAAGTATATTTGAAAACTGAAACTTATGAGAAATTTAATTGTCTTTTTATATATCGTCTTTATTCCCTGGAGTTGTTCTTCTCAGACCACACCCACGAAAGATCAGGAGCAATCCGAAATGAAACCTTCCAAAAATGAAGGTGGGATATTACCGTACTGGATACCCAATATGATTATTTTATCAATGCTGTTGCAAAACCCATCAGCCAATATTCTGAGTCGTATCTGAAAAACAGAAATGCAATTCTTGTAAGTGAATGGAATTCTTATTATTTCTCAGGAAAGTACCGGAATATAATAGAATCTTCCATTTCTTATGATACCCGCGAAAATTACGGATTAAAATTTGAGTACAAGCTCTATCAGGTATTCGCCTATGTAAGCTGGAAATATGGGCTTACTCTGAACGGGCTCTCATCTACCGATACCTATAGAAACCGCAGATAATAAAAAAGGTTCAGAGAAATTCTGAACCTTTTTTATTTTATTGAAAATTATTATTTGTTAAATAATTCTTCCACTTTATCCCAGTTTACCACAGAGAAAAAGGCTGATACGTAATCCGGTCTTCTGTTTTGATAATTCAGGTAATAAGCGTGCTCCCAAACATCAAGTCCTAAAACAGGTGTTCCCTTAACATCTGCTACAGGCATTAATGGGTTATCCTGATTGGGAGTGGAAGAAACCGCTACAGAACCATCCGCATTTTTAATAAGCCAAGCCCATCCGGAACCGAATCTTGTTTTGGCAACATCTGAAAAATCAGTTTTGAATTTTTCAAATCCTCCGTAGTTTTCAATAGCAGCTTTTACGTTTCCTACAGGCTCTTTACTTCCTCCAGGAGTCAAAATTTCCCAAAATAAAGTATGGTTAAAGTGTCCTCCTCCATTGTTTCTTACTGCCGGTTTATCTGTTCCTGTTTTGCAGATGTCTTCAATTGATTTTCCTTCTAAATCAGTTCCTTCAATCGCTTTATTTAAATTATCTACATAAGCCTGGTGATGCTTTGTATGGTGGATTTCCATTGTTTTTGCATCTATTGTTGGCTCTAATGCATCATAAGCATATCCTAATTTTGGTAATTCAAATGACATAATTTCTTAAGTTTTTAATGTTAATACCCAAATTTAGCCAATAATTAAGCTACAATCAAAATTACGGATTACTTTAATAAATCTTTAACATTGATATATTATATTGAAAATTCCCCTGAAAAAATAAAAAGCACAGACCTCAATCTGTGCTTTCCATTTAATAGTATTAAATTAATTTATTTATTCATTGACATCAGAAATTCTTCGTTATTCAAAGTTCCTTTGATGTTTTTTTCCACAAATTCCATAGCTTCTACCGGGTTCATTTCTGAAAGGTATTTTCTTAGAATCCACATTCTCTGGGAGGTAACCTCATCCAGAAGCAGATCATCTCTACGGGTACTGGAAGAAACCAGGTCAATAGCAGGATAAATTCTTTTATTGGCTATTTTTCTATCCAACTGAAGCTCCATATTACCTGTACCTTTGAATTCTTCAAAAATAACTTCATCCATTTTTGATCCGGTGTCGATAAGAGCAGTAGCAATAATCGTCAGGGAACCTCCTCCTTCAATTTTTCTTGCTGCCCCGAAGAATCTTTTCGGTCTGTGCAAGGCATTGGCATCCACCCCTCCTGAAAGCACTTTTCCTGAGGCCGGAGTAACGGTATTATAAGCTCTTGCCAATCTCGTAATAGAGTCAAGCAGGATTACTACATCATGACCGCATTCTACCATTCTCTGAGCTTTTGCAAGTACCAGATTGGCCACTTTTACGTGTTTTTCTGCTGCTTCATCAAATGTAGAAGCGATAACTTCCGCATTTACGCTTCTTTCCATATCTGTAACTTCTTCCGGACGCTCATCAATTAAGAGTACCATCATGTATACTTCAGGATGATTGGCTGCAATGGAGTTGGCAATGTCTTTCAATAGCATTGTCTTACCTGTTTTAGGCTGTGCTACGATCATCGCTCTCTGTCCTTTTCCTATCGGAGCAAAAAGGTCTACGATCCGTGTTGAAATCGTAGAATTACTTCCGGCAAGGTTAAATTTTTCTTCCGGAAACAGCGGGGTTAAATATTCAAAAGCTACTCTGTCTTTAATAAAAGCAAGATCACGTCCGTTTACTTCTGTAGGTCTTAAAAGGGAGAAGTATTTTTCTCCTTCTTTAGGCAGCCTTACGATTCCTTTCACGGTATCTCCTGTTTTCAGTCCGAAATTTCTGATCTGCGCCGTAGACACATATACATCATCCGGAGAAGAGATATAGCTGAAATCTGAGGAACGCAGGAATCCGTAATTATCCGGCAGGATTTCCAACACTCCTTCAATACTCACCATACCATCGAAGTTAAACTCTTTTTTAGAGTCCTGGTCTTCATGCCTTTCAGCATTTTTATTATGGTTTTGGTTGTGATTTTGATTTTTGTGATGATTTCCACTGTTCTGTGGATGATTTTGGTTTGGGTTTTGGCTTTTCTGATTTTTAGCCTGAGCCTGAGAATTATTAGGTTTCTCTTCTGATGGAACTGCGGGAACAGCTTCCTGTGGTTCTGTATTTTTAGGAGTTTCTGGAATTTCCAGAACAGCTGTGTCAGAATTATTGACTGGTGCTGCAACTCTTTTCCTTTTTTTCTTGGCGGGAGCAGAAGCAGCTTCTACTGCTTTTTCTTCCTTAGGAACGGCTACCTCTTCGGTTTTAACTTCTTCAGTAACTGTTTCTTTTTCTACTGGTTCCGGTGCCTTAGCCTCGGGTTTAGTTTTTGTCGTCGTCTTCTTTGCTGCTGTTTTTCTAGCGGCAGGTTTTGGTTTTTCTACAGGTTTTTCTTCTGTGTTCATGGTTTCTGTGGCGTTGAAGTAATCTTTTGCAACCTTAGGATTAGAAGCCTGAAAATCAAGAATTGCAAAGATTTTGTCATTTTCAGTGCTGTTTCGTGCAACTTTAACGCCTAAATCTTTCAGGATTTTAGTCAATTCCGTAACGGATTTTGACCTTAACGTTTCAATGTTAAACATATAATAATGTAAAAATGTAATTAATTGTGAGTAAGAAAAGTAAGTCCGGTGACTTTGATTTTCAAGTACATTGTATAATGCAAATCTACACTTATTTTTGAATTGTGCAAAATTTATACTATTTTTGTCAAGAATTTATTATTCAATGTTACAAAGAATACAGACTATATGGGTTTTTCTGGCAGTTTTAGCTGCTGTTTTTCTTTATATTACAGGACAGGATGTTGCTGTTTTCGGGAATATTCCTGTTATTAATATCGCCAGTATAGCCCTTGTTATAATAGGTTCTTTATCTATATTCAGTTTTAAAAACAGAAAAAGACAAATTTTGCTGAACAAAATCAGCATTTTTATAAACGCTTTGTTGATTGGTGTATTGGTTTATTGGCTACTCAACTTATCCGGAGGAATTGATTTTCCTGAGAAGGGTATTGAGCCGGTTTTTCCACTCATCGCGGTAATTTGTTTGCTTATTGCCAACGTATATACCGGTAAAGATGAGAGGCTCGTAAAATCTGTAGACAGACTCCGATAACCTTACAACGATTTTTTGAGTGAGAACAGTTCCTTTTTCAGGAGCTGTTTTTTTATTTATCAATAAATTAAAGGAGGGCCTGCTGTAACAAAAGGTACATAATAACAACCTATCAATAAAGTAAAATCAGATTCGAAACGTCTTATCATTTAATTTTACGTAATTTTGCTCTCCAATTTTCATTGAATGAAACCATTACAAAGAATATTATATTTCGCCAAACCTCATCAAAAATATCTCTTCGGAAGTATCGTTTTTAATATCCTGTATTCATTACTCAGTATATTTTCGGTGATCACCATGCTGCCTATTTTAAGAATCCTGTTTAAACTGGATAAAGCGGTGGACACTTCCAGACCGCCGGTACATGAAGGTGGATTGGGTAATTATTTTGATTACCTGAAAGATTTAGCTTATTATAAGATACAGATCAACATCAATGAACACGGAAGCATACGGGTACTGGCCACCCTTTGTTTAATCACTGCGTTTGCTTTTTTGCTTAGAAATTTATTCAGATATATAGGAGCTTACCTGTTGGTGAATTACAGAGTGGGAATTACAAGAGATCTGAGAACGGCCATGTATGATAAGTTTTTGGTTTTACCCGTATCTTTTTTTACGGAACAGAGAAAGGGTGATATGATGTCCCGGATTTCCAATGATATCGGAGCAGTGGAAGGAGGAATTATGGGTGCTCTCGTAGATCTTATCAATGCTCCTTTTATGATTATAGGGACTTTGGTAACTTTATTTATGCTTGATGCCAATTTAACCCTCTTCTCCCTTATTATTTTTCCTATCATGGGGGTTATCATATCATGGGTAGGAAAAAGCCTTAAAAAACAGGCCAGCTATGCCCAGCAGGAATTGGGAAATATGTTCTCCCTGGTAGATGAAACTTTAAAATCTTCTAAGATCATTAAAATATTCAATGCTGATAAGATATTAAAAAACAGGTTTAATTCCACGACCAACCAATGGCAGAAGCATGCTATAGGCATGAGCCGCAGAAGAGAACTTGCCTCTCCTATGAGCGAGTTCCTGGGTTCGGTTACCATTCTGATCATTACCTGGTTTGCAGGGTTAAATATTATCAACGGACATAATGATGACCCGGTAACCTTTTTAGCTTTTATCGGCTTATTTTTCCAGATCCTGGATCCTGCTAAAAAACTTTCCAATGCAATATCTTCCATTCAGGGAGGAATGGCAAGTTTAGACCGCGTTTCCGAAGTACTGGATTATGACCTGAGAGTAGAGGAAATTGCTGAACCTATATCCGTTGAAACCCTTAATGACAGAATCGAGTTTAAAAATATCGGCTTTTATTATGACAAGGATAATATTATCCTGAAAAACTTTTCTATCACCATTCCCAAAGGAAAAACGGTTGCTCTGGTAGGGCAAAGCGGAAGTGGGAAAACTACTATTGCCAATCTTTTAACAAGGTTCTATGATGTATCGGAAGGTCAAATCCTTATTGACGGAAACGATATCAAACATTTAAATTTAAAGGAATACCGCCAACTTCTGGGAATGGTTACTCAGGAGTCCGTCCTGTTCAATGATACGGTCTATAATAATATTCTCATGGGAAAACCTGAAGCAAGCCGTGAAGAAGTGATTGCCGCTGCCAAGGTAGCCAATGCAGATTCCTTTATTTCCCAGCTTCCTGAAGGATATGACACCAATATCGGGGACGACGGAAATAAGCTGTCAGGAGGACAGAAGCAGAGGGTTTCCATTGCCAGAGCAGTATTAAAAAACCCTCCTATAATGATACTGGATGAAGCCACCTCCGCATTAGATACGGAATCTGAGCGTTTCGTACAGGATGCTTTGGAAAAGATGATGGAAAACAGAACTTCTTTAGTGATTGCTCACCGTCTTTCGACTATTCAGAAAGCGGACTGGATTGTAGTAATGGAAAAAGGAGATATTATGGAGCAGGGAACCCATCATGATCTTATTGCTAAAAAAGGAATGTATCACAAATTAGTGGAACTGCAGAATTTTGATTAGATCCCTTTATCATGAATCCTATACAGGAGTATTTTTACAGAATTGAAGAACCGGAAAGAAGCAGTCTTTTATTTATAAGAGAAAAGATACTGGAATCGGACCGTGTGAATATTACTGAGACTTTAAGTTTTGGAATGCCGTTTTTTAAGTATAAAAAGAAAATGCTCTGCTACTTTTATTATAGTAAAAAGTACGGGAAATACTATGTAAGCTTCTATCACGGAGACCGGTTGGACTACCCGGAACTTATACAGGATGGCAGAAAAAAATTTAAAATTCTTCTGCTCGATATGGAAAAGGATTTACCCATCACTCTTATCCTGGACATTATTGAGAACGTTAAAAAGTATATAAAATAAATAATGCCGTTACAAATTGTAGCGGCATTATTTTTATAATCATCTTATTAAATTTATGGAGTATTTATTCCATTATATTCAGCCTGCTTGATAGCCCAAGCAAATACATTAGCAAAAATTATAGAGTTTTGCACCGCCATACTACCGGCTGCATATCCGTTTCCTGCCGTTCCGTAAGCAGTCTTTGGAACAGGAAGATTGCTGGTATTAGTAGCAAAAGGATAGGCCGTATTACTAGGCACGTTTCCATTCGCATTATAATTACTTAGGAACCCTCCATCACCTACATAGAAAAGATTCAATGAATTATGCTTAAACATTCCCGTACCTGCGTAAGTGGTCGTAGAGTTGATCGCGCTGGCAGGGCTATAGGTAGTCACATTTGAAATTCCGTCCAATGCAACGGTAGCACTGGCATCTTCCCCCCAGTTTTTCCCTCTTACATCACCGAAAGGACCATTCAGGATTTCGTCGTTGTAATTCGCGATGCTGTAAACAGCTCCGCCGGCATTTCTTCCCACCGCAGTAATCCCCGGGTTGGAAAATATACTTTTCATTAAATTCCCTGCAGATGTAGCTTCTTCCAGCATGGCAATCACTACACCTCCTGCATTGAGATAATTAACAATAGCCGTAATCTCATTAGCTCCAGGTGTATACGGGTATCCCATAATGACAATATCCGGTTTAGCATTCAGGGCATTTACAATAGCCGTCTCTCCCGCAGGGTTGGTATGGGTAAATCCTTCGCTTTTCACAATACTGGTAGCCAGCGTTCCAAAGTTGGCCGGGGTATCCAGTACATTTCTTGAAGCATCTTCAAAAGCACTGTAGCCATGATCTCCAGTACCTCCTAAATGAACAATGGATTTAACAGGAATTACAACCACTACATCAATAGAACATGTTGTAGATACTCCTCCCTGGCTGTCGGAAGTCAGAGTGAGTGTTTTAACGGTTGTAGAAGCGGGTGTTCCTGTTCCCGATAAGGTAACCGTTTGATTTCCTGTTGCAGTAAATACTCCTGATCCGCTAAAGGAGATTCCATCCACCGTATTCGAAGTGATGGTATAACTTCCCAATGTCGTAACGTTTACCGGTAAAGTAATAGTATTAGTAGCATCCAGAGCTGTTCCAACTCTGTAAACTCCGTTTACTGTTCCGCTGCCACAGCTCATCGTAAAGGTTCCGGCAGGGCTTAAAACATTAATTGAAACGGCAGGGGTACAGTTCACTTCTATTCCGTTCGCTACCAGCTGAACATCATCGGTTTGAATAGCCACAGGTGCTCCCTGCCCCAAAACCTGAACTGTCTGAATTCCGGTATTTAAAAAAGCTCCGGTTCCATAGAAATTATATCCGTTGGCAGTAGTTCCGGAAATGGTATAATTTCCGGCTTTAGTCACATTTACGGTAATGCTAAGGTAATTGGAATTGGTAAGTTCCCTTCCCTGAACATACGACCCTCTAGCTTCCGTACTAGAACAGTCTACGGTAAAAACAGCTTTTCCTAACTGTCCGCAGACACTTTTCCATTCATTATCCACGAAGCTCCAATAATTGATGCAGTCTTCCGTGGTATTATAAATCGTTAATCCATCATCGGTGGCCGTATTAATAACAATAGCATCCCGCTGGGCTTCGGTAAGCCGGGGAATAAGAATACCCTTGTTGTTATTTCCGGACACCACATCCAGCACCGTATTGGCATTAGGTACAGTTGTATTAATTCCCACAGCTCCATTCGTAGTCTGTGCACATAATTTTCCAAAACTCCAGAATAAGAGTACTAGCAGGAAAATTCCAAATTGAGTAAAGTTTGTTTTTACCATTATAAAACTATTATATTATTTCTCTTTATTTTATAACATATACATGAAATGGTATAAGTCTTTCCGGCTTATTCCATGCCCTACCATAGATAGAAATTGATAAATTCTTTATAATGCTTATTGTAGAAGATTTTGAAACTAAAAAAGTCTCAAAATAGTAATAGAAATGAACGAACTGGGAACATAAGCTCCGATTACCAAACCTTGTATGGCCGTTAACCAATTTATAAATCAAATCATCAATTTTTGCGTCTTTTACAGTATGTTCTCCTTAGGATTAAAAACTTTAATGGGAATAGCCGTTAATCTTTAGATATTTATCTTAGATATTGCAGAAAATTATAAATCTACAAATCATAAACAAAAACATCATACTATGAAAGAGATATAAATGTACGATATTTTTAATTAATAAATAGAAATAATTAATTATTTAAATAAGATTTATTAATTTAAATGATATTAATCATATTAATAAAAGCAAGAATGAAATATTATATTTTTGAAAATCAATATTTTACAATAAAAAATTTTATTATTCCTCCCATATAATTTATATGATTCTCTCATTAAATTGTTGCTTAATTTATTCAATCATACAAAAAGCCACTACATAATGTAGTGGCTCTCATCTATTTTTATATTTGTGTTTTTATATGGTTCTCTTATTGTTTATTGATACCATTAGCTTCAGCTTGCTTAATTGCCCAAGCAAATGCATTTGCTGTAAAGATTGAGTTTTGTGCTGGCTGGCTGTAAGTTGTTTTTGGAATCGGGTAATTGCTTGCATCCAGATTGAAAGGACAGATCGTTCCACTGGCAGGTGACATATTAGCTCCGGAGTTAAATCCACCGTCTCCAACCCAGATGAAGTTCAGGGTTTTGTGTCTTAAAGCTGTTACACTTCCAGAGATTCCTGCTGTTGAGTCATAATCACCTGTTGAATAAGTAATAATATCTCCTACTGGTAATCCATTTGCTCTTGTTGTAGCAGATGCATCTTCTCCCCAATATTTACCGGCGATATTTCCGAAAGGACCTGTCAATACTTCATCATTTGATACAGGGAAAGATTTCATTGATCCTGCTCCTCCGGCACCTGCCTGAGTAGTGGTAATACTTCTGTCATTGAAAATAGCTCTTAAAATACTTTGTGAAGAAGCCGGGTTTTCAACAAATGAAAGAACAACTCCTCCGTTTGCAACATACTGAGCAATAATAGCAGCTTCTGCATCACTGATATAAGTCATTTGACCCATTACAAAGATATCAACAGGGTTATCACCTGTAAGGTTGGCTGTTAAAGTAGCTTCTGTAGGGTCATCTCCAGCATTGATGATCTGATCCCATCCTTCATATTTTACCACACTGTTTGCTAATGTTCCAAAGTTAGTTGCAGTAGTAATCAATTTATTGGAATTGGCTGTACCGGAGAAGTTATATCCGTAATCATTTTGACCATATCCTGAAGTTAATAATTTTTTCTTAGGCACTACAATGATCACCTGTACAGAACAAGTAGTAGAAACTGCTCCCTGGCTATCAGAAGTAATTGTCATTGTTTTTGTAGTGGTAGAAGTTGGTGTTCCGTTTCCGTACAAAGTAACGTTTTGGTTACCCGTAGCAGAGAAGGTTCCTGATCCTGTAAAAGAAATTCCATCTACAGTGTCAGTAGTAATAGTATAACTTCCCAAAGCTGTAACATTTACCGGTAAAGTAATTGTATTAGCTGTTGTAAGTGCTACTCCCACTTTATAAACTCCGTTTACCGTAGCGCTACCACAACTAAGTGTATATGTTCCGGCAGGACTTAATACTTCAATAGTTACAGGAGGTGTACAAGTTACGTCCGTACCATTTGCGTTAATTGCAACGGCATCAGTCTGGATGTTTGTAGGAATCCCCTGTCCTATCACCTGGATAGTTTGAGTCCCTGTACTTAAGAAAGCACCGGTTCCGTAGAAGTTATATCCATTTGTTGTAGTTCCTGTAATTGTATAGTTTCCTACTTTAGTTACATTCACAGTAATGCTAAGATAGTTAGAGTTTGTAAGTTCTTTACCTTGAACATAAGAACCTCTGGCTTCCGTAAGAGCACAGTCTACTGTAAAAACAGCTTTCCCTAGCTGTCCACATAAACTCTTCCATTCATCATCCATATAACTCCAGTAGTTTATACAATCTTCTGAAGTATTATAAATAGTTAACCCGTCATCTGTTGGCTTATTGATTGCGATAGCATCTCTTTCAGCCTCAGTCAAACGAGGAACAAGGATTCCCTTGTCATTGTCTCCCGATACAATATCCAAAACGGAATTGGTATTGGGTACCGTTGTGTTAATCCCCACAGCACCATTTGTGGTAGTGGTCGTCTGTGCATAAAATTTTCCAAAGCTTATTAATAAAAGCAAGAGGAAAATTCCAATTTTCGTAGAGTTAGTCTTCATCATTTTTAAAATAATTATAAATTAATTTTCATTTTAGTTTGTTAATTTGTTCCGGCAAAATTATCATTAACAAATACAACCCCCTCATTACCACTCTACGCAATACTACGCGCACGTATTAAAACTTAATTTACTGCTTTTTTATAGATTAAGCATGAAACTATTTATGTTGATTTCAGAAGGAATATCGAGCTTTTTCCTGATTCTGTATTTTTTACTCTCAACAGCCCTTATGCTGTTATTTGTACTTTTCGCAATCTTTTTTGTGTCAAAATTCAGCTTCATGAGTGCACAATAATGCAATTCTGAGGCAATAAGATTAGGATTAATCTTCAAAAGTTTAGGAACAAAATCCGAAAAATAGATCTGGAACTTGTCATAAAACAGCGGAGAATTACTTTCAGCCAGCTGGAAAATTTCATCAATATTTTCCTCCGTCAGTTTATTAGTCAGCAGCTGTTGTTTCATTAAATCATTTTTCGTTTTTGTTAAGTCTTCAATTGTAGTGTCTTTAATCTTTTTATCTTCTATAAGACCATAAATCAATCTATCCTTCTGAGCAATAAATGCAATATCTATTAAAAAGGTAGACACCGAAAAAAGGATATTAAACAGCCTTACTGTATTATGATCCTTCTCCTGGAGATAAGGACTTCGCGGTAAGAAATCAAAATCAAAATAAAGACAGCCGATAAAATTCAGTGTAATTACAAAAGCGATTAATAAAATAGAAAACGTTTCTTCTTTATAATTAAAGAAAAAAGGAATAGCAAAAAGAAGGGAATAATAGAAATACTCTACCCCCACACTCTTAAATGAATATATATGAAAAAAACTTACAATAAAAGTCAGCAGTATAAATATAGCAACCACTAGTTTCTTCAATACAGTCTGCATCCGTGTAGTTTTCCCTTTGGCAGCCATAAGAACCAGCCAGAAAAAAGTAATTATTATCAAAAAGATGGAAATAAATATGTCTCCAAAAAAACTGATAATAAAAATGGAATAAAATAAGAATAGGAAAAACAGAAAAAATAAATACCTGTTGATAAGCCTTAGATAACTACTTTCATAATCATCACTGATCTTTTCTGCTTCGTTATTAATCAACTTATAAAAAAATCTGTAGATCATTTCATCACATTTAATATGTTAAACTTGTCTGCGTAGGTAAGTCCCTGATTAAACAATAAACCTTGGCTGTTCATTTTGTCGACCTGTTTCCCCCTCATCAACCCCTTGTTTTATATTTAAGTAGACAAAAAAGATTACAAAACATTATAAAATCATTAACAATAAAATTAATTACATGTAATATATAACATTTTTTATTATATCATTTTTTGCACCAAAATGATAAAACATGACAAAAATCCTGGTGCGCGAAGATAATGAGACACAATAACCACATTTGCACAGCAATACACTCAATTCTACTCACACGTGACAAAACTCAAAAAAAATGCATGATTCACAAGTAAGAAAATAAAAAAGGAAAACCATAAGCTTTCCTCAATCATTTTTGACTTTTAATTATTCTTTCATCCGGGCGATCACATCCAGCCCGCCTTTGGTCTTATCACCAATCCTACATAGAATTTCAGTGTCTAAAGGAAGAAATACATCCATCCTGGAACCGAATTTTATAAATCCGAACTCATGCCCGGCTTTAGCTGTATCTCCTTCATTACAGTAAAATACAATTCTTCTTGCTACGTATCCAGCAATCTGCCGGAAGACCACTTTATGATGAGTAAGGCTTTCTACGGCCACTGTAGTCCTCTCATTATCCGTAGAGGATTTTTCATGCCAAGCCACAAGATATTTTCCCGGATGGTATTTTTTGTAGATCACATTTCCTGATACCGGAAATCTACAGATATGAACATTAAGAGGGGACATAAAAATAGAAACCTGAATAGCTCTTTCTTTTAAAAATTCAGTTTCTTCCACTTCTTTAATCATAACTACTTTTCCATCTACCGGAGCAATTACATTTTCCCTATGGTCAAGAATTTCACGGTCAGGAACCCTGAAAAACCAGAAAACCAGACTGTACATTACCAGTAAAGGCATAATGATTAAAAGAGACCATATTTTCAAGAAATAAATAGCCAGAATACTTATGATTACAAAAAGTAAAGTGGCAACCAGAATTGTTCCTTTGGATTCTCTATGCAGTTTCATGAGTTATATAAATTTTTCTAAAATAAAATACAAATATACGACAGGCGCGCAAATCAGGAAACTGTCCAGCCTGTCCAGTACTCCTCCATGCCCGGGAATAATATTCCCACTGTCTTTCACACCAAAATTTCTTTTCAGCTGACTTTCCACTAAATCTCCCAAAGGAGCGAAAGCAGCCACTAAAAACCCTACAATCATCCAGTTTCCTCTTAGATCAGGATTATACTGTTCTACAAAATAAGATAAAATCAAAGTAAGGACCACTCCTCCTATATACCCTTCCCAGGTTTTTTTCGGAGAGATTTTAGGAGCCATTTTATGCTTACCGAAAAACTTACCGGTCAAGTAAGCAAAGGTATCACTGCTCCATATCAGTATAAAGAGAAAGAAAACTTCCAATGAGAATGTATCGCTCAATATGGAATATTTGGGAATACCCAATGCAAAGCTAAAAGGTAATGCTACATAGATTACCGTGAAAATAAGCTTTCCGCTGTCATAATATAATTCAGTGGGATATTTAAATAAGGTGACAACCGCAATGAGAACAAGCGCCAGTGCCAATATCTCACTCAGCCTGAAATCAAAATAGAAGTCATGATGAAAATACCGCTTGGAAAACATATAAAAGATAATAATAGCTACAGGGTAAACCAGCCATTTTTCATAACCGTTTCCAAATTTCATTACCTTAATACACTCCCATATTCCCACTCCGAATAGTAAAGTAATAAGACCGTAATATAAATAATGTTGCTGAATAAGACCAGGAGATATAGTATTAATCAGCTGAGCACCATAAGGAGTAGTACAAATTACTACAATTGCCACATAAACGATCCCGGAAATGGTTCTTTGAATAAGGTTTTTGTCCAAAATTTAAAATTTAGGGGTTGTGCTAGTCTTCGAGTAACAGCAAAAATAATTTAGTATTATTATTGTTGCCGGATGCATCCAACTTTGACTGATTTCCACTAATGGAAGTGAGGTTCTTAATATTTCCCGTTCTTTTTATTTTTCCCATAGCATCATTCAGATTGTTTACGATCTGGGAAACGTTAGCAATAATAATAATTTTATTCGGCAACCTTGAAGAATGGTAATGAAGGATATTGTTATGAGACAACATTATTCTCCCGTCATATGCTATAAGATACTCACAGGTTATAAAAGCCGCATCATTAAAGAGTTCGAGCTCAGAGGTGAAAGATGCTTTTATAACATTTAGAAAGTTCTGAAGTTCTTTATCCCAGCAAAATACATTGTTGATTCCTTCGATCTTAATGATCTGGCTTAAGGTCTGTAATGCTTCAGCCTCATCTGCACAGTAATTAAAAAAACCTCCGGAATGCGTAAATAATTGCGCAAACTTATAATCAAGATCCGCATTTTTAAGCGAATCCCCAAGCTTCTCCAAACTCTGCTTCTCATCCTCTTCAGGCTGGTTGGTTAGTTTGCTTACAAGTCTTTTAAATAAACTCAACTTAATGTATTTTAGTCAACTTTATACAAAAATAGAAAATTAATATATAATACTTATAAAAAAATAGCCTTAAATATTATAAAACCTGGCAAATTGACTTTACCAGGTTTTTATTTTAAAGTTGTGATGAGCTTTCGGGTGCCTGAACAGTATCATCATTTTCCTGCTCTACTGCCGGAATTGTACTGTTGGTAACCGGCTTCTCCGTTAATTCCGGGTCCCAGGCCCTTTTTCCGAATATCTCTTCCAGATCCTCGCGGAATATCACTTCTTTCTCAAGTAGCTTATTCGCTAAGGCATCCAGTTTATCTTTATTCTCAGTAAGAATTCTTAAGGCTCTCTGATATTGGTTTTCAATGATTTTAGAGATCTCCTCATCGATCATTTTAGCTGTTTCATCAGAATATGGTTTTCCGAAGCTGTACTCCGACTGCCCTGAGCTGTCATAATAAGAGATGTTTCCAAGCTTATCGTTCAGTCCGTAGATAGTCACCATTGCCTGAGCCTGCTTTGTCACACGCTCAAGATCGGATAATGCTCCTGTTGAAATATTTCCGAATATAGCCTGCTCCGCCGCTCTACCTCCTAATGTAGCACAGATTTCGTCATTCATCTGTTCCGTAGTGGTAAGCTGTCTTTCTTCCGGAAGATACCACGCTGCTCCTAAGGAACGTCCTCTCGGCACAATAGTTACCTTTAAAAGAGGTGCCGCATGTTCTACCAACCATGAAATAGTTGCGTGTCCCGCTTCATGATAAGCCACTCTTCTTTTTTCCGAAGGTTTAATGGCTTTATTTTTCTTTTCAAGACCACCGATAATTCTGTCTACCGCATCCAGGAAGTCCTGTTTTGTTACGGTTTCATGACTGTTTCTCGCTGCGATAAGTGCTGCTTCGTTACAAACGTTGGCGATATCCGCCCCGCTGAATCCGGGAGTCTGTTTAGCAAGGAAGTCTCTGTCCACATCATTGCCGATCTTAATCTTTTTAAGGTGGACATCAAAAATCTGTCTTCTTTCATGAAGTTCGGGAAGATCTACATAAATGGAACGGTCGAAACGTCCTGCTCTCATTAATGCCTTATCCAGGATATCCGCCCTGTTCGTAGCCGCCATTACAATAACGTTGGTATCTGTACCGAAACCATCCATTTCCGTAAGCAACTGGTTCAGTGTATTCTCTCTTTCATCGTTTCCACCGGAAAAATTATTCTTTCCTCTGGCACGTCCGATGGCATCAATCTCATCAATAAAGATAATTGCCGGAGATTTTGCTTTGGCCTGCGCAAACAGATCTCTTACTCTGGAAGCTCCTACTCCCACAAACATTTCAACAAAATCAGAACCTGACAGGGAGAAGAAAGGTACTTTAGCTTCACCGGCTACAGCTTTCGCCAATAGGGTTTTACCTGTTCCCGGAGGGCCTACCAAAAGAACCCCTTTTGGGATTTTACCTCCTAACCTGGTATATTTTTCAGAGTTTTTCAAAAAGTCCACGACTTCCTGAACTTCTTCTTTTGCTCCTTCAAGACCTGCTACATCTTTAAATGTAACCTGAACTTTTTCTTTTTCATCAAATAGTTTTGCTCTGGATTTTCCAATAGAAAATATCTGCCCTCCGGGACCTCCTCCGCTTCCCATTCTTCTGAAAAGAAGGAAATAAAATAATCCGAGAATAGCAATCCAGATCAATGCAGAAAACAAAATATCCATAAACGGACTTTTTCCGGCTCCGTAATCTTTGGATGTTTTTATATTGGCATTATCAGCTTTGATGGTATCAAACTTTTGAAGAAAAAGCTGCAGATCTCCGTATTTTACTGTATAATCAGCTTTTGGAGCCATATCAAACGCAGAAAACGGATCTTTTTCTTTGGCGGCTTTATTCACCATTTCCGTTTTTGCAGCTTGTGTTAAAAAAACATCAGCTTTTTCGGTATCTTTATATATTAAGACATTTTGAACTTTTCCAGATTGCATGATTTTGAAAAATTCATCCTCGTCAATAGATTTTGCTCCATTATCACCAAAAAAATTAGGAATAAAAAATAGCAAAAGTGCTATTATGGCAATCGGAAAGAACCAGTTAAATCCTTTATTGTTCATTTATAGTTTTTAAAAATTTAAAATTAGTTTTCGATTTTGGTGATTTTCGCATCACCCCAAAGTTCTTCTATATCATAGTACTCACGTACCTGCTTTTGGAATACATGAACGACTACGGAAACGTAATCTAACAGTACCCACATTGCATTTTCTGTTCCTTCCACATGCCAAGGTCTGTCTTTCAGTTCATTTCTTACCTTCTTCTCTACACTTCCTGCGATCGCAGAAACCTGTGTATTCGAATTTCCGCTACATATAATAAAGGTCTGAGCTACCGAGTTTTCGATATTTGAAAGATCGAAAATCATAATGTCTTCTCCTTTCACATCTTGGATAGCTTCAACAATTTTATCTAATAATTCTTGCTTTTCTGCTGTTTTATTCATTAAAAAAATACTATAATCTGCAAATTTATTGTTTTTTCTTTACTTTAGCCTTACTTTTATACTCTTAATATCTTAAAGTTTTCTTAATCTTAATGAGAGATCTGTTTTATATAAAAGAATGCTCTTCTACTAATGACGAAATTCTTCGATTTTTACTTTACGGGAAATCCGATTTTATAAGTTTATACACTTTCAATCAAACCGGAGGGCGGGGTCAGTATGGAAACAGCTGGGCGATTATTCCTGAACAAAACCTGGCTTTCTCATTAGCCGTTAATAGTTTAAACTTCAAAATTTCAGATAGTTTATTCAATTATTATACCGCGAGTATAATAAGGGATTTCCTTGCCAGTTTGACCGATTCCCCTGTGGAAATAAAATGGCCGAATGACATTATTGTAAAAGGTAAGAAAGTGGTCGGCATTCTTATTGAAAAGAAAAATGCCCAGAGTAAAAATTACTATATAATCGGAATTGGCATTAATATACTTCAAGAGCAATTCAGTGAAATTTCCAATGCAGGGTCCCTGTTTACGCAGACCGGCATCCGCTTTGATCTTAATCAGCTTACTCAATCTCTTTACAGCACCCTTGTAAAAAGGCTGTCCAATATCCCTTCCGATGAGGAAATAATGGAGCAGTTCAACCTCCACCTATTCCGTAAGGATAAAATTTCAGTATTTGAAACCGCTCAAAACAGACAAAATGGCATCATAAGATTTGCTGACGAAAAGGGAGAGCTCTGGATAGAGCTGGAAGATGGCTTGCAGTCTTTCTATCATAAAGAAATAAAACTCCTTTACTGATTCGCTCTTTTCAGATAAAGGTAAAGCGTGATCGGTAAAAAGACCATGTTGGGAAACCACATCGCCAGTGCAGGTGACATGCTTTTATTCTCCGAAACCACTTTTAATGCTTCAAATGAAAAGACAAAGATAAAGGCCAGTGAAATTCCGATCGCCAGGTTAATTCCCAAACCTCCTCTTTTCTTTTGGGAAGAAAGGGAAAGTGCCAAAAAGGTAAGAATGATAATCGAAACCGGCATTGATGTTCTCTGATGCAGCTCATTCAGGTAGGAATTAAGGTTACTGTTTCCTTTTTCTTTCTCCCTCTGAATAAACTTCAGGAGCTCAGGTGTGGTTTTATTCTGTCCTAAAAGCTCATTGGGGAAAAGCTCTTCCGGGGTATGTCCATAACTTCTCCTGGATTCAAATCCATGGCCCAGCTTTTCCGTATCATCTTTATTAATGGTTTTTTCAAAGTAGTTGTTCAGTACAAACTGCTTTTTCTCTTTATCCCAATATACATCAGATGCTTTAAGCTCATAAGTCATTCTTCTATCCTTGTCAAAACGCTGAAAGATAAAGCCGGAACCTCTGTTTTCTCTTTTATTCCAGGAGTTAACAAAAATATACTCATTCTTACTCAGCTGAGCTGAGGCAGGAGCTGTTCCCAAAATTTTATCTTTATTACGCTGATTATACGTATAAGCTTCCAGCTCATTCTTTTTAATATTAGCCCATGGCAAAACCAGGTGATTAATACTAAAGGAGATAATCGCAATCAGTATGGAAGTATACAGATAAGGTCTTGCAAACCGGTGAAAGCTTGCCCCGCTGCTTATAATAGCTACAATCTCAGTATTATTAGCCATTCTCGAGGTAAAATATATCACTGATATAAAAACCAGAATAGAGAGAAAGGTGACTACCAGGTTAACGATCCAATAAGGATAGAAATGGATTAAAAAGTAAACAAGATCCAGTTTAGGATCAATATTTTTAGCATTTTCTATTCTCGGGATCTTTTGCTGAACATCTATTACCAGCACCACTATAGACAGCAAAATAAGCATGAAACTAAAAGTTCCAAGGTATTTTTTAATGATATATCTGTCTACGATTTTAAACATGGATTCTTATAATCTTTGTTTCAGCACAGGAACTACGGATTTTTTCCATTCGTAAAAATCTCCTGCCACGATATGCTCCCGTGCCACTCTTACCAGGTCAAGATAGAAGGCAAGGTTATGAATGGAAGCGATCTGCTTGGCCAGATATTCTTTAGATACGAATAAATGGCGAACATATGCTTTTGAATATTCTTTATCTACAAAACTTGTCCCAAACTCATCCAAAGGCGAAAAATCATGTTTCCATTTTTCATTTTTAAGATTCATGACTCCTTTCCAGGTAAACAACATTGCATTTCGTGCATTCCTGGTCGGCATTACACAATCCATCATATCGATTCCAAGTCCTATGGATTCCAAAATATTCCAGGGAGTTCCCACGCCCATCAGGTATCTTGGTTTTTCTTTTGGCAGAATATCGGTAACCTCATTGGTAATTCTGTACATTTCTTCTTCCGGTTCCCCTACGGAAAGTCCCCCAATGGCATTCCCATCTGCTCCGGCTTCCGCTATGACTTCTGCTGATATTTTTCTCAAATCAGAATAGGTAGACCCTTGAACAATAGGAAACAGCCTTTGTTTATGCCCATACAGTTCTTTATTTTCTTCAGTCCAGTCGATACACCTCTTCAGCCACCTGTGAGTAAGTTCCATCGATAATTTGGCCTGATTGTATTCGCACGGATAGGGAGTACATTCATCAAACGCCATAAAAATATCTGCTCCTATCTGCCTTTGAATTTCCATTGACTTTTCCGGAGAGATAAAATGGTAGCTCCCGTCAATATGGGATTTAAATTTTACTCCTTCTTCCGTCATTTTTCTGCTGTTGGAAAGGGAGAAAACCTGAAAACCTCCGGAATCCGTAAGAATAGGCAGATCCCAGTTCATAAACTTATGTAAGCCCCCGGCTTCCTGCATCACATCCATCGTAGGACGCAAGTATAAATGATATGTATTTCCTAAAATAATCTGAGCTTTGATATCTTCTTTAAGTTCTCTCTGGTGAACAGTTTTTACACTTGCCACTGTTCCCACAGGCATAAATATAGGCGTCTGAATCTGCCCGTGGTCAGTTGTGATCACTCCTGCCCTGGCTTTTCCTTCCGAGTTTTTTTCTATATTAAAAAATTTCATTCTTGTCTATTTTAAACATCATCTTCATGATGAACCTTCTGCAGAATGGGATATATCTGCATCATCCATTTATCTTGCGAAGGGAGGAACTCCTTCATTTTTCTTTATTTTATCTTTAATATACTGATCGGCCTTAGGATCCTTTTCCAGTAATATTTTCTGGGCTTTATTAGTGATTCCCTCCATTTTCTGTTTTACCACATAATAATTGAAGCTCTGGACATAGTCATCAGCGCTCACATTATGTGATTTTAAAATATATCTTGTTCCACTTTCCAAATTAGTTCCCTGATACATAAAAGTGGCCTGGTCATTAATAGCCAGATCGGCCAGAATTTCAGCCATTGTATCTTTAGGAATAAGGTTTTTCGGCTTATCAATATAATCGCTGCAGGAAACCAAAAAGATGAAAATAAAAAGACCTATAAGCTTCTTCATAGTTTGTTGATCAGTGATTTCCATTTTAAATTTAAAACACCAAATACCGCTTCATGAATGATCCCTCCATTCATTTTGCTTTCTCCCAAAATCCTGTTTGTAAAAATAATAGGAACTTCTACAATTTTAAATCCTTTCTTATAGGCTCGGAATTTCATCTCGATCTGAAATCCATATCCCTTCAATCTTACATTATCCAATCCTATTTCTTCCAGTACTTTTCTGGAGAAACAGACGAACCCCGCCGTGGTATCATGGATAGGAAGTCCTAAAATAAATCTTACATATTTAGATGCAAAATACGATAACAGGACTCTTCCCATCGGCCAGTTGACCACATTTACCCCTTTTGAATACCGGGATCCGATAGCCATGTCCGCCTTTACACAGGCTTCGTAAAGTTTGGGAAGATCTTCAGGGTTGTGCGAAAAATCGGCATCCATCTCAAAGATATAGTCATACCCATTTTGGAGAGCCCATTTAAATCCATGAATATACGCTTTACCCAAGCCGTCCTTAACATGTCTTACGGATAAATGCAGCTCATGAGGGTGTTTTTTCTGTAATTCCTTTACAATATCTGCCGTATGGTCCGGAGATGAATCATCTACCACCAGGATGTGGAAATCTTCTTCCAACGCAAAAACTGCGGAAATAATATTTTCAATATTTTCCTTTTCATTGTATGTTGGAATAATGACGAGTTTCTTCATTTCAATCTGCAAAGATAATCTAAGCTTTTTATTTTATACAAAATAATCTATAATTTTGCAAAAAACATTCCGTTGCCATTAACAAACTTTGCAAACCATGTTAGGATACCCGAAAACAATGATTGGGTCATCTTCATTCTTTTAGGCTGTATATTCCTGTATATTTTTATGATGAACGTCATAGAGAGAGGAGCCGCCTTACAGGATTTTTTATTACAGAAATATTTTGACTCGAGCAATAACCTTCCCAACTGGCTTATTGTGTCGTGCGTAACGACTCTTACTCTTTCTGTAATGGCCTCCCAATACATCCCCATAGTCCCCAAATATATTGCAGATCTTCAGGTCGCCGGATATCAGCTGAATAAGTTCGGATATACTTTTATCGTCCTCGTTTTATTTTATTTTACGAAGTCCGTTCTCAGCTTTCTGTTTTATCAAAGTATAGGGGATGGAAAAAAATGGCCTATTTTTTATTTTACGGCCACTAAATTTTATTTTATCTTATCATTTTTATTGATTGTACTATGTGTCATTCACTATTATTTTCCCATAGATAAAAATATGATATTCATTTATTATCTATTATCCTTTTGTTTTGTATTTATTTTTAAGATATTTTTTTATTTCTTTCACAAAAATGATATTTTGCCGGAAAAGTGGTATTATAAATTTTTGTATATTTGCACCCTCCAAATCATACCATTGTTAATGCTTTGGAAATTGTTATTTTTTTAATAAAAGTCTAATGATGAGAATAAAGTCTATATTGGTTTCTCAACCTGCACCGGGCGAATCTTCTCCTTATTTGGATATTGCTAAGAAGGAAAAAATAAAAAT
The DNA here is from genome assembly GCF_048572715.1 of Chryseobacterium sp. CT-SW4. Taxonomy (GTDB): domain Bacteria; phylum Bacteroidota; class Bacteroidia; order Flavobacteriales; family Weeksellaceae; genus Chryseobacterium. The sequence continues at coordinate 3,454,300 of NZ_CP183840.1, forward strand.
TGATTTCCGTCCCTTTATCCATGTAGAAGGAGTTGATAATAAGGAACTTCGAACACAGAAAATTGATTTAACTCAATATACTGGAATTATTTTTACCAGCAAAAATGCGATAGACCACTACTTTAGACTAGCTGAAGAACTGAGATTCACAGTTCCGGATACGATGAGATATATCTGCCAGTCTGAAGCCGTAGCCAACTATCTTCAAAAGCATATTGTGTACCGTAAAAGAAAGATCAGTTTCGGCGAAAAAAATTTCTCGGATCTTTTGCCTCTTTTCAAAAAGTTCCCGTCTGAAAAGTATCTTTTACCATCCTCGGATGTATTAAGTCCGGATATTCCCAAAACACTGGATTCTGCAAATATTGACTGGACAAGAGCGATCATGTACCGAACCGTTTGCAGCGACTTAACGGATATCAAAATTAAAGATTACGATATGCTGATCTTTTTCAGCCCACAAGGAATTAAATCTTTACAGCAGAACTTTCCGGATTTCACACAAGGTGAAACCAAGATCGGAGTTTTCGGGAACACCACTTTGGCAGCAGCTGAAGAAGCCGGATTAACCATAGACTTAATGGCGCCTACAAAGGAAACACCGTCCATGACGATGGCTCTAGAAAAATATATTAAAAGCTTACACAAATAGTTTTTTTTGTTATCAATAAAACAGCCGTCTTTTCAATGTAAGAAAAGATGGTTTTTTTTTAATTAAATTTGAACACCAATTAACATTAATGAAAGCTCCCCAAGCCAATAAGATCAAAAAGACACTGGAAATACACGGTGATACCAGAATTGACAATTATTTCTGGCTCAATGAAAGAGAAAATCCGGAGGTTATAAAATATCTTGAAGAAGAAAACACCTTTGCAGATTTTATAATGAAGGATACCGAACAGCTCCAGGAAGACCTTTTTGAAGAAATGAAGTCCCGATATAAAAAGGATGATGAATCCCTTCCTTATTTTTTTAATGCCTATTGGTATATCGTACGCTATGAATCAGGAAAAGAACATCCTATTTTTTGCAGAAAATACCAGACTCTGGATCATCCTGAAGAAATCATTCTCGATGTTAATATCCTGGCAGAAGGTGAATCTTTCTTTGAAGTAGGAAGCGTGGCGGTAAGCCCTAATAATAAAATGGCTTCTTTTTCTACCGATAATCTCGGACGAAGAATTTATACTCTGAATTTCAAAAATTTAGAAACAGGAGAAATACTACCAGATAAGATTCCCAATACAACAGGAAAAGCTGTGTGGGCCCATGATAACGAACATATTTTCTATATCCGGAAAGACAAAAGTTTACGGGCTTTCCAGGTATACAGGCATCGTTTAGGCACAGATATTTCAGAAGATATTCTTGTTTTTCACGAAGAAGACGAAACCTTCGATGTGAATGTATTTAAGACAAAATCTTTAGAATATATTTTTATTGCCAGTTCCAGCAGCACTTCGGATGAACACTGGTTTATTCCTTCCCACAACGTTTTTGCAGATTGGAAAGTTATCCAGAAACGTACGGAGGACCTGGAGTACTCAGTGGAACATTTCGAAGACGAGTTCTACATTATCACTAATGCTGAGGATGCCATTAATTTCAAGATTGTAAAAACCAAGATCGAAAATTGTGGAATAGAAAACTGGATAGATGTAATACCTCATCGTAAGGAAGTCCTTCTGGAAGGTTTTGAAATCTTTAAAGATTATCTGGTTTTGGAAGAACGCGAAAAGGGTCTTCTTCAGATCAAAATCATTGATGAGAAAAATAAGACGTCCCATTATCTTCCCTTTTCAGATCCTACTTATACGGCATACATCGGAATTAACTTAGAATTCAATACCGAAGTTTTACGCTACGGCTATGTATCATTAACCCAACCCGGTTCCACTTATGAATACAATATGAAGGAAAAAACCACGAAACTTCTTAAACAGCAGGAAGTACTGGGTGGTAAATTTTCATCAGAAAATTATATTTCCGAAAGGATATGGGCGGACTCAAGAGATGGAAAATCCAAAATCCCTATCTCATTGGTTTATCACAAAGAAACTCAAAAATCAGCAGAGACCCCTCTGTTATTATATGGTTACGGAAGTTACGGACATACGGTGGATGCAAACTTTTCTAACGTAAGACTCTCAATTCTGGACCGTGGCTTCATTTACGCCATTGCCCATATCCGCGGAGGAGAATACCTGGGCAGGGAGTGGTATGAGGAAGGTAAAATGCTGGAAAAGAAAAATACCTTTTTCGATTTTATCGATGCTGCAAAACATCTTATTAAAGAAAATTATACTTCCCCCCAACATTTATATGCCATGGGCGGAAGCGCCGGAGGATTACTGGTAGGAGCGGTAGCTAATTATGAGCCTACACTTTTTAACGGAATTGTTGCTCAGGTACCTTTCGTAGATGTGGTAACCACCATGCTGGATGAAACCATCCCATTAACCACAGGAGAGTATGAAGAATGGGGAAACCCGAATGATAAAGAATATTATGAGTATATGAAATCCTATTCTCCCTACGACAATATAGAAGCCAAGGAATACCCTCATATGCTTATCACCACAGGGTTACATGATTCCCAGGTACAATATTGGGAGCCTGCCAAATGGACAGCCAAGCTAAGGGAACTGAAGACCGATAACCATCTTCTGGTATTCAAAACAGATATGAGCTCCGGACATGGAGGTGCCAGCGGAAGATTTGAATCCCTGAAAGAAGATGCATTAGAATATGCTTTTTTATTAAAACTGGAAAATAAAAGAGAATGAACGAAGCAGAATACTGGAAAAAAATAGAACAGTTCTTTGAAGATAATTTCCAAACGGAAAAGAATCCTCCTATTGAAACATTATTGTTTCTGATAGGACTTCAGGAGCTTGGAAGCGGCCAGCAAAAATACACCAAAGACGATAAGGTGAATTTAATTCATATTGCAGTCTGCAGGTTGCTGGAACCCTTCGGATATTATAAGTTTACGCATTATGAAGAGGGATGGCCCCAGTTTGAAAAGCTGGAAAACCTGCCTGATCTAAAGCCTAATGAACAGAGTCTGCTCATGAAAAAGGCGATCATACAATATTTTCAGGATGAAGATCTTTTATAAAGTTCAGGAAAGCCTTTGGCTTTCCTGAACTTTTTTATGGTCTATCCAAAATTTCCTCAAGCTGGTTAAGTCCCATTTTAAAACCGTCTTCAAATCCCATTTCTATCAGCTGCTTCATCGCTTCTTCAGATGAGAAATGGATATTCACGGTAACCTTCACTCCTTCATCCACTCCCGTAAAACCATACAGCCACTGAGCCGGCGGAAAGTCTTTGTTCACATTTCCCTCTGCATCACAAAACGTATCCATACCGTCAAAGCTCCTGTGCTCCATAATCTCTCCAAACTCCACCTGCGCATACATCTTCTCCCCATCGGGTCCTACCATCGCATAACGCCATTTTCCTCCCTTTTTAAAATCCATCTGAACTGTTTCACATCTCCAGGGTTTGGGTCCCCACCACTGGTCCAGTAATTCCGGCCGGGTAAAATAATTCCACACTTCTGAAACACTGCCTTTGTACACTTTCATTACATAGACAGTTTTTGAATCAAAATCTTTGTTAAAAATGATATTCGATGCCATAATTAGTTATTTAAACAAACTTAAGTTTTTATTCCTAGCAAAGGCTTTTCATATGACAATTATTTAAATATTTTTAAAAAAATGTTAAAATCCATACTTTTAAGAAAAAAAACACAATTTTTTGGCTCGTTTTTTGTTTATCAAGTCTTAAAATAATTATTTTTAACATTCATAATTCACACAAATTTGATAATGAATAATAAATTCATCCCAATAATTTCAGTGTTCATGACAATTTCACTGATTGTCTTCGTCACACTCCAATTTTATTGGCTGAAAGGATATTACGGGGCGTTGGAGCAGGATTTCTCTAATAAGGTTTATTCTGCATTGGAAAACACGACAAAAGCGGTCGCTGAAATAGAAGTAGAAAAATATCTGAATGATGATTATAGCAATTTCAGAAACAACGTTATTGCCAATAATAACCAGCCTTCTTTAACGACCATCCAGCAAGTGGCAGATTCCGGGACTCAAAGACAGATCATCTATTCCAAAAATATTATTGAAAGACAGCAGCTGCCTATTTCTCAGCGGGGAGATTCTTTAAATCTAACCAAATTATATACGGATGAAGCTGCCTATAAAATAAAAAGAGACACGACAGAGCGCGAACAGCTCACCTCCGAGATCAATCAGGATATCGAAAACGGAGACTATGCGATGAAAGAATTTGCCAAAATTTATGGCAATAATTTACCAATCACCAAAAGGGTTAACGAAAAAACACTGGATTCCGTTCTTTCCAAAGAACTTAAAATGAAAGGAATAACCGCCAAGTTCGGGTTCGGTATCTTTGATAAGAATAATAAGCTTACCAGTGTTGCCGATAAAGATTTTAAGGAAAAGAAGGATAACAATTCCTACAGCTACCCCCTGTTTACAGACCGGAAAGACCGTACCCTGTACACCCTTGCACTGGTTTTCCCTAAAAAAGAATACTCCCTGGCCATGAACAACTGGCCGATGCTGTTGGGAACTTTCCTTTCGCTTTTAACGATTTTGGGAATTTATATCATCTCGATTAATTATATGATGAAACAGAAAAAGATCGCTGAGATCAAAACCGATTTCATCAATAATATGTCCCACGAATTTAAGACCCCACTGGCCACCATCTCCGTCGCCACGGACTCCCTTGCTAATGATAAGATAGCCACCAATCCCGAAAAGGTAAAATATTATTCGGGGCTGATCAAGCAGGAAAATTTAAGAATGAAAAAGCAGGTGGAAAACGTTCTTAATATGTCCAAGCTGGAAAGGAATGAGGTAAAATTATTTTTGAAAGAAACGAATGTCAGAGAGCTTATCAAAGAAATTACCGCATCTTTCGAGATTATTGTGGCGCAGAGAAACGGGTCTCTTACCAGCGAATTTACAGCAGACCAATATATTTTTAATGTAGATGAATTCCACCTATCCAATACATTGATCAACCTTTTGGATAATGCCAATAAATATTCTCCCGAAACACCGGATATTAATATAAAAACAAGAAACGAAGGCAACTGGTACATCATCGAAATTTCCGATAAGGGAATGGGAATGGAAACCCAGAATAAAGTTAAGATCTTCGAGAAATTCTTCAGAGAAGAAACAGGAAATATACATAATGTAAAAGGACAGGGATTAGGATTATCCTACGTCAAAAAAATTATAGAGCTGCATAAAGGACAAATTATCGTAGACTCACATAAGGGAAAAGGAAGTACCTTCACAATAAAGCTTCCAATGGTTTAATAAATTAAAACAAATATAATATGAGCAACAGAATCTTACTAGTAGAGGACGACCAAAGTTTTGGAGCTGTATTGAAAGATTATTTAACTATAAATAATTTTGAAGTTACTCTTGCTACAGATGGAGAACAAGGGTTAAAGGAATTTACAGAAAACGAGTTTGATATATGCATATTCGACGTAATGATGCCTAAAAAGGACGGATTTTCATTAGCCGAAGATGTAAAAAAGATTGATAAGAATACCCCCATTATTTTCCTTACGGCAAGAAACATGAGAGAGGATATTCTTAAAGGTTATCAGCTGGGCGCAGATGATTACATCACAAAACCATTTGATACCGAATTACTTCTTTATAAAATCAAAGCTATTCTTCAGAGAAGCTCGACTTTAGAAAATGAAGAGCAGGAGCAGTTTAAGATCAGTAATATCTTCTTCGACTCCATGCTGAGACAGTTGAGAGTGGGAGATAAAGAATATAAACTTTCTCCGAAAGAAAACGAACTTCTGAAACTTCTGTGCATCCACCGTAATGATTTCATGCCGAGAGATCTGGCACTGAGAAAAATATGGAAAAAGGAAAACTACTTTACCGCCAGAAGTATGGATGTATATATTGCCAAGCTCCGTAAGCTTCTAAAAGATGATGAAGGATTGGAAATTATAAACGTACACGGAGAAGGGTTCCGTCTTTTAGTTAAAAATTAATCTGAAAATAAGATTATAAATAGTAAGTTAGCAAAGCATTTAAAAATGTTTTGCTAATTTTGTATTAGATGATCTGATATGAAAAATACAATTTTAGGAGTTTTAGCGCTTGGATTCTTCATTACTTCCTGTAAGAAAGATGAAAGACCCACTTATTTAAAAGACGAAAACGGAGTTCAGCAAACAGCTCCGGTTACTAATAACTCTTCCAAAGTTTCTCTTTTGGACCAATCCGGTTCCACTATGGTTACCTCAGCAGGTATGAATCCTCCTCACGGACAACCCGGGCACCGATGTGACATTCCTGTAGGACAACCTTTGAACCAGGTTCCCGCAGCACAAAATAATGTCCCGAATGCGATCCAGATAGATCCTAATACCATTACTGCCAATGCAGGTCCCGCTCCCAAGGTAAAAACAGCACCGGGTATGAATCCACCCCACGGAGAACCGGGGCACCGATGTGATATTCCTGTCGGGCAGCCTTTAAACAGTAAACCGGCTCCACAGCCCACTACCGGAACTATTCAGGGGGCAACCCCTCCACCTGCTCCTGTAGAACAGAAATTAGCCGTAGGGGAAAAACCGGCACTTAATCCTCCTCATGGAGAACCATTTCATGATTGTGCCATAAAAGTTGGGGATCCTTTGCCATAATTTTTGTAATTTTGCACTCGTGAAGGCATTTAAGTTTTTAACCATTCTTTTATGTTTAGGACTCTTTCTGATTCCTAAGGACATGCTGTATGCCCAATCTTCAAAAGAGGACTGCTGCAAGATGTCGCACACCGAAAAAATGGATTGCTGCAAAAATCATAAAACTTCAACGCAAGGTCACGGTGATCATGATAATAAAAACTCTTCATGTAATGATGACTGCTGCTCTTCATGCATTATCTGCTATACCTTCATTGAAATACCTTCTCTGAACAGTACTCTATCTTCCTTACCCCCTGTGTATAACCTTGGAAAAAATCCTGTTTTTAAATACGCAGACCCTTACATATCAGACAGTCTGGAAGAAATCTGGCAGCCGCCTAAGATAGGTTAATTATTACTGTACAAAAGTTCACCGGAAGATCTCCCGTGAACAAGTTTTAATTAATCTAAATTTTAAATCAACATGAAATTATATATATCCAAGTTTATTCTTGGTTCATTACTGTTATCTATACAATTATTATTTTCCCAAACGATTACAAAAAACCAGTTTCAGGTAAAAGGAAACTGTGATATGTGTAAAGAAAGAATAGAAACCACCGCTAAGAAAGCAGGAGCAAAAGCAGCGCGGTATTCTATCGATACACAGACACTGACCCTGGAAACAGATTCCAATATCTCACCGGAAAATATTCTTCAAAAAATAGCGGAAGCCGGGCACGATAATGAAAGATTTAAGGCATCGGACAGCGCCTATGAAAAATTGCCTGAATGCTGCCATTACGAAAGAGAAACTGTACAAACAGCCATTACTCCGGAAGCCAAAACTTCTAAAAAAGACAATGAATTCTATGTAAGAGGGAACTGCGTTTCCTGCAAAACAAGAATTGAAAAAGCCGCCAAAGATGCAGGAGCAAATACCGCTGAATGGAGCGCAGAGACCCAAAGTGTGATTTTAGATTTCGATCCTTCCAAAACTTCTGCGGATAAAATTCTAAAGAAGATTGCCGATGTGGGCCATGACAATGAAAAATATACGGCAACAGATTCCGTTTACAATAACCTTCCCGAATGTTGTTTGTATGACAGAAATACAGCATTAGGAGAAAAAGGTTCCAAGGTACATTTTGAAGAAAATACGGCAAGTGCTCATGCTTCCGGACAACATGAAAAAAATATCGAAGAAGTCAAATTATCAGCTTCAAAAGCCTCTACTTCATTAAGTAAAAAAGAGGCCGGACTTGTTTTCAATATTGATAAAAAAGAACTGTTAAAAGCGGCATGCTGTAATCTTTCCGAAAGTTTTGAAACTAATGCCACTGTGGATGTTTCATTCAGCAATGCCGTTACAGGTACAAAACAGCTGAAAATGCTGGGACTGGATCAAAAATATACCAGCTTAACAAAAGAACTATTACCGGAAATCCGCGGGCTAGCCTCTGCTTACGGACTGAACTTCATTCCAGGAAGATGGATTGAAAGCATCCAGCTTACCAAAGGAGGAAGTACCGTAACCAACGGTTATGAAAGCATCACAGGCCAGATCAATACCGAGTTGCTGAAAAATGCCAAAGAACCGGAAACCTCCCTGAACTTATTTGCCGACTTCAATGGTAGAGCGGAAGCTAATATTACCCATGTAGCTCCCATCAATGATCAATGGTCCCAGACCATTTTACTTCACGGAAACGGTACATTTGGAAATACGGATATGAATGACGACGGATTCCTTGACCGCCCGAAAGGCACACAGATCAATGCCGCTTATTTGCTTAATTATAATGATCTGGAAAACTCAGGTTTGGGATCTCATTTCGGGATCAATTTTGTAAAGGATGACAGAACTGCGGGGCAGACCTCCTTTAATAAGCAGTTATCCCAAAAAGAGCAGGATGCGTATGGAGTGGGGATTAACATTTCAAGATTTCAGGTCTGGAACAAAACGGGATATGTTTTCAAAGGGAAACCTTACCAAAGTTTAGGATGGATGAACCAGTATGTATACCATCAGCAGGATAGCTTTTTCGGATTGAGAAACTATTCCGGAAAACAGAATACTTTTTATTCCAATTTGATTTTTGAAAGCATCTTAGGGAACACCAATCATAAATATAAAGCGGGAGCCAGTTTTATGTACGACGGCTATGATGAAACCTATCTTACAGACAGCTTCAAAAGGAATGAGATTGTTCCGGGAATCTTTGCGGAATATACATTAACGGGATTAAAATATACCCTAGTAGCCGGGGCCAGAGCAGATTTTCATAATCTGGCAGGAACCCAGTTTACTCCACGACTGAATTTTAAATATGACTTCAGTCCGAAAACCATCCTTAGATTATCAGCGGGAAGAGGATTCAGAACGGCTTCTGTTTTTGCTGAAAACCAACAGTACTTTGCTTCCAACCGTAATATTCAGATTGTTCCGAGCGGTGGTGATATTTATGGTTTAAAGCCGGAAATTGCCTGGAATTACGGAGCCAGCTTACAGCAGGAGTTTAAAATATTCGGAAAGAAATCTACCATTATAGCTGATTTCTTCAGAACAGATTTCCAGAATCAGGTGTTAGTGGACCTGGATCAGTCTCCTCAGCAGTTGGTATTTTATAATTTGGAAGGAAAATCTTTTGCCAATAGTTTTCAGACGCAATGGGACTTTATCCCTTTAAAAAACTTTGATGTAAAAGTTGCCTATAAATATTATGATGTACAGGCAGATTATACCGGAGGCAGACGCGAGGTTCCTTTTATGGCCAAGCACAGAGGTTTTGTAAATCTTGCATATTCTACCAATAAAAACGACAAAGGTGGATTCTGGAGTTTTGATACCACACTGAATTGGGTGGGCAAACAAAAGCTTCCGAATACTTCAAGTAACCCTGAAGAGTTCCAGCTTCCTGCTTATTCCAATTCTTATGCTGTTCTCAATGCACAGATCTCTAAGAATTTCAATAAAAAAATAAGGGCTTATTTAGGAGGAGAAAACCTGACTTCTTACTCACAGAAAAATGCAATCGTAGATTTCCGCAACCCTTTTGGAAATTATTTTGACGGAGGAATGGTTTACGCTCCTATTATGAAAATCAACCTTTATGTAGGTTTAGATGTAACATTCTAAGAATTTTTTTCTACAGATATAAGCATGATGTCGATATTTAATAGGTAGACATCATGCTTTTTTTGTACTTTTAATTAGCATAAATACATATGATGACACAAGAATTTATTTTTGAAGACAATTACAAAAAATTAGGATTTGGTATTTTTTCCGAAAATAATCTGAACTATATTCACGATAACAGATTTAAGCCTTATATCAAAATCTTCTTCGCCCCGGAAGGCTATGAACTCAGAACGGATTTTAATCATTACACCACTACGGGTCCTACTTTATTTTTTATTAATTCCAATCAGTATCTTGAAGTAAGCCAGGGAAAGGGAGATTCTTTTCTTATCTATTACAACCGCGATTTTTACTGTGTACAGATCCATGATAAAGAAGTGGCATGCGACGGGCTCCTCTTCAATAATATTTTTGAAATTCCCAAAATTGAACTGGATAACATGGAAATGGATACCATCCGTACTTTATTTTCTAATATTTATAATGAACTGGAAGGTAAAGAGTCTTCAAAAGAAGAAATGATAAGAACATACCTAAAACAGATAATCATTCGTGCTACCAGGAATTGGAAAAAGCAAAATATACATACCCGCGTGGAAAATATAAGCCATAACGATATAGAATTGTTCCGCGATTTCAGCCGGCTTCTGGAAATTCATTACCGGGAAAAGCATACTGTTGCAGACTATGCCGAGCTTCTTCACATGGCTCCAAAGACATTAACCCATAAGTTCAAAAGCCTGAATATTGAATCCCCCAATCAGTTTATCATTAACAGAATTTTACTGGAAGCCAAGAGACTTTTGTTCTATACGGATAAGCCTGTAAAAGAAATTGCCTATGATCTGGGTTATGAAGATCCCGCTTATTTCAACCGTCTTTTTTCCAATAAAGTAGGAAGCACTCCCAGTAATTTCAAAAAAAACTACTCTTTGGGAAAATAGTACAATACTTATGGATAAATGTCTATTTATGGGAGTCCTCAGGTACTCTAAATTTGTCATATCAAAATCAAGCAATTATTAATATAAAAAACTATTATTATGAAACGTAACGCAACAGCCGTTTGGAACGGTAACATTAAAGAAGGAAAAGGACACATAACAACACAAAGTACCACCTTAAGCCAAACTCAGTATTCTTTTAGCAGCCGTTTTGAGGACGGTGTGGGAACCAATCCCGAAGAATTGCTGGCCGCAGCGCATGCAGGCTGTTTTACCATGAAATTAACCGCTGAACTTTCCCAGGCAGGTTTTATTGCTGAGGAATTAACAACAAAGTCAGTGATCACTCTCGATCCCCAAATAGGAAAAATAACCAAATCAGAACTGACTTTAACGGCTAAGATTCCGGGAATTTCAGAAGAAGAGTTTCAGAAGTTTGCCAAAATAGCGGAAGAGGGATGTCCGGTAAGTGCGGCTTTCAACTTTGAAATTACACTTAATGCTAGTTTAATATAATTAGCTTAATCATCATATTATTAACAATTAAAAACAGAAATTATGTCACACAATTCACTGCCAGCAGCGCAAGACCCAAGTATTTTAAGAGAGATCAGATCTTTCCTTAAAGACTTAAACAGTGGAGGAGGAAAACCTATCGAAGAAATGTCTCCTGAAGATGCAAGACTTGTATTAGTCGCCGCACAAAATTCGGTAAGCTATGATTATTCTGATATCGAAGAATCCGAAAGAACCATTACTCAGGATGATATTACCGTAAATATTCATGTTGTAAAACCAAAAGGTGCCCAGGACGGACTTCCGGTATTCATGTTTTTCCATGGTGGTGGATGGGTTTTGGGAGATTATCCTACTCACAAAAGACTGGTAAGAGATTTAGTAGTGAAAAGTGGTGCTGTTGCCGTATTTCCGGATTACACCCCTTCTCCTGAAGCTCATTATCCGGTTGCTATTAACCAGGCCTATGCCGCTACAAAATGGGTTGCAGAAAACGGAAAAGAAATCGGAGTAGACGGATCAAGACTTGCTATTGCAGGTAATAGTGTAGGTGGTAATATGACTGCTGTAGTGGCATTGCTTGCCAAAGACAGAAAAGGACCGGAAATCAAACAGCAGGTTTTATTATGGCCTGTAACGGATGCTGATTTCACCAGAGAATCATGGGAAAAATATGCAGAAGAAAGATTCCTTACAGCTCCTTTGATGAAATGGATGTGGAATAATTATACTTCCGACCTTCAACAGAGAAAAGAAAAATATGCTTCTCCATTCCAGGCTTCTCTGGAAGAACTGAAAGGTTTACCGCCTGCATTGGTACAGGTAGCTGAAAATGATATTCTTCACGATGAAGGAGTAGCGTATGCAAGAAAGCTTGATGAGGCAGGAGTACCTACCACGATTGAAGATTTCAAAGGATTTATACATGATTATGGATTATTGAACCCTATAGCCCACGTTCCGGCTATTCAGGAGTCTTTAGCACATGCTGCCCTGACTATCAAGAAAGCCTTATTCAAATAAACTTTATAAGTCCGGATAGAAATTATCCGGCTTATTTTTAAAATAAAATATACCGATCGGTATATTTTTGTATATTTGTGTACATTTTTACTGAAAATGTCAAAAGCAGAGAAAACAAAGCAGTTCATTATAGAAAAAACGGCCTCTTTATTTAACTGTAAAGGGTATACTTCTACTTCCATTTCGGATATTACAGAAGCTACCGGACTTACCAAAGGAAGTATTTACGGAAATTTTGAGAATAAAGAAGAGGTGGCCCTGGAAGTATATAAGCATAATGCTGACCTCGTGAGCAAAAATATGCTGCGGTCTTTTGGAGAAGAATATACAACCTCAACAGATAAACTCCGGGCTATGGTGAATTTTTACCGCGAAAACTGGGATATAGTTTTTGCAACCGGAGGATGCCCTTTGATGAATGCAGCGACGGAGGCAGACGATACCTTTCCCATGCTCAGAAAGCAGGTAAAAAAATCTTTTGAAGAATGGGCCAGAAAAACTTCTGCTGTGATCCGGCAGGGACAGATCAAGGGAGAGATTAAAAGAGACTGTAATGCAGATGAATATTCTTCCTTATTTATCATGCTGATAGAAGGAGGAATTTTATTATCAAAAACAACCGGTAAAAAAGAATACCTGGAGCTGGTTTTAAATAGAATCCTGAGCATTATTGACCAGGAGCTGACTATTTGTCTGCCTGAATAAAAATATCAACCGAGGAAAACAATTTGTGTATACAGTCTGAATAAAAAGACCATGACAAAGCAATCCTCCAATTATACGAACAAGATTAATAACTATCTATGAAAAGAGTTGTCATTACAGGATTGGGTGCCGTGACTCCACTGGGAAACAATGTCGAAGACTTTTGGAAAAACAGTATTAACGGGAAAAGCGGGGCCGCTCCTATTCAGCATTTTAATGCAGAAAATTTTAAAGTGCGGTTTGCGTGTGAGCTGAAGGACTTTAAACCTGAAACCCATTTAACCCATCAGGAAATTAAGAGAAGTGACCTATTTACTCAATATGCTCTTTATGCGTCTGCAGAAGCCCTTCAGGATTCAGGTTTGGAAATAGAAAAAGAAGATCCGTTTGATGTGGGAGTCATCTGGGGAACCGGACAGGGAGGGATGCTTACTTTTGAAAATGAAGTGGCGGAGTTTTATGGAGGTGACGGAACACCCCGTTTCAATCCTTTCTTCGTTCCAAAATTTATCGTTAACATGGCATCCGGAATGATTTCCATGAAATTCGGACTTCAGGGAATTAACTATACGACTGTCTCAGCCTGTGCCACAGGAAATACAGCATTGATGGATGCATTCAATTATATTCGTCTGGGAAAAGCTAAAGCTGTAATCAGCGGAGGTTCCGAAGCAGCCATTACTCCTGCCTCCATAGGTGGTTTCTCCGTAATGAAAGCCATGTCTACCCGAAATGACAATTACCTCACGGCCAGCCGCCCGTATGATGCCGAAAGGGATGGATTTGTGATGGGAGAAGGAGCAGGAGCCTTAATTCTTGAGGAATATGAACATGCTAAAAAACGGGGAGCAAAAATATATGCAGAGCTGGTGGGAGCGGCGATGACTGCGGATGCCCACCATATGACCGCCCCACATCCCGAAGGAGTAGGTGCCATTAAAGCTATGCAGCTGGCTCTTCACGAAGCAGGGGCAAATATTGAGGATATCAACTATATAAATCCTCACGCAACCTCAACACCATTGGGAGATCTTCTTGAACTTAAAGCCATTAATAAGCTTTTTAAAGGAAGTAAAAACCTGGACATCAGCGCTACCAAATCCATGACCGGACATTTACTGGGAGCGGCGGGTGCTGCCGAAGCTATCCTATCCATTAAAGCTATTGAAAACGGAATTATTCCACCAACCATTAATGTGCAGAATGTGGATGAAAATATCCCGCGGGATATCAATATCGTGTTCAATGAAGCGAAAGAGAAAAATATCAATTTTGCATTAAGCAACGCCTTCGGATTCGGAGGTCATAATGCGACGGTAGTTTTTAAAAAATACACCGGAGCATAACAAAAAAGCAGTCATTTCCGACTGCTTTTTTTATGATTTCAACCATTCCGAAGAGGAAAGGTAATTCTGATCAGGATAATAAATAAAAAGACAGCTTTTTCCTTTTATCGTATTAATGATAGGCTCCGTTAAAGCTCTCGGTAGAGCAGGACATCCCCAGCTTCTTCCGATTCTTTTATGCATGCTTGCAAAATCTTCGCTTACATAATCGGCGCCATGCATTACGATTGCTCTTTTAAAAGCGGCATCGTTAAACCCTTTATCCATTCCCAGCAATTTCAGGGAATAGCCGTTATCTCCTTCGTACGTAGTATCTGTGATATAAAAGCCTAAGCTGCTTTGATAGGAGCTTTCCGTATTGGAAAAATTCTGGGCAAACTCTTCTCCAGTATTTTTTCCGTGAGCTACCAATGAATTAAATAATACTTTTTTTTCATTGATATCTATTACCCAAAGCCTTTTCGTATTGGAAGACAAAGAAAAATCACAAATAGTCAGCAGATGAGCATCCGCATCCAGCATCCCTGCCTTTTTAAGATTTTCAAATCCTAATAATCCTTTTGAAAACGCATCATAATTAAGTTTATGGTCATTTTCAAATCCTATTGAATTGTAAAGTTCTTCTGAAGAAGTTACTTCCGTATTATTTTTTACTGTTTTTACAGCCGTTGAAATTTCAGTTTTTGTAGTATTGATATTTTCTTTTTTGGTATCTACTTTTCCGTTAGAAAGGTAAAAAGAAGTTGTAATCATATAAACAATACCCAATGCACTATATAATCCTTTCATCCTCTTAATTATAAATTCGACTGCAAAATTATAAAAACATAATTATCAATACGTTAATATAAAAAAAGTTTAACGCTATTTAAGAAACTTTAACTCCGTTATTCTTACTGAAAATCAAATTATTTTGAAGAATCCGGAACAAATTCCAAACTTATCGAGTTCATACAATAGCGTAAGCCGGTAGGCTTTGGTCCATCATCAAACACGTGACCCAGATGCGAATCACATCTTTTACAAAGCACTTCTACCCTTTCCATTCCATAAGACGAATCTTTCTCATACCTCACTCCGTTTTTATCCGCTTCAAAAAAGCTTGGCCATCCGCAGCTGCTTGCAAATTTGGAAGTGGAACGAAACAAATGGTTCCCGCATACAGCGCAATAATAGTCTCCTATTTCGTCAAATTCATTATATTTTCCGGTGAATGCTCTTTCCGTAGCAGCCTCTCTGGCTACTGCATATAAATCAGGAGAAAGAATTTTTTTCCATTCTTCATTGGAAACGGTAAGCTTTGCTGTATCCGTTCTCGAATAATATGGATTGTTTTTTGCTTCATTATTTTCCATAGGTGTAGATTTAACGGGTTGTGGTGTCTGCGAACACATGTGCAGAAAGATAAGCAATGATATGGAAAGTAAAATTTTCATAAATTGTTTTATGGTTCTATGTTCTTAAAAGCACCCTTATTAAGATGGATTAATATTACCCTTTTAGTTACATATCAAAATTACTAAATTTGATAGAATATGAATGATGAAGCAAAAAGAAAACAGCTAAATAAATATAAGGCAATTGCCACAGGCCTTTTCCTGGTGATGGCTATTACTTTTATCGTGACGACTATTCTGCAGAAAACCAATGACTCCCACTGGATTGGATACGTGCGCGCTTTTTCTGAAGCTGCCATGGTAGGTGCCCTTGCAGACTGGTTTGCGGTAACGGCTCTCTTCAGGCATCCTTTAGGACTGCCTATTCCCCATACCAATCTTATCGAAAACAGCAAGCAGAAACTGGGAGATAACCTTGGAAGTTTTGTGGTTTCCAACTTTCTTTCACCACAGAATATCAGACCTTATATTCAAAAACTGAAAGTTTCGAACTATGTAGGCGAATGGCTTTCCAAGCAAAAGAACCAGCATGTTCTGATCGCCAATATTTCCGACATTGTGTTGGATATCCTCAATAAGCTTGATGATAGTGAGGTAAGTCATTTTATCAGCAAAAAAGTGTCCGAAATGGCTGCCGATGTGAAGCTTAATACCATTGTAGGAAACGGCATTCATTATATTCTGGAAAAAAATGACCATCAGAGAATGATCACCAGTCTTTCCAAGCAGATCAAGGATTATATCATCGAAAATGAAGAAATGATCCAGGATCGTGTACAAAAAGGCAGCTATTCTTTCATTCCAAAATTTATTGATAATAAGATCGCCGACAAGATCGCCAACGGGCTTTCGGATTTTTTCAGGGAAATAGAAGAAGATCCGCAACATGAGATCCGAGCTTTAATCACGAAAAAGATCTATGAATTTTCTGTCGATCTTAAAGAAGACAAAAAATGGGAGGATGAATTCAGAAATATCAAAAATGACCTGCTTACGAATGAAAAATTAAATGAATACTCCCAAGACATCTGGAGCTCCATAAAAAAAACCGTGATCAAAGAATTAAAAGAAGAGCATTCTTCTCTTAAGGCCTATATTACGAAAAACCTCAATGAGTTTTCCCAGAACCTTAAAACCGACATAAATTTCCAAAATAAAATAGATCACTGGGTACGCTTAACCGCTTATAAATATATCTTAAGAAATACGCACCAGTTCGGAAACCTCATCAGCTCCACGGTAGGAAACTGGCAGGGAAAAGAACTGAGCGAAAAGCTTGAGCTGGAAGTGGGAAAAGATCTTCAGTTTATAAGGGTTAACGGAACTTTGGTTGGAGGTCTGGTCGGATTGATAATCTATACCGTGGCTCATTTCTTTATTTAAAAAAGACATAAAAAAGAAACAAAGTATCCGATAAACATTAAAAACGGATACTTTGCCTTCTAATAATCAAATAACAAAGTCAATATCTAAAACGTCCTATTTTAGTAACTAAAGCTTAGAGAAACCGTATAGTATCTTCCGTTTCCTCTTACATATTCTGCATCTCTTACTGTGAACATAGACGTAGGGGTATAGTATGTTTTATTCAATACATTTTCAATTCCCAGTCCTACCTTCAATGTTTTATTTATTTTGTAGCTTCCTTCAAAGTTGAAAAGCCCGAAAGACCTTACCGGCCCTTGCCCTTCTTCGTATTTTCCGGTAGTTGCATTCGGTTCAAAACGGTCCCTTTCAAAGGATTGCAGATAATAAACTCCTAAATGCAGCTTATTAGAATCATACTTTACATAGGTATTAAGTCTCGGTGCTGCTATACTGGTTCCGTTTAAATATTTCTTTCCGTCTTCTTCATATTTTTTTCCTTCCTGATACGTATAAGCTCCTCCTATATTAAGTCCTTTCAAAGGAAATACATCTGCTGTAATTTCAACTCCCTGTACATACTGAGGGGTACGGTCTACCGTCCAGAATCCGTTTAGGGGAACCAGTTCGGTACCCAGCTGCGTATAATTATAGAAATAACTTGCGGAAAGATTAAGCCAGTCCGATATCTTACTGTTAATTCCGATCTCATAGCTATCCACCACTACAGGCTTGGTTTCTATTTCGCTCAATACATTGCTTTTAGCATCCCTTAAGGTCCTTCCTAGGTCATAAATACTGAATCCCCTGGAATATGAAGTATAAATCTGAAGAGGATCTGCCAGGTGATAATTTAATCCCACATTATACGACCAATTGGTATATTTAAGTTTTCCTCCTTCCACATCATAGGGAACTCCTTTTCCTGAAGGTAATGTAGTATAATCCGGTACGCTTACCTGTATCCAGTCCCATCGTACCCCGGCCTTCATGGTCAGGTCATCCGTAATAAATATCTTACTCTGAACAAAGGGAGCAAAAGATAAAAGTTCAAGTTCAGGAACCCAGACACGTCCGTCAACTAAAGGCTGGGAAGTATTTTCTTTCAATGCATCCACACCATAGGTGAGAGACATTACAGAAGTATTTCCTTCTTTGAAAAGAGTGGTAAAATCCGTTCGGAAACCATATTTCTTTTCTGTAATAGTGGATTGTCCGCCGGTTTTCCAACGCGGTGGCTCCCTGTAATCATAAATAGTATATAAATCCTGAAAGTAAAGAGAAGTATTTAAGCTTGTATTCCGGAATATATTTTTGTTTTTATAGGAGAAATACCCGTTATGATTATATCGGGTTCCTTCTTTCACTCCAGTCCTGTCTCCCAGCATTCCGAGTGAAGGCGTTTCTCCGTATTTACCTTTGTCGAGAATATATTTGGAATCCTGCAAGCTGGAAAAATAATTGTACATCACCTCCAGTCTGCTGTCCTGATTGATATTGTAGCCTATTTTGGCAAAAGCATTATTAATATTGGTCTCCCCCAATCCATATCGCGGATTTTGAACCAGACCGTCTCCATCCAGCCTTACCCCATTCCGGGTAAAGTCATAATTAACAAAATAATCCCACTTACTAAGTTTTCCATATAAGCTTTGAGAAACCCTGTAACCTGCCCCGCCTTCGGATTTAAACATTTTATTATTAAACAGATCATGGCTGGTAAAGCTGAAGGTCGTATTCCCTGAAATTCTTTTATTACTGCTATTCTGTTTCGTGATATAATTGATAATTCCTCCTTCGGCACCATTACCATAAATGGAGGTAGCTCCTTTTACCACTTCTATTCTTTCGATAACCGCGGGATCTATGGTTCTTATATTCCGGTCTGTTTTTCTTAACGGACTGGATTGTGGAATACCATCGATCATTACAAGGACATCCCTTCCGCGAAGCGTCTGTCCCCTGTTCCCCATCTGGTTATTCCCAAAAGCCATTCCGGGAACGGCGTTGGCCAGAATATTACTAAGATCAGGAGAAATCATGGATTGTTCTGCGATCTGCTTCCTGTTAATAACAGAAACTGTGGAAGTAGATTTTGTAAGCATCTCCGGAGACCGGGTAGCCGTAATAATTACCTCATCAAGATTATTACTTTTTATGGAGTCATTCTTTTCCTGGGCAAAATATACAGCCGGTGAAAAAGATACCGCCATCAAAAAATAATTAATATTTCCCATACATTTTATTTATTTAGAATAAACAAAAATAAAGAATAGATTAATAATATAATTTTTAACAGTTTTATCATATAATAATATAAATTCCAATTATATTCCTTATTATTTCAATTTACATTTAATAATAAAAATTAATAGCACGTTATGGTTAGTTTATATTTAAACAATTTTCCTTTAAAACAGGTTTATGACATTTATCATTGAGGAAACAGATAAGAGACAAATAAAGTTTTTGACCGGGGAATTATAAATTCTATGGTAAATTCAATACTTTTGCAAAAAATCATTTCAAAAAATGGCAAAGCAAGAAGATGTTTTCAAGAAAGTGATCTCTCACGCAAAAGAATATGGTTTCATTTTTCCATCCAGTGAAATATACGATGGATTATCCGCTGTATATGATTATGGACAAAATGGCGCCGAACTAAAGAATAATATCAAACAATATTGGTGGAAAGCTATGGTACAGCTTAACGAGAATATTGTAGGGATAGATTCTGCCATCCTTATGCACCCCACTACTTGGAAAGCTTCAGGCCACGTAGATGCCTTCAATGATCCTCTGATTGACAATAAGGACTCTAAAAAACGTTTCCGAGCGGATGTATTGGTAGAAGATTATTGTGCAAAGATTGAGGATAAGGAGAATAAAGAAATAGAAAAAGCAGCGAAAAGATTCGGGGATGCTTTCGATAAAGATCAGTTTGTAGCTACAAATCCAAAAATATTGGAATACAGAGCCAAAAGAGAAGCTATTCTTTCCAGGCTGGCCAAGTCTTTAGAAAATGAAGATCTTGCGGATGTAAAGGCATTAATTGAAGAATTAGAAATTGCCGATCCTGATACCGGTTCTAAAAACTGGACGGAAGTAAGACAGTTCAACCTGATGTTCGGAACCAAACTGGGTGCTTCGGCAGAGAACGCCATGGATCTGTACCTAAGACCGGAAACGGCACAGGGTATTTTCGTGAATTTCTTAAATGTACAGAAAACTTCCCGTCATAAGCTTCCTTTTGGTATTGCCCAAATCGGAAAAGCATTCAGAAATGAAATTGTTGCGAGACAGTTTATCTTCAGAATGCGTGAATTCGAACAAATGGAAATGCAGTTTTTCGTAGCTCCGGGAACGGAACTTGAGTTCTACGAGCAATGGAAGCAAAAACGTCTGAACTGGCATTTAGCTTTAGGATTAGGAAACGAAAACTACAGATTCCACGATCATGAGAAGCTTGCCCACTATGCCAATGCAGCTGCTGATATTGAATTTAATTTCCCGTTCGGATTTAAAGAGCTGGAAGGTATTCACTCAAGAACGGATTTCGACTTAAAAGCGCATGAAGAATTCTCCGGAAGAAAGCTTCAGTTCTTCGATCCCGAAAGAAACCAAAACTATGTACCTTATGTAGTGGAAACGTCAGTAGGTCTGGACAGATTATTCCTTTCCATATTTGCACACTGCCTGAAAGACGAAGTATTGGAAGACGGTTCGGAAAGAACTGTTCTATCTTTACCTCCGGCATTAGCACCTATTAAAGCGGCTATTCTTCCATTGATGAAGAAAGACGGTCTAGCAGAGTATGCAGAAAAGATTTTCAATGATCTGAAATATGATTTCAACTTATTCTACGAGGAAAAGGATGCCATCGGAAAACGCTACAGAAGACAGGATGCTATCGGTACTCCTTACTGTATCACCGTAGATCACGACTCTTTAGTCGATCATACGGTAACAATCAGAGACAGAGATACCATGCAGCAGGAAAGAGTTCCTGTTTCGGAGCTCCGAAGAATTATTGATGAGAAAACGAACTTTAGAAATTTACTTTCAAAAATATAAGTTAAAGGCCTTGATTTTTCAAGGCTTTTTTATTTCCTCATCTGCCTGGGATAACTTATTTACATCAATACCGTTCCCAACTCAAATTTTATTTTAAATTTGTTCCCATTACACTTATAGCAAAATGTTGAAATATCTTTTGGGGGCATCTGCTGCTACGGTAGCTTTGGCTTATTTTTTTGGTTACGATTATTTATTAAGCGGTATTGCCAAAACTTATTTAAAAGGAAAATCAAGCGCCAATATTGATGACGGAAAGCTCTTTCCGGGCAATACCATTGCCGCCGGAAACCCCAGACCGTGGGAAAAGTCAACAGAATATAATACATTAAAATTACCTAAAACTTTAGTTGAAGATTTAATTAAAGGGAATACAGCTTCTTTTCTGGTTATAAAAAACAGAAAATTAGTGCATGAAGAGTATTGGAACGGATATGATGAGATGTCTAAGACCAATTCCTTTTCCATGGCTAAAGCTGTTACCGTAATGCTTTTAGGAAAAGCTATAGAAGAGGGAAAAATCAAAAATCTTGAGGCGAGGTATACCGACTTTTTTGAAAGTTTTAAAGATAAAGAATTCGGAGATCAGCTCACTTTAAAAAACCTTGCTGAAATGGAGGCCGGGCTGGACTGGGAAGAAAACTACAAAAATCCTTTTCTTCCGAATGCTAAGGCTTATTACGGAAAAAGTTTAATTAAAGCTACCTTTCCCAAAAAGATCAAGGAAAAACCGGGAACCCGTTTTGAATATCAAAGCGGATCAACCCAACTGCTGGGATTCGCGGTGAGAAAAGCCCTGGATGAACCTTTAGCCAGCTATTTATCCCAAAAGTTCTGGATTCCTCTGGGAATGGAACAGGATGCAACATGGAGCACTGATAACAGCGGAATGGAAAAA
This sequence comes from Chryseobacterium sp. CT-SW4, assembly GCF_048572715.1. Classification (GTDB taxonomy): domain Bacteria; phylum Bacteroidota; class Bacteroidia; order Flavobacteriales; family Weeksellaceae; genus Chryseobacterium. The sequence goes on from NZ_CP183840.1 coordinate 3,476,449, forward strand.
ACCTACTGCTGCATTCACGCCACCTCAAGAGATTTCGCCAAATTGGGACAGCTTTTCCTGGACAATGGAAAAGCCGGGGATCAGCAGCTCCTCAACCCTGAGTTTATAGAGCTTATGCGGACTCCTACCCTTCCATCAGAAGAAATATATGGCATGGGACTCTGGATCAATAATGACAACCCGGTAAAGCATTATTATTTCCTGGGGCTTCAGGGACAGTACATTATTATAATTCCGGAACATGATATGGTTATTGTAAAAACCGGGAGCTTTAATAATCTTCCAAAAAATGACAGGGGAAGGCCGGATCAGGTCAGGTTTATTGTAAATGAAACTGTAAAAACTTTCCAGCCCATATGACGTTTGACCCACAAATAGATTCTTAATTGAAAATCCCAGGACTTTGCCCAGCCTGTTCTTTCTTACCTGAAAGAAACCGTTCACTCATTTTGCTCCGAAAATAAAAGAAAAAAATATAGCCCTTGAGTTGGAAACCAAGGGCTATATAAAATATACAAGGCTAATAAATTGTGGTTCGTTTACTAATTAGGATAACGAATTCAATTTTACGGTCTACTTCTCAACACTTGTTTATTTTATTTCACAAATTAAATAGTTCCAATGAAAAATAGACATTCAAATTTAAGGACAAAAGAACAATTTCATCCTCTCATTAAAAACATAAAAGAACATAAAAAAACACAAACTCGTAGATTTTTATAAAAATTTGAAAGCCAAATAACTAAAAAAGTAATATTTCTTTTAATGAAACCGGAAATTAGCTTCGGGAAAAGTGTTATTCTTCAGAAAAGCTTCGTATTCCGGGGAAAGCTGAGCTCTCCCAAATGTATTTTTGCCGCTCATACTTCCCAGCCGTACCTTATCCTTCCCAAACTTCTTATTCATGTTATCCATAGCCTTCATTACCGGTAAATGCCGATCCTGGGAATCTTCTTCAAACAGGCTTACCAGTCTTTCATTTTCGGGAACAAAATCATTCACCATAACTCCGGCTCTTTTATAATGAAATCCTTCTTTATAAATAGCTTCAAAAAGTTCATTGGCCACTCTTCCTATCACAATGGATGAATTGGTAGGGTTAGACAGTACCCGTGTGAGGGCATTTTTATATTCGGGCAGATCTTTCCGGAACCGGTTGGTCTGAACAAAAACCGTAATCATTTTGCAACAGGTATTCTGCTTTCTCAATCTTTCGGAACAGTACATGGCAAAAGTTTCTACTCTTTCTTTTACATCTTCTTTCTTAGTAAGCATTTCCATAAAACTACGGGTAACTGCTATTGATTTTTTGGGAGAGGGAGCATCGAGCTCAAGCTGGCGTATTCCTTTTAATTCGTTAATCATCCTGACACCCTGAATACCCATCATCTTCCGAACCCACATTTCCGGTTTCTGAAGCAAATCCCAGGCTTTATATACTCCATGATCCCGCATTTTCACACCTAATCTTCTTCCGATACCCCAGACATCACCAATATCCAGCCACCGGAGGGCTTTCTCAATTTTTTCGGGAGTATTCAAAATATAGACTCCATCAAAGTTTCCAGGAAATTTTTTCACAATTCTATTGGCTACCTTACATAAGGTTTTTGTGGGGGCAATGCCTATACTCACCGGGATATTGACTTCTAAACGGATATGGTTTTTAATAGCCTGGCAGTAGTCATAGATATTAATATATTTAAAGGTACGAAGGTCTAAAAAAAGCTCATCAATACTGTAAATCTCAAAGTCACCGGGAGCTACATAAGAAGTAGCGATATCCATGACCTGCTGACTTCTGAAGTTATACAGTTCAAATTTTGCAGAAAAGCTTTTTACGTCATACTTTTTGAAGAGCTCTTTATATTTAAAGGCGGGCGTCCCCATCTCTACTCCTACAGCTTTGGCCTCCAGACTCAACGATACCACACACCCATCATTATTGGACAATACCACGACAGGCTTATTTTCCAATGAGGGATCCAAAGTCCGCTCACAGGAAACAAAAAAACTGTTGCAATCTACCAGGGCATACATCGTACAAATGATTAATATTTTAAGGCAAAATTATACTTTTCTCCACACAAAATAAACAGCTTTTTAAAATTTAACACACCGAATAACAACCTGAATAACAAAGGGTTAAAAATTTCCAAACACGACATGTTTTGTCGCATTAACGCATTAACTTTGCCTTCAAACGCTTACTATCCCCCGTTCCCATTTCTTTTAATTCTTATAAAAAACTAATTCCTAACACGTCAAGTTTCGTCGCATCACGCTCATACCTTTACCTCCCAAAATAAATTTAAAGATATGGACCAAGTAACCTTACAAAGAATTGAAAAACTTCATCCCATCGTCAGGGAAGAAGTCAAAAAAATCATTAAAGAATGTGACGAAGCATTAACCGGACCTGCAAAAGTAAGAATCACTCAAGGTCTGCGTTCCTTTGAAGAACAGGAAAAGCTGTATGCAATCGGGCGTATAACCCATGGAAAAAAAGTAACCAATGCGAAAGCTGGCCAAAGTATTCACAATTATGGTTTTGCCGTGGACATCTGCTTAATTATCAATGGAAAAACAGCCAGCTGGGACACTAAAAAAGACTGGGACAACGACCAGACAGCCGATTGGTATGAATGTGTGAAAATCTTTGCCAGACACGGCTGGGACTGGGGTGGAAACTGGAAGACCTTTAAAGACATGCCTCATTTCGAAAAAAGAAATATTCCTACGGAAAAAGGACTTATAAAAACGAGCTGGAGAACACTTTTAAAAATGAAAAGGGATAGAGAGGGGTATGTTATTTTATAACATTCTCTTTCCTCTATATTCTTTATAAAAACACTTAAGAATGAAAAGTATAAAAACAACTAAAACTCCTATTGTAAAAGGGGTATCCATAACCCCTATACAGGGATTATCTCTCAAGAACCCCTTAGGAAGTTATACTGCAGAAATAAGGCAGAAACAAGAACTTAATAGAGCTGTTAACCCTATTATAACAGAATTTGAAAACAAAAAAAAATCTTCCAGCAACAGTTCAGCTGCTGCTTCCGAAGAAGTAGATATTACAGTAGGGCTATTTTTTGACGGCACCGGGAATAACAGATATTGCTCTGAACTTGTTTATTATAATGAAAATTTTTGGGATAATAAAACTCTAAGAGTTAATGAAAAGAAAATAAAAGAAACATATACTGATTTAAAGAATAAAAATGTAATAACAACACAAAATATTGTTAATAAAAAAAACACTGACACAGCTTATGAACTCGAAAGTGATATGTTTGATGAAGAGAATGCACCCTCATATTTAAATCCTTATTCTAATATTGTTTTGCTTTATGATATCTATCCAGAGAAAAAACATTCTCAAGAAATAACCAAAATTATTCTTAAACACTATGTACAGGGAATAGGAACACTTGTAGAACTGGAAGAAAATGGCATCACGCCAAAGACTTATTACAGTGACGATATTATGGGGTCCTCTGCAGGGAGAGGGGAACGCGGTGTTATTGCCAGGGTGGAACAGGGTCTTCTTGCGATCACAAAAAAAATAAAAAAAGAGCTGGAAGGGAAAAATATCACTATCAATACACTGACTTTTGATATTTTCGGTTTTAGCCGTGGAGCCACCGCTGCCCGGCACTGTGCTAATGAACTAGCTAAAAAGAAAAAAGGGCTCGAGCTTCATGATGCCGGCAAATTCGGAGATCAACTGGCTTTACATGAGATTGCTTTTCCCAAGAATATCAAAATCCGTTTTGTAGGACTGTTTGATACCGTTGAAGCTGACACCTCCTATGATGACAACCTTTCGGTAAGCATGATAAAAAAAGCCATGATAGAGCTCCCTGAACTTATTAGCCATCCTGCCAACGTACTCTATGAAGAGCTCTATGGAAATTTTGAAGCTATCAATACCTCTCTGGAAAACCTGGACGCTAAAGTCATGCATATTATGGCAATCGATGAATATCGCAACAACTTCCCCCTTACGGTTAACAATGCTCCTAATAAATATGATCTGTATTTATTTGGTTCCCATTCAGATATAGGAGGAGGCTATGCGGAGGCCAATTACAGGAGCCTTATTGCCTTTGATACCATTGGAGGGGAAGAAAGACTTACTAACTTCAATAAAATTGCTACCAGCTATGAAAAAAAATTTGCATGGAAGTTCGAGAATGGTCAGTGGAAGAAAAATCCGAACCAGATCCAGGTCATACAGGGACAAAAAAGATATTCCGTTCCTCGGGTAAACAGCCCCCAGCCGCCGGTAGCATTAGGATACAACTATGAAATGTATGATGAGCGGTTCATTACCAATAAGATATATTTAGTATCTTTGAATGCAATGAAATTATATGCACAAATGAATGGAGTTCCTTTTCCCGATAAAATTACTCGCAACAATATTCCTGTTTATTCAGATATACGGTTTTATGAATTACCTCCAAATCTTCCCTTCCTGAAAAGGTATAATGATACCATAGAAAAAGCAGTTAAAAATCCGGGAAAAGAAAACGTTAAAATATCTGTGGAAGATTATTATAACCTCTACCATCACTGCATCCATATTTCCGCCAATTACAACCGTTCTATTCTGGGAAAATATGCAGCTAAACAATTACCTGTATTATTCATTAATATCCCCACAGAAAATAAGCAAAGACTATTTTTAAAACCCCGATAATTATTATGTTAGGAATTATTTTATTCATTGTATTCCCATTCTATATCCTATTGAATAAACGGATTGCTCCCAAAATGTCCACTATCAAAAAGCTGGGAATATCTTTCCTGTTTTTTATTTTTGTTATATTCCTTTGTGGCTATAAAATTCCATGGTTTGATAAATATCCGGAAATTAAAAGATTACCTGATCACACAAATAAAAAAGAAATCAAAATCGAAGTAGTTAAAAATTTGGAAGATTTTAATCAAGAGGATAGCCTAAAATACTTTTTACCTAGAAATCTTTTAGACTGTGGTGGCTGTTCTATCAACAATATTAATTTTTCTGAAAATTTAAAGAATATTTCGCTTTATAAACAGAGAGTTATTGATAATCATTTTGTTTTTAATAATTCTTTTGTAAGTGGATTAAGAGGTGTCGGGAATAGTGGAGGATCCGGAGGCTCCGGAGGTTCTGACAACTGGGATTTTCACTTTAGACAAAGAACAATGGGTTATAATAAATTGAAAATCGCAAATAAAGAAACTATCTTCAAAGCAATTAGCATTAATCAAAAATATTATTATCAGATTAACTACCCTAAATCTGAGAAGGATACTTTATACTTTATTGAGTTTAGAACCTTGTATAGAGCTTATATTATTAATAACAAATAATTATTTAATCTACCACCCCAGAATCTTTAATTTTAAGGTGATTAAACATTATGTTAGGAATTATTTTATTGATTGTACTCCCATTCTATATCTTATTAAGTAAATGGATTGCTCCCAAGATGTCTACTATAAAAAGACTAGGAGTTGCTTTCCTATTTTTTATTTTCGTTATATTCCTTTGCGGTTATAAAATTCCATGGTTTGATAAATATCCAGAAATTAAATACCTCCCTGACCATACCAACAAAAAAGAAATTAAAATTGAATTGGTTAAAAGCTTAGAAGATTTTAATCAATCGGATAGCTTGAAATTTCCAATATCAAAAGACATTTTAGAGTGTAGAGGCTGTGGCATTCAAAATGTAAATTTCCCTATAAATCTAAAAAATATTTCCCTCTATAAAAAAAGGATAAAGAATAATGAATTTATTCTCAGTAATCCCTTTGTAAATGGATTAAAAGGTGTAGGGAGTAGTGGGGGATCCGGAGGCTCCGGAGGTTCTGACAACTGGGATTTTCACTTCATTCAGAATACTTTTAATTATAACAAATTGAAAATTGGAAATAAAGAAACTATTTTTAAAGGGACCAATAATTTAGAGTATTATTATCAGTTTAATTATCCCAAATATGAATCGGATACTTTATACTTTATTGGACATTACAATTTATTTAAGGCTTATATCATTAATAACAAATAATTTAATTTAACATCCCAAATCTTTAATTTTAAGGAGATTACTTTTCAACAATTATTATGTTAGGAATTATTCTATGGATCATACTCCTGCTTTTGATTAAATATCCCCTAAAAGACTCAAAAAACAATTTTTTTGAATTGTTTTTTATTGCGACAAGTTCTGTCGCTTTCCCTACCTACCTTTGATTACAGAAAACAACCAAGAAAACCTTACACTTTTACGGATAAAAACTCTCTTTTTATTTTAAAAAGTTACCTGTAAGAGTAACCTAATTCTTTATAAAAGCAAGAGCATTACATGAAAAAGACAACCATTCTTTCCTTGGACGGTGGCGGAATAAGGGGAATTATTACCTGTATTATTCTACGCTACATAGAAGAGCAATTACAGTATCATGATAAACCCGATGCAAAATTGGGAGACTATTTTGATCTGGTGGCAGGAAGCAGCACGGGAGCATTGATCGCATCCATTATCTTATGTCCCGATGAACACCGGAAAGCAAAACATTCCATTCAAAAAGGACTGGAACTGTATGCTGAAAAAGGTGGCGGCATATTTCAGGTTTCCTTCTGGGAAAAGCTGGTCAATCCGTTTGGATTGCTGAACGAAAAGTTCTCGCAGGAAGCCCTGGAAAAAAACCTGAATGATTTTTTTGGAAATTTAGAATTAAAAGAATTAATAAAACCTTGTTTAATTACCAGTTATGATATAGAAAACCGAAGAGCAAAAATTTTCAATTCCTGGAAAGCTCATTTAAGTACCGACAATTTTTACGTGAGAGATATTTGCAGGGCAACCTCAGCAGCTCCCACCTATTTCAGTCCGGTACAGATAAAATCCAGATATGGGCAGACTTTCAGCCTTATTGACGGAGGTATGTTTGCGAACAACCCTACTTTATGCGCCTATGCAGAAGCCAGAAAAATTCCTTTTGCAGAAGTTTTAAAAAATCACCAGAAGGCTAATTATCCTGTGGCGAACGACATGATCATCGTCTCCATCGGAACCGGCCTTGAATCAAGAAGCTATTCTTTCAAAAAACTTCAAAAAGCAGGGAAAATCGGATGGGTAAACCCTATCATTGATATTCTGATGTCTTCCAATGCTGAAACCGTGGACTATCAGATCGGACAAATGTTCCAGACACTGGGACAGCGCAATCAGAAAAACTATTACCGTCTTAATCCTTCTTTAAAGAATGCTTCGACGGCAATGGATAACGTAAGAAGATCCAATATAGAAAATCTGATACAGGCGGGATTAAGCTATATCGATGATAACCGGGAAATGCTTAACCAGATTGTTCAGAAACTCATCAAAAACAGAATATAAGTAAAAAAGCTTATAAATATAGAATATAAGCTTATTAGATTATATTAAAGTTTTATAAAAAGTTTTTCTAACACGTCAAGTTTTGTCGCCTTACGCTTATATCTTTGGAGTATAACAAAAGCACAAAAAACATCATACTCATTTTAAAAATTATTTGAATTCATCATTCCTTATAAATGCTGAACAGCCTGAATTATATCCAAATATTAAAAAACACACAAATATGGAAACATTAAATCACAACACTTCCGAAAACGTAAATATTGATGTCTATACCACCCAATGGGACGATATCGAAAACACCGAAATAGACTATGACAGCTATCTCAATGAGATAGAGAGCTTCTTCAAAGAAGACGTGGAAAATAATATTCCTGAAGAAGAAATTTTTCCAGAAATGTTTTAAACCCAAAGTTCTGTCGCTATCCGACATTCCCTGTATCAATAAACCTCAAACAACTATTCACTCACTGTATCTCAACATCAGGAATGTTGGATAGGCAGAGCTTTACCTCTATCAATCCTTTAAAAACCGAAAAATGAAACTCGCTATTAAAAAGTGAGGTGGATATCCTTTGCCGGAAACCACCTAAAAAAATAAGGCTAAAACCCGAAGTTTCGATATATAACCAATCTTATTCATTAGTCAATTATTTATACCGGCTTCTGAATAACTACACTACAACAAATTAACAAAAATAACATTAATGGCAACAACCAATCATGATAATGCTTCACAAACCTTATTCCGGTTTGTAAGTTTAAGAAACCCACAATTAACGGAAACCAAAAATAGAAACCTGGGCTTCATCCAAAGACCGGAGGATCTTGAAAGCTTTTTTGATTCCGCAGTAAATCCTAATGACCCTGCCATTGTAAAGTTTAAGGGGCTTGAACGTGCTGCCAAATCTTTTACTCCTACTGGTTTTGAAAATGAAAAACAGGTAGAAGAAGGACCTTTTTCCGAAGCATTGAAAATAGGAAGAAAAATCGCAAAAAAAGAGGAGTTATCCCCGACTGAAGAAACCTTAGCAAAAAGCCTTTATACTTCCCTCACCGACAGCCAACTACAGGACCTTTGGGATAACTTAATATTTCAAACGGCTACCCAAAAAGATTTCTATGTAAAAGAGGCTATCATACATATTTTAAAAGCGCTTCATTTCGGATATGCTTGTACTCTCCAATCTACTGATGAACTCACACAAATTAACGGAACCGATTTAAAATCTAAAGCTTTGGAAGCAAGGGTAGTTTTACCCATGAAATTTTTTGGAGATGGTGACAGCAATTCCGGCTCAGGATCAAGTGTGAACAATGCATTTCAGGTAAATGTTTCGAGAATAGGAGTAGGCGTTATCAACGGATCAGCGCTACCGGTCTCTGTACAGGAAAGACTAAAAGCAGAAGGAGAAAAAATTTCAAATATTTCCGGAATTACGCTGGAAAAAGAAGCCTTAGGAAACTTAAAAGTAGAATTAGAAAAAACTCAAAAAGCATATTATAAGGCTAGAAACAAAGCTTACAACACTGCTTATAAAGCTTATAACGAAGAGAATCAGGAAGTAATCAATGAATACAAAACCCTTCTTAAAAAAATTAAATCCCAGATCACAGAGAATACAACAGAGGAAGAAATTGAAGCTTTGTATGCGGAATTGGAGAAAATTAATGTCCCTCCATTTAGCTTTGAGTATAAAAATGAGCTTAATTTTGGGGATCTGTACAGCAAACTTTCTTCAGATTCATTCAAATTATTTGTCAACAGCTTTGTACAACCTGTAAGAGGAGAAAAGCCTCAAGATGGATTTGATTTTTCCAATATTTCTGTAATTTCTGACAGAGAATTGCAGCTTGGAGATATTACGGTTGAAATCACCAATGAATATGACACTTACAGTGAAATATATGAAAAACTCGATGAAGGGATTATTGCAAATACCCAGGAACTTTTTGCGAAAGCACCACTCGAAAAACAAACTTACCTTAATTTAGGGAATGTACTGGTTCCTGTAAGTAATGAGAGTAAATATGCCGTTCAGACCTTCTCCAGAAGTTATTACCTTAAGCCTGTTTTCACTCCGGAATATTCCAGAGTCCCTGCGTCCATATCATTCTATTATCAGGCAGAAAGTGATTCCTGGGGACTTTCCACTGCTACAATTACTGCCCAGACGGATTTAGGTTCCTTTGAAGAGTCTTTCTCCGATATTAGTGTCGTTAATAATAAAATTACCTTCCCTCCTTTCTTAGTGGATAAATTCAGAAAACAGATTTCTTCCCTGAAATTAAAAATTTTCTTCAATAACGGACAGGAGACCAATCTGGATCTTTCCAATCTTATCATCAACCAGTCTTCTACCGGAATTCTATATGTGGAAAAAACAACTGAAGAAATTGATATTCTTTCTGATAACAATGAAGAAAATTTTGTTACCAAACATTTCGGAGTAAAAAGATTAGGAATCGCAGATTACCTGAAAGTAGAGCAAAGTATCCATGCCTATGTCCCGGGAGAAGTTTCCAATATTGAAAATGTAATGGCGAGCGAACTCCGCCATAAATCTTCCGTGGCAAGAGATTATTCTGAAACCATAGATACAACTTCCGAATCTGTGGAAACTGAAAAGATTTCCGATACTTCAAAAGCGGAAAGAAATGAAATGCAAACCGAAGTTGCCAAAGAACTTGAAAAACAGCAAAGCTTCACAGGCTATACCAACTTCAGTAAAAGCGGAGTATACAAAATTGACGTAGGAGCCAGCTATGCCAATAATACAGCTCAACATGACAGTACAAGGCAGGCGGTTACCCAATCCCAGGAAATCACAGAAAGAGCGATGGAAAGGGTTCTTACCAAAATCAATACGGAACGTGTTCAGAAAATCATTAAAGAGTTTACAGAAACCAATGTTCATGAGTTTGATAACAGAGGAAAAATAGGAAGCGACGTAAAGCCCGCCCATATCACAGGGGTATACCGGTGGGTAGATAAGAAAATGAAGAATCAAATTTATAATTATGGTAAACGTACTATGTTTGAATTTATGATTCCTGAGCCCGCAAGGCTTCATCATCTTTCAACAATAGCTTCTTCAAAGGAAACTCTGATAGCACCTGTAGATCCGAGAACAGCCACGGATCCATGGACTATGGAAACTGCAAAGTCTGCTACCCAGCTTCAGATAGAATATTGGGCAGGTATTTACAATGTAAAACTAACAGAACTTACCGATGCTACCAAAAGCTTTTCAATAGGCACACAATGGATAAAACTGGACGGAGATAATGGTTACAAACACCTAACTCTTGATATTCCAGCCAACTACCAGGCAAGCCATATTAAAATGTACTATGGTTTTGAAAGAAACAGAGGTGGTGAAAGCACTTTGTATACTACCAATTTTAATGGGGGAATGACCTCTTTCCACACAGGGAATAACTCTATTGACGATAGTGCCGAGTTTACACCACAGAATGTGACCGGAGCTTATGATTTTGTTTATCAGGGGTCAAATATCGATTCGGTTAATTTTGCTTTTGATATTACCTGTAAACTTTCTGATGCTTATATGCAGGCTTGGATCCAGGAAAATTTTGAAGCTATCATTAAGGCATATGAAGAAGCCTACGCTGCATTCCAGGAAAAACAAAAAGAAGCTGAAGAAAGTGCTGCCGCTGAAGAAGCTGAAAATAAAGAAAAGCTAGGAAGTTTCTATCGTGAAATGGAATCTGTAATCCTTAAACACAACTGTATTGCTTACCTGTTACAGGATTATATGATCGCTATAGGAAAAAGCTTTACGACGGGAGATCAGATGAGTAATTTCCAGGTTACCCTAGGGGAAGAGCTGGAACAATATACAGCCCTCGCCAAGTTTATGGAACAGGCCTTTGAATGGGAAATTATGGACTATACTTTCTATCCGTATTACTGGGCGGACAGAAAAAAATGGCAGGAACTATACCTTTCCCAAAGCACAGACCTCTTATTCCGAAACTTCTTACAGGCGGGTATGGCAAGAGTAATCGTAACCGTAAAACCCGGATTTGAAGATGCTGTACAGTTCTTTATGAATACAGGAAAAATATGGAACGGCGGTGAAGTTCCGGTGATCGGTGATCCTATGTATATGTCTATTGTAGATGAAATGAGACAGCCTACAGGGGAACCTCAAGGTAAATACTGGATCACAAGAATCCCTACGACATTAACCATCCTTCAGGCTGAGTCTGTGGGGCTGGAAGTTGAACAGCCTCTCCCAATCTTCCCTGAAGAACATCCGGAAAACTGTGAAAACCCTAAAGAACTGGAAACAGAATCTTCTTTTAATAAAAAGGATATACAGCTTACTGCAAGTGAAAGTCCTTCCACCCTTTCTTAATAAAATAATGGCGGATCCGTCCGCCATTCTAAACTTTTCTCAAACCCTTAAAATTCGAAAAAATGAGTATAATAAAACCTTTAGGTATACAAAAAATAGAAATATTAAAAACAGAAAAGACATTGATACTAAATCCTGAAGAATTAGTATATTATGCGGTAAACCAAAATGAAACTCTCATTTCAATTTCAAAAAAAAATGGGATCAATGCTTCCTACTTACAACGTTTAAATGGGCTAAAAGATGATAAAATTTATCCCGGGCAGGTTCTGTATATAAAAAGACCCTTAGAAAGACCTAAAAAGGTAAATAATATCAAAAACTTGAAACCTTTTGAAAATAATATATCATCAGATAAAAATAAAGAAGTTAAACTGCCCTCCTTAATGTTAGATCAGAACGTATCTAAGGAATGGGAGGAGTATCAATTTAGGGAAACAACATGTACTTTTTTAGGTTTTACTGAAAATATAAAAATTAACGACCCAAAACTTAATATAGAGATCGATCATTGCTTAACTGGAGTTACATTGGTATTAGATCATCAAGCTTTCTCTCCAGATGGAATAAATACATTACCTAAAATACCTCGAAAAAATTGGACACATTTCTACACCCTTTATTTTAATGGAGATGGAAGGCTAGTGAAAGGAGAACTTAATTTATATGTTTATACTACCCAAGTTCAAAATGTTGGCTCTGGCTCTTATTCAAATGAGAATAAAATTATTTCCCCTATAGATATGAAAAATTCCAAAATGATATCCACTCATGATGATCTTTTCTTAAAGGATATAATCGAATTTGAAAATGGAGATATTTTTGAAATGAAAAATAAAGACAACCAAACATTTAAGAAAACATTAGAAGCAATATCAATTTTCAACAGGAGAGCAGGAATGAATTTTATTTATGCTGAAATTAAAAAAGAAAAAGAAAAAGTGGCAAAAACTTTGGCAATTGCAAACTTAATAGCTCTTCCTTTTGATATCCCTAAAATACAACAGCTACAAAAAATGATTGGTGTTATATTTTACCTTATTGGCTTAGAACAATTAGCTGAATCATTTACTGAAGATGACTCTAAGCTTAAAGGACCAATAATGTTATCTCCTATATTTTATTATGATTATGAAATTAAAGATTCTGGGAATGGTTATAAAAAACAAATACAAACGGGGTTTGAAACCCTTGACTCGTATAAGTTATGGGAATCATATGAAAGCATTGGATTAATTAAAAAATAATTAAATTCGCAGTTATCTTTTAACCAAACCAATATGAACAAAAATATTATTTTTACTTATAGCAGCATTTTAGTCTTACTTATATCATGTAAATCAACTGAACAAATAAATTTTATTGATGACAATTCAATCAGCTTACAAGATTTAAAGCAAAAACAATTTTACTCTTATCCTGCTAATTCAAAAGTTTTTTTATCCTATAGTAAAAAGCCCAATGAAGAAAATATTAATAGTGAAAACTTCTTTTCTATAACAGAATATTACACAAATGTAAGGCCTTCAAAGACTGACACTAAGATTCCAACGAATATTTTCACAAAGGATTATGAATATTTCAGTAAAAAGTTAGATAGTAAATATGTGATTTATTATTGTGATGAAGTAAAAGTTAAACAAAGAATTGCTTATTTCGAAAATAATAATTCTCATAAAAACATGAATTTGAATGATTTAAACGATATTTACAAATATTTAAAAAATAAAAATATTTCTTTTAAAGTACTCAAGGAAAAAAAGGATCTAAACGGAATATCTTATGCAGATCTCATGCTTACTAAAGATTCTCTTTTCTGTAAAGTAAGCGTATCAAAATTAGAATCTGTCTCGAATATATTTTACAGTGCAAGAGATACTATTTCTACCATAAGATATGGAGATAACAAATATTTTTATAAATAACCCCATTTGAAATAAAAAAATGACTTATATAAATAGTGAAGATAATACAACCATTTTTGATAAGTATTTACTTCAATAATATTAATACAACCATATTTACAAAAATAAGAAAGACTACCGTATATCAGACTTACTACTTATTTTAAGAAACCTATCATTTATTAAAAATATTTTACTAAAGAATTGAAATAGTTAATTTTATATATCATGACTTTACACACAATTTATTAATCTTAAAATAATATTTTTGAGGTAATACATTAAGTGATGAAAATAAAAAACAACAGCCTTACACAAGACTTACCTATTATCCATATTTATCAAACCAGGATAAAGTTAATTCTAATTAGTTTCTTACTAATCAATCTTATTTCTTGTTCTAATAAAAAAGAAAATGATATAAAACATAATATAAACACTTACAACTGGAATGCTGCGATATCTTCACCTAAGTTCTACCCCGTAGGGGATTCAAGAGTTGATTTCGGATATGCATCAGCAGTTGGAGATGATGGAGCAGTTCTTGAAAGTGAAATTTCTCAGAATAGTTGGATATTTACCACAGTTTTTACACCCGAGAGTGATACGCAACCTTTCTCTGGGCATAGGCAATTTGGCATACACAAAGATGAGGAAGGAAATTACCGATTTTTTGCTCGAGCCATTGATAGAGTTTGGCCTAGTAGTATTATATCTTTATTAAATGGGAAAGAAAATTCTGTTTTAGATTATTTAACTATAGCAGATGCCACTTGGAACAATCTGATGAAAAATGTCTCTAATTATATAAATAAAACTGGGGGGGGGGGAAACAACTATAATGCCCGCTGAAATTAAAAGAATTAACTTTAATATTTTTTTTTAAAAATTCAGATCAAATAAACCCGTAAATTTCGTCGGAAATGTGGAACAATTTAAAACAGTATGATGAAAAAAAAATTATTAATACTTAATTTAATATCTTACGTAATATTAAACTTTATCATTTTAGATGTCATAATGTATCAATTTAAAGAATATCTATCTGTTTATGGCCAGTTTAAAAATGTTATAGAAGGGTCTGTAAAAATTAATGACATAAATCTATACCCCATTTCTACTATATTGAGTATTAATATTGTAACATCTTTAATCTTTTTCTATGTCGCCTATAAATGGTACTTAAAAGAAAATATTTTTAGAACTTTTTTAAGATTAATAGCCTCTTTTGTATTAATAAACTTAATAGTATGGATAATAGAATACTTTATTCATGATTATTATCTACATATATTCTCTATTATATTTATTTCCTTACCAACTTCAATTATGATATTAATAATTTTACCACTTTTTACATTGAACAATAAAATAGCAGAAAAAATATAACTTTTATTATGTATAGTAAAAATTGATGGAGAAAAGACTATTTTTAATAGATAATAAATATACTTTCATTGTATACATTACTCATTATTATGGAGTATCTCCGGAATTAGAATATTTTATAAAATAAAAACACTGATTTATGGGCTACTTGTTTTTTATAGATATTCCCTGAAACACAATTGAAAAAAAATTTGAAAGCCCTCCTTATGAAAGACAAGACTATACTCCTAAATTGGATCCTCGCGATAAGTCTTAGTATAATCCTTTTCTCCTGTCACAAAGAACCCACCAAATTCCAGTGGCAACCCGCTATTCTCTTTGAGAATGTAAAACTAGGAGGGATCAAAGAAGTAGAGAAGTTTCTACTTACTCGAGGTGCTAAAAATAAATTTTTAAAAAAAAGAATATCCACCGACACCTTACGTAAATTATTAAAAAATCAATACAAGAGAATAGACTAAATCAAAGATGAATTCTATTCTGGAAATAAAATTTTACACAATGCAATTTTTAGTTTGGAGAAAGATGAAGCAATTAATGATGATAATGCAATTTTAGAATGTATATCTATCTCTGATAAATTAATTAATATTTAAGAATGAAAAATTTATTATTAGTACTATTTCCCTTTCTATTTTTATCTTGTAATACTGCCGAAAATGTTATCGTATCCTCCATAAAAAATAATCAAAAAAGTATTATCGCCTTTATGGATGTTGGTGAAAATAAAAAAAACTACAATGTTATTGAGGTAAATATCCCTCTTGCATTTTCAATTGAAAATAAAAGCAATAAAGAAGTTAGTATTGTTAGTGCAGTCGATTTTTCTTCTGCAATATGGAAAGATAATATAAAAGGAGGATTAAACTCTAGTATTTATTATAATGGGAAGAAAATTAAGGAATTACTCCCCATATTACCTAATGAGAAAAAAGATATTCTGCTATATTACAAAATATCTGTTCTAAATTCTAAGGAAAATAGTTGTCTATTTGAAAAGCTTTCTGCCAAGGAGAAAGAAACTCTATTTATTGATGGAAAAGATGAGTGTTTAAGTGACTATATTGGCTATATTAAAAGTCAAACTAACAGTACATTCTATTATGAGAATAACAAAATAATAATCCCTAATAAATAATTTGCATCTCAGATAAATCAATAAGCTTTAGTAAAATAAAAGCTTGAAAACCCTCCTTATGAAAGACAAGAATATACTCCTAAATTGGATCCTCGCGATAATTCTTAGTATAATCCTTTTCTCCTGCCACAAAGAACCCACTAAATTCCAGTGGCAACCCGCTATATCTGCTCCTAAATTTTATCCTATTGGTGGGGTGAGCGTTGGCTTTAATGGTGCCGGGCATGGAAGTTTAACCAACTTCGATAATGGATGGGGAGATCAATATGGAAGTGTGGTTTCAGGTGATCGATATAAAGAAGTCCCCAAAGAGGTACACATAAAATATTACAGCGCTGTAGATAATTTAAAATATGAAGGGACTGTACAATTACCGCAAGAAAAACTCTTAAGCTTATTTCGAGAATATAACAAGAAATACCATGAAAAGATGGGAGAAAAGAAAACAGCGGGCTTTAGTGCCAATCTAATTGTTGGAATGGCTCCCGGAGGATGGATCAGAGTTTGGTTTCTTACCTCAGATTTCGGCAAATTTCAACATATCGAAGTTGCTAAAGCTCAGCTAAAAGGATTTGAAGACCCTACAATTGGAGAAGGTTTTAGATACAAAACAGATGATTATTGGACAAAATACAAAAACTACTGGAAACACCATGGTATACCTTATCAAGCATGGGCTAATAACGAAAAAACTTATACCCTATATTTTGAACTAGAAAAGACTAATAAAACACAAATTGGTATGAGCTATGTTTCTTTGGATGGAACTTATTATCAAAATATTATTAATAATCAATATTCTTATAATAAAAAGCTCCCTACAAGAATGACAATATGTTGGTTAGATCAGTCAAAACAAGATTATTGTTGTAAAATAGATTTTCCTAATGGCTTTCAAAAACTTGTAGAAGATCAAAAATCAAAAGAGGTTAGAATAAGGTTAGAAATTGAAAAAGATGAACAACATGGCATCATATATTTGATTTCTAATAACCAAAAAATTAAAATCTTAAGATTTAAAAACAAAATGCCTAGCCCAGAAGAAAGAAAAAATATTGATTATGCTTCTTCAACCGAAGTTGAATATTTTATAAAATAAAAACACTAGTTTATAGGCTACTTGTTTTTTATAGATATTCCCTGAAACACAATTGAAAAAAAATTTGAAAACCTTCCTTATGAAAGACAAGACTACACTCCTAAATTGGATCCTCGCGATAAGTCTTAGTATAATCCTTTTCTCCTGTCACAAAGAACCCACTAAATTCCAGTGGCAACCCGCTATATCTGCTCCTAAATTTTATCCCGTCGCTGGGCTTGCAGATTTTGGTAATGCCGGACACAGAAGTGGAACTGCTTTCGACAACGGATGGGGAGATCAGTATGGAGGCGTGGTTTCCGGCAGTAAATATAAAGAAGTTCCCAAAGAAGTATATATCAGTTATTTCAGCGTTGTAGACGGACTTGAGTACAGCGGTAAAGTACAGCTCCCATATGATAGGCTTTTACAATTATTCAGAGAACAGACTGTAGAAAAAAATCCTACAATTCGCTTAAAAGTAGGTATGGCACCGGGTGGGTGGATCAGGGTATGGTTTTATTCTTCAAAAGACGGAAACATAGAAATTGCTAAAGCACAACTAAAAGGGATACGAGAGGATCCAACGGTAGGTATTGCTTTAAGATCAAAAACCTTTGAGTATTGGGGTGGGACATATACCTATTGGCAACACCATGGTATTCCCTACGAGGCTTGGGCAAACAATGAAAAAGAGTACACCCTGTACTTCGATCTCGAAAAATCTAATAAAACACAAATTGGCATGAGCTATGTTTCTTTGGATGGAACTTATTATTAAAATATTATTAATAATCAATATTCTTATAATAAAAAGCTCCCTACAAGAATGACAATATGTTGGCTAGATCAGTCAAAACAAGATTATTGTTGTAAAATAGATTTTCCTAATGGCTTTCAAAAACTTGTAGAAGATCAAAAATCAAAAGAGGTTAGAATAAGGTTAGAAATTGAAAAAGATGAACAACATGGCATCATATATTTGATTTCTAATAACCAAAAAATTAAAATCTTAAGATTTAAAAACAAAATGCCTAGCCCAGAAGAAAGAAAAAATATTGATTATGCTTCTTCAAACGAAGTTGAATATTTTATAAAATAAAAACAGTAATCCTTTATTAGTAGTCCTTACCACATCTTTATTTTTGCTCATTTACCTTCTGTTCTTATAAAGAACAATTACCCCAAAAAAAAAATTTTAATACGTCAAGTTTTGTCGCCTCACTCCTCTACCTTTGTAATATCAATAAAGCACAAAACATGAATATCCAGCTTACCACAACCGGTAAAACAACATAAAATCAATCAAAAATTTCTTTATAATGAAACTCGCCATCAAAAAGTGAGGTGGATATCTTTTGCCTGAAACCACCTTAAAAAATAAGGCTAAGAATCGAAGTACTCTCATAAAAAGAGCCTTCAAAACTAACCTTTTAATAAAAACCAAATAAAAGTTTTCTTATGAAGACAAAAGAAGAATTAAAACTTTCTTTCGAAAACGGAGATATTCCAAAACAGGAAGATTTCTGGGAATGGCAGGACTCTTACTGGCATAAAGACGAAAATATTGAAACAAAATTAGATGTTCCACATCAGGACGGAGATATTCAGAATTATCCCAAGATAGTGGGCTTAGACAACAACGGAAATGTAGCCAGGCTGGCCGCAGGAGACCTGGGAAAAAATATAGCCAACTCCTCTCTTACCTCTATTGCCGGTGCCGGACTTACATTAGGTGCCAACTGGACACTCAATACATCCGGACTTTATTATTCAATTACAGGATTAGCCGATGTATCCAATGATTCTACTTTTGATACATTTTTATCTCAAAACTCATTGGGAAGAATAGGAAAAACAAACGGTAAACAACCTTTCCTAAACTTACCATCAACGCTTACCGAAGCTGAGAGAACAAAGTGGAAGACAGCAATGAATGGAGGATGGACAACCAATACCATGAGTGTAGCCATCATTACACCTCCGATAGTTGATAGACAGAATAAAAATTATTGGATTAGTTTAAGAGGAGCAAATTTAAATTTACCTTCTACTTCATTTACTGTGGAAATCATGGCTAATAACGGCACTACAGTGATCGCAACCATTCCAAATTCCCAGGTTCAGCTTTATACCAATGGTATAGATTTAACATTTTATTATAATTTCAAAGATTTACCAATAGGTCAATACAAAATCAGACTTTGGAACGGAGTAGCTTATTATGTAACTTCTTTAACAATAAATGTGGTAGATGTCCTCAATATTGTAGATATTTCGAGTTTAACATGGACCAAGAAAATATATAATGACGCTTCCAACGCTGAAACCTTCGGAAATGGAGGAGCCGCTATCTATCAAAGTAATTCCAGTGTAAAGCCCTATAGCTCCACCGATCAAACAATTGTGGGAGCGCTCAAGTCTTCAAAAATAAATAATGTAGGAGACAATTTCTATCTGGAATTTTTAGTTAGTTTTCAACATTCCGCAAACATGTCATCCGGAACGCAGTATGTTGGTCTTATGAATAATGCTTCCACTGTAGATCTATTAGATCAAACCCTTACGAAAATTAAAACTGTAGGTATAGTAGGTAACTCCATAGGCTACAGAAATTATTACCTTAATAACTCCTTAGTAGGGACTAATGGTGCCGGAGGTTCTGGAGGAACAAATGAAACTATTAATGTGATTGTTATTAAGAACGGTACATCAATGAATGTTTCCATAACAGCCCGTGGAGTAACATCTCAGGTAATTCTATCCGTTCCCGATATAGAATACAGCTTAAATATGGCCGTAAACAATATGGGAGGAGCTGCTACGACTTCCCTAAATATCACTAATCTTTACAAATTTTAAAATACTATTATGAATAATCATTTAAATATAACCTCAGAAATTCAAACTTTAATAAGCCAAATTGAGAACATCGGTTCAAACCTTGCAGAATTACCCTTATCGGAACATCCCAAACTTCCTCAATTTGACAGATTTATCCGTGTTTTGGATATCGATGCAAAATCAAAACAGGAATTCATTAATTTTACCTATGAGCAGATTTTAAGAGATAAAGTAAGCGGAGAAGAGTTCAAGATTTCCCTTCCTACTCCTGAATGGGTTATCTACAAAGATACTTGGAGCTATCTCCGTGATGAGAACAACAACCCTGTGGAAGCTTTATTAGCAAATCCAACAGATCAAGAATCCACAGGATATGTAAAAGTTCCAACTTACCGATATATGCTTTGGCTTCTCAAAAACCATAAAATAGCTTTCCTTGATCTTTTAACATCTTACTTACAGGAATTTGTAGAAATAAAAAAAGAAGAGCTGGACCAGCTATCATAAATAGAATAAGGCAGAGTTATAAAAACTCTGCTTTTTTAGTTTCATCATCCCATAAAACTTATCCACAAAATTATAACACGACACGTTTTGTCGCATTAAGCGCCTATATTTGTTATACAAAATTCTCTCATGAAAAAAGATTTTTACCTGACAAGATATGCCTTAATCATTAAAAGATTAGAAAGTTCTCCCGCTACTTATGAGCAGCTGGAGGACTATCTTTTAAATTCTTTTGAGTTTCAGGATGCAGAAATAAAAAGCTATTCCATGAGAACTTTACAAAGAGACATCCGTGAAATCGCCGATCTGTTCAATCTTTCCATTCACAACAAAAAAAAGAGAGATAACCGGTATTATATCGAAAGCCGCCCCATTATGGAAGTGGATGAATATAACCAGAAGCTACTCGAATCTTTCCAGGTGAGTAATGCACTGAACCTTCACCCGGATTTTTCCGATTTTATTTTTTTTGAAACCCGAAAGCCCACGGGAGTGGAAAACTTCTATGACCTATTCTTTGCGATCCGCAATAAAAGAGTAGTCAGTTTTGAATACTATAATTATAAAAATAAACTGAGGACTTCCAGGAAGGTTCATCCACTGGCATTAAAAGAGTCCAAAGACCGTTGGTACCTCATCGCTATTGACACCAAAGATAAAATACTTAAATCTTTCGGTTTAGATAGGATCAGCTATATGGAAGTAAGTAAAGGAAAGTTCCGTGAAAAATATTCTTATAACTTCAGGGAACATTTCAAGAATGCTTTCGGAGTAATGAACCTGACAGATCAAAAGCCACAGAAAATCGTTTTAAAATGCAGTAAGCATCAGGGAGAATATATTAAAAGTTTCCCTCTTCATCAGTCTCAGACAGAAACAAAAATTACGGGCGAAGATATCTACTTTGAATTTTTCCTCCATCCCACCTATGACTTTATGCAGGAAATTCTTTCATATGGAAAAGAAGTAACCGTTTTAGAACCTAAATGTTTAGTTGAGGACATTAGAAGTCATTTAAGAGAATCCCTTAATCAATATCCTGAAGAATAAATACAATCCAATGGTGCTATGTTTTTTTTAATTACATTTACATAAATATTAACCATTGAAGCCCTTCTTATCATGTTTATTTTGTTTGATTATTATCTTCTGCTCTTCACAACAGACAGAAGAGTTTAAATATGTAAAAGCTTATTATAATCAGCACCGAAGCATGTTGGGATCTGAATTTAAAAAGAAATTCGATGCCGAAACAGACGCCTCGGATAAAGAAGCCG
Source organism: Chryseobacterium sp. CT-SW4 (assembly GCF_048572715.1). Classification (GTDB taxonomy): domain Bacteria; phylum Bacteroidota; class Bacteroidia; order Flavobacteriales; family Weeksellaceae; genus Chryseobacterium. The sequence continues at coordinate 3,498,374 of NZ_CP183840.1, forward strand.
TTAAGCAGGATTTTTTACTCTTTATGAAAAAAATGGACAGTATTGAAAATGTAGCCTTGATCGGCGCCCTCTTAAAAGTGAAAAACCTCGAGGACCTCGGCAGGATAAAATCAGTGGGTAATCCTGATAAAAACTCTGAGCCCAATACTCCTCCTGATCAGTCAGCAGATTATCCCGGAGGAATTGATACTCTAAGAGAAGAGGTGGCCAATCTCTTTTACAAAGAAGGAGTTTATTCAGAGGTGAAAACAGTAAAAGCAAATGTTATATTTACGGTAGAAAAAGACGGAAGAATAAGCAATGTTCATGCGCAGGGAGATAATTTCACATTTAACAGACAGGCAGAAATTGCCCTTTATTCTGTTTCAGAAAAATTTTCCCCGGCGATCTATAAAGGATATGCTATACAAAGCAGGTTTAATCTGCCTTTAATAATGCAGAAAGAATAATGAAAAAAATTATGATACCCCTGTTAACGGCCAATCTCTGTTTCTCGCAACAAACGGAAGGGCTAAAACTAATTAAAAATAAATATGATATTGAGCTGAAAAATATAATGGCTCAATATGATAAAGATACTTCTAAAAAAATTTCCAGGAAAGAATTTAAAATATTTAAAGACAAAAGGAATAATCAAATAAATATTCTGGAAAAAAATCGTAATGAGGAATATTTGGAGGAGCTTTCTAAAATAAAGCTTAGTAAGCAAGTAGGTATTCCGGAACCCACAATTCCTAATAAAGAAGGAGAAATAGCTGCCGAATACCCTAGGGGAAACGATTTTTTCAGACAGGAATTAGCAGACAATTTTTATTCCGGAACCATTGATGGAAAAGGAAAAATAAATTGTAAATTATCATTTATTATAGAGAAAGACGGAAGTATCACAGATGTAAAAGGAGTAGGTGATAATGAAAATTTCAACAGACAGGCAGAACTCGCAGTTTACCTTTCTGAATATAAATGGAAACCAGCAACATCTAATGGAATTCCTGTAAGATACCGATTTACTACCCCCTTACAACTTATTTTTGACTAAATGTTTACAGACGAATATTATATGAAGATGGCTCTGCAGGAAGCCGGAGTCGCATTGGAAAAGGATGAGGTTCCCGTAGGCTGTATTATTGTTTCGAACAATCGTATTATTGCCCGAGCCCACAATCTTACAGAAACCTTAAATGATGTCACTGCCCACGCCGAAATGCAGGCCATTACCTCCGCAGCTAATTTTCTGGGAGGAAAATATCTGAAAAACTGTACGATGTATGTAACCCTTGAGCCGTGTATCATGTGTGCCGGAGCCCTTTCCTGGTCCCAGATTACAAAAGTGGTCATCGGGGCAAGAGATGAGCAGAGAGGATTTATCAACAAGCATCTTTCCCTACATCCAAAAACCGAAATCATCACCGGAATTATGGAAAATGAATGTTCCTCTATTGTTAAAGAATTTTTTCAATCCAAACGCTAACCATTTTTCAAAATAGAATAAAGAGCAGCATCAAAATAAGCTCCATCTTTTTTAATATGCTGCTTTAAAAGAGCTTCATATTCCATTCCTGATTTCTGCATCACCTTACCGGAAGAAGGATTATGGAGAAAATGAGTGGCAAAGATTTTATTTAAACCTAAATTTTTAAAGCCGAATTGAATAACAGCTTTTGCCGCTTCGGTCACATACCCCTGGTTCCAATAAGGAACTCCCAGCCAATATCCCAGTTCCGCTTTATCATCATCCCGGTCATGGATTCCTATGGCTCCCAGGATTTTCCCCTCTTTATTACGAATGGCAAATGTATATCCTGTTCTGTCCTCAAAGACTTTCTTTGACATTTTCAGCCAGGATTCAGCATCTTCTTTACTATAGGGATACGGAATATTTGATGTCAGTTCTGAAAACACCTTTTCCTGAAGGTACTCTACAATCAACGGAATATCTTCGGGTGTAAATTCCGAAAGGATAAGCCTTTCTGTGTGTATGACGGGAAACTTATCCATTATAAATCTTTTCCTAAAAAGTATAATCCTTTTAAAGTATGAAGACGGTCTGCAATATGAATTTTATCCGTTAAAGGCTTATAAACATGAGATACACCACCGGTTGCGATTACAAAACAGTCAGAATTGACCTCTTCATTAATACGGTCTATAAAGCCTTCTACCATTCCCAGAAACCCATATACCATACCGCTTTGCATGCAGGTTACCGTATCCAGCCCTAAAACTGATTTAGGCTTTTTAAGTTCAATTTCCGGTAGCTGAGCGGTCTGACTGATCAAAGAATTGAGAGAAGTAACGATTCCCGGAGCAATAATAACTCCCAGGGTTTCTCCGGTTTCAGCGACACAGCTCGCCGTCAAAGCCGTCCCAAAGTCCAGGATAATCTTCTTTTTTCCTGGGTACATATGATGAGCCGCTACAAGATTGGCATAGATATCCGTTCCCATTTGCTTGGATTTGGCCTGAACCCCTGATGGGGTATTCCGGTCTACAATTACCGGAACAATCCCGTGGATCTTTCTTATGGCCACACTCATTACCTTTGTCAGCTGAGGTACAACGGAACCGATAATAATTTTCTCTATTTCTTTCGGCTCTATTTTATAAGTCTGATACAACATCAGCATTTGGACGTATAACTCATCTGCAGTTCTGTAAGGCTTTGTATTAATCACCCATGAGAGGTCACAGTTGTCATCGTTAAAAAGTCCGAATCTGATATTACTGTTTCCTATATTGATTACAATAGAATTCATTTTTTTCTTTGTATAAACTTATTTTACCTCTACAAAATTATCTTCCATATTAACGTCCGCCAACCTTTGGCTGAAGTCTATTCCCAAAACAGCCAGCTGTGACTTGGAATAAGGAATGGTCAGGGTATATTCCTTTTGGGTCCACGGCCAGTATTCCACCGTTTTAAAATCACCATAAATATCTTTTTCTTTCCACGTATGGGTAAGATTGGTTGGGATCTGATAGGTAACAATCTTTTTATCGGTAGTCATAACGCTGAAATCTACAGGCATAGGAACCTGACCCTTATTAATAAGAGTGATGGTAGTAGATTGGGCATCATATTTTACATCTTTAATTCCATAATCAATGGTTTTGGTAGTATTGATCCAGTAATGGTGGAACCATTTCAGATCCATTCCCGAAACTTTCTGTGCAATATGAAGGAAATCCCTGTCCGTAGGATGCTTCATGCTCCAGTTCTGGAAATATTGCTTCATGGTTTTATTAAGGTTCTCCTCCCCTATGATATAGCCCAGCTCAACTAAGTATAATTCTCCTTTAACATAGGTAGAATAAGTATAAGAAGTTCCGTTATCATGATGATCTCCCAACCATACGGCGGGTTCTTCAATTCCTCTTTTTATAAAATTTCTGTAGCCGTCCAGTGTTCTTACGAAAGGATTCGGGTATTGATCTTTAGGCGGGAATAGCTGATACATCACCAAGCTTTCAGCATAGCTTGTAAATCCTTCATCCATCCACGGACGCATGCTTTCATTGGTAGCTACCATCTGCTGGAACCATGAATGTGATCCTTCATGAGCCATCAGCCCCATCAGGCCTTCAATATCTTTGGCTTCCCCTAAGATCATGGTACACATTCCGTATTCCATTCCTCCATCTCCTCCCTGTATAAAGGCATAAGTAGGATATACATACTTCCCGAAATGAGAATTCATAATCTGGAAATACTTCGTAACATAAGGCTGAGCTTCACTCCATACTTTAGTTTTATCATTTTTCTGATATACTAAATAAACTTTAGGCCCTTCCGGAACCTGAAAGCTATCTACAGAATAGTCCCTGTCAGCACTCCAGGCAAAATCAAGGATATTTTTAGCAGACCATTTCCAGGTTGCTTTATTCTTTACGGCTTTTATTTTAGCATTGGAGTCATATCCTTTTACTTCTCCCGGATTTTCAAGAACTCCTCCCGCACCGATCACATAATTTTTATCGATGGATATCGTAACATCATAATCGGAAAAGGGAGCATGAAACTCTCTTCCTATATAATCAAAAGTAGCCCATCCGTCATAATCATATTCTGCTATTTTTGGGTACCACTGCGTCATGGTCATATCCACTCCTTCCCTGTTATTACGGCCACTTCTCCGGATCTGCTGAGGAATCACCGCATCCCATTCCATGGTAAAGGTTGTAGTAGTGTTCGGTTTGATAGGTTCAGCCAGATAAACCTTCATAATGGTTTCCTGAATTTCAAACTTTACGTCTTTTCCATTTTGTTTGATCCAATGGATATTTTGTGCTCCTTCCTGATCTTTAGGAATGGAAGCCAGTCTTGAAATCCCGTCTTTCTGCAATCTGGAATCTCCGTTTTTTCCCTGGCCTGCTACCCGCTGATCCATCATGGAATTGGGTTTGAAAGCATTCCAGTATAAATGAAAATAAGCTACATTAAGCTCATCCGGAGAGTTGTTGGTGTATGTTAAGGTTTGTTTTCCTGAGTAAGTAAATTTTTCTGCATTAACATCAATATCCATTTTATATTTGGCAGCCTGCTGATAGTAAGCGGTTTGCTGACCCTGAAGTTGTGAAATGATAAATGCGAAGAGAATAACAATCGATTTTTTCATTTAAAAAATATTTGTGCTAAAGGTAATTAATTTATGTAAAACCTTCAAATATGGACTTATGTATAAAAAATCCAGATTCTGTCCTGCTTTAAAGAGCATAAACGGTTTAATAAAAAACCTCAGAAGTAAATACTTCTGAGGCTGATATTATGGATAAGCTCAACTTTAATTGTTGAGTAGTTTCTTTATTAAACTGATCTGTCCGAGATGATAATAACTATGTTCAATCATTCCGTCAATATTTCTCCGGTAAGTTCCATATTTCTCATCCGTAAATATTTCGTCCAGCCTGAATTCCGGCATCTGTTCCAACAGATAAGCAAACTTTTCAGCGTCATTCCAGAGTTGATTTAACAAACGTTCCCACTGTTCCTGGGATTCAACAGGAGGAAGATCAAAACTGTACTGATCTCTTATTTCCAGTTCTCCTCCTTCCAATACATTCACAATTCCGGCGATATAATAATGGATATGGAAAGTGAGCATCGCAATCGTATTTAAAGATCCTATTTTTTCTGTCGCCTGTTTCCAGATAACATCTGAAAGCTGTTCTTTAAAATTGGTATTGGCAATCCAGTCTCCGTCCAGTAAAATTTCTCTGAATCTTTTTGCCAATTGCAATGTTGAGCTCATCGTCTGAAACTATTACGTTATTTTTTAACAGGAATATTTTTTACACTTCCCAGTATTTTTTCCAAAATTCTAAGGGTAATCAGGTAAGTAGGTTTTACTCCTGTAAGTCCCAAACCTCCTGAAGACAGCGTACTTCCAGTTTCCAACGGGTTATCCGAAGCATAATACGCATAGCAAACGAAAAGATCTTCCGAAATATGGCGTCTTATCTTAGATGCTACCTGAATCGCTTTCTGGTAATGCGCGCCCTCCATTTCAAGACCTATTGCTTTCCAGGAAGTATTCATAAAGTATAATAAAATATCTTTATTCTGAAGAGAGGTTCCCAACACCGTAATCATTGCCCCTTCAAAGGCTTTCAGCTCATCATCCTGGAAATCTTCTGCTTTTAATGCATTTTCAAAAGGATAATTGTCTGCTGTTCCTTCAAAGATATGAGAAGTAGGTATCATAATATCTCCTTTGCTTCCTGTAAGAATTCCGGCTTTCCCCATAATAGAAACAGACTTCACTTTCATCATATAGACTTCACCTTTATGATCGAATGGTCTCAGCAGCTCATCCATCACTTCAAATGCCTGTTCTCCGAAAGCATAATCAAAAACCATGATAACATCATCCCCGGAATATTTCATGTGGCTGAACGGGGTATTCTTAAGATCTGTTTTACTTAAGTCGATGATCTGGACGTCAATATTACTTCCGCTTTTATCATCAATATAGATCATTCCTTCTTCCAGGGCATATTTAGAGACTTTGTCCCTAAGCTCCTTTTTATTGGAAATATCTTCGTAAAGTTTGTAGTCTACTTCTTTATTAACCTTTTTCTTTAATGCATCATTTGCATACAGCATATTTTTAACGGAATGCATATTGGCAGAAATAATATGTAAAGGACGCATATGAAGATCATTTTCAAATAAAACTTCCTTCACCTTGTTCGCCCATTTTTCACCAAAATAGTGATGCCCTACTCTTTCTTTCAGAATAGCACTGAAATGAATTTCCCTTTCACGGGTCTGTTTAGCATCTTCTAAACTTACTTTTCCTAAGTTATAGATAATTTTGAATAAACGGTCCGGATTGCTGTCGTCTCCGAAGCTGTTGTATGCGTTTAAAGTTTCATCAAAAGTTCTTCCTATTAATGAGGAAAGATGGATAAGAGCTACCTCTTTCTCTCTACGGCTATACTTTTTCTCTCCTTTTACCACTTCTTCGATAATCTTCCAGGCTCTTGTCGGCTTCCAGTTTTCATCCTGAAGAAAAGCGAGATTACGGATTTTATCCGCTTCAATATATAAGAAGGTTAAATGGGTAAGAATATCATAAATTTCGGAACGTCCCAAAAGAACTTCAATATTCATCTGGTGTTCGTCTATTCTATAACAGTTTCTCCTTCTCTTTTTAGGAACAATAGGTTCGAAACTTCCTTTATCAAATCCTTCATCTGAGGTAAGATGAATAAATGCACATTCCTCAATTCCTTCCGGAAGCCTGTCCAGCACATACATCAACCCATCCAGTTCCAACTTATTCGGAACGTTCATTGTACCATAAATCTCCGGGTTAATAGACTTTAGCAAGCTTCTTAAACTTTCTCCTGAAACCCCGCTTGGTTTAAAAAAACCACGATAGAAAAGGTGTCTCATAGAGATGTATAATCTTTCGATCGCTTCTGTGGTTTCTCTTGCTCTAGAATTTGTCATAAAATAAATTTCACACAAATATACAACTCTTACTTCAATTTTATTTTAAGTATCTTTTAATAAACCGTTTAGAAATATTCATTTTTAGAAACGAGGGAAGAGCGTTGGAAGAACAAAAAGGATTTCCCGGTACAAAAGGAATCAACATTTAAAGGAGTATCTTTTTAAATTAAATATCCGTTTAATTTTTAATATTTTTTTTCACTACCCCCTAAAAAAACAAGGGGTAAAATAATTTCGTTTCATTTTTTTTGTAAATTTGCCCTGTAAAAATTAACCTTATATGTCAACTTTAAGATTCAAAGCGCTAGAAACATTACCATTCAAGAACTTTAGAAAAGACAATTCTGTGGAGGTTCCTAAAAAACTTTCAGAATTATTTTGCGAAAATGTTTTCTCAGAGGAAACCATGAGAGAATATTTAACGAAAGAAGCATTTACTTCTATTTTAGATGCTATAAAAAAAGGAACTAAAATCCAGAGACATATTGCAGATCAGGTAGCAGTAGCTATGAAAGATTGGGCAATGAGCAAAGGAGTAACCCACTACACTCACTGGTTTCAGCCTTTGACAGGAAGTACTGCTGAAAAGCATGATTCTTTTTTCACTCCTATAGAAGGAGGAAGAGGTATTGAAAGATTTAACGGGGGAATGCTTATCCAGCAGGAGCCTGATGCTTCTTCTTTCCCAAACGGAGGAATCAGAAATACTTTTGAAGCAAGAGGTTATACGGCCTGGGACCCTACCTCTCCGGCATTCATTATGGGAACTACATTATGTATTCCTTCTATTTTCATTTCTTATACAGGAGAAACATTAGATTATAAAACACCACTTTTAAGAGCACTTAATGCAGTGGATGAAGCTGCAACCAGTGTCATGCAGTATTTCGATAAGAATGTAACAAAAGTAACGCCCACCCTGGGTTGGGAACAGGAATATTTCCTTGTAGACTCTGCTTTATTCCAGTCCCGTCCGGATTTGGTATTAACAGGAAAAACTTTATTAGGACATTCCCCAGCCAAAGGACAACAGCTGGATGACCACTATTTCGGTTCTATTCCGACAAGAGTAATGAACTTCATGAAAGAACTGGAAATAGAATGTATGAAGCTCGGAATTCCTGTAACGACAAGACATAATGAAGTAGCTCCGAACCAGTTCGAGCTGGCTCCAATGTTTGAAGAAGTAAACGTAGCAGTAGATCACAATTCCTTATTAATGGATATCATGGCAAGAGTTGCCCACAAGCACCATTTCCACATTTTATTCCATGAAAAGCCTTTCGCAGGAGTAAACGGAAGCGGAAAGCATAACAACTGGTCACTTGCTACCGATACAGGAGAAAACTTATTAAGTCCCGGAAAAAACCCTAAGAAAAATCTACAGTTCTTAACGTTTTTCGTGAATACGATTAAAGCTGTACATGAATATGCTGATCTTTTAAGAGCAAGTATTGCTTCTGCAAGTAACGACCACAGGCTAGGTGCCAACGAAGCTCCGCCGGCTATTATTTCCGTGTTCATCGGAAGCCAGTTATTCAGCGTGCTTGAAGAGCTTGAAAAGGTTACCAGCGGAAAACTTTCTCCTGAAGAAAAGACAGAATTAAAATTAAATGTAGTAGGGAAAATCCCTGAAATCCTTCTTGATAATACGGATAGAAACAGGACTTCTCCATTTGCATTTACCGGAAATAAATTTGAGATCAGAGCCGTAGGTTCTTCTGCCAACTGTGCGGAATCTATGACGGTAATGAATGCTATCGCCGCGAAGCAATTAAAGGATTTCAAAATAGAAGTGGATGCCTTAATTGAAAAGGGGCTTAAAAAAGACGAAGCCATCTTCAACGTCCTGAGAGAATACATTAAGCAATCCAAAAACATTATGTTTGAAGGAGACGGATATTCCGATGACTGGGCAAAAGAGGCTAAGAAAAGAGGATTGAACAATCTTAAAACCACTCCGGAAGCTCTTAAAAAAGAAATGGACCAAAAATTCCTGGATCTTTATGAAGAAGTTGGAGTATTTACCCACAGAGAGGTGGAAGCCAGAAACGAAATTAAGCTTGAAAAATACAGCACCGTAATCGATATTGAAGCCAGAGTTTTAGGTGATATTGCAAGAAATCACATTATTCCTTCTGCTTTAAATTATCAGAACAGATTAATTGAAAATGTAAAAGGGCTTAAAGAAATATTCGGAGAAAAAGAATTCAAAGCGTTGGCTAAAGAACAGATGAGCCTGATTACCCATATTTCTGACAATGTTTCAAAAATCAAATTAGGGGTAGAAGAGCTTATTAAAGCCAGAGAAGCTGCTAAATCCGTGTCAGACAGTCAAAAACAGGCAGAAGACTATTGTAATAAAGTAAAACCTCTGTTTGATAATATCAGAGAAGCAACGGATGCATTGGAAATGATGGTAGATGATGAACTTTGGCCGATGACAAAATATAGAGAAATGTTATTTACAAGATAACATCTGTAAAGTTCCATATTAGTTAAACTCCCTGAGATTTTCGGGGAGTTTTTTTTGTTTTATTAACAGCCTTTTTTTAGAGCTTAGTCCAGATAAAAGTCCGATCAATAAAGGAAACGGATTTAATTTTGTTAAAAAATCTTAATAAAAAAAACCGCAAACTTACCCAAAATAGGACGTTGCGGTTTGTTTTTCTTTAACATACTTAAACAATATGTTAAATTGTGTTAAAATAGAAAGCGGACAATCATCATATCTGCTCTCTTTTACTCGGAATATCTACTTTTGTAAGGCATTTGACAAACAAATAAATATTCTTATTTAACACGGATAATCAAATATATATGAAGAAAAGAGTCTTGTTTTACTTAGTTGCGATTGTTTCAACATTATCCTTGCAATCTTGTGTTACAAATTATGTAGTATCTAAACCAGCAACTTACAACAAAGAGTACAAAACGGATGCCAAACTTGCTTCTATTGACGCTAAGAAATTAGAACAGGATAAGAAACAGCTTATCAATTCGTTTATCTCTAATAAAGCAGAAGCTTTATCCAACGCAAAAAATTCTATCAAAAATTCAGAGCTTGCAAAAGCTATCAAATACAACAAAACCATCGATAACATTTTAACTGAAGCTCAAACCTATCTGGGGACTCCTTACAGATATGGAGGGACTACCAGAAACGGAATAGATTGTTCAGCATTCGTACTTTCCGTATTCGGGGCAGCAGCTGGACTTACTTTACCAAGAGTAGCAGCATCCCAGGCTCAGGAAGGAGAAAGAATAGAAAAAGGAAGCCTTCAGAAAGGTGACTTAGTATTCTTCTCTCACGGAAAAAGAATTTCTCACGTAGGAATTGTAGAAAGTGTTTCTGAAGATGGTGAAATCAAATTTATTCATGCAGCCACTTCAAGAGGTGTAATGATCTCTTCTCTTAATGATTCGTACTGGGGACCCAGATACAGATTCGCAAAAAGAGTGATCAATGAAAACGGAGATCCTTACAATAATTTAGCAGCAATAAATTTTTAGTTTTAAATAATTGATTTAAATAAGAGAAGCCATCAAAATTTGATGGCTTTTATTTTTGTCCGTATATCAGCTGTTTTTATCGATGATTATGTCCAGCTTATCTAAAAGCCCGGAGACTTCAGAAAGAGAGAATTTAGCCTTTTTAATCTTATTAAGACCCGGATCTATGGAATAATGAAAAGAAGTCCTGAAATCCGCTTTTTCAAGATTGGTATTTTCAAATATGGCTCCCGACAAATCACAATGGGAGAAAACGGCAGCAGATAGATCACATTCACCAAAGTCCACATCCTTCAACCTTGAATCTTTAAAAACAGTCTTTTTAAGAGAAGTTTTATAAAACACCGAATTGTTTAGGGTACAATCATAAAAGGAAAAGGAAACCCCGAAATCGTGACAGTCACTGAACGAGAGCCCCAGCATTTTGCATTCTTTAAAGCGAACCTCACGGAAGGCTGTCTGTACAAGCTTAGCCATACTTATATTACAGCCAATAAACTCGCAGTCTGTAAATCTAAATCCGGTTAAATCCCCATTCTCAAAATTACAGTCTGTAAAGCGGCAGTTTTCGTATTCTCCCTTATTGATCGGAAAATGCAGAAAATCTATTTTTTCAAAAGTTTGATCCTGATGATAAACTTCTTCCATATGATTTGATTTTAAAATATTGGATCCTGGTAAGACTGAAATAAGCTTTTAAACCAGGCTGTTTTTATCCGAGTAGTTCAGCTTAAAGAATATGAACGTCATCGTGGAAAAAGCCAGCAAAGAACTTCCTCCATAGCTGAAGTAAGGCAAAGGAATACCCACCGTCGGAAATAAGCCCATAACCATACCTAAATTGATGGAAAAGTGCATCAACAGGATAGAAGCAAAACAATATCCGAAAGCCCGGTTAAATGTAGATTTCTGCTTCTCTGCCAGATAATAAATCCTGCCGATATAAAGCATATAGCATAAAACGAGAGCGGCACTCCCGACAAAGCCCCATTCTTCTCCTACGGTACAGAAAATATAATCCGTACTTTGCTCAGGAACGAATTTCCCCTGCGTTACAGACCCTTCTCTGTATCCTTTCCCTAAAAGGCCTCCCGAGCCGATAGCCGTTTTGGAATAAAGCAGGTTATATCCTGAAGTATCCCTGAATGCTTTTTCTCCTTTAAAAAGAACTTCTATTCTTTCTCTCTGGTGCTTCGGTAATTTTTCTAAGATATGAGGAGAGGCAAAAGCCAGTCCGCATAATAATATAATGGAACCTGCGATACTGGAAATGGATATGATATCCCAGTGCATCCTGTACAAATTAAATAAGATATAGAGCACTGCTATTAAGGCAATGGCAATAACAACATATATCGGGTTAACCGCTAAAGAAACTAAGAAAACAGCTGCAAAGATAAATCCTATCCCAAAAAGCATTCCGCTCAATCCTTCCCGGTATAAAGCAATAAAAAATGCAATAAATACCAATAAGGAACCTACATCGGGGATCATCAGCACTACCACTCCCGGTATTCCTATAATGGCTAAAGCCGTTAATAAAGACTTCCTGTTGTTTAAATTAAAATCCGGACTGGAAACATAGTTGGCCAACATTAAGGCCGTACCCAACTTGGCAAACTCTACCGGCTGTAAACTTACCGGACCGAATTTATACCAGTTCTTTTGCCCGAGGACTTCGGTTCCGAAAGGAAATAGCCCTATAAGCAGCAATACTCCGAAAATATAAATTATAGCAGCCATATTTTCGAAGAACTTATTCCTGGTAAAAAAGATAATGATCCCTACAAATACGGAAACTCCAAACCAAACTGCCTGTCTGGTTCCACTGGAAGGCTCAACACTGTAAATATTTGCAATCGCAAAAATGCAAAGCAGGAAATACAGCCCAAGACCTAATTTATCTATTCCTTCCGTCCACTTCATTATCTATTGGGTTTTGGGGTTGAGGTTTCGGACTCTATCTGGATCTTCAGCTTTTCCTTTTGCTTCTTTATAAATTCAAGGCTGTCTTTCATTTTTTTAAGCTTAAGGGAATCCTGCTTAGGATCTTTATATAAGCCTTTCCGTTTCAGATCGGCAATCCACTGTCTTTTATATTCAGGCATGAAACTGGCGGTAACCATTTTCTTATAAAGGTGTTCTCTTTTAATATCTCCGGTAATGTATTTTTCAGCGATTACCGTACAGGCAGGACCTGCCCATGTTGCTCCGAATCCGGCATGCTCCATAACGGCAGCCACCACAATTCTCGGTTTGTCAGCAGGAGCAATCAACACAAAAATAGAGTTATCCTTACCCTGTGGAACCTGTGCCGTACCGGTTTTGGCCAACTGGGTAAAATCATTGGACTTCAAACTTCTGGCCGTTCCTCTCAGTACAACCGCCTCCATACCCTTTAATACAGGCTCAAAGTGTTTGGGATCTACTAAGGTTTTATGTTTTACTTTAAATCTTGGATCAGGATTGGGTTTACCATCCACTGCTTTTACGATATGTGGAGTATAGAACCATCCTTTATTAGCAATGGCCGCCACAAAATTGGCTAATTGCAGAGGAGTCACCAGTACGTCCCCTTGCCCCATTCCGTTAAAGACCGCTCCCGTTGAAAGAGGGTCCCATTTTTTCTGTTCCTTACCTCTGTTGATTTGTTTCTGTCTTCTTTCATAAAATTCACCGGAAGGAATTCTTCCCCGTGAGCCTACTGCAATATCATTATTAAGGAAATCCCCAACTCCGAAACTGCTCATGATCTTTTTCCATTCATCCACTCCTTTGGAAGGATTATCCGGATATTTATTGACGATAGCGAGGTATGCGTAAGAAAAATAACAGTTACTGGAAACCTGAATAGAAGGAATAAGCGGATCTGCTCCACCGTGACCTTTAATTCTTAAGCCCCGGTAATTAAATCCTCCTCCGCATGGGAAAACCGTTTTTTCATCCATAACGCCCATCTGCATTCCTGCCAGAGCCGTTAACAGTTTAAAGGTAGATCCCGGAGGATAAGCAGCCTGAACTGATCGGTCAAAGGTGGGTTTATTCTCGTAAATGGTATCTTTGGAGAGGGCGTATAAATTTTTGGACTTATTGGGTCCGGTAAATAAATTTGGATCAATATCGGGTCCGGTAGCTAATGTCAGGATCTCACCGTTATTAGGATCAATAGCCACAATAGCACCATGTTTATTCACCAGCATTTCTTCGGCTATTCCCTGAAGATCATAGTCAATCGTTAAAGTAACATCTTTACCAGTAATAACATCTTTATCTAAAGCCCCATCTTTGTAGGAGCCTATATTTCTGAGCCGTATATCCTTCTGGATATATTTCATTCCTTTTACCCCCCGAAGGTCTTTTTCATAAGATTTTTCCACTCCTGTTTTCCCGATAAAGTCTCCCGGTAAGTAATAGGTTGAATCTTTTTTTATGTCCCTTTCGTTTACTTCATTCGTATATCCCAGAAGATTTCCGGATGTTGACACTTCATATTGTCTTTGTGGTCTCTGTACAATGCTGAAAGCCGGATATTTAAAGATGATCTCCTGAACCCTTGCTATTTCTTCCCTGCTTAAATCTTTCATGAAAGTCATGGCCGTAAGCTTGGAATAGTATTTTTCTTTTTTAATGGTATTGATCCTTTTGATAAAATCCGTTTTGCTGATTTTCATAAGGCTGCAGAATCCCAGGGTATCAAAATCAGGCTTCATCAAAGCCTGGGTGAAAGAAATTTCATAAGCTGGCTGGTTACCCACCATTATTTTACCATTCCGGTCAAAAATAACTCCTCTTTGAGGAATAACATATTCTATTTTAATGGAAGTATTGGCTGCATTAAGGGCATATCTATCCGTAAACAGCTGCAAATAAGAAAGTCTTGCCACGAATATCAGGGCAATGACCACAAGAACGGAAAAAACTTTTAAATATCGTGTATTCATCAAACTTTTTGTTTGATTTTAAATATCAGTGCATAAATCACTATAAATATAAAGGAAATTATACTGGTTACAAAAACATTCAGTAAGATTTCAAAAAACCTGCTGAATTTGAAAAATTCTATATACTGCACCAAAAGCTGGTGTAAAAATATGCTTGAAAAAAGAAAAAGTAAAAATTGTGACCACTGCAAAGACTGAAATGAGAAAAAGTCCGTAGAAGTATCCGTAGAGGTCTTGAAAATAATAGTCCGGAAATAAGCAATCAGTGTCGTAGCAAATGCATTAATCCCCCACGAGTATAAAAAGGCGTCGATCGATAACCCTATCAGGAAACTCAATGCCAGAAACTGGAATTTATTTCGGAAGAAAGGATAGAACATCACAAAAACCGGATATAAAACCGGGGTATATTTTCCGAATATAGTGATCCTGTTCAAAACAAAAATCTGTAATGCAACCAGAAAAATTATGATTAAAATATCTGTAAATAAAGTTCTACTAATCATTTTCCTTTTTTATTACCGATTGTAATGTATCCTGTATTTTCTGTACCTCAGCTTTCTTAAGGTTCTTCACTACGTATACTTTATTCAAAGGACCCATTTTTTCACTAAGTTCTACAGAGATATCCCAAAATCCTGTTTTATTATCTACGGAATACCCTGCAATCCTTCCGATCATTACCCCTTTCGGGAAAATAGCCGATTTACCGTCTGTAATAACCGTATCTCCTACTTTTAATGATACATATTTAGGAATATCCGCTAAATGCATGATACGGGAATTATCTCCATTCCATGTCAGTGTTCCGAAATATCCTGAATTTTTCAAGGATGCATTAATCCTGATCTTATTGACGCTCAAAATAGACTGAACCAAGGCATAGTTATCGGTAGAGTTCACTACAATTCCTGCAATACCCTTTGGCGCAATTACTCCCATCTGAGGGTATACTCCATCTCTTTTACCACGGTTAATGGTAAAGTAATTATTTCTTCTGTTGATACTGTTGAAAACGATCTCTCCGTCTACAAAGGTATAAATCTGTCCTCCGCCCAAAGTATCATGTACTTTTCTGAAAACAGGATTCTTGGCGGCATCTTTACCATATAGCTCCACCATGAGGGCTTTATTCTGAGCTACCAGATCTTCATTGATCTGTTTTAATTTAAGGTAGGAAACCCCTTCGTCGATATATCCGGAAACCCAGGAATTAAATGCGGCCGTCTGGCCGGCAATCCAGGATTTCTGCATTGAGTTTTTGGAGAAAATAAGAACCAGAGCAATAATTTGCAAGAAAATAAAGAAGACAAATAACGCGTTCTTCGAAAATAATCTCAGCAAAAATCCCATTCAGATAAAAATCGTAAAAAAGTTAGAATTATTTTATTAAGAAATTGAACTTATCCATATTCTTAAGTGCTATACCAGTCCCACGAACCACGGCTCTTAGTGGGTCTTCTGCTACAAAAACAGGAAGTCCGGTTTTTTTATGCAGCCTGTCTGCCAAGCCTCTTAGCAAAGCTCCACCACCAGCAAGATAAATACCTGTTTTATAGATATCCGCAGCCAATTCCGGAGGTGTCAATGAAAGAGTTTCCATTACGGCATCTTCAATTCTGATAATGGATTTATCTAATGCACGGGCAATTTCTTTGTAGCCTACCATAATTTCTTTCGGCTTTCCTGTGATAAGGTCTCTACCTTGTACCGGGATATCTTCAATATCTACATCAAGATCTTCCACTGCTGATCCCACTTCAATTTTCACTCTCTCAGCCGTTCTCTCTCCAATGTATAAGTTATGATGAGTTCTTAAGTAATAGGCTATATCATTGGTAAATACATCCCCTGCAATTTTCACGGATTTATCACAAACGATCCCTCCTAAAGCAACCACTGCAATTTCCGTAGTACCTCCACCTATATCGATAATCATGTTACCTTCCGGCTTTTGTACATCTATACCTACTCCTATTGCCGCAGCCATCGGTTCATAAATCAATCTTACTTCTTTGGCATTTACTTTTTGGGCAGAATCCCTTACCGCTCTTTTTTCCACTTCTGTAATTCCTGAGGGGATACAGATTACAATTCTTAGAGCAGGCTGGATAAATTTACCTTTAATACCAGGAATTTTTTTGATAAATTCCTTGATCATGTGTTCAGAAGCATGGAAATCGGCAATAACCCCATCTTTTAACGGACGGATGGTTTTGATATCCTCATGAGTTTTCCCCTGCATATGCTTTGCCTGTTCCCCTACAGCTATAGGCTTACCCGTAGACCGTTCAATCGCAACGATTGAAGGCTGATCTATCACAATTTTATTATTATGGATGATAAGGGTATTAGCGGTTCCCAGGTCTATCGCAATTTCTTGCGTAAACATATCGAATAAACTCATATTTCTCTTCTGATTTAAGTTTACAAAGATATAAATTTAGTACAATGAATAAAATCGAATCTGCACATAATTTGGTTAAAGTTTTATTAAAATTTTAAAAAAACAGCAGATCGAAAGAATATTTTTCGGAGGGAATTATTCACCAGAAAACAAAAACAATTGTTCTTTCTTAATTTATAGTTTTTTACGATAATTATCATACACATTATCAGCGGTTGATTAATTAAAAAAAACGTAAATTTGCAGCTGTTTATGGTACACGAGTCTAATACACATCGAACCTCTAATTTTTCCGTGCTTTCTATCAGTTATGAAAAAGCTGATGTGGAAACGCGAGGAAAATTTGCGTTTTTTGATGAGAACATCAAAAACTTTGTTTCCAGAATACATGATGAAAATTTGGGAGATGCTTTTGTCGTTTCTACATGTAACCGGACCGAAATCTACACCACTACTCCCAACTGCCTTCTGGTGGCAGAGGAATACTGCAAAACCATAGGAGTAAATATTTCTGATTTCCTTCAATATGCCAATATCCTTAATAAGGAAGAAGCTCTTACCCATTTATTCCGAGTAGCAGCCGGGCTGGAAAGCCAGATCATCGGAGATTTCGAAATTATAGGACAGATCAAAAACGCCTATGCCCGTTTCAAAAAGGAAAGAAAAAATTCCAATCCTTATCTGGAACGCGCTATCAATTCCGCTATTCAGATTTCAAAAAGAATCAAAAACGAAACAGGAATATCCAACGGTGCAGCCTCTGTATCTTATGCTGCCGTACATTATATTTTAAATAGTCAGAAAAGAATTGCTGACAAAAACATACTTCTTCTCGGTGTAGGAGAAATTGGTCAGAATACGGTTGAGAATCTGGTAAAACATGTTTATCAGCCTAAAATAAAAATAGCCAACAGAACCCAGGAGAAAGCGGAGAAAATTTCCAAAAAGTACAATATTCCTCATGTAGATTATAAGGATGTGGACCAGGAATTAAAAAATACAGACATTCTTATTGTCGCTACCGGAGCCAAACATCCTATTATCAACCGCTCTCATTTTCCTAACGGAAAAGAAACCCTGGTTATCGACCTCTCTATTCCCAATAATGTGGAAAAGGATGTCACCACCAATGAAAATGTAACGCTGATCGATGTGGATGAACTTTCCAAACACATCCAGGAAACCATTCAGCAAAGAGCAAAAGAAATTCCTAAAGCCAACGGAATTATCCGGGAAATGACCAAAGAGTTTCTTGAGTGGGAAAAAAAGAGAAAGCTGGCACCCAACATTCATCATTTCAAAGCTGTTTTAAAGAACATGGAACGCAATGAAATGCATCAGTTTTATAAAAAAAATAAATACATCAATATAGAAGACATGGCGCTTTCTGATAAGATGATTCAGAAAATCACCAACCGTTTTGCAAAATATATAATAGATAATCCATTAAAAGCCGAAGAAATCAGTAAATTAATGCACGAAATTTTAGTTGAACAACCTAACAACGAATTCAATGAAAAGCATTAGAATCGGAACAAGAAATTCCGCACTTGCTCTTTGGCAGGCAAGAGAAGTTGCAAGACATTTACAGAACCTCAATCACATTACAGAGATTGTGCCTATTGTTTCTTCGGGAGATAAAAACCTGAACCAGCCTCTTTATTCTTTAGGGATCACAGGAGTATTTACCCGCGATCTTGATACTGCTCTTCTCAATGATGAGATCGATATTGCCGTACATTCCCTTAAAGATGTCCCTACCCAGTTGCCGGAAAACATTGAGCTTGTAGCTTATCTGGAAAGAGATTATCCCCAAGATGTACTGATCAGGAAATCCTCTTCCCAAAATAAGGAATTTCATGAGCTTAAAGTAGCCACCAGCAGTCTCAGAAGAAGAGCTTTCTGGCTGAAGAGCTATCCGGAAGCCACCTTTTCGGATATTAGAGGGAACATACAGACCCGTCTTCAAAAATTAGAAGAGCAGGATTTTGACGCTACCCTTCTATCCTTAGCGGGAATCAAAAGAATGAAAATGGATATCGATTATGAGATGATTCCTTTTATGATATCAGCCCCTTCCCAAGGTGTTATCACGGTTGCCGGACATTCTGACAAAAAGGAGATCAACGAAATCCTGAAACAAATCAATCACAGGCCTACCCAAGTCTGTGTAGAAATAGAAAGAAACTTCCTAAGTACTCTTGAAGGCGGCTGTACAGCACCTATCGGAGCTTTTGCCGAGATCTTTGATAATGAGATCAGATTTAAGGGAGCACTATGTTCCTTAGATGGAAAAAATTACATTGCTACGGATGAAAGCTTTGAATATAATGACACCGAAAATTTTGGAGAAAAATGGGCTAAAGTCATTCTTGAAAACGGAGGGAAAGAATTGATGTCCGAAATCAAAAGTCAGCTTTAGAAGTTCCTCCGCCCTTATAACACACACAAATATGAAGATCTTGTTTACCAAAAATGTAGACCCGGTTGTTGTATCCTCCTATCTAGGTGAGGATATAAAATATGATTGTATGGAGGTAATTAAGACCGTACCTATAAGAACGACCCCTTTTGAACTTAAAAACTATTCACTGATCTTTACCAGTGTAAACGGAGTGAATGCTTTTTTTCAAAACCAGTTTAAGCCTAATGAGGATTTTACATCCCGTTGTTTTAATAAGATATATTGTGTGGGAGAAAAAACAAAAAGGGAATTAAGAAAATATGGCTTCGGCACTTTCAAGGTTCTTAAAAATGCTGAAGCTCTTTCTCAGTTTATTATTGGGAACTGCCAGCATGAAAAGTTTCTTCATTTTTGCGGCAATCTTGCTCTGGATGTCCTTCACCAGGATCTTCCACTTCAGAATATCCGTTATAAAAAAATTGTAGTTTACCATACTGAGGAACTGAATCCTGTAATTCATGAAAAATATAAGGCTATTGTCTTTTTTAGCCCAAGCGGAGTTCGTAGTTTTGCCAAACACAATTCTTTAGAAGGAATGACCCTGTTTTCTATTGGAAAAACAACTTCTAAAGAAATAAAAAATTATACCCAGAGGATCATTTTCACTTCTGATGATAATAATTTAGTGTCCATATTAAGTCTTATAAGAAACCATTATAAAAGCTAAAAAAGCAATATCAGTTTAATAATTATGATTAAAAACGACCTCTATTTAAAAGCACTTCGTGGAGAAACAGTAGAAAGACCTCCTGTTTGGATGATGAGACAAGCGGGTAGATACTTGCCGGAATTTATTGCTCTTCGTGACAAGTATGATTTCTTTACGCGTTGTCAGACTCCTGAGCTGGCTGCTGAAATTACCGTACAGCCTATCCGAAGATTTCCTCTGGATGCCGCTATATTATTTTCAGATATTTTAGTGGTTCCTCAGGCGATGGGAATAGATTTCAAAATGAAGGAGTCAGTGGGTCCGTGGCTGGATAATCCTATCAGAACTGCTGAGCAGGTACAAAATATTGAGGTTCCGAATGTAGATGATACATTAGGATATGTTTTTGATGCAATTGAACTTACCCTTCAGAAACTGGATAATGAGATTCCTTTGATCGGCTTTGCCGGTTCTCCATGGACAATTCTCTGTTATTGTGTAGAAGGAAAAGGAAGCAAGGCTTTCGATATTGCCAAATCTTTTTGTTTCCAACAACCGGAAGCCGCGCATTTATTACTTCAGAAAATCACAGATACTACCATTGCCTATTTAAAAAGAAAAGTGGAAAAAGGAGTTTCTGCCGTTCAGGTATTCGATTCATGGGGAGGAATGCTTTCACCTCAGGATTACCAGGAATTTTCCTGGCAATATATCAACCAGATTGTAGAAGCATTGAGTCCGCTCACCCATGTAGTGGTATTTGGAAAAGGATGTTGGTTTGCACTGGAAGAAATGACCTTATCCAAAGCATCTGCTTTAGGAGTGGATTGGACTATTACGCCTGAGTTTGCCAGAACGTTAACTAATCATACAATGACACTTCAGGGAAACTTTGATCCTGCAAGGTTGCATTCGACTCCTGAAACCATCAGAAAAATGGTTCACGAAATGATCAACCGCTTCGGAAAAGACAGGTATATAGCTAATCTTGGTCATGGCATCCTGCCGAATATTCCTCTGGAAAATGCAGAAGCCTTTATACGGGCTGTTGTAGACTGGAAACCGTTATAAAAAATAATTAAATATAAAAAAGAAACCCCTTTAGTCAAAGGGGTTTCTTTTTTATTACAATGGAAAACATTTAAATTTTTCTTGCTTTTTTATATTTATGGGGTAAATTTTCACTTAAGTATTTATTAAGCTGCCGCTTATTCTTTTCCAGCTCTTTTGGAAAACAGGGTGTGTTCTTCAATACAATATCACCATAATCTTCTATGGTACAAAGAAATTGGGCCGGGTTTCCCACAAAGACAGTGTTATCCGGCATAGATTGGGATAATACAGAATTAGCTCCCAAAATACAGTTGTTACCCATTTGCACATCCTGCATAATAACAGAATTGAGACCTATCATACAGTTGTTACCTATTTTTATCCTTCCAACAATTCTGGCCTCTTCATATCCCGGAATCTTGTTTAAAATATTAGCAGTACCTCCATGGTTTACAAACCTTACTCCAGCTGCAATACGTACATTATCACCAATATCTATAAGCTCGGGTTCCGTTCCAAAATACACTTTATCGGGCATATTGAAGTTTTTTCCAACTTTCATTCCTTTATGCATGGCTATTTTTAAGTTGGCTTTATTCCAAAGCCTATCCAAAGTGGTGTGAATTTTTAATGAAATTCTAAAAAAGAAAATTCTCATTTTTAAATAACTGTTTATATTTTTGCAAAACTACAAAAAATGAAATAATGATAAAAATATACAATATTAATTACTATTTACCTAAAAATATTCTAACTAACAACTGTTTGGAAAAAATATTTCCTGAGTGGAGCTCTGAAAAAATTAAAGAAAAAATTGGAATTGTACAACGCCATATCACTTCGGAAAATGAAACCGCATTGGATATGGCTCTAAAAGCTTCGGAAGAACTTCTGGATAATTATGACAGAAATAAAATAGACTTTATCCTCTTTTGTACCCAAAGTCCGGATTATTTTCTGCCTACCACGGCATGCATCCTACAAGATAAGCTGGGTCTGCGAAAAGATATTGGAGCAACAGATTTCAATCTGGGATGTTCAGGTTTTGTATATGGGTTAGCTTTGGCAAAAGGATTGATCTCCGCAGGAATAGCAAACAACATTCTATTAGTTACATCCGAAGCCTATACTAAATACATTCATCCAAAAGATAAAGCAAACCGAAGTATTTTTGGAGATGCCGCTAGCGCTACAATTATTGAAAAGGCTGAAACATCCCCGGATTATCAGTTTTGTCTCGGAACAGACGGGAATGGCGCAGAAAATCTTATTGTTAAAAAAGGAGCTTTTAAAAAGAACTTTGCATTAAATCCGGAAAATGAATTTGGTCCTGAAAACCTTTATATGAACGGTCCTGAAATTTTCAATTTTACGATCGAAAATATTCCCAAATTAGTAACAAATACTTTACAAAAGAATAACCTGGAAATGGATCAGATTGACTATTTTGTTTTTCATCAGGCAAACTCATATATGCTGAACTATTTAAGAAAGAAAACAAAAATACCTAAGGAAAAATTTTATATCAACATGGAAGAGACGGGAAATACAGTTTCTGCAACTATTCCGATTGCACTTAAAAACATGATGGATAAAAAAATGATAAAACCGGGAGATAAGATTTTTTTAGCCGGGTTTGGAGTAGGATATTCGTGGGGAGCCACCATAATTGAATTTTAATATTAATAGATAACACATGAACAAATTATTATTTCTAAAAAAGCTACAAGAAGAACTGGAAGAAGATGAAACACTTACGGTCGAAACCCAGTTAAAAAACCTGGAAAGCTATGATTCCATAAGCCTGCTTACGATCATTGCTTTTGTAGATGAAAACTTTAGCAAAAAAATTGATGCAAAACAATTTAAAAATATTGAAACTGTATCAGATTTGATGAATGTAATAGGAGAAGAAAATTTTGAAGATTAGATGAATCCATTTACATTACAAAACAAAACCATTCTCATTACAGGCGCTTCTTCCGGCATAGGAAGAAGCTGCTCTGTAGAGTGTAGTAAGAGTGGTGCCCATTTAATTCTTATTGCCAGAAATGAAAAAGAATTAAATAAAACAGTATCATTACTGGAGCCGGGTTCAAAAGCCGAAACCATTATTGCGGATATTACCCATTATGAAGAATTGGAAGATCTGATTGCTGAAAAAGTTGCAGTTTTAGGTAAAGTTGCTGGTTTTATCCATTGTGCAGGTATTGAAAAAACATTACCCTTAAAAAAGCATGACTCAAAGTTATATAATGACATTTTTGCAGTCAATGTTATTTCCGGATTCGAATTAGCCAAAATTTTATCTTTAAAAAAGTATAAAAGTGAAACCTCCAGTTTTGTTTTTATCTCTTCAGTCGCCGGGATGGGAGGAGAACCAGGAAAAACCGCTTATTCAGCAAGTAAGGGAGCTGTCATATCCGGAGTAAGATCTATTGCCGTGGAATTTGCAAGAAGCAATATTCGCGTTAATAGTGTCAGCCCTGCAATGGTAAACACTCCTATCTTAAAAAAAATGTTTGACGATATAGGAGAAGAAGCCTCCCGAGAGATCATAAAAAAGCATCCTCTGGGAATAGGTAACCCTGAAGATATTGCGAATGCCTGCATCTTTTTACTTTCCGATGCAGCCAGGTGGACGACAGGTTCAAATTTGGTGGTAGACGGAGGATATTCTGTATGCTAGTATTAAAAGATCGTCTTAAAGAGAATTTGAACTAATAAAAAAGACCTTTTTAAGAAAGGTCTTTTTGCTTTTATTTTATTTCCGTAATAAAATCCTCTTTTGATTTTCTGACTTTAGTGAGATTAACCAACCAGTCATTATCCGCATCTCTATATCCTAATGGTAAAAGGAGAACACTTTTCAATCCTTTTTCCTTTAAGTTAAGGATTTCATCAACCGCTTCCGGAGAAAACCCTTCCATCGGCGTGGAGTCCACTTCTTCAAAAGCTGCAGCAATAATGGCCGCACCAAAGGAAATATACGCCTGTTTTGCCGTATGGGTGAAATTTTCTTCAGCAGATCTTTTTGGATATAGGTCCAATAACTGTTTTCTGTAATTTTCCCAGCCTTCATTTTTAAAACCTCTGATATCATTCGTAAGATCGAACATTTTATTAATCCTTTCCTCCGTATAGTTATCCCAGGCTGCAAAAACCAATAGGTGGGAACAGGCCGTAACCTGCTGTTGATTCCAGGCTGCAGATTTGATTTTTTCTTTAACCTCCTGATTCGTTATTACCAAAATTTCAAAGGGCTGGAGTCCGCTGGAAGTAGGAGCCAATCGGGCAGCTTCTAATATTCTATCGATTTTTTCCTGAGGTACTTTCTGGCCGTTCATGGCTTTGGTGGCAAATCTCCAGTTAAGTCTTTTTATTAATTCCATAATTTACATTTTGAATAACAAATGTAATTCAATTAGCTTACAATTAATAGATAGAACTCAAAAACCTTTAATAAGAAGAGAAATGTCAGTCTTTTATGATCTTTTTCTTTACGGTTCCTGCAGGTCCGGTAACATATATCATATAAACTCCTTTCGGCAGACCCGAAATATCATAACTCCCAGTATTATTTTCAAAGACTTCAACCGTCTTACCCGACATATCTACTATACTTACCTTATCATAACCTTTCCCTTTATTTTTAATGTATATATTGTCTTTTACAGGATTAGGATAGATGGACATTTCATCGGATAAAGAAGTTTCCGCAGTGGCTAATGCTGCAGAGGTAATCATTATATCATCTATTACCACTCCATAGGAATAATCTCCGGCATCGTCATATACAAACCTCAGCTGGAAATTAGCATTGGCATATGGACTCAGGTCTATATTAGTTGTAGTATCATAAGAAGTAACAGTATACATGAATGTAGCCCAATCGATTCCCCAGGTCCCTGCCTGTCCGCTAAAATTAAATATCTGTACCCAGGCCGTTCCGTTGTAAGCCTCCACTTTGATACTGGAATCAAAATCATATACCATATTGGCATATTTAAAGGATAGCTGGGGACTTGTGGCAGCAGACAGATTAATCACAGGAGAAATCAGTCTCGCGTTTGAATTCAGGCTGGCAGATCCCGCCGCATCATCGTCAAAAAAAGCGGCTCCATCAGGAAAGGATGCAAAACCGCATTGGGTTCCCACTCCCCAATTGAACGTAGTTGAAGGATTATCCAAAGTCCATCCGGAAGGTAAGGTCCCTCCGTTAAAATTTTCTGAAAAAATCTGGGCTCCACAAAAGCCAAAGGAGAATAAAAAAAGTATAAATTGAGTTTTCATGGTAATGTATTTTATATTTTAATAAAATTAATTAATTATTTTTAAACATAAAATAATAATACTTGTATTTCAATTCATTATATCAATGCATTACGATAGTTTATTGAAATAAATAAATTACTCTTATTTTTTGATTGGGCCATCTCCGGCTAGATTGTGATTGCCTGGATATTTATGCCTTTTCTATTGACTTCATACTGACCCATCACCCAATAATCTTTAAAAGATATTATTTAAAATATGGTTTCCCGTAATAGTGATTTAAAATAACATTGTATCATTGTATGATTACCATCACAAAGAAAATCATGTTTAATTAAAAAAATGAAAACCATTATGAAAAAAATTATGTTATTAGCCGCTTTCGGAGCTGTTGGATTAGTAAGCGCAAAAACTACTACAGAAGTTAAATCAAAAAAAGTAAAAGTTTTAAAAAAAATAGAAAAGCAAAAAGGATCAAAAAAGACAGAAACCACATGGTATGCTTATACTTCCTGTGGTACATCCGCTCAAACTTCTCAAGACTGGACTGCTGCACAGGCCAATGAATGGCTCATGAAGCTTGAAGCAAACTACTGTGGAGGATAAACTTTTGTAAATATTCTACTATGCACTTGTAAATTTACAAGTGCAATTTTTCCAAATTAAATAATTATTATGTATTTTTTTAAAAAAACATGTTGCTTATTGGCATTCTTCCTTAGTATATTTTTTTATTCACAGTCTCAATGGATTAATAAAGATACGCTTCGGGGAGAGTTTACTTATCTGTTAAAGGCGAAACTTGATCAGCGAAATGATTATAAACACGAAGAATTATTTTCATTACAAGTTGGTGATAATCGTGCATTCTTTGTAAGTAGCCAATCAATCAAAAGAGATTCCGTAATAAAAAATTCAGCAAAAATTACAACAGAAGGTAATACTAAAACGATTAGTCTTCAAGGCGTAGCAGTACCAAAAACTAAGTTCTCATATACTATAATACAGTCAAATGAGAATATTCAATTTTTTCAATTAGTAGCCATGTCGTTACTCTCCTATAAAGAGCCAATAATAAGTAATTGGAAACTTAGTGATGAATTACAAACAATAAATTCTTTTAATTGTAAAAAAGCAGAAGTCACATTTAAAGGAAGAAACTGGATTGCATGGTATTCCACCGAAATTCCTTTTCCTTATGGTCCTTATAAATTCACCGGATTACCGGGACTCATTATAAAAATAACAGATGATAGAGGTGACTATGATTTTGAACTTGTCAAATCTGTACCCAATGTTAAGTTGAAGGGAAGATTAATAAACAACATATCGGATTACCGTTACACTAATCCTATTGAAACAACAAGGCCTAAATTTGAACAAGCCTTAGAAAATGCCAGAGCTAATCCATCTGGTGCTCTAGCCAATTCCGGAACTACAATTATAGGAGGACAAGAAGTAATTCAACAAAGAAGAAAGCAAAGAGAAGAAAATAAAAAATACGAAAACCCCATTGAATTAGAATAAAGCACCTGAAATTTAGAGTTTTACAAAATAGTCTAAATTTCAGGCGCTTAGATTTTATGCTAACATCTTCTGGGCTTTCCTGACCCCTTCCACCAGAAGGTCTATTTCCTGAAATGTATTATAAACGGCAAAGCTCGCCCGCACAGTTCCGGCAATACTGAAGAAATCCATAATAGGCTGGGTACAGTGATGGCCAGTCCTTACGGCAACCCCCATTTTATCGAGGATCATTCCCACATCCGAAGAAATTCCAATTCCTTCCAAATTAAAAGAAACAACACCCACTCTCTCCGCTTTTTCACCATATACTTTGAGACCTTCAATTTCTAAAAGTTGCTTTTGAGCATATTCCAAAAGAACATTCTCATGTCTCTGGATATTATCCTTCCCTACTTTTTCGATAAAATCTATGGCAGCTCCTAAAGCAATATTTCCTCCCACATTCGGAGTTCCCGCTTCATATTTAAAGGGTAATGTTGCATAAGTAGTTTTTTCAAAAGAGCAGGTAGCGATCATTTCACCACCACCGTGGAAAGGAGGAAGCTCCTCCAGTATGGATTGTTTTCCGTATAATATACCTGTCCCCATAGGAGCATACATCTTATGACCGGAAAAAACAAAAAAATCACAATCCAGCTTCTGTACATCAATGCTAAAATGAGGCGCAGACTGTGCACCGTCAATAACGATATAAGCATCAGAATGTTTTCTGGTTCTCGCAATAATTTCTTCAATAGGATTTACAATTCCCAATGCATTAGAAACCTGGTTTACAGATACCACTTTAGTCTTTTCACTAAGGTACTGATCGAGATACTCAAGCTGCAGGATTCCATTCTCGTCAATAGGTATTACCCGAAGTTTTGCCCCAGTCCTTTCACAAAGCAACTGCCATGGAACGATGTTGGAATGGTGCTCAAGATAAGAAATAATAATTTCGTCATCTTTTTTAAGCTTTTGAGTAAGAATATAAGCGATGAGGTTCAGCCCCTCTGTAGTTCCTTTGGTGAAGATTACTTCAAAATCATGTTTCGCGTTAATAAACTTCTGAACCTTTTTGCGGGAAAGTTCCATTTCCTCGGTAGCCAATTGGCTTAAAGTATGGATTCCCCGGTGTACATTAGCATTAAGCTCGGTGTAATATTGTTTACAAACCTCCAGAACCGAATCCGGTTTCTGAGAAGTTGCCGCATTATCCAAATATACCAATGGTTTACCATTCACCTTTTGATTCAATATCGCAAACTGACTTCTTATTTCCTGAATGTCAAACATTATTATAAATTTAGAATTAAAAAAAGTTCTTATTTAGAACACTTCAAATTTACGCCTTTTTTCTGAAAGGGAATTAAATTCTACTAAAGTTATAGACTTTATCTAAAAATAAAAACCTGCCATTTCTGACAGGTTTTTTTGTATTTGTATAAGCAATTCTTATTCTGCTGCTGTCTCTTCAGCTGCAGGAGCTGCTCCTTCTGCTTCCGTAGTTTCCTCTTCATCATCCTGAGCTCCGGCTCCGGCTTTCATTGCATTTCTAGACATCTTCACAGCTGCAATAACTGCATTGTCAGGATGCATAAATGTGTAAGCATCATTTTTAATGTCTCCGATATAGATTTTGTTTCCAATCTTTAATGGAGTAACATCCACAACGAT
Organism: Chryseobacterium sp. CT-SW4; assembly: GCF_048572715.1. Taxonomy (GTDB): domain Bacteria; phylum Bacteroidota; class Bacteroidia; order Flavobacteriales; family Weeksellaceae; genus Chryseobacterium. Next base: position 3,526,817 of record NZ_CP183840.1, read on the forward strand.
CTCATCAGGTAGGTTAGCAGGAATAGCTTTCAATTTTAACTTTCTGAAAGACTGACGTAAAACACCCCCAGCTACAACACCTTTTGCACGACCTGTAATTCTTACAGGAACTTCCATGATAACCGGCTTATCGTCAGCTAATTGATAGAAGTCAGCATGTAAAATCTTGTCAGTGATCGGGTGAAACTGAATGTCCTGAAGAACAGCCGGAATTGTTTGACCATCAACCTCAATAGATACCGTGTGTGCTTCAGGAGTGTATACTAAACCTTTGAAAGATTTCTCTTCAGCAGAGAAATTTAAAGGCTCACCACCTCCATAAACAACACAAGGAACTAATTCAGCATCACGTAAAGCTTTTGTAGACTTTTTGCCCACGCTTTCTCTTTTTGTACCTTGAATTGTAATAGATTTCATTTATAAAAATTTAAAAAATTGTTTAATTTTAAATCACAAGCTCCTAAAAATCAATTAAATAATAAATTTACTACTAATTGATTGGTGCTCATGAACCCTCTTCATAACATCCGCAAATAATGGGGCGCAAGATAGCACTTTTATTTTAGATGACAAATTATTTTTCACAGGAATTGAGTCAGTTACAATAACTTCCAGGATTTTTGAGTTCTCGATATTTTCATATGCCTTTCCTGAAAGCACTCCGTGAGTCGCCATAGCTCTTACCGACTTAGCTCCTTTCTCCATTAAGATATCCGCAGCCTTACAAAGTGTTCCTGCTGTATCAATCATGTCATCAATCAGGACAACATTTTTACCATCTACATCTCCGATAAGGAACATTTCCTCTACCACATTTGCTTTTTTTCTTTCTTTATAAGCGATTACCACCTCTGCACCTAAATGCCCCGCATAGTTTTTAGCTCTTTTTGCTCCTCCCATATCCGGAGAGGCAATGGTAAGATTATCAAGATTTAGGGATTTAATATAATCCACGAAAATGCTGGAAGCATAAAGATGATCTACCGGGATTTCAAAGAATCCCTGAATCTGATCCGCATGAAGATCCATTGTCATGATCCGTGTCGCTCCGGCAGCCGTTAAAAGATTGGCAACCAGTTTTGCCCCAATCGGTGCTCTCGGTTTATCCTTTCTGTCCTGTCTTGCCAGTCCAAAATAAGGAAGAACTACTGTAATACTCTTTGCAGAAGCTCTTTTTGCCGCATCAATCATCAGAAGAAGCTCCAAAAGATTGTCCGCGGGCGGAAATGTGGATCCAATAAGGAAAACCCTTCCTCCTCTTACCGATTCATCCAAAACCGGCTCAAACTCTCCATCACTAAACTCCTGAAAGTTGATTTTTCCTAACTCCTGCCCATAATACTGAGCGATTTTTTCTGCCAAGACCTTACTTGTTCTTGTAGAAAACAGATAACTTAACTGATCGGCCATTTTTACTTTTTAAAAGATTTTGCAAATTTAAAAAAACCACAAGAAAATCTCCTGTGGTTTTGAATATTTTTTTCTTCTGATTCAATTATGGGAATTTAATACCGGAGTAATTGTTAGGATTAACCTGCGGCAACGTTGATTTATACTTGGCATTGATGGCCTTAATAAATTCATTGGCTACCACGGCATACCCTCTACCTGTAAGATGGACTCCATCTAATGAGAAAGCACCCCCTGTTACATATTTAGCAGTATATTTTACCCCGTCAAATGAGATTCCCGACTGCCCATTAAGCTCAATCATTTTGGCATTCGTATCTACAAAAGCTAGTCCATAAGCATCCGCTAAAGATCTGATAGAAGCATTATAAGCGTCTGTTGCTGTTTTCACCGCTGCGGCTTCCGTTTTGGTCAATACATGCTGATTCTCCAACGGATAAGATATTCCATATACGTTTATTCCTGTTGGTGCCCCTGTTACCGCTGAGCCAATTACCGCTCTTGTCGTAAGCAGGATATAATCCTGATCCGTAGATTGTCTTGCCTGCCCGAATATCTGCCCCAATGCGGTAGCGGTAGCAAGTCCCACAGAGGGAGTTAATGCCGCTGTAAGCTGTGCAGACAGGTTAGTAAGAGATACATCTTTAATTAAAACAGGATTGGAAGAAGTAGCAGAAAGTAAGTTAATTCTGTCTCCGGCTCCAAAAGCAGTAAGTGCCTGCTTAAGCGGACCATATAAGCTTGTATTGAGTGCAGTAATGTTTGAACCCAGTGCAGCTGGTGTCAGCGGGTTATATGGAACTGTCGTAAACTGTGGAACGGATGTTACATAAGGAATATTGGCAATTACACCTTTGGTCGCTCCGGCTGCTTTCATTGTTTCTATAATCGTTTTTATAGAGCCTGCCACTACATTAGGATCGGAAATATCACTGGATCCGTACGTAGTAGGATTAAGATTTCCTGTCTGATTAACCGCCGGAGTATAAGTAGTAACACCACCTACCGTCTGAGAATTGGTTCCTCCACTGGTTGCATATCCTAAAACATCATTATTCCCTATCCAAAGGGAGTAAAATGTAGGATTCTGAGCTGCAGCATCACTTACCACAGTAGATGTCGCACTTGTAGAGAATCTAACATAATAAGGATTTGCCATTCCTGTGGCAACACCCGCAATATTTCCATATCCGGGAGCTATCAAATGATAAGATTTTGCACCAGGAACTCCGAAATTATTTAGGTTTCCGGTTATTTTATTAGCAATATTGGTAGTAGGAGCAGCACTTACATTCACAACATCGGGTGATCCGTTTGTAAATGACTTTATATAGAGCTTGGTTGCCTGAATAACAGTGGATCCCAAGAGTAATCCTCCGTTATTATCCGCCATAAGAGGCTGAATAAACTCTCCTCCTCCGGCAAGCTTCATCTGCCCTGCAATGATAGAAGGGTAAGATTCGTTTTGTCCGTCAATATATAATGCGTTGTCTCTGTATCCGGAAGTAAGAGAATTTCCCAATGAAATATATTTGGAAAAATCCGCTTCACCATTCGTTATCTGAACATCTTTTACATCATTATCAAAGTCAGTTTCACAACTGGCTGTAAAAAGAAGTGCAGAAATAGCGATTGTAGATATTAATATTTTTTTCATAATTATTCAAAATTAAAAAGGGTTATAAGATAATCCCAGACCTAAATAAAAGGCCTTAGCTTTTGCCTGTCCGTACAGACCAAGATTATCATTTTTTACATCTCTGCTCTGAGGCAATGCATAACCTGCTGCCACATCCACTCCTATATGATTAAACTTAAGTCCAATCCCTCCCGTAATCACATAAGTGTTAAAGGACGGAGTTTCAGGAATAAAATTCTGATCGGAATAAGGGGACTCATCATAATATGCTCCCAAACGTCCTGCAATCATATTATTGAACATATATTGAGTTCCTAATCTGAACGTTTTTGAGTTTCTGAAATTTTTAGGAACCGTCTGAACCGTAGGATCTGCCTGATTTCCTACAGGAGCCTTTTCAAAATCCAGCGTCAGCTTACCGTATCTTTCCCAGCCATGGTAGTTAAAGTCAGCTGAAACTAACCACTTAGGGGTGATTTTATAGGTTAAACCTACCGTATACTCTTCTACTAATGGTAAAGTTGCGGTAAACTTATCCTGCCCGGAGTCTCCTAACCCCAGTAATGAATATATTGATTGAGAAGGGAACTGAAAGGTTGCAGTTCCGTTTTTAGCTTTCATATCAATTGCTGAACGGTAAGCTATACTTACGTCCAGTTTTTCTTCCGGTCTGAAATAAAATCCGAACCCGTACCCGTGTCCGCTTGCATTTTCATCATTAATATTAAGTTCGCCTCCAAACTGGGTTACTGCCTTTGTCCAGTCCACTTTACCTTTAGCATAGATATAGCTTGCCCCGAAAGACATCCATGGTGCCAGTTTTACGGAAACCATAGGCTGGAAATAAAAACTTTTAAGCTCTAATCTCTGGACCATTTCCCTTCCTTCCCAGTCACTGGGCCATTCTATGGTACTACCAAAAGGAGTGGAAAAACTGAAACCTACGGAAAGGTTCTCAATAGGTTTATAAGTAACTGCTGCATAAATTGGAGTTCCAATAGGATTATCTGTCTCTGTACTCTGTAAAGTATTTACATTTTGAAAAGTAACTTTATTGCTTGCTCCAAACCCTCCGGCCACTATACTTAGCTTTGAAGGAATGAATGACATACCTGCGGGGTTAAAAAATGTCACACTTGCATCCTCAGCATGTGCACTTGTATGCGCCATAGCCAATTGTTTTACCCCCTGCAAGGAAACCCTGAAGCCTCCTGCATAAGATAAAACCCCCGCCAGTAAAGTAGTTGAAATTAATATTTTTTTCATAGACCATATTATTATATGAGCCAAATATAAAATTATTTTAAATACACTTGTTAATATTTCTTAACATTTTAAACAATATATAAAAAGAAAATTATGTTTAAAATAACACTTAAACAGAAATACTTTTAAACACCCATATATTAATAGATTAATAATTCAACACATAAATTACTATTCGATTGTTTAATATTAAACGTGACCAAGAATTAATATTTGAAAGTTTTAGAATTTCATAAAGATAAAAATATCTAAATTTGCAGGATTAAATAATATAAAATATATGAGTTGTGGATGTAAAACATCCGGCGATTCTACCCATTCTTGCGGAACGAAGTCCGCAAATGGTTGTGAAAGCATAGATACCTGTGGTAATAGTTATAAATTAAGTGTTTTTGACTGGTTATCTGACATTCATAATCCCGCTTCAAACAGATGCGATTATGTAGAAGTCAGATTTAAAAATGATAGAAAGTTATTTTATAAGAATGTAAACAATATACCATTACACATAGGTAGTGTAGTAACAGTAGAATCTAGTCCCGGACATGACGTCGGTGTAGTAAGCCTTACCGGTGAATTAGTGAAAATTCAGATGAAAAAGAAAAAATCTTCTGAAGAATCTTCACTCAAAATATACAGATTGGCCAACCAAAAAGATATAGAGGTTTGGCATGAAGCCAGAAAAAAAGAAGACAATGTAAAAATAGAAGCACGTAAAATCGCCCACAGGCTAGGTCTGGAAATGAAAATTACAGATGTGGAATACCAGGGTGATGCTTCCAAAGTGACTTTTTATTATACGGCTGACAACAGAGTTGATTTCCGACAGCTGATAAAAGAATACGCCGCTGCGTTCAGAACTAAAATCGATATGAAACAAATCGGTTTCAGACAGGAAGCAGCCAAAGTAGGAGGTATCGGTTCGTGCGGAAGAGAACTTTGCTGCTCTACGTGGCTTACGGATTTCCGTTCCGTGAATACCAATGTAGCCAGATATCAGCAGCTGAGTATCAATCCCCAGAAACTTGCAGGACAATGCGGTAAGTTAAAATGCTGTTTAAACTATGAACTAGACAGTTATCTAGATGCGCTAAGCGATTTCCCACCTTCCTCCACTACACTGGATACTGAAAAAGGAAAAGCTTTTTGTATAAAAATAGATGTTTTCAAAAAGAAAATGTGGTTTGCCTATGTTGAAAACTCTATTGCCTGGTATGATTTTGATATAGATCTTGTCAAAAAACTGATCTATAAAAATAAAAAAGGAGAAAAAGCCTTACCTCTGGAAGAATTGAAACAGCCGGAAATTTCTGTTAAGAGCATAGACCTTATTCAGGAGAATAATGTAGACCGTTTTGAGAAAAAGAACCGCGGATCGGCTAACAGAAACAGGAATCAGAATAAGCAGAATCAGGGAAACAGAAAAAACAGACCCGAAAATTCTAATGGCGGACAGGCTCCTAGGCAGCAGACTCCGAAAGCTCAGTCGGAAAAAGCAGAAACCAGCTCTGCTCCTGTAGAAAAAAAGCCTCAAAACCCAAACAATAAGAAAAAATTCAAAAAAAAATATCCTCCAAAAAAAGATAATAATGCTTAGATTTTTAGGGTTATTACCCCTTCTCCTCTTCTATGGTTGCAATTCTTCGTCCGGAGAAGATGTTATTATGAATTCCGTAGATAATAAATGGAATAAGAAAAGTGAGCAAAAATTTAATCTCGATATCAAAGATCCGCAAAATCCTAAAAATATTATATTTGTCGTGAGAAATAACAATGAGTACCCTTATAGCAATATCCGGTTCATTGTTAATTTCACGAATCTCCAAAACAAGAAAAAAGAGACCGATACGTTAAATTATATATTAGCGAAGCCCAACGGCGAATGGCTTGGAACAGGATTTGGAGATACCAAAGAAACTTTTTTTCAATATAAATTAAATTATAAGTTTCCGGAGAAAGGTAAATATGAAATAGGGATTACCCAGGCGATGAGGAATGATAATCTTCCCGGAATTGAAGATTTAGGTATTAAAATAGAAACGGCAAAACCGTAACCATACATGGAAGAAAACAAACAAAATACAGGAAGCAAAGGAAAAACGTTTCCCCTTCCTCCCAAAAAAAAGAAAAATGGCTCTTGGAAAAAATGGGTTAGGTTTATTTGGCTTGGACTCATTGTTATCGTTTTAGGAATTTCATCTCTTTTCTTTGCTGTTTCCCAAGGCTTTCTTGGAGAAATGCCGGATGTAAAAGAACTTGAAAATCCTGATATCTATGTAGCTTCCGAAATCTATTCTTCGGATGGGGTCTTATTAGGAAAATTTGAAAAAGAAAAAACGCAGCCCATTACGTATAAAGATCTTCCTCCTTATTTGATTTATGCTTTACAGGCCAAGGAGGATGAACGTTTCAAGGAACACTCTGGTATTGATTTAAAATCAATATTAAGAGCGGTAAGATATGGGGGAGACAGAGGTGGAGGTTCCACCATTACCCAGCAGCTTGCCAAACTTCTCTTTACTAAAGAACCTTCAAAAAATCCTATAAAAAGGGTTCTTCAGAAGCTAAAAGAATGGTCGGTTGCCGTAAGTTTGGAGAAAAGGTATACGAAGGAAGAAATTATAACTTTATATTTCAATAAATTCGACTTTACTTATAATGCCAACGGAATTGAAATGGCATCCAAGATTTATTTCAATAAATCGACAGCACAGCTTACCCTTCCTGAAGCAGCCATGTTTGTGGCTATGCTCGAAGCTCCTATTGCCAACAACCCGATGAGAAATCCCGAAAGGGCAAAAAGAAGAAGAGATGTAGTACTTTCTCAAATGCTGGATACCGGATATATTGACCAGGCAACTTACGATAAAGCAACCTCTACTCCTATTGAAGTAGATTATCATCCTATTAAGAATATCAACGATGATTATTCAGCTTATTACAAGTTCTACCTGAGAAAGGAAATTGACGGTTACCTTAATGATTACGAAAAAGAAACGGGCAAAAAGCTCAATCTTTATAAAGACGGTTTAAAGATCTATGTTACCCTTGACTCCAAAATGCAGAAATATGCAGAAGAGGCTATCAAGGAACATTTAACAGATCTTCAGAAAAGATTTGATGCAGAACAGAGAGGAAGAAAAAACAGACCTTTCTATTACCTGACAGAAAAGCAGATCAATAATGTAATGGTTCAGGCTATGAAAAGAACCGGACGTTATAAACAGCTAAAGGCTGCCGGCGTTCCTGAAGATTCTATTTTAATGGAATTCCATAAGCCTATAAAAACCTCAAGATTCACATGGAACGGAGAAGAAGAAGTGGAAATGTCCCCGTGGGATTCTATACGTTACCATAAGCAGATCGCTCAAGCAGGATTAATGTCTATGAACCCTGGAAGTGGTGAGATCAAAGCATGGGTAGGAGGAATAGACTGGCAACACTTCCAGTATGACCACATCAAGCAGGGAAAAAGACAGGTAGGATCTACCTTTAAACCATTCGTATATGCTACTGCTATTATGAAACTGGGTATGACTCCTTGTTCCGTAGTTTCAAACGGAACCTATAGCCATAACGGATGGACTGTTCCGGGAAGAGGAGGAATGCTTACCATCAAGGATGCATTAGCCCATTCACAAAACCCCGTGGCGGCACGTCTTATAGAAATGACAGGTGTGGATGCCGTAATACAGACAGCAAGAGACTTAGGGGTAACGGAAGATATCCCGAGAAACAATACTATTGCACTAGGTTCTTCAGACATTACAATCTATGAGATGCTTGGAGCTTACAGTACCTTTGCCAACTACGGAAATTACAATAAACCGGAAATGATCTGGAGAATTGAAGATGCTAACGGAAGAGTAATCAAAGAGGTAAATATAGAACCGAAAGAAGTCATGAATCCTCTTTATGCCTACACGATGATTGAACTGATGAAGGGTGTGGCACAATACGGAACAGCTTCCGGAGAACTTTCGAGAAGAGGTGTATCAAAAGATATTGAGATCGCAGGTAAAACCGGAACCACTCAGAATAACTCCGATGGTTGGTTTATGGGAATCACTCCAAAACTGGCTACAGGAACATGGGTTGGATGGGAAGACAGGGCAACTCACTTCTACGGTACCGGGGAAGGACAGGGAGCAAGAATGGCATTACCGATCTGGGCTATTTATATGAAAAAAGTCTGGGCTGATAAAAGTTTAGGAGTATCTCCTGACGATAAGTTTGTAAAACCTTCCGACTGGACAGGAAACTGTACCGACTTACAGGGTCTGGGTGCCGGCTATGGAGATGATGGTGGCTTACAAACGATTGATCAGATCAAAAATCCTAAACCGCCAAGTTCAACCAAACAAAGCGGAACCGAGCATAAAAAAGAAGAAAGTGTCAATGAAAATCTCAATACCGGAGAAGAAATTGATTTCAACAAATAACAACCAGGGCCCTTCAAATAATTTTTGAAGGGTCTTTTTATTATTTATACCTTTGATTTATGAATATTGAAAATATAAAACAACCCTTTATAAAAACTTTTCCCGGTGATTTCTCTTATAATCCTATGCAGAGAAACACTCCTAAAGTTCTGTTCTCAATGGTCAAGCCCGTAGGTTTTGATCATCCCGGATTAATTATATTCAATGAAAAGCTTTCTGAAGAAATCGGATTGGGAACTTTTGAAGAGAATGATCTGAGCTTTCTGGTAGGTAACAGCCTTCCGGAAAATATACAAACCTATGCTACTGCCTATGCCGGTTATCAGTTTGGAAACTGGGCAGGACAGCTGGGAGACGGAAGAGCCATATTGGCCGGAGAAATCACCAACGAAAATAATCAAACCACCGAGATACAATGGAAAGGAGCAGGGGCTACTCCTTATTCAAGACATGCGGATGGAAGAGCAGTATTGAGATCTTCCGTACGCGAATACCTCATGAGTGAAGCTATGTATCATTTGGGAGTTCCGACCACCCGGGCATTAAGCCTAAGTTTTACAGGAGAAAAAGTGGTAAGAGACATGATGTATAACGGAAATCCTCAGGAAGAAAAAGGAGCCGTGATCATAAGAACAGCAGAAAGCTTTCTCCGGTTCGGACACTTTGAGCTTCTATCCGCTCAAAAAGAATATCAGACCTTAAAGGATCTTACCGACTTTACGATTAAAAGATACTATCCGGAAATCACCTCGGAAGGTACTCAGAAGTATAAAGATTTCTTTGAAAATATCTGCAAAAGAACAGCAGATCTAATGATCGAATGGTACCGTGTGGGTTTTGTGCATGGTGTAATGAATACGGATAATATGTCTGCACTTGGGCTTACGATAGATTACGGCCCTTATTCAATGATGGACGAATATGACCTCAATTTCACACCCAATACTACTGATTTACCGGGAAGAAGATATTCCTTCGGAAAGCAGGGACAAATTTCACAATGGAATCTTTGGCAATTGGCCAATGCACTGCACCCCCTCATTCAGGATGAAACATTTTTAGAGAAAACACTCAATGATTTTGGAAACTATTTCTGGGAAAACCATGATAGAATGCTGGGTAAGAAATTTGGGTTTGACAGTCTTTTAAAAGATGATGAAGAGTTTTTCACCAATTGGCAGGGCCTTATGCATGAACTCAAACTGGACTATACCCTATTTTTTAATTATCTTGAAAATTTGGATCCCTCCGGAAGCACCTCACTTTTTCAGGGGGCCTCTTATACTATCCTTGATGAAGAAAAGCAGAGAAAGCTCAATCATTTCATTGCAGCCTATCAAAGCAGGCTTGGCAAAAACCATATTTCCAGGGAAGAATCTATTCTTTTAATGCAGCAGAACAATCCTAAATTCACCCTAAGGAATTACTTATTATTTGAATGTATTGAGCAAATAGATAACGGGGAAACCGAATTGCTCCATAAGCTCATCACTGCTTTAGAAAACCCTTATCAGGAAATTTACCCTGAGTTTTCTAAAAAAAGACCTTCCAAATATGATGATATTTCAGGGTGTTCTATGCTTTCCTGCAGCTCTTAGCCCACACTGTTTTTTATAAATATCACAGAATAATACCTTAAAAACTCACTGAATATAGTGGGTTTTTATTTTACTTTTGCAAAAACTTAGAAGAGGTGCGGTTACAATCAAAATTCATTAATTTCTTTAAGCTGATCTTTCCTTCCACCCGCTGGGAATGGGGAGTATTCCTTATTTTTCTTATAGTTTATGGAGTGCTGGGTGCTTACATAGCCCTGAACTATAGAGTCATATTTGACAGCAGAATACCTTGGGACGCCTACTTCAGCTTCGATAACAAGGCTATTGTCATGACAGGCGGGAGCTTTGAAAGACACCCTCTTTCCTATTACTTTTTTAACTGGATCCGGGAACTGGCTTTATTCATATCCGATGGAAAAATGGATTCTACCTTCAGACTTACTTTGGCGTGGTTGAGCAATATTATGATAAGTGCGTGTATTCTGCAGATTTTTAAATACCTTAAAAATATTATTCGTTTACCCTTGGTGATCTCTCTGCTTATTATTGTTTTTTTCGGAGCATTTTCCACCAATATTTTACTTTCATTCACTCCTGAAAACTTCACTTACACCCTGTTTTTACTTACTTTATACAATCATTATGCTGCCTCTAAGCTGCAAAAGCAGGAAAAAATACCGGCAGTAGCCCTAGCATTGGCAGGTATATCCATCGGTGGCCTTACCATTACCAATATTATTAAAGTATTTATCCCTCTTCCCTTTGAAAAAGGAATATTTAAAAGCTGGAAAAGCTTTTTCAACGCTGCATTTAGAGTAGTATTCACAGTGATCTGTTTTATATTGCTTTACCTTAACAGAATTAACTTTAAGTATGAAAATATCTTTTCAAAAACATCTCAGCAGTATGAAAAGTTCTCCAATGTAAACAGCACTCCTTTATGGGATATGATCCTTTCCTTCTTTTTCGGAGGAAATATCTTGTTCCCCGGACTTATTATCCGTGATAAAAACAATATGAAAGGCTTTGAGTACAAAGCATTGTTTATGGATGTTTACACCTCATGGGTTCCCTATATTTTTATTGCTGCCGTACTGATTTTAGTGTTGTGGAGCTATTATAAAAACTTTAAAAACAGCTTAGTTCAAATTTTAATGATCTCATTTCTGATAGACATCATCATTCATTGTGTGATGAGGTTTGGGCTGCATACATCTTACATATACGGAGGACATTTCGTGTATGTTTACCCCTTACTATTAGGATGGTTATTTCACTCTTATAAGTCACAGCCAAAGATTATCTCTTCTTTAGCAGCCACTTTAAGCATTCTCTTTTTCTATCTGCTGATCAATAATAGCATACGGATGGGAGAGTTTTTTGAGTTTTTAAATAAATATTACCAATAAAAAAAGCAGTGATTCGATCACTGCTTTTATATTTTTATGAAATTTTTGTTCTATTTGGCTTCTGCACAGAAAATTCTGTATTGTACAGCTACTGCAGATTTAAAGTATTCTCTGATCCTTGAGAGGTCGGAAGCTGCGCTTTGTTTGGTAAAATAGCTACCGGCCAGGATTTTATAATTTGGTCTGAAAGAAGCGTCAATCTCCACTTTCAGGTTGGGAAACCTCTTTCTGAAATAAGACTTAACTTCATTAGCTTCTTCATTACTTTTAACAGTGGTAATCTGTATCTTATAGCCCAGGATTCTTGGATTCTTTCTACAAATTTCAGCATTGGACAGTGTCCTGCTCGGCACATACACCTTAGGATGAGACGTAGGATTGGAATAGGAGGAATCATTATCCACAGCATTGGAAAAGTTAGAAGAAGATCCTGTGCTCGTTTTTGAACATTTACTTTCTAAATTCTTCAAAGCAGTGTCTACTTTAGAATCCATCGACATTACCAGCTCAGTTCCGGCCAAAGTATCTCTCGTCACAACCTGCTGGGCCTCAATACTATAAAATCCCAATAAAGATAATATTGAAAATATTTTGAATAAATTTTTCATTTAAACTTGTTTCCGCAAATTTATATAAATAAAAAAACTATACCAAACTAGTTATTTAGAATCAATACAAATTAAAGTTAAATGATATTTTACCCTTTACAGTTGCCGTTAAATTTCTGTTAAAAATATTATTTTTGCGGAATTGATTGAATGTTCAATATTTACTAACATAAGATAATTTAAATGATTAGTTGGAGAAAGCATTATAAACAAACGTTGATTGCAATAGGCTTATTGTTATCAACCAGTGCTTCAATTTACGGGCAAGACGGCGATCCTAAAAACGGAGAGAAACTTTTCAAAGCAAATTGTACAGCATGTCACGCTTTAGACAAACAGGTTATTGGGCCTCCCCTCAAAGGAGTCGTAGCTAAAGTACAGGAAGAAGCGGGACTTGGTACCGATTGGCTTCACAAATGGATTAAAGACAATAAGGCTTTAAGAGAATCCGGAGACAAGTACGCCAATAAGATTTTTGAAGATTATAATAAGACTGAAATGCAGCAGTTCCCGAACCTTTCGGATCAGGATATTGATGACATTTTAGCTTACACAACTAATCCTCCAGAACCGGAACCGGAAAAAGCTGCTGAAACCCCTGCTGCCACAGATGCTGGAGGAGGTGCTGCAGACAAAACAACAACTAATATTGTGATTATCTCATTATTAGCGATTGCGGGGCTATTGGTTTGGATTTTAATCAAATTAAGACAACTCGTAACACTGGGTCAATCAGAAGATTTAGCAGGACTTAACGAAACCAGAGTTCGTTCGTTCAGTGAAATCTATCAGAAATACCACTACGTAGGAAAAGGAATACTAACAGTTCTTGCTATTCTGGCTACTTACGGAATTTGGAACTGGCTTATGTGGATCGGTGTTTACAAAGGTTATAAGCCGGAGCAGCCTATCTACTTCTCCCACAAAATCCACGCAGGAGAAAATAAAATTGACTGTCAGCTTTGTCACTCAAGTGCTAAATACGGTAAAGTATCAGAAATTCCATCTATGAACGTTTGTATGAACTGTCACAGAACCATCTCTGAATACAACGGTAAATACCTTGAGCCAGGAAAAGATAAAGCATTCTACGACGGAGAGATCCAAAAGATTTATGCCGCTACAGGATGGGATGCTGAAAAGCAGCAATACACTGGTAAAACTCAGCCAGTAGAATGGACCAGAATCCACAACATGCCGGATTTCGTTTACTTCAACCACTCACAGCACGTTGTAGCAGGTGAACAAGCAATTATCAGTTCTTTCAACAAAAAGAACCCTAATGACAAAATTGATGTTGTATGTAAAGCTTGTCACGGAAAAATTGACACAATGAATGTGGTTCAAATGGCTAATGACTTCACCATGGGATGGTGTATCGAGTGCCACAGAACTACAGAGATTGATATGAACAACGGTTATAATAAAGAATACTTCAAAAATCTACATGACAAGCTTAAAAAGCAATATCCTAAAGATGGAGGTAAAATTACTGTAGATGCTATTGGAGGTCTTGAGTGTGGTAAATGTCATTATTAATAACTAAAAAATTAGAAGTATAAATGGCTTCAAACAAAATACAATTTAGAAGTATTCACGAACTTAAAGATCCAGCACTGAACAATAAGCTGGCTCAGAAAGAGTTTCAAGAAGAAATTCCAGTAGAAGATTTCCTTGAAGATGCTGAACAAAACGGATCAAGTACTTCAAGAAGGGATTTCTTAAAATTATTAGGTTTTTCCACAGCTGCAGTAACATTAGCAGCGTGTGAAGCTCCGGTAGTTAAAACAATCCCTTATGTGGTAAAGCCGCATGACATTATTCCTGGTGTTCCGAACTATTACGCTTCAACATATTTTGACGGTTTCGACTTTGCAAGTGTTTTAGTGAAAACAAGAGAAGGAAGACCTATCAAAATAGATCCGAATCCGGCGGCAGGAGATTTAGGTAAAACTAATGCAAGAGCGCAGGCCAGTGTACTTTCTCTTTATGACAACGATAAAGTAAAACAGCCTAAGCTGGACGGAAAAGACGAAACATTCGATAAAGTAGATGATTTCGTTATAAAAGGGTTAAACGAAGCTAAAGCTTCAGGTAAAAGAATTGTAGTTTTATCTCACTCTTTCCCATCCCCTACTTTCAAAAAATTATTCGCTGAATTTAAAGCACAATATCCTACCGCAGAATTAGTAACCTATGATGCGTATCCGTACGCTGCTGCATTAGACGCTGCTCAGGAAGTTTTCGGACAAAGAGCATTACCTGTTTACGACCTTAAAGGAAGTGAATTGGTAGTAGCTTTCCAGGCTGATTTCTTAGGAGATTACAATGCTTCAAGTTTAGAATCTTCATATGCTGAGGCAAGAAAGCCGGGAGCAACAATGTTGAGACATATCCAGGTAGAATCCAATATGTCTTTAACAGGTGCTAACTCTGACTCAAGATACAGACTGAAACCAAGTGACGTAAACAAAACTCTAGTAGAGGTTTACAACGCTATCGTGGGTGCAGGAACATCTGACAAAACAGCAACCGAAATCGCGAATGAATTAAAAGCAAAAGGAAGTAAAGCTGTAGTTTTAGCAGATGGTTCCAAAGGAGCACAGGTGTTAGCTCACCTGATCAACCAGAAGTTGGGATCAGTTGCCTTCACAGGTAAAGCTAACCTCTTAAAAGAATTTGACAAAGCAAGATACCAGGAATTCTTAGGATGGGTAAATGCAGGGCAGGTTGGAGTATTGATCGCCAACAACGTGGACCCTATCTACTCACACCCTAAAGGAGAAGATTTCAAAAAATCTTTAGCAAAAGTTCCTTACGTGATCGCTGTTGCAGATAAGAAAAATGAAATGTACAAAGCTGCGAAAGCTGTAATTCCTGTAGCCAACTGGCTGGAATCATGGGGAGATATCGAACCTCAGACAGGAGTATATTCATTAATGCAGCCTACTATCCAGAAAATCTACAAATCAAGACAGATCGAAGAATCCCTATTGGTTTGGAAAAATGGTAAAAATAACGCTGCCAATAATTACTACGATTATTTAAAGGCGAACGCTACTTCTATCCTTGGAGGAACTTCTTTCAACAAAGCTTTATACAACGGTATCAACACTTCAGCGAATGCAGCTTCATTGTCATATGCCGGAGGAAACGCTGCCCAGGCTATTGCTGAATTAAGAAACGTTAAGCCATCTGACCTGGAATTAGTATTATACACTAAGACATCAATGGGAGACGGTACTCAGGCAAACAACCCTTGGTTACAAGAACTACCTGATCCGATCACCAGAATGTCATGGGATAATTACCTGACTATTTCTCCGAAAGATGCCGAAAGATTAGGAATCGAAAACAGTTTAAATGCGAGAATGCAGTTAGACGGTTCTATCGTAAACCTTACGGCAAACGGAGTAACTATAAAAGACGTTCCAGTATTCATTCAACCGGGACAAGCTGAAGGATCCGTAGGTCTTGCGCTTGGATACGGTAAAAAGAATTCAGGAGCGACTGCTGATACCGGAGTAAACGCATATCCTTTATTCGATGGATCTAATTTGATCGTTTCCAACGTTAAAATAGAGAAAACGGGTGAAGATCATGAGTTCGCAGGAGTACAGCTTCAAAATACATTAATGGGACGTTATGAAATCGCGAAGGAAGTTCCTTTAAATGATTTCTTAAATGTAGCATTCGACGATGAGCACAAAGGATGGAATAAGCCTTTGGAATATCATACCATCAGTGGTGCACTTCCGGCAGGTAAAATTGACCTTTGGGACGCATTCGATGATACAGACGGTCCTCACTTTAACCTATCCATTGACCTGAACTCCTGTACAGGATGTGGGGCATGTATTATTGCATGTCAGGCAGAAAACAACGTTCCGGTAGTAGGAAAAGAAGAGATCAGAATGTCAAGAGATATGTATTGGTTAAGAATTGACCGTTACTATTCTGCAAGACAAAAAGTAGAAGTATATGAAGGATTAAAAGAGGGAATGGCAGTGCCTGAACTTTATGGAACAGCGTTCAATAAAGAAGGTGGAGCATTGAATCACCCTGCGGATAATCCGGATGTAATCTTCCAGCCTGTAATGTGCCAGCACTGTAATCACGCACCTTGTGAAACAGTATGTCCGGTAGCAGCTACTTCTCACGGTAAGCAAGGTCAAAACCACATGGCTTACAACAGATGTATCGGTACCAGATATTGTGCAAACAACTGTCCATATAAAGTAAGACGTTTCAACTGGTTTACTTATAACCTGAATGATAAGTTCGATTTCAATATGAACAATGATTTAGGAAGAATGGTTCTAAACCCTGATGTTGTTGTAAGAACAAGAGGGGTAATGGAGAAATGTTCACTATGTATCCAGGAAACTCAGGCTACCATCTTAGCTGCTAAGAGAGAAAACAGAAAAGTAACAGACGCTGAATTCCAGAATTCTTGTGCATGTGCTGCTGCTTGTTCTACCGGAGCAATGAAGTTTGGAGACATGAATGACAAAGAATCTGAAGTTAGAAAATTATATTCTAGCAACAGAAGATATTATTTACTAGAAGAGATCGGAACCAAACCAAATGTGTTCTATCACGCGAAAGTAAGAAACAGAGTAGAAAAATAAAGTTTAAATAATAAATAGGTAAAAAATGTCAGGACATTACGAAGCTCCGATAAGAGAACCTCTAATTATTGGTCACAAAACTTATCACGATATCACAGAAGATATTGCAAGACCTATCGAAGAGAGAGCAGGTAAACTATGGTGGATTTCATTGTATGCAGCCCTAGTTCTATTCATCTATGGTTTTGGTTGTATCGCTTACACTATCGGAACGGGTATTGGAGCATGGGGACTTAACAGAACTATTAACTGGGGTTGGGATATTACCAACTTCGTATGGTGGGTAGGTATTGGTCACGCCGGAACTCTAATCTCAGCGGTATTATTATTATTTAGACAACGTTGGAGAATGTCTGTAAACCGTTCTGCGGAAGCGATGACGATCTTCGCAGTTGTACAGGCAGCAATCTTCCCGGTAATTCACATGGGTAGAGTTTGGGTAGGATATTGGGTATTCCCTTTACCAAACCAGTTCGGTTCTTTATGGACCAACTTTAACTCTCCTCTACTTTGGGACGTATTTGCGATCTCAACTTATTTCTCAGTATCTACAGTATTCTGGTTCATGGGACTTATCCCTGACTTTGCAATGATCAGAGACAGAGCTAAGACTCCTTGGACTAAGAAGATTTATACATTCCTAGCATTCGGTTGGGGTGGTAAAGCAAAACACTGGCAAAGATTTGAAGAATTATCTTTGGTATTGGCAGGTTTGGCAACTCCACTTGTATTCTCAGTACACACCACCGTATCCTTCGACTTCGCCACTTCGGTAATTAAAGGATGGCACTCTACAATCTACCCTCCTTATTTCGTTGCCGGTGCGATCTTCTCAGGATTTGCAATGGTACAAACCCTATTGCTTATCGCTAGAAAAGTTTGTCACCTGGAAGACTATATTACTATGTATCATATCGAAATTATGAACATCGTAATCATCCTTACAGGAGGTATGGTAACAGTAGCTTATGCAACTGAATATTTTATCGGATGGTATTCCGGTTCAAGATATGAAGACTTTACATACTTATCTCCGGGAGCTGCAGTAGGACCTTACTGGTGGGCTTTCTGGTCACTGATTATCTGTAACCTTGTTGTTCCTGCTTCTTTCTGGTTCAAGAAACTAAGAACGAACATTATCTGGACATTCATCGTTGCATTAATCATCAACATCGGTATGTGGTTTGAGCGTTTCGACATCATCGTAATCAACCTTTCAAGAGATTACTTACCAGGATCCTGGACGATGTTTAAACCAACAATTATTGATGTGGGTGTATACTTAGGAACAATCGGATTCTTCTCTGTATTATTCTTATTATACGCAAGAACATTCCCTGTAATTGCACAGGCCGAATTAAAATCGATTTTGAAAATCTCAGGTGAAACTTATAAAGCAAAAGAAGGAGATGAGCACCACTAAAATTGTATACGGACTTTATGCTGACGACGACGATTTAATGAACGGCGTTAAAGCATTCAACGATAAAGGAATTAAAATCAACGAGGTTTATACTCCATTCCCAGTTCACGGGCTAGATAAAGCTTTAGGGTTAAAGAAAACAAGAATCTCGGATGCCGCATTCATTTATGCCTGTTATGGGCTTACCATCGGAGCTACTCTGACCTGGTATGTAATGAACCATGACTGGCCTCAGAATATTGGTGGTAAACCAGCTTTTGACTGGGCTCACAATATGCCTGCATTCGTAGTTCCAATGTTCGAATTAATGGTATTCTGCGCCGCTCACATGATGTCATTGACTTTCTTAGTAAGAAATAAAATGTATCCTGGTGCTCCCGCTCAGAATCCAGATCCGAGAACTACAGATGATAAGTTTATGATGGAATTTGTAACTGAAGATGTAGAATCTGTAAAGCAGTTACTGATTGAAACCGGAGTTGAAGAAATAACTGTTAAAGACGCTTAAAATGAAAAAGAATGTACTAAGAATTACAGCAATTTTAGGTTTAACAACAGTTTTACTTAATTCTTGCGGACCAAAAGAAAATGCACCATTAGTATATTTTCCTGATATGTATTTCCCTGTGGCTTACGATCCATTGATGAAAGCTGAGGATGCCTATTCAGATCATGAAAATGAAATTCCTGCCTTTGTAAAAAATAACGGCGCAACCGGACTTTCTCCTGTAGAAGGTACAGTTTCCCAAAATAAAGACGGAATTTTTGAAGAAGGAAAACTACCTAAAAATGTTGATGAGTATAACGCTGGTTATAACGCATCAAAATCAATTACAGTGTCCCCTTTGAATCCTGCTAATGAAGCTAAAGATATAGAGAGAGGAAAAGTATTGTTTGATCACACCTGTGCTGCATGTCACGGTACGGCAGGTGACGGACAAGGATCAATAGTACAGAGTGGAGCCTATTCCGGAGTTCCAAACTATGCTGATAGAGAAATCACAGTAGGATCTGTTCACTATGTACTAACAAACGGTAGAAATGCGATGGGCTCTTACGCAGGACAATTAAACCCTGGAGACAGATGGAGAGTTGCCATGTATGTAATGAGTGCTTTCAAGAAAAATGCAGCACCAGCAGCCGCAGCAGCTACGGAAACAAAAACAGATTCTACCGCAACTAAAAAATAAGAAAAGAAATGTATAGTTTTTCACCAAAATTAAAGTCAACTTCTATAATACTTCTTGTTGTAGGTTTAGTGCTATTCGGTATCGGTTTTTTCCTGAACAAGGGAATCAGTACTGAAAAAATAGAGCACATGATGGAAGCTGTTCATGCTTCAGGTCATGATGCACCTACACACTCCAGTGAACTGGTAGGTCCTCAGGATCATGCCTCACATTTAGAACATGCTGCCATGCAGATTCACAATCAGCCATTAGCATCTATACACTTTGTTGCTGTATTTTTCTTTGGAGTAAGTTGCTGTGTATTATTTTTCTATTGTATTCAGCACGCTGCTCATGCAGGATGGCCAATCATCATTACAAGAGTAATGGAAGCTATTGCTTCTTACATCCCTTGGGGTGGAGCCATTTTAATCATCATTATGATCTTAAACATTACTCATAATGGTCATCTATTCCACTGGATGGATCCTGCCTTAACTGATCCGGCAGATCCTAACTTCGATGTTATCCTATATGAAAAGAGAAAATTCTTAAATATACCTTTCTATGCTATCAGAACAATTATCTATGTGGCAGGAGCTACCTTCTTCGCATGGAAACTGAAAGCAATGTCTAAAAAAGTAGATGAAACCAAATCCAGAGTAGATTATCAAATGCTTTACAGATGGGCTGTTGGTTACATCGCATTCTTCGGGTTTGCTTCAGCAGCTTGGGCATGGGATTGGTTGATGTCTATTGACCCTCACTGGTATTCTACAATGTATATCTGGTATTCTATGGTAAGTTGTTTAGCCAGTGGTATCGCAGTAATCATCCTTTTAAGTGTATATCTTAAGAAAAACGGTTTCTTACCACAGTTCAATGACAATCACTTACACGACTTAGGAGTATTCCTTTTCGCTACAAGTATGCTTTGGACGTATACATGGTTTGCTCAGTTCATGCTTTACTGGTATGCTAATATTCCTGAAGAGGTTAACTATTTCTTCGGAAGATTTGAGCACTACTCCATCACTTTCTTACCTATGCTTATTGTTAACTTCCTATTACCATTATTGGTTTTAGTAAGCAGCAGCATCAAGAGAAATTACAAGGTGGTAACCACTATGGCGGTAATCGTTCTTTTAGGACATATTTTAGATTATTTCAATATGGTAATGCCAGGAACGGTAGGTCCATACTGGAAAACTCCTGAAGTATTACTATTAGTTGTAGGAGCTATTCTATTCGTAGCAGGATTATTCATCTTCACGGTAATGTCCGCATTATCTAAATTGAAGCTTATTCCTACAGGTAACCCTTACCTACATGAATCAGAAATTTATGAATATCCTTTCTAAGGAATCATATTCTCAATAAAAAATAAAAAAGCTGGTCAGTCGATCAGCTTTTTTATTGGAATAAACTCAAAGTGACACTCCCACTACCCCTTTACTTAATAAAATACAAAATAAAAAACTTTAGTATTAAACGTTTTAGTAAATTTGCAGAAACCAGATAAATAATGAAAAAGTTGTCTTTTCTTCTCATGTTCAGCTTATTGCTTTTTACAGCATGTAAAAAGGATCATGTAGATGCAACCAATACGAAAACATTACAGTCTAGTATCAATGACATGGCCTCCAGCCTTTCCACCATTAAGCAAATTAAATTTAATGAAGCTTTGTATATCCTTAAAACCTTTGGAGTGGAAGCGGATGGTGACATCAATGAGCTTAAGGCCCTCGGTCAACTCATCAACGGAAAAAAGGTTCCTGAGATCATGAGCATGGCTGATCAGGTAGCTCAGCAAAATGGTATTGAATGGGCCAGCACTGCCCCTCCGTCATTAGGAGAAATGAATATCTTCGGTGATGAAAAAGCCAAAGAAAGTGATCCTAATGATATAAAAGCCAACTCACTTTCCTTAACAACCAGACCTACAGGTGATGACGGTACAGGGGCTACTGCCATCCAGGTAATTCCAAGATTGGTGGACAATACCGGAAACCCTATCGCCTTTACTGGAGCTGCCCTGGAAACCACATTGGAAGTTTTCAGTAACGGGTCCAAAATATATACTTCGAAAAACTTAATGCAGGATAACAATTTCAGAGGGTTCAACCTCAAATTCTCATCCATACAGGCATCTAAAGTTGTAGATAATAAAATAGACATTACCGTTTCTGTAAAAACGACTCAAAAAACATTCAAAATGTCCAGAATAGGCTTAGATGTAAATCCTAACGCCTTAAAGGTTCCTGCACCTCCTAAAGTAGATTCCACAACGGTAATCCAGGATCCTACAATGGTTGACCCTAATATCCCTGTCAGCCCGTCTTCAACAGACCCTAATGCAACACCTGCAACCCCGGCTGCAGCAACACCTAAGCAACCTGCTGCAGATCCTAAAACAGCCGTTAATAAGTTTTTAAATAATGTAGGTTCTCAAAATCTTAAAGCTGCGTTTGATTCTTCAAACAACCCGTCTTGGGGAAGTTATGAGTCTTTTTCAAATCCTAATTCAGGTTTTGGAGCTGTAAAAAGTCTTAATATTAAAAATATCTCTACAGGAGCTTCCAATGCCAATTCGGCAAGTGTAAATGCTACGTATGATGTAACCGATAAAAACGGAAAAACAACCTCTTTAAAGGTAACTTTCGGATTGAAGAATGTAAACGGCGACTGGAAAATATCCAGCTATAAAATTACTCCCTAATGGCTTCAAAAGAACTTATCAGTAAATTAGAAAATACAATAGAAAATATTTCTGACTTTCCGATACCGGGAATTCAGTTTAAAGATATCTCACCGATCTTCCTTAATCCAAAATTATATGAAGAAGTCATCGAAGATCTGGTAGCCTTTAGCAAAGGAAAAGTAGATGCCGTATGCGGAATAGAAAGCCGCGGATATCTATTTGGAATTGCAGTGGCCGTTGCCCTAGAAGTACCTTTCATACTCATCAGAAAAAAAGGAAAACTTCCTCCCCCTATCATTTCCGAAAAATATGATCTGGAATATGGCAGTGCAGAAATAGAAACGCGTGAAGGACAAATCAAAAAAGGCCAGAGAATTCTTATTCATGATGACTTATTGGCTACGGGCGGAACTACCGAAGCAGCAGCAAAGCTTGTTGAAAAACAGGGAGCCAAAGTAGCTCAATTCAGTTTTCTAATCGGTCTTAAAGGGCTTAAAGGAGAAGATAAGCTTAAAAGCTTTAATGCGGAAGTATATTCCTTACTGGAATATTAATTAACACTTGAAATTTCCCTGTTTGCAGGATATAATCAGCATCAGGAACAAAAAACTTTATGATTCAATGCAAAGTATTTTGTAAATCACTCAGAAACAATTAAATTTGCATTTCAATTTTTAAAAATATATGGCAAAATTGGGTAAGAATGCTCATAAAGAGCAAGAAGGTAAGGAAACGGTGGAATTTTTTAAAGATCTTGACAGAGAAGCTTTAAACACTGAAAGATTCCTTGAAAAATATTCAAAACCATTAGGTATTATCTTTGGTTTATTGATATTGGGAGTTTTAGGTTTCTTCGCTTATCAGCAATTTATTGTTGCTCCAAAAAATGAAGAGGCAGTAAAAGGCTTTTTAGCTGCACAAAAAAATCTTTCTGAAGGAAAGGATAAAGAAGCATTGGGAGGAAAATCTGCTGCCAACCCTGGATTTTTAGGAACTTACAATGAATATTCTTCAACTAAGATCGGTAAGCTTTCCGCTTATAATGCAGGATTATTGAAATTTAAAGAAGGAAAATTCCAGGAGGCCTATGATCTGTTAGATAAATTTTCTACGGATAATAAAACCCTCATGGCATTAAAATACGGAGCTATGGCAGACGCCAAATCAGGATTGAACAAAAATGACGAAGCACTTTCTCTTCTTGATAAAGCGACTTCTGCTTCAGATGATCCTTACACTTCCTATTATTTCACAAGAAAAGCAGGGATCCTAGCATTAGGCTTAAAGAAAAAAGCTGAAGCTAAAAAATACTTCTCCGCTATTGATGAAAAATATCAGGACTACGATAACGGAATGTCCGATTCTTATATTGAAATGACTAAATACTTTTAAAAAATGGCAACAGTTAATCTTTCCGATTACAAGCCACTTAACATAACGAATGCCGAGGATTTTTCTATCGGCATTGTTTTTTCTGAGTGGAATGACTTTGTAACTTTAAATCTTCGTGACGGTGCTCTTGAAACATTAAAAAAAGAAGGAGTTAAAGAAGAAAACATTAAACTTTTTCCGGTTCCGGGTGCTTTCGAGCTTAGCTATGCCAGTATGCAGCTTTGTAAAGAAAGAAAATATGATGCTGTAATTGCTATCGGCTGTGTGATCCGTGGAGAAACTTCCCACTTTGATTATGTATGCTCTGCCGTAGCGCAGGGAATTAAAGATTGTAATATCCTTACCGATACCCCTACTATTTTCTGTGTACTTACTGATGACACCAAAGAACAGTCTATTGCAAGAAGTGGCGGAGCTTTAGGAAATAAAGGAATTGAAGCAGCAGCAACCGCATTACAGATGATCGACTTTAAAAAGAGCCTGACCGGCAAAAAAGGAAATATAGGCTTCGGAAGTTCCTAGAATAAACATTGAAATTAGCACATATGTTTTCAAAAAAAATTAAACCATTCCTATACCTTGGAATATTCTATCTCATCATTTCATTACTGCTGAGAATAGTCTTTTTTTTCCATCCTATTACAACAGCAGATTTTGGATTTTTTGAGATTATAAAAGTAATAGCGGGCGGTATCATAAATGATATCCTGGTTTTCACAATAGCCAGCTCATTTTTAGCTTTATATTTTCTTTTCTTATCTGATTCCAAATACAACAAGCCTTACGGTTATATCATATTTGGACTCATGCTTCTGTTGTTTTTCTACATCCTCCTAATTCCTAATAACATATTCAAACAATATGGAGGCTCTGTAACTGATATTGCATTATCATTTGTAGGATTAAAAGCATTTTTATTCGGTTTAATGCTCTTTTTGCCGGCATATCGCAAAAAAATAAGAAGTGTCTTATATTTCGTTACGCTCTTTATCTACGTTCTGGTTATTGTTTTCAATGCCGTAAGCGAATACTTTTTTTACAATGAATTCGGGCTCCGCTATAATTTCATAGCAGTAGATTACCTTATTTATACGAATGAAGTGATTGGTAACATAATAGAGAGCTACCCGGTGATTCCTCTTTTTTCAGCCATTCTGATTATCAGCATTGCCATAACGTGGTATATTTATAAAAAAACAAAAAGTGAGCTGGAAGAATTACCGGATATTAAACAAAAATTTTTACTGCTGGGTACATTCGTACTGATGGTGGCATTAAGTATTCTCATCATTCCTTCAATGATGAAGATAAAATCTCAAAATGTTTTTGCAGAAGAAATACAGGCTAACGGACTTCCTAAATTCTATTGGGCTTTTACCCATAATGAACTCGATTATTTCCAGTTTTATTCAACGATAGATCAGAAAAAAGCGGAAGACCTGTTTTTAAGTCAATATCCTCAGCCTACACTCAAAAGAAATATTATTTCTGATCAGCCCGAGCTTAAAAAGAATGTTGTCCTGATCTCCATTGAAAGTCTGTCAGCGGATTTTATGACTCATTACGGAAATACTCAAAACATTACCCCCTTCCTTGATAGCCTGGCGGACCGTTCTTTAATGTTCACCAATCTTTATGCTACAGGAAACAGAACTGTGCGGGGACTGGAAGCATTAACCTTATGTATTCCGCCTACCGCTGGAGAAAGTATCATAAAACGGGAAATCTCTAATAAAAATAAATTCACTACCGGAAGTGTTTTCAAATCCAAAGGCTATGATGTTAAATACCTGTATGGCGGTTATAGCTATTTCGACAATATGAAAGATTTCTTTGGTGGAAACGGCTATGATATCATAGATAGAAATAATTTTACACCCCAGGAGATTACCTTTGCCAATGTGTGGGGAGTTGCTGATGAAGATATGGCTAAAAAAGCAATTCAGGTAATGAATGCTGAGGCCAGATCCGGAAAGCCTTTCTTTAATCACTGGATGACGGTTTCCAATCACAGGCCGTTTACTTATCCTGATGGAAGAATTGATATCCCGGGCAATGCAAAATCCAGGGAAGGAGGAGTAAAATATACCGACTATGCCATCAGAAAATTCTTTGAAATGGCAAAAAAACAGGACTGGTATAAAAATACGGTGTTCGTAATTGCGGCTGATCATTGTGCTTCCAGTGCCGGTGATACGGAATTACCAATGGATAAATACCGGATTCCGGCCATGATATTTTCCGAAGGATTTATACAACCTCAAAAGTTCAATAAGCTGATGTCCCAGATTGATATTATGCCTACCTTATTTGGATTATTGAATTTCAATTATCAGTCTAAATTTTTAGGACAGGATGCTCTTAAGGAGAATTTTCAGCCTAAAGCTTATATCGCAACCTATCAGGATCTGGGATTTGTAAAAGATGACAGACTGACGATTATATCCCCTGTAAGAAACGTAAAACAGTATACTCTTCAGCAAAATAAAAGCAGTCTTGCTCCGGAATTTAATATTTACTACACCGAGGTCCTGCTGAAAGATAAACAAAGAGATCAAAACCTTGTGGAACAGACTGTATCAGCTTTTCAGTCAACTTCTTACTGGCTTAAAACCAATCAGCTGAATCTTTCCCATTAGAAATACTGAAAAGTAATTATTTAGCAACAAAACATACTTATAAAATTTTTAACTTTACTCATAAATTACTTATTATGAAATGGACAGAAGATAGAGGAGGAAATGTAGAAGACAGACGGGGCCTTGGAGGAGGAGCAGTTGTAGGAGGAGGTCTTGGCACGTTAATTATTGCTGCTATCATTTTCTTTTTGGGAGGAAATCCTTCCAGCATCCTGAATTCCAGTACATCATCTCAAAACTATACGGAAAAACGTGAATTATCAGAGAATGATAAGAAAATCGGAGAAATGGTAGATATGATGGGTAAATGGAATATTATAACCTGGGAACAGATTTTCAGGGAAAACGGAATGAATTACGTGAAGCCTACAATAGTTCTATTTGAAAATACAACTCAATCCGGATGCGGAGTGGCTGAATCTTCAATGGGACCTTTCTATTGTCCTGCAGATCAAACGGTTTATATGGACATGAGCTTTTTCAATGAACTCCAGCAGAGATTTGGTGCTAAAGTTACAGAATTTACCATAGCTTACGTATTAGCCCATGAAGTGGGACATCACGTACAAACTTTATTGGGAACCACTCAAAAGGTAGATGCCCTGAGAAGAAGCGGACGATACTCGGAAGCGGATATGAACCGTGTTTCCGTTGCTACGGAATTACAGGCAGACTTTTATGCAGGAGTTTGGGCCAAGCGTACGGATAGCAGAGAAGGAATTTTGGAGCCGGGAGATATTGAATCTGCCATCAGTGCTGCAGAAGCAGTAGGAGATGATAATATCCAAAGAAGAGCCCAGGGATATGTAAATCAGGAAAGTTTTACCCACGGATCTTCCGCCCAGCGTAAAGAATGGTTTATGAAGGGGTACAATACAGGAGATATACGACAGGGCGATACATTTAATCAGCTTCTGAAATAATAAATAAAAAAAAGAGTCCTTATCAGGACTCTTTTTTTTATTGTAATTCAATAGGATTATTATTGGTTTTAGTCTCTTCTTTCAATCTTTCCTCCATTCGTTTTCTCATCTCAGCCTGATTAGCTCCGCCACCAGGCCCTCCGGGTCCTCCATCACCACCCCTTCTAGGAGGTTGCGGCGCTCCCTGTGTCATAAACGAAACCGGATCCTTTCGGAACTTTTCCTGTTGTTTTACATAATCTTTTCTTTTCACTTTAATTATATTTCCAGGGCCCCTTTGGGTTATATTCGGCAGCTCGGCAATCTTGTAGTTCTTCATTAAGTCGAAAGAATAATCTCCTTTGCTATCCTCTACTTTAACAATCAAGCCCGGAAGCCCACTAAACTTATAAGGTCCGTCCTGATAAGGAAGGTCGGTCGTAAACCATGCAGTCCATTTTCTTCCGGCGAAATCCGTTTCTGCCTTCTGCACCTTATATTCTCCTATCGTTGTCGTTTCCGAAAGAATTTTCCAGTTTA
This sequence comes from Chryseobacterium sp. CT-SW4, assembly GCF_048572715.1. Lineage (GTDB taxonomy): Bacteria > Bacteroidota > Bacteroidia > Flavobacteriales > Weeksellaceae > Chryseobacterium. The sequence goes on from NZ_CP183840.1 coordinate 3,554,547, forward strand.
AGGGTCTGTCTTCTTCATACAAATAGGTATCTCTGCCCAATCTGTCTTTATAAGCAGTGGTAAGAGCCTTTTTGTCTTTTTCAACTGTATAATTAATATTTGACTTTAGGCTTTCCATTTGTGACCTGACACTTTTAGGACCCCCTCCGCTTTGAACAGCTTTAGACATAACAGAATCTCTCTTTATTCTATTTTCAGCATAAAAAAGAGATTTTTCAGGTGAAATATCCAGGTAAGCATTTTCTGTTTTTATATCATTTCTATTCGTAGAATCCAGCTTCATAGTCACCTGATACACAAACCTGTTGGTTTGGGCGAACATATTTTGCATGACTAGCATTAAAGCAATAATACCGATCTTTTTCATGTATATTTTTTATTTTAGTTCAATTGGGTTTTGATTTCCTGTATGCAGAAGACTCGAAGTAGAAATACCTGTGGATAAGGAACCGATATCACTACCCATGTTTCCCGGTGGCATTCCTCCTCCCGGATGGCTACCGCTTCCTCCGCGCATTCCACCACCACGGCCACCTCCCGGCGGCATCATTCCTCTCTCATTTCCTGTAATGGATTTTTTATTTTTCCCGAACTCCAGTTCCAGAGCTGCTTTATCTCCATTAAATTCAACACGGGTGCTTTGTTTCGCATTAGGATTTATCTGTTCTTCAAAGGCATTGGGAATATTGATTTTTTTAACCAGATCAAATTTATAATCTCCCTTATCATCTTCCAGCTTCACTATAAGTCCGGGAAGCCCGGCAAATTTGTAAGGTCCGTCAGAAACATTTATATCCTTAGTAAACCATGCAGTCCACATTCTTCCTCCGAAATTTACAACAGCTTTTTGAGCCGGATATCCGTTCTGCGTTTCCATTTCATTGGTTATTTTCCAATTCAGGGGCCTGTCTTCCTGATAAAAAATTTGCCTGCTGGCTACTCTATCGTAATAATAAACTTTTTTTTCTGCAATATCTTTAGTAATAAAGTATTCAAAAAAGGTGGGCTCTATTTTTTTCATTCCCGTTTTTGGAAAATCCTCCTTTGCTCTTTTTTTACTCTTATTATTTTCTAACGCTTCTTCAGCCTTAAAAAAAGCGGTCTGCAACGAGTCTTTTAATAGCTTACTTTCACTGATGAATAAAGACTTGTTTCCTTTAATATCCAAAAAAGTAATTTCATTTTTCAGATCAACAAGGTTGATCGAATCCGGATTGACGGATGTTTCATAGACATACCGTATGGTCTGCCCATACGCCGCATTTACAAAAAGTAACACCAAAAGTCCCAATAATCTTTTTTTCATATATTTAATAGATAAAAAATCCTCATCAAAGTTAAATTAAAAAGGGGCTCAATTATTTCTCATAAAAAAGAATTTATATAAATTTTAACAATGGTAACCACCCCATTATGTAAAATAGTTAAAATAGATACCATCAATTTGAGATTGCGGAAATTAGTTCGTATTTTTGCAACATTAAATCATTCTAAATAAATACAATGATAAAGGTTTCGGATCAAGCAAAGGCAAAAGCAATTCAGTTGATGACTGAAGAAGGCTTCAACCCTGCTGAAGACTATATAAGAGTAGGGGTGAAAAGTGGAGGATGTTCTGGTTTGGAGTATGTTTTAAAGTTTGATAACCAAAAGACAGAAACTGATCAAATTTTTGAAGACAATAACATTAAAATTGTTGTAGATAAAAAATCGATTCTCTATTTAGCAGGGACTATCCTTGAATATTCAGGGGGATTAAATGGGAAAGGATTTGTTTTTAATAATCCTAATGCCTCCAGAACATGTGGTTGTGGAGAAAGTTTTAGTTTATAGACATTGATGTCAGAAAGCAGGAATGAGGGCTTCCGGCCTGGTTTCTGAATCTGAATCATGAAATCTAAAAGATAATGAGTAAGTATACAGAAGACGATTTACGCGTCGATTTAGAAAATAAAAAATATGAATTCGGCTGGGAAACCAAAATAGATTATGAGGATTTCCCAATCGGTTTAAACGAAGACATCATCCGTGCTATTTCTGCAAAAAAAGAAGAGCCGGAATGGATGACAGAATGGCGTTTGGAAGCTTTCAGAGTATGGCAGAAGATGACAGAGCCGGATTGGGCCAACATCAAATATGAAAAGCCTGATTTCCAAGCCATCCGCTATTATGCAGCTCCCAAGGTAAAACCTGAGCTCGCAAGCCTGGATGAGGTAGACCCAGAATTACTAAAGACTTTTGAAAAACTGGGTATCAATATCGAGGAACAAAAGAGACTTTCGGGAGTAGCCGTGGATATCGTCATGGACTCTGTTTCCGTAAAGACAACATTTCAGGAAACATTAGCAGAAAAAGGAATTATTTTCTGCTCTATTTCCGAGGCGATTAAAAACCATCCCGATTTAGTAAAAAAATATATCGGTAAAGTGGTTCCGCGAGGAGATAACTTTTATTCGGCCTTGAATTCCGCAGTGTTCTCAGACGGAAGTTTCTGTTATATTCCTAAAGGTGTACGCTGCCCGATGGAACTTTCCACTTATTTCCGGATCAATCAGGCAGGAACAGGACAGTTTGAAAGAACACTTGTGATTGCCGATGAGGGAAGCTACGTTTCTTATCTTGAGGGTTGTACAGCTCCTTCCAGAGATGAAAACCAGCTCCACGCCGCTGTGGTAGAACTCATCGCATTAGATAACGCAGAAATTAAATATTCTACCGTTCAGAACTGGTACCCGGGAAATGAAGAAGGAAAAGGCGGAGTATTCAATTTTGTAACCAAAAGAGGGCTTTGTGAAAAAGGTGCAAAAATCTCCTGGACTCAAGTAGAGACTGGTTCTGCAGTAACCTGGAAATATCCATCATGCATCCTGAAAGGTGATAATTCCATCGGAGAGTTTTATTCCATTGCGGTAACCAATAATCACCAATATGCAGATACAGGAACCAAAATGATCCATATCGGAAAGAATACAAGATCTACCATTATTTCCAAGGGGATTTCAGCAGGGAAATCAAATAACTCCTACAGAGGATTGGTAAAAGTAATGCCATCAGCAAAAGGAGCCAGAAATTTCTCCCAGTGTGACTCCCTGTTAATGGGTAATGAATGTGGAGCCCATACGTTCCCTTACATCGAGATCAAAGATCCGACCGCCCAATTGGAGCACGAAGCCACCACTTCAAAAATCGGAGAAGACCAGATCTTCTATTGTAACCAGAGAGGAATAGATACAGAAAGAGCTATTGCTCTTATTGTAAATGGTTTCAGTAAAGAGGTTTTAAATAAACTTCCTATGGAATTTGCCATTGAAGCTCAAAAGCTTCTTGAAATTTCATTAGAAGGATCGGTAGGATAAATGTAATCAGTCCGGGTATTTTGTTAAAGCAAATAAGGAGAGCTCTCCTATACCGGACAACCAAATAAAAAGAATATAAAGCGGTAATTAACCATTACCAAATTATCATACATAAAACTATGTTAGAAATTAAAAACTTGCACGCCAAAATTGAAGATGGCGCAGAAATTTTAAAAGGTATAAATCTTGAAATAAAACCAGGTGAGGTTCACGCCATTATGGGACCTAATGGAGCGGGAAAATCAACTCTTTCATCTGTAATTGCAGGGAAAGAAGACTATGAAGTGACCGATGGAGAAATCCTGTTCGGAGGTGAAAACATCAATGAAGATGCACCTGAAGAAAGAGCCCATAAAGGAATCTTCCTTTCTTTCCAGTATCCGGTAGAAATTCCCGGGGTATCCGTAACGAATTTTATAAAAGCAGCATTAAATGAAAACAGAAAAGCCAACGGGCTTGAGGAAATGCCTGCTAAAGAAATGCTGGCTTTAATCCGTGAAAAATCTGAAAAACTGGGTATTAAAAAAGATTTTCTTTCCCGATCACTGAACGAAGGATTCTCCGGTGGTGAAAAGAAAAGAAATGAAATCTTCCAGATGCTTATGCTTAATCCTAAGCTGGCCATTCTGGATGAAACAGATTCGGGATTGGATATCGATGCGTTAAGAATCGTGGCAGACGGGGTAAATCATTTTAAAAATGCAGGAAATGCCGTTCTTTTAATCACTCACTACCAAAGGCTGCTGAATTACATCCAACCGGATTTTGTTCATGTTTTAGCAAATGGAAAGATCATCAAAACAGGTGATAAATCTTTAGCATTGGAACTGGAAGAAAAAGGATACGACTGGCTGCTTAATTAACAGCTGCGTATACCATTTAATCAATTTTAATTATACAACAATAAATAAGGTGTGATAGCCGAAATATCAATAATGGCTTTATACGAACAACTTACAGAAAACCATAACAAATTCCTGGAGGGTCTTCAGCACAGGTTCCTGGACGGAGACAGAAAATCAGCTCTTCAAAAGTTTGAAAAAATCGGTTTTCCAACCAAAAAAGACGAAGAATATAAATATACCAACCTCAAAGAGATCACGGAAAAGAACTATAACTTTTTCCCTAAAGAAGGTCATAATCTTACAAAAGAACAATTTGACCAGCTTCATTTAGGAGAGGAAAACTTTGATTGGATTGTTTTTATCAACGGAAAGCTTCATAAAGAATTTTCAAAAGTTTCTATTGAAAATGTTGAGTTCCTTTCTTTTAATTATGCTTTGAATGATGATAAGCATAAAGAGGTTTTTGATCAATATTTCAATACGCTTACTCCTGAAAATTCAGCTTTCGCTCAATTGAATTTAGCCTATTGCAAATATGGTTTCTTCTTAAAAGTACCTAAGAATGTGGTGATTGAAAAACCGATCCATGTATTCTATCTGTCACAAAATCAAGAAGAAAATACATTTTACAATACAAGAAACTTATTGATCGTAGAAGAAGGGGCTAAGGTAGAGATCATTGAAAGTCATCATAACTTTGATGAAACTTATGTATTTACCAATTCAGTAACTGAAATTTTTACATATCCGAATGCAAAAGCAGACTGGCATAAGCTTCAGAATGATAACGATACTTCCTATCTGGTAGATAGTACTTTCGCAAAACAGGAAAAAGACAGTTTAACGACAGTAAATACATTCTCTTTCGGAGGTAAGCTGGTAAGAAACAACCTGGATTTTATTCATAACGGCCAAAATATCAATTCGTTTATGAACGGAATTACCATTATCGGGAAAGAGCAGCTTGTAGATCACCACACTGCCGTGCACCACAATCAACCGAATTGTGAGAGTTATCAGAATTATAAAGGAATTTATAAAGACAATGCTCACGGAGTTTTCAACGGAAAGGTCTTTGTAGACAAAATAGCTCAAAAAACCAATGCGTATCAGCAAAATAACAATGTATTATTGAGCGAAGGGGCCACTATAGATACCAAGCCTCAATTGGAAATTTTTGCGGACGATGTAAAATGCTCCCACGGTTGTACCGTAGGACAGCTTAATGAGGATGCTTTATTCTATCTACGAGCAAGAGGTATTTCCAAAAAAGAAGCACAGGCTTTATTGCTTTATGCGTTTGCTAATGATGCGATGCAGAATATTGATATCGAACCTTTAAAGGAAAAAATATCAAAGCTGCTGGCTGAGAAACTCAAAGTAGATATTGAATTTTAAATATAAAAAGCACCTCAATGAGGTGCTTTTTTTAGGTATATATTAATCCGGAATTATTTCATCCAGGTTTGATTATCTTTCTTTTCGGAACGTTTAACTCCATTATCGAAATTATAGGCAAGTCCTACTCCCAATGTTTGTTTCAGCTGTGTTCTTTTAATTTGATTATGGTCATACATCAGATCCAGCGTGATATTGGAAGAGATATATTTATTAATTTTCATATTCAGAATTCCACTGTATGAAAGTACCAGTCTTTCGGGATGATCTAAATAGTTGGAAAACACAGACGCAGAGTTCGTTAAATTGATATTCTCCATAATTTTAACCTTATACACTGCCGTTCCCAAAAACCCGAACTGGAATAATGAGGAATCCCCGTCATTTTTAAGCCCGTAACTTCCGGCATATTGTAAATCTTTATCCAACACAAATGTCCATCTGGCATTCGCAGGACGCAGGGTCATTGTAAAATTATCATTAGGTCTGTAAGTAAAACCGGCACCTATATTAAGATATCCCGGCGCCATAAAATTGGAAAGCTTAAGGGCATCAGGATTATTCCCGTCTTCATATCCCGCAGCAAACTGTGTCTGTAAGCTGGCTCCTGCCGATACATACCAGTTTTTAGCTATTTCACGCCCATAATTGGTGGAAAGGTTAATGACATCCTGGGTTTTTCTCGTTCCGGTTCCTTTGGTATTATTCTGTCCGTATCCGAGGATAACAATATTTTCCCATAAATCTTTTCCTTTTTCATAGGTCATATTATAGTTTACCCCGGCAAGCCATCCCACGTTGTTGGCTCCACCACCAACCCAGTTAGAGAATGCTGCCTGATTAAGCATTAAAGTGTGTTGCCCCTGTATGGACCAAGCTTTTGTAGTATCTACCACAGGTGCATCTGTTTTCGTTTCCTGTGCTGCAGCAGTCATTCCCAAAGTAAGGGAAATAAGCAATAATTTTTTCTTCATAAATAGGATTTTTTAATTTGTTTTTATAAATATAATAAAAAACAAATCACAAATATTCGAAATAAAAAAATTTTTTATACAATAAAAAACAAACTTAAAACTACATATAACAACACTTCTTAAAAAAGAAAATAATAAGCTTTACAAATTAATATCTGCAAAGCTCATTTCAATTATATTTTTGGGCTCTATTTTTTTATCCACCATTGACTGTCTTTACGCGAAGAACGTTTTACCCCATTATCCAGGGTATAAGCAAAGCCCACTCCCAAGGTCTGTTTAAGCTGTGTTTTTTGAATTTGATTGTGATCATAAAGCAAATCTACAGTTACATTCGTAGAGATAAACCGGTTTACTTTAAGATTTAAAAGTCCTCCATAGGCCAGCACCAGCCTTTCCGGATGATCCAGGTAATTGGAGAATACAGAAGCGGTATTAGTTAAGGTAACATTATCCATAATTTTCAGCTTGTAGGAAGCAGTTCCAAGGAAACCGAACTGTAACAGGGAACGGTCACCATCCGCTTTCAGTCCATAACTGCCCGCGTACTGAAGTTCTTTATCCAACACAAAAACCCATCGGGCATTGGTAGGGCGTAGTGTAACATTCAGGTTATCATTAGGACGGTAGGTGATCCCCATCCCGACATTTAAATAGCCCGGTGCCATGAAGTTGGATATCTTTTTAGCACTTGGATTATTCCCATCTTCATAACCGGCATAAAATTGCGATTGAAAGCTTGCCCCTAAAGAAAAGTACCAGCTCTTTGAAAACTGTCTCCCGTAGTTGGTAGATATATTAATAACGTCCTGCGTCTTTCTGGTCCCGATTCCTTTGGTATTGTTTTGTCCATAATCGAGAATAATAATATTTTCCCATAAATCCTTATCCTTTTCATAGGTGATATTATAATTCACTCCGGCAAGCCAGCCAACATTATTGGCTCCCCCTCCTACCCAGTTGGAAAAGGCAGCCTGATTAAGCATTAAAGAATGCTTGCCTAAAACCGACCAATGCTTTATCGTATCTGTTACCTGTTCTTTTTTTTCTTCTTCCTGCCCACTTACAAGCATCCCTGTGGAAATAGCAAGAATGAATAAAAACTTCTTCATTATTTAAAGACTTTTCTGCAAAAATAGAAATATAATTTTTTCAATACAAAGACAGAGGAAACAAATAAAATTTCAACCTCATTTCCGAGCTGCGTTTTAAGTATTCTAAAAAATATTTTATTAGGTATATTTCCTGGCTTTACTGCATCTCCCAGCATTTTTATATCCTGAATTAATACCATCATCAGTAATTTGCTTTTACCTAAATGTCAAAACTGTCTCAAAATCATTACTTTTTGTCTTCTTTTTTTATTAAAAAATTAAAACCATCGTCAAATTTTCCGAAATTTATACTTGGCTTTCGATTTGAGATACCATCACCATGCTAAAAAATGTAATTTCCAAAAAAGCAATTATAAATCCATCACTCATGCTTGCTGCCATGTGGTTCGGATATTTCTTACAGCTACACGGCTTTTTTGAAAGTTGTTTTGGAGCAATCATTCCTCTTTTACCTGAGGGCCTTTTAGGGGTAATTACCTCACCTCTTTTACATGGAAATATAGATCACATCATAGGAAACTCTATTCCCATGGCAGTTCTTATGTTCCTGCTGTATCAATTTTACCCTTTAATCGCCAATAAAGTATTTATCATAGGATGGATTGCTACCGGATTTTTAGTATGGCTGCTCCCTCCCATAGATATTCTCACAGGAGAATATATGTATACCTGTACAATAGGAGCCAGTGGAGTGGTCTATGTACTGGCATTTTTTCTTTTCTTCAGCGGTGTTTTCAGATGGAATATGAAGCTTCTCACCATTTCTCTTCTGGTAGTTCTCTATTACGGAAGTTTAATCTGGGGAATGTTTCCTGAAGAACTGTTTTATAATATGCATGAACCCAGCAAGATCTCATGGCAGGCTCACCTTTCAGGAGCTGTCGTAGGGAGCATCATAGCATTCGTATTTAAAGATATAGGAGAAAAAAAGAAAAAATACATCTGGGAATTTCCTAATTATTACAGTGAAAAAGATGATAAACTCTGGCAGGAATATAAAGAAAACCATCCGGAGGATTTTTCTGAACTTCCTTATAAAAAAAGAGAAGATATCTGGGAACACCTGGATGAACTGAGAAGAAAATAATTCTTAATTCGCTACATTTGAAAGAAAAACACAAATGTACACCGAAGAACATCTCTATTCCATCGCATTGCGGCAATGCCTGCAAATCGGTGATATCAATTTTTCCAAACTTCTCAAAACGTTCGGAAATGCAAAAAACACTTGGTTCCAGGCTAAAAAAGAATATCAGAAAGTAGATGGAATAGGCTATAAAACCGTAATGGATATTGGAAATCCTGAGCATCTAAAATTTGCAGAACAGGAACTCAAGTTCTGTGAGAACCATCAAGTTCAAATCAGTCTCCGGCACCTCGGACAGCTCCCTTACTTGCTGAACGAATGTGATGACGCGCCGTCTATTCTTTACCATAAAGGAAACCTGGATATTTCTCCCCAATATGTAAGTTTAATTGGAACCCGGAATATCACTGTGTATGGGAAAAAGTTCATCCACGATTTCTTCGAAGAAGCTCAAAGTTTCAATTTCTGTTCCGTAAGCGGGCTTGCCTTGGGTACGGACAAAGAAGTTCATGAGCAGTCTATTAACCATAAAACAAAAACTATTGCCGTTCTGGCTCATGGCTTTACAACCCTCTATCCTCCCAGGAATAAAAAGCTGTCTGAAAAGATCCTTGAGGAAGGAGGTACGCTGGTCACTGAGTTTAATTCATCCCGAAAGCCCGACAGGGAAAATTTTCTTCAAAGAAACCGGATCATAGCAGGATTTTCGCCTTCTACCATTGTAGTGGAAACGGGCTTTGGAGGAGGCTCAATCAGTACGGCTACCTATGCCAACAACTATAACAGAGATGTCTATGCATTACCGGGAAAGATTACCGACCCTTATAGCCAGGGGTGTAATCATCTCATTTTTCAACATAAAGCCATTGCCATTTCAGGGATAAAAAACCTTATCAATTGTTTAGGATTTAACACTTCTTCTCATCAAATGGAAGAACTTTTCCCTATCCCAACAGAAGACCTACAACTATCTGATAATCAGAATTTAATCTATAAAACCATTTTTCACAATCCTCAGATTTCTTTGGATGATTTATCCCAAAAAATTGACCTTTCCACACACAAAATTTTACCGGTTATTTTGGAATTGGAGCTTTTAGGCAAAATCAGGTCCCTTTCCGGGAGACAATTTGTGGCAATTTAGATTTTAACTATTTCTTAATATTGCATTATTTCAAGCATAATATTTAATTTTTAACAAAATTTGAACATAAATTATTAATTTAATAATATTACGCTCCATTATTGTTAAATTTTCAACAATTATTAAATAAGGTGTTGTGAATCTTGAAAAAAAAATTAAATTTGTTGGCAATAATATTCAACCTTAATATATGGAACAATATAATATTGAGCAGAAGATTCAGGAATTTATTGCAAAAATTGAAGCAAAGAATCCTAATGAGCCGGAATTTTTACAAGCTGTAAAAGAAGTTGCCGTTACTGTAATTCCGTTTATTGCCACGAAGAAGGAATATACCGGAATGAAGCTCCTTGAGAGAATGGCAGAAGCAGAGAGAATTATTATATTCAGAGTTCCTTGGGTTGATGACAAAGGGGAGATCCAGGTAAACAGAGGGTTCAGAATTCAGATGAACTCTGCCATAGGCCCTTACAAAGGAGGAATCCGTTTCCATCCTACCGTTAATTTATCAGTACTTAAATTTTTAGCATTCGAGCAGGTTTTCAAAAACTCTTTAACAACACTTCCTATGGGAGGTGGAAAAGGAGGTTCTGATTTTGATCCTCAGGGAAAATCAGATATGGAAGTGATGCGTTTCTGCCAGGCATTCATGACAGAATTATGCAAACATGTAGGTCCTGAAACAGACGTTCCTGCCGGAGATATCGGTGTGGGAGCAAGAGAGATCGGATATCTTTTCGGACAGTATAAAAAGATCAGAAATGAATTTACCGGAGTTCTTACCGGAAAAGGTCTGGCATACGGAGGTTCATTAATCCGCCCTGAAGCAACCGGATACGGAGTTGTATATTTCGCAGAACAAATGCTAAGAACAATAGGACAGGACCTGAAAGATAAAGTGGTAACTGTTTCCGGTTTTGGAAACGTGGCATGGGGAGTAATCAAGAAGGTGACTGAGCTTGGAGGAAAAGCGGTTACTATTTCCGGTCCCGATGGATATATATATGATAAAGACGGAATCAGCGGTGAAAAGATAGATTATTTACTAGAGCTTAGAGCTTCGGGTAACAACAGAGCGGAAGATTACGTTAAAAAATATCCGTCAGCCCAGTTCTTTGCCGGAAAACGCCCGTGGGAAGTTAAATGTGATGTTGCCATCCCTGCCGCTACCCAGAATGAACTTGATTTGGAAGATGCTAAAATATTAGTGGACAATGGATGCGCGTGTGTAACTGAAGCAGCTAATATGCCTTCCACACTGGAAGCTATCAATTACTTCTTAGACAATAAAGTTCTGTTTTCCCCTGGTAAAGCATCTAATGCCGGAGGTGTTGCTACTTCAGGATTGGAGATGACTCAAAACTCTATCCGTCTCAACTGGACTTCGGAAGAAGTGGACGCAAGATTGAAAGAAATTATGATCGGAATCCATAAAGCATGTAGAGATTACGGAAAAGAAGAAGATGGCTATGTAAACTATGTAAAGGGGGCAAATATAGCAGGTTTCGTAAAGGTAGCCGAAGCTATGTTAGCGCAAGGAGTGGTTTAAAAAATATATAAAGGTTAGATTTATTCTGACCTTTTTTTCTTATACCTGATCCCGGGATAAAGGGATAAAAAGTAAAGTGAAAGAAAAAAGCATTGAGAACTCAATGCTTTTTATTTTTATAAAAATTATTATTTATTCATACGCCTTGACATCTCTTCTACAAACTCAAATGCAGCAGGACAGATGAGCGTATTTTTAATTGTGAGGTTATTGATCTGATAGATCTTCTTCCGGTCCGTATGAGGGTATTCCCTGCATGCTTTAGGTCTTACATCATAGATGGAGCAGGTATTGTCTTCATTTAAAAAAAAGCATGGAAGGTTCTGCAATACCTTATCATTATCCTCATCCACCCTTAAAAACTTTTGCTCGAAATCAGCCGGCTTCATACGAAGATGCTTTGAAATTCTTTCTATGTCTTTTTCCGTGTATAGCGGCCCGGTGGTCTTGCAGCATTGGGCACACTGGAGACAATCTATTTTTTCAAATACTTCTTCATGCACTTCCTGTACTACATAATCCAGATTTTTAGGAGGTTTTTTCTTTAATCCTTCTAAAAATTTTTTATGCTCTTTCTGCTTCTGCTGAGCCTGTTGTTTGTAAAATTCTAAATCCATTTCAATTCTGATGCAAAGATAGAATATTGTTTTTATGAAATTTATCAAATCCGGACCGAAAGAGATTGATACAATTTAATTTAACTTTGAGCTATGAAAACATTAGATTCAAGGCAGGATATTGAAGAGCTGGTAAATTCCTTTTACGAAAAGGTAGTGGAGGATGAAACTATCGGGTTCTTTTTTAATGATATTGTAAAGGTTGACTGGGAAAAACATCTTCCTAAAATGTATTCTTTCTGGGAAACTATTCTTTTTGGACAGATGTCCTATAAGGGAAATCCTATGGGAGCCCATTTTCCTATTAACGAAATAGAAGCTTTGGAAAAAAAGCATTTCGAAAGGTGGCTTGAACTCTGGAAGCAGACCATTGAAGAAAACTTCACAGGAAAAAATGCTGAACTTGCTCTTTATAAGGCCCAAAACATTGCCCAGTTAATGGCTTTTAAAATGGACCTGGCCAGAAAACTTTAAGGTACAATAACAGTGAAAATATAAGCCGCAAGGTTCACCAGAAGAACCGTTCCATATAAAATATTGGTTTTTCCCCTGCTTAAGGACAACATAACGATAAATACAGATAAGGAAAGTAAAATAATGTCCTTCTTATCCAGTCCTAAAACTAAAGGAATATCGTAAAGAATACAAACCACTGACACAGCCGGGATCGTTAACCCTATACTTGCCAATGCAGAGCCCAATGCAAGATTAAGACTGGATTGTATCTGGTTGCTTCTCGCTGCGCGTATAGCTGCCAGACCTTCGGGAAGTAATACTACGGCTGCAATGATAACTCCTACTAATGATTTCGGAGCCCCCAGGCTTTGAACCATATCTTCAATCACTGGTGAAAGACCTTTTGCCATCAATACCACAATAGCAAGACAAACAATTAAAAATCCAAAGCTCACCAATGTCTTAATTAATGAAGGGAGATAATGCTCCACTTCTTTTTCGTCCGGCATAATGAAATAATTTCTATGTCTTACGGTCTGAACCATCAGGAACACTCCATAGATTACCAAACATGCGATAGAAACGAAAGTTAATTGGGATTCATTATAAAAAGGACCGTTTACACTGGAGGTAAAGTTCGGAAGTACCAATGTTAAAACCAGAATGGAAACAATGCTTACCAAATAGGTGGTAGCTGAGGTACGTGCAAAAAACTGTTCGTAATACTTCACCCCTCCCACTAAGATACAGATCCCCAAAATACCATTAAGAATAAGCATTACCGCAGCAAAAACGGTATCTCTGGCCAATGTAATAGCCTGGTCTCCGCCTGCTACCATTAATGATATGATAAGGGCTACCTCAATGATGGTAATACAGAGGGCAAGGATAATAGTTCCAAAAGGTTCCCCTACTTTATGAGCCACCACTTCGGCATGATGGACTGCTGATAATACACTTGAGGTTAGCAGCACACCGGCTATAATCTCATAAACCACACCATTGGCAACTAATCCCGAGAAATAGTAAAGTACTGTCAGGACAGGGAAAACGTACGTATAATGAAAGAATTCTTTTAACTTCATAAGGTGTTTACAAAATACAAAAAATCTATGAGTTTTGCAATATTAAAAGAAAAAACTAATAATACTTAGCAATTCCACAGCTGATAATCCTGAATATCCGTCAGCATATGCAACAATAAACCAATACCGATAATTTTAATATTGCCTTTAAAAAATAGCAGCAAAAAGTAAACCGCAATGGCATAATAAGAATGCAAAAAGTGGAATCCTATGCTATTTCTATTCGGATCAAAGATCGGATTGGCAAATAAATGGTCTAAATCCACCAGCATGGTCCCCAGCATTATAAGATATGCCTTTTTCCAGTCCTTAGGAAAAAAAACAAGTGCTATAAAAACCGGAAAGACCAAATGCAAAAAGTAATGAACCAAGGTTTTCCAAAAAAAGCAATCCATTATATTCTTCCTTTTAAATAATCCTGCCTCATTTCTTCCTCAAGCTTTTCTATTGCGTATCTTAAGCAGGTGCGGGGCATTTCTTTATAATACTGATTAAGATAGGTAATTAATTCCTTTTCATCTTTCTGTCCCATTTCTCTAAGCAGCCAGCCGTTGGCCTTATGCATCAGATCATGCGGATGTTTAAGATTGTAGGTAACAAATTCTTTGGTAAGTTCAAAATATCCTTTTTTCACATAATGCATGGTACCTACTACCGCTATTCTTTTGTGCCACATCTCACCGGATTCAGACAGTTTTCTAAGCAGATCTTCTTTTTGATTTTCAAAAGCATATCTTCCCAGAATTTTATAGCAGCTGGAATCTACCAGATCCCAATTGTTTACATGTGGTAAATGATCGAGATAAAAATCTACCAGATCTTTTTTCAATACCGGATCTTTTGTTTTCTCAAATTTGGAAATCAGCATGAGCAATGCAGTTAATCTATGCTCATGATACCCTGATGATAACAGCTCGCTCAATTCCTGAAGAGAAATTTTAGCATAATATTCTTTTGCCACGGATCTCTGATCGGGAACCTTAACTCCTAAAAAAAGATCTCCTTCTCCATATTCTCCTTTCCCTGTTTTAAAAAACTTAGGAAAGAACGCCGCCTTTTCAGGGATAGAAAGGACGGCTAATGCTTCATGTATTTCTTTAACTGTACTCATCGAAGAACTATGATTATTCTGTTCAGAATTGTTTTTTAATGTACTTCTTCTACGGCAACTTCCTGTTCCTGCTCTTCTTTGGCAATCATTTTAGGGTTTGCCACTTTACCAATAGTAAGCCCCTGAACGATGATTGAAAAGACCACGACACAGTAGGTGATGCTTAAAATTACATTGCTATACTCACCTTTGGGAATGGACATGGCCAGCGCTATGGAAACTCCGCCCCGTATTCCTCCCCATACCAGCACTTTGACGGTCTGCGGGCTGAAACGGGTTTTAAAGGACATGAATTTCGTGGGTCCCCAAATAGAGATAAACCTGGCAATTAAAACCACCACGATAGCCACAATTCCCGGAATGATAAAATGGTTCAGGTCTTTGATCATTAAAAGCTCAAAACCGATGAACAGGAATAATACGGCATTCAGGATTTCATCTATAAGTTCCCAAAATTTAATCAGGTAATCCTGGGTAACGGATTTCATTTTGAATTTAACATTAAAATTACCCATAAAAAGTCCTGCCGCTACCATCGTAAGTGGTCCGGAAATATGAAGTTGTCGGGCGACAAGATATCCTCCCATCACCACAGACAGTGTTACCAATACTGAAATAATATAATCATCTACTTCACGCATCAACCTTGAAGTAACCCAACCGAGAACAACTCCTAATAACAATCCTCCTCCTGCTTCTTCAAGCAATAAAAGAGAGATGTTCTCAAGCCCCAGATCCACTTCTTTTCCGATAGCAAGCTGCAGGATCACAGTGAAAACCACAACTGCCATACCGTCATTGAAAAGAGATTCTCCTGCTACTTTGGTTTCCAGGGATTTGGAAACATTTGCCATCTTTAAGACACTCAGCACCGCCACCGGATCCGTTGGGGAAATGAGCGCTCCGAAAACAAGGCAATAGATCAATGGCAGGTTAACTCCTACCAAAGGCAATAAATAATAAACTCCAAAGCCTACCACGAATGTGGAAATGACCACTCCTGCCGTAGAAAAAATGACCACGGGCCAGAACTGCTCTTTTAAGTCGTTGATATTAATATGGATTCCTCCGGCAAATAAGAGGAAATTAAGCATAGCACCCATCAGTACTTCCGTAAAGTCGATGCTGTTCATTAAATTATGTAGATGCCCGAAAGTCCGGGGTAAAACGGTTTCTCCAAAGGAAACCAGAAAAATGGAAACAATGATCGCAATGACCATAATCCCGATTGTGCTGGGAAGTTTCAGAAATCTGTAATTAAGATACGCGAATATAGAGGCCAAAACTATTAAGGCTGAAAATGAATAATATAATTCCACAAAAAGGTGTTTTTTTAGTTAAAATCTAAATAAAGTACTTTGATATATACTTCGTTGTTATTGTTTTTCCAAATGTCCATGACTCCGTCTTTTAAGGATTTGGAAGTTCTTGTAAAATCCTGCCCGATGTTAAGAATATTCAATAAAATATATTCGTCTCCCACAGAATTTACATAATAGGCTGTTTTCTCAGATTTGCCGTCCCCGGAGTTCTTCATGGCATCGGTAAGTAATTTGAACTGGCTCAAATGATGTAAAAAATTACTTGAATCCTGCTTAGCATCGTAGGTACGAAGCAATATAAGAAGAACATCCAGATTAGTAGGATCCTTATCATACAAAGCTCTTCCCAGCTTTATACAATCCTCAAAATTATTTTCCTTGAAAGCCACCACAAGCTTTTTAAACTCTTCATCATTGGTAGAGACCTTATTTTCTCTAAAGTTTCTTCCATAATAAAGGTGTTGGGCTTCGATGCTGTCAAGGGATTTGGGAATCCCTTTAAATTTAAAAATCAATCTCTCATAGTTATAGAGAGACTGGGGGTTTCTGAGATTTTTTTCAATCCCTTTAAAATCTATCTTTGATTTCTGACTAAAGCCAAAAACAGAGATTAAAAGCAATAATAAGAAAATACGATATTTCATCAATTGTTATTTTCATCTTCCTCGTCCTCAAAATATTCAAACAGGAAGTCATTATAAGGAAATCTGGAAATATGAATTTTCATTACTTCATCATATATAAGCTTTTTCATTTCAGGGAAGTTTTCTTTGGTAAGAGCCGATATGAAAACCGTAGGATATTTGGACTTTGCCATCCATGTTTTCTTCCATTCATCCAATGAAATATTCTTTCTTGTAGATGGAGTAAGGTCATCTTCCTCTTTTTTCTCATAGCTGAAATCATCGATCTTATTGAAAACCATAATCATCGGCTTTCTATGGGCATCTATTTCCTGCAAAATCTGATTAACGGAAGCAATGTGATCTTCAAAACTGGCATGGGAGATATCCACAACATGGATCAGCAGGTCAGCTTCTCTCACTTCATCCAAAGTAGATTTGAAAGATTCCACCAGCTGTGTCGGCAGCTTTCTGATAAACCCAACGGTATCTGTAAGAAGGAAGGGTAAATTTCCAATTACTACTTTTCTTACTGTGGTATCAAGAGTTGCAAACAGTTTGTTTTCAGCAAAAACTTCTGATTTGGAAAGAGAATTCATCAAGGTGGATTTTCCCACATTCGTGTATCCTACCAGCGATACTCTTACCATTTTGCCACGGTTATTTCGTTGGGTAGCCATCTGTTTATCGATGGTTTTAAGTTTTTCTTTGAGCAATGATATTCTGTCACGGATAATACGACGGTCGGTTTCTATCTCTGTTTCTCCGGGTCCTCTCATCCCGATCCCTCCTCTCTGACGTTCCAAGTGGGTCCACATACGGGTCAGCCTTGGTAAAAGATATTCGTATTGTGCCAGTTCCACCTGCGTCCTCGCATAAGAAGTCTGCGCTCTCTGAGCAAAAATATCAAGAATAAGATTGGTTCTGTCCAGTATTTTTACTTCCAGTTCTCTTTCTAAGTTTTTGAGCTGTGAAGGAGAAAGTTCATCATCGAAAATAATGGTTCCGATTTCGTTTTCCTTAACGTACGTTTTTATTTCTTCGGCTTTTCCGCTTCCGACAAAAGTTCTTGAATCCGGTTGCGATAGTTTTTGGGTAAACCTTTTTTCTACCGTTGCACCGGCCGTATAAGCCAGAAACTCCAGCTCATCCATATATTCTTTAAGCTTCTCCTCATCCTGGTCTTTTGTAATGAGCCCCACCAATACGGCTTTCTCATAACTATGTTCTTTCTTTTCGAGCATTAAGTCTATGTATATTATAAGATTTACAAGATAGCATTTTTAAATAAGATAAACAAATTTTCCTCAAAAATAACCCTTGTTTACTATTAAAAACCCTTTAATATAATATTGATTCTTAGTTTTTTAGCATCTTTATAAAGTATTTGCTATTGAAACTACAAAATCATATTATTATATAAATAAAAAAAGCCTGTGTTTACAGGCTTTCCAATCTATTTAATCCCAATCTGCGGCGATAAATTTCATTTCATTTCCTCTTTCATCAGACAAAATGAGTTCATGTCCTTTGATGGTGTAGCGGGTCATATTTTCAAAGCTTTCACCAAAAGAGTTTTCAAGGTCCATATTATTACAGGCCATCAATGTTCCTCCTAATCCCGAAATCTTCATTTTTCCATTATTTTTAAATTCAGAAGTAAAAAACATATTGTTGCATCCCATAAATGCCGATCCTTGAATTTTACCTTTTTCCTCTTTAGCCGTAAGGTCAATGGCAGCCTTGCTTTTAATCAACTGATCTTTTGTAAAATTACTGAATGACACCAACATCCACTGTCTTTGTAAATTGTAATTTTTAGCAGCCGGTTGTGAAGAACAGCTCCCTACCAATCCGAGTGTAATAATTACAAAAAATGTTATCATAATTTTTTTCATAAAGAAAGCCCCTCCAATTCTGTACCAATCCATTTAAATATCGTAAAAATTAGTAAATTAGCCCCACAAAAAATTATTATATAAAATGAAAAGAATACTTCTACTATTCACTTTCTTATTGAGTTTTGCTCAAATGAGAGCCGATGAAGGAATGTGGCTATTAATGCTCATCAAAAGGCTTAATGGTGTTGATATGCAAAAAGAAGGTTTGCATTTGACTCCTGAGGAAATTTATTCTGTAAACAATTCCAGTTTAAAGGATGCGATTGTAAGTTTTGGAGGATTTTGTACAGGGGAAATTGTATCTGACAAAGGGCTTATCTTCACGAATCACCACTGTGGATATGGTGCAGTAGCAGCTGCTTCCACTCCGGAAAAAGATTATCTGAAAAACGGATTCTGGGCCTTGAAACAAAAAGACGAATTCAATGCTAAAAACCTGTATGTTAGATTTTTAGTAAGAATGGATGATGCTACGCAAAGAATTAATTCAAAGCTAAACAACAGCATGACTCCTACTGAGAGAAAAGCTATCATCGAGGCTGAAACAAAAGCCATCGAGTCCGAAAACTCAGAAAATGGAAAATATACTGTGGTAGTAAAAGATTTCTTTAATGGAAATGAATTTTATTATTTTGTTTACCAGGATTATAAAGATATCAGACTAGTAGGAGCTCCGCCTTCCTCTTTAGGAAAATTCGGTGGAGATACGGATAACTGGGAATGGCCAAGACATACGGATGACTTTACGGTTTTCCGTGTTTATGCTGATGCTACCGGTAACCCTGCGGAATATTCTCCAAGCAATGTTCCTTTAAAGCCCAAGCACCACCTTCCTGTTTCCCTTAAGGGATTCAAGCCTGGGGACTTCGCTATGATCTTAGGATATCCGGGAAGAACCAACCGTTATTTAACTTCTTACGGAATCCAGCAGATGGTTAACCGGGATTATCCGGCATGGGTGGAAGCTTCCAAAATAGCTATGGATGTAATGAAGAAGTATATGGATAAAGATAAAGCGACTCAGCTTAGCTATGCTTCCCAATACGCTTCGGTAGCCAATTACTGGAAAAACAGACAGGGAACAATTGATGCCGTAGATAAAAACGGAACGATCTCTGACAAACAAAAAATCGAGGCCACCTACAGAGCATGGTCCGTACAGCCCGGTAATGAAATATATGATGGGGTTTTAGAAGATATTGAAGCTTATTATAAGCAGGTTTCTGACAGAAATGTTGAAAGAAATTATTCTGCTCAGCTTTCCAGAAATGCTAAATACATCAGCCTTGCTTTCCAATTAGGAAGTGTTCTTAATACCTATGCCCAGCTGGATATGCAGGGAAGACTAGCGATGAAGCCAAAAGTGGAAGCGGCTATTAAAAGCGCCTACGAAAACTTCAATACCAACCTTGAAGGTGAAATGCTAAGCACCATGGTAAGCCTTTATAAATTAAAAGTAACCAACAGAGATGTTGCTTCTAACACTATCCTTGGGCTGGATGCTAACAATTTATCAAATGTTGCTTATTCTTCTATCTTTGCCAATAAAACTTCTGCCACTAATTTCATCCTTAATCCGGACCGTTTAAAATTGGATGCTGATCCTCTTTGGAAAATCGCAAAAGGAATCGCAGCAGATCAAAAAGCAAATACAGAAAAATTCATCAAAGTAGACGATAATTTTGCTAAGAACAACCGTTTATTCTTAGCGGGATTAATGAAAGCCATGCCTGAGAAAAAATTCTATCCGGATGCTAATTCTACGATGAGACTTACCTACGGATCAATAGACACTTTACCTATCAGAAGCGACAGAAACTATTTTGGAGTAACTGAAAACTACTATACAGATATGGAAGGTTTAATAGGTAAATACAAAAAAGATGATGAAGAGTTTGACCTTCCTCAGAGAGTGATCGACCTTTACAATATGAAAGATTTCGGTCAGTATGCAGATGCTGCAGGGCATATGCCTGTTAATTTCCTTTCCAATAATGATATTACAGGTGGAAACTCAGGATCTCCGGTAATTGATGGTGACGGAAACCTTATCGGAATTGCATTTGACGGAAACAGTGAAGCATTAAGCGGAGATATCGTTTTTGAACCTGAATGGCAGAAAACAATCAATGTTGATATCCGTTTTGTTCTTTGGACAATCGATAAATATGCAGGAGCAAGAAGATTAATCGACGAGCTAACGCTTGTAAGAGATGAAAATACTCCTGCCGATACCAAGACAAAAGCTGTTCCAGCAAAATCTAAAGCAAAGAGCAAAAAATAAATATTTTTTTGAACAGATATAAACCGTGGAATTTCTTCCACGGTTTTTTTTATTTTTGAATACTTAATTAATTTTTATGTCATCTCAAGAAATACAATTTTCAGCTATTATTAAACAAAACGGAACCATGAACGCTGCTTTTGTAGAGTTTCCGTTTTCCACAGAAGATTTATTCCATAAAAAGGGACAGGTAAAGGTAAAAGCAATATTTGACAGCAAAGTAGAATATAGAGGAAGTCTTTCCAAAATGAAATCCCCTTGTCACATTTTGGGCCTTACTCAGGAAGTCCGTAAACAGTTGAGGAAAACTTTTGGAGATGAGGTATCGGTAAACCTTTCTGAAGACAAAGAAGAAAGAACAGTTGAGATTGCAGATGATATTGCCCAAATATTTGATCAGAATCCTGTGGCCAAAGATTTGTTCGATAAAATGAGCTATACGCACAGAAAAGAATATATCCGCTGGATCGAAGAAGCGAAGAAACAGGAAACCAGGGAGAACAGAAAATCAAAAATGATTCGGATGATCTTTGATGGAAAAAAAGGAGTTTAATTATTTAAACTCCTTTATCTTTTAATCAGTTAATTCCCTTATTTAGTTGAGAAAGAGGTTCATTAATGGTAAAATACTGGCAGTCTATATGAGTCGCTCCCATAGCCTCTACTCTTTTGGAGTGCATTTCAGCATATGCCCTGGCATTATCGAGGGTATCAAAAACATAAATTCCGCCACTTCTTCCCGTTTCTTTATTCTCAATCCATATTTTTGAAATAAAACCTTTTTCTTCATTGATACTTTCCGCTAAAGGTTTTGCATTGACCGATAAGCTTTCTCCCATCATTTCTACAGGAAAATCAAAATTAATCTGTAATAATATCATCATTTTTTATTTTATACAAAGCTATGGATAAATAGTAAAACGAGGAATTTATTTATTGATATTTAAATCTTATAAATAAGTACGCTGCCATATTTCAGAATATTTAAAGAGGGATAATTTAGACCACGGAAATAAAACAAAAAACCCATAACAAATTAAGCCACTGCCCATCAACAGCTTAACTTCTTTAAGTGAAATTTTTAAGAAATTCTTTTGTCAGGATTTCAGAATAAGCCCGACTCTAATTACAAATAAAAAATAATATGCCTTAAAGGCTTATCTCTAATTCTTTAAAGATTATTAAAATGAAAAATATAGTAGTAACACTGGCTTTAGCAGCACTCGTTATCCTTGGGTATTCTTTTAAGTCTTCCTCTGAGATTTCTCCAGGTACTCAGGAAATCAGTTTTTATAAAGGAAGTCTGAAGGAGGCTATGGTAAGAGCCAGGAAAGAAAAGAAAATTATTTTCCTGGATATTTATGCGGTATGGTGCGGTCCCTGTAAGCTTCTTAAAAACACGAGTTTTAAGGATAAAAATGTAAGTGATTATTTTAATAAAAATTTCGTTAACCTAGAAATTGACGGTGAAAAAGGAGAAGGAAAGGAGCTCGTTAAAAAGTATGGGCTAAAAGGCTACCCCTCTCTTTTATTCATAGACAGTCAAGGAAATATAATTAATAAAAGCCTGGGTTATTATGATGGAAAGGAATTATTAAAGATTGCCAAAGGACTTAAATAAACAAAAACAGATCGGATATCTATCCGATCTGTTTTTTTATACATTCCAAAATCCCCGATCCAGGCTTCTATACTGTATCGCTTCAGAAATATGAGGGGAAAGTATTTTTTCCGAGCCTTCAAGATCCGCAATTGTCCGGGCTACTTTTAAAATCCGGTCATAAGCCCTTGCTGATAGATTTAGTTTTTCCATGGCCATTTTTATGAGGTCAACAGAAGTTTCATCCAATTCACAGAATTTTTCTATTTCCCGGGGTCCCATTTGGGCATTGTAACTTATCTTTAAATCTTCATACCGCTGTTGCTGTACTTCCCTTGCCTTCAAAACCCGCTTCCTTATTTCTTCACTTTTCTCTCCCTTCCTCTTTTCCGTCAACTGTTCAAATTCTACTTTCTGAACTTCTATATGTATATCAATACGGTCCAACAAAGGTCCTGATAGCTTATTCATATAACGTTGCATTTCGTAGGCTGATGATGTATTTCCGGGATCATCAGGAAAAAAACCGCTGGGACTGGGATTCATAGAAGCCACAAGCATAAAGCTTGCAGGATAGTTTACGGTAAACTTTGCCCGGGAAATTGTAACCTCCCTGTCTTCCAAAGGCTGTCTCATAACTTCTAAAACCGTTCTTTTAAATTCCGGCATTTCATCCAGGAAAAGAACTCCATTATGAGCAAGTGAAATTTCTCCCGGTTGGGGATAGCTTCCTCCGCCCACCAAAGCGACATCAGAAATCGTATGATGGGGTGACCGGTAGGGACGAACCGTCATAAGTGCTGTTTCTATTCCCATTTTTCCTGCAACGGAATGGATCTTTGTGGTTTCCAATGCTTCTTTTAATGTTAAAGGTGGAAGAATACTGGGTACTCTTTTGGCCAACATCGTTTTCCCACTTCCGGGAGGTCCTATCAAAATAATATTGTGGCCGCCGGCTGCAGCAACTTCCATTGCTCTTTTAGCCGTTTCCTGTCCTTTTACTTCCGAAAAATCAAAAGGAAACTGATTTATTTTTTCATGAAATTCTTTTCTGATATCGAGATCAGCTTTATCAATATTTTTTTCTTTATTAAAGAAATCGATTACTTCCTTGATATTCTGAATCCCGTATACGTCAAGCCCGCTTACAATAGCTGCTTCTTTTATATTTTGCTGGGGAAGGATAATTCCTTTAAAACCTTCTTCCTTTGCCTGAATGGCAATAGGCAGCACACCTTTAATGGGCTGTAAACTTCCATCAAGCGAGAGTTCACCCATAATTATATAATCCTGAAGCTCTTCTGCCAGTATCTGATCGGACGCTGCCAGAATTCCGATCGCAATGCTTAAATCATAAGCTGATCCTTCCTTCCTGAGATCTGCAGGTGCCATATTGATGGTGATTTTCTTTCCCGGAATTTTATAGCCCACATTTTTGAGTGCTGCTGAAATTCTGTAACTGCTTTCTTTAATTGCATTATCGGGCAATCCAACCAGGTGATAGCCTATTCCCGTATCCACGTTTACTTCAATAGTAATAGTCTGTGCCGCAACTCCATGAATTGCACTTCCATAAATTTTAATCAACATATTTTGTGTTTTATATGTAAATATAATTTATTTCACTTGATTTGGATATAATAAGAATAAAAAAGGAGGCATAAATGCCTCCCATAGTAAATATTTAATCGAGTTAATAAGTTAAGGTTATACCGGCTCCCCACCCCATATCACTGTCATAGTGGGTCGACAGGGAAGCATTTTTGGTGACTATATATTTTAAGCCCAGCATATATTCTTTGTCTGTATTGACAGAAAAAGCACCCCTTAACCTTTGTGTCAAAGGAATATCCTCTCTTCTCAACTGGAGTCTTACAATTCCATCTGTAAAAATTTCCGTCTGAAAATCAATAAGCATAGGAAGAGTGTATACAACTCCTGCACTTAGATTGGCTCTTTTGTCTTTAGCATTTTTCTGACCAAAAAGGTTTTTCTCATTTCCGGAATCTTTACTTTTTCTATATCTCCAGTCGAATCCGATGAAAGGCATCAGCCACTGCATTTTACCGATATATCTTCCGACATGGGTTTCGTTTTCAAAACCGTCCATATTATTATACCCCAGTCTCCATTCCGTACCGATACTCCATCTTGCATTTTGTAACATGGCGCGGCCGTCATTTCCATTGGTTGCAAAATCATTTTCTGCCATCAGGTGCCATTCATTGCTTTCTTTCTGAAGCATTTTATACGCTTTTTCTTTATCGGGCAATTCCGGATTTTTATAGTCTCCAACGGCAAAAACCCTGTTCATTCCAGACATCATGTGATAGAGAATATGGCAGTGAAAAAACCAGTCTCCTTCCCTATTTGCTTCAAATTCTATAACATCCGTTTCCATGGGCATGATATCCAGCACATTTTTAAGAGGAGCCTGCGATCCCTGTCCATTAATCACCCTGAAATCAAAGCCGTGTAAATGCATGGGATGCCGCATCATGGAATTGTTTATTAAGGTAATCCGTAAAATTTCTCCTTTTTTGACAGGAATTTTATCCACTTCGGAAAGTACTTTATTATCCATACTCCATACATAACGGTTCATATTACCTGTGAGGGTAAGTGTGATTTCTTTTACAGGAGCCTGGGATGGGAGTGAGGTATCGTAGGGAGATTTAAGCATACTGTAATTCAGTGTGGTAATCTCTCCGGTTCCCATATCCATGTCGTGTCCCGAATGATTACCGTTGCTCATATCCATACCTTTCATAGCTCCCTCTTTCATTTCGGGTTCTTTTTTCTTTTTTTCTTTTTCACCTGTAATTTCAGGATACATGACGACATTCATATCCATCTTTTGAAGGGTCATACCGCCCATTTCTTTCATATCGCCATTCATTTTCATCATATCATTCATCATTTTCATTCCTTCAAAATATTTAAGCTTAGGAAGCGGAGCATGAAACTGTTTTTCTCCTTCCCCAATAAAGACTGAGGTTGACTGGGTCCGGTCCTCGGGAGTTACTAAAAGTTCGTAGGATTTATTTTTCTCCGGAATGGTCACTATAATGTCATATGTTTCGGAAACTCCTATAATAAGCCTATCCACTTCTACAGGCTCTACATCTTTTCCGTCGTTGGCTACGACCAGGAACTTACCCCCTGCATAATTAAGCCAAAAATAGGAGGATGCTCCGCCATTCGATATCCTCAGTCTTACTTTATCTCCTGCTTTAAACTGGGAAAGCTGCTGATCCGATGCACCGTTTATCAGAAATTTATCATAGTAGATATCACTCACATCCATGGCCAGCATACGTTTCCATTCATTAGTGATTTTCGTTCCCAAATGCCCTTCTTTAATGGCTTCCCAGTAGCTTTGGGTAGACCCTTTTTTTATCGCAAACCAATCATTGGCGTTATGCAGCATCCTGTGAACATTCATGGGATTCATATTGGTCCATTCGCTCAGGATCAGAGGGACAGCAGGTAAATCATCAATGCCTTTTCTAAAGGTAGAGTCATCCTCTCTTTTTTTCATGATAAATGAACCATACATTCCTATCTGCTCCTGTAATCCGAAATGAGAATGATACCAGTGGGTACCATTTTGAATAATCGGGAATTTGTAGGTATAGGTAGAATGAGGCTTTATCGGCATCTGGGTAAGATAAGGAACTCCGTCTTCTTTATTGGGAAGCATTAAGCCATGCCAGTGCAAAGCCGTTGCTTCATCCATAAGATTATGAACGATAATCTCAGCCGTGTCCCCCTCGGTAAAAGTAAGGGTGGGCATGGGAATCTGTCCGTTTACAGCTATTGCTTTTTTGGGTTTGCCGGCATAGTTTACAATCGTATCATTTACGTATAGATGATACGTTACCGTTTTTCCATTGCTTTCTGCTTTTGCAGGGAAGGGTAGGATATTTTTATCCTGTTGTATGTCTTCGGAATGGCTATGGGTTTCGTTCTTTTTTTGGGCTGTTGCCGTATGATTATGCTGTGCATGAAAAGACAGGAAACAGAAGAATATTGACAAACCTAAAAGCTTAGTCTTAATTATCCGATATTTTTTATTTTCAAAAAAAACCAGGCGTTTCATTATTAGTTTTTTAGTATTCTTGAATTTAATCATTTTTATTAATTCTTTTTACTCTTTTCCGTTAAACTTGGATAGAAGTCCGGATATTTCCAGGCTTCAAACTTGATTTAAAATTGAGTTCAGCCGTATTGGAAATCCTCATTATCATTGATTTTTTCAGGGAAAATATTTACCCATAGAATAATAATAAGTACATTGAAACAAAAGTATTTCAACGAGACACAATTCCGGCTGACAGGAAGAATTAAGCTATTTTAGGGATAAGCCAAATAGAAAGAAATCCTTTGGAAATTTTAGTGTTATAGAATGAAAATAAAGAGGTTTCAAAGCTTATTGAATGGGCAAACAAAAAAGTGTCCTGAGGTGTAAAAAAAGAAATCTGACCACTGGCCGGACATTTGCATAAAGAGGTGCCACAACTATTTCCACAGCTGCTATTCCCTCCTTTTTGGTGACTGCATATCATCCTACACTGGTGGTGTTTTTCAGATACCTGCTTTTGATTTCTGCTTTGAGAATAAGAGGTTACCTTGCCTGCTTTCGGAGTATTCAAATTACATGCATAGACGGACTTTGGCATCAATAAAAATCCCAGGAAAAACAAAGTCAATATGTAAATGTGCCGAAACATCTATGCAAAAGTAGGAATTTATATTTATTTCCAATGCCTGACTTTTTTATATCAGAATGGTAAAGCTCTTTTCTCACTTACAAGGAAGCAAGTAAGAATTTAAGGATAATCAATAATTTTTTGTTTATTTTTGAGTAAAAACAAATGACTTCTATATCGGTTCTTCATATTAATCTTTTTCAATCCGGGAAAAGCCGTTCGGATTTTTATTTTAATACTTTAAAGGATCACCTGGTAACGAGTCATAAGCATATAGAGAAGCCCCACCGTCATGATTTTTATGTTACCGTTCTTTTTACCAAAGGAACGGGGATACATGAAATCGATTTTCAGAGGTATGAGGTTTCGGAAGGAAGCATTTTCTTTTTATCACCCGGACAAGTACATAGCTGGGAGCTTTCTGATGAGACGGACGGTTACATATTTTTTCATTCCCAGGAATATTTTGATTTATATTATGTCAACCAGAAGCTTAGGAACTTTCCTTTTTTCGGATCTTCATCCTCTCATAAAAAGTTACAGCTGGGTGCCGGTGAGCTAAAAGAAACCGTTTCCCTTTTTAAAAAAATGGAAGAGGAATTTCATTCTTCCCATATTATGAAAGATAATTTCATCCTTTCACTTATTACCCAGCTTTATATTCATTCCACCCGGCAATTTTCACGGGAAGACAACATACTGGTAAGCCCCACCAGCTTTTCTTATTTTAAGCATTTTCAGGATTTTGAAAGCTTACTTAATGAACACTTTGCTACCCGGAAATCCATTGCTTATTATGCTTCCCTGCTGAATATTACGCCTAAGCACCTTAATAGGATAACGCAGACCGTCGTACGGAAAACCGCTTCCGAAATTATTACGGAACGCGTCATGCTGGAAGCTAAAAGAATGCTTATCTATCTTGATGAAAGCCTTGTGGATATTGCTTTTAAATTAGGGTATGAAGAGTATTCCTACTTTGTGAGGGTTTTCCGTAAAAACACAGGAATAACTCCTACCCAATTCATTAAAAAATATAAATCCTAAACGCATTAAAACTGTAGCTTAAACGGACCTTCAAAAGTGGTTTTATAGGAATCCAGCATCTTCCCGTTTTCATCAAAGACCCCTATCTCTATGTTCTGTTTATTAAGCTTGATTTCTTTTTCCGGGAAAGATATATTAATATTTCCTTTGAGGATTTCATCACCTTTTACCGTAATTGTACTGGGACCGAAGAATGTTATTTCAGCATTGGAAGGTTCCAACACTTTGATCGTTACTACTTTCTTTTCGTTGGATTTATTCAGGAAAGTATAGATATAAGTATTGGTAATTTTACCATCCTGGACAAAAAAAGTAGAGCCTGCGGGTCTTATGAATTTGGTTTCCATAGCTCCTCTGTCATACATCAGAAAACCTAAAAATCCTATGAGAAGAGCAAGAAAGACTGTTGTTGCCGCCATTCTTGATGTGAACTTGAATTTGGTTTGATTTTCAATTTCAGCTTCAGTTGCATACCGGATTAATCCTTTAGGCAATCCTACCCGGTCCATTACCTCATCACATGCGTCAATACACGCGGTACAATTTACACATTCCAGCTGTTGCCCGTTTCGGATATCTATTCCGGTAGGACATACCACCACACATTGGTTACAATCTATACAATCCCCTTTACCAATAGCTTTCCGGTCTTCGCCATTTCGCCATTTCGCCCGGTTTTCTCCCCTTTTAAAATCGTAATAGACATTGATGGTCTGCTTATCTATTAAAACTCCCTGAAGCCTTCCATAAGGACAAACTAATGTACATACCTGCTCCCGAAACCATGCAAATACAAAATAAAAAGCTCCTGTAAAACAGATCATCACTATAAAGTTTACAGGATGGGCAAATGGACCTTCCCTCATAATCTGAAAAACCTGTTCATATCCTACAATATACATAAACATGAAGTGGGAAATCACTAACGAAATAAGGGCAAAAATCCCCCATTTCAACATTCTTTTTCTGATCTTTTCAGCATTCCACTCCTGCTTGGCGAGTTTCATCTGTCTGTTTCTGTCCCCTTCTATCCAATATTCAATCTTACGGAACACCATTTCCATAAACAGGGTTTGAGGACAAAGCCACCCACAGAATATCCTTCCAAATACCACGGTAAAAAGCATTACGAAGATAACGGAGGTAACGGCTCCCAACGCAAGTATAAAAAAGTCCTGAAGGTAAAACGGCTGGCCGAAAATAAAGAACTTCCTATCCAGCACATTTATCAATAAAAAAGGATTGTTATTGATCTTCACAAAGGGTAACCCGAAAAACAGAATCAATAATAAATAACTTACATAATTTCTGTAGTTGGTATATTTTCCGGTAGGTTTTTTAGGGAAAATCCATTTTCTTTTTCCGGTATCATCCATTGTTCCCACAGTGTCCCTGAAGGCCTCTCCATCACTTCCCGGAATTTTAATATTATTAGGCTGTAAACTCATAATCACAAAAATTTAAAGGATTAAAAACATATAGCCCATTCATCGGCTCTTCTCTCATACACCAGTTTTTTATCCTTAATTATTACTATTACAAAGTTCGGAACTAAACTTATGTTTAACTAATAATATACACTTCCCTAATAGGACATTTAGGACATTATCATTAGTAATGATTATTTATCAATTACCTTTTACATTATGATTAAAGTGTTAAAAAAGAATAATTTAAGAATTAAATATATTATATTCAATAAAAAATATTATTTTTGATTAAATTTAAAACACATCCGCATGAAAATTAAAGAAAAACTACCTAATAATTAATTATTTCAATTAATTCACACCCCGTAGATTTATTACAAAAAGCACTGACTCTACAGTGAATGCATCCTGAAACTCCACTCAGGAACTATCATAAATGAGCAAAATTCAATGAAAAATAATTTAAATTAAAGAACTAACGTTATGAAAAAAACCTTATTCCCCCTATTGCTATTTTTTTTTAGCACGCTCTCATTTGCACAAGTTGGTATTGACACAAATACGCCACATCAAAAATCTGCTTTGGAAATTACCTCGAAAAATAACAATACAGGAGTTTTGTTCCCGAGACTTACGACCGCTCAGATCAATGCTATTTCCCCAACTAATGGTGATGCTATTGTTGATGGACTAATGGTATATAACACCGATACGAAATGCTATAACTATTGGGCTGCTGCTCCCAGAAATACCTGGCTGCAGATTTGCGGTACAGCTGTTACAACCAATAGGTCGTCTTCATCCTTAACGAATACAGGTCCAACAAAAAAATAAAGTACCATGAAGCACTTAACTCAATTATTTTCATCAATATTGATGATATGTAGCTACGTGGTGTTTAGCCAGGTTGGTATCAATACAAACACCCCCCACTCAAAAGCTGCATTAGATATTGTTTCGACAAACAATGATACGGGAGTATTATTCCCCCGTCTAACCACCTCACAACGAGGCACCATTTCACCGACAATAGGCGACCTGGTAGTAGACGGATTATGGATTTATAATACAGACACAAAATGTTACAACTACTGGCAAGCCGACTCAAATAACCAATGGGTTGAGCTATGTGGAAATTCAACTGTTTTCCAGCTTTACTGTTCAGATTTGGTAAGAAGCGGAACCCCTTTTGTTGAAAGTGTTCCTAATACAGGGTTTGTAACCATACCTTATTCCTCAAGCAGTACGGATCCTTATGCAGGACAAACCATTAACTCAACTGGGGTTACCGGCCTTACAGCCACCCTTGCCCCCGGAACCCTTTCCAACGGAAACGGAGATTTTGCGTTTACCGTAACCGGGACTCCCAGCAGCTCGGGAACGGCATCTTTCCTTTTTACAATCAACAATACCACCTGTACGTTTAGCGTAAACGTAAGCCCCGGAACTGCAACCATCAATTGTGCAGCAGCAGTGGTTACCGGTACATTAATGAGCGGATCCCCGGCCTCAGGAGTATCCGTAAGTATTCCTTATACTAACGGAAACGGAGGACCTTATACGGCTCAGTCTATTGCTTCAACAGGAGTAACCGGATTAACAGCTTCTATCCCGGCAGGGAACTTTGCTAACGGAAACGGCAATCTGGTATTTACGATATCAGGTACACCGAATACTTCCGGAACAGCATCCTTTAACCTGAATATGGGAGGAACCAACTGTACATTTACTGTTGATGTAGCATTAGGCCTTGCCCAATATTCAAGTTGTAGCATGTCTACACAAGGTACTTATACCGTAGCCACCAGCCTTACTTCCAGCAACACTCTTACCGCAACTTTAAATGTGACCGTTGCCGGAAGAATCAGACTGAGATCGCAAGACAAAAACGGTATTCTATTCGATAGTGGAGAAGTAACGGTAGGAACAGGATCACAAACCGTAACTTTAAATTCCATTACGGCTACATCCGGAAGATTCCCTATGACGGCAGAGGAGGTAAGTAATGGCGGAAATGGCGCTAATAATCAAACATCCACCTACACGATTACCAATACCCTGAACAATACGACATTACCTTGTTCGGCTACTATTGATGTAAAACCTAGAATATGGCAGAATTTTGTGCCAACCGGAAATGATACCGCAACAACGGGACCATTATATACAGGAGCAAACAACGGAATGATTGACCTTGAAATGCAGAATAACTCCACATTCCAGTTTGGTGGAATAGGATTGTATTACAAAGTATGGGCAAGAAATGTATCCGGTTCTACCTTCAATTATTCTATTGTTACAAGATCTTCAGCAGATCCACCATCTGCAGCTCTAACCTGGAGCAGCTCTCTGACCAATAACAGCAGAGTAGGATCTCTGGATGTCTATCTGCAATCTGGTAACAGAGCGCCTTCCACAACCGGAGAAATCGGAGCACACGCAGGTCCCAACGCCGCATTTGCCTCTGAAAACAGTGAAACAGGTATGAATATCACCTTAGGAAATGTTACCGACACCTCAAAATGGTTTAATAATCTGGGTACTAAAATCTATAAATATCGCTTGATATTTAACTCTAAAGATTACCGTACTTCCGGAACTAACCTTGCAGTTGTTCTGTATGGAATATATGACACCACTGTTTCTGTAACCAACTTTGATCCGGGTGATCTTACAGTGAGAGGAGGAGACCCTCAGCAGACCTATTGGCCTTAATAAAATGAATGAATCATAGCAGGTCCGCCCCATACTGGGGCGGACCTTTTTATAGGGATATAAAAAAGCAGCACAGATAATAATCCGTACCGCTTTCCCATCAATTATTAAAACTAACTATTATTTTTTTATAAATTTATTCCTGTACATTTTACCTTGGGAATTTTTAGAAATAATAAAATAGACCCCGGGATTAAGCCCACTTACATCTATAGGCTGATTATACTGATGATCTCTTATTTGTAAAACAAGCTTACCGGAAGCATCAATAACCGAAACTACTTTATAGCGCTTATCGGATTCTTTACCTATATATATAAACTGTGCGGTGGGGTTAGGATATACGCTCAGGTCATTATCATTGGGATTAACTTCCCCCGTAGTCAGATTGCAAAAGCCAAAGCTCCCGAAATTAAGCTTTACAAATCCTCCCAGCCCTAGAAACTCACACTGATCAGGACAATATTCCGTACAGGCATAGAACCCATATTCACCGGAAGCAGCAGCTGTATAGGAATCTCCGGTGGCTCCGGGGATAATGCATGGATCTCCGGATACCGGTGGAATATTAGCAGGTGTACACTGATACCAGGTATGGATTCCGTATAAATCTGGAAACATATTCTCAAATACTACAGATGCTCCACTACACACATTATATTCTCCGGCACCTATCTGCTCATAGGTTCCTGGTGTAAAATTCGCCACCATTGCCGGTAATGCATAAGCGAAACCGTCTGCCATAATAACCTGGCTTTCTGCCGTACAGTTATTGGAAGTCACTTCTACTTTAAAATAATACAGCATATCATCCGTCCCGTTAATCGTCAGGTTTTGGGAAGTGGCTCCCGGAATAGCTATCCATGGGTTGGGGTTGGGTGACTGCCAGGTCCATTCCTGCTTATACCATTGGTAGCTGTCATAAGCTTGTGTGGAAAGGGTTTCCGTTTCTACATTACAGAATACGACCTTATCGGGAAACTGAGCTCCGAGGCGGGGACTCGTAATCGTGGGCGTAAAAGAACACTGGGCTTTTATATTCATTACACTGAATAATAAACAAAAAGCTAAAAGGATCAATTTAGTTTTCATGTTAAATTATTTTTATGGGGTTGTTTTATATGTTATTATTATTGAGATTAAAAAAGGGGAATACACGGTCATGGCTCATCAAAACAAGCCCTATCTTTATTATTAATTTTCTATGTGGTTTACTTCTTAATCTATCTGCAGCCGGATTCCGAACCTTACATTAAAATTGAATGGCTTTTCCTTATAAATGGTATTCAGTGGGCTTTTATCGCTGAAATGGTAAGTTACTCCCGGCTCGGCATAAATTCCTATATTGTTGATAACCTTCAGCTGCACTCCCAACGCCGAATTAACTGAAAACTGAACCGGTTTAATATTGATCTTTTCTTCTTTTTCTTCCTTTACCCCATTATCAACGATGTATTTTGTGGTAAGCTTACCCGATACTGCTTTTTCTGCTAGTGCTCCGGCAGTGACATAACCGGTAAACCTGCCTTTTTTAATTACATTATAGTTTACCTGCACAGGTACTCCTATATAATGTACAGACTGATCCATTTTTATATAATCCGATTCACTCCCGGAATGCACTTCGGAAGAAAGCTTTGTATAATTCACCCCGGTTCCTATTCCCCATTTATTCCCTAAGCCGTAATAGAGAGACATTCCCAGGGTCACAGGTGTTTTATGAATAATCCTTGCGTTCACCTCCTTATTTTGATTAGCCAAAAGGATATCCACTAGCGGATTACCTTCTGAACTCTGCCACATTTCCCCGTTGACACTCATAGGACTTCCTCCTGCAGTAGCATAGCCGGGAAACTGATCCGATGAGCTCCCGGAAGCACTTCCTGTCAACATACTGAGCATCAGGTTCCTTTTCTTTTTATGTTCTTTTGGCGACGGTTTATTGTTATTAACAAGGAGGTTATCTTTGTGTAATGTCAAATTAACTTCCGGCAGATCACCTGTTTCGGGTATTACAATTTCATTTTGAAAATTCGAAGAGCGTATTGCCAAGTCTTTCTTATTAAGTAAAATAGCCCTAATAATTTCCTCTTCCAGATGATAATATGAAGTACTTTTTCTGGATCTCACTATCATTTTTTCCGGATTATTCTCAATTTCTTTTTCCGAAAGCTCCTTCATTGGGATTTGATTTTCAACTTTCCGGGTATCTTCCCTATTATTTGAAGAAACTTCCGGAAGTTTCTTTTCGGGAAAATATTTTTCATTCTTTAAGTCCAATACATAACTCACAGAAAAAATAAGCAATAGAGCAGCTGCCATTCCTGCCAGACGGTACATCCACTGCCTGCTGCCGGACTTTCCTGGACTTTCATTTTTCACTAGAGGAACGATTACCTTATTTTTCTCATCATTAAATAATTCTTCACTGATATCCTCCCACAAATCTTCGGGAACATATTCTGTATGTTCCTCCATCTTTTGGCGAAGATCATTTAACCACTTATTCATAATGTGCTTTTTGTAATACTTTATATTCCTTTATTTTATTGACCAATAATGCTTTGGCCCGATAAAACTGGGATGCTGAAGAATTTTCTGCAATACCTAAAAGGCCGGCAATTTCTTTATGACTTTTCTGCTCAAATACAAACAGGTTAAAAACCGTTCTGTATCCTTCTGGAAGTGCACGGATCATTTTCATAATGGCTGCCTGAGGTATTTCGTTCAGGTCCGGCTCTTCCTCATCCGGGATATCCGTACATTCAAAATCATCGGAAAACATTTTATTGTCGGGATTCTGTTTAAGATGTTTAAGGGATTCATTAATAACGATACGGGACATCCAGGCATTCAGAGATCCATTCCCTCTGTATTCAAAAGAATCTATGGAGCGAAACATATTGATAAAACTGTTCTGTAATACATCATGTACGTCATCTTTACTGATAATATAACGGGAACAGACATAGGCAAGCTTACCGGAATAAGCCATGAATAGCTCTTTCCAGGCAGATTCTTCTTTCAGCACAAGACGTCTTGCTAAAATTTGTTCCGCGTTTTCCTCCATTAACTTTTCCTTGATCTATTCATATGCAGTTAATCAATTTAACATAATTGCAAAAATAGGTTGCCTTTTTTCTAAAAACAACCTATTACGTTTGATGTTTACTAATATTTCAGGCTGTAAGGAAAGCTATACTGAATGATTTCAAATGGGTCAACCGCTGTTCCGTCCACAGCAATTTTTTCTACTGTCAATCCAAATCTTAAGGACCAGTCCTGTCCTACAAACAATCCATTCTGTTTAGCTGCAACCGTTACAATGGTATTCTTATTGACTCCATCTACGGGTATCTGGAAGATCAATGCCTGGGGTTTGAGCTTTAATTCCACTACATTCTGACTGGCATTCAGGGTAGGAGTATAATTGATTTTATATTCCACTTTTCCTATGGCTTTAACTGCTTCCTGGGCTTTAACGGGGTCCGAGATCACCGAGCTTACAATTTCTTCAATGGGAAATTCTTTGAAGGTCATCACCGAGTCCTGCGCTGTAAAACTGACAACCTGATTCCTGTATTGAGGTCCCTGCTGGGTAACCAGTCTCCCTTTGTAGCTTCCGTTAACATCTTTTAAAGTTACCGGTATGATTTCCACGGAATCGTTACAGGCGATCAGAGAAAGCCCCATTAATAGTACTGCTGCCGTTAAAAATATTTTATTCAGTTTTTTCATTTCAATTCGTTTAACATTTAATTTTATTCTTTTCATTGGAGTACTCATTTATATAAATCCGGTTTTTTAAAAATCTTGCATGGCTTTTCTAAAAAATTTACCCGGGACCTAATGACAGAGGAAAAAATATATTCTTAATGATCATTTTTTAATTTTTAATACATTTGTTAAAACGATTGCGTCAATGAACCTGGAACTCGTAAAAACACACCTGAATGCCTATAAGGATCATAATCAAATTATGGATGCGGCACATTATCTGATCAGTTCTTTTGGTCTGGAGCATGAAAATTTTGCAGGTTTCGGATTTCGGCCGGAACTTTCACCGGATTCTATGCTGCTCACCGCGGAAGGTGAACTGGGTGGTCCCCAGCGGGTAATGATTCCTCAGAATTTATTTGATTTTGATCTCAGCCTGGTTCTTAATATGATTGCTCATGAAATGCTGCATGTAAGACAAAAGGCTCCGGGCCATATAATTGAAGATAAAAACGAAAGAGAATTCCAGGCCTATTACGAAATGCTATTCCATAAAGTTTTCCCGCAAATTCCCGAGGTTTCGGATTTTCATAAAAAATTTTTCGGGGAAAAAGCACTCGAATATTACAGAAGAATGGGAGAAAATTCAGAGTTGCAAGAAAAATACAAAGCCGATAAAACAGAAATTGAGCAACTTATTCAAAGTATTTAATGAATATTTTTTCATTTTACCCCTGAAATCAAATTAAACAAAACACATTAAAATCAATAAAAATTTAATTATATCATATATTTAATGAAGAATCCATTGAAAAAAAGCAAAAGCCATTCGCTCTTCCCAAGTACAGCAATATCAGACAAATAGCTTACTTCATCCATTCTGTACTTCACAGCACAATTCTAAACACTGAGATTTAAAAGAATATAATTTTTAAGGGTAAAAATTACGAAACTCATTTACAATAAAGAAGATCCGGATATCAATATAACACGGAATAAGGAATTAAACAAGTTTTGTTTTGTGAATTTTATCAATAGTTTTGCCGAAACTAATAAATAAATTTTTATCCATGAAAAAACTTTTTTTAAACCTTAGTGTTTTATCGTTATTAATTATTTCTACAAGCTGTAATAGCGGAACGGATGCATTTTCAAGTGCTGATGAGTTTACAAACGTAAGTAGTTCTGCTAAAATGGCCGACACTCCTGTTGCAAGTTCGGACTACATCCAGAAAATTATTTTCAGTATTGAGCAGACCGCTGAATATATTAAAACTAATGAAGGGAAAACCATTCCACAGGATCAGATAGATCAGTACGTATTGGATGTACTTGTTAAAAACGGAGTAGGTATTCAAACCGAAACTCCAAAAAACCTTGAATTATCAGGAGAGTTCTATTCCCAGGCAAGCATCATTGCTTATACAAAAGATTTTAATGATGAAAATGAATATCTTCTTTTCTTAGACAACAAGCAAAAAGAAATCATTGAATCAAAACTGACTTCTACCGAGAAGCAGATCCTGATTGAAGAAATAGAATTCCAGGGACAGCTGGTAAAAGCTTTGGTTGCTTTAGATCAAAAATATAACCCGAATGCCGTTTCCAAAAAAGGATGGTGGGGAAGCTGGGGTAAATGTGCAGCAGGAATCCTGGGAGGAGCCGTTACCGGTGCAGGAACCCTTGGACTTGCCGGTGCTGCTGTAGGAACCGTAGCCCTTCCGGTAGTAGGAACTGTTTCCGCAGGTGCCGTAGGTGCCATTGCAGGTGCTGTAGGTGGTGGTTTAACAGGTGCTGCAACATTCTGTTAAAATGAAAAAATTATCAATCATAATACCTATTATTATTTTAATAATCGTTTCTACGGTAGCATTGTTCAGAATTACCTCCGGAAAAATGGGACATGTGGAAAACTGGAGACTTTTATTGATTATACTGGGATATATTATTTTGGTGATAACAGCCTTGATCTTCCTAAAGAAATTAAGTTTTAAATAAATTTAATTTTAAAATATTATAGCCAGCTGACCACAAAATCAGCTGGTTTTTTATATATCACCGCCACTATTTTACTTATGACAAAAATTTTCCCTACTTTAGAATCGTAAAGGTATATTTACTCTTAATCTTTATTTACAATCATGAATATAAAACCTGAAATAACCTGGGAAGATTTTGAAAAACTGGATATAAGAAGCGGAACCATTATCACCGCCGAGGATTTTGAAAAAGCCAGAAACCCATCCTATCAGCTTGAAATAGACTTTGGGGATCTGGGAATAAAAAAATCATCGGCCCAGATTACCAGCCTGTATACAAAAGAAGAACTGATCGGAAAGCAGATTTTAGCGATCGTTAATTTTCCTAAAAAACAAATTGCCAATTTTTTCAGTGAATGCCTGGTATTAGGAGTTTATGGAGATGATAAAAAGGAGGTCACTTTACTAACTCCATCCCTGCCCGTAAAAAACGGAATGCAGGTCGGTTAAAATAAAAAGCACTTATGATACAGAACATTCCACTGGAAAGAGTTTTATTTCTCGATATAGAAACAGTCCCGGGCTCCGCAGCATGGGAAGATTTACCCGAAACAGACCAAAAGCTTTGGGATAAAAAGACAAGGTTTCAAAGGAAAGATGAAATTTCCGCAGCAGACTTCTATCCCGAAAGAGCCGGTATAATGGCTGAATTTGGGAAGATCATATGCATTACCATCGGTATGCTGGAAAAAAATGACACCCTGAAAATTAAAAGCTTTGCCGAACATGACGAAAAAAAGCTGTTGCAGGATTTCGGTGAAATATTCAACAGCCCGCGGCTAAGGGATGTGATCTTATGTGCCCATAACGGAAAAGAATTTGATTTCCCGTGGATTGCAAGGCGCTTTCTGATCAATGGTATGCAACCTCCTCTTCCTTTTCAGATGTTCGGAAAAAAGCCTTGGGAAATACCTCATCTGGACACGATGGAATTATGGAAATTCGGTGACTACAAAAGCTTCGTATCTCTTGAATTACTGGCCCATGTCTTTGGGATCCCTACGCCTAAGGATGACATTGACGGATCAATGGTTTCATCAATTTACTACATAGAAAAAGACTTGCAAAGAATTGTTGAATATTGTGAAAAAGATGTCTTAACTTTGGCAAATATTTTCCGGCGCCTGCGTCAGGAAGATTTACTTAAAAGAAATAGTAATTTAGATTAAACAATGAAATTTACAGACGAACAGATCGCTGATATAGGAGACAACATTATAAGAGTTCTCAAAACAGTATATGATCCTGAAATTCCCGTAGATATCTACGAGTTGGGATTGGTTTACGATGTCCAGATTTCGGATGATGCTGATGTAAAAATCATCATGACCCTTACCACCCCCAATTGCCCGGTAGCAGAAACCCTGCCCCAAGAGGTAAAAGATAAGGTTCAGGAGGTTGAGAATGTGAAGAGTGTGGATCTGGAGCTCACCTTTGAGCCAAGCTGGCACAAGGATATGATGAGCGAAGAAGCTAAATTTGAATTGGGAATGCTTTAAAATCTTCTCAAAGAAATATAAAACCGCAGGAATATTCCCGCGGTTTTCTTTTTATATATCTTTTGCTATTTCTTTATCTCTCCTGCTCCATTCACTCCAGGAGCCCACGTATAAATCCGGTATTTTAAATCCGGCCAGATCCAGGGCCAGAATGGTATGACAGGCTGTTACCCCTGAACCGCAATGGATAATCAGGTTTTCCGGTTTTCCTGCTAAAAGCTTTTCATATTTTTCCTTTAATGCTTCCGGACTAAGAAAATGCCCCTTTTCATCAAGGTTTTCTGAGAAGGGAATATTAATTGCACCCGGAATATGACCTGCTATCAAGTCAATAGGTTCGGATTCTCCTTTGTAGCGGTAAGCATCCCGGACATCGATCACTGTTGCTGAATTATCCTTTAAACCCTTTTCTACCTTTTCAATATCCGATAAGGGAAATTTCCAATGCTGAGGTTGCATTAAGGGTGCCGTTACAAACTCTTCTTTTCCCGATGAAAACTCAATTCCGTTTTGTTCTGCAGCCTGTATTCCGCCGTCCAGAATTTGTACATTTTCAATTCCAAAAGCTTTTATCATCCACCAGGCGCGAGCTGCGGCATTGGCCCCGTTCTTATTATCATAAACGACAATATGGGTATCCCCGGAAATTCCGAATTGAGAGAGGGTATGTGCAAATTTATCAATATCGGGAAGCGGATGTCTCCCCCCTTTTGCGGCACCCTCCCCGATTTCTGCGAGGTCCCCGTCCAGATCAATAAAGCCGGCCCCTTTGATATGTTTCTCAAGATATTGCTCATAGATCCCTTTTCCTACCCGCGCATCCAGGATCAACAGGTTTTTGTTATCTATGTTCTTTTTTAATTCGGATGCGGAAATAACGGGTGAAATAGTGCTCATAATTTTTATTTAAAAATGAAAAATATCTTTGGCTACATTATAGGAACTTTCAAAATTCAATAAGTTGAGTGAATGGCTGATCTTTTCCACGCTCATAAAGTTAATAACCTGCTCCGTAGGCATATTTCCCACAAGATCATCTTTGGCCATAGGGCATCCCCCGATTCCTTTTATGGCACTGTCAAATCTCCTGCAGCCTTTATCGTAAGCAGCTTTCAGCTTGGAATAGGAGTCTTCGTAACGGTTGTGAAAATGTCCTCCAAAATTAATCTCAGGATATTGCCCCGGAATCTTTTCAAATAACAATGCAATGGTTTCTGGGGTTGCCACTCCCGTAGTATCTGAAAGCAGAATGTTTTTCACTCCTATTTCCTGGAAGCGTTTCGCCCACATTTCCACATCTTCCCATTTCCACATTTCTCCATAAGGGTTACCAAATGCCATAGAGAAGTAAATATTGAGCTCTCTTCCTTCACTTTTAACAAGCTCCAGCATCCTGATAATTTCCTCAAAAGCTTCCTGCTGGCTTTTATTGGTGTTTCTATGCTGAAAGGT
This sequence comes from Chryseobacterium sp. CT-SW4, assembly GCF_048572715.1. GTDB lineage: Bacteria > Bacteroidota > Bacteroidia > Flavobacteriales > Weeksellaceae > Chryseobacterium. Next base: position 3,595,625 of record NZ_CP183840.1, read on the forward strand.
CTCCGAAATGGAAAAGGGAAATCCGATGATATCGACAGACTTATGTTTAAGTGCTTTTTCCGCCCCCCTGTAATTTCCGATAATTGCAGATATTTTGGTATTGGATAGGGACGTATCTATATTTTGGGCAACTTCATCAGAATCTGCCATTTGAGGGATTGCTTTAGGGGACACAAAGCTCAGACAATCCAGCACATCGAAACCAACTTCCATTAAAGAGTTGATATAATCTATTTTTTTGCCGGTCGGAATAAATTCACTCCATCCCTGCATGGCATCTCTAGGACATTCTGTTAGAAACATTTTTACTTTTTGATTTACTCAAATATAATAAATCTAAATAATTTTATCCGGAGCCTTTATAAAAGCACAACTGTTTTGATTTTCAATCATTTATATTCGATTTAAATTTTTCACCCAAGAGATTAAGCTATAAATAACTTATTCTGAGACTCAAATTTGTTAACTTTGCTAAAATTTTCGACATTAAATGAGTACTACAGAATTCAATGCGGTATGGAGAGAGAAACTTCTGAACCGTTTTCTTAATTACGTAAAGATATATTCCACGAGTGATCCTGAAAGTGAATCGACACCATCTACTTCGAGACAGTGGGACATTGCCAACTACATTGCTGAAGAATTAAAAACAATAGGACTTGAGAATGTTTCTATTGATGAACATGGCTATATAATGGGATATGTTCCTTCCAACCTGGATAATGATCCGACTCCTACGATCGGTTTTATTTCCCATTATGATACATCTCCTGATTTTAACGGCGAGAATGTGAATCCTCAGATCTGGGAAAATTATGACGGAAAGGACCTTGTGGTTAACAAAACAACCGGATTTACACTTTCCCCTTCAAAATTTGAAACGCTGAAAAACTATATCGGACAAACCCTTATTACTACTGACGGAACTACTTTATTAGGAGCTGATGATAAGGCCGGATGTGCCGAAATCGTAACGGCTGCCGAATATCTTATTGCCCATCCTGAAATCAAACACGGAAGAGTGGCAATAGGTTTTACTCCTGATGAAGAAATAGGCCGAGGAGCCCATAAATTTGATGTTCAGAAGTTTGGTGCGGAATGGGCTTACACCATGGACGGAGGTGAGGTCGGAGAATTGGAATATGAGAACTTTAACGCAGCAGGAGCTGTTGTAAGGATCCATGGATTAAGCGTTCACCCGGGATATGCATTCGGGAAAATGATCAATGCCAGTCTTCTGGCAGCTGAGTTTGTACAGACATTACCTGCCCATGAGACACCGTCTACCACCAAAGGATTTGAAGGTTTCTATCATTTAACGGATTTCAATTCTGATGTATCGGAAGCCAAGCTTCAATACATTATTCGTGATCATGATGCAGAAAAGTTTGAAGCCAGAAAAAAATTCATGCAGGAAAAAGTGGCTGAGTTCAATCAAAAATATGGAGAAGGAACTGCTGAAGTGGAAATCAAGGAACAATACCGCAATATGAAACAGCAATTTGAAGGGAAAATGCATATTGTGGATCTTGCTGCAAGCGCGATGAGAGAAGCGGGTATTGAGCCTAATATCAAGGCGATAAGAGGAGGAACAGACGGTGCTCAGCTGTCTTATATGGGATTGCCTTGTCCTAATATCTTTGCTGGAGGATTAAATTTCCATGGTCCTTATGAGTATGTAGCACTGGAAAGTATGGAAAAAGCAACTCAGGTTATTCTCAATATTGTTAAGAAATAGCATCATTTTTTATTATAAAGCAAAAACTCCGGCCTTCGGCCGGAGTTTTTTTATGCTGTTATCAAAACTATATAAATAGCTGTTTCAATCCCATTTATTATGCAAAACATTCCTTTAGAGAGAAATTTTAATTTATATTTTTTGTTAAATAAAGTTAAAGTTTTTATTTTTAACCAAACAAAAAACAATACATATGAAAAGCTATTATAATTATTTCGAAAAACATAGAAAAAGATACAAACAGACTGTTTGTATTTACTAAGCATTATCCAACTTTTTTAAATCCTGATCAGTGTTTTATAGCTGAGGTTTTGGAAATTCTTATGCAAGGATTTCCCTAGATTGAATTTTTACCCATTGCAGAAAACATTCAGAAGTTTTAAGTAAACTTTGAGACAATGTAGGGATATGTACATCCTGATATTTTAAACACCAGCTAAATCATTTTAAAACTTAACTATATTTTTTATGAAAAACAATTTTAATCCTTACCAGGCGTACAGAAAATTGTACCATTTCGTATTTTTTTCTCTACTTTCGTTGATGATCTTAACTTCCTGTTCACAGGATGAGGTAACTGAAGATACCGTACCTGTCCCAACCGCTTCTGCCGAAGGGCTGAAAACCATGGGCAACCTTACATTAAAAAAGAATGTTCTTATCCTTAATGATGAATCGGTAGCCGCTATTTCGGGCATGGACAATCAAAGTATTGCCTTTAGCCGGGCTACCCTCCAGACCGACAGTATTGAAGTGGGAACCGTTCTTGTGGGAACCAAGGTAAATGGGGATGAGGTAACCAATATCCTTTCCAAAGTGACTTCCGTATCTAAGGTCAATAATCAGTTTGTATACCAGACTGCCACCGCCAAGCTGGAAGAGTTCATTTACAGCGGAACAATAAGCGGTGTTTATGATCCTTCAGGAAAAGCTCCTGTCATGATCAATGGAAAGCTAGCTAATTATGTACCTATCGAAGGTTTTGTTTCTCAGGAGCTGACCAATAAAATACACACGATAGAAGCAAAAAACCTCAGCAATCAGAAACTGATTAGTTTCGGCAACTTCACTTTTGATCAGACTATCCCTCTTATCAACCAGCAAGTGGGTCCGGTACAAGCGGGTGCAAATATCAACCTCAAAGGAGGCTTTACTCCTAAAATTGATTACAGCATTTCTTTTTCCTGGGGCTTCCTTACCAATTTTAAAGTCAACTTCATTATGGATGATATTACCCTTCAGGCTTTGGCTAATGTTCAAGGAGGTTTAGGGTATACGGTAAGCACAACAGATTTTGTTAATATTCCTTTCATTCCTGTGGTACTGGGACCAACCGGTCTTATCATAAGCCCTACCATCTCCGCCGGTCCGTACGCAGGGGTAGCAGCAACAGGAAAAGCTCAGGTGAAATTTTTTGAAGCTAAAGGAAAAGCCAATGTACTGGTGGCCAAAAATCCGGAATTGAATATCGAATTTCAAAAAACAATCGAGTTTAATGTAACTCAATTGGAAGGAAACCTATCCGCAGAAATAGGTATTGAAATGAAAGGAGGTGTAGGACTACAATTCCTGACTGTTTCCCTGGCTAATTCAGGTGTGAGGGGAAGAGCTTCTATCGTTCCTTCCATAGGACTTCAACTAATCCCTGACCGTAAAGGTGTTCTTAACCTTAAAGGCAGGCTTCAGGCGGATCTGTTTTATGCATTTGGTGTAACTCCTTTTAAATATGAAGGAACATTCCCACTGCTTCAAAAAGAGATCCCGATTTATAATAAAGACATTTATTTCTAAAGAGATATTCTACTAAAAAAAAACCACTATTTGATATAGTGGTTTTTTATTTATTCATCAGAGTTTTGATTTCCTAAAAAAGCATCCCAGCCCTGGGCTGTTAAGGAGACCAGCTGGTTGGAGCCTCTGGCCACCATAAAATTTCCTTCCCCTTTATCTACCGCATGACCTATAATACTAAAGTCAGGATGGTTCTTAATTTTATCAAAATCATTGGGAGAAATTGTAAATAGCAGTTCATAATCCTCGCCTCCGCTTAGAGCCGTCATGACAGGATTAAGGTTAAATTCATCCGCTGTAGATATGGTAAGACTGTCCATCGGAATTTTTTCTTCATAAAGACGGAATCCCACTTCAGACTGATCTGATAAGTGAAGGATTTCAGAAGCCAGTCCATCCGAAATATCAATCATGGAAGTAGGGGTAATCTCCAGCTCTTTCAGAATGTTTTTGATATCCGTTCTCGCTTCCGGCTTTAACTGTCTTTCCAGAATATAATCATAGCCTTCCATTTCCGGCTGCATATTGGGGTCAGCAAGATAAACCGCATGTTCTCTTTCCAGGATCTGTAATCCCATGTAAGCACCTCCGAGGTCTCCTGTTACTACGAGAAGGTCATTCGGGTTTGCCCCTTTTCTCCGGACAATATTTTCTTCATCTTCCATTCCTACCGCCGTAATACTCATTACCAGTCCTGAATTGGAACTTGTGGTATCTCCTCCTATAAGGTCTACATTATATCTTTTACACGCCGCCTGAATACCGGAATAAATTTCTTCCAATGCTTCTACCGGAAACCTGTTCGATACCGCAAGGGAGACTAAAATCTGAGTTGGAACCGCATTCATTGCCGCTACATCACTAAGGTTAACAACCACTGCTTTATAGCCCAAATGTTTTAAGGGAACATATCCCAAATTAAAATGAACACCTTCCGCAAGGACATCTGTCGTAAGAACAAGTCTCTTATTTTCCGGATTTATAATAGCAGCATCATCACCTACTCCTACCTCGGAAGAAGGCTGAGATAATGAAAAGTGTTCCGTCAAATGCTTAATCAATCCAAATTCTCCTAATTTGGAAATCGGGGTTAATTCCTGAGATTTATCTTCAAACATATGCTTTAGTATAAGTTTAATGAGCAATAGGATACTGCTCATTTATTATTTTATTTATTTAAACTCCTCCGGATCTATATTATGAGGGTGGAAAGGAAACTTTTTAAAACTTTCTTTGGTAAGAACCTCCGTATTTTCTGTTTTATACTTGTTCATAGCTTCCACTACATCATCCGGCGGTGTGGTCATTTTTCTGATCATCATATCAATCCATACTCCGGTAGCTTCTGAAGTGGCACAGTGCGTTCCATCCGGCAAGTAAAATTTGTGAAGGAAACGGTAGATGGAGGAATCCTCAGAACATCCGTCTATTTCAACACTTACAAATACGGTCTGGTCGGCATAGATCTCTTTGAAAAACGAATATCTTTCATGAAGGATAACGGGGCCGATACCCCATCTGCTTAATTGGGTAACACCCATTTTTTCTTTTGTCATAAAAGCCATACGGGCCTGTGCACAGTATTGAACATAGGATGAATTAGCCAAATGCTTATTCGCATCAAGATCGCTCCAGCGTACTTCAAATTTATTATAAAATATCATGGGGATTAGGTTTAAACTTAAAATTTATTATGTTTCAAAAGTACTCAAATAAGATGGTTTATAAAAGTTGTAATTTTGAAAAAAAATAATCTTCTGCATAAGATTCGTAACATATGAAGCAAATTATAATTATCGGAGGGGGTGCCGCCGGCTTTTTCTGTGCTGCCAACCTGGACGAAACCAAATATAAAATCACTATTCTGGAACAAAACTCCGATGTTTTACAAAAGGTAAAAGTCTCAGGAGGCGGACGCTGCAATGTAACCCATGCTTGTTTCGATCCCAGGGAACTGGTGCGGTTCTATCCCCGAGGAAATAAGGAACTTTTAAGTGTTTTCTCCAAATTCCAACCCGGCGACACAATGGACTGGTTTGATCAACGAAAAGTTTCGTTAAAAATAGAAAATGATAACAGGATCTTTCCGGAAAGCAACTCTTCCCAGACTATTATTGATGTTTTCTTACAGGAAACAGCACGCAAAAAGGTCGAAATAAAGACAAAGCATAGCGTAAAAGAAATCCGAAAAGCAGGAGATCAGTACACTGTTATTACCAATTCCGGGGAATTTATTGCAGATTATATTATTTACACCACGGGGAGCTCACCCAAGTCTTTAAAAATCATTGAAAGCCTTGGCTTTAAAATGGTTCCTCCGGTACCTTCCCTTTTTACCTTTAATATTAAAGATGAATTATTACAGGATCTAGCAGGGACAAGTTTCGAACAGGCGGAAATATCCATTCCCCAGCTCAAAACTGAGGAAAACGGGCCTTTATTGATTACCCACTGGGGATTATCGGGACCTGCCATTTTAAAAATATCGGCCTGGGAAGCTGTAAGCTTAGCCCATCTGAATTATAATTTTGAAATTGAAGTCAATTTCCTATCCGAATCCATCGAGGAAGCTACTGCAGCATTTTTGGAATACAAGCAGTCCAACCCCAAGAAGACAATCGCCCAATCCAGGATATTCAGTATTACCAACAGGTTCTGGCAAAGAATACTGGAAGTTTCCCGGATCAATCCCAATAAGCAGGTGGCCCATATTTCAGGAAAGGAAATGGAGACCATCATTGCCGCCCTATGCAAAAAGAAATTCCGGGTAAGTGGAAAATCCACCTTCAAGGATGAATTTGTAACCGCAGGAGGGGTAGACTTAAAGGAAGTCAACTTTAAAAATATGTCTTCCAAAAATTTATCTCATTTTTATCTCGCCGGTGAGGTTCTCAATATCGATGCCGTTACTGGCGGTTTCAATTTTCAGGCGTGCTGGAGCGAAGCATGGCTTATTGCACAAGATTTAAATCATTTGTGATTATGTTAAATAATCGTAATTTAGCGGAGGTAAAAAGTTCGCTACTATGCTATATTCAGCTACAAACCAAACATAAAAAGATTTATATTATTTCTAGCAACCATTATTTATTTTAAACACTAAACAAATTTAAAGAATATGAAAAAAACATTTACTCTAGGGCTTCTTCTAAGCTGTGGACTGGCTTTCTCACAAGTACAAAATGAAAACGAAAAAACGGAAAATCCTCCTGCACCCATACCTGTTGTTCAAAAGGTGTATTCTTCAGAAGATACTCCCCAACATTTCAAAACTCTTATCAGTCAGATTACAGAAGGTATTGATCCCCTCAAGGTAAACGGTTCGGGAATTTTAAATTCTACCATCCAATTTTCCGTAGATGAGAAACAGAATATTGAAAAAGGATCTTTTTCGGTTTCAGGAGACAACGAGAGCTTTAACCAGGAAGTGGAAAGAGTTGTAAAGCCTTTACTTTCACAATGGAAACCCGAGCAAAAAGCGGATACGCCTAACCCTACAAAACATTCTTATTCTTTTCCGATTACATTAGCTTTTAAGTAATTAAATGCTTCTGGCAAAGAAAACATCAGTTATTTTCAAAGTCCTTTTCACTGGGGGCTTTGTTTATTTCTTTTGGCTGATGCTAAAGATCACATTAGAATACATTCCTCTGCAGACGGATGTAAGCTTTCTGATGATCAAACAGACAGAGGTGGAAACAAGACCGGAATATCTCACTTTTTTCTATACCCATGTGTATACGAGCATCTTTGTACTTCTTTCCGGATTTATTGCTATTCTAAGGAGAGATTTCGGATATAAAGGATTGCATAAAACTTCGGGGAAAATCTATATTCTGCTCTTATTGATTTTCTCAGCTCCTTCCGGAATTTATATGGGAATTTTTGCCAATGGAGGGCTTTATTCTAAAATATCTTTTTTAATAATGGGCTGTCTATGGTGGTTTTCTACCTTCAAAGCCTATCAGCTGATTCGTGAGAAAAAATTTGAACAGCACAAACAATGGATGTGGCGAAGCTTTGCATTAACGTTATCCGCTATTACATTACGGATGTGGAAAGTTATTATCGTCTATTTTTTTCATCCTGATCCTATGGATGTTTATCAGATCATAGCATGGCTGGGTTGGATTCCCAACCTTTTGTTAGTAGAAGTTTTAATCAGAAAAAAACTTATATGAAAATTTTAAATTTAGTACTTATTCCCTTATTAGCAGCTACCATAATAAGCTGCAAAAAAGAAACAGAGAAGAATACTCCCTCCAAGGATTCTCTTTCTGTAAAGAAGGACTCGGTAGTAGCCCCCGAATTTCATAAAGAACTTTATGGTATTTATACCGGTGATTTTATAGGAAACGAATCCGTTTATGATAATGAAGGAAATGAATATACCAATTCATTAATAAAAAAGCTTTCTTTAAAAATCAACAGAATCACTAAGGACAGTGTCTATGGGCAGAGTATTGTCAATGGAAATCAGCGTCCTTTCCGAGGAGTTTTTGATGAGAGCTCCCAGTCTTTTACTTTAGATGAGCCAGGAAATGATAAAACTGACGGAAGATTTGAAGTCCAATTAAAAGACGACAGTATTACAGGGAAATGGACAGCGTTTAATAAAGCTACTGTAAAAAATAACATCAAAAAATTAAAGCTTCTAAAAAAAGATTTTGTGTACAACCCTAACTTTATGCTTGATCCGGATTCCGATATTGTAGACTGGACCAACCCCAAAGTTGTTCAGGAAAAATACACTGATGAGGAAACAGGAGAGACAACATCTTATACACAAGACAAATACAGACAGGCCACAGATGCTATATTTGAGCTTAATGCTTCTAAACAAAAGCTGACTGAAAAAGATATAAAGAACCTTAGAAAGCTGGATCTGGAAATTATTAAGAACTCTGTTTTTGCAAGACATGGATATTCTTTTAAAAAAGCCACTTACAGAAACTTCTTTGAGTATACAGACTGGTATATTCCTGTATCCAATAATGTAGATAATGATCTTTCTCCTTTGGAAAAAGAAAATGTTGCTTTACTTAACCGATTTATAAAATATGCTGAAGATAAATATGACAGCTTTGGAAGATAATATGAAAAGAATTTTCATTTTTTTATTATGTATTATGGGAACCGTTGGGGTTTCAGCGCAAAAAGACTCCCTTTCGGTCGCATCTCACTCAAAAACTTATAAAGACCCTGTATTTCCTGAAGGCCCCCGAAGCTTTTAAGAATTTGCTGATTACAGAAATTTCTCATGAGAAATTTGTAAATACAGGAAGAATAACTCTTGTAGAATTCTGGGGTTGAAAAAGACGGGAAAATGAACAATATAAGAGTAAATTCCCCCCATGAAGATGTCCGAAAAGAACTTTTTGAGAGTCTTTCAAAAAATTAGTTTACAATACAAATGAGAGCCGGCAGAGCTCAACGGAGAAAAAGTAAGAAGGCAAATGAGACAGCCTGTTAACATTTATTAAACTTACTAAAAAGATACAGTAAAGCACACCCTACACCATAACAAAGAATATCAACCCACGAAAATGAATTTCCGATCACAATATACATTAGGCTGCCTTTTTGGTAGCCTAACTTTTCTGCTATATTAAAATATTGAGCAAATTCGGTTATACATGCAAAAATGAAAATTCCGATAATCAGCTTAAGGTCATTCAACCTGAAAAAGCTTTTTATAAAAGTATAGATCAGCATCACCACCAAAACATCTCCCAAATAAGCCCTTACGAAGAAAACAGTACTGAAAACGGTCGCAATTGCAACTTCTATGAGAAATAGCAGAATAGTAGCAATGAAATAAGGAAGACTGAAATGAAGTATGGATCCGGAATTTTGCTTTTCTTCTGACATATTGTGTTGTTTCAGCAAAAGTAATGAAGAATTCAACATAAAAAAACCGGACCCTTTTGAGAATCCGGTTTGTATTTTTATTTCTTTACTTTGACCGTACATCCGATGGCTACGGTTTTAGTGGTTTTTATAGGCTGACCTTTTAATAGCTGATTCACCGCCTCCTGCACATAATATTCGGAAACATCATTGGGATTATCGTAGTTGTTATCAATCGCTCCAATATATTTTACGATATTTTTACCATTTTCTTTCTGAAGTACGAATACGTGTGGTGTTTTTGTAGCTCCGTACTGAGGATAGATCTTCTGTCCTTCATCCACCAGATAAGGAAAAGTAAAGTTCTTATCTGTCGCACGTTCTATCATTTCCTGATAGCCGTCTTCCGGCTGTACGTTCGGATCGTTCGGATTGATGGCAATAACGGGATATCCTAAAGCTTTGTATTTTCTATCCAGCTCTATAATCCTGTCTTCATACTTCTTCGCATAAGGGCAGTGATTGCAGGTAAAAATAACAATAAAGCCTTTGGCACTTTTATAATCACTGAGGGAAACCATTTTCCCGTCTACGTTCTTAAGTTTAAAATCCGTAGCCGCATCTCCCACTTCATACCCTTTAGAGGAGGTGACTGTTTCCTTTGGTCCGTTGTCTCTCAGGTTATCAGATTTTGTAAAGCTAAGAAGCCCTAAACTCAAGACGAGTCCTGTAAGTATTAATTTCAGATTTTTCATATGCTATTTAAGATTTAATATATTGTTTAATGGTATTTTCTAATTCCTCCCTGCTCATTTCTCCATCATTAAAAAACACTTTCTCTCCGTTGTTATAAAATAATGTTACCGGAATATTTCCATCCCAGTCTTTTTCAAACCTTGGAATCCAGGTATTCATTCTCTTAATATCATCGAGAAGAATGACCTCCGCCGTAAGGTTTTTGGTGTTCATAAATTTAATAACCCTTTCTTTATCTACCAATCTGTCGAGAGACACCAGAATCATTTTAAATTTGGGGTTCGCGGCATATTTATTGTTGATCTCTATGAAATGCGGAAGTTCTTTCACACATGGCGCACAGGTAGTTGACCAAAAATTGATCACAAGAAGTTTATCATTTTCTTCCTGTATACGTTTTTCCAATGCCTCGTATCGTAATGAAGTGATATCTTTCTGCTGAGCCTTAAAAACGCTGAAGCTTAAGATTACAATTACTATGCTGATGAATTTTCCCATAATCAAAATTAAGAAAAGTAATTATTTTTACCGTATTTCAATACGTAAAACTTTATTTTTGTAAAAATCTCATTCAATGAAACAGTTTGTTTTTCTCTTTATCTTTTTATTAAGTTCTGCTGCTTTCGGACAGCAGGTAAAAGAACCTGATAACCTTCAAAAAGCCTATGTAAAACGAAGCATGCAGATCTATACGGAGGTAGACACTCCTCCGGTTTACTCTACAAGAGCTACATTCGAAGAGACCCTTACGAATAAGATCCAGGCTGACAGCATTGCCGAGAAAGGTAAAAAGACCAGCGTTATCACTTTTGTTATCGAAAAGAACGGATCTATGGAGGATATAAAAGTATCAGGTCCCAATGCTTCTTTTAATGAAGAGGTAAAGAGAGCAATATCCACCATGAAAAACAGATGGAATACGGCCGGAAAGATCTACGGATATAAGGTAAGATATCAATATAAGACCTCTTTCAGCTATACTTTTAAATAAGTATTTTTTAACGACATCAAACTATAAATTGGAGGTGAGATAATTATCCTCCGATCATTTTCTTAATTGCATTCAGCTTCATTAATGCTTCGATGGGCGTCAGGGTATTAATATCTATTTTGGTAAGTTCCTCACGGATATTTTCCAGTACCGGATCATCCAGCTGAAAGAAAGAAAGCTGCATATTTTCTTCCGTTACTCTTTTAATACTTTCAGAAGAGCCCCCGCTTTGGGTACGGCTTGCCTCGAGTGTCTTAAGGATTTCATTGGCCCTGTTTACCACTTTGGAAGGCATTCCAGCAAGTTTGGCAACATGAATACCAAAGCTATGCTCACTTCCACCCGGAACAAGCTTTCTCAGGAATATAATATTTCCTTTGTTTTCCTGGATGGAAACGTGGAAATTTTTCACACGCTCAAAATTAACCGTCATTTCATTCAGCTCGTGGTAATGGGTCGCAAATAAAGTCTTTGCCTGTGTAGGGTGCTGATGAAGGTATTCTGCTATGGCCCATGCAATGGAAACTCCATCGTAAGTAGACGTTCCCCTTCCTATTTCATCCAGAAGAATAAGGCTTCGCTCGGAGATATTATTCAGGATATTGGCAGCTTCATTCATTTCCACCATAAAAGTAGATTCACCCGCAGAGATATTATCCGTGGCACCTACTCTTGTGAAAATCTTATCTAAAATTCCTATTTCTGCATATTTTGCCGGTACAAAACTACCAATCTGCGCCAGAAGACAAACAATTGCCGTCTGACGTAATATTGCAGACTTACCCGCCATATTCGGACCTGTCACCATAATGATCTGCTGAGAGTCCTTATCTAAAAAAATATCATTGGGAATATACTTCTCTCCTAGCGGAAGTGCATTTTCTATAATGGGGTGCCTTGCTTCTTTAAGATCAATAGCAAAGCTTTCATTAAGTATCGGCTTTGTATAACTTTCGGAAACAGCAAGCTCAGAAAGTCCGGCAGCAACATCCAGCTGGGCAATAATATTGGAGTTTTCCTGAATCTGATCCATGTAGATTATGGTTTCCGAACATACTTTCCGGTAAAGTTCGTTTTCCAGCACACTGATTTTTTCTTCTGCACCCAGGATCTGGTTTTCATATTCCTTTAATTCTTCCGTAATATACCGTTCGGCATTTACCAGCGTCTGCTTTCTTACCCAATCTTCAGGAACTTTATCTTTATGGGTATTCCGGACCTCGATATAATATCCGAATACATTATTGAAATCAATTTTCAGGCTGGTAATTCCGGTTCTTTCAATTTCCCGCTGGCACATTTCATCCAGAAAACCGCGTCCTTTATTCTGAAGGTTTCTCAGCTGATCCAACTCTTCGGAAATTCCTTCTTTAATGATATTTCCTTTTGAAATATTGACAGGAAGTTCTTCATTGAGGTGATTCTGTAAAAACCTGATCAGCTCTTCCATATCATACAATGGTTCCAGCCATGCCAAAATATCAGCATGAGGATGAAGCAAAGATTTTATCTGGTGAATATTAATTAGACTCTGGCGCAGATATCCTAGCTCTTTAGGAGATATCTTTTCAGCTGCAAGCTTTCCCATGAGACGGTCCAGATCCGAAATAGATTTTAGCAGTTGGCAGATCTCATATTTCAGCTGATCATTTTCGTTTAAGAAATCTATTAATGACAGTCTTCTGTTGATCTCAGCAACTGATTTTAGCGGAAGGATAATTCTTCTTCTCAATAACCGCCCTCCCATTGGGGTACACGATTTATCAATAATATCCAACAGAGATTTTCCCTGTGGATTACTTGGGTATACAATCTCCAGATTTCTTAGGGTAAAGTTATCCATCATCAGGAAATCTTCCTGAGGAATTACCTGGATTTTAGTAATATGCGAAAGTAAATTATGATGCGTATCTTCCACGAGATAAGCAAAAATAGCTCCTGCCGCCGTAATAGCCAGAGATAAACTCTCAACCCCGAATCCTTTTAAAGAAGCAGTTTTAAAATGATTGGTAAGCTTTTCATAGGCAAAGTTGTACTGGTAAGCCCAATCTTCGAGCTTAAAAGCACTTTTATTTTTCAGCTGTTCCGGAATGGGTACACTTCGCTGGTAGATAATTTCGCTGGGATCAAAGGTATTGACGATATGTAAAAGCTTTTCCAGGTTTCCTTCACTTACCAGAAACTCTCCGGTAGACACGTCCACCAATGCCACTCCATATTTTTCTTTTTCTTTATGGATGGACATGAGGAAATTATTCTTTTTAGAATTTAAAACCTGATCATTGAATGTTACGCCCGGTGTTACCAGTTCGGTTACCCCGCGTTTTACTATCCCTTTCACCATTTTAGGATCTTCCAGCTGGTCGCAGATGGCAACCCTCATTCCGGCCCTCACCAGTTTGGGTAAATAGGAATCTATGGAATGATGCGGAAATCCTGCCAGCTCGATATGCCCTTCTCCATTATTTCTTTTGGTAAGAACAATGCCGAGAATCTGAGATGTTCTAACGGCATCCTGCCCAAAGGTTTCATAAAAATCCCCAACTCTGAATAATAAAAGCGCATCAGGATATTTTGCTTTAATTGTATTATACTGAGTCATTAACGGAGTTTCCTTTTTTGCCTTTGCCATTAAAATCTGTCTTAAAAATTTAATAGGTAAAAATAGGAAATAAAAATAGGAAAGGCCTTATAATCTTACAAAAAACTGGCTCTTTTCCCTAATTTCAAAAGAATTTTCTTGCCGTTTTAATTTTTCTTTTTGAGAAAATACACTTAACAAACATTTAACTAAAATAAATAATTAATCACCCAAACATTAACAAATTTTATACGCCATTTTTACCCCAAAGCAATACATTTGCACCGTAAAAACACATACTTGATGAAAAAAAATATGCTGGATCATAGTTTCTATGATACCCCTCTCCTCTTGCGACCAAAATACACTAGATGAAAGAATGCTAATTATCCGAAAAAGCAACTTTCTTCCCACCTTAGATATTACCTTTCAATTTGAAGGACGTGAAGATTATTCCCAAAAATTTTATGGTAACAAAGAGGTGACTAGCTACTCAGATATCACCTTGATTTACAAACCTTCATTGCGAAGGTATACTTATCTAGGAGCACCTGTAAAAAAATTGTATTTAACGAAAGCCGATTACTTCACTTTTTCCGACAAAAACGTTTCTTATAAAAGTCCGGGACAGTCAGAAGCTATATTGATCCATAATTATAACACGGAAACCTGGTCTACCTCATCCTTTATTGACCTTAACGGACTTACGGGAGGTTTCCTGGTAAAGCTGGAAACGCTGACGGATACTTCTAAGAAAAAAATAATCAAAATATCACCTTATCATTAACAAGTCTCTTTACTTCTCCGAAACTTTTTTAAGTATTTCCTGAGCTTTTTCATACGCCCATTTCTGTTTGAAATCAACCCATTTCGCTTTAAACATTTTTCTCAATATTTTATCCGTGTATCTCATGATGAATACATGATATAACATATTGGCAAAAACCTTAGGCTTCTGAGGAAGCGCTCTTAGAGACATGGAAAAGCCCGGTTCGAGATACCTGTTGAAATGCCAGAAAGCTCCGGGAATAAATAATGCATCCCCGTGTTCCATAAAAATTTCAAAGCCTTTCGCATATTGCAGAGCCGGAAACTTTTCATAATCGGGATTTTCATAGTCTATGTCATAAATCGTATGAACGGACAGCGGAACTTTGTAAAGGAACTGGGATTGCTTTTGATCAAATAGGAGAATTCTCTTCTTGCCTTCAAAATGAATATGCAGAAAATCCCCTAGATCCACATCATAATGCATCAGTACATGGGCTTCACTTCCTCCAAAAAACAAGGTAGGCAGTCTTTTAAAAAACTTCATTCCCAGGTCGGGATAAGAGAAATTCTTCAGCAATTCCGGTAAACGATCCGTAATGATATAAAAGAAAATACGTAAATCCGAAGGGCGGCTTTTGATGGTATCAATATAATCCTTCATCTTCATATGGGTTACAGGTGTATCCGTACTCTTGGATGCATCTGCCGGCTTATTATCATATAAAGGGACCTCCTGCTCTCCTGCTTTTTCTCTGATATAGGAAAAGTTCCACTGGTCAAAAGCGTGCCAGCGGCTTGCGAAGTTTTTGATAAGAAGAGGTTTTTGTTTTTTAAAATATTTTTCCTGAAAATCCTGTTTGCTGATATCTTCTACAACATCTACTTTTTCGAGAATCATCCGACCTGTTTTTTAAGCAAATAAAAATACAGTTTTTTTTGAAACCCGGAATCAATTATCTTTGTGATACTATATAGATTATATGAGAGTTTATAATACAAAACATTTCCTCAAAATACTGTTCAGTTTACATAAAAGCGATACCTTAAAAATACTGTTTCCCACCATGTGTGTGGTTGGCCTTTATTCCTATATTGTAGCTTATATCGAGATTGAATATCTTCATCTTAATGCCAAATCCGGAATAAGCAATGTAGGAATGATCCATTCACTTTTGGGCTTTGTACTTTCCTTACTCTTAGTTTTCCGGACCAATACAGCGTATGACAGATGGTGGGAAGGAAGAAAGCTTTGGGGAAAGCTGGTAAATGACACCCGAAATTTCACTATTAAAATCAATAATATCCTGATCAATGACCGAAAAGATGCCGAACAGGTCGCACGATATTTAAAGTTTTTCCCTCACTTTTTAGCTAAGCATCTTTCTAAAGAGTCTACCCGGCTTGCATTGGATGAAGACTACTCGGAATTGGAAAAATCCTTCAAGCATCACGGCCCGAGTGAAATTATCCTGCTTCTTACCCATAAGCTTGCCCAATTAAAAAAAGAAGGGAAAATTTCTGATATGGAAATGGTCTATCTCGACACCCAGCTTTCGGGTTTTCTGGATGTATGCGGGGGATGTGAAAGAATAAAGAATACGCCTATTCCTTATTCCTACTCTTCATTCATTAAAAAATTCATTATCCTTTATGTATTTGCACTTCCTATCGCGTATGTTATTACGATCGGGTATTTTATGATTCCTCTTACTGTTTTTGTATTCTATGTACTGATGAGCCTGGAGCTTATCGCAGAAGAGATAGAGGATCCTTTTAATAATGATGAAAATGATATTCCGATGGAAGCATTGGCACAAAATATTGAAAAAAGCGTTCAAAAAATCATGGGATAAACAGGGAACTCAAACTTAAGATTAATTTCTAAAACATAACAGATTGGTACATAAATTAAAACTGGACGAGCTTAACCGGATAGATGTAGAAACGTTTAAGAAAACTGAAAAAATCCCCCTGGTGATTATTCTTGATAATATCCGGAGCATGCATAATGTGGGAGCTACTTTCAGGACAGCAGATGCGTTTTTAATCGAAAAGATCATTCTTTGCGGAATTACTCCCCAGCCTCCGCACCGTGAAATCCATAAGGCAGCTTTAGGAGCCACGGAAAGTGTGGACTGGAGTTACGAAAAAGACATTAATGCAGCTATTAATGACTTAAAAAGTCAGGGATTTGAAATCATAGGAATAGAACAGACTTCCAACAGCCAGCTCATAACCGGCTTTACAATAGATAAGGCAAAAAAGTACGCTCTTATTCTGGGGAATGAAGTAGAGGGAATAAGCGATGAGGCCTTGGAAAATATTGATGTTTTTCTGGAAATTCCTCAGTTGGGAACCAAACATTCACTCAATGTGAGCGTATGTGGAGGAATTGTAATGTGGGAGTTTGCAAAGGCCTTAAAATAAAAAACTGCATATGTCTTATCGACAGTGCAGTTTGAAATAAATCTAATAAAAAGTAAAAATGAAAGGCTACAAAGGTAACTTTTTTTTCCGCACGAACAAATTTTAAAATCATTTTTTTGGAGAATCGCCAAAAAAAGTTTTACTTTGAGAAAAAATTTCATTTATTTTTTTATAATTTAGCACAATGTTTATCAAGGACTATATCTCAAAAGATTTTCCATGTTTTCACCTTACTGACTCAATAGAATCAGCAAGAAACATATTAGAAGATTTCGGGTATAGCCATATTTTCATAAAAAAATCCCATTTGTTTTACGGGGCTATTGCCAAAGATTTTTTATATGAGGATGAAGGAACATTAAAAGACCTTGAGCGCCAGATAGAGCGCTTTGCTATATTGGAGGACAATAATATAATGGACAGCATCCGCATCTTCCATACATTCAACTCGAATGTCATTCCTGTTATCAACAAAAATGAAAAGTACCTGGGCTATATAAGCTGTGATGATATTTTTCAGGATTTCTCCCGATATCCGCTTTTTTCGGAAACAGGAGCCATCCTTACGGTAGAAGTTCCGGCAAGGAGATATTCTATGACGGAAATTGCCAATATTGTAGAAAGTAATAATTCCAAATTTTACGGGGGCTTTATAAGCTTCATGACTGAAGAGGTCATTCAGGTTACCATCAAGGTAAGCAATGAAAACCTGGGATCTATTGACTCTACTTTTGACCGGTATGATTACAGAATTGTTGAAAAATATTATTCTGATGAAAAAACAGATTTATTTAAAGATCGGTTCGGTTTTTTCCAAAAATTCATAGAAATATAAAAATGAAGGCAGCCATATATTCTCAGAAAAAAGATCTTGATACTTTTTTATACTTAAGTAAATTTGTTTCTGAGCTGGAAAACCGCGGTGTACAATCTGTTTTATTCAGTGAGATGGCGGAAGCCCTGCAATTTTCAAAAATCTTTGAAACATTCAGCAGCAAACAGGACCTTATCGATAAAGAGGTGGATATGTTCTTTACTTTTGGAGGAGACGGAACGATTGTTAATTCATTAACTTTTGTAGAAGATCTGGAACTTCCCATTGTGGGAGTAAATACCGGAAGGCTAGGTTTCCTGGCAAGCTTTACCAAAGAAGAAGCCTTCAGGGCTTTGGATGATATTCTGAAAGGAGACGTAAAAACCAGCCGCCGATCTGTAATCGAAGTTGTATCTCCGAAAATGGAGAACTTTTATCCTTACGCACTCAATGACGTAACTATTTCCAGAAAAGAGACCACATCGATGATTACCGTAGACTCCTACATCAATGATGAGTTTCTGAATGTTTTCTGGGGTGATGGTGTAATAATTTCGACTCCAACAGGATCTACAGCCTATTCGTTAAGCTGCGGAGGACCTATTATTTCTCCCAATAACGAAAACTTTGTGATTACGCCCATTGCTCCTCACAACTTAAATGTAAGGCCATTGGTGGTAAATGACACGGTCAAAATTAAACTGGGAGTAGAAAGCCGTGTTCCTCAATATTCCCTTTCACTGGACTCAAGACTTATCCATATAGAGACAGATAAGGAGATCATCATTAAAAAAGCTGATTTTCAAATCCTTCTCGTACAACCCAATCACTTAAGCTTCTATGAAACCATCCGCCAAAAGCTACTTTGGGGGAGTGACAAAAGAAATTAGTAATTAAGCAAAATTTCTTAACTTTACAAGAATTATCGAACACCCTAATAATTATCATTTAAAAAGTAAAAAATGAGCAGAATTTTCCCGGCAGGAGTTGCCACAGGTCAGTTAGTTACAGATATATTTCAATATGCTAAAGAAAACAAGTTTGCTTTACCGGCTGTAAACGTAATAGGTTCCAGCAATGTAAATGCAGCTATGGAAACAGCAGCAAAATTAAACTCTCCAATCATTATTCAGTTTTCGAACGGAGGAGCTTCTTTTAACGCAGGAAAAGGCTTAAGCAATGACGGTCAGAAGTCTGCTATTTTAGGAGCTATTGCCGGAGCAAAACACATCCATACACTGGCTGAAGCCTATGGAGCCACTGTTATTCTACATACCGATCACTGTGCAAAAAAATTATTGCCATGGATCGACGGATTGATGGATGCCAATGAAGAATTTTTCAAGCAAACCGGAAAATCTCTTTATTCTTCCCATATGCTTGACCTTTCTGAGGAGCCTTTGGAAGAAAACCTTGAGATCTCTTCTCAATATTTCGAAAGAATGGCTAAGTTAAAAATGACCCTTGAAGTAGAGATCGGAGTTACAGGAGGAGAAGAAGATGGTGTGGATAATTCTGATGTTGATAATTCTAAGTTATATACTCAGCCTGAGGATGTAGCTTTTACTTATGAAAAATTAAAAGCTGTTTCTGAAAACTTCACGATTGCAGCTGCTTTCGGAAATGTACACGGAGTTTATAAGCCAGGAAATGTGGTTCTTACCCCTAAAATTCTGGATAACTCTCAGAAGTATGTTCAGGAGAAATTCGGAACTGCAGAAAAGCCGGTGAATTTTGTATTCCACGGTGGTTCCGGTTCTACATTAGAGGAAATCAGAGAAGCGATCAGCTACGGGGTTATCAAAATGAATATCGATACGGATCTTCAGTTTGCTTATACAGAAGGTATCAGAGATTATATGGTCAACAATATCGATTATTTAAGATCTCAGATCGGAAACCCGGAGGGAGAAGAAAAACCGAATAAGAAATTTTATGACCCAAGAGTTTGGATCAGAAAAGGTGAAGAAACTTTCGCAGCAAGACTGGTAAAAGCTTTTGAAGATTTAAATAACATAAATACTTTAAAATAATTGATAAAAGTAAAATGTATAAAGTACAGGGGTATTTTTAACGCTTCCGTACTTTATACATTTTTATTATACATTAATACAGACAAAAATGGCATTCGACTGGTTTAAAAGAAAAGCAAAAAACATTACGACCTCGACTGATGAAAAAAAGGACGTTCCCAAAGGGCTTTGGCATCAGACTCCATCCGGAAAAATAGTTGAGCATGAGGAGCTTAGAAAAAACAACTATGTTTCCCCTGAAGATGGATTCCATGTAAGAATAGGAAGTGCAGAATTTTTTGATATCCTTTTCGATAACAGTAAATTTAAAGAGCTGGATGCTAATGTTGAAAGTATAGACATTCTGAAATTTAAGGATACAAAACCTTATGCAGACCGATTAAAAGAAGTAAAAGCCAAAACCAAACTGACGGACTCCATCAGAAATGCCGTAGGAACAGTAAACGGAACCAAAATGGTGGTTTCATGTATGGATTTTGCTTTTATCGGTGGATCTTTAGGATCTGTGATGGGGGAAAAAATCCGAAGAGCAATCGATTATTGTATCGCCCACAGACTTCCTTATATGATCATCTGCCAATCCGGGGGAGCAAGAATGCAGGAAGCAACCTACTCGCTGATGCAGCTGGCAAAAGTACAGGCTAAACTGGCTCAGCTTTCGGAAGCAGGACTTTTATATATCGCTTATTTATGCGACCCTACTTTCGGTGGAATTACCGCATCTTTTGCGATGACTGCGGATATTATCATGGCAGAACCTGGAGCATTGATCGGCTTTGCAGGTCCAAGAGTTATCCGGGAAACCATAGGTAGAGATCTACCCGAAGGATTCCAGACTTCCGAGTTTTTACAGGAAAAAGGATTTGTAGACTTTATCGTTAAAAGAACAGAGATCCGTGATACTGTTTCAAAAACTGTAAATCTATTGGCTGTAAATGCATAATAATTGTAACAAAAAGCATATTATCTCTCTCTAATTAGGGAGAGATTTTTGTATGAGGACGTTTAAAATATTTTTTAACACAATACGAAGCATGAGCCTGAAAAAAATATTCAGGTTGTTATCCCTTGTATTACCTCACCCTTTATTCTCATTATTAAGCTTTTATGCAACCATTAAGGCATTTACCATTGCACAGAAAAAATTTCCGCATTCCGCTTCAAAAAACGGGGTAGGAAATGCTTTCCGACACGCCTTATGGTGCTGTTTTATTTTAATGTACTGTTGCAAAATCTCTTCGCCCCAAAAAGCACTGGATTTTTGTAAAAGGTTAACGGATATGCATGAAGAGCTCTTCCCCAATGAGCCTTTGGAGACAAAAATGGACCTGCATAACAACAAAATCGGGATGGATTACTTCATGGAGCTCCTGCCCGGGGTACACCGGCAATTCTTTGAAAAAAGCTTTTTTACGGATGCCTTACTTCAAAAAACAGAATCTGCCAAAGAACTTAAATCCCTCGATGATAACTTCGATGGTTTTTTAGTATATCTCAAAGACGAATGATTTCTAATGAATTTAATTTATTATCTTTTCTAAAATTTATTTCTATCAATGGTATTAAGTAGAATTTGGTCCGCCTTTATCATAGTGGCCATCGCTATAGCAAGTATAAAGTATATGTCTTCCGGGAACTACAAAACCATTTTTAATGACATGGTGGTAGGAAAAGGAGGTGATACGGTTCAGATCGCCACCCAAAACATGAATACGTTATCTCCTGTGATCCGTGAGGGCTTATCCCAAAAAACAGACTTTGCAGACAACAGAATCCACTATAAAACAGATTCATTAAAACAAAATGTGAATGTATACAGGATCCAGGAAACCGACGGTGTAATAGGCACCTCGGAAACGGCTGTAAAGATCTGCCTTGGACTGATCGGTATCATGACGCTTTTTATGGGCTTTATGAGCATTGCGGAAAAAGCCGGTGGAATCAATCTTCTAAGCAGGTTTATACAACCTTTCTTTTCAAAGCTCTTTCCAGAAATTCCGAAAGGCCATCCTGCTTTCGGGCATATGCTTATGAATTTCAGTGCCAATCTTTTAGGGCTGGATAATGCAGCAACCCCTTTCGGATTAAAAGCTATGGAAAGTCTGCAAACCCTTAATCCCCATAAAGATACCGCAAGTAATTCACAAATTATGTTTTTGTGTCTTCACGCCGGAGGAATGACCCTGATCCCCGTTTCCATTATTGCTATCAGAGCATCAATGGGTTCAAAGACCCCTACGGATATTTTCCTTCCATGTATGATCGCTACTTTTGCAGCTACGTTATCAGCAATGATTATTGTTTCTTTATATCAGAAGATCAATTTGCTACGTCCTGTAGTGATTGCTTATGTAGGCGGAATTTCAGCAATTATTGCTCTTTTGGTATTATATCTCGTTCAACTGAGTAAGGATGAGCTTGATACTTTCAGTAAGGTTTTAAGTAACGGACTCATTCTATTTATATTCCTGGCGATCGTTCTGGGTGCCGTTTATAAAAAGATTAATGTTTTTGATGCTTTTATAGATGGAGCAAAGGACGGTTTCACCACCTGTGTAAAGATTATCCCTTACCTGGTAGGAATGCTCATCGCTATTTCCTTATTAAGAACTTCAGGTGTTTTTGATGTTATTATTGACGGAATGAAATGGGTAGCCAATATTGCCAATCTGGATGCAAGATTTGTAGACGGATTGCCAACGGCATTAATCAAGCCTTTATCCGGTTCGGGAGCCCGCGGAATGATGGTAGACACGATGCAGACATTCGGGTCTGATAGTTTCCAGGGGAAGCTGGCTGCTGTACTACAGGGAAGCTCTGATACGACCTTTTATGTAATTGCGGTCTATTTTGGAGCAGTAGCCGTGAAGAACACAAGATATACGGTAATTGCCATGCTTCTGGCCGATCTGGTGGGTATTATCACTTCTATCGGATTAGCTTATCTGTTTTTTGCTTAAATTATGAAGGCATATATTCAAACAGATAAGGAGGGAGAATTTTATAATGTAAATGCTTTTACAGCCTATGAAGGTTTTAAAAATTTTGGTTATGAAATTCAAAAGTTCATTGATGCAAATGAAATCTTAGATAAAAACCCGGAACATATTATAGTGGGAGGCATAGGGAATGTTAGAAAACATTTACAAAACTTAAATATAATTCGTCCGGAAAAAGAAATTGATTATCCTGAAGAATTACAGCCTTTTCTAAAACGTAAAGTATGGAGTTCATCCATTAAGAATATTTTTAAGGATAAAAATAACTGGGATATCTTTATTAAACCCAAAAACGAAACCAAGCTATTTGCTGGAAAAGTAATAAGAAGCGAGATGGATTTTCTGGGGCTGCTTAACGAAGAAAAAGATACAGAAATCTGGTGCTCCGAACTTATTGATTTTACAACAGAATGGAGATGTTTTATCCGCTATAAAGAAATTCTGGATATACGGAGATATAAAGGTAAATGGGATAATAAAATAGATATAGAGGAAGTTCAGAAGGCGATAGATTCTTTTGTTTCCCAACCAAATTCATATGCATTGGACTTCGGTATCAATGAGAAAAACGAAATGATTCTGGTGGAGGTGAATGATGGGCATTCACTTGGAACTTACGGACTTTCTTCTTCTCACTATGCCAAGTTTCTTTCTGCAAGATGGAGCCAGCTTACCCATACTAATGATTATTTAAATTTTTAATATATAAACATTATGATTCAAGATAAAGATTACACCCTAAGACTGATCCGTCAGCTCACTCAGGCCCTGGAAAAACTTATTCTGGAAAAGCCTGAAGAAAGCCTGATGCAGAAAGAGCTGGATTATGATTCTTTAATGAAAGATATCTTCAAGATGAATTTCTCTGAAATCTCCTCTAAAACAAAGGAAGAGATCATAGAAATAGTGAAAGAAAGGCAGGAAAGAGACCATAAGGATTATTATGAAATGCTGGGTAACCTTTTTTATTTAAAAGGAAAGGAGACTGATAATCCCGATTTTCAGGATAAAGCAAAATCTTTCTATGAGCTTTACCTCCAAACCAGCGGAATTTTTGCTCTTCCCATCATCAATAGAATCAACGAATTAAAAAAAGCACTTTAGATAAGTGCTTTTATATTTAGAAAGTAATTTTATAAGTTCCTGTGGAAGATGTACTGGCTTTCTCCGCTTTTACATATTGCTTAACCCAGGAGACTGATGTAGAGCTTACACAGGGATCAGAAATACCTCCGGATCTTCTTGCTGAAACCACATTTCCTGCTTTATCTACTGTGTAAGAAATGGTAATGGATCCGCTGGCCGTACATTTATGAGAAGGTTGAGCCCCTCCGCGTCCCATCGTTCCGGGAATAAAGCCAACCAATCTTCTATCTATTCCTACTTTACTGTCTCCGTTTCCGTCACCCCCTAAAGGATCTCCGGCATTTCCCATTCCGGTACCTGTTCCCTGACTTCCGGCTTTAGTTCCTCTTCCTTTAATTAAATTGCCTATTGCGGCATTTCCTTTTCCATCACCGCTTCCGGATTTAGCATTACCCTTCGTTGCAGTACTTTTTTTGGTAGCTTTAGCAGCGGTGGTCCCTGAAGTCGATTTTTTAGTTGCTTTAGACTCTTCTTTCTTAGGGGCCGTAACTTTGGTATTGTTACCGGTAAGAATTTTTTCTTTGGCCTCCGATTTCTTAGTTTCCGGTTTAGGATCCGGTTTTACTACTGTTTTGGTTTCCGGCACCTCGGCTTCTACCGGTTCTGGAGTGATTTCTTCCGTTTGAGCAGCAAGACTTCCCTCCTGCTCGGCAGGTTCTTCTATTCCGTTCCCGTTTCTGTTATCTCCAAAGTTAACCAGCATGGTAGTCACAAGCTCAGGTTCGGCTTCCTGTGTGGGCTTCAATTTATAAAGGAAAACAAAAAGCAGAATAGCAGACCAGATAAGAACAGAAATTATCCCACTCTTTATCTTATCTTTATATTCTTCCTGCTTATTGGCTGTATATCCTCTCATTATTAAAATTCTTCAGCTTATTATTTATCCTTCACCGTTGCTATGGCAATATTAAATTTATGTTTCTCTGCTATTTCCATCACGAAAACCACATCTTTATGCATGGTATTTTCGTCGGCTCTTATGGTAAAGGACTGACTTGATTTGCCATTCAGACCATTCACAATGGTTTGTTCCAACTGATCCCTGTTTACCGGTGTATCATCTACAAAATAGGAGCCATCAGGCTTTATACTTACCGTGAGAGGATTAGGTATATTATCATCCACACTAGCAGTTTTCGGCAGATTAACATCAATTGCACTTTGGTTAGCAGCAGAAGAAGTAATCATAAAAAATATCAACAACAGCAATATAACGTCTGTCATTGCTGCCAAACTAAATTCGGGATTTGCTTTATTTCTTCTGTGAATTTTCATCTGTTTATTCTAATATTTTATGGATCAGATGGAATCGCTTGCCCTGAAATATACTTTCTGACAGCGATTTCATTGGAAATAATTATAATGGTTTGTTGATAATATCTAAAAATTCTCCTGACATATTCTGAGCTTTTAATACAAACTTATCAATTCTTGTAAGAAGAATATTATAGCAGAAGTTAGCCGGAATGGCTACCGCCAGACCTACCGCTGTTTGCCCGAGTGCTGTATAAATCCCTTCGGAAAGGGTCTTAGGAGAGAAAGATCCTGTAGCATGTGATAGATTAAAGAAAGCTATAATCATCCCGATAACCGTTCCTAAAAGTCCCAGCATGGGAGCAATACTTGGAACTACCGCCAAAAGATTCAGGTTTTTTTCCATATTGGCTACTTCTACCTGTGCCTGTGATTCCATTGCACTTACAATATCGGAAACAGGGCGGCCCAGTCTGGAAATTCCTTTTTCAAGTATTCTTCCTTCCGGTGAATTCTGTGTTTTACAATAGTCCGCTGCAGCCTCAATTTTTCCTTCTCTGATGAAGTCCTCAATATTATTCATAAAATTGGAATCTGTTTTGGAAGTCAGTCTTTTGATAAAGAAAAAACGTTCAAAGAAAAGATACAGGGAGAATATACCCAGCAGTAAAACCGTCACCATCACTATTTTGGCGAAGGCTCCTCCGTGAAACATTATTTTCCAAAATGAAAACTCCAGGTCATCTGCAGCTATTGCAGGAGTATTGATTTGTGCGAACAAAATGTGCGTAAGTTCCGTTAACAGCATTATTTGAATATTATAATGGTTTTAAACGACAAAAATAAAGTAATATTATTAATTGATATCTTAAAAATTGCTTAAAAACAACTTAAAGATATGTTATTTATATAAACAACAAATTTCTTTCCAAAAAACCTTGAAAAGAAATCTTGTTCTATGTAAAAGAAATTAATCTTCGTCTACTTCAATATCATCCGGCTTAAATTCACATTTGAGCCTGAATGGGATCGGGGTATCCGAGCCGGTATAAAAATCATCAATGGTTCCTTTCCAGACCACCTGCAATTCCCCTTCTTCATTCTTATCAAACTGAAGCTCATTGTCATAGATATAAGCTTCATCATCATCAAAAAGATCTACTTCCGTAAAGGTTTCATCTTCTGAGTCATTTACATTGATTGTTTTTCCCTCAATATCCCCAGATTCAATAGGGAAATCAAAAATTTCCAATGATAGCTGTGGAAAATTGTATTGTAAAGAATCATCATCTACGTGATCTAAACTGTCATCTGTAATAATTTCTACCTCCAGAAAATGTTGTTTATTACTGTAAACCGCCTTGCAATAACTGTTTCGTATATTGTATTTTAGCGTCTCATCCGGATGGTAAATTTTTAAAATCCCTTTCATTTTTTCCTAAAAAAGAAGTGTAATAATATGAATGTTAAACGTTTTCAACAAAGATAGAAAATTGATTGAATGTGAAAAATATTTTGAAAAAAATAATTTCAAAATCAGCTATGCAGATAATTGGTTTATGAATAATACTTAATTTTGTTATTCCAAAGATTCCGAAATGAAAAATATTTTATCCAAGGGTATTATTGCCTTCAGCATAGTGCTAAGTGTTTTATCATGCAAGAAAACAGATTCTCCTCTTACCAAGGTTACGCCTACTAATCTGGATTCTATTGCTGCCAATTATTATGAGCAGTATTTAAAGCTCTATCCCCTGGAAGCTACTTCTCAGGGAGATACCCGGTATAATGACCAACTGCCCATTAATATCGATAAAGATTTCATTTCGGGGGAGATCGGATTTTATAATTCCGTTCAGAAACAGCTGGAACAAGTGGATTACAAAAGCTTATCCGATGAAGACAAGGTTGTTTACGATGTTTTGGATTATACCTTAAAAGATAAGATTGAAGCTTATGCCTATCATCCTGAATATATTCCCTTTACCCAGTTTTCCGGCTTACCGTTAACCTTTCCTCTGTATGGGAGCGGAGCAGGCAGCCAGCCTTTTAATACGGAACAGGATTACGCAGACTGGCTGAAAAGAATGGAAAAGTTCCCGGAATGGATGGAAACAGCCCAGGAAAACTTCCGTGAGGGAATCAACAATAAAATTGTTCTCCCCAAAAAACTGGTTGTTAAAATGATTCCTCAAATGAGAGCCGAGGAAATAACAAGCCCGGATATGGAGAAAAATATCTTCTATGGGCCGATCAGAAATTTCCCTAAAGATTTTCCTCAGTCCAAGAAAAATAAATATGCAGCACTTTATAAAGATGTCATCACTAAAAAAATCATTCCTGCCTATTCCCAAATGGGAAAGTTTCTGGAAAAGGAATATCTTCCTAAGGCAAGAGAAACCGACGGCTACAACAGCCTGCCCAAAGGAAATGATATCTACGCCTATTATGTAAAGAGCTGGACCACAACCAACAGCTCTCCGGAAGAAATCAATAAGATAGGTGTTCAGCAGGTAGCCATGCTTCGTGCCGAAATGGAAAAAGTGAAACAGCAGGTTGGTTTTACGGGATCATTAGAGGAATTTATAAGTTTCGTTAAAACCGATCCTAAGGCCATGCCTTATAAAACCTCAAAGGAAGTTCTTGACGCCTTTAATGGAATTTTGACGAAAATTACTCCAAAACTGGAAACCATGTTCAGTGTCACACCGCAAACCAAGTTTGAAATCCGGCAGACTGAAAAATTCAGGGAAGCCAGTGCAAGTGCAGAATACATCCAAGGAACTCCTGATGGAAAAAGACCGGGAATATTCTATGTTCCTTTGCCGGATCCTTCAAAATTCAATGTTACCTCAGGAATGGAGTCTTTATTTCTTCATGAAGCTATTCCGGGACATCATTACCAGGTTTCCCTACAACAGGAAAATACCAAGCTTCCGAAATTCATGAGGTTCGGATGGCTGGGTGCATATGGTGAAGGATGGGCACACTATTGTGAGACACTGGGCCCTGAATTTGGCCTTTATACCGATCCTTACCAGAAAATGGGATATTTAAGTGACCAGATGCTGAGAGCGGTAAGGTTAGTTGTAGACACAGGACTCCATACCGGGAAAATGACCCGCGAAGAAGCCATTCAATATTTTCTAAGCAATATTTCCTATGATGAAGCCGGAGCTACGGCTGAAGTGGAAAGATATATGGCTATGCCAGGACAGGCATTGGGTTATAAAATAGGTGCTTTAAGAATTCGTGAGCTTAGAGATAAATATCAAAAACAGCTGGGAAACAAATTCAACCTGGCACATTTTCATGATGAGGTTTTAAGCCAGGGATGCCTTCCTTTGGATGTGCTGAACAGGAAGATGGAGCTTTGGGCTAAGAAGCAGAAATAAATGAGGTGAGATAAGGGGTAATAGGGAAGATAAGGGAGACGGAGAATGGGAAGGATGAGGATGAGGATTGTATTTGCTACCCCGTCTTTTTGTTTCACAAAAATCCACTCCTTCTGGGAAGGGGAATTTGAATTTCTTTCCTAAAAGCTATTGTATGTTACTGGCTGTTGAGCTGTAATGGAGCTTTAGAGTGGATGTTTTAGCTGTTTATGGGAGATTTCTTCACTGCGTTCTGAATGAAAAAGTTTCTCTTTTAAATTGTTGATGGAGATATTGTGATGGAGGAATATGTGGGCTGTTTACTTTTCAAACATCATTTTAGTAATGAAATCTTTGTCTCCTTTTCCTCTTGCAGGTGAATATTCTCTTCCGTAGAAAATAATTTGTAAATGCAGCTTATTCCACACATTTTCATGGAAAATATTTTTAGCATCCTTTTCTGTTTCCACTACATTTTTACCTGAAGTAAGCTTCCATTGTGTCATTAATCTGTGAATGTGGGTATCCACCGGGAAAGCAGGAAATCCAAAGCCCTGGCTCATCACTACCGAAGCGGTTTTATGCCCGACTCCCGGTAAAGCTTCCAGCTCTTCATAAGTTTGGGGTACTACGCCGTTATGTCTTTCCAACAACAGTTCCGCCATTCTTTTTAGATTTTTCGCTTTAGTATTCGAAAGTCCTATTTCTTTGATAAGCTCTTTAATCTCTGATACTTCAAGCTTAGCCATTTTCTCAGGGGTTCCGGCTACTTTAAAAAGGTTGGGAGTTACCTCATTTACTTTTTTATCTGTGGTCTGGGCCGAAAGTGCAACGGCTACCATCAGTGTATAAGGATCTGTATGGGCTAAAGGAATAGGAACTTCGGGATAGAGTTTTTCCAATTCTTTCTGAACCAATTCTGCTCTTTGCTTTTTTGTCATTTATCCATTAAATTTGAAACAAAATTAAGCATTATGTTGAAAATCGGAGACACATTACCGGAATTTGAAGGAGTAAATCAGGATGGAACTCCTGTAAAATCCTCAGATTTTTTAGGAAAGAAACTGGTTATTTTCTTTTATCCGCAAGCCAATACACCTACCTGTACGGTAGAAGCATGTAATTTAAGTGATAATTATTCTGAATTGAAAAAAGCAGGATTTCAGCTGTTGGGAATAAGTGGTGACTCTGTAAAAAAACAGAAAAACTTTCACAGCAAATTTGCTTTTCCTTATGACCTCATTGCCGACGAAAACAGGGATATCATCGAGAAATTTGGGGTATGGAAGGAGAAAAAGACTTTTGGTAAAACGTATATGGGAATTGTAAGAACCACGTTCCTTTTTGATGAAAAAGGAATCTGTACAAGGGTTATTGAGAAAGTGACTTCAAAAACTGCTGCTGACCAGATTTTAGAGGGATAAAAATCATTCGGTTTCAAAATAAAGTAGCTCTTCGTCATCATCGGGAAGAGTTACGTTTTTTTGGTACTTTAAGCCCAGCTTCTGAATTAATTTCTGAGAGGATATATTGTCTTTAGTAGTAATTGCGGAAATTTTCTTTAAGCCAAACTTTTCCATTCCCACTTCTTTTATCTTTTGTGCTGCTTCGTAGGCATATCCCTTCCCTTCAAAGTTTTCCAGCAGTGAAAATCCTATATCCACCACGTCCAGACCTGCTCTTTCAAAAATTCCGACTCCTCCAATTTTTTCTTCCGTTTCTCTGATTGTGATGAGGTAGTTGCCATAACCCAGCTTTTCAAATTGCGGAAGAAACCGGTCCTTTATATATTTTTCTGCATCGGAAAGCGAACGGATATTACGGTCTCCGATGTATTTTATAAATTTAGCCTGATTGTAAAGATCGAATATAAAAGATGCATCTTCCAGGGACATGGGACGCAATATCAATCTTTCTGTTTCAAAACAGTTATCTTCGTTTTGTTGATTTAGGCTCATCTGTTGGCTCTTCTTTTTTTTCTATTTTGAGTAACCGCGGATTATTTTTGCACTTTTTATTATAAAGCTCGATATAAGTTCCATTATCTTTTATGTTGGTAATATCTCCGGTAGACTTATTTACCGTTAAAGTATAATGTTTCTTTTGGTAAGGACATTCTTTGGAAGTAAGTTTCCCTAAATCCAAATAATAATTGGTTTTGTCTTCATAATAATTTCCAGCTACATCCTTGAATTGATCATCTATTACATAGCCGTCTTTTACAGTAGCAAGTATGGCCGCTTCTTCAGCGTTATCTACATTCCCAACAAATGTTTTTAAAGCTTCCAGGTCCGTTACATAATTTATCTTGCCTCCTGAGGAATAAACGATGTAATAAAAAGTATCTTCATTAGGAAACAGATCAAACCCCGAAAACTGGGGAGTGTAATCTTTTTTGGTCCCATAGGTTTTCAGTTCATGGTCTTTTGCATATTCATTATAAACCAATACCCAAAAGTCAGTTCTTATATTCGGTACTATCTTAGCCAGTACATTATGTGTGTTGGAGAATTTTGTTTTATCCTGTGCATATCCCACTATTCCTGACAAAAGAAAGGATATCAAAACAGTTCTAGTAATTGCTTTTTTCATATTGGTGAATATCTAGCAGAAAATATACCAAAGAGTTTATATGAATTTGTCCCCTTTTTTAAGGTTTTTCAGATCCAGTACATAGTCTTTGATCAGCTGATCATTTTCACGCGGACATATTAAAAGCACTTTATCGGTATCCACTACAATATAGTCTTTTAATCCGTCTATAACCACCGCTTTATTATTATTTTTAATCTGAATAATGTTACCGGTTGCATTATAGGTCAGCATATGTTTCAGTTTTCCTGTATTCTGATTTTCATCTTTTTCGGTATTTTCATACACGGAAGTCCAGGTTCCCAAATCACTCCAGCCTAGATCAGCCGGGATTACATATACGTTTTTTGCTTTTTCCAAAATTCCGTTATCAATGGAAATTTTCTGTACTTTGGGATAAATGATTTCGATACAGTTTTCTTCTTTATTGGAGTTGTATTCACATGCCATGAACTGCTGAGCCATTTCCGGCAGGTACATTTCAAAAGCCTGATGTATACTTTTAACACTCCACACAAAAATCCCGGCATTCCATAAAAAGTCTCCACTTTCCAGGAAATTCTGGGCTATTTCTAAAATGGGTTTTTCGGTAAATGTTTTGACTTTAAAATAGTCGGATCCTTTTTTCTCTACAAACTGAATATATCCATAGCCGGTGTCCGGACGGGTAGGTGTAATTCCGAGAGTAAGCAGATAATCGTTTTTTGAGGCAAGCTCAAAGGCCAATTCCACTTTTTTCAAAAAGGTATCTTCTTTAAGAATGAGATGATCCGCCGGCAGGACAATCATGGTAGCATCAGCATCAATTTCGGCTATTTTATTTGCCATGTATATATTACAGGCTGCGGTATTTTTAATCATGGGCTCCCCTACGATATTTTCCTGAGGAAGCTCCGGCAGCTGCTGATGGGAAAGAGCAACATATTCTTTATTGGTAATGACAAATATATTTTCTTTAGGAACCACTTTACTGATCCGGTCATAGGTTTGCTGAACCATAGTTCTTCCCACCCCTAAAATATCCTGAAACTGCTTAGGAAACTTCTGTGTGCTCATAGGCCAGAACCGGCTTCCGATTCCCCCCGCCATTATCACACAGTATTTATCTGATTTTGACATTCTTAACTACATTTTTCAATTCTTGCTAAAGGTTTAAAAGAATACTTTCTGCCCGTAGCCAAATTCAGACAAAGATAGTTTTTTTTAACCAGACCTTCTAGCAAATACTTTTCATTACGGTAGATAAAACAATCTCCTTTTTTTAGCTCTTCTACAAACTGAAGAGTATCATTTTCTTTTTTTACATGAAAATATTTAACCAATTCAGGACTTGCCATGAAATTGGCTTTAGGAGATCTTGAAAATTTGGCAATAATGGGCTTCAAATCTTCTTCATACACATCCAGACTCTCTAAAAGCATAGCCCTGAAAGTACTTTTCCATTCATTACCATGGGGAGATATTCTTCTTCCATATTTTTCAAAGGCAATTAAATGAGCCAGCTCATGGGTGAGGACGAAGAAAAAAAGCTGAGGAGATAAAGTAGAGTTAATAGTAATCTCATGAGAATGATCCGGCATTTTTCTATAATCACCCAATTTCGAATTTCTGTCCCGGGTAACCTTTATATGAATATAAAAGTCTCCAAACCAGACTTTTAAATATTGCAGCGTATTTTGTGGTAAATATTTTTCTAACGATTGAATTGACATTTTACAAACTTAATGGAATTCCGGCATAGAAATTCAACAATTTAAGACTGAAAAGATAATTAAATTTTGCCTGAGCCACAGATCCCTGTGCATTGGCATAATTATTTCGCGCAATATTCAGGTCAAAAATAGTCGTTCTCCCGGCAGCATAACTTTTATCGGCAAAGTCTAAAGATAATTTAGAACTTTTTGCGGCCTCTACTGCTGCCAGATAGGCTTCATAATTGGCGTCCGCATCGAACTGGGCTTTCTGCACGCTTTCTCTCACGGATTGTCTTTGCTGATCCAGGGAATTTTTGGCAAGACTTTCATTGATCTTAGATTGTTCTACCTGTAGTTTGGTAATGCCTTTATTAAAGATCGGAACATTCAATGAAATCCCGAGGTTCTGCCCAAAGTTATCTTTATACTGCTCAAAAAAGTTTCTTTCATAGGCTATATTACCCAACTCATCTACTCCTGTAATATTTGTATTTAATCGGTTATTATAAAAACTTCCGATTCCTGCACTTGCCGTTATGGTAGGCCAAAAAGACGTTTTGCTTACTTCCGTTTGGGCTTCCGCAGACCTGATACGGCTTTCTGCTGCCTTTATCTGCGGCTGTGTTTCATAAGCTGTAGTCAGTACCTCATCCACTGACCTTAGCTCCGGAGTAAGTTCATCGGGGATATTGACATCTTCTACATCAAAATTCTTGTAATCTGCCAACTGTAAAAGCTGAGCTAACGAAAACAGACTTCTTGAAGTATTAATTTCTGCTGTTTTTAAATTTTGCTTCTCTCTGGCCAATGCTGCTTCTGCCTCGGCAAGTACAGTCTGTGCTGTGGTTCCCACCTCGGTGGTTATTTTTGATCTGTCATATTGCTTCTGAGCATTTTCAACAGCACTTTGTGAAATTTTTATAATTTCCTTGTTCAGTAAAGCATTTAAATATTCCTGGGCAATTTGAAGAGAGATATTATTTTTAATGGTTTCTATATCATATTGACTCGCTTCCACATCATACTCCGTCTTCCTGATTGTTTTTTCCAGGCGCCCGTTATTATAGACTAAAATATTCGCAGAAAGATTGGCATTATTACTGAAGTTATCATTTCTCACACTTGTATTTACAAAAAGTGTCTGCCCAAAGCTCGCAGTATTACTTATATTTCCCGACACTGTTGGCAAATATTCTTTTTTAGCCATTCTCAGGTTAGCATCCTGAACCTGTTTTGAATATTGGTTCTGAATAACCTGAAGATTATGCTCTACCGCATAGTCTACACATTCCCGTAAAGACCACTTTTTTTGAGCACTGAGTCCTAAACAGGTTAATCCAAAAACAAAAATCCAAACTCTTTTCATACGAAGCTTTTTCCGAATTAGACGAACCAAAAATAAAAACGTTACAGTTTTTAAAATTAATGTTTCATTTTAATAAAACTTTTGGGAATTTTGCACTATGACAAATGAACAATATCAGGAAGCAGTGGAGTGGCTTTTTATACAGGCTCCTAATTACCAGATCGATGGACAGAAGGCTTATAAGCCCGGACTGGAAAATATAAGTAAGCTCTGTGATTTCTTTGGAAATCCCCAGGATAAAATAAAGTGTATCCATATCGGGGGGACCAACGGTAAAGGTTCTTCGAGCAATATGCTTGCCTCTGTTTTGCAGGAATCCGGCTACCAAGTAGGACTGTATAATTCTCCTCACCTGATTGATTTTACAGAACGCATCAAAGTGAACGGCAAAAACTGTGATAAGGAATTTGTTTATGATTTTATTCAAAAGCTTAAAAATTTGCCCGAAGAAATCCGTCCGTCTTTTTTTGAGTTTACCACGATTATGGCTTTTGAATATTTTTACCGTCAAAAGGTAGATTTTGCCATTATTGAAGTGGGGCTGGGCGGAAGGCTGGATTCTACCAATATCATTAAGCCGTTAGTTTCTGCTATTACCAATGTTCAGCTGGATCATCAAAATATATTAGGGAACAGTATCGAAGAAATCGCCTATGAAAAGGCAGGAATTATAAAACCTCAGACTCCTGTTGTTTCGGGTGATGAAAACGAAATTGTAAAAAATATACTTAAACAAAAAGCCATAAAGGAAAACGCAGATTTTATTGATGCAACTTCCATAAAGACCGATCTTACGTCAGATTTAAAGGGAATCTATCAGCAAAAAAATATTAAAGTGGTTTTAGCATTGGTTGAGGAACTGAGAAACCTGAATATAACCATCACAGAAGAACACATAGAACGGGGACTATTAAATGTCCACACCAACACCGGATTTATCGGACGCTGGTTTGAGTTTTCCAAAAATCCTTTAACAATATGTGATACCGCGCATAACCAAGCCGGGCTGGAACAGGTGTTTTCCCAGCTGAACAGTATGGATCTTCATAAGCATATCATCCTGGGCTTTGTTAATGATAAGAAAATTGATGAGGTAATGGAGCTGTTACCAGAAAATGCTGAGTTTTATTTTGCAAAACCCTCCATCCACCGGGGCAGACACCCTCAAGATTATGAAGAATTATTGATAGGCGCCGGCATTCCTTATAAAATCTTTGATTCCGTTCAGGAAGCGTATCTTTCTGCAAAAGAGAATTGTACAATGGATGAAATGATTTTTGTGGGCGGAAGCAACTTTGTAGTGGGAGAATTTTTAGAAAAAAATTTGTTGGTTTCTTAAGAAGTTGTATATTTGCACCACTCTAAACGAGAAAATCTCAAAAGAGGGTTCTTAGCTCAGTTGGTTCAGAGCATCTGGTTTACACCCAGAGGGTCGGGGGTTCGAATCCCTCAGGACCCACAGAAAAGGAACGAAACCTTTCAAAAAAATTCGGGTTCTTAGCTCAGTTGGTTCAGAGCATCTGGTTTACACCCAGAGGGTCGGGGGTTCGAATCCCTCAGGACCCACAGAAATCTCTCTTTTTTAAGGGAGATTTTTTTTGTTTTATACTATATTACCATTCAGCAACTTTATTCTACAGCTCAGTAAAACATTTTTGATTTGATGTTCCTTCCTATATACCTTTGGCTCAAGAAAACAATCAAAAACAAACATTATGAATACTTCATTAAATACAGAAAACACTGCTTACCAAAAAGCAGCCAGAAGAGTAAAAGACCTCAAAGGATTTTATGGCAACCTTACCTCTTATTGCCTGGTTATTCCTTTTTTATTGGTTCTGAATCTTTTAACCTCTCCTACCCATTTATGGTTTTTCTGGCCGATGCTGGGATGGGGAATCGGACTTCTGGCGCATGGAATAAGTGTATTTGGAATCGGAAAGGAATGGGAAGAAAAAAAGATCAGAGAACTGATGGATAAAGAAAAAAAATCAGCCAATCAATAAGATTTATTATTTTTATTCCCAGTAAAAACTAATACTAATGATTAAAACAGTCATCATTGAAGATGAAAAACCCGCGGCCAGAAAGCTTGAAAGAATGCTCAGTTCTTTCCCCCAACTTGAAGTGGTCGCCAGTCTTGAATCGGTAGAAGCGGCTCTACAATGGTTTTCAGAAAATGAACATCCTCAGCTTATCTTCTCAGATATCGTTTTGGGTGATGGCTTGTCATTTGACATTTTCGAAAAAGTTCCCACCAAAGCTTTTATTATTTATACGACTGCCTTTGATCAGTATACTTTAAAAGCTTTTAAATTAAACAGTATCGATTATCTCCTGAAGCCTATCCTTGAAGAAGATCTGGCGAAGGCAATTGATAAATTCCAATCTTTTCTTCCGTCTGATACCATGATCAACTCCAGCGAAATTAAGCAGCTGATAAAAAAAGATACCACCACCCTTTCAAGAATATTGGTAAAAATAGGCTATAACCTGAAAATTATCCGGACTGAGGAGATCAGCTGTTTTTTCAGTGAGAATAAAATTGTATATCTCCAGACCGAAGAGAGGAGCTATCCCTCAGATTTCACTTTGGATGAGTTGGATAATGTATTGGATCCTCAGAAATTTTTCCGGGTGAACCGTCAGTTTATCATCAGTTCGGATTATATCAGGAATATCCATACCTCGCCTTACTATAAGGTAGAGCTGAAATTCCAGCCTGAGGAAGAAATAACCGTGAGCAGGGACCGTATTAAAGATTTTAAAAATTGGCTGACAGGATAATCCTTTTCTTTAAAGTTTTAGGTTAGCGTTATAAAAGTTACTGGCAGAGCTTACAAACTCATTAAAAGCTGCTGTAATTTCGGTCTTATTCTTATGGGTCAGAGGAAAAGGCACCATATGGGAATATTCGTAAGGGAAGTCTTTTATTTCAACTTCCACACCAATATTTCTGTAGCCTCCCTTGAGTGTATTTAAGGCCTCAGCCGGTGGAGCAACCTCATCTTTTTCCAATACATATACCTTTATTTGGGATTCCAGCTCTTTTAATCTTTCTTCTCTCTCTTTCTGAAAGTAATTATATCTGAGCATCATTTTGAACCAACTTTCCTGGGGATGCAATATTTCATTCTGATAATGCTTCAGCCTGTTGTCCGATTTAAAATCTGAACTCAGCAACTCCGTAAAAATGGACTGCATTTTAATAGCTGACTGCCCATCCATAATATACCTGGAAATAGGAAACATACGGTCAATAGTCATTCCGCCACAAAAACAAAAAAGACGGGATTCCGTAAAAAGAGATTCAGGATCCGCCATTTTGATAATAACGGAAAGAAAGGAACCGATAGAATATCCGAAGAGATCTAAAGACGCATCCGGAGCAATACTTTTTAACTTATGGCTCCGAATATTTTTTACCACCTCAATAATATCCGAATAAGTCTGAAGCCCCGACCAGAAAATTCTTTGCGGATGAGCTTCTAACCGCGAGCTTATAGCTGCGTTAACAAAAGAATAATTGGTATTCTCTGGATATTTGTTTTTTCTGAAATTGGCTATTTCCAGCATTTGCCGGCGGTCGCTCCAAACAGGTTCAGCGCGATCCATATGAAAGGCTATGGGAAATAAGATTACAGCCTTGTGGGTTCTTTGCGCAAGTTCATAAGCCCAGGGTAAATATTTATCCCATTTCTTCTCATTTAATCCATGCAGAAATAATATGCATCCCTTTGCCGTTTTTATATCGGCCCTTTTAAGAATATAATAATTAAAATTTTTATTGCATTCTATATCAATATCCTTAATATCCACAGAAGGTTTATCATAGGCTAAATAGGCGTTTTCATGAGTCTCCAAATGTTGCTTATGTCTCATACAGTCCAAATTGCTGGAACCATGAAGCAGGTCACAAACACCGGAAGTAAAGGGAATGGATTCAATAGTCAGATTTAAATCTTCGACCTCGATAAAATCTTTTGTGGAATTAAAATGATCTTTCAATACCTCATATAGCTCATAATACTCCATCACAGATTTTATTAATTGGTTAAGTAATTTATAAATATAACACTTTATATATCTTATTATTGTGATAGTCAAGGTTTTTAGTCAACTTAATATATTCTTCACATAATAAAAAAAGTGTCCGTAAAGGACACTTTAGTATATAATTTTAATTTATTACTTAAGCTATAACACCACTTCCCAGCAGCTCATCATCTTTATACCAGGCTGCAAACTGTCCTTCTGCCATTGCGGACTGCGGTTCTTCAAATTCAATATAAAAGCCTTCTGCAAACTGATATAAAGTTGCTTTCTGCAAAGGCTGACGGTAACGTATTCTTGCCATTACCTCCATAGATTCTCCCTCCTGAAGTTTAAGATCTTCTCTTACCCAGTGTACTTCAGTATTATCTATTTTTAATGCTTTCCTAAATAAGCCCGGGAACTGATGTCCTTCACCTACAAACAGAATATTATTTTCCATATCTCGGGAAACAATGAAGCAGCTTTCTTTATGTCCTCCTATTCCTAATCCTTTGCTTTGTCCGATGGTAAAAAACTGGGCTCCCTGATGTCTGCCTATTACCTTACCGTCTTCTTTTTTATATTTAATTTTTCCGGACAGGAATTCCAGTTCTTCTTTTTTGGAAGAAAATACCGGGGTTTCCTGGGCAAATAATGGCGAGTCTTTGAATATCTCAACGATTTCTCCTTCCTGAGGTTTCAGCTGTTGTTGTAAAAACTGCGGAAGGCTCACTTTCCCAATGAAACATAGACCTTGAGAATCTTTTTTATCAGCGGTTACCAGACCTATTTCCTTAGCAATTTCCCTTACCTGAGGTTTCGTAAGCTCTCCAATGGGAAACAGGGATTTGGACAGCTGGTCCTGGCTCAGCTGACATAAAAAGTAGGACTGATCTTTATTATTATCCTTTCCTGCCAGAAGATGGTAAATTTCTTTTCCGTTCTCATCCGTTGTAGAGGTTACCCGTGCATAATGTCCCGTTGCCACCTTATCAGCTCCTAAAGACATGGCTGTTTTCATAAAAACATCAAATTTCACTTCCCGGTTACACAGAACATCCGGATTGGGAGTTCTCCCTTTTTCATATTCAGCAAACATATAATCAACTATACGCTCTTTATATAATTCGCTCATATCGATTACCTGAAATGGAATTCCCAGCTTCTGGGCTACCATCAAAGCATCATTACTGTCCTCTATCCAGGGACATTCATCTTCTAAGGTGACCGATGCATCATTCCAGTTTCTCATAAACAATGCCACGACATCATGGCCTTGCTGCTTCAGCAGATACGCTGTAACACTGGAATCTACGCCTCCGGATAATCCAACAACTACTTTCATAATAAATTTTGATAAAATTTTTAGTCTTTATCTTAAGTTTGCAAAATTACAACAATCCTTTTCGCAAAAAAAATTATAATTTTAAGGATTGATAAAAACGATATTATATGAAAAAATATGCTATTCCATTGATGCTGTTATTTTCAGGATCAGTGTTTTCCCAAATTTCAGTAGGTACTCCTTCCCAAGATAATAACAGATGGACTTTTGGTGGCGGAATAGGATTAGGTTTCGGCAGCAACAGCGCCTTTTATTTACAGGCATCCCCAAGAGTAGGATACAGGCTTACCAACGACCTGGAAGGAGGTGTGGTGGGAAGTGTTTCCTGGCAGACCTCGGATTATTACAGATCCACAATGTTTGGGGTAGGTCCCTTTCTTAATTATTATATCGGCAGATCGTTTTACTTAAGTGGAAACCTTCAGCATTATTTTATAGATTACAAGGATAAATACTATGATTATAAAACCAACCGCGAAGAAACCGCATTATACTTAGGAGGCGGATATATGCAGAGCCTGGGAGGAAGGGCTTTTATGCAGATCGGGGTTATGTATAATGTTTTGTGGCAAGAAAATGACAGTATTTTTTCCAGTGGTCTAGTTCCAAATATAGGATTCGTAGTAGGGCTTTAAGAAAGCTTTAAAAATAAAAAAGCATCAGAAAATTCTGATGCTTTTTCAATTAAATTATTTATTCTTAAGAAGACTTTTCAGTCGTCTTTTTGGGTTTCTGTGCTTTTCCGGCCAATCCGTCTTTAGCTTCATTAAGATCCAGAACAACGGTTTCACCTTCTGAAAGCTGCTTATTAACCAACATTTCAGCCAATAGGTCTTCAATGTATTTCTGAATAGCTCTCTTCAATGGTCTTGCTCCAAAATCTTTATCCCAACCTTTTTCAGAAATAAAGTTTTTCGCTTCTTCAGTTAATTCCACTTTATATCCTAATTTCTCCAATCTGCTGTAAAGCTTATTGAGTTCAAGATCGATGATTTTCTTAATATCATCCTGCTCGAGAGAGTTGAAGATAATGATATCATCAATTCTGTTTAAGAATTCCGGAGCAAATGCTTTTTTAAGGGCATTTTCAATGGTTCCTCTTGCTCTGGAATCTGAACTGGATTTCTTAGCAGCTGTTCCGAATCCTACACCATCTCCGAAATCTTTAAGATCTCTGGTTCCGATATTGGAAGTCAGGATTATGATGGTATTTCTAAAGTCAATTTTTCTACCTAAACTATCGGTAACGTGACCTTCATCTAAAATCTGTAACAGAATATTGAATACATCCGGGTGAGCTTTTTCAATCTCATCCAAAAGCACAACAGCATAAGGCTTTCTTCTTACCGCTTCAGTCAGCTGGCCACCTTCTTCGTATCCTACATATCCCGGAGGCGCTCCTACCAATCTTGAAACTGCAAATTTTTCCATGTATTCACTCATATCTATTCTGATAAGAGCTTCATCGGAATCGAATAACTCCCGAGCCATTACTTTCGCCAGCTCAGTTTTACCAACCCCGGTTGTTCCCAGGAATATGAATGTACCGATAGGCCTGTTAGGATCTTTAAGACCTGCTCTGTTTCTCTGAATAGCTTTCACTACTTTTTTCACAGCGTCTTCCTGACCGATCACTTTTCCATTCAGTTTGTTATCCATCTGCGCAAGCTTATCAAGCTCGTTCTTACCTACTTTGGTTACAGGAACACCACTCATCATGGAAACCACTTCGGCTACATTTTCCTCGGTTACCGTTTCCTTTTTCTCTTTTACATTTTTGTCCCACTGTTCCTGAGCGGAATTCAGTTCCATCTGTAAACGTTCTTCTTCATCTTTCAGCTTTCTTGCTTCAAGATAATCCTGAGCTTTTACCGCTTTTTGTTTAAGCTCTTTTATATCTTCGATTTTCTTTTCAAAATCTATGATCTCGGTAGGCACTTTCATGTTTTTGATATAGACACGGGAACCTGCCTCATCCATAGCATCGATAGCTTTGTCCGGTAAAAAACGATCTGTAATATATCTTGATGTCAAATTGACACATGCCGCAATGGCTTCCGGAGTGTATATTACATTGTGATGCTCTTCATATTTATCTTTAATCTGATTCAGGATCTGAATGGTTTCCTCAATGGAAGTAGGTTCCACCATTACTTTCTGGAATCTTCTTTCCAATGCTCCGTCTTTCTCTATGTACTGACGGTATTCATCCAGCGTAGTTGCCCCGATGCATTGGATTTCACCTCTGGCTAAAGCAGGCTTAAACATATTGGAAGCATCAAGACTTCCGGTAGAGCTTCCTGCTCCTACAATGGTATGAAGCTCATCAATAAACAGGATCACATCCCGGTTTTTCTCCAGCTCCGTCATGATCGCCTTCATTCTTTCCTCGAACTGTCCACGGTATTTGGTCCCTGCTACTAAACTGGCAAGGTCCAGAGTAATTACTCTTTTACCATAAAGAACTCTCGATACTTTTTTCTGCTGGATTCTTAAAGCCAGTCCTTCGGCAATTGCCGATTTACCGACTCCCGGTTCACCAATAAGTAAAGGGTTGTTCTTCTTTCTTCTGGACAGGATCTGAGAAACTCTTTCAATTTCTTTTTCACGTCCGATTACCGGATCCAATTTTCCATCTCTAGCCAAGGCTGTAAGATCTCTACCAAAGTTATCCAGTGTAGGTGTTTTACTTTTTGCAGAGCCCAGGTTGCCTGTTGGCTTTCTCATCTGCTCGAATTCTTCTCTTTCATCGTCATCATCATAAGCACTCATTCTCGGTGCTTCCCCGGAATTCTTAAGCATAGTCATATACTCTCTTGAAACCCCTTCATAGTCAACATCGTAAGCTCCCAGAATACTTGAAGTAGGATCCTCATATTTGTATAGAATACCTAAAAGCAAATGAACGGTATTAATTTCATTGCTTTTATATTGTCTGCATTCTAATTCTGCACGTTTGATGGCGTGATCCGCCATCTTAGTGAAAGAAATATTGGTGACCTCCTCAGAAATAGGATTTAAACTTGCTGTATTTAGAGTTTCAATTTTTCTTCTGATTTGTGTTAAATCGGCATTAAGGTTCTGAAGGATTTCTTTTGCAGAGTTTTCCGTTTTTATAATACCTAAAAGTAGATGTTCTGTATTAAGAAATTCACTTTTTAGCCTTTTAGCCTCATTTTTGCTTTGTTTGAACACTTGGCTCAATCCTTGTGAAAACTTATAATCCATAATATATCTCTATTAGAATAAAGATAGACTTATCTTTTATTCAATAACTAAATTACAAATATTTTACCAAAATCGAATTCCTGACTTTATGGCAGAAAAAAAATTTATTATCTCATTGAAAATGATTAAGTTTGTTGCTTTTAATTTCTCATTTTTATGAGTCCTGAACAAGCAGCTTATATAGAATATACGGTCACTTTATTCATTGTGTTAAGTTTTGCTTTAAAAGACTTGAGAAAAACCAGAATTGACAACCTGATAGGATGCATTTATTTTGTTCAGATTTATCACCTTATCACCGGAAAGAATAATCCATGAGTTCCAAAAAAGCCATAGTCTCCGCTTTCAGCAGTCTGTATACAGATCAGCGAATTGAAAAAGTATGCCATACCCTTTTTGAAAACGGATATCTTATTGACCTTATCGGCAATGACTGGAAAGGTGCGGAAAAGATGGAAAGACCTTATCCTTTCTCCAGAATTCATCTTCAGTCAAAGAGTCTTAAAACTGCTTATTTTGAATTTAACTGGAAACTTTTTCATCTATTAAAGAAAAAATCGGATCAGAATACGATTCTATATGCTAATGATCTGGACGCCCTTTTGCCCAATTATATTATTGCCAAGAAACTTCAAATTCCTCTCATTTTCGACAGTCATGAAATATTTTCCGAAATGCCTGACATACAGGGAAAAATGTCACAAAAAATTTGGCGGTATCTGGAGAAAAAGCTTGTTCCCCAATTACCCCTGATGATTACTGCCAGTAACAGCTATGCCAGATGGTTTCATGAAAAATATAATGCGAACCCGGTTGTCGTTCAAAATGCTCCCCGAAAAGCAGCATACTTCCCTCAAGATTCCCATAATAATCCTAAAGTTATTTTGTATCAGGGATATATCAACCGTTCGAGAGGTATCGATAAGGCTATTCTAGCCATGCATCACATGGAAGACGTAGTTTTAAAGATTGCAGGAGACGGCACAGAAAGGAAGGAGTATGAAGAGCTCATGATCAAAGAAAATCTCCAGAATAAGGTTCATTTTTTAGGAAAACTGCATCCGGAAGATTTAAAAAAAATAACCGTAACCGCAGATGCCGGTATCAGCATTGAAGAAAACGGAGGTGCCAGCTATCTTTATTCTCTTCCCAATAAAGTTTTAGATTATATTCAGGCAAGAGTTCCCGTAGTTATGGCCAACCTTCCGGAAATGCAGAATATTGCCCAGCGTTTCCATGTAGGGGAAATTATTGAGGACCATCATCCTGAGAGGATTGCAAAAACGTTTACCCGCATACTTCAAAACGGAAAAGAATATTATAGTAAAGGTCTGGAGGAAGCTGCTGAAGTTCTTTGCTGGGAAAATGAAGAAAAAAAACTGTTAGAGGTTTTTCAAAGGGTATCTCAATAAGTATATCTTACAAATTGGTTATCTTTGCACAAAGATATCTTAATATGACCATTAAGGAAAAACAACAGGAAATAATCGATGAATTTGCCTTTCTTGATGATTGGGAACAAAAATATGAATATATCATAGATCTTGGGAAAGAACTTAAAGGACTGGCAGATGAAAAAAAAACAGAAGATAATCTTATCAAAGGCTGCCAGAGTAAGGTTTGGATAGATGCTGAGTTCCATGATGGGAAGCTATATTTCAATGCGGATTCTGATGGTATTTTACCAAAAGGTATTGTTTCTTTATTAGTAAGCATTTATAGTGGTCATTCTACCCAGGAAATCCTGGATTCAGATTTTGATTTTATTTCGGAAATTGGTCTGCAGGAGTTTCTTTCTCCTTCGAGAGCCAATGGATTAATGGCCATGACGAAACAAATTAAATTTTACGCAGTTGCCTACCAGCTTAAGTCGTGACAAGAATTTTAGCATATCGTTTTTCTGCTTTCGGTGATGTAGCCATGACCGCCCCGGTATTCCGTGAATTTTTAGAACAGAATAAGGATATTGAAATCATCATGGTTTCCCGCAAAAACTTTGAAGATTTGTTCTCGGATATTCCCAATGTTACTTTTAAAGGAATCGATTTTGATGATTATAAGGGTTTTTGGGGAAT
This sequence comes from Chryseobacterium sp. CT-SW4, assembly GCF_048572715.1. Lineage (GTDB taxonomy): Bacteria > Bacteroidota > Bacteroidia > Flavobacteriales > Weeksellaceae > Chryseobacterium. Next base: position 3,640,485 of record NZ_CP183840.1, read on the forward strand.
CAGAAGACTGGCTAATGAACTTTTAAAGGAATTTCAGCCTGATATGGTGGCTGACCTGCATGATGTTATCCGTTCCAAAATTTTAGACAGGATCTACAGAAGAAAGGGATTAAAAGTTTTTAAGATTAATAAAGGCAAAGAAGAAAAAGAAAGGCTGACGGATATATGGAATTTAGATAAAACCCAGCTCCAGACTACCGTTGAACGTTATGCTGATGTATTCAGGGCTATGGGATATTCCCTTAAGCTTTCTCATCAACTCCGCCCCAAAACTACTCATAAATCAGGGATCGGATTTGCTCCTTTTGCCCAACATACGGGAAAAATGCTTCCTTTGGAAAAGTCTTATGAGCTGGCGAGAATTTTAGCTAAAACGAATACTCTCTACTTTTTCGGAGGTGGGAAAAAGGAAACGGAAATTCTCCAAAAATGGGAAAACGAAATTCCTAATACCCACAGTTTATCCGGCAAACTTAATCTAAAGGAAGAGCTTAGCAAAATTGCAGAATTGGAGCTTATGATCTCTATGGATTCAGCCAATATGCATTTGGCCAGCCTGATGGGAACGAGATGTGTATCTATCTGGGGATCCACCCATCCTTATGCCGGCTTTTTAGGTTTTGGACAGAGCGAAAATGATATTGTTCAGATTAAAGACCTGACCTGCAGACCCTGTTCTGTTTTCGGAGACAAGGAATGCTATCGTGGGGACTGGGCCTGTCTGGAAGAAATCAGTGTCCAGAAAATCATTGAAAAAATCTAGCCTCTAACATTCCCTATTCCTCTCCTTCTGAATAGCCGTCCTCTTTTGAAGAACCTCTGGTTTTAGGTTTCAGATTATTGGATTTAATTAATCTCGCCCGCACAATATTTCTACTGATTCCCAATAGCCTTGACGTTTCCAGCTGATTTCTATAGGATCTTTCAAAAGCTGCTTTCATAATGGTTTCTTCAATGTGTTCATAAAGATTTTCCTGTTTTTCATCAAATAATACCTGTAATGCTTCATTCAGGAGTTCTGTCCCATCTTTCTGTGGCTGCTCTCCCATTGTAATTCCTGCCAATACACTATTTTTTGCCTTCTTATCCACCACAATATTAAGATCTTCCGGAAGGATCGTATTTCCATAGCAGACCAATAATGCCTGGTGAATGATATTTTCCAGCTCCCTGATATTGCCGGGCCAACTGTATTTATTAATGAGAATATCCGCAGCCTGCTCACTGAGCAGCACATGTTTTAATCCCAGCCGCCGGCTGTATACTTCTAAAAAGTGCGTGATCAAAGGCATGATATCTCCCCTCCGTTCCCGTAGAGGAGACAGGTAAAGATTAGCCACATTCAGTCTATAATAAAGGTCTTCTCTAAATTTCCCAGTAGAAACCGCTTCTGCTAAATTAACATTCGTAGCGACTACAATTCTTACATTTACATTGATTGGTTTCCTGGATCCCAGTCTGACCACCTGCTGCTCCTGTAATACCCGTAACAGTTTTACCTGCAGATGTAAAGGAAGGTCTCCTATTTCATCCAGAAACAGTGTTCCTCCGTCTGCTACTTCAAACCAGCCCTGCTTGGTGGAAGTCGCTCCTGTAAAAGAGCCTTTTTCATGTCCGAATAATTCGCTTTCTATTAAATTTTCAGAAAAAGCTCCACAATTCACCGGTATAAAAGGACCATTACTGCGTTCACTCAATTTATGAATCTCACGGGCAATTAATTCCTTTCCTGTTCCAGTTTCCCCCATGATTAATACATTCGCATTACTGGGAGCTATTTTTTTTACTTTTTGTAAAAGGCGCCGGGAGCTTTGATCTTCAAAGACCAATACCTTGGCACGGATGGATAACGGATTCTGATCCGGAAGTGTGAGAATAATTTTTTTCATTGTATAGAGTGAAGACTTTGTATTTTATAGACAATATTAAGGGATATTTTGTAGAATTACGATTTTTAAATTAAAAATAAATGTTAAAAACTGAATCAGGAATAAAATCCCGGAGCCGGTATTTTATCGTTCAGGGCCCAATCTCCCAATTCTTTAATTTTATAATCTACCGGATCATGTAAGGTATGGGTTCTTATATTTCTCCAGAACCTGTCAAGACGCGCTGCACCGCTGGTCGCCCTGGCTCCGGTTACCTCAAACATCTTATTCGCTACAAAGAGTCCTGTCCGGGCAGCCTGAACTTTAGCTGCAGCAATATGCAATGCGGTTTTTCCTCTTTGCTTTTCAGTTATCCCCTCTCCCACGTCCCACGATTGCTGAAAGCTTTCAACCGCCTGTTCCAATAATAGTTTGGCGGACTGTATGCTAAGCCACATCTCTCCATAGTTGGCTAAAATGTAAGGATCTTCCTGCGAGGTCTTTACCCCGGAATTGATCCAGGGTCTTGTTTGGGCTGAGGTATAATTTTTAGCTTCCTGAAGTGCTCCTTCAGCCATTCCTAAGTAAACATGGCTTAAGATCAACTGTGCCAGGGATGAGCGCAAAGTAGAGCGCAGATTTCCCATAGGACCGGGCGTTTTTAAAATTTCATTTTCTTCCAGAATGACATTCGTAAACTCTACTGTTCCGCTATCGGTCTGGCGTTGTCCGAAATTATTCCAGTCACCATTAATCTTTATTCCTTTGCGCTTCGAATCTGTGACCCCTATTACGATTTTTCCCTGATCATTATATGCAGAGACCAATAACATATCTGAGTCTACGGATCCTGAAGAGAATCCTTTGCGCCCGTTTATCTTATATTTTTCATTTTTAATCTGTACACGGGTATTTTCATCCAAAGGATTGAGCGCATTTCCCCAGAAGAAGTTATTTTCAGCGGTTTTTTTACTATACCGCGCAAACTGTTCTGGTGTTCCGTAAAGTTCTATGCTGGCAACAATCAAATGATGATATCCAAATAAATGAGCTATCGATCCATCTACATTCGCAAACAATCTCACAATATTCAAAATGGAAGCCCAGTCATTTTCTAATCCTCCATATTTCTTAGGAACAGACATTTTCAGCAGTCCGCTTTTCCTGATAAGATTTCGTTCGTGCAGTGCGGTTCCTCCTTTTTTATCTCTTTCTACGGCTGTTTCAGAAAAAAGTTCCGCCAATTGTCCGGCTATGGTGTAAGCATGCTGATTGATCTTTGATTCTTTTTCTATGCTTTCTAATATTGTAGACATGGTATTATTTATTTTATGGGGTGTACTTCCTTTGATAATGGAGGCTGGGCTACTTTGATTTCTCCGAACGGACTTACATACGGAGTATGAACACTCTTTTCCTTTTGGTTAATCGGCAGCAGTGGGAAAACAAGTTCCGCAAAGCGATAAGCTTCTTCTAAATGAGGGTAACCTGAAAGAATAAATTCTTCAATTCCAAGATCCGCATATTCTTTTAATCTTGCTGCCACTGTTTCAGGATCACCTACTAAAGCGGTTCCGGCACCTCCTCTCAGAAGTCCGACTCCCGCCCATAGGTTGGGGCTTATTTCTAAATTATCACGACTTCCCTGGTGAAGTTCCGTCATACGTTTTTGTCCTTCAGAATCAAATCTTTTAAACACCTGTAAAGCCGCCTGAATCCCTTCGTCCGTAACATATTTAATAAGGGAATTTGCTGCCTGCCATGCTTCTTCTTCCGTTTCTCTTACGATTACATGTAAACGGATCCCGAAACGGACTGTTCTTCCTTCACTCTCCGCTACTTTTCTCATTCGGGTTATTTTTTCTTTTACCTGTGCCGGCGGTTCTCCCCATGTAAGGTACACGTCTGCATGTTTAGCTGCTACATCCATTCCTGCAGGAGAGGATCCTCCAAAATAGAGTTCGGGATAGGGTCTCTGTATACTTTGTAAAAATGTATGGGCATTTTCTACCTGCAGATGTTCTCCTTTGAAGCTGAACTCTTCACCTGCCATAAGCTTTCTCCATATTTCCAGAAATTCGTCCACTACGGCATAGCGTTCATCGTGATTAAGGAAAATACCATCCGCTGCCAGTTCCGTAGGGTCACCTCCTGCCACTACATTGATAAGGACCCTACCATTGGACACCCTGTCTAAAGTGGAGGCAAGACGCGCCGCCATGGAAGGCAATGATAACCCCGGACGTACTGCCACTAAAAACTTCATTTTTTGGGTTACCTGCGAAAGTGCAGCAGCCACTACCCATGAGTCTTCACATGTTCTTCCCGTTGGAAGCAATGCTCCATAATACCCCAACTCATCTATTGCCTGAGCCACCTGCTTTAAATATCCTATATCCGTATTTCTAGCCCCAATATCTGATCCAATATATCTACTATCTCCATAAGTGGGAATAAACCATAAAATCTTCATTATTTATATTTTTATTTTTTGTCTTTTGTTATTTTTTTCGTCATTTTTGAAAGTTTATCCTGCTATTTTCTGATGAAACTCAATAATATTTTCAATAGCAAGATTCAAGCGGCTTTTTACCGGCTCATCCAGGGCAATTTCACCTGACTCCTCCTTTTTCCAGTTTTCATCGGGAATATATATTCCGGGTAGAATTTCTGAGGACCCCAGGACCGACAATACGGGTTTTATGGCAAAATCAATGGCTAATAAATGCGCCATGGAACCGGCAGTTGCAATAGGTAAGAGTCTTTTTCCTCTTAAAGCGTATTGCGGAAGTAAGTCCAGTAGAGCTTTCAGGATTCCGGTATACGCTCCTTTATAGATGGGAGTGCCGATTATGACAGTCTGTGCATTAGAGATATCCTTTTTTAAGTCATCAAAAACTTCACTGTTATATTGTCCGTATAAGACATCTTCAGCCGGAAAATCCCGGACACTGTAGAGCTTGGTGGTAATTTCAGCATACTGGAACTGCTCCTGGATTACTTTAAGAATATGATGAGACTTGGATTTTTTCTCGGGACTCCCGGAAATAATTACTATATCAGGCATGGCTAAGCTGGTTTTTGTTAATTTCCTTTTGTCTTACCAATGGTAATACTTTCTCTCCGAAATACTGTACGTCTTCCTGTGCATGTAAAAAGGCACTGAGTATCAAATCCACGCCTGCTTCTTTAAATTCAATGATCCTATCGGCAATCTGTTCCGGAGTACCTATAAGATTGGTTTTAAATCCGTCATTATATTGTACTAAGTCCTGAAATGTAGATTTTGCCCAGTTCCCTTCTCCCTGTGGGGATGATTTTCCTGCATTTTTTACTTCTTTTTTAAATGCATTTACGGCTTCAAAATCTGCGCTTTCAATAATCTCCTGCAAAACTTTTTGAGCTTCCTCTTCCGTGTCACGGGCAATAATGAAAGCATTAAGGCCTATTTTAACTCTGTTTCCTGTTTCTTTTTCTTTCTCCCGGATATCGTTGATCTGCTCTTTGATTCCTTCTACTGTATTTCCGTTGGCAAAATACCAGTCTGATACACGTGATGCCATATCCCTTGCCGCCTGTGAGGTTCCTCCCTGGAAGATCTCCGGGTGTGGCGCCTGTAAGGGCTTGGGCTGCAAATTGTAGTTATCAAAACGGTAAAACTTCCCGCTGAAACTAAAGTTATTATCTGTCCAGATTCCTTTAAGGGCACGTATAAATTCTTCGGATCTTTTATACCTTTCATCATGGTCCAGCCAGTATTCCCCAATAGCATCAAATTCGCCTTTAAACCATCCGCTCACAATATTCACTGCGGTACGTCCGCCAGTAAGCTGATCTATGGTTGCAATTTGTTTGGCAGCAACTGCCGGGTTCCAGGGTCCCGGTAATAATGCTACAATTAATTTCAAACGTTGTGTGGCTGCCAACAAGGCATGACTGAATGCTACAGGTTCATGTTGAAATTCCGCGCCGTATCCTGCGGTAAATCGGATTTGGCTTAGTGCATAATCGAATCCGTTTTCTTCTGCTAATTGTGCAAGTTTCCTGTTATAGTCAATATCCCAACTGGTACGCTGTGGGATTTTGCTGATTACTAAACCTCCGCTTACATTCGGTACCCAATAGGCAAATTTTATAGAAGTCTGATCTGATGTCGAAAATTTTTGTTTTGTACTCATAAGTGATAGATAATTATGTCGATACAATTTTCAAGCATTGTACCAAACGCCATAAACAATTATATTACAAGTTGTTATATCTACTTTTCATCCAAAAAGCATTTCTATTATTGTTGATATGGCAACAATAATATTTCTTCTTTTTGAGGTTTTTTGTTGCTGTAGCAACAATAAGAGTATTGGGGAAATTTTTATTTATCTCTGATTACATTAGAATATGGGTAGAAATTCAGTATGAGATTAGCTATTACAGCCACTGTTGGTATTATTACAGGGAAGTCTTAATAGGGATAGTATAAAATGAGAGGTAAGGGTAAAAAAACAAAAAACCTTGAAAATGATTATTTTCAAGGTCAAAGAAGTACCCCAGGCGGGACTTGAACCCGCACGCCAAAAGAGGCACAGGATTTTAAGTCCTGCGTGTCTACCAGTTCCACCACCAGGGCATGGAGTGGAGCGAAAAACGGGATTCGAACCCGCGACCCCAACCTTGGCAAGGTTGTGCTCTACCAGCTGAGCTATTTTCGCATCGTAGTGCGGATGAAGGGACTCGAACCCCCACGCCTCACGGCACCAGATCCTAAGTCTGGCGTGGCTACCAATTACACCACATCCGCAGTTATTTAAAGAACTTCTTTCGTTTTTGTGAGTGCAAATATAGGGCTAATTTTTATTTTTCCAAGACAAATTTTATTTTTTTTCATTTTTTTCACAAAATTTAGGGGAGGGGTTTAATATTACATTTCATTTCATTACTTTTACGGAGTTAATATTTATGATATGGAATTACAAGGAACGGTAAAGAAACTTTTTGACACTCAAACATTTGCAAGTGGATTTCAAAAAAGAGAAATGATTATTCTGACTCAGGAACAGTATCCGCAACCGATAAGCATAGAATTTTTATCAGATAAAATAAATTTATTGGATTCTGTTGCTGAAGGGGAAAATGTAAAGGTCGGAATCAATATAAGAGGAAGGGAGTGGACATCTCCTCAGGGAGAAACCAAATACTTCAACTCTATTACAGGATGGAGACTGGAAAAAGTATTTGATAATGGTTCCGAGCCTACTCAGGCAGCACCATCTCAATCCGCATCACCGGTTTCTAATGAGAATCCGTTTGCCGGAGATGATGATGATGATTTACCTTTTTAATAGAAAAAATTAATCAAAACGAATAATCCTGCTTCCACAAGTGGGATTTTTTTGACAAGAATGATTCGACTCGACGAAAACGAAATTTCATTTCCTGACCCGGATCTTTATGACGGACATGAGGGGATTATTGCTTACGGAGGAGATTTATCCGTAGAACGACTATGGTTTGCTTACCAACTGGGAATTTTCCCCTGGTACAATCCGGAAGAAGAGATTTTATGGTGGTGTCCTGATCCCAGATTCGTGCTGTTTCCTAAGGAACTCAAAATTTCCAAATCCATGAGTAAAATTATGAACCGGAATATTTTCTCATTTACGGAAAATCAATGTTTCCGGGAGGTTATTAAAAATTGTCAGACCATCAGCAGACAGGGACAATCCGGGACATGGCTTTCAGAAGAGCTGATGGAATCTTTTATCAAGCTTCATGAATATGGGCTGGCCAAAAGCATTGAAGTCTGGCAAAATGAAAAATTAGTAGGCGGGTTCTATGGAATACAGATCGGAAATGTCTTTTGCGGAGAAAGTATGTTTGCTAAAGTAAGCAACGCTTCCAAAGCCGGCTTCATTCATTTTGTGGAAATGTATAAAGATGTCTTAGAGCTGATTGACTGCCAGTCCCATACGGAACATCTGGAAAGCCTGGGAGCCCGTATGATCCCCAAAAGGGAATTTTTAAAAACTTTACATACCAATAATGAACGCAAATAAAGAGAAATGGATACTTTTAATTGTATTAAGTCTGATATGGGGATCTTCATTTATTTTAATTAAAAAATCGTTAGAACATTTTAATCCGTTTCAGGTGGGAGCATTAAGGTGCCTTATCGCCGGAATTATTTTGCTGCCAATTGCTATTTCCAAATATAAGCTCTTTCCGAAGAAACATTTAAAATGGCTTATTCTGGCTGCATTTACAGGCAGCTATATCCCGATGTTCCTCTTTCCTCTGGCAGAAACTGAGGTGAGCAGCAGCATTGCCGGGATAATCAACTCAATGATGCCCATTTTCGTGATTATTGTTGGGGCATTGGTGTGGAAGTTTGAAACTACCAAAAAACAGATTATAGGGGTGTTTATCAGCTTCACAGGGGTATGTTTGCTTGCTTTCGGAGGAGGCGATAATGCGCAGTTTAAAATAATTCCTATTTTACTTCTCCTGCTGGCCACTCTGTGTTATGCCATAAGTACGACTACCGTTAAATCCAAGCTGATGGATATTTCATCTACACTGCTATCAGCCTTTATGTTTTCGTTCGTATTATTTATGCCTTCCCTTATTGCCCTGGTCTTCACGGGATTCTTTTCTGAGTTTCATTTTTCCAAGGATAATATGACCGGACTGATGTTCGTAAGCCTGCTTTCTATTTTTGGTACCGGATTAGCCATGATGATGAACTATCGCCTATTAAAGGTATCCAGCCCGCTTTTTGCTTCCACTGTCACTTTATTGATGCCTATTGTCGCTATTATGTGGGGAATACTGGATGGCGAGACACTGACTGCCTTACAGTTTGTAGGTGCAGCGATTATCATCGGAGGACTTATCTTTTTAAGAACTAAACCTGCTATAAAAAAATAAAACCTGCTTTCCAGCAGGTTTTCTAATATATTAATTTTTCTTTTTCACTTTAGCTTTGGCTTTCTTTACCTCTTCTTTAAGGAAAGGATATTTTTTCTGCATATCCTGGATAATTGAGGAATCCAGCTCCAGCGCAACTTTAAGAGATTCAATCCCTTTTTCCTGCTGTTTCAGGTTAAAATAACAATTACTTAGCTGATAGTACAGTTCTGCTCTGTTATGCTTTTTAATGGCCAAATTCAATAGGGTAATAGCTTCTTCATATTCACCCAACAGCATTAATACTTCCGAATAGGCATACCAGTTATAAAACCTGGAAGGTTCAGCTTCCACCAGCTTTTTAAGACATGAAAGGCTTTCTTCAAACTTACCGGAATCAATAAACAGAAATGCTAATCTTTTCTGGTAATCAAGATTATTGTCGTTCAGCTGGGTTGCTTCTTTAGCAAAGTGCAGGGCTTCCACCATACCTCCCATTTCTTCATATAAATAAGATTGCTCCATCATAGCAAGATAGAACTGAGGATCTTCTCTCAATGATTTCTGAAAGGCGTTCAGTGCCACGATGGGTTGCTTTAATGCTTTATAGCATAGTCCTATTTTATAGAAGGTAAATGCCTTTGTATATTCGAGTTCGAGCATTTCTTCATATACTTCTATTGCTTTAGCATATTGTCCTAATGCTTCGTAGCAGGCAGCTTTATTGGCATACACTCCTACTGAATTCGAATTAATGGCCAGCAGATAATCAAATCCTTTAATTGCTTCTTCATAATTCTTTCTGTTAAAGTAGAACTGTCCGTACTCGTACCATGCGGTTTCGGAATAGGAAAATTCATCAAGATATTCATTAAGGAAAGCAATCGCTTCGTCACTTTTATTCAGCTCGCTGAAACAAACCATACAGTTTTCCAGCGCATATTCATCCGTAGGGTCTTCTTTCAATGCTTTTCTATAATGTTTAAGGGCATTAAAGGGATCTCCTAAGTTGATGTACTCATCTGCAATAAAATTATGAAGAAAATTTTCTTCTTCTTTTAATTCTAATGCTTTCTTACAAATTTCAATGGATTTTCTGGGGTTTCCTAAGTTAGAATAATACTTGGCGTAACATACCAAAAAGTCTGTGTTTTCCATAGAGGAAGCTTTCAGCTCATCGATCAGTTCCTTTGCTGCAGTATATTCTTCCCATTCCAGTAATACTTCAAGTTTTTTAATCTTGATATCAAGAGAATTCGGGTGAAGCTTAAGACCATAAGTAACTGCAATGTCTGCATAATTAAAATCCCCCAGCTCCAGATAATAAACGATGATGTCTTCCAACTCTTCTGTATCAAAGTAGAATTCATCATTGTTTTCCATCATTTCCTCGAACTTTTTTACAAGTTCATTTCCAAAATATTCTTCCAATCTTATATTTTTGTCAACCCTGTGCCTGAATGTTCTTTACAGACCCCGGCCAACTTCTGAAATTAAACTTTATTTATTTTTCAAAATATATACAAAGTTGCGATTTTTTTTTGATATATATTTTCGTAAATTTCTATACTAAAGATAGTAAAAAAGTACCATAGTATGAAATAAATGTGGATAAAAAAAGAGGACTTATCTATTTAATATCTGTTCTTTTCCTATCCGTTCTTCGGCTTACAAGTCTCTTTTATCTGAGATTTATAAAACAAAAGAACGAAACCAGGTTCCGTTCTCATTATTTAGATCAGACTTTTAATCTTAGCAATGATATCGTCACCTAATTTATCCGCTTCTTCCTGTGATTTCGCTTCTGTATAAATCCTGATAATAGGCTCTGTATTTGATTTGCGCAAATGCACCCAATTGTTTTCAAAATCTATTTTAACTCCATCTACCGTAGAAACTTCTTCATTTTGATACTCTTTTTCCATTTTAGTTAAAAGATCATCCACATTAATCTCCGGGGTTAATTCAATTTTTTTCTTCCCCATAAAGTAGCTTGGATATCCGGCCCTCATCTCCGAAACTGTTTTGTTTTCTTTGGCAAGATGAGTGAGGAAAAGAGCTACTCCCACTAAAGAGTCCCTTCCATAGTGTAATTCAGGGTAAATGATTCCTCCGTTTCCTTCTCCGCCGATCACTGCGTTTTTCTCTTTCATAAGGGTTACTACATTCACTTCTCCTACTGCACTTGCAAAGTATTCCGAGTGATGATCCTGAGCAATATCTCTTAAAGCACGGCTTGAGGAAAGGTTGGAAACAGCAACTCCGTTTTTATTTTTTAACAGGTAATCTGCTACGGCTACAAGGGTATACTCTTCACCGAACATTTCTCCTTTTTCATCAATTAAAGCCAAACGGTCCACATCCGGATCTACTACGATTCCAAAATCCGCTTTTTCTTTTTTTACCAGCTCACAAATATCTCCTAAATGTTCTTTTAAAGGTTCAGGGTTGTGCGGAAACTGCCCGTTGGGCTCACAATATAATTTTATGGTTTCACAGCCTAATTTATCAAGCAGCATAGGAATGGCAATCCCTCCTGTTGAGTTCACAGCATCAAGAACCACTTTAAATTTCTTTTTCCTGATCGCTTCCACATCTACCGTTGGTAAATCCAAGATCTGCTGAATATGGATATCAAAGGCATCATTTCTCACTTCATATTTTCCCAGGTCATCTACTTCTGCATAATTAAAGTCTTCATTGTCGGCAAGAGCCAAAACTTCTGCTCCATTTTCTCCACTGATGAACTCTCCTTTTTCATTTAAAAGCTTTAAAGCATTCCACTGTTTTGGATTATGGGAAGCTGTAAGAATGATTCCTCCGTCTGCTTTCAGCTCAGGAACCATAATTTCAACTGTTGGGGTGGTAGAAAGTCCCAGGTCCACTACATTTATTCCCAGTCCCTGCAAGGTAGCCGTCACCAAAGAAGATACCATTTCTCCTGAGATTCTGGCATCTCTGCCTATTACCAGTGTTAAATCTTTTTTATTATTTTTATTCTGAAGCCAGGTTCCAAATGCTGATGCAAATTTTACCACATCCAAGGGGGTAAGATTATCATTTACTTTTCCTCCTATTGTTCCTCTAATCCCTGAAATACTTTTAATTAATGACATTTTGGTACTTTTATTTATGCTGATTTACGGTAACCATAAGGTTACTCTTTCTGTTTAAAACTAAACAAAATTAGATATTATTTGTCAAAATCCCCTCGAAAGTTATGAACAACCACAATCTTTATCGCAGCCGGTCCTTTTTGAGCTGAACTTTTTCGGAGCAAAATTTTTTCTTATTATCCTGAATAAAGAATAGCAGGCAAATCCTACCAATAATGCAATCAGCACATATTGAATAATTAATGAAGAGCTCATTATTTTAAAATTTGATACATAAACATAGACACAAAGTATGCCAGACCGGTCATCATTACCAGCTGAAAACCGGTCCATTTCCAGCTTTTCGTTTCTCTGTATACTACGGCAAGCGTAGATATACACTGCATCGCGAACGCATAAAATAAAAGAATAGATACTCCTGTTGCAAAACTGAATACTTTTTCTCCGTTCGGTTTTATATCGTGTCGCATTTTATCAATTACTTTTACTTCCGGAGCGTCATCATCCAAACTATATAAAGTGGACATAGTTCCTACAAATACTTCTCTCGCTACAAAGCTTGTTAATATTCCCACTCCCATTTTCCAGTCGTACCCCAACGGAGCTATGGCAGGTTCAATTGCTTTTCCCATTTTAGCCAGATAGGACTGTTCCAGATGTACATCGGAAGCTACCATCTCGCCAGGCTGCTGCTTCGGCCCGAAATAGCTTAAAAACCAGATAATGATACTTACAATAAAAATGATTTTTCCGGCACCGGTAATAAATTCCCAGACTTTTCCCAATACCATTTTAAAGTCATACCCGAAAAGTGGTTTTTTATAGGTTGGTAAATCCATTACCAAATAGGTTTTTCCTTTATCTTTAATAAATCCTTTCAGAATGAGAGATGAAAGCAATGCCACTACAAATCCCAGCAAATACATTCCCATCAATACGAGCGCTCTGTACTGTATTCCCAGAAACGTTCCATCGGAAATAATAAGCCCGATGATGATACTGTACACCGGAAGCCGGGCAGAGCACGTCATGAAAGGCGTTACTAAGATCGTCAAAATTCTTTCTCTTATATTTTCAATATTCCGGGTAGAAATGATGGCTGGAATAGCACACGCCGTTCCTGAAACCAGGGGAACAATACTTTTCCCGTTCAGTCCGAAAGGGCGTAAGAACCTATCCATCAGAAATATAACCCTAGCCATATATCCTGAATCCTCTAATAAGTATAAGAAGTACAGCAGGATTCCAATCTGAGGAGCAAAAATGACAATCCCTCCGATTCCAGGAATAATTCCATTAGATATTAATGAGTTAACGGGTCCTTCCGGTAAATGCTCTGATGTAAAGCCTGCGGCCCAGGCAAAAAACTCATCAATCCAATTCATCGGGTATTCCGCCAAAAAGAAAACACTTTGGAAAATAATGAGAAGTATAATCAAAAAGATTACATATCCCCAGAATTTATGGACCAGAATTTTATCCAGCTTCTCTGTTAATAATTCTTTAAACTGAGGTTTCTTAGAAATGACATCTGTGAGTATTTTGTCAGCCTGCTGATAACGCCTTACTGTTTCCTGTACCTGTAGTCTTTTAGGAACCAAGCTTTTAGCTTCAGGACTATTTAACAAATCTCCCAGAGATTCTATTGTATTCGATCCCAGATCAGACGATATGCTCATCCAGGCTTTATATTCATTATCCGTTTGCTGGTGGGTAGCTATTTTGTGAAGAAAATCTTTATGTTCGTTCGGGATCTCAAAAAAAGTCTGATGGGATTTTTGAAATGCATTATTAAAAACTGCTTCACGAATTTCATCAATTCCGATCTGCTCCTTTGCATTGGTCTGAATGACTTTTATATTCAGGGCTTCTGAAAGCTTTGGAATATTGATATTGATTCCTCTTCTTTCTGCCTGGTCAATCTGGTTTACCACCAGCAATACAGGAACTCCCAGATCCTGGATCTGCTGAAACAATAATAAGCCCCTTTTCAGGCTTAAGGCTTCCAAAATATAAATAACTCCTGAGTATTTTTCCTGCTCATCGATAAGAAATTTGGAAAAAATAGCTTCATCCTCAGAACTTGGATATATACTATAAGAACCGGGTAAGTCTACGATCTCAACTTCTTCATTTTTATAGGTATAATTTCCTGAATGACTTGCCACCGTAACCCCGGCATAGTTTCCCGTTTTCTGCTTTTTATTACAAAGTGCATTAAAAACCGTTGACTTCCCTACATTCGGATTTCCTACCAGAAGAACCTGTTTTTTTCTATTTTCCTGCATTAATTCAGATATTCTACAATGATATAATCTCCTTCCTCTTCGCGAAGAGCAATACGGCTTTTTTCTTCTCCAAATTCTACATACATGGGTCCGCTAAAAGGTGCCTGATACAAAATCCTGAAAACGGTTTCCGGCAGAAGCCCCATTTCAATGATTTTATTAGGCATTTTCAGATGGTCATTATCATATCCCATAATCTTTCCCAGCTTGTTTTTAGGAAAGGTACTTAGTTTATGTAAATCTTTATTTTTCAAAGCCCCTAGTGTTTTTGTTTCTGCAAATATACGTTATTTAAATTTAATCTAAATAACATGATTTTTGACATAAATAAACCCAAATATTTTGGTATACTTGGGTTTATTTGTTTAAATATAATTTAGTTAATGAATGTTATTTTTTCTTTTTATCCTGTAATTGATTAATTTCTATAGGATTGTCATTAGCATTGTAAAAATCTTTGTATTGCTTCTCCTGCTTCTTAATCATATCTCCTATAGTCCCGTCCATTCCCGGAATAGTTTTGGACAGCATTTCCTGAGTAAACATAGGGCGGGCAGTTGCGAAAGGATCTTTTTTAAAGTCATTAAATGTTTTTTCAAATTTTTCTCTCGAAACATCATTTACTTTTCCACCTGTAGCATGCATGAGCCCTTCAATGTAAGAGAACTCCGTATACTCCTCTATTTTTTTATTTCCCTGTAATACCCAAGAATAATTTTTCCCTTCATCTTCTATTTTTACAATAAGCCCGGGTAGTCCGAAAAATTTATAGGGCCCATCCTGAAACGGAAGGTCTGTACTAAACCATGCAATCCATTTTCTTCCTCCAAATTCCGTTGTTGCCTTTTGGGTATTGTATTCTCCTATTTTTTCTTTATCTGCCTGAATATTCCAGTTAAATTTTAAATCTTCTGAATATCCGATATTACTTGGAGTGAATCCATTAGCTATTTTTTCTACATATTGAATTTTCATTCCTGGATAAGTTTTATATATCCTTGCCGAAATTTTAGGTGGTTTAATTGTTTTAGAAAGATCTTTCATAACCCCTGCCTTTTGCATTGCTTCTATTTCAATCTTCATAATTGAATCCTGTGCAATGACCGTATAATCCTGATAAACGGATCTGTTTTTATCCGTAATATCCAGAATGGTGATTACTTTCTCCAATTTGGCAGAATCTTTTTTTGGTTTAAAAGTTAATTCATAAAAGAAGCGGTTCGCCGTTTCTTTTGATTCCTGAGCCATGGATAATGAAAAAAGAGCAATAAAAAAAGCTGTAAATAGGGATTTCATTTTTATAGTTGTTTCCCAATTAGTTACCTTTTTGGAAAAATTGTTACAAGGATTTTCATATTTAACATAATTTCTTATTCGCTCTTCTGAATTAAAGTTCTAACTTTAAGTCCCTAAAAAACAAAATATTATGGACACTTTATCACAATTAAAATCTGAGCTGGAAAATGAATACCACATTACCAAAAGCTTTATGGAACTGTTTCCGGAAGGAAAAAATGAATATGCTCCTCATGAAAAAAGTATGAAAATGATGCCTCTGGCTACCCATATTGTAGAAATATTCGGGTGGCCAGCTATTATTCTGCCTACTTCCGAGCTTGACTTTGGAAAGGGAGGATATAAGCCTACTCACCTTTCAACAAAAGAAGAGCTCCTGAAAAAGCTGGATGAGGATTATAAAAACGGTCAAAAAGCATTGAGCAATGTCCAGGAGGAAGACCTGAACCCCAGCTGGGCTCTTAAAAATAATGGAGAAGAACTTATGAAATGGACTAAATATGAAGCGATCCGCCATGCCCTGAACCAGATTACCCACCACCGGGCCCAGCTGGGCATTTATTACCGGTTAAACAATATTCCTTTACCGGGAAGCTACGGACCTACTGCTGATTCAGTCAATTAAAAAAACAATAAAAAACCAATCCCGTTGGAGATTGGTTTTATTTTTATTTAAAGTTGAACTTTACGGCTAACATGACCTGGCTTGGACGAAGCTGTATTCTCGTGTAAGAAATACTATTTGTAGAAGCGTTTATATTATAGGTCTCAAACACTTTTCTGTTGGCAATATTCATCCATTTCAGTTCAAAGTCGATTTTCTTTTTTGCCCATGTAAACTGGTAGGAAACGTCATAAAATGCATTGGTATACTTGGTATCTTCCAGTTTAGAATTGATCTGATCCCAGTTAAATCCGATAGTATGGTTTTCGATAGGATAGAAAAACACTGCAAGATTATGATTATAGCCTTTGTTTATCCCCAATCTCCCTCCATTACTGATAAGTCCAATGTTTTCCTGCTTATTTCGTGAAAGACTTAAATTATAATCTACACTCATCCAGCTGAAATAGGTATTATTAAATTTAAATCCATAGCTCTGCGAGTTATTTTTATTCTGGTATTGATTATCATCCAAAAATGCGTCTGATTTAGAAGTCGTATTATTATAGCTTATGGAAGCATTAGTCTTAAATTTTGGGAAATATTTACCTATTTCTGCGCTATATGTATTACTTTTAGCATGGTTTTCCTGCTCTCTGTACTGCATTAAAGTAAAACCGGTTGTAGCATCCAGGATAGGAGAAGAAAGTAAATTTCTTTTGCTGTCACTTAACCTGTAATTAACATTAAAGAAAAGGTTATTTAATGGATTTCTATATTCAAGTCTGGCTCCTCCGCTTTTTGTATTGGTTTCCGGAATCGGATTCGTAGGACTCATTACATTAAAGCCACCAGGACTTAATAGCATGTACCCTGCATAGGCAGATTGTATATCTCCAAAGTTATTGGTGATACTCCCGTTCACACTTGCTTTAAAGAAAGATGCAAATGAATACTGAGCGAATACATTGGGTGTAAATGTTGTTTTGTTTAAAGATTTGGAAACATTTCTAAGTCCGTCTTCTGCTTTAATATTATTGAAGTTTACAGGAATTGTAGCAAATAAACTCCAAGCCTCAGATTTATAGTTTACCCCTAATGATGCTGATGGTATTACTTCTGTAAATCTTAAATCATTTTCATACATCGGATCATTGAAGTTAGGAGGTATATCTCCCGGAATATTTGGATTCGGAAGGGCAACCCCATTAAAATTTGTAACTAATTTATCGGAAGAAAAATCAATACCCACTTGTGGAGTAAACGTCCATCCTTTTGATGTAAAGCTGATATTGGCAGAGTGTGAAGTATCCAATGTTTTAATCCTAAAGTTTTGGACAGCCAAGGTCCCCGGAGCAAAATTGATAGTGGAAATCGAGTCTGAAACAGGATTTCTGTATGGAATCTGTAAATAGCTCGCCGGTGAAACTTCTAATGTCTGTTTATCATCCTGATAGTTAATATAGGATTTTAGATTAATCATCTTTTCTTTCCATGGAATAATGGTACTTAGTGAGTTTTGGAAAGATGATGTCGGAGATTCTACAGATTCATTCCCCAGCCTTCCTTCTCTTGTTGCAACTGCTCTATCTGCATTCCAAAACTGGCTGAAGCTTGTTGTATTCTTAAAAAATCCTTTTTTAGCATTTTTGGTAAATGTAAATTCACCTTTTAATTTATCCGTATAAAAATTATTTCTTGTGCTTGTAAGTACGGTGGATCGTATATTTCCATCGGGGCCAAAATATCTGGTCTCTACCTCATCTTCTCTTTCTACGGCATTATTCGTATAGTTGGCATTGGCTTTCAGTTCCCATTCTTTTTTCTTATCAATATTGGTAAGATAGTTGGCCGATAAATAGTGAACATTGTTCATTAAATATCTTTTTACAGGAAGATTGGGAGTACTTGCAGTTTCCACATTCAACCAGTCATTTTGTGACGCATTGATTCTTCTTCCTTCCCATCCGCTTCCAAATGCAAGGATATTTCCTTCATTTTCTACCTGCTCTCCCATGTTATTGGTTTTATAGTTGACAACCCACTGGCTTTTCTGTCCGAAAAACATAGGAGTCAGTTTTACATTCCACAGCCATGGATCTCCAAACCCACTTCCTACTTCTCCTCTACCCGTCATTGTTACTGAGTTTTTCAACTTAATATTAATAGCCGCCTGATCGGAAGGTATCTTATCCTGCAGTATTTTTACAGGCTGGTGATTTTCCAGTACTTCCACCTTTTGTACGGCATCTTTCGGAAGGGAATTGCTAATAGTTCCATATCCTCCTTCCATTAAGTCTTTTCCGTTTACATAAAATTTGTTGATTGCATTTCCCTGATAGAGGATTGTCCCGTCTGTATTTACTTCAATTCCGGGAATTTTTTTCATTACATCTGCCAGTGTCCTGTCGCTTTTACTGTCGAATGCTTTAAGGTCATACGCGATGGTATCTCCCCTGGCTGTAATCATTTTTGTTTTCAGCTGCACTTCTTTAATTTCTGTGGCTTCGGACTGCATTTTGAAATTAAGAGTCTGATCGCTATTGCTGATCTGTCTGGTTAATGATTTCTGATTAAATGCTTTCACCTTCAGGTCTACATTGGATTCGGCGGAAGTAAAAGTTACTTTATATTCTCCCTTGGAGTTCGTAATTCCATAGGCAAGAATAGCATCCTTTCCAGGCTCTCCAATGGTAACACTGGCACTGGGAATCGCAACTCCATCTTCATCGGTAATTTTACCTGTAACTGTTTTCTGAGCAAAAGATAACACTCCAAAAAACAATAACAGAAAAAGGGAAAGTTTCTTTTTCATAATTATTATTTGTGTAATTAGTTAAAACTAAAAAGGTTTTGTTACACCCTCTATATGGATGGTTTTTGAATGGAAAAGTTAAAATTCTCTTTATCACTATGCTTATAGTGATCGTATTTTTCTTTTTTCTTTAAAGTTTTTAATTTTTTATTGATTTATTTTTTGATTATACCATATAAGTTAGAATTATTCAAAATAAGAATTTTTCTTTCATATAATTTTCCATAAAATATTAAATAAGTTTTCATATAAAAAGGTGATTAAGGTCATAGATTAAAAAAAACTTAAAGTCTCGCTCGTAAAAATTAATTTAATAATTTTGTAACATTAAAAAATTTATTTAAAATGGGAGTTATTTTAAAACCAATTGATGTGGTTGACGATATCACGCAAGAAGAGTTCCGTGAAAAATACCTAAAACCGAGAATCCCTGTTGTTATTAAAAATATGGCCCGTAAATGGCCCGCCTACCAAAAATGGACTTTGGATTATATGAAGGAAGTGGTAGGAGATGTTACTGTCCCATTGTATGATAGTTCCAAAGCTGATCCTTCAGCTCCTATTAATGCATCCGCTGCAGAAATGAAGTTCGGAGATTATATAGACTTAATTGAAAAGGAACCTACTGATCTTAGAATCTTCCTTTTTGATCCAATCAAATATGCACCTAAGCTTTTAGATGATTATGTTTTTCCAAAAGAACTGATGGGTGGATTTTTAGATAAATATCCCAATATGTTTTTCGGAGGAAAAGGATCGGTAACTTTCTTACATTTCGATATTGATATGGCTCATATTTTCCATACGCATTTCAATGGCAGAAAGCATATTCTTTTATTCGATTATAAATGGAAAGAAAGATTATATCAGATTCCTTATGCTACTTATTCACTCGAGGATTACGATATAGAACATCCTGATTTTAAGAACTTTCCGGCCTTAGATGGAGTGGAAGGGATTGAGTGTTTCCTTGAGCATGGCGACACTTTATTTATGCCGACCGGATGGTGGCACTGGATGAAGTATCTGGACGGAAGTTTCTCTATTTCCTTGAGAGCATGGGATAAATCCTGGGCAGTAAAAGCTCATTCTCTTTGGAATTTAACGGTACAAAGAAAGTTTGACAGCTTTATGAAAGCCCGTTTCAAAAAGAGATATATGGACTGGAAGGAAAGAAAAGCCATTCAGAGAGCCAATAACGCATTGCAAAAAGGCTTACCTAAATAATATAAAGGGATGTTTCATGTGAAACGTCCCTTTTACTTTTATAAAATTCTATACACAGGATATTGCCTGAAAGTTTTTTCTTCAAAGTAAGGGGAATGCTTATATAGCCAATCAAGCTGTGCTTCCCCATCTTCTGCCATCTTTGGATCTTTAGCTTTTTGAGCTTCCAACTTTTCCCTGAGCGTTTTATCTTTCTTCAATAATTCAGCAGCAGTATCTTCAAAAATATAAGCCGAATAGTATTCTTTCTGAGCCAGTATTCCATCAAAGAAATTCCAGTTGAAAAATGAGTCGAGCGCCTCAGGCTCCAATGTCTCTATGATGTATTTTACCCCTTCCTGCTGGGTAGGAACTATGTAATCCCCTGCGGCAAAAATTCTTTTCTGATCGAATTTATCTACGGTTGTTTCATAGTGGAGATAATGCCCCTCGTAAGGGTTCTTTACGGTTTTAAAGTCTTTAATCCGGTAAGATTCAACAGTAATAACGCTATCCTTCTGTAATGGTTTCATGAAAATTTTATTTCTTTTAAATGCTTCAATCACCTTGTATTCGGACTGAGGAATCACATAGTATTCAGGAATGGTAATATAGCCCGTAGGTTCAGCAGTAGTAAAAAGTTTTATTTTTTTGGTAAAGGGTTTATTTCTGTCATAATATAGGCGAGGCCTACCGGAAATTTCACTGGGTTTATAGGCTCCTTCGTAGCCTTTAAAATCCATAGTAGTGAATTTAGTTGAGTCTATTTTCCAACGGATTCCGTAAGGCTTTCCTACCTGATACTGTTTTAAGTTTTCTAAACGGAGCTTCTTTATTTTTTTATAGTCTTTATCAAGATTCTGAAGGTTAACCAACATATATTTATAGGTAGCATCCACCCTTTTATCATAAGGTTTCAGCATATGGGTTTCCGGAACTGTTCCAAGGGAATTGAATAAGGCAGTATAACCGGTAGAATATCTGGGTGAGTCTTCAAAGGTCGCAAATCCTATATCGGGAACATCACCATGGATATTGACGTAGGGAGTACTTTCATAGCCCAATTTCTTTAAGTCTTCAAGGTTTTTAGCCTGATAGTCATTATAAAAGTATTGTCCGAGAACGTTGCCCAGTCTTTCTTTAAATGTCGAGATATAGGTGAAGGTGTATTGATAATCCGCTCCATTACTCACATGATTATCAATAAAAACATCAGGTTTTAACCAGTGGTATATTTCCTGAAAACTTCGTGCGTTTTTGGAATCGGCTTTAATAAAATCCCTGTTAAGATCATAGTTTCTCGCATTTCCTCTGAACCCATATTGCTCAGGCCCATTTTGGTTAGCTCTGGAATATGCTCCCCTGTTTTGCATTCCGCTTACATTATAAGCTGATATGGCTGCAATAATAAAGTTCTGTGGTGACTTTATCTTTTGAGTGGCGAGATCGTGTATCAGCATCATAGTGGCATCAATTCCGTCTGGTTCTCCGGGGTGAATTCCGTTATTGACGAATAAAACGGCTTTTTCTTTTCTGAGTTTCTCAATATTTTTTTCAGGAAAAGGATTGTAAAGGACTACGTAAATAGGTTTTCCGTTATCATCTTCTCCTTTCTTTAGGTATTGGACGGTGTTAAAGTTTTTTGCAAGGGTTGTGTAGTAGGTGTTCATTTCCTCGTAAGTGACTGTTTGGTTGCCATTTCCTTTTTCAAAGGGGGTTTGGAATATGTTTTGGGCAAGGAATAGGGAGGAGGTTAGGGAGAGTAGGAGGTATTGTAGTTTCATGGAAGTCTGGTTTTTTTGGTTTTAAAATTACTTGAAATTTTGTGATAGGAGGTGATGGTGCTGAAGATTTTTATTTTGGCTCGCAGATTAGGCTGATTACGCAGATTTTTAAGATGTCCAGAAGGAAGGGGTATTGTTTTATTATTTATGGGAAGATGAGTTTTTTAAGTTTAAATTATTGAAATTTGTAAGAGAGGTGAAGGGTGCGGGGGTTTATTTTGGATTGCGGATTAGGCGGATTATGCAGCCATTTTTTGAAAAATTGTTGGGATTTGTTGTTTTTTAATCTTGGAGACTGCTGCTGTTTCTTCCTTTTTCCCTGGGATAAAGGGTGGGAAGAGGATCGCTTTGCCAGAATTCTTTGGTTTCAATATCCATGATGGAAAGTGATCCGGTAAAGGCTGCTCCTGTATCCAAATTCCAGATATTTGCTTTATTTAAGGGCTTTTTGACACCTAGGTATAGTGTAGGTGTGTGTCCTATGTAGATTTCTTTATAAAGAAGAAGTCTTTTAGGATAGAGCTCTGAGTTTTTATTTAATTTTTTATCCATTGAAACTGCTGTTTCCCAAAGGGTACGGTCCCACCGGTAATTACTGGAGTACACTTCATTTTCCGGGCCATGCATAGAGGAATAGCCGGCATGAATAAATAACCTATTTTCCTCATCTACGTAATAGTTTTTCATACTGTGGAAAAATTCAAGATGTCTTTTCCGGTCATCTGAAGAGAAATGTTTGTAGCTTTCCACCGTATTTCTGCCTCCGTTGGCCAGCCATATCTCGGGGCTGGCTCCCGACAGCAACCAGTCTTCACACCATGCATCATGATTTCCTTTGATAAAAATACAGTTTTGCTGTAAGGTAAGACCCATCAGAAATTCAATAATTTGAGCGGACTCACTCCATCCATCCACATAATCTCCCAGGAAGACCAGCTGATCATTCGCGCTTACTTCTGCTCTTTCCAATACTTGTTTCAGGGCTTTAAATCCTCCGTGAATATCTCCTATGACTAATGTTCTGTTCATTTTGAAATATATTTTGCATCTACATAATCCGTAAGCCAAACCTTATTATCGGAAAAGAAAAAGGAAATTCCATCTTCAAACATTTTTCCGGTCCGGATTGTCAGAATAACAGGTTTTCCATGTCTCATCCCGACTTTCATAGCCGTTTCTTTGTCTGAGCTCAGATGGACATGCTGCCTGTTTCTTTTTTCTATTCCTTTTTCTAAGATAGAAGAAATATTTTTCTCAGCTGTTCCATGATAAAGAAATTCCGGTGGCTGCTGAGGAACCAATGCCAGATCTATTTCGATTGAATGTCCCTGGCTGGCTCTTATTCTTGTTTTGTCCTCATTAAAGGCAAATCTTTTTTTATTATTGGTTGCTACTACCTCTTCCAGTTCTTCAAAGGTAATGTTCATTTTTTTCTTTGCCGATTTTTCGAGCAGTTCTTTTACCTCGGCCCAGCCATTCTTATCCAGACTGAGATTAATGGTTTCTGGCTCATGTCTTAATATCAAGCTCAAAAATTTACTTATTCTTTTGGTTTCTTTTTCATTCATGGTTTGTGCTTATTGCATTAATTTATTTTCCAACTTATTGCATAATTCTTTTATATCGTCTTTTCTTACAAGCTCAGAGATCCACTCTTCAGGGATATTATCATATCCATAGTAGATTCCGGCAAGTCCTCCCGTAATTGCACCTGTGGTATCTGTATCTTCACCCAGATTAACAGCTTTTAAAACAGCCTCGGAATAAGATTCTGAGTTTAGAAAGCACCACAAGGATGCTTCCAGGCTATGGAGAACATATCCACTACTATTAATTTCATCTTCTTTATACCCGGAGATATCATTTTTTAAGATCTTATCAAAAAGCTCGGTTTCTTTTGGACTAAATAATTGTTTTTCAGCATATTTCAAGGTTATTTTTTGCATAGAAGCATAGGCTTCCTTTTTATTTTTACCCTTGATCAACTGAATGGCAAAATTTATGTAAATAAAACAGGCAAAAACGGAACGAAAATGTCCATGGGTAATGGATGAGACTTCTTTTACTGTCTGATATAGTGTTTGAATATCTTTTTCATCTTTAAGATAGAAAGCCAGCGGAAGAATTCTCATTAAGGAACCATTCCCATTGTCTTCCTCAAAAATATTCCCTGAAAACCTGGCACTTTCTCCTTTAACTAATCTCGCAATGGAATGTCTTGTTGTTCCTCCGATATCGAAAAACTTTCCATGTGCGGTCCAGTGTCCGTATAAATACCATTTAACAAAGCTTTTTCCTATTTTTTCCAAATCATAGCCCTTTGTCAGCTCTTCTGCAAGACAAAGTGTCAAAGAGCTATCATCGCTCCATGTCCCCTTTGGCTGATTCCAGGACATATATTCCAAATATTGTTTAACAGGATTCTTTTTCAAATCTTCTCTTCTCCTGAACTCTACAGGGACTCCTAATGCATCACCAATACAAAGTCCAAAAACGCCTGCCTTTAGTCTACTTTTCATGCTATATTTACTAACTTATCAAATAAAAGCCTCATTCCTTTGGTGGCATTTTCTTTAATTACTACCGCTCTGTTTCCAAAGCTCATCTCCGTTTCATTGGGATTGATCACGATTAGCAAACAATCATCTTTGATTTCATGAAGTAATCCTGCTGCCGGATACACCTGCAAAGAGGTTCCGATCACCACCAATATATCTGCTTCTCTTACCATTTCTCTGGCTGTCTGGTATAATGGAACATCTTCTCCAAACCAAACGATAAATGGCCTTAATTGAGCTCCGTCTTCCGCTTTGTCCCCAATATTGATATCTCCTTTCTGCTCATATATCAGATTTTTATTTTTAGATGAACATGATTTAAATAATTCTCCATGGATATGAAGAATATGGGTGGATCCGGCTCTTTCATGAAGATCATCAATATTCTGAGTAATGATCTGAACATCAAAATATTTTTCCAGTTCTGCCAGTAGCTGATGGGCTTCATTAGGTTCCACTTCATGAAGCTGACGGCGTCTCTGATTATAGAATTCCAGTACTAAAGCTCTGTCTTTTCTCCATCCTTCAGGACTTGCTACATCTGTTACATTATGGTTTTCCCACAGACCATCTCCATCCCTGAATGTCTTTATTCCACTTTCGGCGCTTATTCCGGCACCGCTTAATATCGTTAATTTTTTCATTATTTCTTTCTTAATTTTTGGTTGTAAATCCGTTCATTTTCTTCATCATAACATACAAAAATCACCTTCTTTATTCTTTTATATTCAAAATTCTGAACTTCTTTCACAGCAATTTCGGCTGCCAACTCTTTGGGAAATCTGTAAATTCCGGTACTGATGTTAGGAAAAGCAATGGTTTTAACATCAAGCCTTTCTGCCAGTTTCAAAGAATTTATGTAACAATTAGCCAAAAGTTTTGTTCCTTTTTCTTCATCACCATTCCAGACCGGTCCTACGGTATGGATCACATAGGTAGCGGAAAGGTTTCCGGCTGAGGTTACCACTGCTTCACCGGTAGCACATTTTCCCTGCATGTTTCTGATCTGCACACATTCTTCCAGAATTTGTTTCCCTCCTGCCCTGTGTATAGCTCCATCTACCCCACCGCCTCCTAATAAAGAGGAATTAGCTGCATTAACGATAGCATCTGCTTGTATTTTAGTGATGTCACCTTTGACAAGCTCTATTATTGGTGTCATATTAATCTTAATTTTTTATTGAGATGATCATCTTTAAATAAAAGAGGCTTTTCTTCCGGAATTACTAATTCATCAAGTTCATTTTTCAGTACAAAATCATATTGATCTTTCACGTACTGAGTTTTCCAGATACTTTCGGAAAGCGGTCAACTTTAAATGTATAGCCAATACAGATTCCTGTCCTTCTTTTTTGCCCCACCCGTTTCTAAACATCATCCAAAGAAAATTAGGTTTAATCCAGGTCATTCTTGTCAGGCTAAAGCTTCCCCCGAAATATTGATTTTTTACAGCAAATTCACCTATTTCCTTCCGATAAGACTGATAAACAATTATTCTCTCATCGTCATATTGAGCCATAATATGGTACCCTTTCTCCGGCCATGATGATAATTGTTCTTTATATTTTTTTAATTTAAGTTTCATTGTAATTATTTTATTCAAAATCATACACATATACCTCAACATCATTTTCCAACAAAGCGTTGGTAATAATCGGTTCTATAATTTCCCATTTTCCTCCTGCCAATCCACATCCGATCCTAGGCATATGAACACTTGCTCTTAAGTTTTTAGCTTCTTTACTAAGTTTTGTTAAACATTTTTCAATAGCTTCATAACGAACCGGGACTCCATTACTACCCGTTTTCATTCCTTTTTGTCCAATCATATTAGCAACATATATATACTTTTCCACCTGAACTATTTGTATCTCCCCCAAGCCAAAATTATTTTTGTTTCTGAAACGGTGCCATTCTCTATATTCTTTTTCCGGCTCTTTCCATCTTTTAGAAACTGCCAGTACAAAACCTTTTCCCCATCCTCCCAAATCATTACAGATATGGGCAATAACCTTAATCCCACTGGCTTGTGGTACTGTTGCATCTCCTTTTAAATAATGTATAGTTTTCATTGCTTTTTTAATTTTAAAATCAGGTTCTCTATTTCCAGACTTTCCGATCTTTTAAAGTGATTGCCTATAAATATTTTTATAACTTCTATATCACCAACTATCGCCTGATTGAATATTTCCAATTCTTCTGAAGGAACCCAAAGTTCATTATGATCTCTAGCCCCTACATTCTGAGCCGGATATTGGTTATATATTTCCTCTGATACTTCAAATCGGGTTACAAATCCGAGATAATTTCCAAAGCCATCTCTTGTATTCCATTTTTCTGCAATTTCTGAAGCGTATTCTTCATTTAAAACCGGATAGAATATGGGCTGCCATTCCAATCTGGGAGGAAATTTTTTATATCCGTTTTTTATGATCAGGATCATTTCCTTTTCTCCTACCGGTCTGTAAAGTATTTTTGTTTCCATCATTAGATTTTTTTAATTCATTACCAAAACAGCCTCTTCTTCTGAAAGCCTGATCTCTGCTGTTGTCCCACTGTTGAACTGTAAAAAGTCCTGCTCAATTCCATCACTAAAGATAAAACCATTATTTGGCATTAATGATTCAATGGTGATCTTATTTCCCCTTTTGATCATTCCTCCGCAAATTTCAGTTTGTGTTCTTTTACTTTTAAAAGGTTCTCTTACCACAAAATACATATCTTCTTCACTGAAGTCGGGATAACCAAATTTTTCTAGCCCCAGCACTCCGAAGGCCATATTAAAAATAGAACTCAACCATCCTGTACTTCCCGTTTTAGTAGAAACAATAATTCCGCTTGAAGAATGGATCTCTTCTTTTCCATTCAGAATGATTTTATATCTTGCCGAGCTATGAGAAGAAATTCCAATGAACAGGTCATTCACCGCCAATAGCTTTTGTCCGTCATTTAAAACAGCCTCTGCAAACTTCATCTTTTTTGCTTTAAAATTTTTGTTGATTACTGCATTTACTCCTTTTACAAAATTCTTACTATTGAAAGGAAGCAATACTCCGTCATATCGTTCTTTGTCCGGATTAACGGCTATAATAGGTATATTTTTAGAATATTTTGCTACATTGGCCACCAATCCGTCCTGTCCTACCACAACGATCAGGTTTTTTTCCGAGAATATAAAAGAGGGTATAAAATCTCTTTCCACTACCTTGTTTTTAATCATCCGGGAAAGACTGGTCTGAACTTCAAGGAAAGACTGATAAAATTTTTCATGCTCTTCCACATATTCCTGAAAGTTTCCGCCGGATCTTTCAATATAAAACTGAGCCTGGGCCTTTGTATTGAATCTTTCAATCAGGGACTCCAGCCTTGTTTTATTCTTGATCAGGATGGCATATTCTACTGACATGTCTTTTTTTATTTTTCGGTGAGTAATGTTTCCAACAGATTAGGGCTGATATTCAGGTTTCCTATTTTCCCTGCATTTTCTGCCAGTTCTCTGAAAGCTAGTGCAATATTGGATCTTGAATCCTGATTTCCGTTTAGCGCATTAAGGATCTTCCAGTCCATTTCTCTATATGGCTTTAAAGACGTTTCCAAAACATATCCCTGAGTTTCCGCCTCTTTTCTGTCATTTTCCGTTTTTTGTTCGATCAGCTGTTTTCTTTGATTTTCTACTGCGATATCGGCAGATACCTTCATCTCTCTAAGAATCTTATTATTCTCTTCCTGCTGAACTTCTGTTTCCATTCTTTTTACTGCGATCTGCTTTTGCTTTTCCTCAACTGCAATTTCCGTATTAAGCTCCGATTCTTTAATTTTTCTTTCCTGTTCAACCGCAAAATTCCTCCTTTCATAAATGGCTTCATCAGCCTGTTGCTGTAACTTCTCTCTGGTTTCAGTTTCTAAGGCCCTTGCCATTTCGGGAGTGGTTTGCACGGCAAGAATATTTACTCCCAGAATCTCAATTCCCATACTAAGAACCGCTTCCGATACCATCAGTCCTTCCAAAATATTTTCTTCAATTTTTTTGGCGGAGCGGATTGCTTCTTTCAAGTTGATATCATGAATAAATGAAGATGTAGAGGTTTGTGCCAGGTTAATAATCCGCTGGTTGAGCTTCTCTATATCGTTTTTCTTGTAAATCCCAGCCTCATTGACTGTAAAATCAAGTACATCGGAAATTGCTCTAGGATCAGTAATCTTATAGCTTATTTGCCCTTGTATTTTAACTGTTTGATAATCAAAAGTATTTTCATTGAATATAAAAGGCAGATCATTACTTCCCATCGGAATGGCAACAATAGAGCTGCTGGGTGCAAAATAAAAGAATGACAGTCCTCTTCCTTCCTTTACTATATTTCCATTTTTATAATGAAAGGTATAGGTCATTGAATCAAATTTGATGTGTCTGAATCCAAACATAGCTTTTAATTTTAAGGGTTAATATTTTTAGTGTTATTTTTACGCAAATTAAGGGTAAATTTTTTTATCCTTTTAATTCATCTCTTACTTCCATCAGGGCAAACCCCAAAAGATTCTGTCCATTCCATTGAAGGGGATTTTCTGCCCGATTATCACTTTCAAGCATTCCTATTCTCCAAATTTTATCATAAGGACTTGCTTCAACAATTATTTTATTTCCTGTTGCCAAAAGAAATTCTTTCAGTTTTTCATTTTGAGAAAACTTCAATAAGTTGCCTCTTTTCACCAAGTCATATTTTTGTTGATCCCAAACAACCGGATCAAAGTTCTTAACTTTTCTGCCTAAACTTTTAGCTTGTTTTGGATTTCCGGAAGCTAAAATTTTATCAAGATTCTCCTGGTCGTTAAACAGCCTTGCCTTTTCTGCCATCATAAAATGTTCCGCTGTTTTATATGTAATTCCGTTTTCTTCAAAACGACATGGGTACCATTGACTGAAACAAGTTTTAGTGATCTGATCTTTAGCTGTGTGTCCCCAGAAAAAAAGGAATTTTATCTTTTCTTTTTTCTGAAATCTTTCTATTGTATTCTGTAAAGAGTATTTCATATTGTGTTATTTTTACGCAAATTTATAAGATCAGGAATTAGTAAGCAAATTTATTTGCGTTTATTTTACGCTAAAATATTTAAATAATTGATTGTCAGATATAAAAATTAAGCTAGTTTTATTTCAAAATAGAATCCCTGTTCTTCCAGTTCTTTGTATTTCTTCTGATTGAAGGTAAATAATTTACCTGGCCGGCCGCTTCCTTCTTTTTTAAAATGTTCGGTTTCATTCAAGAGCTCATAGCTCATAATTTTTTTTCTGAAATTTCTGCGGTCAATTTCCTGCCCGATAATAGTAGTGTAAAGATGTTCAAGGTCGGAAAACGGAAATTCTTCATTCAATAGATTAAATCCTATCGGCTGATATTGTATTTTGGTCCGTAGCCTTTTTAAGGCTGTATCAATAATTTCGTGATGGTCAAATGCCAGTCCGGGTAATTGTTTGATACTGAACCACTGTGCATCTTCCGCATCCGAATCAGCAAACAGTCTATGATAGGAAGGGTTCACAAGCCCCAGAAAGGCCACAGAAACCACTCTATTACGTGGATCTCTACCCACATTACCAAATGTATAGAGTTGTTCTAAAAAATCCGGCTTTATGCCTGCTTCTTCATAGAGTTCTCTTTTTACCGCCGTATCGAGGTTTTCGTTATCCAGAACCAAGCCACCCGGAAGAGCCCACCCTCCTTTGAAAGGGTCTATTTTCCTTTTAATAAGAAGGACCTGTAAATCTTTCCTGTCAAAATAACCAAAAATAACTGCGTCTACGGCGACTTTTATATTCTGCATAAATATTTGCGTTAAGTAGACACAAAATTACGATATTTAAAATAATAAATTAAATTTACTGATCTTTATTCTTTCCATTATTGGGTTTCCTCTTCGTTCCTTTAAGCACTTTTTTTTCATCACTATTCAATTTTCTCTGTAGCTTTTTTACATCTTCTGCAGGAGGTAAATTTTCTGGAATAATTCCTCTATTTGTGAGCATATTTCTAACCGCTAAATTATTATCTATATGTTCTTTTTCTATTTTTGATTGCCCTTGTAAATCTTTAGTTTGAACATTTAGTCCTGTCATCTCAGCTGCTAAATCTTTCGCTTTTATACTAATAGTTGGCAGAAAGTCAGCAACAGGTCTATTGACAGGAACATCCATTTTTCTTTTCAGCATTTGTGTAGTAAGGTGGAAAAGGGCTTGATCTCCCTTGCTTCTTATGATAGCAAATCCCTGATTATCTACACCTCTCTCATATAACACACCTGAAAGCTGTTTCTCCGTCTGACTTAATTTTTCCCTAGCTTTAAGCCTTTCATTTTCCAATAGTCTTTGTTCTACCAATTCTGCCCTTCTGGTCTGAACAGCAAAATAATTTTGAGCAAAAGCAATTTCAACTTTTCTGCTATCCCCATTTTGAGCAATTAAATAACAAGCATACCGTGTCAATAAGAGATCATCAATTTCTTTTTCCGCTCCTTTTGGCATTGGTATCGTTTTCCTGACGTCAGGAAAATGATATTCAATTTGCTCTTCTGCATTTTTACAGGCATCTTTTGCCTTTGTTATTACTTTTTCAAAATTCTCCCATTTACTATAGCCTAATAGCATTTGAAGATCTCTCGCACTCCAGCACTCTACGCCCTCTAAATCCCCTGCTACCTCTTCAAACTTATGAAAGAGACTTCTTATTTCTTCTGATTTCATATAATATTGTGTTTTTATAATTTAAACTAAGTTATCAATAAAAATATATCCCACTTTAAAGTGGGATATATTTTTAATCGTTCAGTTTTAATACTGCCATAAATGCGGACTGCGGTACTTCCACCCTACCAATCTGCTTCATTTTTTTCTTTCCTTCTTTCTGCTTTTCCAAAAGCTTTCGTTTTCTGGAAATATCTCCTCCGTAACATTTTGCAGTTACATCTTTTCTCAATGCTTTAATGGTTTCCCTTGCAATAACCTTCGTTCCCAGAGCTGCCTGAACGGCAATATCAAACTGTTGTCTCGGGATAAGCTCACGAAGTTTTTCACACATTTTCTTTCCAATGTGGTAAGCATTACTGTCATGAATCAGTGAAGAAAGAGCATCTACCATATCTCCGTTAATGAGGATATCCATTTTAACCAGCTTGGAAGCTCTGAATCCGATCGGGTGATAATCAAACGAAGCATATCCTTTGGAAATAGATTTTAATCTGTCATAGAAATCAAAAACCACCTCAGCCAAAGGCATATTGAATATAAGCTCTACTCTATCTGCTGTTAAGTAACTTTGGTTAACAATTTCCCCTCGTTTTTCAATACATAAGGTCATTACAGCCCCTACGAAATCAGATTTTGTTATAATGGAAGCTTTAATAAAAGGTTCTTCTACTCTATCCATAATGGAAGGATCCATCATTTCAGAAGGGTTATTGATCAGAATTGGAACATCCGGTTCTTTTTTCGAATACCCGAAATACGACACGTTCGGAACGGTCGTAATCACATTCATATTGAATTCCCTGTCCAAACGCTCCTGAACGATTTCCATATGCAGCATTCCTAAGAATCCGCAACGGAATCCAAATCCTAAGGCCGCAGAACTTTCAGGTTCAAAGACTAAGGATGCGTCATTCAACCGCAATTTTTCCAATGAAAATCTCAGTTCTTCAAAATCTTCCGAATCGATCGGGTAAATTCCGGCAAATACCATTGGCTTTACTTCTTCAAATCCCTCGATAGGTGCCGCAGCCGGATTTTCAAAAGAAGTGATCGTATCTCCTACTTTTACTTCTCTGGCATCTTTAATACCGGAAACCAGATAACCTACATCTCCACATTCAATGGTCTTCTTAGGAACCTGCTTCAATTTTAAAGTTCCTACCTCATCTGCCCCATATTCTTTTCCTGTAGCGAAAAACTTAATTTTCTCATTCTTGGAAATGCTTCCGTTCACTACTTTAAAGTAAGCTTCAATTCCTCGGAAAGGATTATAAACAGAATCGAATATCAAAGCCTGAAGAGGTCCGTCCGGATCTCCGACAGGTGCCGGAATCCTTTCTACAATCTGCTCCAATAAATGGTGAACTCCTTCTCCTGTTTTTCCGGAAACTCTTAATACATCTTCATATTCACAACCGATTAAGTTCATGATTTCATCCGTTACTTCTTCCGGATTCGCAGAAGGTAAATCTATTTTATTAAGAATCGGAATGATGGTAAGATCATTTTCTAAGGCGAGATAAAGGTTACTGATCGTCTGTGCCTGAATGCTCTGTGCCGCATCTACAATAAGAAGAGCTCCTTCACAGGCGGCAATGGAGCGGGAAACTTCATAGGAAAAGTCTACGTGTCCCGGTGTATCAATAAGGTTTAATATATATTTTTCTCCTTTGTATTCATAATCCATCTGGATAGCGTGGGATTTAATAGTAATTCCACGTTCTTTTTCCAAATCCATATCATCCAGGGTCTGTGACTGCAGCTCCCTTTGAGTCACCGTATTGGTATACTCCAAAAGACGGTCTGCCAGGGTACTTTTACCATGGTCGATATGAGCGATTATGCAAAAATTTCGTATATTTTTCATTTAGGAATCTTGTAATTTGCAAAGATAAAAAAAAGAGAGACAAATTGTCGCTCTTCATGTTATATGTAAAAAATTAATTTACTTCTCTTTAGAAAAATCATATTCTCCGGTAACGATCTATATTCACTTTTTTTCTCAACTTGCTAACAAACCTTTCCTCCCTGTTAAAAACTAAGATAAAATAGCCGTTTGAAAATTAAACGACTCTCACAAAAAAAATTGCAAGAGTCGTCCAACATTAAAAAAATAAACTATTATGGGTTTTGTTTAGCCTTTGGAGCATTTTTCATATCGTGAGGCTTTCTTTCATTCATTTTATCTCTCATCATACCCTCAGATTGAAATAGCTTTAAGACTTTTTGGCAAGGAATGATCTGCTGCATTTTCTCTGCATATTTCCTTCTGTTGTCAAGCAGCTTTTGTCCTACTTCAAAACTTTGTTCAAGTTTCTGTCTGGCTTCCTGATCTGATAGTGTTTCGGTATTAAAATGAGGATTAAACTCACTTTTGATTTGCTTTTGATTTTCTATATATTCATCATATAAAGCGGTAAACCTATCTTTATCTTTAGCTTCAATATCCAGATTATCCACCACCATATTATTTCTAAACTTTTTCAGAAGCTCTTTTCTTTCTTCCGGAGAAAGATTATTGATCACTTCTTTTCTCTGTTTAGGATCCATATTTTTCCAGTCATAATCCGTCCTTTGAGCATTTAAGCCAAGTCCGTAAATAATTAAAAATGTAAATAATATCTTTTTCATCTTTTTTAATTGTATAAATCCAAGTACACGTCCTGAGCCGAATTACTGGCTAATTCTGAAATTTCAGAAGTGGAAAATGTATCTAAAAATTCATTCATTTGAGATTCTGCAGATCCGCTCACCATTCTCACGTTGGACGATTTTTTTACCGTCTTATTTTCTTTTTTGCTTTGAGAATATACGGCAGATTTATTTCCCTGACCCTCAATTGTTTGATTATCTTTTTCTAGAGAAGTTAAATCTGTTTTCAAAGTTTCATAAGCTCTCTGGCTTTCACCCATTTGGGCTTCTCCCTCTGAGGCATATTTATTGGAATCCAACGTTCTGTCAACAATAGTTTTCTGAGGGTTGTTAACCATATCATTGTCCGAATCAAACACAAAAGTTGCCCCGAAAATCAAAGCCAGTGAAGCAGCAGCGGCAAAAGCCCAGTTCAGTTTGAAAACCGGCGCTTTTTTACTTGTCTTAACTTCAGCAAATACACGCTCCTGAACCTTATCAAATAAATGATCAGGAACCTGATAAATGTTTTTGCGTTCTAATTTTTCTATATCAAAATCTTTCATTTTTGTAATTCAAAAGATTATTTTTCGTAATTGTCCTTTATATATTCTTCAATTTTCTGTTTGGCATAATGATAATTTGTTTTTAATGTTCCTACAGACATATCAACAATTTTTGATATTTCTTCATAGGGTAAATCATCATAATACCTCATCATAAATACAAGTTTCTGCTTCTCAGGCAGACTTTGTATAGCATTCTGTAACAGTAGCTGTATCTCTTCCGCATCTTTTTCAGAATTATCTGCTACCAGGTTCTGCATATAATATTCCGCATCTTCATCCGTTTTCTGCATTCTCTTTAATTTATTGATCTGCTGTAATGCTTCATTGGTAGCAATTCTATATAACCATGTATAGAGCTGACTATCATTTTTAAACTGGTGAAAATTCTGATACGCTTTAATGAATGTTTCCTGCAGGGTGTCCTGAGCGAGGTCTGCATCCACAATAATTCTTCTGATATGCCAATACAATCTACTTTGGTAAGCATCCATCAAAGACCGAAGCCCCTGATCCAGGGTTCGGGGATTTTGCATCATCGCGATAATTTCGGCGTCCTTATTCTTCATAAGATGCTTTCATTGTTTTGGATTACAAAAATATCCAAAAGTTAAATTACTTATTCAATTTTCAGTCCAAATATCATAAAATATTATCTTTGTTACATGCAAATTGTAATTATCGGATCCGGAAATGTTGCCTATCATCTGGCAAAAGCCTTTACTCAGAATCAGATTCCTCTGGTTCAGATTTTTGGAAGAAATGAAAATGATCTGAAAAAAATCGCAGAAGAACTTCACATTGATTATTCAACGGATATACTTAAGGAGGCAGATCTGTATATTATCTGCGTAAGTGACCGTTCTGTGGAAGAAGTTTCTGCACTTATCCTGAAAAAAGACTGCCTGGTAGTCCATACTTCGGGTTCACTGCCTAAAGAGATTCTGGCAGGGGAGTACAGAAAAGCCAGCTTTTATCCTCTTCAGACATTTTCAAAATCCAAGGAACTGGAATATGAAAAAATCCCTTTCTTTATAGAAGCGGAAAATGAGAACGACAAAAATATTCTTTTTGAGCTTGCTTCAAAAATCTCCCAAAAGGTAATGGAAAGTACTCATGAAAAGAGAAAGTATATTCATCTTACTGCAGTTTTTGCCTGCAATTTCGTAAACCATCTGTTTACGAGAGCTAAAGAAATCTCAGATTCACAGGATATTCCCTTTGATTATTTTTTACCGTTAATTGATGAGACTGTTCAAAAGATTCATGAGATGGATCCTAAACTTGCACAAACAGGTCCTGCTGTGAGAAATGACGTCCGAATACTGGATTTGCACAAACAGTTATTAAAAGATGAAAGTCTTGAAATTTATGAAACAATAAACCGCTCTATAAAAAAAATGTATGAGTTATAAGGACAAGTTAAAGAATATTAAAGCATTTGTATTTGATGTTGACGGAGTATTCACGGATGGCAGTGTTTATCTGATGCCCGGAGGAAATATGTGCAGGGTAATGAATGTACTTGATGGATATGCAGTGGTAAAAGCTTTAAAAAACAATTATATTATAGGGGTGATTACCGGTGGAAATGATGAAATGGTAAAACACAGGATCAACTATCTGGGTATTCAGGATTATTATGCCAAATCTCATAATAAAATGGTGGATTTTGAACATTTCAAGGCTAAATATAATCTTAAAAATGAAGAGATCCTTACCATGGGTGATGATCTTCCCGATCTGCATATCATGAAAAATTCCGCCATTTCCGCATGTCCTGAAAATGCCGTTCCTGAAATTAAAGGTATCGCCTCTTATATCTCCCTGAAAAAGGGTGGGAGCGGGGCTGTCCGTGATGTGATTGAACAGGTGATGAAGGTCCAGGGGAACTGGCATGATGATAATACTCAATCCGTATAATCTATAATCCATGAAACTACTTTTAGCCTCTCAGTCTCCCCGAAGAAGGGAATTATTGTCCCAACTAGGATTCACTTTTGAAGTGGTCAAAATAGATTGTGAAGAAATTCTGCCCGACCATATCGCTATAGAAGAGTCGGCTGCTTTTCTTTCGCAGTTAAAGGCCCAAACTTTCCGAGCTCTTGCAGAGGAGGAAGTTTTATTAACCGCCGATACCGTCGTTGCCATTGATCACCGATTTCTGGGAAAGCCTAAAGATGAACAGGAAGCCCGGGATATGTTACAGTCTTTATCTGCCAAAACCCATCAGGTTTACACGGGAATTACCATAAAAACCCATGACAGGATTTTTACGGAAACTGATGTGGCGGAGGTAGAATTTGAAGAGCTTTCCGAAGAAGAAATAGACTACTATATCCGTGAATACCACCCATTTGACAAAGCGGGTAGTTATGGTATCCAGGAATGGCTGGGAATGGCCAAAATAAAAAAAATAAACGGAAGTTTTTATACGATAATGGGGCTTCCTACCCATTTGGTTTACAAAATTTTGAAAGAATTATAAATATTTCCAATATAAAATTTTAGTATTTTTACCAAATCATGAAACTGCTTCATAATAAAAAGCAGTTTAGCGAGTTATATTGAATAATGAAAAAGAATATTTTATTCCTTTTAGCTGCCTGTATCATTGTTTCCTGTGCCACAAAAACAAAAAGGCCCGAACAGCGATCCAAATTCCTAAAAGGGTTCCATACTTATTATAATACTTTGTTTAATGCCAAAGATGCATTAAACAGCGAGTTTACGAGTAGAGATGAAAACCATAAAGATAATTTTTATGCGCCTTATATTTCTATTCTGACTTATGAAGATCAGCCTTTAGGAAGTGATTTGGGACAGTCTGCAGCATTTGCGGAAAATACAATGAAAATAGCTGAAGTCAATCAGCAGCCTGCCTCTCAGCCCAATACCAATAACGGAAGACCCAATATGCCGCCAGGTATGCCCGGAAGTATAGATAATACCCAACTTTCTGCCACAGGTGGACCCGGTGATGAAAGTACTACAAAAGGGGCAACTCCATTGGAAATTGCAGAAGCAAAGGCTTTAAAAGCAATCAACAAATATTCTGTTATCAGAAATGGGGAAGAACAGAATAAAACCATATTTGATGCTTATATTATTCTTGCCCAATCCAGAATTTATCAGAATAAATCAATAGAGGCTTTGGATGCCCTAAACTATGTGTTTTCCCACATGAAAAACGATAAAAGACTTCCATTGGCAAAGGTGTATCAGGGATTAGCCTATGCCCAGATGAAGAATTATCATAAGTCCACAGAGGTATTTAATAAGCTTAAAGGGGAAGGCATTGATAAAAATTATGATAAGCTTTTAAGTATCTACCATTCCGAAGCGCTTTTGGACGAAGGAAAAAAAGAAGAAGCTGTTAAAGAACTTAACCGTGCTTTTGAGCTTAACAATAATAAAAAGCTGAAAAGCAGAATTGCCTTTTTAAGAGGGCAGGTGCTGCAAAGTTTAGGAAAAAGTGAGCTGGCAAGAGAAAGCTTTTTAGCTGCTTACAAATATGCCAATGATTTTGAATTTGAAGTAAAATCCCAGATAGAAATAGCCAAAACTTTTAATGGGAAAGGAGATTATGAAGGAGCCAAAGACTATTTGGAAAAAATAAGTAATAAAGGGACTTATATGTCCAGAAAGAATGAATTTTACTATGCCTTAGGATTAATGGCCAATAAAGCAGGTAAAAAAACGGAAGCTCAGGAATTTTTCAGAAAATCTTTAAAGGAGAAAATTTCCGATCCTCAAATACGCGGACTGGCCTATTACGAAATAGGAAACAGTTATTTGGATAAGAATGATTATATCGGTGCAGGAAGCTTTTATGATTCTGCATTAGCTGTCATGACCTATGAGCCTTCCAAAATCCTTTTAAAAGAGCAATCCGAAAATATTAAAAAAATATCCAGAAATTATTATCTGGTAAAAAAGAACGACAGTATTCTTTCTTTAGCTAAAATGAATGATGCCCAGAGAACGGATTTCTTTTCTAAACATATTGCAAAATTAAAAGCTAAAGAGGAAAAAGAAGAACTGGAGAGAAGACGTGCAGAAAGAAGTAAGGGGTTTGATACGGGTGATTATAATTCCAATTCTATTTTTGCGAATAATACCAATTCTTTTGAAGATTTCGGGACCGCTACCAAAGGGTTTTATTTCAGTAATACGAATACGGTAAGCAAAGGGACCTCTTCCTTTAAACAGATCTGGGGAGACCGGGCACTGGCGGATAACTGGCGTTCTTCCAAAAGAATGGCCTCCATTGAAGATCTTAAAAATGAAGCATTGGGGGTAACTTCCGCTCCTAATCCAAGACGTTTTGAACCTTCTTTTTATATTGAACAGATTCCTACGGATGCCGGTACTCTTTCTGAGCTTAAAAAATCCAGAGATACCGCTTCTTTGGGCTTAGGAATTATGTATCAAAACTATTTTACCAATACTCCTTTAGCTACCAAAACTTTATATGATCTTGTGGATGTGAAACCTGAAGAAAAGGTAATGCTGCAAGCTTTGTATGAAATCTTTGCCATGAATTATGAAAAGAATCCCCAGGTAGCGGAAAGGGCAAAACAGCTATTATTAACCGAATATCCTTATACTTCGTATGCCGAATTTGTTAGAAATCCTAAAAATACTTCTTTTGTAAAATCTTCTGTAGATGTAGAAAATGAATATAAGAGAGCTTATGCCCTGTATGAATCGGAGAAGTTCGGGGAAAGCCGGGATGTTATCGATCAGGCCATTCAAAAATATCCTAAGGATGCACTGGTGCCGAAGCTTTATTTATTAAATGCTTTCAACGCCGGGAAATCCAGTGGGAAAGAGGTGATGATATTACAGCTGGAACAGATTGCGCTCAACTATTCCAAAACTCCCGAAGGTGAAAAAGCCAAGGAAATGCTGAATTACCTTAAAAGTGATCTTGCATTCCAGGGAACCGATGAAAAAGGAAATGAGGTTCCTCAAAATCCGGGAAGAACTCCCTCACCACCTACACAAAATCCGGGTAATTTTCAAAATATAAATAACGGCGCCGCTGATTTCGGAGGAGGAAGAACTCCTATAGCTCCAGATCCGCAACCCACGGATAATACTCCTAAAAAGCCGGTATCCCAACCCGCACAGGAAATTAAAAATAATCCGGGAGGTGTTCCTGCGAAACCTAAATAATAAAAAAGCGAAGAAATTATTCTTCGCTTTTCTTTTTCTTTACTCCGTGAAAGTCTTTAAGATAGAATGGCTCAAAGTAAGCAATATCTTCAAATTCTTTCTTTTCCAGCTTCTCCCGTGTTTTCTTCAGGAGATACTGAGCGGACGGATAAATATTCTCATGATATTCCGCGTCGGGAAGATTTAATATTTCTTTTGCTTTTTGTGCTCCATCTCCCACGAAAACCACTTTTTTATCTTTTAATTCTTCAAAAGAATGTTCATCTAAAATTTTAGCTTCGGTAGCAGAGAGTTCTTTCCCTGTTTCACCGTCATAAACTGCCGTATAAACCTCCATCCTTCTTGCGTCTATCATTGGCACTATCAGATCATAGTTTTTGCCTAAAAACGGCTCTATCATGCTTTCCATTGAATTTACGGCGATCAATGGTATTTTGAGTCCATAACAGAATCCTTTGGCAGAGGCAGCTCCTATTCTTAATCCGGTGTAAGATCCGGGTCCTTTTCCCAGGGAAACGGCTTCTATGTCTTTCATTGTGATTTGAGCTCCTTCCAAAGCCCATTCCACAAAAGTATGGAGACTTTCAGACTGTTTATAGTTTTCAGAAACTTCTTCACAAAGGCACAAAAGCTTTTCATTATCCGAAACAGCTACCGAACAGTTTTTGGAAGAGGTTTCCAGGTATAAAATTTTCATTGTTATGAATCTATCCGTTTAGTTTATAATCTCCTGCAAATTTACATCTTTATGAGATACTATTTTCTGTAAATGGTTCTGGGTTCTGCCTGTGCACTTGGATAGATCGTCATATCTGAAATGCAGACATGCTTGGGTGCATTTACACAGTAGGCAATCGAATCTGCTATATCTTCTGCTTTTAAGGCTTCATACCCTGCATATACGGTAGCAGCCTTTTCACTATCTCCTTTGAAACGGACTTTGGAGAAATCTGTTTCTACTGCTCCCGGCTGGATATTGGTGACTTTAATTCCAAATTCCGTTAATTCTATTCTCATTCCTTCGGAGATTACATCTACCGCCCTTTTGGTTGCACAATAAACCACTCCATTGGCATAAGTCTGTCTTGCTGCCACAGAACTGATATTCACAATATGCCCGGAATTTTTTTCTTTCATGGAAGGGATAAGCATTTTAGAAACATATAAAAGACCTTTTACATTCCCGTCGATCATTGCATCCCAGTCTTCCGTATTTCCTGCGGAGAGAGGTTCCAGTCCATGTGCATTTCCTGCATTATTGATCAAAACATCAATATTTTTCCATTCTTCGGGAAGAGAGCTGATCGCTTTTTCCACTTCTTCCAGGTTTCTTACATCAAATTGCAGGCTCCATACTTCGGTAACAGCAGATAATTCGGTTTTAACTTCTTCTAAAACATCCTTCCTCCTTCCACAAATGATAATTCTGTTTCCCTGTTTTGCAAAAAGTTCTGCTGTCGATTTTCCGATTCCGGAAGTAGCTCCTGTGATTAATATTGTTTTCATTTAATTAAAAGTTATTCCCTTTTTATTTTAATTGGCATCCAATGCTTCAAAAGCATTTTCGATATGAGTTATTTCAAATTTTTCCTCAGTACCCGGCAGGACCGATATAATATCAAAACGGACTTCGTTATCCTTACCGTTTTTTTCAAGATAATAATCGGCTGCGGAAACAATCAACCTTATTTTCTTTTTATTGACCGCTTCCTGAGGTAAAAGAAACAGATCGGTAGACCGCGCTTTTACTTCAATCACGGCAATAATGGTATCTTTTTCTGCAATGATATCTATTTCAGCTTTTTGAAATCTGAAGTTGCGGGTAATAATTTTATATCCTTTATCCTGTAAATAGCTGACTGCTAATTGTTCCGCTTCTTTTCCAAAGTCATTATGGGTTGCCATTTCCTTACGTTATAGAGATTAAACAGCTTTCCATCCTTTTTAAAATTCAATCTTCACTTTATTCCCCACTTTCAATTTTACTTTTCCTCCGATTATTAAAGGACGGTTATCGTAAATATGACCATTCGGGAATCCGAAAGCTACCGGAAATTTGTATTTCTCAATCCTTTCCGAAATAAGCTTATAGGTAAATTCATCAAAGCTTTTTTCATAATCAGGGTTCGTTTTTTCATCGCCCATATTGGTCATCCCTCCTATAATAAGACCTTTGATCTTTTTGAAAACTCCGGCTAATTCCAGGCTCATAATCATCCTGTCCAGCGCATAGAAGTTTTCCCCTATATCTTCAATGAAAAGTATTTTATTGCTGAAATCAAAGGAATAAGAGGTTCCCAGCAAGGCATAAATTAATGCAAGGTTTCCTCCCACCAGTTCTCCTTCACAGAATCCTTTTTTATTAAGTTTATGCTTTGTGATATTATATTGGGGTTTCTTACCTTTAAGAGTATCAAAAATGAGTTCATAGCTTTCTTCCGTTACTCCAAAACTTGAGGTTTTAATGGTTTGTCCATGGATGGAAGCATATCCTTTTTTCAGAAGATAGCTTTGAATAACAGTATTATCCGAATATCCGATATACCATTTAGGGTTTTCCACAAATTTTTTAAGGGAAAGGTGCTGAACCAGATGCTGACATCCATATCCTCCTCTGGAAGCCCAGATGGCAGAAATTTCCGGATCATTCAGTGCCCAGTTGATATCTTTGATCCTTTCTTTTTCGGTTCCGGCATAATTATACCCATGGGAGTATTTTGTGTAAAGATGTTTCCCCAATACAGGCTCAAATCCTTTCTTTTTAATTAGTTTTAATCCACTTTGAAGCTGAGCTTCATCTACTGATCCCGCAGGGGAAATAATAGCAATTTTAGCTCCTTTTTTAAGAGCTTTTGGAGAAATAATTTTTTTCATTTGTTTTTGTGATATTTGATTTCTTTTTTTTCCGCTTCTTCCAATTGTTTATCGAACTGATTGAACATTTTGAAGCTTTGAAGAAATATAAAAAAGCTGAATATAATAAGAATTCCACCTACCACTCTCCGGATCTGGTTGGCCAGCTTCTGAGTAAGTTTATAGTGGAATTGTTTTGCAAGGAGTATTTTAACGAGATCTATACATAAATAAGTAACGATCACAATGCCTATATAAAGGATAAAATTATCGGTATCCGGATATTGGTTCCGAACGGAAATTACCGTAACCAGCCAGAAAAGAATAACCCCGACGTTCAATAAGTTAAAGAAAAAACCATTGATAAAGGTTTTAAAATAATTCTGACTTATGATCTTATCTTCCCCCGGAATATGCATTTTGGTCTTGGTAGCCATCATGAAAATCCCATACACAAAGATCAGAAGGGAAGTAATCCTGTAAAATCCGGGGTGTTTATCTATCAAATCAACCAAATCGGCACTTGCATAATAAGCTGCTATGATGCATAACAAGTCTGCAGTTATTACTCCTAAATCCAGTGCCAGGGCATGTCTTGGACCTCTCGTAAAGCTTGTTTCTATCAAAAGGAAAAATATGGGTCCTATAAAGACGAGACTCAGCATAAATCCTAGTATGATAGCAGAAAGTATGAGTTCAAACATGTATTATTTCTTTGTGAATGAAAAATCATTCATTTCTACAAATTTAGATTTTATGAATTAATTATTCAACAATCTTAAAATCTAATTGCTTCTGAATTAAATTAGCTTTCACCACTTTGATCATTACTTCATCTCCAAGCTGATAT
This sequence comes from Chryseobacterium sp. CT-SW4, assembly GCF_048572715.1. GTDB lineage: Bacteria > Bacteroidota > Bacteroidia > Flavobacteriales > Weeksellaceae > Chryseobacterium. The sequence goes on from NZ_CP183840.1 coordinate 3,683,740, forward strand.
TTTTTTCCTGTTCTTGATCCGTACACCGCATGGGTTTTTGCATCATAAGTATAGGAATCATCTACAAGATCTCTTAATTTGATAAGCCCTTCCGCACCATTTTCAGGAATTTCCACCCAGAAACCAAATTCTGCCACTCCTGAAATAACACCACGGAATACTTCTCCCAGATGTTTTTCCATGAATTTAACCTGCATATATTTAATGGAATCTCTTTCCGCATCAGCGGCCAGCCTTTCCATCGCACTGCAATGCTTGGACTTTTCTTCCAATTCCGCTTTATTAGGAGATTTTCCTCCGTCCAGATAATGTTGCAGCAAACGGTGGGCGATAAGATCTGGATAACGGCGGATAGGAGAGGTGAAGTGGGTGTAATATTCAAATCCCAATCCGTAATGTCCGATAGGATCTGTAGAATATACGGCTTTACTCATACTTCTCATCGCGAGGGTCTCGATCATGTTTTCTTCACCTTTTCCTTTTACATCATGCAATAGCTGATTTAAGGATTCTGCTACTTTTTTGGTATTCGCCAGATCCATTTTATATCCGAATGTAGATACAAAATCTCTTAATGCTTCCAGTTTTGCAGGATCCGGATCATCGTGGATCCTGTATATAAAGGTATTATTGGTCATTTCACCTTTACGGGTTAAAGAAACAAATTCAGATACTTTTTTATTGGCCAACAACATGAATTCTTCAATAAGATGATTGGAATCTTTACTTATTTTAAAGTAAACTCCCACCGGCTCATTATTTTCATCCAGATTGAATCTTACTTCACTTCTGTCAAAGGTAATAGCTCCTTTTCTGATGCGTTGTTCACGCATAATTTTAGCTAAACGGTCCAGTGCCAGGATCTCTTTCGCAAGATCTCCTTCCCCGGTTTCAATACGTTCCTGAGCTTCTTCATATGTAAATCTTCTGTCCGAGTGAATTACTGTTCTTCCAAACCACTGTTTCTGGATTTCCGCTTTTTCATTTAATTCAAAAACTGCTGAAAATGTGTATTTGTCTTCATTCGGGCGGAGAGAGCAGACATCGTTACTCAATACTTCCGGCAGCATAGGAACTACCCTGTCTACAAGGTAAACAGAGGTTGCTCGCTGGTACGCTTCATCATCCAACATAGTTCCGGGAACTACATAATGGGAAACATCCGCAATATGGACTCCGATTTCCCAGTTTCCGTTTTCCAATTGCTGAATGGATAAGGCATCATCGAAATCTTTCGCGTCTTTCGGGTCTATGGTAAATGTACAGATATCTCGCATATCCCTACGTTTGGCAACTTCTTCATCGGTGATTCTCCGGTCAATTTTATCGGCATCTCTTTCCACTTCTTCAGGGAAGCTGTATGGAAGACCATATTCCGCAAGGATGGAATGGATCTCTGTTTCATGCTCTCCCGGAGCTCCCAGCACCTGAATAATTTCTCCTTCTGGATTTTTATCTCCAGGCTTCCATTCTACCATCTTTACAATAACCTTATCTCCGTTCTCAGCACCGTTAAATTTGGTTTTAGGAATAAATATATCGGTATTGATTGTCTTTTTATCACATACCACAAAACCGAAATCCTTATGGTTGATTACCTGGAATGTTCCCACAAATTCCGTACGGGTTCTTTCTAAAACTTCGAGAACGGAACCTTCCAGCTTTTTACCTTTGTATGTATAGGTTACAATCAATACTTTATCTCCCTGTAATGCATCTTTTACATTTTTGGAATGAATAAAGATATCATCTTCCAGACCTTCCACGTTTACATAAGCATTCC